>NZ_CAXXRO010000001.1:0-199875 GCF_963675105.2 Desulfogranum marinum
CCTGTTGAAATATCTGCAAAGCCTCTTTACTTACCGTGCTGGAAACAACCTCATAACCAAGATGTTCGAGGACTTGAGACTGAAGGCTTACAATTTGAGGTTCATCGTCCACTATGAGGATTCTACCGCCTTTAAAGACTGATAATTTACCATCCACTTTCCAGTCATCTTCTTCTGGATCAGCAGCTGGAATGTACAAAGAAAATTTAGTCCCCTTCCCTACTGTTGACTCAACTTTTACGGCACCTCGGTGATCATTTACTATTCCATGCACAACCGATAATCCCAGCCCGGTCCCTTCATTTTGGGGCTTAGTCGTAAAATATGGCTCAAATATACGAGATATATACTCCTTTGGAATTCCCTTGCCATTATCTTCCACAGTTATACATACGTATGCCCCGGGACTGAGATTGCCTATCTCCAACCCTTGTCGTGGGGTCAACACAACTTCTTCTAATCCGACCTTTATCTCGCCACCTGTTTCTTCCAGTACCTGAAAAGCATTTGTACACAGATTCAAAACAACTTGGTGCATTTGGGTCGGGTCCGCCTTAACCATTGCGCCCTTCGCTAAGTTTGCAATTATTTCAATATTGGCCGGAAGACTGGCGCGTAAAAAGTTTTAATACTTCGTTTACGATTAAATCTATCTGCAATGTAGAAACACTTTTTTCACTCTGGCGACTAAACTGCAGGATCTGATTAATGAGTTTCCCTGCCCTTTCAGCTCCACGTATGACCTCCCCTAAATTATCATGCAGCACCGTGTTTTCTTGACTGAGGGCCTGGCTCAATTCCGCATAGCCCAAAATAGCAGTGAGGATATTATTAAAATCATGGGCTACCCCACCGGCAAGGGTGCCGATCGCCTGCATCTTTTGCGACTGGCGCACTTGGTTTTCCAGCGTTAGTTGCCGAGTAATATCTCTTTTTACTGCTACATAATGCCTGATCGCTCCCTGCCCATCCTTCACAGGTGTAATCGTCGCCTCTTCTTTATACAGACTGCCGTCTTTCCTTCTATTGGTAAAAGTTCCCCTCCAAACCTGCCCCTTCGAAATCTCCTGCCACATCAAATTTGTCTCCATCCGCGAGGTCTCACTGCTACGCAACATTTTCGGAGACCGCCCAACTACCTCTGTAATATCATATCCACTGACCTCTTCAAAAGCTGGATTCACATATTCGATTGTACCTGACAAATCAGTAATCATAATAGATTCTGCCGCCTGTTCCACGGCTGTTGCCAATAAACGTCTACGTTCCTCCAGCTTCAATCTATTTCGCAAATCATGGAAGGTAACCAATGCCACCCTTCTCTCTCCAATTTCTGCACTGGCAAGATGAATTTGCACTGGTACCAATTCACCATCTCCCCCTGAAATAGCAGTATCAAGACTTGCAGCATTATCTTCGCTCTGTAATTGCTGTTGATAGTACCGCCTATAGGTCGCTCTTTCCTCCTTCGGATACAGCAATGCATGGTCACTGCCAACCATAGACTCCGGTTGTCGACTAAAAAGTATTACTGCTTGCGGGTTGACCTCAAGGATCTTGTTCATGGCACAATCTATCAGGATAATCGCATCATTTGCAGCAGTGATAAGCATCCGATACTTTTCCATCGACTCCTGCAACTGGGAAATAAGATACCTCTCTTCTGTGATATCTACAAAACTTAACATGGCTACATGTTTCCCCTCCTCAGGGAGAACATCCATATACACAGTAAAATACAGACGACCTTTATCTTGTTGGGAAAGTTGAGCCTCAAAACAGGCATTTTTTTTCTCATGCAGCAAAAGAGAGGTTACTTTGCGAAGAATATCTGTTTTGTCGGTAGAAAAGAGTGATGGCATTCTCAATTTGAAATCTGTTTCACTTTTCACTGCAAAAAGAGCAAGCATACTGGTATTCACGGCAAGACTCTGTAACAGGGCAACACCTTTTTCCTGGAGCTGCCGTTCCGCTGAAAGATAAGCATCAAGATCTGAGAGTTCCAAACGGCGTAGGTTTTCACACTCTAAATGCAAGGCTTCAAAATCTATCAACCACCTCGCAATCTGTCCGCTTTGAAAAAATATTTGGAAATAATTGTTCGCCATGCCGCCTCTGTGGCAATATTTCTACAGCAGTTAACTCAACATTTTGCTATTTTAACCAGATACTTTCAGGATACCTTTTTTCCTTATCAGCTACATCCTTTTTATTTACAGATCCAGAGTCTATCTTTTCAGCTATCTTCCCCATAATTCACAAAAAAAAACCTATCCGCCATGAAACAGGCCCAGCATCTTCCCACAAACAAGGCACCCTCCGGACAACTTTATGTTGTTGCCACCCCTATCGGCAATCTCGGCGAGATGAGTAAACGGGCTTGTGAAATTCTCCACTCTGTGGATGTTATTGCCTGTGAAGACACGAGACATACGAAAAAGCTCTGTTCAGCTTTTGGGATAGCGACCCCCCTAACAAGTTATTACCGTGAAAAGGAGCAACAAAAATCCGACCAGCTTGTCAATCAACTGCTTAATGGTAAAAACATTGCACTTGTTTCAGATGCCGGAACCCCAGGTCTTTCAGACCCCGGGGCAATACTTGTTAAGAAGGCAAGGAATGCCGGAATTCCTGTATCTGCTGTAGCCGGCCCTTCGGCCCTTGCAGCAGCCTTATCCATATCCGGAATCACCGAAACCGGTTTTTTCTTTGCTGGTTTTCTGCCCGCCAAAAGCAGTGAACGAAGACAAATTCTCAAAAGCCTCCGTCCCCTTCCCTATCCATTGGTCTTTTATGCATCACCACACAAGATCCAGACAATCCTGAGGGACCTCCTCACGGTTCTCGGCAATCGGGATGCCCAGCTAATAAGGGAGCTCACAAAGATTCATGAAGAATGTCGCGAAGGGACCTTAAATCAACTCGTTGAATCTGTAGCAAAAGGCGTCAAAGGCGAGTTGGTACTTATAGTTCAAGGGGCTGCTGCGCCACATCAAGAAAAACCTGATAATTTGCATGAGCTCGTAACGTGGTACAGGGACGAACAAAACGCAACCCTCAAAGACACTGTTCGCCATATATCAGGTGATCTTGACCTTCCCCGTTCAGCTGTTTACAAAGAGGTTTTAGCTCTCTGGAACGACTCCTCCGACAGCTGACAAGCCGTCCGTAGATTCTTTCCCTACCAAATCTATGCATGTTCATCATGATCTTGAGGGATTTTGTGCATAAACAACGTCTACTCTTGCCCGTCTACATTTTCCTTTAACCTGTGATTACATTATCATTACTCAATGAATAGAATAACAACTGCTGCCGCTGACTGCAGAGATTCGCGACAGGGCCCCCTTGTTACCGTCGCATGCAAAGCCGCCTTGGCAGGCGGAGCTTTACTTACTTCGCTATATAAACAACCGCACACTATTACAATGAAGGGGAAAACAGATCTTGTTACCGAGGCAGATCTTGCCGCTCAAGATACCATTACCACTGTACTGGCAAAAGACACCCCTGGTATTGCTCTGCTCGCTGAAGAATCTGCAAAGGGGCATACTGACAACATGGACGGACAATTATGGATTGTAGACCCTCTTGATGGAACTACCAATTTCGCCCATGGCTTTCCCTATTTTTGTGTTTCCATAGCCTTACTTGCTCAAGGCAAGCCTCAGGTGTGCGCCATATATTCGCCCTGTATGGATGAATTATTTTATGCCTGCGCAGGGAAAGGAGCATGGCTTAACGGAGATCCCATAAAAGTTACGACAACAGATCATCTTATTGA
The DNA here is from genome assembly GCF_963675105.2 of Desulfogranum marinum. Taxonomy (NCBI): domain Bacteria; kingdom Pseudomonadati; phylum Thermodesulfobacteriota; class Desulfobulbia; order Desulfobulbales; family Desulfobulbaceae; genus Desulfogranum; species Desulfogranum marinum. Next base: position 3,785 of record NZ_CAXXRO010000001.1, read on the forward strand.
GGCACTCATTGGCACAGGTTTTCCCTATGATGTCCCCCAACATTTGCAGGAACTCATTGCGCAACTGAAAACTGTTCTGCCCCAGGTAAGAGATATCCGGCGTGCAGGCGCAGCGGCACTGGACTTAGCTTATGTTGCCTGTGGTCGCCTGGACGGCTTTTATGAACGAGCACTTCAGCCATGGGACACGGCTGCAGGCTGGTTGCTCGTAGAAGAAGCCGGCGGTAAAGTCAGCAATTATGGAAACAAGCCGTACTCTGTTTTGTCCAAGGAAATAGTAGCCACCAACGGTAGCTTACATCTCAAGCTGCTGCCCCTGCTTAGATGATGAAAAAGTTACAACAAAACACAGGAGCCATCCCTGCACTCTGGCTGGTACACGGGTGCATTCTCTTCAGTACTACTCTGGTCGCCACCTCATTTACCGTGGGTAAAGCAATTGCCCCTGCACTTGACCCAGGCATCATCATTCTGCTCAGGTTTATATGCGCTGCCTGCTTTTTCATACCTTATATCCACTGGCAATATAAGCTGACATCTCCCTCTGCAGCAGCTCTCTTTCGGTACAGTCTTATCAGCGGGGTTCTGGTCGGCTTTTTTTTGGTCAATGTTCCTTGCATTACGATTTACCACGGCACTCAACACAGGCGTTATCTTCACCCTGGTTCCGGGAATATCAAGTGTTTATAGCGCAGTGCTGATCAAAGAAAAACTGGGGATGTATCGGTTGGCATCACTCCTGCCGGCCACTTTAGGAGCGCTTTGGGTTATTTTTGAGGGCAACCTGCAAAGGATGCTCTCCCTTGAGCTTAATCAGGGGGATTTGATCTTTTTCTTCGGCTGCCTGCTCATGGCACTGTATACCCCGTTGGTCAAACGCCTCCATCGTGGCGAGCCGATGGCAATAATGACCTTTTGGATACTGGTGACAGGATGTGGCTGGCTACTGGTGCTCAGTGGGTACAAGCTCCCGACAGTAGCCTGGATGGATATTCAGCCAAAAATTTGGGTGGGCATTATCTACTTGGCAATTTTCACCACAATCATTACCTTTTTCGTTTCCCAATGGGCTACACTGTATCTTGGGCCTACCAGAGTCATAGCCTATTCTTTTCTCTATCCGCCACTCATAGTCCTTATCGAATGGCTCTTGGGAAAAGGTATTCCTCCGCTTTCCACCCTTTTGGGCGTGCTGCTGATTCTACCGGCAATGTTTATTATTCAAAGAGGGGTAAAACGGCAGTCGACCAGCAGGAAACAATGAAATAACTCCCCCTTTTCCCTACCGAATAAAATTAGTCCAATCTGTTCAAGAGCGATTCTATGGTATCAAGTCCGCCCTCCCAGAAGGATGCCGCATTCAAATCAATTTCAAATGGCTCCAGCAATTCGTAAGGCGATTTACTGCCACCTGCTTTCAGCAGTGTTTGATATTTGTCGACAAATGCACTTCCTTCCTGCTGGTAGAGAGAATAAAGCGCCAACACAAGCAGCTCACCAAATGCATAGGAATACACGTATCCCGGCGTACTTAAAAAATGAGGTATATAAGACCACCAGGAGGCATAATTTGTAGTCAGGGTAACGGAGTCGCCGAACATAGCCTGCTGCGTATCTAACCAGATACTATTAAATTCTTCTTCTGCCAGCTCCCCTTTTTCTCTCCGTTTAATATGCATGTGATGTTCGAACCTATTCATCGCCACCTGCCTAAAGACAGTGGCAAATATAGATTCTATTTTCTGGCAGAGAAAGCCTCGCCGCTGATTTTTATCCTTGAGTAAATTCAGCTGAGCGTTAAAAACGATAAATTCGGCAAAAACAGAAGCTGTTTCAGCAAGAACTAACGGGGTATCACTATTATAGAATCCTTTTTCTGCAGCTAAGAACTGGTGCACCCCATGGCCGAGTTCATGGGCTACCGTTGACACATCACGCATGGTCCCTGCGTAATTAACCATCACATAGGGATGGACTTCAGGCACACACGGATGGGCATAAGCACCGCCTCTTTTGCCCTCTATGATCGGCGCATGAATCCACTGATTGGTAAAAAAACGATCGGCAATGTCGCCCATCCGTGGCGAAAAACCACTAAAAGCATCGACCACAATCTGCCGGCAATGCTCCCATGGAATTGGATCTTCAGTGTCGCTGAGCACCGGAGCATATCGATCATAATCAAACAACTCGTCATACCCAAGCAATTCTTTTTTGTACTGATAATAGCGGTGCACCAAGTCGTAACGCCCTGTTACTGCATTGATTAAGGTATCGACAGTCTGTGCTTCCAATTCGTTGCTGAGATTGATAGCGCTGCTCCACGAATCATAGCGACGCACCCTGTCGGAAATCATCTTTTCCGATGCCAAGGTATTGAAGATATGGGAGAGCAAATGCATATTGCTCCCCAGTGCATCTGTCATTTCCTGTGCGGCTTGCTTTCGCACCTGTCGCTCACTGTGGTACAGGTCACTGAGCACTTCCTCTTCTGTCCGACCGGATTCTCCAAACCGTAGCTGGCCCATAAGTTTATCAAAAAGCACATTCCATGCATTGCGACCAACCGGAGCAAAATCCTGCAACAACTCTTCTTCCTTGCCGGAAAGTTGATGTGGAGCAAAACGTCGCAGTGATTGAAGATAATGCTTATACGGTGTTAGTGCTGGAGCAGCAAGTAACCGATTTGCTTCCCCCTCTGTAAGATCATTAATTTCCAGACGGAAAAAAACAGTTAACCGCCCTACTTCAGCAGCCAGTTCTTCGACTCGTTGCAGGAATGCAGAAGCCTCGCCGCTCCCGGTTTGGGTAGAAAAATACAAATAGGCAAATGTGGCAAGTTTAGCAACCAAGGTGTCAACCGCTTCCAATTGAGTAACCAATAGCAACATCTGGTCGTCATTAAGCTCTGCCACTTTTTGCGAGTATTGTTGGGAGAGACCTTCAGCTTTTTCCCTACACTGTTCTATATCTATGGCTGCAGCAGGATCATCGGTGCCTGAATAGAGATCACCAAGTTTCCAAACAATATCTTTCGTTCCAAGTGTTTCAGCGTTAACCTGTCCCATCGTCAGTATATCTCCTTCCCCAGTTCTCTTGCCTCTAGGATCATTGCCGTTCATAGCAACGCTTGGTACCCCCAGCTCAGGCGGCTCCGGCCAGTTCAGCAATAAAAGGCCCCACCGCTGCTGCACCCTGTTCATCTACAAGCCTGATAGTGGCCGTGCCGATAACCGCCATGTCGGCATTCCCGGTCAACATCGCAATATCATCCCTGTTGCTGATACCAAAACCGACTGCCAAAGGCAGCCCCGTGGCTTGACGACATTGCTCAAGATACGAATCTAGAGATTCGTCAATCGCTGTCTGCTTGCCGGTTACGCCTCTCCTGGCCACGCAGTAAACAAACCCTTCTCCATGCTGTGCGACCTCTGTCATTCTTTCCGCAGTTGAGGTCGGGGTAAAAAAGGTGATCGGGGCCAGCTCTAATTCTTTACTCAAAGCAAAATACTGCTCCCCTTCTTCGGGAGGCAGATCAGGTATAATCGTACCAACCAATCCGACATCTCTGGTTCGGCGAAGAAACGCTGCCTCGCCATACTTGAAGACTATATTGTAATAGGTCATAAACAAAAAACAGACATCCGGATATTTGGCAGCCATTTCTGCTGCAAAGGCAAAACATTGTTCAACCGTAATCCCGGCCTCCAGGCTCTGTTGATTGGCTTTTAAAATAACAGGGCCATCTGCGATAGGTTCGGAAAATGGAATCTGTAATTCTATACAGTCAACCCCATTGAGGGCCATCTGTTCTATCACCTCTTTATTGGTATCCAAAGATGGATAGCCTAATACCAGGTGGGTCATCAGCAATATATTCTTCTTTTTCAGCCGCTGTTGTAACTCTGTTTGCAATTCCATGCTTTTTCTTACCATGTACTGTGTTCATTGATTGTTGCTCTACACTCAAGGATCGTACTTACTTACTGTATTCATTCCCCCTATCAACAATAAACTTCTTCCAGGACGGGTCATCAAAGGCATGAGCAACGGTAAAGATGTCTTTATCTCCACGACCTGACATATTGATAATGATTGCCTCATCGCCGGCCATGATAGGTGCTTCTTTAAACGCCTGGACAAAACCATGCGATGATTCAAGGGCCGGGATGAGTCCTTCCTTGCGCATGGACAGTGCAAGTGCATCGACTACTTCTTTGTCAGTTGCCGCCTCAAACCGAACTCGGCCTTGCTCACCAAGATCAGCCAGGATGGGCGACACTCCGACATAGTCCAAACCCGCTGCAATAGAATGCGTATCAAGCATCTGCCCCTCTGGGTTTTGGAGAAACATGGTCTTATACCCCTGTGCAACGCCGGCACTTGCACGGTCGCCCGTCATACGGGATGCATGCCTATCGGTATCAATCCCTTCTCCGCCCGCTTCAACACCTACTAACTCAACTTCAGGTGTATCCAGAAAACCTTGAAAAATACCCATGGCATTTGACCCGCCACCTACACAGGCATACACACGGCTAGGCAAACGACCGAATTGCTGCAGGATCTGCTTGTGTGCCTCAATCCCTATGATGGATTGAAACCAAGCCACCATCTCGGGAAAAGGATGTGGACCACACACTGTTCCGATCACATAATGGGTATCATCCATGGAACTTACCCAATCACGAAAGGCTTCATTCATCGCATCCTTCAACGTCCGTGATCCTGAAGTAACCGGTACGACAGTTGCCCCGAGTTTTTCCATCCAGAAGACATTGGGGCGCTGACGGGCAACGTCCTCCTCTCCCATATAAACAGTGCAATCAAAACCAAAACGAGCAGCCATAGTTGCGGTCGCAACCCCGTGTTGGCCGGCTCCGGTTTCAGCAATAACCCGTTTTTTCCCCATACGTTTGACCAGCAACCCTTGTCCCATAACATTATTTGCCTTATGGGCGCCGGTGTGATTAAGATCTTCTCTTTTAATGTAGATCCTTGCGCCACCAAAATGATTACTCAGGTTTTCTGCGTAGGTTAATGGCGTTGGGCGGCAGGAATAATTGCCCATCAACTCAACATATTCTTGCCAGAATGCAGCATCTGCACGCGCTTTTTCATATTCGGTATTGAGTTGTGCAAAAGTTGCGTAGAGTACCTCGGGGATAAACGCCCCACCCCATTGCCCAAAATATCCTTTTTTCATTACAATAGATTCCATTTATTTTTTTTTACAACTTCCTGGAAAAATCAACAAAGGCCATACGACAGGCACTGGCAAAATCTTCAGGATAATGACCACAGATATATCTCGACTGCGCTTCGCTAAAAGCCCCCATTGACCACGGTAGCTTAGGAAGCAACGAATAGAGTAAACGCTGTCCGTTTCTTTCACCAAGTCGCTTGGAAAATTCAATAGTGGTGACAAGTTCCGCCCCCAGCGCGGCTAATGTCTGCTGGGCAATGAGCAAACCTTTATCAAGTGAAGCCCGGACGGCATTCCCAGCCTCAATAATATTGCCGATTGGCTCCTGGTTGCCATTTGCAGTAACCATCAATTGCAATTCCCATTGCGATACTTGCGCTTTAGGGACAAAGAGTAACACATTCTCATCCTCCCAAACAACCAGTGAGCGTTCACCAACGCCCTGATCTACCCTGGAATTAGTGCGTATAGCTGTAAGATAATCTTCAAAAAAGTCTGTGCCATAAGCGTCATGGTATTGTTCAACTGTATCTGCCACCATGTCACCACAGGAAAAGGCTGTATACTCTTCCCCATTGACTGTTTGAACAGATTCGGGAACCATGGCATACTGCTGATGGATCATTTGATGGGAAGCATGCAGGCGATACCCGGAACCGGAAAAATCATACCCAAAATTCCATCCCCACAGCGTTGCAATTTTTTCAGGAACTGTTTTCGCGACTGCCGCAACGATTGCTAAACGGAGATCTTCCAACTCAGTGACAGAATACTGCCTCCCTTTTACAGGGCTCGCTAATCCTAATTTTCCAGCCAAGACGACAAAAGTTCTCTGATAGTACAGATGTCGCACCCCCCTCATATCTTGCAAAGATAAATCATGAATACGATATCGGATTGAATTATGGGCAAAGTTAGCGGCAAAATGCCCCCAAGGAATATATGAATTCCCGCGTAGATACTCAAAAATCTCTCCATCTTCACAGACATAGTCGCCGACGATTTCACTCTTTCCTTGCACTCCTGGACGCAGCACCATCACTTCTTTGTATGCATCAGGTAAATAGGGGTTATTGGCAACTGTCTCAAATAATTCAAAATCACCAATACTGGCAACTGGTTTGTTAACATTAGTCGTATATTCGAGGCCTTGAGGTTGACCATTTACATCGAAAACGATTTTGCAGCACATTTTGGCAAGTAAAATCAATTCTTCCGGGTCATCAGAAGTCTGCGCGACACTCAGCTGGAGTGATCGAGGTAAGTCTTGAAAAATACTGTCGATTGTTTCCCCTGACAAATGCTTACCCAGTGTTTTTACAAACGATCCACGAGGAGACGGGGAAAGCCTAATGGATTGTAAATTCTTCGAGCGGTTAGCAGCCCAACTGGAATCGATATAGGTACAGCCACGAAACGGGAATGGATTTCTAATTTCATAAATAGTTTTCGTGCTCTTAACCTGCACATCACCTGTTACAAAATTAGCCTCATTAACAAGCACAGTACCATCTTTGAACTTTCCTAAGTTCAAAATATGATCATTTTGTCGAAGATTAACCACTTCGTATTCAGGCTGGTATACGCCGACACGGAATGACCCACCGGGGACGACTGAGGTACGTATCATGATATTTCGATTATCTGTTGATAAAATGAGGAGACTAATGAAGGAGTAGTTGATTAAATTACAGCGCACAAAATGACAACAACAATGATTCTACATGAAAGAACAGGGTATGGCCATCATATATCTATCCACACAATAAACAAGAGCAAAACAAATCTTTTTGTACCCATTCAGCGAATATCAAAAAACAGTCAATCTACAGCGAAGTATAACGGTTCAGCAGTGCTCTAAATGTTGACACGCTGACCGAATAGCAGATAAGCCTCGACTTCGATGCATCGGTATGTTGAGCGGGAAGATCGTCGAGAGTTGGGTGCTGCTGAAGTTACATCTTTTTAACAAAGAGACAGACAGAATAACGAAACAGCATAAACCATCATCTTGTTCTAAACAGCATGCCCAAAAGATAAACACAGTTTCAAAAAGATCGAGGACATTAATCCCGAAAATTCATCAGGCAAAAATCAATGTGTGCTAATTGTGCAATCATTACAACGTAATCGTTCACGACAAAAGATTTTTCGATCCATACTACATGAATTAAATCAAGTCGATTTGGAGCGCAACCCCCAAATAACCCGTCTTCACAATTGGCACAATTGGCACACAAAAAAACGCACTCTCAATACTCTGAATAATGAATAAATCCTGCAGATTATTAGCAACTTTTTTTTACTTGACAGGGAATCTACCCCCTGTTAATGAATGATCGTTCAGTCAATAAATCTTGTTTGTTACTGAATATGGTCACGTTGCCAAAACCGGTTGAAACGCAGTACGTTTTTGTTTTTCGTTAACCAAAACTCAAGGTCAACAATTATGTCGTGGTTCATTCAAACTTGTCGGTCATCTTTAGGCAAAAAGTACATCATGGCCCTAACAGGTTTTCTGTTAGGAGGTTTCTTGCTTGTACATACCATTGGTAACAGCACTATCTTCTGGGGAAGAGAAGCTTTCAATGCGTATGCACATCATCTGCATTCGTTAGGGATTTTTGTTCCAATTTTTGAAATCGGACTCTACTCGATTTTCTTTATCCATGTTATCACAGGTGTACTTCTCTGGCTCCAAAACCGTAAGGCAAGGGGTCCGCAGAAGTATGAAGTACAGACCAATCCAGGTGGTAGGACTTGGGGATCCCAGACCATGATCTACACCGGCGCGACCATTTTTGTTTTCATCCTGATTCACCTGGCAAATTTTCACTTTGTTGAAAAGACGGAAGTGTTAACTATTTCAGACATTGTAACCAAGGTCCTTAACAATCCTGGTTTCACCCTTATCTATATCATAGGCATGTCCGTTTTGGCACTGCACATCAGCCACGGATTCTGGTCACTCTTGCAAACATTCGGCATCAATGATCCCCAGTACAACGCTCCCATTCGTGTTGTTACCTGGGCAGTTGCAGCTATTATGATCACCGTCTTTGTTTTGATCACTTTGCTGCTCGTTGTTTCTCAAAACCAACTGCTCGGCTAGAGCATTAGACGGCGCAACGTAACTGAAAACAAATTGCAGCAGAGAGTAAGGTACGGATCTACTGCCGCGATTAATGAATAGAGAGTCGACCTTTAAAAAGTCGCTACTTCACTTTCCACCCATAGCCAGAAGAAAATATTATGCAGCTTGATTCGAAAATACCTGAAGGACCGTTGGCAGAAAAATGGGATAAAGCCCGTTTTTCCAATAAACTCGTCAATCCGGCTAACAAAAGGAAATACGAAGTCATTGTTGTGGGAACAGGACTTGCCGGAGGAGCAGCAGCAGCGACCCTAGGAGAACTAGGGTATAACGTTAAATCATTTTGTATCCAAGACAGCGCCAGGAGAGCCCACTCCATCGCTGCCCAGGGTGGCATTAATGCTGCCAAGAATTATCAGGGTGATGGTGACTCCATCTTCCGTCTCTTCTATGACACCATCAAAGGTGGTGACTTCCGTGCTCGTGAGGCAAATGTTTACCGCCTGGCACAGGTATCCAACAACATCATAGACCAGGGCGTTGCCCAGGGAATCCCTTTTGCTCGTGAATACGGCGGAACGCTGGCCAACCGCTCATTTGGTGGTGCTCAGGTTTCTCGTACTTTTTATGCACGCGGCCAGACGGGGCAGCAACTTCTTATCGGCGCGTATTCTGCAATGATGCGTCAGGTAGCAGCAGGTAAAGTTACCCTCTATACCCGCCAAGAGATGGTTGATTTGGTAGTCGTTGATGGCGAAGCCAAGGGTATCATCACCCGTAACCTGATTACCGGTGAAATTGAACGTCATTCAGCACATGCGGTTGTACTGGCAACTGGTGGTTACGGAAACGTATACTTCCTCTCTACAAATGCCATGGCATCTAACGTGACTGCAGCTTGGCGCGCTCATAAAAGAGGCGCTGGATTTGCCAACCCATGTATGGTGCAGATCCATCCCACATGTATCCCTGTTCATGGAGACTTCCAGTCTAAACTGACGTTGATGAGTGAGAGTCTGCGAAACGACGGTCGCGTTTGGGTACCAAAAAATCCAAATGAAACCAGAAAGGCCGCTGACATTCCTGAGTCGGAACGTGACTACTACCTTGAGCGTAAATACCCAAGTTTCGGTAACCTCGTTCCTCGTGACGTTGCATCCCGTAATGCGAAGCAGGCTTGCGATGACGGTCTTGGTGTCGGCGAGACAAAACTTGGTGTGTACCTTGATTTTGCTGAAGCTATCGAACGGGATGGTTTAGATGTCATTTTGAGAAAATATGGAAACCTTTTCCATATGTACGAAAAAATTACTGCTTCCAACCCAACCAAAGAACCAATGATGATTTACCCTGCGGTTCACTACACCATGGGTGGCCTCTGGGTTGATTATGAGTTGATGACCACTGTTCCCGGTCTGTACGCCGCTGGTGAAGCGAACTTCTCTGATCACGGTGCGAACCGGCTTGGAGCTTCTGCTCTCATGCAGGGCCTTGCTGACGGTTACTTTGTATTGCCTTACACCATTGGTAATTACCTGGCAAACGTTGCTCCTGAACCAACCACCACGAACCACGAAGCGTTTGACGAAGCAGAAACTAATGCTAGGGAGTTTACAAACAAACTTCTCAAGAACACAGGTTCCGGCAAAAGCGGTCTGCAGACTGTTGACTATTACCACAAAAAGCTTGGTCAGATTATGTGGGATGATTGCGGTATGGGTAGAAACAAGGAAGGCCTTGAACACGCCCTGAAAGTTATTCCTGAAATTCGCGAAGAATTTTGGGAAAACGTTACCGTACCAGGCAACCGCAATGAGTTGAATCAATCACTTGAAAGAGCTGGTCGCGTTGCTGACTTCCTCGAATTTGGTGAATTGATGGTACGTGACGCCCTTGAGCGCGAAGAATCATGTGGTGGTCACTTCCGAGAAGAAAGCCAGACAGAAGAAAATGAGGCCAAGCGTGATGACGAGAACTTCTCTCATGTTTCCGTATGGGAACATAAGGGCGAAGGCAACAAACCCGTCATGCATAAGGAACCACTCACATTTGAAAACGTTACGCCTTCACAACGAAGCTATAAGTAACGAAGATCATATACAATCGTATTGGAATTGTGGGTGTACCACTGAAGCATAAATCAAAACGCAGAAGATATCTCATGTCATCGAAAACGATTAATATCATAGTAAAAATATGGCGACAGAATGGACCCCATGCAAAAGGGTCCTTCGAAGATCACGCTCTCAAGGATATCAGCACTGGCAGTTCGTTTCTTGAGATGCTCGACGTAATGAACGAAGCTCTGGCTAACAAAGGAATCGAGCCAATAGCTTTCGACCATGACTGCCGCGAAGGTATTTGCGGTATGTGCGGTGCTGTGGTCAACGGAACAGCGCATGGACCTGAAAAAGAAACCACTTTATGTCAGTTGCACATGCGAAGCTTTAAAGACGGTGATACCATTATCATCGAACCTTTCAGAGCTACTGGTTTTCCGGTTGTCAAAGACCTTATTGTTGACCGGTCAGCACTTGACCGCATTATCCAGGCTGGTGGATTTGTTTCCGTTAATTCCGGCTCTCCTCAGGATGCCAACAGTATCCTTATTCCTCAGCACATTGCTGAACAAGCCATGGATGCCGCTGCCTGTATCGGTTGCGGTGCCTGTGCAGCCGCTTGTCCGAATGCTGCACCGATGCTGTTTATTGGTGCAAAAATTTCCCAGTTAGCGCTGTTGCCTCAAGGACAACATGAAGCCAAGACAAGAGCCGTTAATATGGTTAGCTGCATGGACGAAAATGGATTTGGTAACTGTGGTAACGAACGTGTCTGTGAAAACGTATGCCCTAAAGGTATATCTATCAGACATATCGCACGCATGAACAGAGAATACCTGAAGGGTTCCTTTTTTCGTGACGAATAACAGCTATTAATTATTTCATACAGCTGCCTAAAAGGCCTGCTTGCCCTAGTGGCTAGCAGGCCTTTTTTAGTTGCCGCCCTTCCCTTTATCAACCTTGTCATTCGGTTGTCCCCTTGTTATGGTATTTAATAATACATATTATTATGGTTCTTTTCTCCCTTAGGCCAAACGTTTGCGAATGCAATTACTAGCTACATTGAAAAAATCACTTGAAGTCACCTCCGGGTGTACTGAACCTGCGGCTATTGCTTATTGCGCAAGTTTTGCCGGCAAACATCTCGAAGAACAGCCAACCCGATTTGTGTTCAAAATCGACCAAAGAACCTATAAAAATGCGTTTGCAGCAGGAATCCCTCACGCTGGATCCCGTAAAGGATCCGAATGGGCTCTGCTCCTCGGTTTTGTGACAGCAGCGCCCGAACAAAGGTTATCGCTCTTCACACTTCTCAATCCTCAATTATTGAACCAGGCAGACCAACTTTACGCCCAAGACTTGATAGAGGTAGAGCTGATTGATACAGAGGGGCTACTGATTGACCTTGTTGTGCACAGCAGTAACAACAAGGTGCATACTATCCTCCAAGGAGGGCATACCCGTATCAGTCATCTCAGTAGAAATGGTGTTGAGCTTGCAGCAGAAAGTCATCTATCACAAAGCAGTTCGCCCTTACCTATTACTTTTGATAAATCGTTCTACAACCCAGAAAGATGGCCCGAATTAGTTGACACAGCCTATGGGGATGCCGAACTACGACAGACTGTTCGCCAAGGAATTGCCTACAATATGGCTGCCGCCCTACATGGTCAGCAATATATCCCCTCTCAAGGAAATGACGGGGAACACCTTGTGATGGGGGCTATATTTGCCCGCATGAATGGTGACCCTATTCCGGTTATGAGCTGTGCAGGTTCCGGCAACAAAGGACTTACATCCTTTATTCCCGTAGTGACTTACTCCAGACAACATAATCGAGGAGAAGAAACTGAAATAAAGGCGGTCCTTGTATCGATATTGTTAACCACCTTGATTACTTCACGCTTTGGTGAGGTTTCTTCTGTCTGTGGAGCTCAATATGCTGCAGGAGCTGGGATAATAGGCGGCATTCTTTATCTGCGCGATGAACTACAGCTTTTTGAAGGGGCATATAATAATTTTGTGTCTTCCATAAGCGGCGGTTTCTGCGACGGCGCCAAAGGAAGTTGCTCCATGCGCGGCAGCACTGCAGTATCAGTAGCGCTCGCCTCTATAAAGCATGCCGAAGCAGGATTTATAGTATCTTCAAGGGACGGGTTTTTAGGCCAGTCTTTTTTGGAAACGCTCGATAATCTGCAAAAATACAATCCACTTATTGCCAAATTTGAGCTAGAGACCATACGAATATTAAAAGAAAAATAACTTTATTCCTCTATCACTTTTCTTTATCTTTTTTATCTGTGAAATCTTGTAATTTTTTTTCCAAAATGATACCGGGCCGTGTTCTTGTTCTTGTCTGTTTTCTTTGTTTTTCCGCCCCGACTGCTTTTGCCGGAACGTCTCAGGCAATAGACCAGGATATCTCTCCAACTGAATTGAAAGGGTACTTTCCGGCAAACACGCCGGCCAATCCATCCCTCGATGACATTGTTCACCAACTCTACCAGGAAAATAATTTTTTACCTCTCTGGATTCAGAGAAACGGCCAAAGAAATAAAGCAGCTACCATTATAAAAATCCTTGCTGACAGCTGGACTGAAGGACTTCACCCGGAAGACTATTTGCTGCCCTCCATCCATTCACTGTGGTACAGGACCAGTCCGCAGGCATTAGCACAGCTAGACATCTTGCTCACCAAGGGCCTTGCCAGGTATACCTCTGATATTCAAGGGGGAAGAATCAACCCCTGTATGCTTAATCCACAACTTTTTGCTGCGGCCCTCGGTAAAAAGGTGAATATTCACCAACTTCTCCAACAGGCTGTAGCAGCATCTGATCTTGCAGGATTCATGAAAAACCTGCTTCCAGCCCACAACGAATACAGACTTTTAAAAGAAGCCCTCTCGCGTTACCGAAACATAGCCAGTGCCTCTACCTGGTCACCCATTGCGTATGGTCCAGTTCTTAGACCTGGGATGAAAGACTCCAGGGTACCCAGCATTATTAAACGACTGCAGGCCGGCGGTGACTTACCTGACACTATCATTCCCACAATGCAATATACTGAGGAAACGGCCGCAGGTATTGTCTCCTTCCAAAAACGTTTCAACCTGGCCGCAGATGGGGTGGTAGGCGATAAAACGCTGGCAGCATTAAACATCTCTCCAAATTCCCTCATCAAACGTATACTCATCAACCTTGAACGGTGGCGTTGGTTGCCCCATAAGTTGCAGGGCATGCATATTTTTGTCAACATTGCCAGTTTCCAGCTTACTGCCTTTAACGACAATAACCCTCCTCTGCATATGCCGGTTATTGTTGGCAAGGTGTACAACAAAACGCCTGTATTCAGTGACTTGATGCGCTATATTGTTTTTAATCCCTACTGGAATATTCCTTTAAGCATAGCTGCCGAAGAAATGGTTCCCAGTCAAATCGAAAATCCCGACTACCTTACTGAACATAATATAAAAATATTTAAGGGATGGGATGCCTCCAGCCCTGCCATTGATCCTGATACACTTGATTGGGTAAACCTCGGCAACAAAATTCGAAACTATAGACTGCGCCAAGAACCTGGTCCAGGTAATGCGTTGGGCAGGCTCAAGTTTATTTTCCCCAATAAATATAATATTTATTTGCACGATACCCCTACTCAAAATCTCTTTAACCGCCATCAAAGAGCATTCAGTCATGGATGCATACGTGTTAGTGATCCGGAAAAGCTAGCACTTTACCTACTCCAAGGAAATCGACAACAATGGAACGTTGAAAATATCCAGCAACAGCTAGGAACAGGCAAAAGAAAGGTTGTCGTCCTCGATAACCCGGTGCCGGTGCACATTCTTTACCGAACCGTTTATGTTGATCCACAAACACACGCTGTTCATTTTTACCCAGATATTTATGGTAGAGACAGCGAACTGCTGAGTAGTTTTTTCACCGAAGCTAATGAGCGAATTTGCCTTTATCCTCCTTATTGAGTCTGATTATCCACAGTGTTTGTGCTGACCTCAAAGAACTTCACATAAAAAAGGAAAGGAACCCATTGCCAAGATATTGGCGTAGCTTTGAAATGGCGGCAACACAGAAAGATTGGCCAGCGATCAGGATTGGCCACAGAAGAGACCTGTATACGCCCCTGTGGCCGGCCAACAAGAGATGTTCCTCCCAACGGTTGGGGTAGAACGGAGGAAGGAACTGGTATAACCAGCGGGTTCGCTGTTTTTTGAGCAAAAAAAGTCAGTATACAGAAAACCCTGTCGTAGCTGAACGTTCTTTGATAGCTAACAAAAGAGGAAACAACATTCTGCACAGAATCGAGATGGCTTAACGCTCCTCTTGGATGCTATTGAACCACCAAGAAGGGCCTTGAAACAGTAAGTACGCTTAATATATATCCAGCCTCTATTTATCCCATAATTCGTTTTTTTGATATCTCCCCTCTCCCCTTTTTTCATCTCCGACCGGAGACAAAAACATCATCAACCGCAGGAATCTGCATCATTAGGGTCATAGGTCCATGCGCCGTTACGATAGAGATAATCGTTAACCAGTAACAATTCCTCTTGAGTGAGAACGTCCCACGAGCCATCACGAGCACATTTTTTGCGTCGTTTAAAAAATATCCTGTTCCAGGCTGCAGAAGTGTATGATTCTGCATGGAGAAATGGTGCCCCGCTATCACTCTCTCTTGAATGACAGCTTTTACATACTTCTCTGAATTTTTTACCGCCTGTTCCCCAAGGTTCGCTTTCCCAGTCGAGTGGAGGTTTAGCTATCAATCTACACATCTGCGTACGCTGATCGAACCGTTCAGTTGGATGCGCCTGTGCTTCGTTTAAGCAGAAGGCAAAAAAAACAATTGCCATTATTGAGGCTACCATCGAGCTTTGCATATCACCCTCTTCAATACATTATGAGCAAAATTAACCGAACAGCAAATTAAATGCTTAACGTAAAACACGGTTATCGTGTTCCTGTCATGGTTGTTTCAGAGATGAGATCTTAAAAGTCGTTAAGAGTAATACGTGAGAAAAGGGAAATTTTCCTGCTTGGGTAAAATCCCAAGCAGGAAAAAATCAATCGTTATTAGGGACCAGAAAAACCGGAATATTGCTATACCGGGTGACGCGCCGCGCACACGTTCCCATCATGGTATTACCGAAAAAGGAATGTGCACTTTTCCCGATCACGATCACATCCACATCGTTCTCTTCTGCAATTCTCAACAGTTCACGACTTGGGGTACCCAGAGTAACATGGACCTCTGTGTCAGGGATCCTTTCCGCACTCTCAGCCGCCAGTTCTTCTTCGGCAAAAAGTTGTACCCGTTTCTTCATTTTCTCCAAGACATCATGCATTCCCCCGTTTTTGAGAACTTTATCTGCTGTTTCAGCAGGAAGGTACGTCTCAACAATGGCACTCCCTGCGGTGCCGAGGGGCTCCACGACGTGAACCATCAGTAAAAGTGCATTATACCGACGGGCAAGACTAACTGCACGACGAAATACAGGTCTGGTATGCTCACCAAGGTCAGTAGCATAAAGAACTTTATTAATTGGTGGAATCATGTTGGTCTCCGTAATTTTTCATTTGCCCTTAGTCTCAAACAAAAACACCTCTGAGAAACTCAGAGGTGTTTTCAACAACGGTCACTTATTGATACCCGTGCAACTTATCCAAAAACTCTGGAAGGAAAAGTGATACCTGTGGGATATAGGTAATAATCACGAGGAACAAGAGTAACAACATCAACCATGGAAGACAGGCGCGGATAACCCAGCCAATACTATTGCCGGTTATGCCTGCAGTAACAAAAAGATTAAGCCCAACCGGCGGCGTCAGCATCCCAATTTCCATGTTGACCACCATGATGATTCCAAGGTGAATAGGATCAATACCAAGCTTAACAGCGATGGGAAAAAGAATAGGAGCCATAATAAGCAAAATGGCTGATGGCTCCATAAAATTTCCAGCCATAAGCAACAGAATATTGACTACGATAAGAAACATCCAGGGAGAGAGTCCCCAGCCGATAATCAGCTCAGCAAGGTGATGTGGAATACGTTCAGTTGTCAATACATGCGCAAATAACATGGCGTTGGCAATGATAAACAACAGCATGATGCTGACTTTTGATGCATCAAGTATGATCTTTCGCACATCCTTGTCGTTGAGACATTTGGGTACAGCTATTATGCATTTTCCAATATTTCTGCCAACTGCACTTCCAAAACCTTCCCCCTTGTTACGCCATGCAACTTCTTTTAAGGGACCGACATCTCGGTAGCCGAAGATGGAGACTAAAAAGGCATAAATTGCTGAAACCGCCGCAGCTTCGGTGGGACTGGCAATGCCACCGTAAATGGAGCCAAGGACAATAATAATCAGCATCAGACCGCCAAAAGCTGATGACCCGGCAGAAAAGACTTCACCAAAACCTTTCCATGGCATGGCCGGCAACTTTTTAATCCTGGCAGCAATGTAGATAGCAAGCATTAAAATACCGCCCATCATCAAGCCGGGGAGAAAGCCGGCCATAAACATT
This sequence comes from Desulfogranum marinum, assembly GCF_963675105.2. Taxonomy (NCBI): domain Bacteria; kingdom Pseudomonadati; phylum Thermodesulfobacteriota; class Desulfobulbia; order Desulfobulbales; family Desulfobulbaceae; genus Desulfogranum; species Desulfogranum marinum. The sequence continues at coordinate 20,695 of NZ_CAXXRO010000001.1, forward strand.
CTGGCGGCAGAGACCTCGGTAGCGGCAGCATAAACAAGCATAACAATAGAAGGTGGAATCAAAATCCCCAATGTGCCGGCATTGGTAATAACCCCAGCTGCAAAACTCTCGGGATAACCTGCCCGTACCATACCAACAATAACAATAGAGCCAATGGCCGCAACCGTTGCCGGTGATGATCCTGAAACAGCAGCAAATATCATACACGCCATGACTGATGCCATTGCCAAACCACCGCGAATGTGGCCGACCAGACTAAGTGCAAAGCGGATAATTCGCTTGGCAACACCGCCAGTAGAGAGAAACGCTGATGACAGGATAAAAAACGGGATAGCCAGTAAGGTATAATGCTCGGACAGTGCTTCGAATAATTTCAATGCGATAGAAGCAAGCGAGTCACTGGAGAAAAAGAGAATGGTTGTAATACTGGATAGCCCTAATGCAAGGGCAATGGGCATGCCAAGCAGCATACAGCCAAAGAGCAATATAAAGAGTGCTGCTGTTGTCATGACATGACCTCCTCTTCTTTTAATTCTTCAACAATCTCCATACTCTCTTTAGCCTCATCCACGTGACGAAACCCATCAGCATCGCCAACAATAACCTGATACAAGAGTATCAATATACGGATGGAAATAAAGGAAAACCCTACAAGCAACATTCCATGAGCAAGCCAAGTAGGTATTGGGAGATCTTCAAGTTCAATCCCTATTTTTTTCATCTTACTCAGATAAATCCAACTACCGTAAAGGATGAGTCCGCAGTAACAAAGAGAGAGAGTGCAGGCCACAATGGTTATTAATCTTCTCATTCCTCGAGGAAAGAGCTTTACAAAAGCATCCACGCCTATATGTGAACCGACCTTAATTCCATACGATGTACCAAACAGTACAAACCAGGCAGACATATGCAGCGTTAATTCCTGGGTCCACATAAAACCGGTATTAAAACCGAAACGCATAACCACATCCAGGAAGACTAAAAGCGTGGTTGCTATCAAAAGAAGACTGATTATCGCCTCTTCGACTTGATTTAAAACACGCAAAAACATAGAGCGAATCCTCATTAAAAAGAGAGGATAGGGACCAATCTGAAGAATTGCCCCTATCCTTGAATTTATTGCATCACAACGCCTATAGGAACTACCCTCTCTTTATTTATTGGAGTTATAAGCTGCATCGATCAGTTCTTTACCAATCTCATGCTCAAATTTACCCCAAACCGGCTTCATAACCTCTACCCATTGCGCTCTTTCTTCGCGAGTTAACTCAATGATTTGGCTACGCTTTGAGTCAATAATCTTTTGTTTGTCAGACTTGGCTTTTTCAGCGGCGACTTGATTACCAAATACAATTGCCTCATCAAGAGCTTTTTTCACTTCCGCGCGTATGTCGTCGGACAGGTCCATCCAGAACTCTGTTGAAGTAACGACCATGTAGTCAAGCAGTCCATGATTGGATTCTGTAATATATGGTTGTACTTCAAAGAATTTTTTCGAGTAAATATTAGACCAGGTGTTTTCCTGTCCATCAATGGCCTTGGTTTGCAGCAGAGTAAACACCTCTGAAAAAGGCTTTTTCAAAGGTGTTGCATCGACCGCCTGAAACTGTGCGGCAAGAACGTCTGAAGACATGATCCGGAATTTAAGACCAGCTGCATCAGCCGGTACTTTCAGCGGTTGCGAAGAAGAAAGCTGCTTCATTCCATTATGCAGATAACCAAGACCAATCAGGCCTTTCTTTTTCATGGCATTAAGCATATCCTGCCCTTCTTTACTCGATTGAAATTTATCAACCGCAGTAATGTCTTCGAACAAAAACGGCAGGTCATACAGAGCAACTTTTTTCGTGTATCTTTCAAACTTAGACAGTGAAGGGGCAGCCATCTGTACATCACCCAGCAACATGGCTTCAAGTACTTTATTATCACCAAAAAGCTGAGAGTTTGGATATACTTCAACCACGACCTTATCCCCAAGCTTTTCAGCAATAAGTTCCTTAAACTTGTTTGCCATCTGTCCTTTAGGGGTATTTTCTGCAACGACATGGGAAAATTTGATGACAATCGGCTTAGCCAATACAGGTCCGGCTGCTAGAGCTGCTGTAATTGTCAATGCTGCTGCTGCCATTGTAATTTTACGAAACATACAATCCTCCATTTCTTATTCGGGTGATACATTACCGGCAAATGCCGAAGTCGATAAACTCTGCCAAGATAAAACGGCAGGGCTACCCCATATTTCTCATGAAATAGGGCTAGGAATTCAAACCTGTCATGGTTTGTCGGGTCTATGAATGCAATTTTAGCACCACTAAACAGAATTAGATGGTAACCACCTGAAAATGTGATAAATACCAAAAAAGATGCTTGGTCCAGGAGATATACCAATGGGTGAAAAACCACCCATTAGCACAAAGGTTGGAGGCGGAAGCTTACCCGCCAATGGGAAAAAAGGACTACTTAAAATCGTTTTTATCTAAACCGTATTTTTGCAGTTTATCATAAAGGGTCTTTCTCGGTAATGATAGGGTAGCCATGACCCCCTTGAGTGAGCCTTTATGTGCACTCAGAGCCTGCTCCAACAAAGCCCGTTCAAACATTTCGACCTGCTGATGCAGACTGCCGGAAAGTTCTGTAACCTCGCCTGCCAGCAATTGCTCAACCGACCAATCTGACTGACTTCCTAAGAGCACATAGCGCTCAGCCAGGTTACGCAGTTCCCTCACGTTACCCGGCCAGTCATAGGTCATCAGCATGTTGACTTCCGCTGGTTGGGGGGCTGGTACTTCACGCTGGTAGCGATGTCCGGCCACGAGCAAGTAATGATGAAACAGCAATGGAATATCTTCCCGCCGATGCCGTAAAGGGGGGATATCGATACACACCACATTCAATCTATAATAGAGATCTTTTCGAAATTCGTTTCTGTCCGAAGCCTCCTTAAGATCAACTTTGGCCGCAGCAACTACTCGAATATCCAGCGGGATCAGCTTATTGGAACCTAATCGTTCCACTGCACGTTCTTGTAGCACACGAAGAAGATGTACCTGCATCTGGAGCGGCATGCTCTCAATTTCATCAAGCATAAGGGTGCCGCCATTGGCATGCTCTAATTTACCGACCCGCTTGTTTTTTGCGTCCGTAAAAGCACCTGCCTCATGACCAAGCAACTCACTTTCGATCAAATTTTCAGCAATCGCACCACAGTTAACTGCTACAAAATTTTTATTTCTTCTCCTGCTATGCTCATGGAGGGATCTGGCAACAAGTTCTTTACCTGTTCCGGTTTCACCGACGATCAGGACATCTGCTCCGGTGTCTGCTATCTGGGCAATCGTCGCACGGAGCCTCTTGGTTGCCGGCGTTACCCCTATAATCCTCGGTCCAGGAGCACTGTGGACCTCAAGCTCTGAGCGAAGGAGCCTATTCTCAAGGGTCAGCATCCGTTTTTCGAGGGCCCTTGTCACCGTTTTAACAAACCGCTCAGGTGCATAGGGTTTCTCTAAAAAATCATAGGCACCGTTACGCATCGCTTTGACGGCAGTGGAAACGTCTCCGTGACCGGTTATAAGAATAACGGGGAGGTCCCGGTCCATAAGGTTGATTTTCTCCTGCAGTTCCATCCCATTCATCCCGGGGAGACGGATGTCGCATACAATTACCCCTGGCCAGTCTTTGGTAATGATATCAAAAACCTCTTCTGCACAATCAGACGCTACAACTTCTAGCCCCGCAAGCTCAAGGGTCTGGCGGTTTGCCTGGCGAATATGCTTTTCATCATCAATGAAAAGGACCTTGGTTAAAACATTCATAACTATTTATTATGGCGCTTCTAATTGAATTTCAAAACAAGTCCCAACGGGCCTGTCGACAAGGGCAAGCGTGCCACCCATTTCTTTTATAATACGCGATGAAATTGTCAGCCCTAAACCCAGCCCCTGGCCCGGTTCCTTGGTCGTAAAAAATGGATCAAATATCTGTTCAGCATGTTTTTTATCGATTCCCGATCCACTATCCTGAACCACCACGTACACTTTCTGATCGACTCGGTGAGCAAAAATTTCTATTTTTTTCACCTTTTGGTCTTTCACGGCATGGATCGCATTACTAATTAAGTTAACAAACACCTGCTGCAATAAAACGTTATTAGCCTTGACTTCCAAGTCATCAGGGTCAATGCTGATATCGGGTTGGACAGCTGATTTCCGTATGACCGGCCCTAGTATTTCCAATGCTCCGTCAAGGGAACCATGAAGTGGTACAACATCAACCTTGCCGCTGTTTTTTCTGGCAAAAAGCTTGAGTTGCGCGCCAAGCTCTGCCATCCTTTCGGTCAATTCACTTATCTGTTCCAGGTTCCACAACGCATCTCCGCTCCGATGCTGCTGAAGGAGTTGCACTGCATTGTCGGAATAAACACGAATTGCTGCAAGCGGCTGATTTAATTCATGGGTTATCCCAGCCGACATCTGTCCCAATGCTGCCAGCTTCGCTGCATGGATCAGTTCCCTCCTTGCTCGTCGCAACTGCTCTTCTGTTTTCTGCCGTTCTTCAATTTCCTGCCTCAGCTTCACATTGGACTCGGTCAATTCAACCGTCCGACTGGCAACTCTAGACTCAAGCACTTCGTTAGCATCTTCAAGCAACTTACGTGAATTCTCTTCGTACCGATGGCGCTCGCTCAACCGTTGCTGATGTTGCCAGAATAAAAGTATAACCATGATCACGAATACAAAAAACGATCCGACCAGGACAATGGTACGCAAGACAAACTGATCAATTCCTTTGATGTCGGAAAGGATCTGTACTTCCCACCCTGCATGTGGCATAGAGGCACTGACATGAAGGTAACGATGAACAACACCCGAAGAGTCATCTACTATTGATAAAATATTGTACCCCTGCCCCTTTTTGGTATGAGCGACGGAAAGGGGCAGCAAAGAAGCATCAGGATATCGCTTGCTGGCTGTAATCTGTGACAATACTTCCTTAGAAAGAGGCAAGAGAGTGCGGTAACGCCAATCAGAATCGGTAGTGATAAAAATTACCCCCTCAGGGTCTGTAACAAGAAAGGTGTCTCCCTGTTTGTTCCAGTTTTCCTCAACTACGTCGATATTAATCTTCATCACCAGCGCTCCGAGAATGTTCTTGCCCTGTCGAACAGGATAGGCAAAGTAATATCCACGCTGGCTTGATGTTGCACCTAGTGCAAAATAGCGCCCCAATTGTCCCTGCATTGCTTCTTGAAAATAAGGTCGAAAACTAAAATTTCTCCCAACAAAAGGACGGGGAGCCTGCCAATTACTGGCAGCAATAGTGAGCCCCTCTTTGTCCATGAGATAGGTATCTGCGGCATCGCTGATCACATTCACGGTCTCTAAATATCGATTAAAGGCTTCAATTCTCTCTCTACTGCCTGGGTTTTGCAGAAAATTGACCAACCGTTTATCGTGAGCCAGCAGCTCAGGCAGAATTTCATACCTTTCAAGCACTCCCTGCAAATACGATATATACAGGGTGAGTCTGGTGGAAACCTCTTCTGCTTTTTCGGTAACCCCCTGCTGATAAGCCCACCTGCCGGCTCCTGCAATAGTGAGCACCAAAAACAGTATACCGCTAATCAAAGCTATGATTAATGAACGTCCCACTTGTTTTTCTAACCTCTCATTGCAACAAGTACAAATGACACCTTGGATCCGCTTTTCTCCAACACAGGTGATTGTCTCTGGCTAATTTAAGACGGATCTCTTATATTCCTGGCAGTTAAACGCTTTTTACCTTGGGCCTGCGCTACAAAATTTATTTTTCTGATCAATTCCCGGTACGCCCTTTGTATTGGCGCTCATAAATTTTACCGGTGACTTTCAGCAGCACGCCACCTGATCAGTTACAGATGGGAGTTAGGGCTAGGTTATCTGCTATTCCCTGAATAGTAACTTTTACTGCAGAAATATTTCTACACAAAGTATACTCCCCGTTTACCAACCGACGAGGAGCAGACACTGTACCATATCCCAGATATCGGGAAAGGAATCCTTTTTTAAAATGATATTGAACCATAGTCAGTACAAATGAGTAGCTATATACCTTTTCCTTCGGCCAGCATCACACAACCCAAACAGCTAAATGTGTTGCGGGATATGGATATGGAAAGTATCAGCAGGGTGCATGCTACCTATCCTATGCGAATAAGTAATTACTATTTCCAACTCATCAAAAAATTTGGTACCCCACTGTTAAAACAGGCAGTGCCTGACATTCGTGAACTCCATGATCCCGACGGCCTTGTAGATCCTCTGGATGAAGAAAACCTGAGTCCGGTTCCTAACCTGGTCCATAAATATCCAGATCGTGCTCTTTTCCTCATCAGTAATCAATGCTCCGTATATTGCCGTTTTTGTACCAGAAAAAGAAAGGTTGGCAAATCTGAAATGGTCATTACCGACCAAACTATCGCGGATGGCATTACTTACATAAAACAAACGCCGGCAATAAGAGACGTTCTCCTCTCCGGTGGCGACCCACTCATGCTTACTGACCAACGTCTGGAAAAAATTATCCAAGCTGTTCGCTTGATCCCTCACGTAGTAACCATTCGTATTGGCACGAGAATTCCTTGCACCCTGCCGGAAAGAGTCACACCGGAACTGGCACAGATGCTGGGAAAATACCATCCCCTTTATATAAATACCCATTTTAATCATCCTGCAGAGATCACCCTCCAATCAAGCCGGGCGTGTTCACTACTGGCTGATGCAGGTATCCCCTTGGGGTGCCAAACAGTTCTGCTTCGCGGAATTAACGACGATCCTGATATTATAAGAGAATTGATGTATAAACTTATACAGATACGAGTTAAACCATACTATCTTTTTCAAGCCGACCTTACCCGGGGTACCTCACATTTTCGAACTTCCATTGAAACCGGGATGGCTATCATGCGACATTTAATCGGCCATGTATCCGGCATGGCTATTCCGACCTACGCTTTAGACGCTCCTGGTGGAGGCGGCAAGATACCATTGACACCGGACTACATAACCAGCCTTGATAATACTCTTCAATTTACAACCTATCAGGGTAAATCCTGCAGCTATCCCAACACGACAATCGACTGAAAGAGAACTATTCAGCGTAGATTCCTCCTTGAATCCTTCAAAAATTCCGTTGTATACTCTATAGAGTAATATAATGATTAATCTCGTTAAATAATTGTACTGTTTTTTTCAGTCGATGTACATCAATGCACTCAACAGGTGTTGGCAATGACCCGAAATTCAGAAGAAGTACTCGAGCAAATACTGCAATCTAACGAGCTTCCTACCCTCCCTGTGGTTGCGTCAAAACTGCTCACTATCACGGCAAAGGAAGAAACCACCCTCACAGATATAGCCAACCTCATTACACGGGATGTTGCCCTGTCGTCTAAAGTGCTGCGAGTATCCAATTCCTCTTTCTACAGCTTTCCCCAACAGATCGCCACCATTAACCAGGCGGTTTCGATCCTGGGAACCAATGCTGTAAGAAGCCTCGTACTTTCCTTTTCCTTTCTCAACTTAAGAAGCAAAAACAGTAGCCCTCGCTTTCAATTTAATACATTCTGGGAAGAATCCGTTATCTGCGCCACCGCAGCTAAACTGATTTTAGAGCAACTCAATGATGTCAGCACTGAAGAAATTTTTATTTCAGGATTACTCAACAATTTAGGCAAGCTCATCTTCGCCACCACCCTTCCCGCTGAATACGATAAAGTGCTGGCAAAACTGGAAGAAAATCCTGAAATAGATGAAGAAATAATTGAAAAAAAAATAATCGGTCTTTCCCACAGCGTTGTCGGTTATGAAGCTGCGAAAGCATGGGGTTTTCCGGATAGTCTTCTCTTACCCATAAAATATGCGCATGCCCCTGAAGAGTACGACGGTCAGGATACCAACCTTGAACTGAATATTCGTGCAATCTATCTCGCGCAATTACTGACCCGGATATACTATTCTCAAAAACCGGAGCAGTATCATAAACTCTTTCGCAAAAAAGCTAAAAAGCTGCTTTCTTTAAACCCTCTGGTCATCAACACAATCCTTCGTCAATTGGACCGGGAAATTGATAAGAGTGCTGATTTTTTTAATATAAAAATTCATAATATTAAATCGGTGGCTGAAATTCTTCAGGAAGCAAACCTGCGACTCAGTCTGCTTAATCTCTCCTATGAAGAGATGAACCGAGAACTGATAAAGGCAAAAATGGAGCTTGAAAACCTCACAGATGAGCTTGCTCAAAAAAATGCTCTACTCGAGAATTTAGCTAACATTGACAGTCTGACAGAAATCAACAACCATCGCTTTTTCCATAACTTTCTCGACACCGAGATCAATCGTTCCATTCGTAACAACAGTACCATCTCCATCCTTCTGGCCGATATTGACCATTTCAAACAATTCAATGATACATATGGCCACCAGGTTGGTGATTTTATTTTAAAAGAATTCTGCCGAGTTGCGAAAGAAAATATCAGAGAATATGACCTGATTGCCAGGTACGGTGGTGAAGAATTTGTCTTTGTGCTGCCGGAGACAGAGCCGGAAGAAGCCATGCTTGCTGCCGAAAAAATACGTACAATCATAAATGATTATGATTTTGACGATAGAGAGCGCACCTATAAACTCACCATAAGTATCGGCGTTGCCAGTGCGCGACCAGAAAGTAAGGATTTTTCAAAAAATGATTTTATCAATCTGGCTGACAATGCGTTGTATGAAGCTAAAGCAGCTGGTCGGAATAAAACAGTCCTGTACTCACCGAAAAAGAAAAAATGGTTTAAACTATAACGACCTCGATTTTTGAGGCTCTCCTTGTAAGATCGTTCCAAATATTTTTTTACCGGCTATACTTTACATGCATGTAATCCCACATACAGGCACCCAATCTCTGGACAGTACTGATCTCTCGCATAGATGAATCTGTTGATTTACTAGAATTTTCGTTCAAGGTCGAGGCATGATAAAAAAATAACCACAGGCATATATATGATATTCCGAGGATTATTTTTTTAACATAACGAAGAGATTGGTCGAAAAGGCAGTAAATCAACGGGCTCATAGATGAGTCTACCGGAATCTTCGCTTCCTTCGAAAAATCATGGCTGTCCAAACTGATGGTACATGCAAGCAGTTACATCCAATATAACATAATTGCCATCCTAGACTTTTCCATACTGCAAAAAGTTATCCACTACGCGGCAATGATCACAACCAACCTACGCGAGTATCCCCAACCCTTGCTAAATATAGATACAATTTCAGAGTAACATGGAGTGACGTACATATCCTTACCAGTTTATCCAGCTAAAGATTGAGGGCATCTACGTTACAAATAGAATATTTTACAGGCAATAGCCTTTCTCTCTATAAATTTCTTAACAGAAAGCAGCCATCCTGATAAGGTAGACACTTGATTTAATATGATAAGTTTTCCCCTTTTTTCCGCCACCAATTTAGCTCACCATGAGGTGTATATGAAACCAAGACGATCAAATCTTTCTGTGCCCGGTCATGTTGAAAAAATGCATGCAAAGGCAGCCAAAAGTGCCGCGGATGTGATAATGCTGGATCTTGAAGACAGTGTCCCGGTTGATAGCAAAGACCAGGCGAGAGAACAAGTTATTGAGTCTCTCACTCAACTGGATTGGAGTAATAGTACGGTAACGGTAAGGATAAACAGCCTCGACACTCCTTTTGCCTACCGTGATCTACTTGAGGTTGCTGAAAATTGTGGCCATATCATCGACGCTATTGTCATCCCTAAAGTAAACCACCCTAGTGATATTCACTTTGCTGATCACTTGCTCAATGGTGTCGAACTTAACAAAAACATATCCGTTGCCGTCGGAATAGAAGCCTCCATTGAAACAGCTGAAGGCCTCCAAGTCGCATATGAAATTGCTGGGGCAAGCCAACGCGTGACTTCGCTCGTTTTCGGCATCGCTGACTATTCAGCATCTATTGGAGCACGTTTGGTTTCTATTTCTGGTCATGGTGAAAAAGAAGAGGATCTCTATCCTGGGCACAGATGGCACTTTCCACTCAGTAAGATGGTGATGGCCGCCAAAGCCAATGCCACTCTTGCTATTGATGCCCCTTATGGTAACTTTAAAGATCTCGATGGATTACGCCGGTCAGCCGTCATGGCGTGTGCCTTGGGATGTGACGGCAAGTGGGCTATTCATCCTGGACAGGTTGATGTAATCAACGATGTCTTTACTCCAGCACAAGAGGATATAGATCTTGCTCAAAAAGTATTGGCAGCCAACGAAGAAGCTAAAGCAAAAGGGAAGGGAGCGATTGCGGTAGAAGGCCGAATGGTGGACCAGGCAACGGTACGCCTTGCAACCAACCTCTGGAACCAGGCTAAACACCTGGGACTTGTCTAAATTGAATTGCTAATCGGTTTAGTAACAATATAAAAAAAATGGGGTACTCAGAAGAGTACCCCTTTTTTATACTACTGGGTAATGCGCGTTAGCCGATAACAGCCAAAACTGCATCTTTAACAACGGTATCACCGGAGGCAAAGCCAAGAGCTTTTACTTCGCCATCACATGGTGCACCAAGAGCGTTTTCCATTTTCATGGCTTCAAGAATAACGACGGTATCACCAGCGCTGACCGTATCACCAACATTTACATTATACTTGATGATCAGACCAGGCATTGGAGCGGTCAAAGGTGTTCCACCTTCAACAGCTACCGGAGCAGGTGCAGCGGCGGCAGGCGCAGCAGCAGGAGCGGCAGCAGCAGGAGCGGCAGCAGCGGCTGGCTTTGGAGCAGCAGCAGGAGCGGCAGCAGGTGCAGCCATTACAGGTACGTCACCTGTCGGGTCAACTTCAACGTTGAAATACTCACCATCAACAAACACGTTAAATGTTCTAAGGTTAGCGGTTTTTTCAGGAGTGTCAGGCTTGGCTTCAAGCAATTGACCGGCTTTTGCCTTGGCAACCAATGCATCTTTAGCCTTAATTTCGTCCATGGTGAGCGGACGAACTTCTTCAGGTGGCTCAGAAACACCATATTTCCACTCGAGGAATTTCTTACCGGTTACAGGATAAATGGCATAAAGAATGAGATCATCGATATCTTTAGCAAGATCGCCGATTTCCTCTTTTGCCTTTTCCAATTCAGGCTCAAGTACTTCTGCAGGACGACAACTGATAGGTTCTTCACCACGCTCGTATCCTTTCAGCGCTTTTTTCTGTACTTCAGGATCAATAGGTATAGCGGTTTTACCATACAGACCATAACAAAGATCTTTTACCTGGGCGGTAATCATCTTATACCGCTCTTCTTCGGTATCAAACAAAACGTTATTGACCGTCTGAATACCAACAATCTGGCTTGTAGGTGTAACAAGCGGAATCTGACCAAGTTCTTTACGAACGATAGGCAGCTCTTTGTATACGTTGTCAATTTTATCAAGAGCATCCATTTCACGGAGCTGATTAACAAGGTTAGACAGCATACCGCCAGGTGTCTGGTGCAACAGTACGTTGATGTCAGTAATGGAAAATTTGGAATCATCTGCCAGGTGCTTGTACTTAGGCAGAACTTCTTTTTCCAGAATAACGTTAATTTCCGCAAGCTTCTTGATGTCAAAACCGGTGTCGCGGTTGGTACCCAACAGTGACATAACAAAAGGTTCAACTGCTGCATGCGATGTACGATAGGCATATGGGGCCATACAGGTATCAATAATGTCAACGCCGGCTTCAATTGCTTTCAGGTGACTCAGCGGAGACATACCTGAAGTGAAGTGACTATGCAGATGAACAGGTGTATCTGTATTTTCCTTGATAGCCTTAACAATCGCATACGCATCATAAGGAGCAATCAGACCAGCCATATCCTTGATACAGATTGAGTCTGCACCCATGGAATCAAGGTCTTTTGCTTTATTTACATAGTAGTCAATGTTATACAGATCGCCACCAAGACGAGGCTCGGTCAGGGTGTAGCAGATACAACCCTGAAAATGCTTACCGGAAGCCTTGATTTGTTTAACAACGGTCTCAAAGTTACGGTAGTCATTGAGTGCATCAAAGGTCCGGAAAATATCCATTCCGTTTTCAGCTGCACGTTCAACAAAGGCAAGTGCCAGGTCATCGGCATAGTTACGATATCCAACCAGGTTCTGCGCACGAAGCAGCATGGAGAAAGGGGTTTTCTTGATATAACGCTTCAGGGTACGCAGACGTTCCCAAGGATCTTCGTTCAAAAAACGATGCATTGTATCAAAAGTAGCGCCACCCCAGGTTTCGATTGCCCAGAAGCCAACCTCATCCATCATTTCCGCCACAGGAATCATGTCTTCAGTACGTCCGCGGGTTGCGAACAAAGACTGATGTCCATCACGAAGACTGAGGTCCATAACTTTTACTGGATTTTCCGCTGCAGGACGGTCAGCATCGTAATTCATGGCGGTCATTTTCACTTGGTCGCTCATTGTTTGTGTCTCCTCTAATTCTTGATCATTAAAATTCGAAATATATGGGGAAGCAATTAAAACAATCTTGCTTGCAACATTCTTCGCATGGACATCATTTCCTGTCGTCCACTAATTGCCCATAAGTTAGGTCCGGCCTTTGCAGCTGCAGCAGCCATAGCTTGCTGCTCCAGGTAGGCAGCTTCCGCTTCCTCCTGCAAATAAGCATTTACTGCTGCAAGCGCCGCTGCCATTTTTACGCTCTTTTTTGCCATCGTATCACCCATTGATGATTAATTAGATCACTGCATTTCCATGTCCAGAGGACTTAAACTGCGTTGTCACTCCTACAGTGGAATATTGCCGTGCTTTTTCGCTGGGTTGGTATCGCGTTTACCACTGATGGTGTTCAAGGCATTAATGATGCGTGAACGAGTCTCAGCAGGCTCAATAACGTCGTCTATATACCCACGCTCTGCTGCACAATATGGATTGGAGAAGTTAGTGGTATACTCGTTCTCTTTTTCAGCAAGGAATGCGGCAGGATCATCTTCATTTTTCGCTGCACGCGCATAGAGAACTTCAACAGCACCCTTACCACCCATAACAGCAATCTCAGCGGTAGGCCAAGCATAGTTGATGTCGCAGCGAAGATGCTTGGAAGACATAACACAGTATGCTCCACCATATGCCTTACGGGTAATAATGGTAATTTTAGGAACTGTTGCCTCACCAAAGGCGTACATCAGCTTAGCACCATTTGTGATAACACCGCCGAATTCCTGATCAGTACCTGGAAGAAAGCCTGGTACGTCGACAAAGGTGATAACAGGTATATTAAAACAGTCACAGAAACGAACAAAACGAGCTCCTTTTTTAGAAGCATCGATATCAAGAACGCCTGCATAATACGAAGGTTGGTTAGCAACAATACCAACACTCTTCCCGCCATAGCGGGCAAACCCTACGATGATATTGGCTGCAAAATTCTCCTTGATTTCAAAGAAAACACCGTTATCAACCGTCTCTCTTATGACGTTTTTCATGTCATAAGCAGCATTGGGATTATCCGGAATAATCTCGTTGAGAGAGTCGCAACGTCGAGTGATCGGATCGTCACACTCTACGTCTGGAGGATCTTCCATGTTATTCTGCGGCAGGTACGACAACAGGTTCTGAATGTAGAGAATAGCTTCATCTTCATTCTCTGCGCCGTGGTCCGTAACACCGGATTTGGTGGTATGCATGGATGCACCACCAAGTTGTTCAACGGTTACGTCTTCGTTGAGTACGGTTTTAACAACCTTAGGTCCGGTCAGGAACATATAGGATTGCAATTTAACCTGGATAATAAAGTCGGTAAGGGCAGGTGAATAGACAGCACCACCGGCACACGGGCCGAATACACCTGAAATCTGCGGAACAACTCCAGAAGACAGAATGTTGCGCAAGAAGATGTCGGTATAACCGCGCAGAGCTTCAATACCTTCCTGAATACGAGCACCACCGGAATCGTTCAAGCCGATAACCGGGATACCATTTTTCACGCCGAGTTCCATAACCTTGACGATCTTCTCAGCAAGGGTTTCGGAAAGAGAACCGGCCAATACGGAAAAATCCTGGGCATATATATACACAGGGCGACCATTAATTTTACCGCAACCGGTTATGATACCATCACCGGCAAACTTAATTTTTTCCATACCGAAATTAACACATCGGTGGAGCTTAAAACAATCGTACTCCTCGAAAGAACCTGGATCGACGAGTTGATTAATCCGTTCACGCGCCGTTTTTTTTCCTTTGGCATGAATCTTATCAATCTTGTCCTGGCCGCCACCGAGAAGTGCTTTTGCTCTGCGCTTTTTCAGCTCTTCAATTTTTTCTTTTGTTGTACTACTCATGCTGTCTCCTTGCTGCAGAATTCAGTGATCATTCCGTACTTCAGTTATGAGCACAGGAGCAGTGACCGAACGATCACTGCTCCCGCCTATTGGTAATTCAAAGGATCAGAAAACTTTTTTACAAAGATCGCCCATTTTACCAAGGTTTTCACAATGATGAACACCACTGGTCTTCATTGCTTCAATCTTGGCTTCAGCGGTTCCCTTGCCGCCGCTTACAATCGCACCAGCATGTCCCATACGACGACCTGGAGGAGCTGTAAGTCCTGCAACAAAGCCAACTACAGGCTTATCGGTGTTTGCTTTAATCCACTCACAAGCATCCTCTTCTGCATTACCGCCGATCTCACCAATCATTACGATGGCTTTTGTTTCTGGATCAGCTTCAAATGCTTCCAAACAATCGATGAAGTTGGTGCCGTTGATGGGGTCGCCACCAATACCGATACAAGTGGTTTGACCAAACCCTACGGAAGTCAACTGGTGAACAGCTTCATAGGTCAAGGTTCCGGAACGGGAGACAACACCAACATTACCAGGCTTACCCATGGTGTTTGGCATAATACCGATTTTGCACTCACCTGGGGTCATGATTCCTGGACAGTTAGGTCCAATCAGACGGGTGGTCTTGGTTGCGAGATAATTCTTCACCCGCATCATGTCCATAACCGGGATTCCCTCTGTGATACAGACGACGAGCTCAATACCGGCGTCTGCAGCTTCCATGATGGCATCTGCTGCAAATGGTGGCGGGACCAAAATCATGGAAGCATTCGCTCCTGATGCAGCCCTTGCTTCTTTTACTGAATTGTAAATCGGCACATCGTCCATTTTCTGTCCGCCCTTACCGGGAGTTACACCGGCAACGACGTTGGTTCCGTAAGCAATACAGGACCTTGCATGAAACTGGCCTTCCTGGCCTGTAATACCTTGTACAAGTAAACGGGTGTCTTTATTTACGAAAACGCTCATTGTATTCCTCTATGGATCTATTTGATAATTCCGTTGAATTCGAGTTTATCTTCTTTCTCCGACTTCGCACTCCCGACTGGAGAGACAGACAAAGAGAACTCGTTTATTAGGCTACAAGTGCCGCGACCTTTTCAGCTGCGTCAGCAAGATCAACAGCATTAACCAGGTCGAGACCGGAGTCTGCAAGAATCTTGCGGCCTTCTTCAACATTTGTTCCTTCCATACGGACTACAACAGGTACAGAGAGGCCCAATTTGGTAGCAGCCTGTACAACACCCTGCGCCAGAATATCACAACGAAGGATGCCGCCGAAGACATTAATCAGAATACCTTTTACGTTAGCATCGCTCATGATAAGGCGGAAACCGTTTTCAATGGCTTCAGCATTTGCTCCGCCTCCTACGTCAAGGAAGTTTGCAGGAGAAGCACCTGCCATCTTAACGATATCCATGGTAGCCATAGCAAGGCCTGCACCGTTAACGATGTTACCAACGTTACCATCCAGGTTAATGTAGTTGAGTCCATACTGGCTGGCTTCGAGTTCGATAGGATCTTCTTCGTCCGGATCATGCATTTCTTTTACATCCGGATGGCGATACATAGAGTTACCATCAACGTCGATCTTTGCATCAAGTGCGATGATGTCGTCTTCTTCAGTAATGATCAACGGGTTGATTTCCAGCATGGAGCAATCATAATCTACAAACAGGTTGTAGAGGTTCTTCACCAGTGCAGACATCGGCTTCATCAACTCTTTAGGCAATTCCAGGCCAAAGCAAACCTGACGAGTGTGGAAAGGCTGAACACCGGTTGTTGGGCTGACATGAACAGTGATGATACGCTCAGGAGTTTTTGCTGCAACTTCCTCGATATCCATACCACCGTCCTGACTGCAAACAATAGCCACAGAACAGGTTTCACGATCGGGAATAATGGAAAGATAAAGTTCTTTCTTAATACTAACGCCCTGCTCAACCAACACCTTGTTGACCTTTTTACCTTGGGCACCAGTCTGCTTGGTGACAAGAGTCATGCCAATAATTTCATCAGAAACTGTTTTCACATCTTCTTTGGTTTTAGCAAGCTTTACACCGCCGCCTTTTCCACGACCACCTGCATGAACCTGGGCCTTTACAACTACAGGGAGTCCAAATTCGTCCGCGATTTTTTCAACTTCTTCTGTTTTGTAAGCGACCTTGCCATTAGGGGTCGGTACATTGTATTTCCGGAATAATTCCTTGGCCTGATACTCATGAATTTTCATAGACGCATCCTTTTGCGGAGTACCGTTCGTAATCGACGGGCGGTCTCCTAGAGAAGTAAAGTTGTTTCAAATTCCAAATAAACACCGCTACTACGAGCTCCAAGTGAATATCACTCGCTTTTTCGGGGATGGATTCGGCTAGACATAAAAAAAAATGCTGCTTCCATGGCAACCGATAATCGCAGTTGCCCTTATAGCCATTGTCTCATGCTGTACAACAAGCCTAAACCAGGCGCCCGATAGGTTAGAAATCTACAAAGCGGTAGCTCTGCCGATCCTTCGACCCTCTCAGCGGACCACAATGTGGCCCAACGAGTAAACTCGAAAACCTATAAGCAACCGTTTTTTCAGGAAATGTTGAAGGCGAGAAAAAATGTGAAGATTAATGCCTGATGCAAAAACCCGGGTTTGCCCCACGTCTGAAAGGTGTGCGGAAAATAGAGTCTTCCCCTTTCAACAACGTTCATTTTACCGCTGCCATATCCGAAAAAACCACTCAAAACTCAGCACTTATCTCCAATTGCCAAGTCCGAGTCAAGCGATCATTAAAGAATGACGTGGGACAAAAAAAAGAAATCCTGTTACATGAGAAGAGAAAACAAAACGTTATGCACTCCTTCCTAACGTTTTGTTTTGGACGTATCCAGCACGTTACACCCCGTCTTCACCCCACAAGATCGAAAATTACGCCCAGCACAATCCTTACTAATATCACTCAAAACTCAAGTTTTATAACAGCATTCACAACTGCCAGTCAAGGGATAAATAACGGTTGATACTCGTTATAAAATAAAGGGCCGTAGAGAAGATAAAATATAAAATAGGTAGACCAAAGAAAGTGCCTGCAAAGAGTTATTGGTATACTTATTATTCCACGTCCTTTTTCCTCTCAGAAATTTTGTCTATTGAGATTTCAAGGGACTCAAGGATAATTCCTGTGTAGCGTTGCAGTCTCTCCTGTATATAGGATCGCATCTCGTGCAAGCCGCCGGCGAGTGTTTTTCCATAAGGTACGCTGACATACAAATCAATCCCGTAACCGGAACGAGAGCTTTTCACCTTAATCTTTCGTACCCGGACCTCGCTGTCATACTCATCTATACAGTGCAGAATCATCTGGGTGAGAGCTGCTTCAGAAATGGTTACACTGCCAGGCGTCTTTTCATTGCTGTGAAAGTCCGGCTGCACCACGGATTTATCAAAAAAACGTGCTTTTTTTACTCCGCTGGAATTTCTATCACCTTTAAAAAAAATACGAATTGAGTCTGAAAGTATCTGGGCATAATCTCTTTTAATCTCAATTGCCGGAACAGGGATTACATGCTTCCCCTCTTCAAATCGTGACTTAATAGCATTTTCAATATCTTCTTTGCTGGCAATCTCTTCGATATTGACGATTTGACTTATGGGGGGTAAATCCAAGCGATCGGCCATCCTCGCTACCATTTTATTCGAAGTACCCAAAAGAAGAATTTTTTTAACCTTATTTTTCTGGATGGCTTCTACAACCTGATCACGATGAACAGAATCTGTAAAAAGGG
The DNA here is from genome assembly GCF_963675105.2 of Desulfogranum marinum. Taxonomy (NCBI): domain Bacteria; kingdom Pseudomonadati; phylum Thermodesulfobacteriota; class Desulfobulbia; order Desulfobulbales; family Desulfobulbaceae; genus Desulfogranum; species Desulfogranum marinum. Next base: position 38,846 of record NZ_CAXXRO010000001.1, read on the forward strand.
CTGTTTTAATGGCACTGATATAATTTTTCTCCTGCTTCGCAGACCTACCAGCAAGAATAGTGGACTCATGGATAAGCAAACCGTCGTCCAGGATGTAAGGGATACCGATTTTCTCGGCCAATAATTTAGCGCGGAAGCTCTTCCCAGTACCACTTTTCCCGACCAGGGCATACACAGTAATCCCCTGTAATCGTCCTTTAACCTTGTTAAAAAATTGATAGATCTCTTTTCCTGTGAGATATATCCACTGCTGTTGTTCTTTGCTGCCTTTATCGGCGGAAACAGTCATAGGCCGTCTCTTGCTCAGCTCTTTGAAAATAAATCGTTGATAAACAGATACCATGCATCTATTTTTGCTCCAGGCATCATATTGTCCTCGAGATTAAGTACAGAGTTTGGCATCAATCTAGTAATTACGGGAGCAACAACATTTCCCTTAGGTTCGAAATCCTACCTAGAATTTCTCATAAACTTTTTTGATTTTACACTCAATTATTTGATATTCTTTTTAAAAAATAACTGCGCGATTAACAGTCCATTTTTCATTTTCAATCAAAAAGGTCTCCTTTTTTCGAGTCAATAGATTTTCCAGCAGGATCTACGTTAAAAACCACTTGCGGTAGTTTACCACCGGGGTCTTCGCTACCTGCTGCGCGGCCTGTGCCTTGCCCTGCGAAAAACTTTATTGATGAAAATTCCGGGCTCATCTTCATCACAAAATTATCACCCCAGCATGCCTTCACCTTTTTATCATTTTGCAAAAAACGCACCAATCCTACGCATATCTATCACTCTTGCCACCAAGTGTAGAGAAATTGCTCATAATTATAGTACAATGGGAGGGTTTGAGGATGCTTTAATCGTGCATCATAGGCTAGTCGATGATTGGCAAGGTACCAATTCGGTACTACATAGTAGCCATACCAAAGGACCCTGTCAAGCGCTCGACAAGCTGCAACCAACTGTGTCCTATTTTCAGCATAAATGATTTTTTCCACTAAATCGTCAACAATCGGATCCTGTACCCCTGCTATATTTTTGGAGCCTTTTTTAATCGCGGCAGATGCACTCCAATAATCACGCTGTTCATTTCCCGGCGACTGAGACTGTCCAAAAACAGCGACAGTCATGTCAAAGTCAAAATTTTTTATTCTATCAGTATATAATGCAGGATCAATGGTCCTGTACGTCACATCTATGCCCAGTCTTTTCAAATTCTTGACATAGGCAGCCATCACCCGCTCAAAAGACGGGCTTACAAGCAAAATCTCAAACCGAAAAGGCTGATTATCCTCATTCACCAACACCCCTTCTCGGACCGACCACCCTTCTTCTTCCAGCATCTGTTTAGCCTTGCGCATGTTTTTCCTCAAGCTACCTGGAGGGACGGTCGTTGGCGGGGATAACGGCTGGGTAAAAACCTCGGCTGGTAATGTATCCCGAAAAGGTTCAAGCATTTCCAATTCCAGGCCCGTAGGGAGCCCCTGAGCGGCAAGTTCAGAATTAGAAAAATAAGAGTTATTGCGGGTATATTGATTAAAAAACAACGCATTATTAGACCACTCAAAATCAAATGCAAGGCCAAGAGCCTGCCGGACCCGGGGATTGGCAAACAACTGTTTTCTCGTATTAAAAACAAATCCCTGCATACCCGCATTATTGTGGTGCGGGAAAGCGGTTTTCAATAACTCCTTACTGTTGAATCGTTTTCCTACTAAATCCCGCTGCCACTGTTTGGCTATATTGACGTACATGACGTCAAACTCACCAGCTTTGAAAGCCTCCACACTAACAACCTGATCTTTAAAATATTTGACGGTTATTGTGTCAAAATTAAACATCCCTTTACGAACCGGATGATTTTCAGCCCAATAGTTTGGATTTCTTTTATAGCTTATCGATTTACCCGGATTAATATCAGCTATCGTATACGGCCCTGAACCTATTGGGATTACCATGCCTTCTCCGCCTTCAGACGAAAAGGGGTGCTCATCATAAAACCGCTTATTGAGTACAGGGAGCTGCCCCGCTATCATATGTAATTCGCGGTTCACTTGTGCAAAGTTAAAACGGATCACCAACGGGCTCAGGATTTCTGCATCTTTTATATCCCTCAGATAGATCTGGTAAAAAGGATGGGCAGCACTGCTTTTTAACGTTTGCAAAGAAAAAAGAACATCTTGGGCAGTAATTGGTGTCCCATCTGCAAATCGCGCTTCTTCATCCAGGGTGAAAGTTACCGATTTCTTATCTGCAGCCAACACGATATCTTTTGCAATAAGTCCATAATTGGCGAAAGGTTCATCCAGGCTGGGAACGGTCAGGGTCTCAAACACCAAGGATGATAGCCCCAGCGGTGCGGCACCTTTCAATGTAAACGGATTCAGCTTGTCAAAACTGCCGAGATCATGAAGAACGAGTTTCCCGCCCTTTTGGGCATCTGGTGAAGTATAAGCAAAACGCTCAAAGTCCGGCGGGTATTTCAAAGTACCGTCAAGGCTCTCTCCATGGGATGCAAAACAGGACGACGGAATTATTACCTGCCAGCAGCATACAAGCAGGACATAAAAACAAAATACTCTTTGCCGGGCCTTCGGGTTCAATATTTTTTTTTGCATAATAGACTCTTCACGAGTTAAACGGGCAGCATGTACTCCGTTAGAGAGGGTGATCAAACAGTAAAAATAAGCTCAGGGGTTAGACATAAAGCCACCTGCAGAGCTCAACTCATGAGCAGGTGTAGCCACAACAATGACTCGACGACTTGACACTGTACCAGCAGTCACTATAAGCAATCACTCCGCTTCTGTACAGATGATAGCCCGGATTTCTCATCAGTTCAGGCAGCGTCAGGTTCAAAGTGTTTGGCTATGAATAAGAATAGGTTATATTCATGACCAAAATACTGAAGAAGATGGTGCTGGATGGACTGATCTGTGGTGAACATTGTGTTTAACTTTCAAACCCATATGAGTTTGCATGCCATGCAGAAATTGTCTCTAACTTGACAAGTTGAGACAATGTTCATGAGAAATCCGAGTTAGCAGCAAGTTACCCACTTCTTTTAAAGGAAAAAATTGACGAATTTTCACTCTGCGTGTAATTACTGTTCCTTTATTTAATCTTACCTCTCAAGACAAACCGGCACCTGTAAAAGTTGTCTGTCTGATCAAAAAATTTCCCTTTGATTCCTGGAGTAAAAAATGGGACAAACCATCACCGAAAAAATTTTTGCCGCCCATAAACGAGATACCCCTGCCCCTGATAACATGGTGCTTGATCTTGACGTTATTATGTGCCACGAAATTACAACGCCAATAGCGATAATGGACCTTGTGGAAAAAGGAATGGACCGCGTATGTGATCCAACCAAAATCAAGGCTGTTATTGATCACGTTACCCCTGCTAAAGACAGTAAAACCGCAACCCAAGCCAAAATCATGCGCGACTGGGCAGCTCGACACAATATACAAGATTTTTTTGATATCGGTCAAAATGGTGTTTGTCACGCCCTTTTTCCGGAAAAAGGATTTATCCGCCCGGGATACACGGTAATCATGGGTGATTCCCATACCTGCACCCATGGTGCTTTCGGTGCTTTTGCCGCCGGAGTCGGCACCACCGACCTGGAAGTAGGTATCCTCAAAGGAGTCTGCGCTTTCAGGGCGCCACAATCCCTAAAAATAGAAGTGACAGGAAGCCTGCAGCCAGGGGTTGTTGCCAAGGATATCATCCTTCACATTATAAAGCAGCTGACGGTAAACGGGGCAACAGACATGGTCATTGAATTTTGCGGCCCTGTGATAACGGCAATGAATATGTCTTCTCGGATGACCCTGTGCAATATGGCTGTAGAAGCCGGGGCCACTTCCGGTGTCTGCCTCCCCGACGAGGTGACGGCACAGTATTTGTGGCCCTTTATTAAAGATGAATACGACTCAATTGAAGCAGCGATCAGTGATTTCAGCAAATGGCATTCCGATGCAGACGCGGTGTATGCGAAAGAACTTTCTGTCGATGTAACAGACCTGTCTCCACAGGTAACTTACGGATACAGGCCAGACAATGTTAAGGATGTTGCCGAGCTTGCCGGCACCAAAATTGACCAGGTTTATATCGGCAGCTGTACCAATGGACGAATTGAAGACGTCCGCGAAGCGGCAGCCATCCTCAAGGGAAAAGTAGTAGCTCCAGGGGTCCGCGGTATCCTTACTCCAGCCACCCCTGGTATTTACTCACAAGCCCTGGAAGAAGGGCTGATCAAAATTTTCATGGACAGTGGTTTTTGCGTCCTCAATCCCACATGCGGTGCCTGTCTGGGCATGAGCAGTGGTGTCCTTGCCGAAGGCGAAGTCTGCGCATCAACGACCAATCGAAATTTTAACGGCAGGATGGGCAAAGGTGGCATGGTGCACCTGATGAGCCCGGCAAGCGCTGCCGCGGCAGCCGTTACCGGCGTTATCACAGATCCACGACAATTATCAAGCTAAACACATGTCAATGCTCTCCAAGTGGCAGGGCATTGACAGGCTAGCCATAAATAAAGGCAGGGAGAATTTGAGCGTAACACCTCAATAGCTCGACCTGACTATAAAAATAAAGAGGCACAATAACAATGAAACGCTTTGGTGGCCAAGCAGCCTTTATCAACAGAGATGATATTAATACCGACGAGATTATTCCAGCTAAATACCTCACAGAAATTACCAAAACCGCTCTCAAGCCTCACCTGCTTGAAGATCTGCATTTGGAAGGCCAGATTTTTGATCCTCACGCAGATGAGATCCAAAAAGCCAACGTGCTGGTAACAGGCTCAAATTTTGGTTGTGGTTCTTCCCGTGAGCATGCTGTATGGGCATTGGAAGTAAATGATATCAACCTGGTAATAGGAAAGAGTTTTGCCCGAATATTCAGACAAAACATGTTCAACTGCGGGATCCTCGCCATAGAGTTACAACAGGCCGATCTGGACGCACTCTTTGCAATGCCCGGTATAATTACAATCAGCGTGGACCTGGAACAGGAAACCATAACAGCTGTAAGCGATGCTCCCGAAACAGAAACACGGACCTGCTCCTTTACTTTAAACAGTTTTGATAAACAATTAGTCGCCGCCGGCGGCTGGCTCAACTTTGCCGATCAAAACTACTGATCCTGGTTTTTGCTCTTTTTCAGCCTACGAATCTCAACTCACCCTATCTCTGCCATGGACACCCTCTTTTCAGATAGAATTTCAGATGTTCCGCAATCGTTTATACGAGAAATACTCAAGGTAACCCTTGATGACTCTATTATTTCATTTGCAGGAGGGCTTCCCAACCGAAACCTATTTCCGGTCAAAGAGCTGCAGCAGGCCGCAGATTCGGTTTTCACAGAGGCAGGCCGCGAGGTACTGCAATATGCAAATTCGGAGGGGTATCTGCCTCTACGACAATACATTTCAGAGAGATACCGCATAAAGCAACAGTTGGATATACCACCTGAAAACATCCTGATCACAACAGGCTCCCAGCAGGGGTTGGACCTGCTGGGCAAAATCTTTATCAACAATGGCGATGGGGTGGCAATTGAAGAACCTGGCTACTTGGGTGCTATCCAGGCATTTTCGATGTATCGTCCCCTTTTCAAAGGTATTCCTGTTACTGAAGAAGGTATGGATACCAAACGGCTAAAATCTGCTCTAGAAGAAAACAACATAAAACTCATCTATACGGTTCCCAACTTCCAAAACCCTGCCGGTATTTCCTATAGTAGTACCAACCGCGAGGAAGTAGCTCAAATTGTTAGCCAAACCCAAAGCACCCTGATCCAAGATGATCCTTACGGTGATTTACGCTTTACCGGTCAAGCCAAACAAAATTTTCAATCGCTGATCCCTGATCAATGCGTTCTTCTAGGCTCTTTCTCAAAAACCATTGCCCCATCGTTACGCATTGGGTGGCTGGCGACTAAGCCACAGCTCATGGAAAAGTTGCTTATAGCCAAACAGGCGTCTGATCTGCATACTGACTATTTGGCCCAAAGGATTTTGTATCAATTTTTAGCAGACAATGACCTTGACGCGCATATTCAAACAATTATTCGTGCATACGGGGAACAAAAGCAGACTATGGTGCAGAGCATCAAGCAATATTTCCCGCCTGATGTGCGCTTTACAAATCCTGAAGGCGGGATGTTTCTTTGGATCACCTTGCCCGAACAGTTGTCGGCAATGACCCTTTTCAAGACAGCCCTCAAAGAAAAAGTCGCCTTTGTGCCGGGCACACCTTTTTACGTGGACAGAGAAGATACAAACACATTGAGGCTAAATTTTTCCTGCATGGATAATGCGACCATAGAAACAGGTATTCAGCGACTGGGGGCAGCAATTCGCTCGCTGGCGAAAGAAAAAGACAACTCCATATGATGGTTATTTTTGAACAAGAATAAATAACCATCATATGGAGTTAAAAAGGACGAACTTCCTGATATGGAGTTAACTTAGATCAAACTAGAGCGACACTTCGCCCAGCGACTTTATAAGTTTTTCCTGCTCCTCGTTGAGTTCTTTTGGTATCTGAATCGCTATTTTCACAAGTAAATCTCCGCGATTTCCCCCTGGCCCACAGGGCAGCCCATACCCCTTGATACGCAACTTTGCTTCCTGCTGCACCCCTGCAGGCACTTTTACATTAAACTTTTTCCCTTCCAAAGACTCAACAGTCACCTTTGTTCCCAGACATGCCTGACTGAAAGGAATGCGCTTTTCCAGCACAAGATCATCCCCGCTCCGTTTGAAACGCTCATGGGATTCTACATTCACTTTCAGATACAAGTCACCAGCCGGACCGCCTGAAGGAGACGGGCTCCCTTTCCCGGTCAAACGCAGCCTTTTGCCGGCCTCAATTCCCTGGGGGACTTTCACCGTCACACTGCGAGGTCGTCCATTATTGCGCAGACTGATTACCTTTTCTGCCCCATTGAGAACGTCTTCCAGGGAAATGGTCAATTCAAAGGTAAGATCTTGGCCTTTGGTTTGCTGCGTATGCGTTGCACAACCACCACCACCGCATCCGCCACGTCCACTTGAATGGCTAAAAAAAGACTCGAAAGGAGTCCCTCCTCGGCGAGCTCCCTGGAACCCCCCTGAACCGGTTCTGAAAGAGGCGCCTCCAAAACCGAATTGGCCGAGAATATCATTGAGATCAAAGCCTCTGAAAATATCTTCCTGGGAAAAACGCTGTTGAAAACCTGTCGAGCCGAACGTGTCGTACTGTTTCCTTTTTTCAGAATCTGAAAGAACCGCGTACGCTTCACTGATCTCCTTAAACTTCTTCTCCGCCTCTGCATTATCCGGATTTTTGTCCGGATGATATTTCAAGGCAAGTTTTCTGTAGGCTTTCTTAATTTCATCGGCAGTGGCTGTTTTAGCTACTCCCAAGATCGTATAATACTCCATTTTGTTTATCGACGTCGCTATAAAGTTGTAGAATGCGGGTTTTAACGCCGCCCTGAATTTTGTGGTTACAATATAAGCCCGATGTTACAATTGTCTATCAAACTCAATTGTAGTTTGCTTTATTTATCCACTGTCCCTGCGAAAAGAGCCCTTCCTCTAAATGACCGGTTTTCAATCGATCCAAAATTGAAGCACGATTGTTTTCAGGTTGATTAAGAAAAATAACATAGGGATGACCATCTGGAAAATACCCCGCATAATTATAGACGCCCTGCAAGGTGCCCGTTTTGGCGAGTACCCCCCTATATTTCCTGAGCAGTAACTTATGCGGTGTGAAAACTTTCAAAATTTTCAACATGCTTCGAACCGACATCCTGTTTTGCCGTGATAAACCGGCTCCATCAACGACAGCGGCGGCATCAGACATATCACCTCCTAACGCCTCATGCAATACCTGCTGTATGGCAGTGGCAGATTTTTCCCACGTTGCCGGATACCCAAACCGCTTAGCACCACAGGCAAGAAAAAGCTGGTTTGCTATAAAATTAGAGGAATAATAAAGCATATTCTTCACAAGCTCTTCAAGCGTCCTTGGGTTTTTGTAAATAAATATGCACTGTGCTGTAGTGGGAACCGACCTTACTCCTGTTTCGCCTGAAACAAGGATTCCGACCTCCTTAAAGAGAGCGAGAAAAAGTTCGCTGGTATAACGCGCTGCAGCTGTTTGCGGCCGACACCCACCAACACAGATATTCACTCGGTGAATTCCCGGCTTTCTCCCTTTGCCGACCTCTTTCATAAAGGGCAACCATGGGGTCTGGGGCTCACTTGAAAACACACGTCTTCGACTATCGACCCGAACAGGCAGACTGTTAAAATTGACCGAAGTGGCTGCAACAGGCGCGTCATAGGCGTTACTACTATTACTGCTTCCTGGTGGTACACCATCAAGCGCATACACTGAATTATCAATAAAAATCCCTTTGATATGTCCCACCTGCTGCGTTTTCAATTGAGTGACAATACGACGCACGTCTTCAGACAAGAGCAGCGGATCACCATAGCCCTTGATGTACAAGATCTGCTTGTCATCCAGATAAAATTCAGTGGTAAACCGATACGCTGGGCCAAGAATCCGGAGGGCTGAAAGAGCAGTAACAATCTTAACAACGCTGGCAGGAATGTAGGCGGTATCGAGATTGCAACCATCTACGACATTCCCGAAACTGTCGGCAATGCCATAACCACCGCTTTTAATAAACGTAGAATAATCCCGGCAGGCTGCATGTACAGCCTGCAGAGGGAAACAGGAAGCGATAAAAAAAAAGACAGGCAATATTAAAAATTTCCGCACCACTTCCGCTTCTCCTTTTCATCCCTATTGCTCATGAACTTTGTTTCAATTTACCCATCTGCACACAAGTTCTTCTTGTGGAACAACACCAGCTGCAGGTACAATTTTCCTCCATGTTCACCAAACGGAAATTGGCTATGCAAACAGTACCCTTTAAGCAGGTGTTTCTATTTCACGAATCTCAACTTTTTGAATTCTAACAAGAAGTGCCTGTTCTGGTGACAGGTGCAATCCATGTTCAAGTACTTCCCGTGGGTTTGTTCCTGCCTGACCGTGATAGTGAAGGAGTTCTACAAAAAGATCATGCCCCTGAGCCTCCATTGAAGCCACCAATGGCCGTAGATCAAGTTGCCGTCTTTTTTTCTTTCGTATTCGTTCTATGACCAGCTGGTCAAGAGCGTTAAAAGCAATCACCTGTTGCTGAATTTCATTTTCTGAAAACTCATCCAAAGTAACCTTGTACATGGCACAATAGCTGGCTTGGCGAACTTTCTTTTCCAATGTAATGTCAGTCACGGTTATAGTGGCCGGCAACTGTGCATCAAGGTTCGTTATTGTCTGGGCAAGAGAAGAAAGAGGCTTTCCAAGCTCAACATAAAAGTATTCAGCCCGACTTTCGATGCCCACCGGTAATGCCTGGCTAAAAGAAACCCTAGGCGACGGATTGTACCCCTGAGAAAAAAGGACAGGCAGGCCGGCACGGTGTAGAGCGCGGAAAATCAGCTGCAAAATTTCCAGGTGCCCATAGAATCGACTGTCACCCATACGAGAATACGACACTCTATATACAAAAGCCGTCCTTTCAGGTTTAACGATTTTTTCCCTGTTCAATGGAGCCGGAGGTAAAGAAACCTCTTTTTTCTCATTTACCCTGGGCTTAATTGTCTCGAAATCGCAGATTCCGCACTGCTGACACCCTCCATTTCGACAATCTTCGGTGTAGAGTTGTTTTTTGGCATCAGCCAGCTCCTGCTCTAAAAACTGACGGTCTACCCCACTGTGCAGATGATCCCATGGTAGTATTTCGTCAAGGGTACGTTCACGAAGATAGGTATCCATTTCAATACCACACTCATCTGCTGCAACTTGCCACTGGTTAAGGTTAAAATGTTCCGACCATCCATCTAGACGTGCTCCTTTCTGCCAGGCTGTGAGAATCAGGTCAGCCAACCGTCTATCACCCCTGGAAAAAACGCCTTCCAGATACGATTGTTCAGGTTCATGCCACTTCAGGGCAAACCCCTTTCGAGGCAATATTTGTTTCAAACGATTTATTTTAGCCCGGGACTGCTCACGGGAAATTTGCGGTTCCCATTGGAAAGGAGTATGCGGTTTTGGAACAAAGGTGCCGATGCTGACATTTATTTTCACCTTCCCTCCTCGCCCTTGTCCAGCCTCCAGCTTGGCCTTTCGGGCCAGCTCTACAATGGCCTCCACATCCTCATCAGTTTCCGTCGGCAAACCAATCATGAAATAAAACTTGATCAAATTCCAGCCAAGTGCAAAGGCATCTTGACAGGTGTCCATCAGATCTTTCTCAGAAATACCTTTATTAATAACCTCTCGCAAACGATCGGTCCCAGCTTCAGGAGCGACGGTAAAACCAGTTTTCCGGACTCTCTTTATTTGATCCATGACCACCGGAGTCAGCGTGCCGACACGCATGGACGGCATGGAAACCGATACATATTCATCGGCAAAGCGATCCATCAGCTTGGTCATCAATGTACCCAGGCACGAATAATCTCCAGTTGATAAAGAAAGCAATGCAAGCTCATCAAACCCGCTGTTGGTAATACCGGCCTCAGCCAGTTCCATGATATCGTCTACTGATCGTTCCCGTACCGGCCGGTAGGTCATCCCGGCTTGGCAAAAGCGGCAGCCACGAGTACACCCTCGCGCAATTTCAATGCCTAACCTGTCATGTATAGGCTTAACAATCGGTACCAGGGGCTTGCTCACCAAAGCCGGTGATTGCATTTCAGGCAGTACTCGCCTCATGACTGATGTATACTCGGGCAATAAGGGTTCCACACTAGTGATTCGAGAACCATTGTACTGGGGCTGAAAAAAAGAAGGTACATACACCCCGGTAAGGGTACTGAGCTGCTTGAGTATTTCTTCACGTGACTGTCCCTGCTGCTTAAACTGCAGAAACTGCTCAGTCAGCTCCTCAACAATTTCCTCACCGTCACCAAGTACAATGGCATCGAAAAAATCAGCAACCGGCTCAGGGTTAAAAGCTGCCGCACCGCCGCCTAGAATGATAGGATGCTGCTCGTTACGATCCTTTGCATGTAAGGGTATAAAGGCCAGGTCAAGCACAGTGAGAATATTGGTAAAACAAAGCTCATAGGGCAGCGTGATCCCCAGAATATCATAATCAGCCAATGGTCTGCGCTGCTCTAAGGAAAAAAGAGGCTGCCGGCGAGCTTTTAACGCTGCTTCCATATCAACATCCGGAGTGAAGCACCGATGGGCAAGCGCATCGCTACGCTGATTGAGGATATGGTAAAGAATCTGTAGTCCCTGGTGAGACATGCCTATTTCGTAGAGATCTGGAAAAATTAAACAAAAATGTACCTGCTCTTCTTCCCAGGTCTTGTCTACTGCGTTAAGTTCCCCACCAATATATCGTCCCGGTTTGCGAACTAAAGGGAGGATCTGCTCTATGTTAACCTGTTTATTCATTGACATTATAGATAATTTAGGCTGTAATTCTCGTAGTCTCTACCGCAGGCGGTAAAGACAGTAAATGATTTAATACTACTTAATTAATATGCATTACAGTATGGCGTAATCACGCAATCACCATGAAAAAAATACAAATCTTTATTGCGTTTTCCTGTTGTTTGCTGTTTGCAGCATCCTGGTCAGCAGCTGTCGACCACAAACAATTGCTCAACAGCATTGAATATTTAGACCTCTCCTCGAATGCGGATCAAGTCACTTTTAAACTCAACGGTTCCTATAGCCCAAAAGCCTTTACTTTAAAAGGTGAAAGACCTCGAATGGTCTTTGATTTTCAGGATGTTCAAATCACCGGTAATATCAAAAACAGCATGCCGACCAACGGCCCCATTATTAAACAGATTCGTGTGGGCCTGCACAAAGGTGAGCCCCAAAAAACACGCGTTGTCTTTGATTTAGCCACCACAAAAGAAATATTCGTTGATCAACATTTTAACGATACAACCTCAACGTTAACCGTTACGCTGTCAACCTTGGAATTTCCATCCACCGATTCTACGCAAGCACCAGAGCCTGGACAGGGTGTAAAAGTTGAAAAGGTTCTTCCTCCCGCAGCTCCAGTTCCCGCGAAAAATATGCTGCAGGCAGAAACGGTTCCGTCCAGTACCTCCACGCAAGAAAAAATCACCTCACCGCATAACCAGAACAGCAGCCCCGATTCCGGTCAGGCTGCGAATGCGCCCTTGCTGCGAGACGTTTCCTTTGACAATTCTTCCAACAAAGGCGAGATGGTGCTTTTTAAGCTCAATGGATTTTACCCGCCAATTGTACACGGCGTAGAAGTGGGACTTCCCAGAGCGGTATGTGACTTTCAAAATACAGTGCTTGCTGAAAGCGTTAAAAGTATAGAAAAAGCCAATGGCAAATATGTGAAATCAATCAGAGTAGGTAAACATAAAAATCCTGATAAAATCAGGGTCGTTCTCGATCTCGAGCCCAACAACAATTATGATCTACAACAGGTCTTTTTCAGGGAAGACAATCTCTTTGTGATCATCGTCAACACCACAGCCTCTGCGCCCTTAAAACAATAAAGGCTCTTTTAAGGCAAAATGTCCACGGTAAAGTGGCTGGGTATGGAGAGATCAAAGGCTCCAGCGGGGAGTGGCGCAACAGATGCAACCTGCTGAACCTCCAGCCTGAATTCTCCCCTGACAGACTCTCCGCTAATATCAATTTGTCTCGGCCAGTGTGCGGTTCCAGAGGCAACCGGCAAATAGTCACTGTATAATATATCGATTGCAGGTCTACTTTCACTGTCAAGCATCAGGCGTCGTTTAAGAAATCCGTCATTTTGATCAAGCAGTAAGCGCTGCTCGCTCGCCCCCGAAGCTTCACTAACGCCATACCAGACTTCTTGACTGTGTTCAGCCCTGCCGCTTCCGGTAAAAAGACGATTCTCTGCCGCGGAAAGAAAACCGCCAAGCAGATAAAAAAGGTCCTTTGGCTCTATCAGCACCGGAATATATTGATGCCAGGTCTCTGATGCTACCTCACCTTTATATGCTCTGCCCGTGTGACTATCTACGATGGTGAACGTTTTGTTATCAGCAACAATGATTAATAACGCGCGCCCCAAGGGATCTAATGCGGTCAAACGAATGGAAGCAGGTCGCTGGAGCTGCAACACTCCATCAATACTCCCTTTACTGCCAAAGATATCCCAACTCAGATGCACATCGGCATCCAATGCCTCCGGAAGCGGTTGTTCCAGATATCTAAGCAATACTTCTTCCGCAGCCGCTCGCTGATCGCCCGGCAATGGCCGCAACGGGAGCACCTTTGCGCTGCAGCCATAAAAAAGAAAGACGCATAGCGATAGCAGCAGCAATCCGCTCCCTTGACTCCATCGCAACAGGTTCAATGATTGTCCCTATATTTTTTGCTACGATTAATTTTCTCCATCACGTTATCACGCTGTAAAGGATTATCCACAAAAAGCTCCCAAGCCCTCTGGTAGGCAACAATTGCTTGACCATATTGCCCGTTTTGCGCATATGCATCGCCCAGATGATCAAAAATAGCGGGATCATCTGGAGAGAGTTCGACTGCCTTTTTCAGCGCCTCAATCGAAAGCACCAGCTTGCCCATTCGAAAATAGACCCAGCCAAGGCTATCTTGGATATACCCATTGTCGGGCTTCAATTGAACAGCCTTCTGAATATATTCAAGAGCTTGGTCTAGATTACGGCCCTCATCGGCCCAGGTGTAGCCTATAAAATTCAAAGCAGCCGCATTTTCAGGGTTGATGATGATGACCTGCTTCATGGCCTGCAAAGCAGCTTTACGATCCCCGCTATTTTCTTGAAAAAGACCATATTCATACAACAACATATCACTCTCGGGAAATGCAGCTATACCGTTAGCATAGGCTGCGGCAACACCTTTTTGATCATCCATTATCTCATATAATGCAGCCAATACGGCATACAATTCGGCAGATCGAATATCCTCTCGATCGACCATCGCCTTCACTAACGATACAGCCTCGTTAATTCGTCCCTGTTGTTGATAGATATGAATTTTCAAAAAAAGGGCATCGGTAAAATACTCGCCCTGCGAATCTATCTGCTGTAAGTGATGTAGTGCATCATCATATTGCTCCCTCTGCACATACAACTGGCCAAGCAGATATCTTGCCTCCGGCATTGATTCAATGGCCACGACCTCCTCCAGCAGGGAGGATGCGGCTGCATATTTCCGTTGTTTTATGTATAATCTGGCAAGAATCAGGTCAATCCGCCACGGCTGGTCAGAGATTTGACGTAATCCTTCAAGAACATTAACCGCCTTATCCTCCTGATCAAGCAACTGGTATACATGAAAAAGTCCTATTCGAGCCTCTTGGCTATACTCATCACGATCAAGAACTTCCTGGTATGCCTCCATAGCTTTTACATATTCTTTATTTTCCAGATAAAGCTCACCGATCTCCAACACTATATCTGCTGTCCACTGCTCAAGCAGCACTTGTTGAAGATGATATATTGCTTTTGTAGGATTGTGTTGACGCTTGAAGATACGAGCAAGCAGCAGGTGCCCACGGGGTGCACCATTGTCCATGGTTAACACCGGCAAAAGAATATGCTGTGCACGCTCGTATTCCTTTCTGGAAAAAAAAAGTTCTGCCAGAAGATACCGCGGGATTGGATTGCCAGGAAGCTGTTGGATAAGATATTGGTACTCTAAGATCGCCTGATCGAAATTATTTTGCCTCAAGTAGGCCTTTGCCAGCAATTCTCTCATTGCCGTATCATCAGGGGTGTGGACAAGGTGGTTTTTTAGCCAGGTTACAGCTTCATCGTCCCGTTCCATACGTAGCAATATCACAGGTATCTTGCGCTGGATAAAAGGATTTCCAGGATCACAAATCAACGCTTTCCGGTAAGCTGCGAGCGCCTCATCAAACTGTAAATACAGTTCTGTATACCTTGCCCAGAGAAAATAAAAATAAGAGCAACTGGGGTCAATTTCCTCTGCTACCTGCCGGTCGGCCGCATCTTTTGAGATTGTTCCGGAAATATCAGGGGTTGAGCATCCTGTATGCAGCAGCAAAATGCTTGCTAGAAACATAAAAATACAACGCCGATGGAGCCCCATACCTCTACCTGTTCACGATTGTAGTTTTTGAGCACACACCCGATCCACTGTCTCTCTGATCTTTTGCTGAACTTCTGCAAACGCGCCACCCGCTTCTATTCTCACGATAGCCGGGTCGTCAAAAGAAGCAAACAGGGCGGCAACCTGCTCCAACTGCGCGGCCTGTTCAAAATCATTGAGCTGTTCCTGTCGCTGCTCCTGAATCCTCCGTAGACTCACATCAACACCCATGGTTAATAAAAGTACCAGATCAGGCCTCGGGGCAAATGCATTACGCTGAAAAATAGACTTGGGATCAGCTCCCAAAGCGCCCTGGTAGGCTGCGGTGGAATAATAATAGCGATCAGTTAACACCACGCAGCCTTTGTCGAGTGCAGGCTGGATGCATTCTGCAACGTGCTGACGGCGGTCAGCAATAAATAAGTCGAGTTCCTCTTCCATGGTCACAGTATGTCGACTGGTGTATAATGCCCTGATTTTTTGCCCATAAGGACCATCTGTAGGCTCTCGTGTTTCGACAACTTCTTTTCCCTTGCGGCGAAGGTAGTTGGCAAGATATTGTAATTGTGATGTCTTGCCGGTACCATCTATCCCTTCAAATGCGATCAACATACCTTTTTTCATCTACCCATAGCCTTTTTCCGATTGGATACGATGTCCGCAGCCATGGAAACAGCAGCAGCTAAACTTTTTTCATCAGCCAGCCAACGCCCAGCAATATCATAGGCAGTACCATGATCAACAGAGGTCCGCACAATCGGCAGACCTAAGGTAACATTTACACCGTTTTCAAAATGAAGCAGTTTAAAAGGAATCAAGCCTTGATCGTGATACATAGCAATCACAGCATCATATCGACCTGCAGCAGCTTGATAAAAAACCGTATCAGGGGGCCAGGGTCCGGAAACATCGCCCAAATGTCGGCACGATTGAACTGCCGGAGTAATGATCAGTTCTTCCTGATCACCAAACATTTTCCCTTCCCCTCCGTGTGGATTGAGTGCAGCAACAGCAACCCTGGGACAGGGCAGACCAAAATCACGTTTTAATGAAGCCATAGTCATTGCTATACAATCAACAATGGAGTTTTGATTCAGCAGAGAAGGTACTTTTTCCAAAGCCTCATGAATCGTAACCAAAATCACCCGTAACTTTTCTCCTGCCATCATCATTCGGTAATTTTTGGTACCGGTCAAGCTGGCAAGCATCTCTGTGTGCCCAGGAAAAGGATAGCCTGCAAGATGGAAACTATATTTACTGATAGGACAGGTTACTAAAGCAGCAGCGTGGTCTTTTTGCACAAGTTGGACACTTTTTTCAATGTATTGCCCCATAACCTTACCGGTTTCAACATCAGGCTTACCCCAGCGCGTTTCATCATATTCCAAGTTGGAGACCGGGTAAACGGGAACAGTACCAGGCTCTATTTTTTCTCCAGGAGACCAGGAAACAACATCCAGCGGCACGCTCAAAGCACGAATAACTCCACGTAAAACGGCGATATCCCCAACTACCACCATTTGCTCATGAAAAGGGCAGTCGGGATGACTGAAATAGCGAATGATAATTTCAGGTCCTATGCCTACCGGACAGCCCATTGTCAGAGCTAGAGGTTTACCTAGAGGATCAGGTGTGCTGGACGATGTTGTCATAACGGCGTACTTTCAAAAGCATTGGTGATAATTTCGATCCGGCTTGTGCCGTCATTTGCTAGCTGGACAGCAACGACATCAAATCGGGCGTTCACATTGATTAAATTATGGCGACTAAGGTAATCCTGGGCGATTCTCGTAAGCTGACGCTGCTTCCTCACGTCGACAGCCTCAAAACCAGTGCCGAAAGCAGCAGACCTCCGGGTTTTAACCTCCACAAACACAATGGTAGCATCTTGGCGGGCGACAATATCGACTTCGCCAAACCGTCGTCGATAATTTCTGGTTATAATAGAGTAACCACTCTGGGTCAGGTAATCAGCAGCTATATCTTCGCCACGTTTCCCAAGCTCTATATTTTTTGTTTTGCGTTTCAAAAACATGATCAGGTGAAAATCATCCAGGCTCAGCCTCTGCCATGCGAGCCATTTTTCCCTGATATACAGGAAAAAGGACAAACCATTCCAAAGGGCTTGAAAAAGAAATTCCGGAAGAGGGAGTCGAACATCTCACAATCTGCCCATGCACCTCATCTATTATGAGTTTGCTGAATTCACCAGGAAAGACAATATTGACAATGCATTCCTGGTCTTGATATTTTCCAGGAATTTCAGTGTCCAGAGCAAGTCCGGAAACACTGACATTATTTGACCATCCTTGAAATATTTTTTTATCAGAAAGCAGGGTTATTGTCACATAAACCCTGTACGTCAACCGTGATCCATTCCTTCTGTCATCAATATCCTGCTTTAATTGCATACTCGTCTTTGCCTCAGCTAAGGTTTGCGGCTTTCACACTTACTCCTTCATTTGCAGCATAAACGAAAACAACTATAATTTCGACCAGATAAAGTTTTCCAATCTCTCGCCTGAAATAAAGAACCTACCTTTTGCAGGCATACTCAATAAACATAAAAGCAACCGGGCAGTATTACCTACCACAGCGAACCTTGCTCAGATGAGCTTGTCCGCTCCCCCTGCTGCCAATACTCACGGACACCCTTAAAAGTACGCCGGTGAAGTGGGCATGGACCGTATTCTTTGATTGCGAGCCTATGTTCTTTTGTAGGGTAGCCCTGATTTTTTATAAAATTATACTCTGGATACGCTTGGTGGTAGTCAGCCATTAATCGATCACGGGTTACCTTGGCCACAATAGAGGCAGCTGCTATTGAAAAACTTTTTGATTCACCTTTAACAAGAGGCAGTTGCGGTAGTGGCAAAGGAACTTGGAATTTGCCATCTACAAGCAAAAAATCGATTTTTCTCTTATGCAGTTTTTCGGCGCACTCCTCAACAGCTCGTTGCATTGCAACCAAAGAGGCTTGATGGATATTCAAAAATTCAATTTCCCGTGCAACGACCTTACCTACACCAATGACAGCAGTAGTTGCCTGCAGGGAAAAAAACAATTCTTCTCTTTGCGCAGAAGAGAGCATTTTCGAATCTTTATAAAAGGCAGATGGTCTTTCAGCGGGTAAGACAACGCACGAAGCAACCACTGGTCCGGCAAGAGGACCTCTGCCGGCCTCATCTACTCCGCCAATCGCAGACAATCCATGTGCATAAAGGGTAGTCTCGTAATGCCAGGGATCAATATCTTGAGGAGAACAACAAGAAGAGAGTGAAGGATATGAAGAGGGTACCATTTTTCCACTCCATGCGATTCACTGTTGAAAGGGACTATCAGGCTGACAACTGTACACTGTCAATTACACGCAAATGGTGTAAGCACGGTATACAAGCTGCCAGCCAAACAGGATAGTGCAAGAGGCTTCCAATTTTATGATCTTTCCGCAAGAAAGCGGGAAAAGAAAAGACCATACAGGCTGTGCCAAATAGCCACGCCTTTAGATAAGACCTCTTTCCCGAATACGAGCAGCTTTACCGCGGCGAGAGCGCAGGTAATACAGCCTGGAGCGACGAACACGTCCTAGTGTTACGACCTCAATTTTTTCAAGGCGTGGAGAATGAAGAGCAAATGTTTTTTCAACGCCAACACCATGGGATATTTTCCGCACCGTGAAAGTGGCATTCATTTTCCCACGTTTGCGCTTGAGCACTACGCCCTGGAAAACCTGTACACGCTCTTTACTCCCTTCAACGATTCGAATGTGAACTTTCACAGTATCTCCTGGACGAAAATCCGGGATATCAAATCGCATCTGTTCCATATCAATTTTGTCTAATATATTCATTGCCATCTTTAACTATTTACGGGCACTTCTTGCAGCCTGCGGTGCTCTCCGACCCGAGGGATGCCTCCAAATCATCCTTTATAACACTGTCAATAGGCAACATACTCATTTGTATGATGCTTCCAGTTTCTAACTCCATAAAATACTATGTTTTCTCTACCCTTTGCTCAGCAATCGATCAAGAATAATCGAGACTGCAGAACGTACGGATAGATGGTTAAAGCTACTCTCACCCTTGATAGGGGGCAATGTTGCGTCTGCAATCTCCATAGCACTGGGTGCCAACCCCCATGCTGTGCCGAAAAGCAGCATTACCGGGACACCATTATAAATTTTATCCCTTACCGCCTTATAGTGCAATTGATTGCTTACGTCCTTGGCACAGGTGGTAAGAATAAAGGGTTTTTGTCCATTCTTTTGTGTAGAACCGGCAATTACCGAATCCAGATCTTCACTGACCTTAATAATTGATAATGCCTCGGCTCTGTCGCTGGCAACTTTACCACCATGTCCTGCCGTCCAATGGGAGGTGATTTGATTGACCAAATTTTGCTGCTCCTGATAAGGTGTGACTACCCAAAAGGTATCCACCCCAAACGTCTTCCCTGCCCGTGCAATGTCATGTAGGTCCAGATTGGTAACAGCCGACCCAATAGTTTCGCCTTTTTTATTGACAACCGGAGCATGGACAAGAACAACTTCGACGTGTATTGGTGTTGGCACAATCATGGTGCTTGGTTTATATCCTGAATAGCATCAAGCAAGCCTTCCTGCCTAAGCATTTTTTTTTCCGCTGAGGAAAATTGTGCCTCGGCAAGGAGGTCTGGACGATGTTTCAAGGTCAACCTCACCGACTCTGTCAATCTGAATTGCTCAATCGCAGCATGATTTCCAGAGAGCAGAGCTTGAGGAACTGTTTGCCCCTGGAACTCCCTTGGCCGGGTATATTGTGAGTGCTTCAGCAAGCCTCTACTAAAAGTATCATTGGCAGCTGAATCACAACATCCTAAAACCCCCGGCAATAACCTGGTAATCGAATCAACCATTATCATTGCTGCTAATTCTCCACCTGTAAGAACATAATCCCCGATGGAGATTTCTTGATCAACATATCTGTCGGTGAAACGTTGATCTATCCCTTCGTAGCGCCCGCAGACCAAAATCAATCGCGGTTCAGCAGCTAATTGTTGTGCTACTTGCTGCGTATACTGTTTGCCTCTTGGGGATAGAGCTATAACTTTATATGCCCTACCATCACTAACTATATCATCTATACACGCTGCAAGCGGCTCAGGTTTCATAACCATTCCTTCACCACCGCCAAATGGTCTGTCATCGGTCATTTTATGCCGATCAAGAGCATACTCACGTATATTACGTATGTTCACATCTATTTTTCCTGCGCCTAATGCTCTGCGGATAATACCCTCTTGCAAGGGAGACTCAAAAAAGTCGGGAAAAATAGTTAATATGTCAAAAATCATATACTACGAGTCTAACCGTTGATTTCCAACAGCCCTGGTGGTAGAGAAAAGATGATTTCATCGTCTTTATTTTCAACAACAAAATCAGCGACAAAGGGAATGAGATATTCCTTCCCGTCATCCTGAATACTGAGCAAATCTTGCCCTCTCCCTGTTATAACAGCAACAATCTTGCCAATATTTTGTCCTTCAACAGTCATAGCCTGCTTCCCTTGCAGAGAATGCAGATAGAATTCACCGTCATCGAGTTCCGGCAAATCATCCGCATCAACCCACACCCCCTGCCCTACCAGGATCTCGGCTTGATTGCGATTAACACACCCTTCAAACGCAGTAATAGCTACTCCACCCTGAGCACGCATTTTTTTAGCAGTGTATACAGTGTGAGTTTTACCATCATCAGCCGACAGATAAAATCTCGTGTAGTCGTAGAGGTTAGCTGCAGTTTCAGTGAAGGCATAAATCTTCACCTCACCACGAATTCCATGTGCTTTGACAATCTTGCCCAGCAGAACAAAGCTACCGGTCTGCCCTCCGGTATTATTCATAGCTACTCTAGTATCTCGAGTCGAGAACGCTTATTTTCTTTAGCAAGTGAAGCAGAAAGTACGGTGCGCATTGCCCGTACTGTTCTGCCTTGTTTGCCGATAACTTTGCCTAAGTCTTCTTGCGCTACCCGCAGTTCGACAACGACACTGTCATCTTCTTCCCGCAAAGAAACATTTACTTCATCAGGCTTATCAACAAGCCTTTGAGCAATAAATTCGATTATTTCTTTCATTTATGCAGCAGCAACAGGTTCAGCAGCATGCTTTTTGATAAGGCTTTTCACAGTGACTGTCGGCTTTGCACCCTTTTTAATCCATCCATCAAGCTTTTCACTGTCAATGGAGACAGCAGCCGGTTCCTGCATCGGATCATACGTTCCAACAATGTCTAAAAACTTACCATCACGGGGTGCCTGACTATCAGCCACGATTATTCTGTAAAATGGGTTCTTTTTGCGGCCTTTTCTTGTCAATCGAATATGTACTGCCATTGCTAGTTATCCTCCTGTGGATATAAAACGATCTCAACAGTTGTTCAGCAACGACTGTTGAAAAAAATATAAGAGTTGGTACCTACCGGGTTAACCCCTTCGGCATTTTGCGACGTTTTCCACCCCGCACTACCGATTTACCTTTGAGTTTTTTCATCATTTTCAACATCATGGTATAGCTCTTCAGCACCCTGTTCACCTCCGCAACGGAGGTGCCGGAACCCTTGGCTATTCTTTGCCTCCTGGAGGCATTGATGATCCGATGATTACGCCTTTCCTTCAATGTCATTGACCGAATAATGGCTTCGGTCTTACCGAGTTCCTTCTCATCAGGCTTAGGTGCGTCTTTCACCTGCTTTAACTTATTAATTCCTGGAATCATTCCCATAAGCTGTTCAAGATTACCCATTTTCTTGATCTGCTGAATTTGCTCTAGGAAATCTTCAAGGGTAAATTCGTTTTTCTGTATTTTCCTTGCCAGTTTCTGCGCTTTCTTTTGATCAACAACGGCCTCGGCCTTCTCAATAAGAGATAGAACATCTCCCATTCCAAGAATTCTTGAAGCAGTCCGATCTGGATGAAAAACTTCGAGCGCATCGACACCTTCGCCCACACCCACAAATTTAATGGGTTTACCTGTTACCTTTTTAACAGATAATGCAGCACCGCCGCGGGCGTCACCTTCCATTTTGGTAAGTATAACACCAGTGATTTCAAGATCACTGTTAAACTTAGCGGCAACGGTTACGGCATCCTGCCCTGTCATCGAATCAGCGACGAAAAGGGTCTCTGTAACATCTACAGCGTTACAGATGTCACGCAACTCGTTCATCAACGCTTCGTCGACATGGAGTCGACCGGCAGTATCGATAATAACGGTATCGCACTTGCTCTCCCGAGCACTGGCCAGGGCCGCTTCTGCTATATCCACCGGTTTTTGATCGGTAGATGAGTCAAACACAGGTACTTCCACCTGCTTACCAAGAACCTGTAACTGATCGATAGCTGCAGGACGGTAGACATCGGCAGGAACAAGCAGTGGTTTTCGCCCGCCGGCCTTAAGTTGCTTAGCCAACTTGGCTGCAGTGGTGGTCTTACCCGACCCTTGCAGCCCAGCCATCATGATAACCACAGGTTGTCGGCCATCAAGCTGAAGAGGTTCTGCCTGACTGCC
The DNA here is from genome assembly GCF_963675105.2 of Desulfogranum marinum. NCBI lineage: Bacteria > Pseudomonadati > Thermodesulfobacteriota > Desulfobulbia > Desulfobulbales > Desulfobulbaceae > Desulfogranum > Desulfogranum marinum. The sequence continues at coordinate 61,536 of NZ_CAXXRO010000001.1, forward strand.
AAGCAACTCAACGAGTTCGTCATGGACTATTTTAACAACCTGTTGCCCAGGAGAAAGGCTAGTAAGGACCTCGTGCCCCACAGCCTTCTTGGTAACAGATGCAACAAACTCCTTAACAACCTTAAAGTTGACATCAGCCTCAAGAAGTGCTTTACGCACCTCTCCCATAGCTTCCTGAATATTTTCTTCAGTCAGCTTACCGTGGCCACGGAGTTTCTTAAATACACCTTCAAGTCGGTCTGTTAAATTTTCAAACATATCCTGTCTATAGAAAAACGGCTCTTTCGGCTTACAGCCGGAAAGAAGCCATTAAAATTTTGAAAACGGAAATTTTACACTATTACTCCATAGATCAACTCTTGTCAAGCAGGAAGAAAACCATGACGATCCAGGCTTTTATCACCCGGCAATAGTATCAACTACCTTTTGTAAACGTTCCGGGGTGTCGGCCTGCAGGCAAGTTACTCCTGACTTTCTCGGTAAAATTTTTCGCATCATACCTGTAAGTACATTTTTCGGACCTAGCTCAACAAAAACCTCAACCCCGTCGGCAACCATCTTGTCAACTATTTCAACCCAGCGTACAGGTGAAGCGATTTGCCGTGCCATTACAGATCGAATATCCTCAGGTTGCTCAATCGACTCTGCAGTCACGTTGAAAAAGACTGGTATAGAGGGGGACTGAAAATAGACGGTCTCCATGAAATTAGCAAAATCAGCTACAGCACCGGCAACAAGCGGGCTGTGATTGGCAACACTCACCTGCAATGGAATAACTTTACCGCCCTCTTCCTGACAGAGAGCACTCACAGTATCCAATCCCTGCGCATCCCCGGAAATCACCACCTGTGCCGGCGTGTTATGATTGGCAATAACAGCAACACCCGGCCCTGTGGAATTGGTGAGCAATGCCTCAACTGTATCACGGGAAAGGCCTAAAACAGCGCGCATTCCTCCTGGATTTGCAGCGCCTTCTCGCTCCATCAGCTCTCCACGTTTGGTCACCAGAGATAACGTGTCAGCTGCGGAAAGTACTCCTGCAGCATGCAAAGCGGAATACTCACCCAAACTATGACCAGCAAGGTAGTCAGGTTTAAAACCAGGCAGCATCTTAAGCAGTTGTTGCCAGCAAATAAGGTTAATAACCGTCAGTGCCGGCTGAAGGTGCAGGACTCTGGTTAACTCCTCAAGCGGTCCATCAAGACAGAGCTCTTTGAGCGGAAATCCTGATATTTCACCTCCCAGCCGGAAGAGGTCAGCAGCGTCCTGATCCTGTTCGAGAAACTGCTGCCCCATGCCAATATATTGCGATCCCTGTCCGGGGAAAAAAATAGCTGTTTTTTTCATTACTACTTCTAATACTCACTACTTGGTGTGTTTCTTTGCCCGCTCAAGAATAACATTGGTAACAATAAACAGGATCACCCCTACTGTAATTGCAGAATCAGCAATATTAAATGCGGGCCAGTGTGAGGTTCCAACATACACATCGAGAAAATCAATCACATAACTCAACCGAACTCGATCAATGAGATTTCCAATCGCACCACCGGCAATAAGAGAGAGTGCAACACTATACCAGTTGCTTTCCCTTGAATAACTGCGATGGGCAATCACAATAATGACCATGGCGATGATAGTGGCACAGATAAAAAACAACTGCCTCCATAATGCCGGCTGACCAGCCAGCATACTAAAAGCAGCCCCATTGTTGGTGAGATAGGTCAGGTTAAAAAAACCCGGAACAATCTCCCGGGTTTCATACAAGTCAAAATGCTGCACTATCCAGATCTTGGTTGCCTGATCAAGGACGACAACCAGCAGCACCACGATGAATGAACGCATGGCGTTTACGATCTTTCTAGGCAAGCGAACGCACAACAGCGGAACAGCGGGCACATATCGTTGGGTGTTCCGCATCTAAACCGACAGAGGGTGACACTATCCAACAACGCTCACATTTTTTTCCGGATGCAGGCTGTACGGCTATTTGCAGACCATTTAAATTTTCGGCGGCTACGAACTGCACTCCCACTTCTTGGTTATCCTCTTTCACCAGTCGCAGCGAAGAAACAATACAGAGTTCTTGTAACTGTTCTTGATGCTCTTCCAGAAAGGGGATCAGAGCATCATCCGCCTGCAGCACAACTTCTGCATCAAGAGAGAGTCCTATGATTTTTTCCCGACGGGCATTTTCAAGCACTCTGGTCACTGCGCTACGTAATTCCAACAAAGTATCCCACCGGGTGAGCAACTCCTTATCAGATTTAATATCCTGCACATCAGGAAATGCAGCAAAACTAATTGTCTCTTCAAGAGCACCGTTTTGAGGCAACGAATGGAACGAAGCCCATGCTTCATCTGCAGTGAAGCAGAGAATTGGTGCCATCAACCGGAGCAACCCATCCAGGATTCGTGATATCACAGCCTGCGCTGCACGACGTTCAGCAGCATCAGGAGTTGAACAATACAGCCTGTCTTTGAGAACATCCATGTAGATGCTGGAAATAACAGTACCACAAAAATTAAAAATGGAATGGTACACGGTGTGGAATTCATACCGCTCATAGGCAAGGGTGACCCGATCGGTCAAAGCTGCAAATTTTGCAAGGGCCCACCTATCAAGTTCTGTGTAGTGCTCAGGCGCTACTTGATGAATATCAGGGTTATAATCATATATATTGCTTAATAAAAAACGAATGGTATTGCGTATTTTCCGGTAAGCGTCAGACACCTGTTTCAAGATTTCATCGGAAACCTTAACGTCATCCTGATAGTTTTCACTAGATACCCACAACCGTAAAACTTCTGCACCATATTTATCTATCACTTCTTGTGGAGCAACGACGTTACCCACTGACTTGGACATCTTTTTTCCTTGTCCATCTACTACGTAGCCGTGGGTTAACACCCCGTGATAAGGAGCTCGATTGCGGGTTCCAATAGAAGTGAGCAGAGAGGACTGAAACCAGCCCCGATGCTGATCACTGCCTTCCAAATAAAGATCGGCCGGCGAATGCAGCTCTTCACGCGTTTCCAACACAGCGGCATGACTGGTACCGGAATCAAACCAGACATCCAAGATATCTGATTCCTTGACAAAAATATTGCTACCACAGCTACAATACGTTCCTTCAGGTACAAAATCTGCAGCCTCGTGCTTAAACCAGGCGTCTGCTCCTTCCTGGAAAAAAGCCTGTTCAATTTTTTCACATACACCGGGATCTTTTAATATTTCACCGCAGGCCTCACAGGTAAGCACGGTTACCGGCACTCCCCATGAGCGTTGACGAGACAGGCACCAGTCAGGCCGAGATTCAACCATACCGTAAATACGCTGCTCTCCCCAGCTAGGTGTCCACTTTACTTGCTGGATAGCTTTCAGTGCCTTTTCGCGCAATTCAAGTTTTTCCATGGAGATGAACCACTGTGCAGTGGCCCGGTACATGACGGGCTTTTTGCATCGCCAGCAGTGGGGATAACTGTGATGAATAGATTTTTCGTGGACCATAGAACCGTCTGCAAGCATATCATCAGCTATCTGCCTGTTGACATCCGGCACTAGCTGCCCGGCATATTTTCCTGCTTCTTCTGTAAAATGTCCATCATCAGTGACCGGAGACAAGATATCCAGTCCATAACGCAATCCGGTCAAATAGTCATCGGCACCATGGCCGGGAGCAGTATGCACGCAACCAGTTCCCGACTCGGTGGTTACATAATTTGCCAACACCATTAATGAATCACGCTCCAAAAACGGGTGACGACATCTTTTCCCCTCAAGCTTTTTGGCTGAAAATGTTGCAACCACTGCATAGTCATCGCGCCCAAACGATTCAAAACAAGGCTCGACCAATTCTTTGGCCATTATCCAAATCTCACCGTCAACAGCGACGGCCGCATAAACGAAATCAGGATGAAAGGCAACGGCCAGATTTGCAGGCAAGGTCCAGGGAGTGGTTGTCCAGATAAGGACATTCACCTTTTTGTTGCTTAACTCAGGTATAATTTCGCTCAAATCGTCAATAACTGGAAATTTAACGTAGACAGACGGAGATGTATGATCAGCGTAGTCTACCTCTGCTTCGGCGAGCGCTGTGCCGCACGAAGAACACCAGTACACAGGCTTTTTAGAACGAACCACAGCACCGGAAAGAAGAAATTTATTAAACTCGGCTGCTATCGCTGCCTCATAAGAATAATTCATGGTGAGGTAAGGCTCGTCCCAGTCGCCAAGAACCCCAAGACGTTTGAATTGTGCTTTCTGGGTCTTAATCCATTTCCCGGCATACTTGCGGCAGGCCCCCCTTTTACCGAGAGTGGATATTTCCTGTTTTTTTGCTCCCAATTCAAGATCCACATTATGCTCAATGGGCAGTCCATGACAGTCCCACCCTGGAATATAGGGAGCATTGAAGCCAGCCATTCTTTTGGAGCGAAGAATTATATCTTTTAGGACCTTGTTGAATGCGGTCCCTAGATGGATATTTCCATTAGCATAAGGAGGGCCGTCGTGCAGAATAAAAGATGGCTTTCCTTCGGCGTGCTGCTGCAATTTTTTATAAAGCTCTCCCTTTTCCCAACGCTTAAGCGCTATCGGTTCTTTCTGGGTAAGGTTGGCCTTCATCTTGAAGCTTGTTTTCGGCAGGTTAAGTGTGTCCCTGTATTCCATTTTTACTCTCAAAATAGGTAAATATTCGATACTCTATATGCTAAAACCAAAGGTGTAAATCCTACCAACAACGTTGCAAGATGCAAGAGAAAAACATCAGCACCCAGCAAAATAACCATCAACAGAAGAAAAAACGGATGGATAAACAAAAAAATCAGGCTAAAATTCAATTAGATAGAAGCCAACAAAATGCGCACCCCGGTCACTGGGCATTAACCGTTGTCATCATAAAAAGTTATCACTCCCTATCCTTTTCCTGCAATTCCTTGCACGTACCATGCTGACGGACATATTCATACATTGCCACGGAAGCGGCAACACTCGCATTGAGACTTTGGACATGCCCCCATTGTGGTATTGCCAGTGAACGAATGGCAGGGTACTGAGAAATATCAAAACTCACCCCGAACTCTTCATGCCCGACTATAAATGCTGTTTTCTCAGGAAATTGTTCACTCCCAAGCAAACGATCTGTTGCCGGCTCCAGGCAATAAAAGATAAACCCTTTATCGGAAATCGCCTCATAACAGGATTGAAAATCGGGATGCTGATGGAGCACCACCCAACGCATGGAACCTTTAGCCGGTTCAGGATCAAAAAAATCAACCCCGACAAGATGCACCTCTTGAAGACTAAAGGCATCTGCAGAACGAATGATCTTACCTATATTGAAATCCGGCTTCAGCCCGTCAATAATAATAATACAATTATGTACACCAGGTTTGGCATAGGCAAGGCCACGGCGTCTTGCCTTAATATACCTTGTTTGCATATCCTGGCGGCGATTAAATCGACTGCGCATGATTTCTTTCCTGTGACAATGTTATTTTTTCTTTTCTGATCGAAACAGGCAGGGTATAGAATCCATGAATACGTTGATCCAACCAAAAACAGGAGTGCAAACTTGAAGGATACCAACACCAAGATAATCTGTGACATCTGCGGTCTCGCTGAAAAAAAGCTCCAGCACGTTGAAGGACAAATGGCCTGCTCCAGATGCACCTTACTACTTGAAACCGTGCAGAACAATCCTGGGCTCATTAAAAATCTCTGGCGAAAATATCAGGACGAGCCTATCCTTCTAAAGCCACACCCACATACCATTGATTCAGAAGGCGAGCTTCCAGAAGTACTGGATGGTAAACGATACCGCACCGTTGATCGAGAGTTCAACAAATGGTATCTCTCGGTAAGCGAGATAAATGGAAACCCTGTGGAAATATTTGCATCCACAGCCTTTGAACGAGACCATCAGCTTCAATCAAGAATCTCGAACCTCACAACGATAACTCGCCTTATATCCCTGATTCTAAGACATGTTGTCCTAGGAGAGCGTATCACTCTTGAAAAATGTTTAGTACAGATCAAGCGTAGTTCAAGACAGCAAGACGACTTGCCGGACATGCTGTATGGCGTATTAAATAAGTACAACACACCGGATAAAAAGCAATAAAGCAACTTTCTCCCTGCCTAGCCATAGAAGAAGGCAGGGAGAAAACTCCTTTCGCATATCCTCTGCGGCAAGCAATCAGCTGCAGGCACCCCCAAAAAAACATACGGGACAAAATTACAACTTCGCCATAAATTTTTCCGTATCAATAACAAAACGCTCGTGGAGCCCTCTACCTATTTCGCCGACCTCATCTCTGGCAACAACTTTAAACACGAGCCGCCGCCGGTCCACCTCAATTAACTCGGATTCACACACTACCTGCATTCCTACCGGCGTTGCTTTGCTGTGGGAGACATTGACTTTCACGCCAACCGTTCCATGCCCTGCCGGCAGAAACGGCAACACCGACTGAAGACATGTTTTCTCCATCAGGGCGACCATTGCCGGGGTAGCATACACCTCTACAAGACCACTCCCGTAACGTGCTGCGGTATCCTTTTGCTCAACAATCAGTTCTTCCCGCCCCTGAACGCCGGGCTCCAATTGCATATCCATAACCCCTCCATCAAATTTCACCCCGATTTTTGTGACGGGTACAACATAAGCTTTACAAAAAAAGCGGATATGCCGTTTCGGCATATCCGCTTTTTAAGACAGTTCTTACAGAACCGACTCCTTACATTTTCTTTTCCGTAAAGGACCTTTTACTGCTCTGCCGGGATATGGGAATCATCCGGACGCCTGAGCATAAGTGCAATTACAACTGACAGTACCAGCAGACTCGCTGACAGATAGAAGGCAGTAGTAAGACTACCTGTCTTATCTTCGATCATTCCTGCAAGCCTAGGCATAAATGCACCCAGTCCCCAACCGAAGAAGACCACTCCAAAGTTCATAGCAAGATTCTTTGGGCCATAAAAGTCTGCAATAAAAGACGGCATCAGTGACAGCAGACCACCGTATTGCCAGTATCCGACACCCGCTGCGACAAAGAGCAGGAGTACATTTCCAGAACCGATGATAAAAGGCATACTGGCAAGAGCGATACAAGCCATGAAGTTATTCAAGGCATAAGCTTTCATCCTGCTCCATTTATCAGCATAAATCCCTGTAAATGGTCGACCGGCAGCATTCATAATACCACCGAAAGATGCTAAAATCCAACCGTTGGCTGCCAAGAAAGGAATACTGGCACCTACTTTTTTCAGAACGCCTGCAGCGTTACCAATGATAAGAAGTCCGGACTGGGTAGCGCAGATAAACATAATAAGCAGCATCCAGTACTGAGGAGTCTTGATCATCTGTTGCCACTTCCAGTTTTTGGTGGTTGCAACAGCCCTTTTGGGTGCCGTTGCCCCTTCTTTTAAACGTTGTACCGGTGCAACATAGCCTTGTGGTGGAGTCAGAAGAAGTTGTCCCGCGATGATTACAATTACGGCAAAGAAAATACCAAGAGCAACAAAACTACCGGTAATACCATATTTACCGAGTAAAAATTTTGCCAGAGGCGAGATGTACAGCGCCGCGCCACCATAGCCCATTACAACCAGACCAGCGACCAAGCCGCGCATATGAGCTCCAAACCATACTAATGCAGCAGGAGTTGGAGAAGCATAACCGATACCCATTGCAGTACCGCCAAGCACACCAAATCCGATCATCAATCCCATGTAGCTTTTCATCATTCCTGCTATGATACAACCAACAGCAAGTAGAAGCCCACCAAGAGTGGCGCCAAATTTAGGACCAAATGCATCTCGAATCTTTCCACCAGGAATCATTGTCAGTGCAAAGAAAATAATTGCAAGCGAGAAAGGAGTAGAAAGCTGAGCCGCAGATAAATAACTCCAACCTTCATTTAGGCCACCCATTGGCTGCCCAACCATGTCGACGGACGGGGCAATCATCGCCCCTTTCCAGACACTCCAAGCATAAAGAATACCCAGACAGGCGTTAATCGCCGTACCCGCGAATGTGGTAATCCAAGCTTGTACAGGCACTTTGTCTTGACTCATGAAACTTACCTCCCCCTTGTATGATTTACTATTGTAATGGATACGGAGTTGACTCCCCGTATCTATTGATGGACAACGCAATCAATACAACCACTTCAGCAAGAAATATGAAAATGAAGCTAAGCTCTTATAACAATCCGCATTCTACGAGTCAAGAGATAAAAAACGTGAAAACAGGCCAAGATGTGGCGCTGGGGCGGAAACAGGATTACGGCACGAAAAGTGCAAGAAATTCAACAAGATACAGTCATTAATATTTCATATTAACAGATAATAATTATACTGGCAAGCTCCTGTTTATGTTTTTTGGCATCCCCTTTGCGCAATACTATTCACAATGAATGAACATTCAGCGATAATTCCCTTAAAAACAATTATTCTTTCAAGCTTGCCCTTTCATTATTTTTTTACACTTTTTCTTAGGTCACCCCCCCTCCTAATCCACATTTCATGCAGAAAAAAATTTTGCCAACCACGGGTCTCCACGCCAATTGTTGCAGTTTAAAACACGATTTTTTTTTCTATTTACCATTGTCGTGTCTAAGTGATTCTTCCTACTCACCATCTGCAATAAAAAAAGCAAAAGATGCATTCCTCAGCAAAACGCACTCAACCGATCATCATTACTGAGTAAATACTGATCAAGTCATTTTCCAGGAACATACATAATATGTATCCTCCTGCCTGTTATACAGACGGTCAATTGAACAAGAGACGGTTATTGTATAATAATGGATTATGTGCTACGTTGTGTGAACATGATCATTTTTACGATGTCATTCATATTACCTATACAGCAGCTATGATACGCTTTCTCACTCAGCCAAGGGCCTTGATACCTGGTCACAGAATGTTCACGTTAGTTTCTCTGTAATCTTCTTTCCTGTTAACTCCCACGATTATACTCCCACGCCATGCACAGCACCGAATCACAAGCTCCTAAATTGGACCCTGAACTTTCGACCGAGGCAAGTCTGCTCAGTGAAATTTATGGTTTTCTCGCTTTGGCTATGCGCTACCCAGACTCATCCTTTCTTGACGGGCAGTTTCTTGATGCATACGAAGCCTTATTACAATCTCTTGAGTGGAAAGAAGAATATGCGGATATGCAAAAGTGGCGGTCGCAAACAGGTGACTTCCTCAATGATCTCCAAATAGAATATACCCAGCTTTTTATAAATGCTTCACCAGGAACGACCATACCGCCCTACGCCTCTGTGTATATGGATGGTGACAGATCCATCCAGGGAAAAACTACAGAAAAAATCAAAGATTTTTATCGCAGTTGCGGGTATGAAGTCACATCATCCACCGAACCACCAGACCATATCCAGCATGAGCTCGAATTTTTAGCAGCACTTGCCGGCGAAAACAGACGGGAAGAGGAAACGCTTTTTTTACACTCACTCTTTCGGCCATGGTTTATACGATTTTTAAAGCACAGTATACAGGAAGCTCGTCATCCATTTTACAGGGTGTCGATACAGTTAATTGATTTTTTCACCAAGGAGGAACAGTAAATGGCAATACATCTTTCCAGGCGGAATTTTTTAAAAACCGCCTCCATTGCCGCTGCGTCCGTGCCGCTATCAAAAGTAGTGGCGAAAGCAGAGACTGGAGTTGCAAAAGCACCACTGGTACCACCAGGAAGCTTTAAAGATACAGACACTGTTGTTGGCGGTGTCTGTGAAATGTGTTTCTGGAGATGCCAGCTGGTTGGAAAAGTTCGTGATGGCCGCCTGGTAAAGATTGAAGGCAACCCCAAATCCATCGACAATGGCGCCTCCATCTGTGCCCGCGGGAATGCCGGCGTAAAGCTGCTTTACGATCCAGACCGCCTGAAGTACCCCATGAAAAATGTTGGCAAAAGGGGAGCTCCAAAATGGCAACGCATCACCTGGGATGAAGCGCTTGACACCTGTGCCACCAAGCTGAAAAACGTGATCGACGAACACGGGCCGGAAAGTCTTGCAATATTCCCCCATGGCGCATCTGCCAGTTATCCCTTCCATTTCTTTGAGCACACGGTAGGCACACCTAACGTGTCTGAAGCATCCTTCTTCCAGTGCCGCGGCATCAGGGATATGGCCTATATGGCCACCATCGAACAACCGCCTGGCGAAAACGTAGACATGCCTAATACCAAGGTGATCTTCCTTTTAGGCGGCCACTTTGGAGAGAATGTTCATGTCTCCCACCTTAAGCGTTATCTTAAGGGACTGGAAAATGGAGCCAAACTGGTTGTCGTTGACCCACGTTTTTCTGCATCAGCAGCAAAGGCTGACATTTGGGTACCCATCCGTCCGGGAACTGACACGGCCATGCTGCTGGCTATTATGAACTACCTCATCCAAAATGATAAATATGCAGCAGACTTTGTCGATGAATACGGTGAAGGATTTGAGGAATTTGCAGAAGGCATCAAAGAATGGACACTTGAAAAAGCTGCTGCTGAATGCGATATACCTGTTGTCCAGATAAAAGAGGTCGCCGACCTGTTGGCTGCCAACATGCCGAACGTGGCCATCCACCCTGGTCGCCATGTGTCCTGGTATGGAAACGACTTTCAGCGACAGCGTGCCCTTGCCTGCCTGACAGGCGTACTCGGTGCCTTTGGCGTTAAAGGCGCATTTGTTCCTCCCAAAGGACCAAAGGGATTGAAAAAAGTGAGCTGGCCCCATGGAGACCATGAACCCGACTTGCTCAATGACTATGCTGACAATTCGCATGATTTTTCCCCTCCGGGAACTCCGACCGATTTGATTCGCGATGCTGCCATCACCGGCAAGCCTTACCCCATTAAAGGATGTGTGATCTGGGGACAGAATCCGATTCAAACTATTCCCAATCAGGAAAAAACCATTAAAATGCTCGAACAGATGGATTTTGTCATGTGTACCGATGTCATGCCTACAGACATCACCATGTACGCTGACATACTCCTGCCCGAATGCTCCTACCTCGAGCGCTACGACTACATAAAAACCGGCACCCAGTGGAACTTTGCGGACGAACACCAGCAATATATCGCCCCTCGCATGCCGCTTGTGAATCCTGAATTTGAACGTAAAGACGGCATCTGGATTACCAATGAACTGGCTAAACGGATGGGATACGGCGAATTCATTCCCACCAAAGATCAGGTTGAGATGGTCAATACCCGTCTAGCCGGTGTCGGTCTCAGCATAGATAAAATTCGTGCTGAAGATGGAATCCATATTCAACCCGGTAAGGATCCATATGGTATTTCCGAGGACATGACTGTTATTTTCTACAACGAAGATCTGGAAGATGCGGGTTACCCACCGATCCCTACCTATATTCCAGTGGAAAGGGCTCCTCAAGGATACATGCGCCTTTTATACGGTCGTTCGCCGGTACACACCTTCAACCGTACCCAAAATAATGCATGGCTGATGGCTGCCATGGACAGCACCCCTGTATGGCTCAACGACAAAGTTGCTTCCAAGCTGGGCTTTAAAGAAGGCGATACAGTCTCCTTGGAAAACCAAGACGGGGTCAAGTCACGTACGACGGCCACCGTCAAGGTAACACCGGGTATCCGTGAAGATGCCGTTTACATCTACCACGGCTTCGGCTCCATGAACCCGGAACTGACAATAGGGCATAACAAAGGCATCGATGACACGAGCCTTATTACCAAACTGGCTGTTGATCCTGAAACAGGTTGCCATGGTATGCGCAATAACTTTGTCAAACTTGTAAAAGTCAGTTGATGGCTGCATATAATCACACGCTCGCAACCATCAAGTAAGATATTCTCTGGAGGAATGAGAAATGCAATATGGCATGATTATCGATATCGACAAATGTGTTGGCTGTCACGCCTGCACAATTGCCTGTAAAGCTGAGTGGGAGGTACCCGCCGAGTTTGGGCGCAATTGGGTATATCGACTAGGACCGGCAAATACATCAGCCGGCATGTCCTACACGTATTATCCGGGACTTTGCAACCACTGCGATGAGCCCCCATGTGTAGACGTCTGCCCTGCTGATACAGTCAATATGACCATGAAGGATGCAAAGACTGGCAAAACCGTCACCATGGAAGTTGCTGCTACCTGGAAAGACCCATTCAACGGTACCGTCCAGATTGACAAGGAACGTTGTATAGGCTGTGGCGCCTGCCGTGATGCCTGCCCTTATGGTGCCAGATACATCAATGAAGATCTCGCCGACGACGAAAGTGACGGTAAAGCGGACAAATGCACCTACTGCATGCCAAGAGTCGCCGAAGGACTTACTCCATCTTGTGTACAGACCTGCCTTGCAGGGGCCAGAATTTTCGGCGACCTTGATGACCCTGAATCAGAGGTTTCGCAATATGTCAAAAAAGGAGCTGTAGCCCTCACGTCACCAGCCGTGCAGATTGGCTCCAACGGCCGCTATTACAGTAGCAAAAAGGCTGACATGGAACTGCTGATGCAGAGCGCACCTCAGGAGATGCCTGAAGCTTCACTCAGGCGCATTATGCTTGCGAAAATGTCACAACCCGCACTGAAGCAGATAAAGGAAATGGGACTCATAGGGTTGGCCGGCGGTCTTTTTGTCAAGTCGCTCAAACAGGATAAAGAGTAACGCTTCCTTTCGTTCTATTGATTATAACCCGCCACTTCAGTGTGGCGGGTTCTTCCTTTTATGACGCCATTACCAGATCTCAAAAAATACAAGCATCTCACCCGTGCCTGCTTTATAAACGCACCATTTGATCGTCTTTGTCCCGACGACCTGCTTCCTTTTTTTTTAGACAACAAGCTTCAACCCGAAATAGGCCTTGAGGGGAATTTTCTATGGACCGAACCAGATAAAAACTTCCAGGAAATGGCTGACAAGCTCAGGGACCACGGACTCTCCTGTACTCTACACGCCCCTTTTCACGACCTCGTCCCAGGTGGATTTGATTCTCAAATCATATCTTTATCACGGCAAAAACTTCATCGGGCCTTTTCGCTGCTCCCTGTTTTCAAACCCAAAAGCATTGTCTGTCACCTTGGTTTCGAATCGCATAAACATGCTCATAATCTCGACCGTTGGTTGGATGTAAGCACAGAAACATGGAGCCGGTTGCTGCCACTTGCAGCAAGGGAAAACATACCGGTTATGTTTGAAAACACCTATGAGCTTGATCCATCTGTTCACCTGGCTCTTTTTTCCAGGCTCAAATCGTTTCCATTTGGATTCTGTCTCGACACAGGTCATGTACTGGCTTTTTCCAACACCACGTGGCAAGATTGGGTCAAAGCTCTTCGCCCCTGGCTGGGGCAGGTGCATTTACACGACAACGACGGCACCAGAGATGCTCATCTCGCAATTGGTGCTGGTTGTTTTGATTTTGCCGGCTTTTTCAAAAGCATACCTAACAAGCCTTTACTTTGCACCCTTGAGCAACGCTCGGCAAAAGATGTTGCTGCAAGTTTAGAAAAACTCGAGTGGTTGAAAGCCTCCTTCCTCACGTCTGACCTTTGCCCACAAAAATAACCACCAGGAAGATCTCCCCCCCTTGGCCCGCACTCTTCTCGCCGGCACTAAAAAAAAAGCTGGAGTAAATGCTCGTCTATGATGGTAACATGGTACTATCTGATCGATATTCTTGTGACTAATGAAAATTCTACTTTTGTTTAATAACAAAGTTGTCGATAAAAAGGCATGGAAGATAACAAAGTTCCCCCTCCGTCAAAACATTTGCCACCAGTGGATGAAACAAAAAAAGCAGACAGCGTCGAAGGTATATCCAGGCCACCTGTTGATTGGCACAAGGCGACAACGCAGCCTACTTTTGTTGTAGAGGATTCTTTTTTTCGTTCCCGTACTCCGCGACCTGTTCACTGGTCTATCGCATGGGCGGACCTGATGATGACGATGTTTATCCTCTTTCTCACTCTTTTTATCTATCAACTTGCCAACCGTGAGTTTCTTAACCAAGAAAGCGTTGAAGTAGTAGCAGGCGAGATCATTTCCCGACCGCCGTTGTCGCCCGAGACAACTCTTCCGTTTCATCCGATCTCTCCCCAAATCTCAAAACATCGCGCCGATAAGCTCAAATCAGTAGAGCGCGTATCTGAAGATGAAATCATAGTAGACGACACATTGGCAGATAAAGAAATTCCAATAAATGCTATCGAATTGGATTTATCCGAACCAGTCCCCATAGGGCCTGTTTCGCCGCCCCTCTCGACTGCGCCTACCGACACAGTGATCCCCCGTGAACTGATAGTGAAAGAGAGCTTGCAGATTGAACAAGGGATAATCAAAGAGCAAACTGAACAAACAACTGTCGATGACAATATTTTCACTGAAATTTACGACCTTTCTCAGACTACCCTTACCGATGAAAAAATGGCCGATTTTGCTTCGGTGGAATTAGTTCCAGATAAAACGGTACGTATCATCATTGCCGGCGACCTTCTTTTTGCGTCAGGCAAAGCAGAACTCTCGCCTCAGTCTTTAGAATCTCTGCGCAGCCTATCTGTCATCATCGCACAGACACCCTATATGATAAACATAGTAGGCCATACCGATTCCGTACCCATGCATTCGCAGCTTTTCCCCAGCAACTGGGAGTTATCAGTTGCACGGGCAAGCCGGGTTGCACGTTTCCTTATAGAGGATATAGGGGTCCCCGGTAAACAGATAGTGGTATCAGGATTTAGTTATTTTCGACCAGTTCGACCAAACACCAATGAAAAAAATAGAAGTAAAAATAGAAGAGTAGAAATCATCCTCTCCAAAGAACCACCACCTGCAATCGACAGGACCAAGCCCGCTCAATAAAAGAATAGGACTATCATGAGAAGAAAAAACCTGATCGGATTTATTCTGTGTGTTGTTATTTTTGTTACCGGTTTTTTGATCAAAGGCAACCTCGCACTCTATTTTAATATTGCCGGGCTCTCAATCGTTCTTGGCGGAAGTGCTGCTGCAGCTCTGTTAAGTTTCCAGGTCAGCAGGCTAAGAATCGTGTATATGGTTGTCCGCGCTTCGTACACCCAAAGAAACATCTCTGAAGACGATATTGTCAATATCCTGATTAACCTCGCCATAAAATCCCGCATGGAAGGTGTTTTGTCGCTGCAGGAGGAAGAAAACGAAACATCTATCTTGTTTCTCCGCCGGGGGCTTGGATGCCTGGTTGATAACTACGAACCGCATCAAATTCGTGATATTTTAAACACAGAAATGTATTTTTTTAAGCTACGCAGAGAAGACAGTGAAAGAATCCTCCGTACCATAGGCGACTTTTTCCCTGCGTTTGGCATCATAGGCTCTGTTGTCGGCCTGATCTCCATGCTCGCAGGAATCGGCGACACTTCTGTGATTCTTAAAACAGTACCGGTTGCCCTTACCTCAACCCTCTATGGGCTCATTTTTGCTAATTTCTTTTTTGTACCCTTTGCTGCCAATCTCCGGGAAAGGACCAATCATGAGCTGCTGCTCCAAAAAATTATAATGGAAGGTATCATTGCTATTCAAAGCGAACTCAATCCCACCATTTTAAAAACAAAATTACTTTCATTCCTTACTCCCTCCGCCCGAAAAGCAGACTTGGTACCGCTGGCAAAAATCAGAAAAAGATTTAATATCGACGATTCCCTTATGCCTGCAGCAGATCCTGACCGGGAGTAGTTCAACCAAGAAGAGGATGGCAAAATTTTACAGGTATGTGTATTATATCACCTGCCAGATACGACTCCCTGTAAATGCGTGCTTGCTGCTTACGCGAAACCTGCCTGCCGGAACCATGTACCAGTTCATCTTCTTTGCCTGCTCTCTTTTATTGCTGTTAGGCTGCTCCCCTGCAACGGTCAGCACCATTACCGACCAGCCCGGAACCAAAGAATTACCACCTGCAGAAATACTGGAACTGGTAGAAGGGAACACCCTCTACATTCAGTCTTCAGAAGAGGATAGCTATCTTTTTTTCGATCCTTCAAGCCGTTTATTCGGCAAAGATCTCTACGCTAACCGGGACACAGGGAGATGGGACGTTAGTGAAGACGGACAGGTGTGCTTGAAAATGAAAAGTTGGTGGTATGGCGACTTGAAATGTTATCGGATTTTCATGAGGGGCGACCGTGAGAAAATTTTTCTGGCCAACAGTGCCGATGTGGTCGAATATTCTGCAGTATATTTTGCAGGGGACAGCAAGCACCTTTTCGTTGCTCCTGCTGCCAAGAAAAAAAGCTTCCGTAAATCTGCTCGACAACGACAGCAACAACCCACGACCTCTTCTTCTGAGGAGCAGAACAATAGTCGTCAACAACAAAAAACTGAGCAATACGCGGTTACGGAGCCGACAACTACCGATCATGCATCAAAAGATACGCAGGCCACTGTCAAATGGGTGGCAAAGAACTGCCCAGGATGCAATATGGACGGCGCTGATCTGAATAAAGCCAACCTGGTTGAGGCTAATTTGGCTGGTACCAACCTGGCGAATGCTGACTTACAGATGGCAAACCTGCGTCGGGCGAACCTCCGGGGGGCGAACCTCAGAAATGCTGTCCTTAAGTATGCCAATCTCCCTGGGGCGAACCTCCAAAACGCCGACCTTAGAGGTGCCGATCTCCAAGGTGCTAATCTTATTCGCGCCAACCTCACAGGGGCAAAACTAGATGGAGCCAACTTGCAGGAAGCACATATAGACGGCACCATAGGCCTTAACTGACCTGTTCCTTATAGAAACAAAAAGTATACCCACCCTTTCAATCACCCAATCTTTACACTTTCTTTGCCGCCTATGTCTGCACCATTTGTTCACCTTCACGTCCATACACAATACTCCATGCTCGACGGAGCTATCCGCCTCAAAGACCTTATTGACCGGACCCGCGAGCTCGACATGTCCGCGGTAGCGGTTACAGACCACGGCGCCATGTACGGGGCTCTTGAATTTCACGAAAAAGCAACCAAAGCCGGAGTAAAACCGATTGTGGGTTGCGAGTTTTACATGGCTGAAAACGGGATGCATATCCATGACCGTTCTGCTGGTCACAACTTTCATCTGGTCGCTCTTGCAACCAATGCCGTTGGCTATGCCAACCTAATGAAATTGGCGTCCATAGCTCAACGGCATGGATTTTACTATAAGCCCCGTATCGATTTTCCGACCCTGTACAAACACCAGGAAGGCCTGATAATCCTTACCGCCTGCCTTCACGGGGAAATCCCCTGGAGAATTACCCACAATGATATTAACGGAGCCAGGGCCAAGGCGATAGAAATCCAACAGGTCTTTGGAGATCGGCTCTACTTTGAAATGCAGGAAAACGGCATTGTCGAACAGACCATTGCCAACAAAGGCATAATGGAGCTTGCCGAGGAACTCGGCGTCAAACTTGTTGCGACCAATGATTGCCACTACCTGAGCAAAGAAGAGTCTTATGCTCATGAGGTCCTTCTCTCCATTCAGACCGGGAAAACTATTACAGATCCCAACAGATTCCGATTTCCCACCCAGGAACTGTATTTCAAAACAGCGGAGGAGATTGCCAAGCAATTTCATTACTGCCCTGAGGCAGTTACCAACACCCTGGAAGTCGCTGAACGCTGTAACCTTGAATTGGAATTTGGTGCCCACTATTTTCCCATTTTCCCCATACCTGAAAATGATACCCTGGAAAATGTCTTTGAAACATCCTGCTGGGAAGGATTACAGAAAAGGCTTGATCACCTTCGAGAGTTGCAAGAGGTTCCACCGGAACTTGAAGAAACCTACAAAGACCGGCTAACCATGGAGATAGGGGTCATTAAAACAATGGGATTTTCAGGTTACTTCCTTATTGTTGCCGACTTTATCACCTGGGCAAAGGCGCATCAGATTCCGGTCGGACCAGGTCGTGGTTCCGGAGCCGGAAGCCTCGCAGCTTTTTGCATGTTTATCACGGACATTGACCCCATTCCCTATGGACTTATTTTTGAACGGTTCCTCAATGTGGAACGTATGTCCATGCCCGATTTTGATGTAGATTTCTGCAAAGATCGAAGAGATGAGGTTATTGACTACGTGCGCAGTAAGTATGGTGGTGATGATTATGTCGCCCAGATTGTTGCATACGGTTCAATGAAAGCAAGGGCGGTGCTGCGTGATGTTGGCCGGGTACTCGAAATTCCCCTGCCGGTTGTAGACCGGATTGCCAAACTGGTCCCGGATGAGCTGAAAATTACCTTGAAAAAGGCGATCGACAAAGAGCCACGCCTCAGAGACGCGATGAAGGATGACGACGTCCGTGAATTGCTCACGGTGGCACAAACCCTTGAGGGGCTCTCTCGGCATAAGTCTACCCATGCTGCCGGGGTTGTTGTATCTCCCACGCCGCTGGTCGATTATCTGCCGGTATGTATCGGGCCAAACAAGGAAATTCTGACCCAGTACGACATGAAGTATACCGAAAAGACCGGACTCATCAAGTTCGATTTTCTCGGTTTGAAGACCCTTACCGTCATTGACCGAGCCTTAAAACTCATCGCCTTTGATGTTGGTAAAGAAGTTGAGCTCAACAAAATCCCCATGGATGATGCCAAGAGTTACGACCTGCTTTGCCGAGGAGACAGCCTGGGGGTTTTCCAGCTGGAAAGTGACGGCATGCGCGAACTGCTGATCAAGATGCATCCCGAGCAGTTCACCGACCTCATCGCCCTGGTTGCTCTCTATCGTCCGGGACCACTTGACTCCGGCATGGTTGACACCTTTGTCGAAACCAAGCATGGTCGCCAGCTGCCAGACTACCCGTTACCACAGATCAAACCTGTCCTGGAAGAAACATACGGCGTTATTGTTTATCAGGAACAGGTCATGAAAATTTCCAACATTCTTGCAGGTTACAGTCTGGGAGATGCTGACATTCTTCGTCGGGCAATGGGGAAAAAGATACCCGAGGTCATGGAAGAGGAACGGGAAAAATTCATGGCCGGTGCCAAGAAACTCGATGTCCCTGAAGATAAAGCCAAGTACATTTTTGACCTCATGGCTAAGTTTGCCGGATATGGTTTCAACAAATCCCATTCGGCAGCCTATGCTCTTATTGCTTACCAGACAGCCTACCTTAAAGCCCACTACCCCGCCCAGTTCCTGGCAGCTCTTCTTTCTTGCGATGTTGACAACACCGATAAGGTGGTCAAATATATTTCGGAATGCAAGCAGAATAATATTGATGTACTCCCCCCGGATATAAACGAATCCTATCATGACTTTACGGTTATCAAAGACCGAATCAGATTTGGGCTGGCAGCTGTCAAGAATGTCGGTGGAGCTGCCCTTGATTCTATTTTGGACGAACGTAAAGAAAATGGACCATTTGCCTCTCTGGGTGATTTCTGTAATCGCATTGATGGAAGCCGGGTGAACCGAAAAGTCATAGAAAGCCTCATCAAAGCCGGGGCCTTTGATTCCATGAAAGGAAAACGCTCCCAGTTTATGGAAGTTCTGGACCACGCACTTGAACAGGCTAAAGCGATTCAACGAGATCGCATGAGCGGTCAGATGAGCCTCTTTGCCCTAGGTAATCAGGCTGAAGCCACCAGTTCAACTGAAATTACCCTCCCTGCAATAGACGAATGGCCTGAATTAAAAAAACTTGCTTACGAAAAGGACACTGTCGGTTTCTTCCTCACCGGCCACCCACTGGAAGGCATTAAAGAAGAAATGAGCATGATCACCGATACTGATGTTGAAAACGCCGGCACGTGGCGAGATGGGCAGCCAATTCGAATAGGTGGCCTCATCTCCAGTTACAAGGAACACAAATCCAAAAAAGGCGACCGAATGGCCTTTACTTCCATTGAAGACATGACAGGCGAGATAGAAGTCATTGTCTTTCCATCCACCTTTGCCGAGTGTTCAGAAATTCTTCGAAGTGATCTACCACTGGTTGTCCTCGGAACAATACA
Organism: Desulfogranum marinum; assembly: GCF_963675105.2. Lineage (NCBI taxonomy): Bacteria > Pseudomonadati > Thermodesulfobacteriota > Desulfobulbia > Desulfobulbales > Desulfobulbaceae > Desulfogranum > Desulfogranum marinum. The sequence goes on from NZ_CAXXRO010000001.1 coordinate 81,523, forward strand.
GCAAGGGGAGCGTGGGGCAAAAGTAATAGCACAGGAAATCAGCTTGGTTCAACAGGCCATGGAAAAATATACAGAAAAAGCCGTAATAACCTTGCAAGCTGAGGCTACCTCACGGCAGCATCTAAGCCAGCTCAAGGAAATTTTATACCGATACCATGGTCTCACTCCGCTGCATCTCACTCTTCATTTTGATGGAAGAGGAGAGGTGGATATCGATATTCTCAAAGACCTGACCATAAAATCCTGCCCCGATTTTATCCGTGACGTAGTAGGGTTATGCGGGAACCGGACACTTTCTCTGCGTATGAAGACGCCTGAAGTGAAGCGACGAGGGAATGGAAATGGAAGATCCGGCTTCAACAAAAAAACCCATGCATAAAACGAACTGTACTATCAGATAACCTTAGGCTTCCACTGAGACCTGTTGAGGTAATCATAAGCGCAAAGAATGCTCTGTTTGAAAAAGCTCTTTAATGCATGAGCACCACATCAAATCCATAGCTACCTGTCATTATAGGTGGCCATGGCTGCAATAATTGCCACTCTTTACTACCTTAGGCCGACTCGTTTACCTGAAACCTGTAAAAAAGGCTTGCTTTATAATCAATATAGAGTATTAATATCAGGTGAAGTAGGGTATTAGCTTTTCATGTTGAGAGATTACTTTCTTGACCGTCCAATGCTCTTTAGAGGAGCACCGGACGGTTTTTTTATATCATGAGAGTAAATATATAATATCCTCGATCAATGAATTGGCCGTCTCAAAGGCCAGCAGAAAGGAAACAAAAGAATTGAACAACGGTATTGTAAAGTGGTTTAACGCGTCAAAGGGTTTTGGTTTTATTGAACAGGAAAATGGTTCTGACATATTTGTCCATTATTCCGCGATCCAATCAGATAGTTACAAAACACTTGATGAAGGCGCTCAAGTACAGTTTGAAGTAGTAGACGGCCAGAAAGGACCGGCAGCAGCTAATGTAGTACAGCTGTAAACTCTTTCTAAAACATACGACCCTCAAATGCCCTGCTTTCAGAGCAGGGCATTTTTTTTGGAGAAACAGCGGTGTTTCCCCAAATCACCTTACTACCAAACACCATCCATTTCCTTTTTATATATCTCATGACAACATTCTCAGATCTCGGCATTAAAGACGAAATTATACAGGGACTTGATTCCCTGGGAATCGTCACCCCTACCCAAATTCAAACTGAAGTCATTCCCTTGCTGCTCGGCAAGCAAGGCGACCTCATAAGTCTCGCCCAGACCGGAACAGGAAAAACGGCAGCTTTTGGCCTCCCCTTGATCCAGTTAACAGAATACAGCAACAGAAGTACACAAATACTGATCCTCTGTCCGACAAGAGAATTATGTGTCCAAGTCGCTAGGGATTTACAGGATTATGCTAAAAATATTCGAAAATTAAAAATTCTGTCCATCTACGGTGGTGCCCGCATTGAACAACAAATGCAAGCTCTTCGAAAAGGAGCGCAAATTATTGTTGCAACTCCAGGGCGCCTCAATGATCTGATCCGGAGAGGAAAAGTCGATATATCCCATATCCGTTACGTTGTGTTTGATGAAGCCGACGAAATGCTGCAAATGGGCTTTCAAGATGAGATTAACGCCATTTTGGAACAAACCCCTGCACAAAAAAACACCCTGCTTTTTTCCGCGACCATGCCAAGAGAGGTCGCTGCAATTGCCGGCAAGTACATGACGGATCCAGCCGAAGTAACCGTGGGCAAGCGTAATGCTGGAGCAGAAAACGTACTCCATGAATATTACACTGTACATCATCACAACCGTTACCCGACTTTAAAGCGACTCCTTGACAATGCACCGGGCAACTATTCCATAGTATTTTGCCGGACCAGACTGGAAACCCAGGAAGTTGCGAACAAATTAATCCAGGACAACTACAATGCAGACGCACTGCATGGGGACCTGTCCCAGGCACAGAGAGATCTGGTCATGGGCAAATTTCGCTCTAAACATCTTCAGATTCTTGTTGCCACAGACGTTGCCGCCCGTGGCTTAGACGTTAACGACCTCACCCATGTGGTCAACTACAATCTCCCTGATGACTTTGCCAACTATACCCACCGTAGCGGCCGTACAGGCAGAGCCGGACGCAAAGGAATTTCCGTAGCCATCATCAACCCAAGAGAGCGGTATAAGATACGGGAAATTGAGAAAAAAATTAAAAAGAAATTTATCCAATGCCAAGTGCCTTCCGGCACAGTGATCTGTCAGAAGCAACTCCTCAACCTTGTCGACACGGTGAGCAAGGTCGAAGTAGATAGCGCACAAATCGATCCACTCTACTCAGAGGTTGCAGAGTTACTTGCATCCTATGATCGGGAAGAACTTATCAAAAAATTCCTCTCCCTTGAATTCAACCAATTGCTTGAATATTACCGCAATGCACCTGATCTCAATGCAAAAGACAGGGACAGAGGCAAAGGTGAACATGAAAAAAGGGATGGCAGGCGTAAGCTTCAAACTCGACATACGGATCGCAATCAACAGTTCACCCGCTTTTTTCTGAATGTCGGCCGCCGTGATGGCATCATGCCGCAAAGACTTATAGGCACCATCAATGGTGCTCCAGGTGGAGGGCGTATCAAGGTCGGGAAAATAGAAATAATGAGAAATTCTGCTCTTATTGAGGCAGATAGTAAATATATCCCCCAGGTTCTCAGCGCCTTTCAAGCTATTACCATAAACGGAAAACCGGTTTCCATTGAGGTGGCCTCAAAAAAACGAGCCCCGAAATCAGCTGCAAAGGGAAATCCTCGTTTTTTTAAAGGCAACAATAAGGCCGGGAGGAAATAATATCCATCAACTTACACAAAAGGCAAAAAACAGGGGGTCCCTGTTCTGCCTAATCCAGTGCCAGCGTACACGTGCACGATAAAGCTCATCTGAGGAGAGTGATTATGAATATTTATGTGGGTCAATTACCCTTTGATGTAAACGAAAATGACCTTGAGGTTCTCTTTTCAGAGTTTGGTGAAGTCGCCAGCGCTCGCTTGATAATGGATCGGTATTCAGGCAGACCTAAGGGATTTGCTTTTGTAGAGATGCCAAACAACTCAGAAGCCGATGCGGCCATTAAATCGTTAAACAAGAGTATGTTTAAAGGGCGAGAAATAAAAGTCAATCAGGTACAGCCCCAAAAACGTAACAAACGTTCCAAGCGCCGTCCGCGCTACTAAAAGCCTTCCCAAGTTACAGCCCTGTTATGCAACAGAACAAAAACGATTTGTTGACGGGTTTTTCTCCTTTTGCATAACAGATATTCCTCCTTTACGAGCCCCAAGGCACAGGCAGCAATCGGGACAGGCCGTATACTCTCTGTTGAAAAATAATATCCATCAAGACTGGTAGTCTGCTTAAGGCTGGTATCATTACAGCAGGAGTATGGGTGGGGGCAAAATCTTCCAGGCCTTGCTTTCTCAATATTCCTATTTAAGAATAATCATACCGCCTTCAATACCCTCATCTCTACCTGAAGCACAGCACCACCACACCTTTACCAATGTGTCGTCCTTGCTCGTAAATAAAAAGGGATCCAACAAATCGCTCTGATCGATAACCCACAATTATTTTACCAGCAGGATCGTCTCGCCACACCCACCTGGTATAATTTTCAGGAGCGTTCTTGATGTCTCATCTGGTGTTGCGCTATGTATTTCTCTGCCCGAGTCCAGTCAACAAGCTGTTTTCCACAATTTGTACATACATTTACTTCATACCGATACTCTTGTCACCGCACTCAAGGCACTATCTCGGGATAGGCACCCAATTTGCTGCAACATAGTTCTCTTAGCCCTGGGCTGAGAAATCCTACAGAGCCGCCTGGTTCCATATCAAAAAAAAAGGGGCCAGATTTTGATGCTGCCCCTGCCCCTTTTTCTTTTTTGATTACCTACAATAAGGCTAACGCTTCATTTACAAAATATAGCGGCTCAGATCCTCATTGTCAGCTATATCCGTCAGCTGATTTCGTACATACTCAGCAGTAACAGTAAAAGTAAGGTCTTCTCGTTCAGAAGCGTCAAAAGACACCTCATCAAGCACCCGTTCCATTATGGTATGCAGCCTCCGCGCACCAATATCTTCGGTCTTCTGATTGACATGAACAGCTATCCTGGCCATTTCATGGATAGCCTCTTCTTCGAAAACCATATGGATATCTTCTGTGGCAAGGAGCGCTTTATATTGTTTGACCAGCGCGCCCTGCGGCTCTGTTAAAATACGAAAAAACTCTTCCTCGCCAAGAGCATTGAGATTGACCCGTATGGGAAAACGTCCCTGCAATTCGGGCACAAGGTCAGAAGGTTTGCACACGTGAAACGCTCCACTTGCGATAAAGAGAATATGATCTGTTTTTACAGGACCATACTTGGTGGTAACGGTTGCCCCTTCAACAATGGGCAGCAAATCTCGTTGCACCCCTTCTCTTGAAACTTCAGGAGAACCGGAGCCGCTTCCTCCCCTGGAAGCAATTTTATCAATTTCGTCAAGAAAAATTATCCCTGACTGTTCAGTGCGGCGGACAGCTTTTTCGGCAATACTCTCGTTATCAACCAGCCTTTCAGCTTCTTCCTTGTTCAAACACTCAAGTGCCTCAGGCACTTTCATTTTTCTATTTTGCTTCTTTTTCGGGAAAAATTTAGAAAAAGCATCCTGAAGGGAACTCTGCATGTCCTCCATTCCAGAAGCTGAAAAAACCTCAACCATGGGGGTACCGGTCTGGTTGCTTGCAACATCCAGTTCCACCATACGGTCATTGAGTTCCCCATTTCTCAACATCTGACGAAATCGTTCTCTGGTTGAACCTGATCCTTGCTTGTAGCCGGATGCGGCCGCATCATCACCATCATAGCCAAGAGAAACGACTCCGGAATCCTCCCCTTGTGCTGGGGGAGAGACGGGCCTCTGCGGTACGCGAGGCAGCAGCAGGTCGAGCAAACGTTCTTCTGCTTGCCTTTCTGCCTGTTCTTGAACCCCACCCTCTTCCTCCTTGGTCACCATATTCACAGCCAACTGGGTGAGGTCTCTGACCATTGACTCCACATCCCGGCCGACATACCCGACTTCAGTGAACTTGGAAGCTTCTACTTTAAGGAACGGACTTTGGGCCAAATGAGCAAGACGCCGTGCAATCTCCGTTTTGCCAACCCCGGTGGGACCGATCATAATAATATTTTTAGGAGCTATTTCCTCCCGCAGGGGCGAGTCTACCTGCTGTCGTCTCCACCGGTTACGAAGTGCAATTGCAACCGATCGTTTAGCATCAGCCTGGCCTATAATATAGCGATCAAGCTCTGCTACTGTCTGTTTAGGGGTGAGTGAGTTCAGTCCTTTCATCATTTATTTTTTCAACAACAATATTGGAGTTAGTATAAACACAGATGGAGCCTGCAATTTCAAGTGCGCTCCTGGCAATTGCAGGTGCATCAAGATCTGAATGCTCGATAAGTGCGGTGGCTGCAGCTTGCGCATATGGACCACCAGAGCCTATGGCAATTATGCCGTCATCAGCTTCGATCACGTCCCCATTGCCGGACAGCAGCAGTGAATATTTACTATCGACAGCCACCAGCATAGCTTCAAGACGGCGCAACATTTTATCTGTTCGCCAATCCTTTGCAAGCTCCACCGCCGCTCTCATCAAGTTGCCGTTAAACTGCTCAAGCTTCTGTTCCAGCCGATCATAAAGGGTAAATGCGTCAGCTGTTGCTCCGGCAAACCCGGTAATAACTTTGTCGTGATAGAGCCGGCGCACCTTTTTTGCCTGATGCTTAATCACCGTGGCGCCCAGGGTAACCTGACCGTCCCCGGCAACCACGACTTCTCCTTTATGGCGTATGGCAACTATAGTTGTAGATCGAATTTTTTTCATATTTTTCTAAAAAGATAGAATCAACATTGGTAACAAATCACAGTGCTGGGCAATATTAAGCACTCACCCTCCAAGAGTCAATCCCTGTTCATTTTTCAATGAGTCGCAACTTGCTGCAAGATCCCGATGGACTGCTTACTCAGTACCATCTCCCCCAAGCTTTGAAAGCTGTGCTTTGGGATGGGCCTTATCGTACACAAGGGTAAGATGGTCTATGTTGACATGGGTATATTTCTGAGTGGTCGACAGACTGACATGGCCAAGTAATTCCTGAACCATGCGTAAATCCGCCCCCATTTCCAGTAAATGAGTTGCAAAAGAATGCCGAAGCCCGTGCGGAGTAACAGGTACTTCGATACTTGCTCGCTCGCCATACATACGTATTGCTCGTTCGATACTTCTGACACTTAGACGGGTTCCACGACTGTTGAGAAACATTGCTGCTCGTTCCGCCTCATAGCCGCGACTCACCCTTGCAACGATGAGGGCCTGACGCTCAGCCTGATAATACCCTAGAGCCTCGGCTGCGGTCCTCCCGTAAGGGACTACTCGCTCTTTTTGACCTTTTCCCTTGACCCGGACCACCTCTGCTGCACGTTCATAATCGGCCACATTGGTTGCAACCAGTTCAGATACTCGCATCCCAGTCGCATACAACATCTCCATAATGGCTTTGTCCCGGAGGTGAAAAGTATCTTTAGGTTTAGGTGCTTCAAGCAAGGCAAACACCTCATCCACGGTAAGGAAATGAGGAATGTGCTTTCCCGTTTTAGGATTTGCAATCCCCGCAAGTGGATCAGCATTTAACACGCCTTCTCTTGACAGATAACGAAAAAATGTACGCAGCGCTGACAACTTTCTCGCAATCGTAGCACCACTGTTGACTCTGTATAAAGAAGCGGTGAATCTTTTCACAACCGCACTGCCCATGGCATCGACGTGAGCTGGTGCTTCACAAAAACGATAAAATTCTTCTACATCTCGCCTGTAACCATCGATAGTATGCGGGGAATACCCCTTTTCTAGGCATAGCCAGGAAACAAATTGATCAATATAGTGTATCATTGCCAAACAGGTATTGAAAGGAAGGGATATTATGTTTAAGCTATAAGATTAACCCTGTACGCTTTGCAAGGCAAGCACCAAACCGACAGCCTTTTCGACAGAGAAAAGCATGGAGCCGAGTTATGGCCAAAAAAACATTCGAGAGTGCACTCACCAAATTAGAAAAAATCACCGTGGAACTGGAAGCCGGCGAATTACCCTTGGAAACGAGCTTAAAAAAATTTGACGAAGGCATGCAGCTGGTCAACTTCTGCAACACTACCCTTGAAGAAGCCAAGAGCAGGGTAGAGATACTCATGAAAAAAAACAATACCTATGAAAATGTCCCCTTTGAGGAGAACTCAATTGGAGATTAAGGCATACCTGAACAAACAACGCAGCATTGTTGAAGCGTACCTTGAAGAAGCAATAGCCAAACCTGTTGGCGACTTTGCCGGCCACATTGAGACAATGCGCTATAGCCTTTTTGTCGGCGGGAAACGTGTTCGTCCCATTCTCTGCCTTGCGGGGGCGGAAGCAGTCAGTTGCGGCAAGTGCGATATACAAGAAATACTCCCCATCGCCGGTGCCATGGAATGTATTCACACGTATTCCCTCATCCATGACGACCTGCCGGCAATGGACGATGATGATCTTCGCCGGGGAAAACCGACCAATCATACCATCTATGGCGAGGCAGCCGCTATACTTGCAGGTGACGGACTTCTGACCTATGCATTTGAACTACTCAGCAACGGGAGTTCACAACGTGACCCGGCTGTTACATTGCAAGTCATACACCTAATCGCCCAGGCAGCCGGAACGTTCGGCATGGTCGGCGGCCAATCACTTGATATGATTTATGAGGGAAAACAAGTTGCCTATGAGACCCTAAAAACGATCCATAAAAGCAAAACAGGGGCACTGATTACCGCCTCTGTCGTAGGCGGTGGTCTAGCCGCAGGTGCTGCAAAAGAACACCAACAAGCGTTGACAAGCTATGGCAACAACATTGGCCTTGCTTTTCAAATAATTGACGACCTGCTGGATGTAGTATCAACTACGGAGGAACTGGGTAAGCCGGTAGGTAGCGACGAGGAAGCCGACAAGGTCACCTACCCTTCCCTCTTCGGGATCGACCAGTCAAAAAAAATGGCCGAAGAAGCAGTTGCCGATGCTCTGGAATCCCTTGCCATTTTTGATCACCATGCTGACCCGCTCAGGGGCATAGCATCCTATATCATTGAACGGAAGTATTAACATGCTCATCATGAACAACCCGGTGGATCAGCACCACAAAGTCTTAGATTATGTAAATTCACCCAAAGATCTGCGCAGCCTCACCCCTGATGAATTGCCGGCCCTAGCGCACGAACTCAGAGAGACTATTATATCAACGGTTGCAGAGACTGGCGGTCACCTCGCGCCCAGCCTCGGTGTCGTAGAACTCACCATGGCACTGCATTACGTCTTTAACACGCCTGAAGATAAACTCATCTGGGATGTCGGCCACCAGGCATATGCGCATAAGCTGTTAACCGGTAGAAAAGACGTATTCCATACCCTTCGCCAATATAAAGGGCTTAGCGGTTTTCCCAAACGCTCGGAAAGCATTTACGACCCTGTTGAAACCGGGCACAGCTCCACTTCTATCTCCTATAGTTTAGGTATGGCAGTAGGCAAGGAATTGCGACAGGATAACAACAGGGTCATCGCTATTATCGGTGACGGTTCCATGACTGCAGGTATGGCCTTTGAGGCGCTTAATCATGCAGGCGACCTTGATAAAAACCTGATCGTGATCCTCAACGATAACGAGATGTCCATCTCGCCAAATGTAGGTGCTTTTTCCAGCTTTCTCAGCAGAAAGATGACAGGAAAAACTATTCGCAGGGTTCGAGATCACATCGAAGAACGACTGATGGCCTTGTCTTCTGTGGGGGAAAACATCCTCTCCATCCTCCGCAAGAGCGAAGAAAGTCTGAAGGCGTTCCTGACTCCGGGAATCCTCTTCGAAGCACTGAAATTTAAATATGTCGGCCCCATACCAGGTCATGACCTTGATAACCTGATAGCAACGCTTGCCAATGTCCGAGACAACAGCCACGGTCCGGTTCTCATTCATGTCGTAACGACCAAAGGCAAGGGCTACAAACCGGCTGAAGAGAACCCAGGTGCGTATCATGGAGTCGGCCCTTTTGATATCATTTCAGGCAAACCGAAAAAATCAGGAAGTTCCACTCCCTCCTACACCAAAGTTTTCGGGAACACTCTTTGTAAACTTGGCCGTAGCAATAACAAAATAGCTGCAATCACGGCAGCCATGCCCGGTGGTACAGGACTCCAACCATTTTGCGCAGAATTTCCTGAACGTTTTTTCGACGTTGGAATCGCCGAACAACACGCCATTACCTTTGCAGCAGGTTTGGCACTTGAAGGCATGCGTCCTTTTTTTGCGGTCTATTCCACCTTTATGCAGCGCTCTCTGGACCAGTTGGTACATGATGTATGCCTGCCCAACCTTCCGGTAACCATTGCCTTGGATCGAAGCGGAGTCGTTGGTGCGGACGGCCCCACCCATCACGGAATCTTTGATCTATCCTTTCTTTCCTTTGTGCCCAATTTAACCATGATGGCGCCCAAAGATGAAAATGAATTACAACACATGATGTATACAGCCTCGCTCCACGATGGGCCGGTTGTAATTCGATATCCACGTGGCAATGGAGAGGGGATCCCCTTTGATCTTAATTTCACGGCACTGCCTCATGGAAAGGGGGAGTTGCTTACATCCGGCCAAGACGTTCTCCTCCTCCCGGTGGGCAATCGGGTCTACCCGGCCTTAGAAGCTGCAAAAGAACTTGCGGCACTTGGTATTTCCGCGGCAGTGATTAACCCTAGATTCGTCAAACCCCTTGACCGAGAGCTCATAAGTAAATGGGCGGTAACAACCCGGTATGTAATCACAGTGGAGGATAATTGTACCCAAGGGGGCTTTGGCAGCATGGTGCTGCAAATGCTCAACGAGCAAGGCCTTCATATACCTTTGCAAATGCTTGGTTACCCAAGTACCTTTGTCGAACATGGACCACAGAAAATCTTATGGGAAAATGCAGGAATAGACAGCAAGGGCATTATTGCTGCAACGCGCAAACTGCTTAACAGATAACAATATATTTGTAAAAAAACAGGTCAACGATCCTGACCAGTCGAAGAAAAGCCCTACAGGGGGATAGAGGTAAATCCCCCTTTCCCCCTTGTAGTCAGTTCGATATTCTTTCAATAATTACGCAACAACAACAGCCCCAACCAAATAGAGTCATTGCTTAAATGCGGTAATATTCTCTATACCATTGCACAAAGCGTTCAATCCCATCTTCAATACTGGTGGAGGGTTTAAAGTCAATTTCCCTCACCAGGTCATCAACATTAGCGTAGGTGGCAGGAACGTCCCCATTCTGCATCGGCAGAAAATTTTTCTCAGCTTTTCGACCAATACACTGCTCAAGCACCTCTATATAACGCATTAACTTTTCTTTGTTATTATTGCCGATGTTAAAAACTCTCCATGGGCAATAGCTGGTTGCAGGATCCGGCGCATCGCCCCGCCACTCTTTATTGGGCTGAGGCACATGATCGATAACCCGCAAAACGCCTTCAACAATATCGTCAATATAGGTAAAATCCCTTTCCATCTCCCCATTGTTAAAGACATCAATGGGTCTACCTTCCAAAATAGCCTTGGTAAAAAGAAACAGCGCCATATCAGGCCGTCCCCAAGGGCCATAAACCGTAAAAAAGCGGAGGCCGGTTGTTGCCAGGTTAAAGAGGTGGCTATAGGAATGAGCCATCAGCTCATTGGCTTTTTTTGATGCCGCATACAAGGAAACCGGATGATCCACATTGTCATGCACGGAAAAAGGCATCTTGGTATTGGCACCATAGACCGAACTTGAAGAGGCATATACCAAATGCTTGACACCACTTTGGCGGCACCCTTCCAAAACATTAACAAAACCGACCAGGTTGGTATCCACATACGAATGAGGATTAATAAGCGAATAGCGTACTCCTGCCTGAGCGGCTAAATTTACAACCGCATCAAAGCTCGATTCTGCAAACAATTTTTCCATTTCCTGACGATCAGCCATGTTAAACTCAGCATGCGAAAACGTCTTGAAAGGTTGTAACTGTGCCAGTCGATCCCGCTTCAATTGCGGGTCGTAGTAATCATTTATATTATCAAGGCCAACAACAGTCCTGCCCTGTTCCAACAGACGTTTTGCCAGTCCATGGCCGATAAATCCAGCAGCACCGGTTATAAGAATTGTTTCCATAGTATATTCTATTCACGACAGCATTTGAAAAACCTAACCATCTTTTAGAGTGTAACAGACTTACTAGAAGTCTGTTGTTCAAAAAAATCCTATTTAACCCAAGAGGCAGGTTAATCGTCAAAATCACCTTCCGGTCCTTTATCGGTGTCAAGGGCTGCAGCTCGTCTGCGGATCTCAGGCTCACTCCATTCTTCCACAGGCTCAATACGTCCGATTTTAGGACCGAGATCATAGCTTCCGGCATCAAGTAAAGCTTCCACGCCATATCTGGCAGTATCAGCAGCGTTGAAGACTTCAACCAACAAGGTGTAGACAAAATCTTCAACCCTTCTTGCCATCCTCTCGCGAATGGCTCTTGGCTGGCCCATAATTTTATTTTCAAAAGGCAGATTGAGCTTTTTGTAATCTCCTTTTTTCCAGCCCTGAGTTTCCGCGTACTGTTGGATATCCTGCCACAATTCTTCGCCAACCCCTTCACCGGGTACTTTGATAAACTCACCTTCAGCATCAAGGGCTGCATTGCCGTAATCATTGACGGCAAGTCCCCAGGAAATCATCTGCAAGGCCGTTGCCACATTGGCCTTTGTTGACTGTGTCTTGCTAGCAATCTCTCGCAGTCGATCGGAATTGTTTCCCGAGGTCCCGTGCTGGGCTCCGGAAACAGCATATTTAGCCAAGGCATCATGAATCTCTGCTGTCAACTCAACCTGGATCCCCTGGGCGGAGGCCTCTATCCCATGGGTTGTCCCGTTATTTAAAGCAATCCAATCAGGAAAAATATTATGTGCATTAAGCCCCCGGATCAGGAACAACGCCTCTTCAGAAGAAGAAAGCCCTTGAGTCCCTTTTATCTCGCCGACTTCGGTCTCAAACCCGGCCCATGAAGGCACATATTTAGCCAACTCTATACTTGCCAGCAAATTATCATCATCGGGCATGTGTGAAGCATCAATGGCAATTGAAGTAATTCCTGCATCAAAGAGTGAAGGAATTTCAACACTTGCAGGGGCTATATCAGCTGTGTTTTTAATGCCGTAATGATCTGCATGAATGGCAACGGGAACAGTAATTCCCATTTCATTGCACAATGCGTCAACTTGACGGGCAATATTCCAGTAATTGACCGCACAATATGCATTTGCACCGCCTTCAGAACGGGCGATCTCGATGATAATAGCTGAACGTGCCCTTTGAGCAGCTTTGAGAGCACCACGGATCACTACATTACTCCTACCGTTGGCTGCTATGGTCATAGCACCGCCCTTGGCCATCATTGCACGATCAATAACCTTGCCACTCACAATCAGTGCCCGCGAATGCGGAAAAAGCGTTGTAATATTAGGTGGTCGCCCAATCTCAAGAGCCTTCTCAAAATCAGCAATATATGCCATTGTAAACCTCCTCAAGGTACTTTTTATCACTTAAGATGCTATAATTTACAACAATTCTACACTATCAGACGATAACATCTCGGCACCAGGATTATCAAACATATCGATTATTCCCTCAAGCCTCCTTTGCTGCCCATCCTCATACCCTGAAAATCCACTTATTCAAGAATCCTTCTTTTCCGGAAACCCTATAAATGTGGACTTAACCAGCAAAGATACAGCGATGATACTCACCTCATACAATACTATCAGTGGACCAGCCATAAGCAGCTGATTGACGATATCCGGCGTGGGCGTTAATATCGCAGCAACAATAAAAGCGATCAGTAGTGCATACTTTCGATTTTTCTGTAAAAATTGTTTATTGACCACACCTATTTTTGCTAAAAAGACCATAAACACAGGCAACTCAAAAACAACCCCAAAAGCCAAAAGCAACCGCAAGGCAAGAGAGAAATATTCGCTCACAGCCGGCATAGGTTCCAAAAAAGAGCTTGAGTATCCGATCAAAAAGGAAAAAGCCGGAGGAAAAACAACAAAGTATCCAAATGCTGCTCCACCTAAAAAACACAAAGAAGAAATAAACGTGAAAGGAAGCAACACCTTTTTTTCATGGTGATACAACCCTGGTGCAATAAAGCGCCACAACTGGTGAAAAAGGACAGGGCTTGCTATTAACAGTCCGCACACCAGGGCTAGTTTTAGATAAAAAAAAACCCTTCCTGATAAGAGATAAATATCAAACTCTGCTTGTCTGGCAGCACCCGGACCAGTGGACGAAAAAACCAATCGGCTATGGGTCGTATGCACGTATAGGCTATGGCAAAGCCGGCACCAATGGCAGCCATTGAAATAATCAGGCAAGAGCGAAGCTCTGTCAAATGTTCCGTTAATGTTTGTTTGTCAAAATTCTCTTGATTACCCACAACCTGTACCTGTAATTATATTAATAAACTGAGGAAATCTACCGCATCTCGGCTGTAATGTAAACCGGATAAAAGCACCTAATCGCCGCTGCGGTGCCCTGCACCCTCCTCCTGACTCATCGCTGATATCCGGATAACAATTGACTCCTGCAGCTGTTACGGCTAAACTGCGGGTATATTACAATCAGCTGAAATAGTGGATATTTTATAGGTATTTTATGGCATCCCTGCTCGTTGTTGACGATGAACTGAGCATGCGCGAATTTCTCAAAATTCTGCTTGAAAAAGAAGGATACAAGGTTTTCACTGCTCCGAACGGAAAGACGGCAATAGATAGCATACGCAAACATCCTGTTGACCTGGTTATTTCAGATATTCGCATGCCTGGCATGAGTGGTCTGGACCTGCTTGCTGCAGTCAAAGAGATCGACAGTGATATCGGGGTGATAATGATCACCGCCTTTGCCAGTCCTGACGATGCCGTCACTGCCATGAAAAACGGAGCATTTGATTACATCACCAAACCCTTCAATGTGGATGAAATAAAAAATGTCATCCGTTCCGGCCTGTCCAAAAAAAGTACCGTCAGTGACCAGGAACAAGATAACAGTTTTCCTGAAATCATTGGTCAAAGTCAGGAAATGGTGAAAATTTTTGATCTCATCAAAAAAATTGCTCCAACGCCGGCCAATGTTTTAATTTACGGAGAATCAGGGACAGGAAAAGAACTCGTTGCCCAAGCCATTCACAATCGTTCCAGGGTTGCCGACCGACCGTTTGTTCCCATTACCTGCAGCGCCATTCCCGAAAGCCTGCTTGAAAGCGAACTATTTGGACATGTTAAAGGTTCCTTTACAGGTGCCATTGCCGACAAAGCCGGACTCTTCCAATTGGCCGACCAAGGTACTGCCTTTCTCGATGAAATAGGTGAACTCACCCCAATTATTCAAACGAAACTGTTGCGAGTACTTCAGGAAAGAGAATTCATGCCTGTTGGCTCCACCAAGACACGCAGTGTTAACGTTAGAATTATCGCAGCAACCAATCGAATTTTAGAGGAAGAAATTATTTCCGGAAAATTCAGAGAAGATCTCTATTACAGATTAGCCGTTGTGCCCATTCGGGTGCCGCCACTCAGAGAACGCATAGGTGACGTTCCCCTCTTGGTAGAACATTTTTTAAAGAAATACGCTAAAATACTAGGCAAGGGTGTACAGACCATCTCCTCGTATGGTCTTGAAGTTCTCATGGAGTACGACTTTCCAGGTAATGTTCGGGAACTGGAAAATATCATTGAACGAGGAGTGGCGCTGGAATCATCAAACATTATTCTTCCTGAAAACCTGATGCTTTCCATACATCGTCGTAATCAGCAGCAACCTTTAGAAAAATTCGAGCAGCCGCTTTTTGTCGCTGCAATGAATGAAAATGAACTCTTTGAGCGTGGCATGGAAGATATCTTGTACCAATTAGAAAAGGAAATGATTCTTCATGCACTTGATAAGGCTGGTAACTCAAAGATGCGCGCAGCAGATCTTCTGAAAATCAGTTTTCGCAGCTTACGTTATAAAACAAAAAAATATGAAATAGACTGACGTGTTCCCTTACATTAGCGAGCAACAGGTCAGTTTTTCGCATGCAGTTTTCCTTCTTTCTTTAATCGATACTCATATACAGTGAACGCCATCCATAACTGGCTCAACAATTTTATACCTGTTGAGGATAGTGACCAGCAGCTTAAGCAGCATATTCTTTCATTTATTTTTGTACGAGTATGCCTTTTCACATTACTGGTTACAGTACCATCGATCTTTCATATCCAGGCCCATAATCTTATCCTGCCTAACCTGCAAATATCTATTGCATTTCTGGTTGTCGTTGTCTTTTTTTCGGTATGCTCGGTACTTATTGTACGCCGCACCGCTCTATCATTGAAACGTTTCGGGGTCATTCAGCTCTTGGCCGATATTGGATTCACAGCACTGCTTGTCTACGCGAGCGGTTGCAGCCACTCCATCTTCACGCCGCTTTTCATTCTCCCTATTATAGTCGGTGGTTTAATCCTCTACAAATTAGGGGGCCTCATTCCGGCTGCAGCGGCAACAATTTCCTACGCTATCGTGCTGGGGGTGGAATACGTCGGCGCTGTCCCGCGTTATTTCCAAAATACCGCTTATGAACCACCACTTGATCTTTTCACTGTTTTAAATCTCTTTGCTGTTTACGGTATTACTTTTTTTGTAATAGCGATCATCAGTGGACAGCTGGCCGGTCGTTTACGACGTACGGAAAAAGAACTTTCCAAAACAGTTCTTGAATTTGATCGCCTTTCTCTTCTGTATAAACAAATTTTTGACGATATCACCACAGGCATCATTACCACCGATGAAAAAAACATTATAACTTCCTATAATAATGCAGCAGAACGCATCACCGGCTGTCCGACAAAACGTGTTATGGGCATTGATCTTCATACCTGTTTTCCAGAAATACAACTTACTGGTGACAAAGAACGTAATGTCTGCCACATGGAAAGAAGTGACGGAACGGTCATTCGGGTTGGCTATTCTTTTTCCCAATTAGGCGTTCCCGCAGCATCTGAAAACGATGATGGTCATTCCTACTGCAAAGTGGTAACGCTTCAGGATATCAGCAAAATTGAGCTCATGGAAAAACAGATGCGGGAGGCGGAAAAAATGGCCGCAATAGGGGAACTCAGTGCTTCGATTGCCCACGATTTCCGCAACCCCCTGGCAGCCATTTCCGGCTCAGCTCAGATCTTAGCAATGGACTACGATGAAGACGACATAGCCAAGACAGGTACCGGCAAGACGCTGGTTGGAATCATTCTACGGGAATCAAAAAGGATGGCTACAACCATCACGGATTTTCTTCAGTTTGCAAGACCAGAAGCTGCAGCTCAGAAGTGGTTTGACCTAGACCGCCTGATAACTGAGGTAACCGAAAAAACTATGCCTCTTTACGAACAGTTTGAGCTGGGAAATGTGGTCAAAGACATAGAAATCCACTTGAACTGTTGGGGCGATCAGCAACAGATTCAAACCATACTGACGCACCTGATTGATAACACTCGTTCTATTTCGGACGCAGAACAGGCAGTCAAGGTCGCAATCCGTGCCTTTGAAACCAACAGAAAAAACATAAATTACACCTGTATAGAAGTTTGTGATACAGGACCAGGCATTCCAACGATGTTACAGAAGAAGGTTTTCGCCCCTTTTTTTTCCACCCGTGAAGACGGCACAGGCTTAGGATTGGCCATTGTCAAGCAGCTTATTGATAACCATAACGGGATCATTGAAATTGACAGTGACAATGACTATGGATGCATCATACGGCTTTTTCTACCGCACCCAGAGGTGATTACTCACTGATGCGATGAATATCAGCACCAAGATCGGCCAGCTTTTTCACCATATTTTCATACCCTCTCTCCAAGTGGTATATTCTGGAAATCTCGGTTTCCCCTTCTGCTGCCAGTCCTGCGACAACCAAGGAAGCAGATGCCCGAAGATCCGTTGCCATCACCTGAGCGCCACTCAATCCCCGGCGTCCGACACCACGAACAATGGCACTTGCCCCATCGATCTTGATATCCGCGCCCATCCTTTCCAGTTCAGCGACATGCATGAACCTATTTTCAAAAATGGTTTCATGGATCACAGCAGTACCGTTGCCCAAGGCCATCAGCGCCATAAATTGCGCTTGCAGGTCGGTGGGGAAACCAGGGTAGGGCAAGGTTGTAACATCGACACTCTTTAATTGGCAGCGATTTTCGCTCCTGCTTATAGGGCAACATACCTTGAGACTGCTTTCTCCAACCTCTATATCAACCCCACAGCGCAATAATTTTTCTGTTAATGCCGGCAGGTGAGCAGGCACACAGTCTTGAATTTCAACCTTTCCTCCTGCTGCAGCAACAGCAATCATGTAGGTTCCGGTTTCAATACGGTCTGGGATAATTGACGAGACAGTCGCCTTAAGTCGAGTCACCCCGTTAATGGTTAACCGGTCGCTCCCCTTTCCTTCAATCTCAGCTCCCATTGCTGTCAACATATCAATCAAATTGGCAATTTCCGGTTCCCTGGCAGCATTTTTTATAATTGTCTGTCCTTGGGCGAAGACAGAGGCCATCAGAATGTTTTCCGTGCCGGTGACCGATGGTTTATCGAAATAGACGCTGCCACCCTGTAATCTGTTTTCGACTTTAGCTTCAACATATCCTTCGTTGAGACTGGTTGTAATACCCAGTTGCTCAAACCCCTGGAGATGATAATTAATCGGTCGCGCACCAATTGCACATCCACCGGGCAAGGAAACCCGAGCTGTGCCCAAGCGGGCAAGCAGCGGTCCTAGTACTAATACTGAGGCACGCATGGTTTTCACCAATTCATAAGGAGCTTCGGTACCGGATAAATTGTCGGTATTGATCCTTACCCTTTTCCCTTCCCTTTCCCACTCGGCGCCAAGAATCTCTAATAACTTGAGCATGGTTCTGGTATCTCTGAGATCCGGGACGTTTTCAAGGGTATGCCAACCAGGCGCAAGCAATGTGGCGGCTATAAGCGGCAAGGCAGCATTTTTCGCACCGCTGACAGCCACCGTACCATAGAGGGAGTTGCCACCACTTAATCTAATTCTATCCATATATCCTCGTTATAGTAGTCACCGGCACCCCAATGCCATAGCAACAAAAAAATCAGCCACAAAAACACGCCTTGGCAATTCTATCGCGTCCTGACCAGTCAGGAACAATGGCGATTTCTTTGTAATCACCAGCGGCCCTAAAAAGCTCAATCACATGTTGGCCTTGATCGGCACCTATCTCAAAAAAAATACATCCACCGTGGGTCAAGTGTTTTTTTGCCTGGTATATAACCTGTTTAATACAATCAAGCCCGGTTGATCCTCCTGCAAGGGCGAGCATCGGTTCAAACTGACTCACTTCCGGCTGGAGCGCGGGAATATCATTATCAGGTATGTAAGGTGGGTTACAGACGATGAGATCAAATCTTGCCGAATGTTGCAGAGCAGAAAAAAAATCGCTTGCTGCGAGCTGCACAAGATGCTCACAATTATGGCGGGCGATATTTTGGGCAGCCACGGTCAACGCTAAAGGTGAAATATCAATTGCAGTTACAGTGCAACCAAGCTCCAAGGCCAACACCACGGCAATGACCCCGCTACCTGTACACATGTCCATTGCTCTGAACGGACCCGGCCTGATCTCCAGCCTTGCCAGGACATGGTCCAGCAAAAATTCTGTTTCCGACCTGGGAACAAGTACTGATGGCGAGACATGAAAATCAAGAGACCAAAATTCACGAACTCCGGTAATATAATGGAGTGGAATACGCTGACAACGTTGATCAATCAACGACAAAAATTCGTCACATGTTGCCGGTTCAATTGTTTTATCACAGGCTAAGAACAATTCACTGCGCGACCAATGAGTGACAAATTGCAAAAGCAGGCGGGCATCAAGCGTATATTCTTCAATGCCGGCCTTTTGTAACCGATGGGTTGCCTCATCAAGGAGGCTTGTTATTTTCATAGAGCGCGGAAGACTACTGCGCAATGTTAAGAGCTTCTGACTGGAAATGAGTAATAACAGGAATAATAACCTCATCCAGATTGCCGGAAATAATCTGATCCAATTTATAGACGGTGAGGTTGATTCGGTGGTCTGTTACTCGTCCTTGGGGAAAATTGTAGGTGCGAATTCGTTCGCTCCTGTCACCGCTCCCGACTTGACTCTTTCGCTCCTCGGAAATCAAGCTCTGTCTTTCAAGTTCTAATTTATCAGAAAGGCGAGCCCTGAGAACTTGCAATGCCTTGGCCTTATTCTTGTGCTGGGATTTTTCATCTTGACAGGTGACGACTAATCCCGTCGGAAGATGGGTGACTCGCACGGCAGAATCTGTTGTATTAACAGATTGTCCACCTGGTCCGGAAGAACGGTAGACATCAAACTTTAACTCATTGGGTTCAATGTGCAGATCAACCTCTTCAACTTCAGCTATAATAGCAACGGTCACAGCAGAAGTATGTATTCTACCTTGGGTCTCGGTGTCGGGCACTCTCTGTACACGGTGGACACCTGACTCATATTTTAAACGGGAATACACGTTATTGCCTTTTACCAGAGCAATAATTTCCTTAAACCCGCCGATACCAATAGGATTGGAACTCATTACCTCTACTCGCCACCCCTGAGCTTCAGCATACCGGCTGTACATCCTGAAAAGATCAGCAGCAAACAGGGCTGCTTCATCACCACCTGTACCGGCCCTGATTTCAAGAAAAATATTTTTTTCGTCGTTAGGATCTTTAGGCAACAGCAGAACTCGAATAGCTGCTTCAAGCTCGGTTATCCGCTTCCCCCCTTCCTCCAATTCTGCTTTGGCAAGCTCAACCATGTCTGGATCTTCGTCTTCATCCCGAATCATTGCTTTATGCTCGCCCTGCTCTTCTACAAGACGACTATATTCACCATAAAGACCTGCCAGTTTGGATACGGTAGAATGCTCACGCACGACCTCCTGGTATGCTTTTTGGTTATTAGCCAACTGCGGATCAGACAGTTGATGTTCAAGAACACTCAGTCTTTCGTCAATGTCGCGGAGATTTTCAAACATGGTCAGTGGTGTCCCAAATAAAAAAAATCCACATGTCCCCTATCAGGAGTCATGTGGATATGAAGTAGAAATTGCTTTCTTACTTTTTCAAATGTCCAGCATACTTCTTCTTGAATTTCTCGATTCGTCCGGCGGTATCAACCAACTTCTGTTTTCCGGTAAAAAACGGATGACAGGCTGAACAAATTTCCACCTTCATTTCCTTTTCTACAGAACCAAGTTCAAATTCGTTACCACAGGCACAAACTGCCTTTATCTTATGGTATTCTGGATGTGTATCGGGTTTCATAGGTTTTCACTCCTTCTAAGAGTATAGCGCATAATTTGAAAATAAAGCAAAAGATTAGCAATATACACCTTTTGCTGTTTTTTTAAAGCACTTTTTACCTGTTCATAGAGGCAAAAAATTCTTCATTATTTTTTGTTTGTCTCATTCTATCCAAGAGAAACTCCATAGCATCTGCAGGATTCATTGAGGACAGTAACTTACGTAATATCCAAATTCGGTTAAGATCATCTGGTGGTAGAAGCAGGTCTTCTTTACGAGTTCCTGATTTGAGGATATCAATGGCAGGGTAAATACGACGATTAGCCATTTTCCGATCCAAAACAATTTCCATATTGCCGGTTCCCTTGAACTCTTCGAAAATGACCTCGTCCATCCTGCTACCGGTATCTATAAGTGCTGTAGCTAGGATAGTCAAGCTACCGCCCTCTTCTACGTTACGAGCTGCCCCAAAGAATTTTTTCGGCCGCTGAAGCGCATTGGCCTCAACCCCGCCGGAAAGAATTTTTCCAGA
This sequence comes from Desulfogranum marinum, assembly GCF_963675105.2. Lineage (NCBI taxonomy): Bacteria > Pseudomonadati > Thermodesulfobacteriota > Desulfobulbia > Desulfobulbales > Desulfobulbaceae > Desulfogranum > Desulfogranum marinum. The sequence continues at coordinate 102,592 of NZ_CAXXRO010000001.1, forward strand.
AGCTGGGGTGACCGTATTGTATGCTCTGGCAAGACGCGTAATGGAATCAAGCAAAATAACAACATCTTTTTTATGTTCAACCAATCGCTTTGCCTTTTGGATGACCATCTCCGCAACCTGAATATGACGTTGAGGAGGCTCATCAAAAGTTGAGCTGACAACTTCTGCATCAACAAAGCGCTTCATATCAGTAACTTCTTCAGGTCTTTCATCAATGAGCAGCACAATAAGATGGGCGTCTTTATGCTTCCGCACTATGGAAGAGGCTATTTTCTGCATCAAAACCGTCTTGCCGGTCCTTGGAGGAGCCACGATAAGCCCTCTCTGCCCTTTACCAAGCGGAGCGGTTATATTAAGAACCCGCATGGATAATTCATCCTGCTCGGTTTCAAGGTCTATCAACTCATCGGGATGCAGTGGAGTAAGATTGACAAAAGCTGTTTTATTTTTAGCTGCTTCCGGCTTTTCATAATTGATCCGATCGACCTTAAGCAGGGCAAAATAGCGCTCATTATCTTTGGGCGCCCTTACTTCACCTTCAATGGTATCGCCGGTCCTCAGGTTCAGCCTTCGAATCTGAGAGGGAGAGACATAGATATCATCCGGACCTGGGAGATAATTGTAATCCGGTGCACGAAGAAAACCGAACCCATCCTGTAAGACCTCAAGTACCCCGCTGCCTCTCAATTTACCATCCTCATCGGCCTGAGCTTTGAGGAGTGCAAAAATCAATTCCTGCTTTCTCATGGTACTATAGCCTTCGATACCTAGAGAAGCTGCAAGCGCAACAAGTTCCTTAATTTTTTTATTTTTCAACTCAGTGGGATTCATTGACCGGTCTTTCCTCCATGTGGTCATAAGATAATGCTGTTCATGCTTAAGTGCATAAAAGCAGCATTGCACGGGATACAAACAAAGATTCGTTTAAAAGCTACTGAACCGCCAAATCCCTATAAAATGCTAACACACCGAAAGCCTTAAAAAAGGTGATCGTTATTTATATAAATATAGATAGTATTCAGTTGAATAGCTGTGGCGGGAATAGACTTGGAATGGTGTTGTATAATCTAGATTAAATACCGGTTCAGTATTACTTTACCGACGGTATAATTATTATATTTGATTCTATGAAATATCTGAACAAGAAGTCAACAGACAACAAGCTGATTCGTCGAAATGTTCCTACGTAAATATTGGGTAATGGTACTACTGTCAAGTTATTTCTACAAATTTCATTACAAATAATGATCTTCAAGCTGCTCTGCAAGTACTAAGACAGCCTTACGGGTCGTAGTCCATGCTTCGCTGTTGTCAATAACATGGTCTGCTGCCTGCTTTTTCTGTGCAAGGTCTATTTGCGAGGCAATGGAAGCAGTTGCCTGTTGCCTACTGACGCCGTCTCTGAGCATTATCCGCTGGCACTGGAGTTCTGGTTGAACGTAAACAACCACAACGCAATCCATATCATCCTGCCAGCCTGCCTCATACAGGAGAGGGATTTCTACCAAAGCAAAAGAACTTTTCAGACTTGTAATTTCCTTTTGTAACCGAACTTGCACCAGCGGATGAAGCAGGCTATCCACTTTTTTTCGCAATACGTGGTTATTAAAAATCGCGTCACGAAGTACAGATCGGTTCAGTCGTCCCTTCTCATCAAAAAAGGTAGCATTCAAGTTGGCGTGAAGCGCTTGCCAACCAGGTGCCCCCTTTTCAAGCAGATCCTTGCAACGTTGATCAATATTGATCAACGGGATGTTACAATAACTGGCGAGCAAGCGACTTACACAGCTTTTACCGCTACCGATACCACCTGTTATCCCAACAATTCGAGTACTCAAACGTCAAGCCCCCTCAAAGTCTGCACAACCTCTTCCATATCAGGCCACAGAGGTGCCAGAAACTGCATAGGTTCAAGGGACACAGGATGATTGAATTGAATACAAGAAGCGTGGAGCATTTGCCTGCATGGCATACCAGGAGTGTGCACACCGATTTTACCTCCGTAAAGTTCGTCCCCGGCAACAGGCGCTTTCACAGAGGCCATATGGACCCGAATTTGATGGGTCCGTCCCGTTTCAATGGTAATTTCTGCTAGACACATCCCATTGCCATATCTTTCTATAATATGCCATTGAGAAACTGCATACCGACCTTTAATCGGCCTGATCGACATTTTTTTACGATTGGCAGGATGCCTGCCTATGGGAGCAATAATTCGTCCATCCTCGTCCCCAGGATAACGGAGCAAAACAGCGTAATAGATCTTGTGAATTTGCCGTTCTTTAAAACTTTCAGCCAGCCTACGTAATGACATTTCCGTTTTAGCAACCAGCATTACACCTGACGTATCTTTGTCTAGTCTATGGACAATCCCTGGCCTGCCGCCGTCTAATTGCGGCAGGTTTCGGTAACGGTATAACAACCCATTGACCAAGGTACCGCTGTGGTGCCCGGCTGCGGGGTGGACAACCAATCCCGGCGGCTTACTGATAACAAGCAGATGCTCATCCTCAAACAAGGTCTCAAAAGCAATATCCTCTGGCTGTAGCTCAGATTGCGCAAGTGGAGGAATATGAATATCAATCATTTCCCCGCTACGGACTTTATGCCCCGCTTTGACAGCTTTTCCACCAACAACAACATGGTGAGAAAGAATGAGTTTGTTTATATATGAGCGCGAGAAGTCAGGATATTTTCGAACTAGATAGTGGTCCAGACGTTGTTTTTCTTCAACGGGTTGAACAACATGCTGAAAGTTTCTTTGGTCCACGGGTCAATTCACTGTCCCGTGGACAGCCTGTAAAGAAAGGATAAGCAAAAAAGGACGGTCACTCAAACAAACAATTTTTCGATTTGTTTTTCAACCTGTTCTTCTTCGGTGTGTTTGGCTAGGGACAATTCTTTTACCAGTAAACTTTTGGCGGTATCGAGCATTTTCCGTTCACCATAGGACAGTTCTTTGTCTTCTTTCAAGAGAAAAAGGTCACGTAAAACAACTGCTACCTCAAAGACAGAACCCGTTTTTATTTTTTCCATGTAATCGCGGTAACGACGGTTCCAAGTCTGTGCATTGATCTTGATATCACGTTCCTTGAGGATGCCGATGACCTCTGTTACCTCATCGTTTGAGATAATAGCACGAAGCCCAACATTATCACTGGTCGCGGTCGGAATCATGATAGTCATGTCATTATCTAAAATTTTCATGACGTAAAAACTCTGATCAACACCACCAATTGTCTGTGTTTCTATGGCCTGAATCAGCCCAACACCATGTGCAGGATATACAGCCATATCGCCTTCTGAAAACACGTTGATCCTCCAAATAAGATAGAATGCAGGATATGCACTAAGAATGAGTGTGTATCTTAATGAACATAAAATACTATATTACCATATTTTTCCTGAATAGGAAAGTACGGAGCTACGAATGTACTAATTAACCTACCGTCCACGAAAAGCTGGGAAAACTCGAAGGCATCATTCGTCAGGATTTATTCTTTTTTGGCTCTGCAATTAATCAAGTTCATACAGGGCCCAATACCCTGTTTCAGAAAAATATCAACTGCATCAACTACTATGGATGCTCTGTCATCTATTATTTTTTGCTCAGACTTGGAAAACCCAGATAAAACATATTTGTCCACAGGTTGTTTTTCAACACCACTTTCAATCGTCGGTCTGCCTACACCAAATTTTATACGACTTATTGCTGTGGATCCAAGATGTTGGGCAATAGATTTAATCCCATTATGTCCACCCGCGCCACCTTTTGCAACCACTTTTATCCTGCCGCAAGGGAGATCTATATCGTCATGGATAACAAGCAAGTTTTGCAAAGGGACATTGAAATAATCGACAAATTGACGCACACATGCACCTGACAAATTCATATATGTCTGCGGCAGTAAAAATAAAACCTGGTTCGTTGCAATGCGATGTTTGCAATATCGCCCCTGCATTTTGGTTTTATCAATATGACAATTGTTCAACCGGGCAAGATGTTCCAACATCATAAACCCGATATTATGGCGGGTTGTTTGGTATTTGGGACCGGGATTACCTAGTCCGACAAGCAGGTAAGGAGAAGCCATGAACAAGGCAAATAGAAGAGAGCCGGTAGGTTCCTACCGGCTCAGCTATACGAAGAGTTCGCTGTCAGCAAAAAAAACTAATAAACAACAACACAGGTTACATTAGGTTTTTCAAGCATGGTCAATTTCTCGGAAACCGGCAAATCACCATAGGTGACACCCGCGCCACCCTGCTCTAAAGGTGTAATATCAACCTCAATGGTATCCGGTACATCAAGGGGGCAACCACGGAGCTTAACATTACTCCTAAAAACATTAAGTTCACCGCCCAAATCAACACCCTTGGCTGTACCCACATAATCAATAGGCACAACAAACTCAAGTTGCTGGTCCAGCTCAATCTCTAGAAAATCAACGTGCACGATGCTGCCGGACACCGGTTCCTTTTGAATCTCTTGCACGATTACATAGCGTTTATCTTTACTATCGCCATCTATCACAAGGGTGACGACTGCGTTACGTCCTTGGACGAAAAGTAATTTTTTAAAGAGTTCACCGGCGTCAACCTGCAAAGAAACAGCCTCGCCGCCACCACTATATAAATTTGCCGGTGTCGTATTATTCATCCGCAACTGGCGCATAGGTCCTTTGCCAAAAACCGTGCGTATCGCCGCTGCCATATCGACTTGTAACATGGAAAGCCTCCCCCTTACTTCCGGGTTGATATAAAAAAATATTTACGTTTAACTATACAAAAAGATAGCTGACGGAGTCTTCATTATGAATCCTTTTGATTGCTTCGCCAAGCAATGCACCAACCGACAGCACTGTAATTTTTTCACACTCCTGCGCTTCCTGTCTCAAAGGGATGGAATTAGTCACCAACAGAGACTTAAGACTTGAGGCATTTATGCGATCTATGGCAGGACCGGACAAAAGAGCATGGGAACAACAGGCGTGCACTTCTTTTGCCCCTTTTGCCTTTAAAATCTCGGCACCGCCGCAAAGTGTTCCTGCTGTATCCACCATATCATCAAGCATAATGGCCGTCTTACCGGCGACATCGCCAATAACATGCAATGCTTCACATTCGTTAGCTTTCTCTCTTCTCTTATCCACTATTGCCAACGAAGCATCAAGTCTTTTCGCAAAAGCTCTTGTGCGCTCTACGCCTCCAGCATCGGGAGAGACAAGCACAACATTTTCAAATTTATCTCTGATATACTTCAACAAGATGGGTGCAGCATACAGATGATCTACAGGTATATTGAAAAAACCCTGAATCTGACCGGCATGGAGATCCATACTTAAAACTCGCCTGGTTCCTACCGCCGTCAGCATCTCTGCAACAACTTTAGCTGTAATAGGTACCCTTGGCCTCACTTTACGATCCTGCCTTGCATATCCGTAATAGGGCAAAACAGCAGTAATCCGTCTAGCAGAAGCACGACGGAGCGCGTCAACCATAATGACGAGTTCCATCAGGTTATCATTGACAGGCGGACATGTGGGCTGAATCACAAAGACATCGGCTCCACGAACATTTTCACCTATTTCAACAGAAGTCTCACCATCAGAGAATTGCTTCACTTCTGCTGCCCCTAGGGGCATGTCAAGATAGTTACAAATTTCTTCAGCAATAGCCGGATTGGCATTCCCTGTAAATATTTTCATTATATTGGGCATAATGTATTTCTCGCGCGAAGCTACCGGACACCAATCCGGCGAGAGGAAAATATGGTGGCAAGCACCTAGGGATACTCAGAAAAATAGACTGGCTGGGGCGGAGGGATTCGAACCCCCGAATGCAAGGATCAAAACCTTGTGTCTTACCGCTTGACGACGCCCCAACCTTTTTGCATTATTTTTCTCAATACCAAACTTAGGCGAATGGAGAGGTAACAAAGACCGAACCATATTGTTTATTAAAAAAGTGACAACATTCCTGCGCCCGCTGACGGTCTTCAAATACTGCAAAAACCGTTGGCCCGGAACCAGACATCATCGCAACCAGTGCTCCGTGAGCTACCAAGTCTTCTTTAATGCCCTCTAATTCGGGATGCATGCGAATTGTCACTTGCTCTAAATCATTCAGTAACGAAGCGTATGGAAACACCTGGCGAGCAACACTCTCTTGCCATGCGTGCCTCCACAACTCGATACGCGAGTCGGCAACAATAAGACTTTTTCTATCACTTGTCAATATAAAATTTTCATAGACTTGCTTAGTCGACACAGAAAAACCTGGATTCACCAAAACAATGGAAAGATCTTTAAAGCTGGCAATAGGGTCTAATAGCTCGCCAATCCCTTCCGCCCAACATGCGGCACTGCGGTCAACAAAAAAAGGTACGTCCGCACCTAATTGCAGCCCCATGCCTGCAAGTTCCCGTTCGGAGAATAAATCCGCAAAAAGCGAATTAAGCCCCAAAAGGACAGCAGCGGCATCACTGCTCCCCCCTCCTAGACCTGCTGCAATGGGAATTTTCTTCACAAGAGTGATATCTACCCCACACACAGAAGTGCTGAGTCGCGCTTGTGCTGACTGCAAAAAAATCTGTGCTGCTCGGTAGGCAAGATTTGTATCATCTGCAGGTAGCACATTATCGGGGCAATGCAGGATAATTCCGCTGGAATCGACTAGACGCAGCTCCAGATGATCATACAAAGTCACCTTTTGCATTAAAGAAGCAATGGTATGATACCCATCCGCTCTTTTGCCGGTCACCTTGAGAAAAAAATTTATCTTTGCAGGCGCCTTTATTTGAATAGATGCGGAGCACTCCATACTTTACCCTATTGCCACCTTTACGGACGGGGAAGACTCACAAATTTCATTTTTAAATCATACAGCACTCTGGTCAAAAGCTCCTGTTCGTCGACTTCAAGGTTACCTTTTGTTTTTTCTGCAAGCAGACCAAGAGTATCTATGGTGTGTTTAGCTAAATCGCTGTCAACAACCTTCTCACCGCTCTCCGGGTGGGGCAACTCTCCCATGTGAAACAAGGCTGACGTGTTTAACGAGAGTATAAACGAGGTAAACGTAACCTGTGGCATGACACAACGCCCGGCTTCATTCTTTACCATCCCTTCGGGACATTCATCGCAACTAGAAAGATTTTCAATCATATTTCACTCTTCACTCTTTTTTCCTTGTATCAGCCGGCAAGAAACACGTCCCCCCAGCGTCATCCACCTTTACAGCAACAACATCACAGTATAATGCCATTACCGGCCTCTCACAACATATAAAATATATTGACAGGACTAACACAGCTTCAACCTGCTCTTGCCTGGCAGCCAGTCACCGCTCTTATTGCTCAGGTCACGTTTATCGATAAAAGCTAACAATACGCTGAAATACTTTTGCATAATCACTAAAATTCCACGCCGACCGGCTCCCTTTTTACCGGCGATAGAATCCCAACAAAACACAAAAAAAAAAATCCTTGTACCTTCCCCTTGAAGATTCACCGGTGAAGAGCTATATGTTAAGTCTTTTATTTGTCGCCGAGTATAGATAAAGAAACTCTTTTGATTGAAAATCAGACAATCAAAGCATTGCATGCAATAATAATTCTTCAGAACACAAACGATTCCATGCATCACATGTTATTTTTACTTGCGCCTCATCCTTTTTCACCTATACCCATTTAACATAATCAGGAGTCCCCCCATGGTAGATGTTCGCGTTCGTTTTCCCCCAAGCCCAACTGGTTACCTGCATATTGGCGGAGCCCGAACAGCTTTAATCAACTGGCTTTTTGCCAAAAAACACAATGGGAAACTCATCCTTCGCATTGAAGACACAGACACGGAACGTTCGACTCAAGAATCCATCGACGGCATTCTTGAAGGACTACGCTGGCTCGACCTGGATTGGGACGAAGGCCCTTATTTTCAAACAGAATTCGCCAACGACCATGTACAGGCCGCTCAAAATCTCCTTGCCGGCGGGAACGCCTATAAATGCTTTTGCACAAAAGAAGAGCTTGATGAAAAACGAGAACAAGCCCTTGCCCAAAAAACAACCGTCGGCTACGACGGTACCTGCCGAAACCTCACTCCGGAGCAAGTTACCGCCAAAGAACAACAAGGCATTCCCTACGTGATTCGCTTCAAGGTACCGAAACGAAAAGGAACCCTCGTTTACCACGATAAAGTACTTGGAACTATTGAAAGAGCATACAGTGAAATTGAAGACTTTGTTATTGTCCGCTCCAACGGGAAACCTCTTTACTTGCTGTGCAATGTTGTGGATGATATTCGTGACCGAATTTCGCATGTTATAAGAGGGCAGGACCACATGACCAATACCACCCGTCAAATTCTTTTATATGAAGCGCTTGGTTCGCCCCTGCCCGTTTTTGCACACATGCCGTTAACCCTTGATCTCCAGAAACGGAAAATCTCTAAACGGAGCCATGGTGAAGTGGTCGCCGTTCAATTTTACAGAGACAAAGGTTTTCTCCCCTGGGCCTTGTGCAATTTCCTCTGCCTGCTTGGCTGGAATCCAGGAACCGAACAGGAGTTCTTTTCCCGTGAAGAGCTTATAGAGGTCTTTACTTTAGAAAGAATGAGTAAGGTCAATTCGGTTTTTAACTACCGTCCCGGTGATCAAAAATTTTTCACTGACCCAAAACTTATCGCAATAAACGAGCATTACCTGCGAACCATCGACACAGAGGTCCTTGGCCAACTGGTTGAAGAAAAATTGAAAGCTTGCGAACTCTGGGACGATTCCTATGCAGCAGAAAGGCGTGACTGGTACCTGGCCACCCTGGACTTGATCAAAGACCGCTTTCATACGCTTAACGACTTTGCGTCTCTGGGCAGAGCATATTTTTCAGACAGCTATGATATCGAAGAAAAACCATTGAAAAAAAATGTCCTTAAACACCCTGACCTGGTCCAATGGTTCAAAGAGTTAAGCAAAAGATTTGCCGACCTTTCCACATTTAATCAAGAGACCGCCGAACAGACCACAAGAGAACTAGCAGACGAACTAGCTATTAAACCAGGAATCCTTATCAACGGGATGCGTACGGTACTTACCGGCCAGTTAGCTGGTCCTTCCATGTTCGACATACTCACCACCCTTGGCCAAGATAAGGTTGTAATGAGGTTGAGTGACATCAGCCGTCTCTATCCATCTACCTGAAAAAAAGGCTCTCATTTACACATGAACACAGAAACGCCCAAAACCGACAAGCCGCTGGACTTTATCCGTCAAATCATTGCTGAAGACATAGCCACTAAAAAACACGAGGAAATCACCACCCGCTTTCCACCAGAGCCCAACGGTTTCCTGCATATTGGCCACGCCAAATCCATATGCCTTAATTTTGGAGTTGCCGCCGAAAACAACGGTACCTGCCATCTCCGTTTTGACGACACCAATCCGGACAAAGAATCCACCGAATATGTTGAAGCAATAAAAAGAGATGTCCACTGGCTTGGTTATGACTGGGGAGAACACCTCTATTATGCATCAGATTACTTTACCCAACTCTACAACTTTGCAGTTAAGCTGATAGAAATGGGAAAAGCCTATGTCTGCCACTTAAGCGGTGAGGAAATGCGAACGTATCGGGGCAATCTTACCGAGCCAGGTAAAAAAAGTCCTTACCGGGACCGGAGCATTGCCGAAAACCTGCAACTGTTTGAGCAGATGCGCAACGGTGAATTTGATGAAGGAGCCTGTGTGCTTCGTGCCAAAATCGATATGGCATCGCCTAATTTCTTAATGCGCGATCCAGTTCTGTACAGGATCATGAAAACCAGCCACCATCGAACCGGCGCCAAGTGGTGTATCTATCCAATGTATGATTTCACCCATTGCCTGTCGGATATGCTTGAGAATATCACTCACTCCCTGTGTACTCTGGAGTTTGAAAACAACCGTCCACTCTACGACTGGGTGCTGGACACTCTACAAACACCCTGCCACCCCCAGCAGATTGAATTTGCTCGACTCAACATCAACTACACGGTTACCAGCAAACGAAAACTACTTGAATTAGTTGAGAATTCGCTGGTGTCAGGATGGGATGACCCCAGGATGCTCACCCTGTCAGGACTTCGCCGTCGGGGGTACACCCCTGCCTCTATCCGCGCTTTTTGTGAAGGTATAGGGGTTGGAAAAAGAGAATCCTGGATAGACATGGGCATACTGGAAAATGCGATCCGTGACGATCTTAATACTAACGCCCCTCGAGTTCTGGGCGTTCTTGACCCTTTAAAAGTCGTTATTACCAACTATCCGGAAGACTCAACGGAAACACTGGAAGCATTAAATCATCCCCAAAATAATCAAATGGGCAAACGCATGCTCCCATTTTCCAGGGAACTGTTCATCGAACGTTCCGACTTTATGGAAAATGCACCTAAGAAATTCTTTCGCCTTTCAGAGGGCAGAGAAGTTCGGTTGCGGTATGCTTATTTGATTACCTGCGCAAAGGTTATAAAAGACGAGAACGGAAAAGTCGTAGAATTACATTGCACCTATGACCCAGAGAGCCGCGGGGGAAATGCGCCTGATGGTCGTAAGGTAAAGGGTACCATTCACTGGGTATCTGCAGCCCACTCCCTGCAGGCTGAGGTGCGGCTGTACGACAGACTTTTTACCGAGGAATTCCCGGACGCTGACAAAGAAATACCATTCAAGAATTTTTTAAACCCCGACTCACTGCAAGTACTGACCGATTGCCGCCTTGAGCCCAATCTTGCGAATGCGTCAGCCAGCGACAGGTTCCAATTCGAACGTCAAGGGTATTTTTGCATAGACAGTGAAGACAGCTCGGCGCAACACCTGGTGTTTAATCGCATTGTCACATTACGCGACAGCTGGGCTAAGCTTGCCGGAAAAAAATAACAGCTGAAATAAAGCCACATTTTCTTTTTGCTAACCAAATAATCACTACTCACACAAGATCCTCGCCATGACCATCGTCAATCTCAGAAAAATGTCGATAAACCAAAGCGGTACCATTTCTGCAGTTCGAGCGGGCGGTGAGTTAGGCCGCCGGATCAGAGAAATGGGCTTAGTACCTGGTAGCAAAATTACCATAAAACAACGGGCACCACTCAACGACCCCGTCGCCTTACGGGTGATGGGCAGCACCTTGACCCTCCGCAATAATGAAGCGGATTTTATTGAAGTCGAGATTTAACTCGCCTCGTGCTTTCCGGAGGCCGGCTCCGTCTAGAGTCCAGCGTCCACAATCCAATCCCAATCGACCGGATATAGTTCCTCTATCCGGTCACTCTCCAAAGGGAGGGGGAAATATCCGGTGTGACTTCTACAACAAGCACCTCCACCTATCCAAAAGTGTTCTGCTCACAGTAAACCCTTTCCCACTTCTTCACGATAGCCTTCTTCTGTGAAATACGATTAGCTATTCGCACGCGATAAAGACACGCTCAAAAGTAGCATCACAGGCACACCATCACCTTCGCAACCTATACGCATGTCCAAAGATTTACTTAAGCATGCCTTGGCCGGCTCAAGACTCGTGGCGATTGGACGAAAAGATAATGATAGCAGATGAGCTTTAATATCGCTCATCAACACTTTTACCATTGGCAAAGTTGTTGACAGTGACCAATGTTTGGTGTACCTAACACATGTATTTTTTACTGAAAGCATAGTTGCAGGATATAAAAAATCAGGTGAAACAGTTCACTGCCTGCATACTTCTTTTAAAGCACAACCTTGTAGAATATACAGCGCATGAAAAACAACCGCTTCCAAAAAACATGCTGTTTTTTTAACGGTGTTAAAAAGCGATGCATGAAGGGAAAGAAAAGAGGTCATTGTTCCACTTCTTACCCGCTGCATGAAGCATGCTCATGTAGCAAGCTGAAAGTATGCTCAATCAGCGGTGATCGACAAACATGTGCCCAAATGGCCAACCTTGGCCTCACCCCTGGTAAAGAAATAGAATTATTATGCAAAGGCGGCGGCAACCAATGCATGGTAAAAATTAACGGCGGAACCATCAGCTTAGACGACATTTCAGCTGCCAATATCCAGGTGGCACCGGTGTAAAAACGCTTCCCGCCGCAAGACACAAGTTCTTTCTCCACAGGACGCAAAAAACATGCAGCGCGTTATTGTTTTTATTATCATCAGCTTTGCAGTACTCTTCATTGTCCGTAGAATCTGGAAAATATTTACATCCCAGACGACAGGCCACTGTGGAGGCAGCTGTTCATCCTGTAATAACGACGGCGAGAGCTTACCCAACGTCCACGCTTGTAACAAAAAAACAAACCATTAAAATCATGCTGCAAGCTCAGGCAACCATCCCATCTTCCTGCGTAGACATATACGTTAACATATTGCAATATCTGCGTAGTGCGCTGCAATAGCACCCCTTTATAAACGATTCAGCCCCAACCTTCTGACTTTCAGGAACCCTTCCCATGGACACAGTTATCAATATTGCGCTGGCTGGAAATCCCAATGCCGGAAAAACAACGCTCTTCAACTACCTGACCGGTTTGCGTCAACATGTGGGGAACTATCCTGGTATTACGGTTGAACATATACAAGGATGCTGCCTCCATAACCAACAAGGGCTCAGCATTGTTGACCTGCCCGGCACCTACTCGTTAACAGCATACTCTTCAGAGGAACTTGTTGCCAGGGACTATCTGATCAATGAAAAACCGCAAATCGTCATCAACATTGTTGATGCATCTAATCTTGAACGAAACCTGTACCTTACCTGCCAGTTTCTAGAACTGGGAATCCCCCTGGTTATCGCTCTCAACATGATTGATGTTGCTGAAAATAGGGGTTTGCTTGTAGACGCAGAAAAACTGAGTGAAATTTTGAAAGTACCGGTAGTACCCATTGTCGCCCGTTCAGGCAAAGGGGTGGACCACCTGCTTGATACCGTCATCGCAGCCACGCAAAGCGGAGTAACTCCTGAACCGGCATTTCTCAGGTATGGCTCAGATATTGATGAAGCTCTTAGCGAAATGGTTCCCATTATCAATAAACATGCTCTGCTGACAGACATATATCCGGCTCGTTGGACCGGGGTTAAACTCCTGGAAAACGATGAGCAGGTCTACGAAAAATCAACTGCTGTCAATCCTGAAGCGACACAAGAGCTCAAAAAATACTGCGCCCAAGTGACCGGCCATTTGCAGCAAACCGCAGGTGTCTACCCTGAGGCTGTCATTGCCGACCATCGCTATGGGTTTATTAAATCCATCATGCGACAGCATATCGTTACCGAAAAATTTGTAGGGGACAGGCTCTACACCTCAGACCGAATCGATAAAATAGTGACCCATAGAGTGCTGGGCCCGTTAATCATGGCTTCGATCCTTTTTGGACTCTATGCATTTACCTTCAGCTCCAGCACCTTTCTGGTCGAACTGTTTGCCTCTTTTTTCGCCTTGCTGAGCAGCACGGTGGATTCCGTATTAGCGGACGGCCCCCTCAAATCCATGCTTATTTCAGGAGTCATAGATGGGGTTGGGGGCGTGCTTGGTTTTGTTCCCATTATTATGTTCATGTTTTTTGGCATCGCAATCCTGGAGGACAGCGGATATCTGGCCAGAGTAGCCTTTATGATGGATCGTATCTTCCATGCTTTTGGCCTCCATGGATCTTCGGTGATGCCATTCATCATTTCCGGCGGGATCGCCGGAGGATGTGCAGTACCGGGAGTTATGGCGACCAGAACCCTTCGTTCGCCAAAAGAAAGGATGGCAACCCTGCTGACCGTGCCATTCATGAATTGCGGAGCAAAGCTGCCGGTACTAACGCTGCTTATCGGGGCCTTTTTTGCCGATCATCAAGCTCGATATATGTTTCTTGCAACCGTTATTTCCTGGATCGTTGCCTTGTGTGCAGCTAAATTTTTACGAATGACTGTCCTTCGCGGAGAATCAACCCCCTTTGTAATGGAGCTGCCTCCTTACCGGTTTCCAACCATTAACGGACTTGTTATCCATACCTGGGAAAGGACATGGCAATATATAAAGAAGGCAGGAACAGTCATTCTTGGCATCTCAGTCCTCTTGTGGGCAATGATGACCTACCCAGGACTCCCCGAAGACCAAGTCACATCCTTTGCACAAAAACGTCAGCAGATCATTCAACAATCCGATCAACCCGCAGGTGAGCCTACCACCAAAGCCTTGCATGCACTCAATGCGGAACAAGCTGCGGCAGGCCTGAGACATTCCATCGCCGGTCGTATCGGCATTGCCCTCGAACCTGCCAGCCAACTAGCTGGCATTGACTGGCGCACAAACATAGCTCTGCTTGGTGGCTTTGCCGCAAAAGAAGTCATTATTTCAACTCTTGGCACGGCCTATTCCATAGGTGATATTGCCACCGAGGAGCCTACCTCTTTAACCCGGCGTCTTGCAAGTGATCCTGCATGGAATCCGGTTGTTGCCCTGGCAGTGCTTCTGTTTATAATGTTTTACGCTCCTTGTTTTGTAACAGTCATATGTATTGCCAAGGAATCAGGATCCTGGAAATGGGCTTTTTTTTCAATGGCATTCAATACCGCGTTTGCCTTTATAATGGCAGTGACTGTGTATCAAATAGGAATGCTGCTCAACCTGGGATAACCTATTGAGGTGTACTTTGCGACATGCCACCACTGATTAGGGTATGAAACAAGCAGAAAATAAGGGCTATTTGTTCAATGCAGATGGCCCTTATTTTATGGTTTGTATGATCCAAATCGCTCCAGTACATCCTGCATCTGCTCCGCAGACAAAAGAGGCGGAGGGCCTATCTGTAAGGCCTGGACATACATTTTTGCAAGTGCCTCTATTTCGATTGCCAGTGGCAGCAAATTTTCAAGATCTTTGGTAAAACAAACCATTCCGTGATGAGCCAAAAGGCAGGCGCGTCGTCCTTGCAGGGTAAGTAACAGGGAATCGGAAAGTTCCTGGCTGCCAAAGGGGGCATACGGCGCCAGTGGAATACTATCTCCACCAGCAATCGCCACCATATAATGAAAAGAAGGGATAGGCTTCTCCAGGCAGGCCAGAATCGTGCACCACGTGGCATGGGCATGAAGGATACAACCTATGTCAGGGTGCTCGACGTACAGGTCCCTATGCATCCGCCACTCTGTAGACGGCTTGCGGATGCCGGAACACTGTCCCGCCATATCCACCAAAACCATATCCTGTGGCTGACACTGCTCATAAGGAAGAGCTGAGGGGGTAAGCAAAAAACCTTTCCCGCTTCGAACACTCAGGTTGCCGGAAGTTCCCTGATTCAAGCCACTGTTATTCATGGCCATTGCAGCTGCTATCAGCTGCTCACGCAGCTCATTCTCAGACATCATTTCTTTTCCGGATAAAGGGCAAGTAAACCTTCACTGTTTGCCTCCGCAACGCCCCGTTCTGTAATAAGCCCGGCAACCAAATGTGCGGGGGTAACATCAAAGGCCGGGTTATAGGCACATGTTCCCTGGGGGGCGATTTCAACCGACTCTACGGTGCCGGCCCCGCTCCTCCCCTGGACAAACAACACTTCTTCTGTGCCCCGCTCTTCGATGGGGATATTTTTCACTCCATTCCCTGTCGCCCAGTCTATGGTTGAACCGGGCAAAGCTACATAAAAAGGAACATTGTTGTCTGCAGCAGCCAATGCCTTAAGATACGTTCCGATCTTGTTGCACACATCGCCGTTTGCTGCCGTCCGGTCTGTTCCCACGATGCAGAGATCCACCATACCTCGCTGCATCAGGTGTCCCCCTGCATTATCAACCACCAGGTGATGATCAATTCCTGCTGCCTGCAATTCCCAGGCCGTTAGGTGGGCCCCCTGATTTCGCGGCCTGGTCTCATCCACCCAGACATGAACTGGAATTCCAGCTTGAGCGGCCTTGTACACAGGCGCCAGTGCTGTCCCCCAGTCTACAGTTGCCAGCCACCCGGCATTACAGTGGGTAAGTATATCTACCCGCCCTTGCCGCTGCTTCTGCTGCCAAATACGTTCGATAATAGCTGCGCCATGATTGCCGATTGCCTTGTTAACCTCGCAATCTTCTTCGCAGAGCAGCGCAGCCTCCTGATAGGCATACTCAAGCCAGTCCTTTGCCGAATGTTTACTCAGCAAGGTGTTTAACCGCTCGACCGCCCACTGCAAGTTGATCGCCGTGGGCCTACAGCTGATCAGACGCCGACTGATTTGTTCAAGCTGATTTTGTGTGCATTGCTCACGGAGCCCGAGACAGATACCATAAGCAGCAGTAGCGCCGATTAACGGAGCCCCTCGTACCTGCATATCTGTAATAGCAACAATGGCATCTTCCACAGTGGCAAGGGAGTGGATAACAAATTCGTGAGGCAATTTTGTCTGGTCAATTATATTGACGCTTCCCCCTTCCGTTTCCACCCAAATGGATCGAAAACTTTGCCCGTTTACCAGCATATCATTTACTCATTGGAAAAAGAGTTTTAAAAGAATGGCAACTATTCAGCATCACCTTAACTCTCCACGATTTGCCCGGCCAGTATACCGATGTATCGAAACGAGACTTATCTGCTACATTGGTCAGCTCGTGAACATTTGGAGCACGACTGAATAGTTACAGTTCGGGGTAGATTGGCATTTTTTAGATCTTCGCTGAATGGTTACCAATAATATAAACCACGCGCTTCCCCTATTGCCCTGACGATGGGATCAGCTCGGGGGTCCAAAAGATGACCCCCCGCCCTTCGGCTTCCTCCCAAAAACTCGGCCCATCCCATTCCCTTGTTTGATCCAGATAGCCATCATGGATGACTTTCATAGTGATCTTACTCGTATTCTCCAGCTGCTTTTCGCTAAACTGGTGTACGCCTCGCAGTGGGGTATTACCGAGATAAATCCATTTGCCGGCGCATGGCAAATCTTTGCCCGACGCCTGATACACGACATGGGATCCTTCAGGTTCCGAGTTCACTTTGAAACGTACGGTAGCTGTTTTGGAAGAACAACCAGATATAACCAGCGTGGTTAGAGCTACCCCGAAAAGCAAACATTTGGCAATGGTGGTCGAAGAAATACTCTTTTGTCTATTCATTACTTCTTGTTCCTTTTAATCAAATCAACAATAATAGGCTGCGCTTCTTGCTCGGCGTCTTCTCTTGTCTCATGTCTCGTATTAACCCAAAAGGAGGTAATCTCCTCCCTATAACCTGCCTTGCGCAACTGCACGGTCACATATTCCGCTTTACCTTCTTCAGCCTCCCAGAAAACGACCAACGGGGTATGGGTATTTCCCAATGTTGCATCATCCTTGAGATTGACGACTTCTGCTCCGGCAGGATTACTTGTGAACTTTACGGCCCCGTATGTTTTCTGTTTAGCACAACCAGACAGAGCAACGATGATAGCAAGACCGGCAATACCCAAAAAACACTGGATCAACTTTCTTTTACACATTTTTTCCCCTTCACCCTAAGAAATACATTTATTTATTTGCGATATAAGCTTTTTATCAGGCAACACTACCTAACCACTGATTACAGGGTCAAGTTATATTTGTTAAGAACACCCAAATCCTTGCTAATACATTAGGGTGTCTTAAAGAATTTGTATTTCCATCAAGACCAAGGCGTGACTTTTTTTCAAACGCATGTATCCACCTGATATTCTGATGATTATCAGACATCACAACGTAGAGCTTAGCAAAAAAAAACATTTTTCAAGGTACCCATTTGCCTTTATCTCTTCTTTTCGTTTTTTTTACCCGAGAGAATGAAGATTACTATTGCCTTTTTCAAAAATTCAAATTTTTATACATTTTTACCCATTGATTAAAAAATTTATATTTGTTAACTAAGTAATTTTACCTATCGCACACCATTAATCTGTTATTTGGCTTTCTACGCAAGCATGGACCACCGACTACAAGCTCTTGACAACCTTAAAATATCAGGAAACTTACCCAGCATGCCCCAAGTGCTGGTTCAGCTTATTGATATCTGTCATGCGCAGGAAATCGATCTGCAACAAGTCATTCAAGTTGTTACCAAAGACGCACCTTTAAGTGCAAAAGTCCTTCAATTAGTGAATTCTGCTTTTATTGGCAGCCGAAAAAATTTTACAGACGTGGCCCAGGCAATTGTTTTTTTAGGCGCAGATGTCATTAAAAATCTTGCCATCAGTGTTTCTGTTCAGCAGGTGTTTAGAAGGGTCGAGACCAACGGCCTGCTCTCTCTGGACAGATTCTGGCATCATAGTTTTCAAACGGCACTGCTTGCGCAAAACATTGCTCAAACAACCTCATTCCCGTCCACTTCTGAAGCCTATCTGGCAGGCCTGCTCCACGACATAGGAAAGCTCATCTTATGGATGGCCTTTCCTGGTCAGTATGCGCCACTTTTATTAAAAGGTGTTCGTTGTCACGACGCCAGACTGGCATTTTTGGAACAAGAAAGATTCGAGATCGACCATTGTGAGGCCGGAGGATGGCTCTGCGACCAATGGCAACTCCCCTCCATTCTATCCGACGCAGTAAGATATCACCATCATCCGGTTGAAGAAGTGGCACAAGCTCTCCCACTGACCAAAATTATTGCCCTTGCTGATCTTTTAAGCCATGGAGACCCTCACGATAGAGATATTATTGACACAGCAGGACGCCTTTTACACATTACCTCTTCACAGCTGGAAATTATCACACTTGATGTGGAGGAACAGGTCACCCTCATTGCAGACGAATTTAATATTCGTATTCCCTCTTCTACCAAATCTTCCATGGAAAAGGATAAAGAGAGCGAAGAAGTGCACAAACAGGTCTCTTTAGGGCTTATCAATCGGGTCCGTGACATTAGCCAACTCACAGGCCCTCTTGAAGAACTGCTCAAAGTGGAAACCAGAGACCAGATGATGCTTGTCATTGAGCAAAGCCTAAAAATTCTTTTCAATGAAAGCAACTGTCTCTTTTTTACCTGGTCCAATCATGACAACACGCTCCTTCAAGGCCAAGTTTCCCCAAAAAATCATCTCTTCGGTACTGTTGACCAATTTACCTTCAAGGTAACCCCTGAAGGTAGCAGCCTGCTAGAGAGGGCTGTCAGTAAAAAAAACCTGATTCATTCATTCAATAGCTCAGACGAACAACCAAGAAAATTGAGCCTGCTTGACCAACAATTGCTCCATCTCTTCAACAAGGATGTATTTTCAGCAGTACCAATGGTCTACAATAATGAAGTGCAGGGACTGCTCATCATTGCCTTCCAACAAGAGGACCAAAAACGTTTCCTCAGCCAATTAACCCCTGTCCACATTTTAGCCCAGCATGCTGCTATTGCTCTCTACCTGGAACAGCTTCACCTTCGACAGGCGGAACAGTTAGTGCAAGAACGAATTAATGCAGCCTCTCAGCTTGCCAAAAAAGTAGCCCATGAAATAAACAACCCTGTTGCAATTCTTAAAAATTATACGCAAATCCTCAAAATTAAAAGTCAAAGCGGAGAGGCTATTGATGCCGAACTGGTCATCATAGACGAAGAATTAACCCGTATCGGTAGCCTAACGGAACAGTTGCAGGATCTAGCAACAGAACAAACAGATCGTCATGTCAAGCCAATAGAAATCAATACACTTCTTGCCAACATTCTCCATCTGTATACGGCATACCCGGCAAACAAGCACTCGGCTGAAATTTTATTTACCCCGGATGAGGCCACACCAATGGTCATAGCCAACGAGGATAGCATCCGCCAGATAATGATGAATCTGATCAACAATGCAATGGATGCGATGAGCGAGAAAGGAACTATTGAAGTTACGACTGCAAAGGTAGCAGACAAAGCGATCATTACAGTTGCCGATAATGGTCCAGGCATCTCGGAACAGGCTCAACAAGAAATGTACACACCGGGATACACCACTAAGCACAACGGCCATTCAGGCCTGGGACTTGCGATCATTAAAAAACTGACAGAAGAGATGGGAGGATCAATTATGTGCCAAAGTAGTCATCAAGGTACAACATTTAGTATCTCGCTCCCTATCAACAAGTGATATCGCCCGTTTTCAATATTTGACATGTTTTTAATTGGACTTCTCTTTCAAAAACAGTTTCAATATTATAAGTGTCTACAAAACAGATTGTTTTTTTTTACAACTTCCCTAGGCTTCATATTGATCAACACGGTCTCCATGACCAGCATATTAGCATGTCATCAATACAAAGGTATCGACAATGACGGTAATAACCCACCATCCACATACGGTTTTTCACTCTCGTCAGTCTCTCATCATTTTGCCTCCAAATAAATAGCTTTCCTTTTGTAAGCTCACCTATGGGACATTCTATACTAATAATCGATGACGAACCTAACTTCTGTAAAAGTCTAGAGGTTTTGTTTGCAGCAGATGGTTACAAGATAGAAACCGCTATTTCCGGTAAAGAAGGACTCTTCCACCTCGACAACTTTGCGTTTGATGCAGTTCTTATCGACATAGGTCTTCCAGACATATACGGTATTGAACTGGCAGCCCATACTATACAACAGCACCCAGAAGCGGCTGTCGTAATGCTCACAGGCAGTGCCACTGTTGAAAATGCGGTTGAAGCACTTCGCCATGGTGTGTACGATTTTCTACGAAAACCCTGTGCTCCAGACAGCATTTTACGAACAATTGCCCGTGGAATAGAGCACAAACAACTAGAAAAGGATCTCAAAAACAGCGAAAAACGATTTCGCCAACTCTCACAGGCGACATGGGAAGGTATCATTCTCTACGACAAGGGCACAATGCTTCAGGCAAACAACCAACTGTGCGAAATGTTTGGCTACAGTGAGGATGAATTACTTGGCAAACAGGTATTTGATGTGTTGCTTGACCGCGACTCCATCCAGACCCTGCACCTGCAAACTGACCCAGATACCATCGGCCCCTTTAAAGCCAGTGGTATCAAAAAAAACGGCGAACAATTTCCGGTTGAAATCAGGGTAAAACATATCGATTACCAGGCACAACAAATGCAGGTTGCAGCCATCCGGGATGTGACGATCAGCGAACTTGCCATGCAGCAAAAAATAAACCTTCAGGAACAGCTTGCCGATGCAAAGCGTATGGAGTCTCTTGGGTTGATGGCCGGCTCTGTGGCACACGATCTTAACAACATACTTGCCGGCATTATCACCTACCCTGAGTTGCTCCTTTTAGACCTGGATGATACTTTTAAATATCGTGAAGAAATCACCATGATTCGCGATGCAGGGAAACGGGCCGCAGCTGTCGTCGATGACCTGCTCACAGTCGCCCGCGGTGCCACCTGTAAAAAAGAAATTCAAGATATCAACACCATTATCACAAACTATTTCAGTTCAGTTGAGTACAATACCATTCGGCAGCGCTTTCCTGATGTGACCATAGAATCCTACCTGGATGATAAGCTACACCATGTAACCTGTTCGACCATGCACGTCTCTAAATCAGTCATGAACCTGGTACTGAATGCAGCTGAGGCGATCCAAACAAAGGGTTCTGTTACTGTATCTACAAAAAATATCCATCTCAAAGAGGTGCATAAAGGATACGAAACCATTGAAGCAGGCAATTACACCGTCATCAATGTAGAGGACACAGGATCCGGTATTTCTCCAACAGATCTTAAAAAGATCTTCAGCCCTTTTTACAGTAAAAAAATCATGGGCAAAAGCGGAACAGGTTTAGGCTTAGCTGTCGTCTGGAACACCGTCCATGACCATGGCGGCTATATCGATCTGGTAAGCAATAAAAAGGGTACCCTCTTTTCTCTCTACTTTCCTGCAAGCAGTACTCTTTGTGAAACACCCCAGCGATCTTTTGATAATTCTACCCACAAAGGGAATGGGCAACGTATCCTTGTTGTGGATGACCAGAAAAGCCAGCGCGAAATTGCCATGAGACTGTTATCCCACATGGGCTATAAGCCCTATACGGTGTCTTCAGGTGAAAAAGCGATCGAGTTTGTAAAGAATAACAAGGTTGATCTCGTCATCCTGGATATGCTCATGGAGCCAGGCATAAACGGATGCGAAACCTATCGCCTTATCCTGGAACACGCACCAGAGCAAAAAGCAATTATTACAAGCGGATACTCTACAGCCACAGATATGCACCAGGCCAAAGAACTTGGAGTAACCCAATTCGTTAAAAAACCTTATTCACTCCAAGACCTTGGTGACGCCCTCCAGCAGGTCCTCCCCGGGCTGCCCCTATACACCTGAGAATCTCCCCTCAAAAAACCTCGTACATTACCAATCATTTGACTTTAACGGGGTAAAGCAATACCTTTTTTAGATATTTTGTAAAATAAGTACCACCCATCCAACCACCCCCACTTAAACGAAACAAAATGATCAAAAAAATATTCTCATTTATTTGGCTGCCTTTTCATTGGTTTTGGAAATTGCTCTCAGCCGGGATGGCCGTTTTTGCAAGCTTGCTTTTTTTAGCCTCTTTATTTCTTGTTGTTACCACTCTTTTTTATCGACCTGAAGTAACCATGCCCGATGACGCGGTATTGATCTTTGCGCCGGAGGGAGACATCGTTGAACAACGCTCCCCCATCGACCCAATGGCACAAGTAATCAATAATCTTTCGGGTGTACCGGTAGAAAAAGACATTCTACTGCAGGATGTCCTAGATTGTATCTATACGGCAGCTGACGATTCCAGAATAAATGTACTGTTTATAGCCCCTGACCGACTGGGAAAAGTCGGGCTCAACCAAATAAAGGCCATCGGCAAGGCTGTAGATTACTTTAAAGCAGCAGGAAAAAAGGTTGTCGCCGCTGGCGACAATTATAATCAGGCGCAATATTACTTAGCATCCTGGGCTGATGAAATTTACCTGAACCCCATGGGTGGATTGCGCATCCAAGGTTTCCGGGTATACCGCCTCTACGCGAAGGAACTTCTTGAAAAACTGGCAATTGATTTTCATGTTTTCCGCGTTGGTACATTCAAATCCGCCCTGGAACCCTTCACCAGAAACGACATGTCACCAGCCGCCAAAGAGGCTAACAAGGTCTGGCTGGATGCGTTGTGGGAAATATATAGTCAAGACATTGCTACCCACCGAAAAATGACAAGCCGACAATTCAAATATATAATCGATAATCTGCCGACCTACCTCGAGCAAAGCAAAGGAGACCGCAGCCAAATGGCCCTGCAAGCAGGGCTTATCGACGGCATTAAAACCAGGCAGGAATTGCTCGCTTACCTTTCTGAACTCTCCAACGTTCCGCCTGATTCATCAAAAAAATTCCCCCAAATAAGCTATAAAAATTACCTCCAGTCAATTACGCCTTCCTACGCCCCCGCCCCGGAGAAAAAAGACAATGTGGGCATCATCACGGCTACCGGCAATATAATGTATGGCAAAGGCGCTGTTAATCAAATTGGATCTCAATTATTGATCGAACAAATTCGTCAAGCCAAAAAAGACAATAATATAAAGGCACTTGTTCTACGAATATCCACCGGTGGCGGAAGCGCTATGGCTTCAGAACTGATCAGGCAGGAGCTACTCTCGTTCCAACAAACAGGTAAACCAGTGGTTGTCTCCATGGGTTCTATGGCTGCTTCCGGCGGCTACTGGCTAGCTGCCGATGCTGATCTCATTATTGCTTCACCTGTTACCTTAACCGGCTCGATAGGTATTTTCGGCGCTATTCCAACCGTCAACAATACACTTAAAAAAATAGGCGTATATGGTGACGGTATAGGCACCAGCAAAACTGCTCTTTTCGGCAATCCAGTCTCTGCGATGTCGACTGCGGAAAAGTCCTACCACCAACTCAGCGTTGAAAACGGATACCGTCAATTTCTTTCCATCGTTTCCCAAGGCAGAGACATGTCCTTGGACAAGGTAAAAATGATAGCTGAGGGAAGGGTGTGGGATGGTAAAACAGCAATGCGCCTGGGCCTGGTAGATCAACTAGGCAACCTGGATAAAGCCATTAAAGAGGCTGCCAAGTTAGCAGGCATAGATGAAAAAAATGCGGTTTATGTCGCTCCAAGACCCAGCAGTCTACTCATGATTTTCAGGCAACTTGGTAACTTCATCAACACTCATGCCGGCCTTCATATAAGCTCAGCACAGATTCCGAAAATTTTCCGTCAGGCAGTTGGCGGCCAATGGGAGATTCTCACATTGGGCTTAAGCTCAGACCCCGGTGACCTCTACGCTCATAGTCTTTTTTCAACAGCGGCATTTGCTTTTTAAAACTTCACCTGCTATTTATGAGTCTGTTGATTTAATAGGATTTTCGTTCAAGATCGAGGCATGTTGTAAAAATAACCACAGGCATATAACTGATATCGGAGTCTACGCTTACCTCCGAGGATTATTTTTTCAGCATAACGAGGTAAGCGTTAGACTCCGAGAGATTGGGCGAAAAGACAGTAAATCAACTGGCTCAGTTGTAACCATCAATCTTTATAAAAAAATAGAATGGAATGGCAGCCTGCCCATTACACCAATCCCTATCCCCAAAGGGTCACTTACAGCACCGGCAGAGCGGGCATATTTCTCCCACTGTGGCATGTATGCCAGTGGCGGCAAGCTTGCAAGCCCATCAAACCTAACTTTTTGGAGTCTCTATGCGCCACCTAGTCGTCTTACTGACCTTTATCTTCCATGTCACCGGCTCCCCTCTTTTCGCCCAGCCATCCCCTGTAATGGTTATATCCGGCAACCCCGAGGCCCCACCTGTCGCATGGAACAAACAAGGTAAACTCCAAGGCGTTGGGCCAAAGCTGGCAACAGACATCCTCTCTCAACTCAACATACAATACTCCATCCAACCAGCCACTGACTGGCTCCAGGTACAGCAACAACTTGTCGCAGGTGAAGTCGACTTGATTGTCTCTGCATACAAAAATAAAAAGAGAGAGCAGCATATGGTGTTTTCGGCCCCCTACCTCGAGAGCCCGGTTGTAGCGGTCGTGAAAAAGGGAGACCGTTTTATCTGTAACTGCTGGGAGGATATGATAGGCAAAAAAGGCGTTGCCGGCCGGGGAGAGAGCTTTGGCGACGATTTCGACGCGTACATCAAAGACAAGCTCGATGTGACCTATACTCCCTATCAACGGGCATTTGAAATGCTCGAAGAAGATACAGCAGACTACCTGATCATAGATCTTTATCCTGCTATTATTTATTCAAAACTCCTTATGGTCGAAGACAAAATTGAGTTCATGGAAAAACCCATCGTAATGCAACAGCTACACATGGCAATATCCAAAAAATCACCCTACCTGGATCAACTCCCAGCAATCAACAACCAGTTAAAGCAACTGAAGGCAGCAGGAAAAATAAAAAAACTGGCTATTGATCAGTACAACAGCTGGCACAAAACATTTAAAGAACGCCAGCATTTTTACGCTAAGGCCCAAAAAAATGCCTCCGATGCCCAGGCAACTTTCAACGCTGAAGCAAGGGACCGGGGCCTTGACAATCTTGCCCGTTTTATTGAAGAGGGAAGACCTTATATGGAAGGCGGGACAGGTCACTGATTACCTGCAGACAGGGCTTCTCCTATAAAGGATGTGCCCTGAAAACGAAAGGGACTGCCTGGTAGTAGTCCCCTTTCTTGCTCATTCATAACAGCAAAAAAACTAACAAGCACGAAGCAGATTGCCAGAGAGGATCCTCGACTTACCCTTTCACAACTGCAAGCGGTGAAAGCTCGACCACTATCTCGACCAAATCTTTTTGGTTGTTCATCACGCTCCCGATATCTTTATAGGCGCTGGGAGCCTCATCTAAATCCCTTTTGCTCCTCAGTCCGTGCAAAATACCCTTCTTTTCAAGCTTGGCTATTTCCTGCTGCAGGTCCAGGCTGCGCTGGGCTTGTTTCCGGCCAAGAACGCGTCCAGCCCCATGAGAACACGATGAAAAGGAATCAGGATTCCCCAGCCCGCGGACAATATAGCTTGTACTACCTTGAGATCCGGGAATAATCCCCAGCTCTCCAGCAAATGCTCTGGTCGCCCCTTTGCGATGAACCAGGACCTGTTGGCCAAAATGGTTTTCTTTTGCAGCGTAATTATGGGCGACATCCAAAGGGGGGTGAAATTCTTCACAGCCCGTTACCTCACTCACAATCCATTGAATCCGGCGCATCATCTCTTGCCGGTTGGCTCCGGCAAAGGCAACACAATAGTTCATCTCTGCCATATATAGCACACCCTCCTTGCTTTCCACCCACAGAGCAGCGAGCTGCCACTGTTTCGGCACCTTTAAGCCGGCATCAACATTTATTTTTTGGGCCAACTTATTGTAATAGCCTGCAACCTTGTATCCAAGATTCCTGCTGCCGGAATGGACCATTAGCCAGATATGGTTATCACTCCCACGCTGCAACTCAATAAAATGATTTCCACCGCCAAGAGTTCCAACCTGGTGCCTCCCACTTTCATATTCCCGTACGATAACAGGCAATTCTTTTTCGACCTCCATATCCGCTAAAGGCGGCATAATCGAATGCGGTCGGGGGGTAAGGTGATGCTTAAAACCAAGGGGAATAGCTCTGCGTATCGAGCCTACAATCCTTTTCAGCTGATCAGTGGTTGCCTCTGTAATACCGGTTTTAACCGCACACATGCCACAGCCAATATCTACCCCCACCGCATTGGGAACAACAGCCCCTTGAGTGGCCAGCACCCCACCTATGGGCATGCCGTAACCGACATGGGCGTCGGGCATAATAGCCACATGATGAAAGGCAAACGGCAGGTTGGCAAGATTTTTTGCCTGCTGCAACGCATCCGGATCAAGATCATCAAGCCAAAGCAAAAGTGGTATTTTTTCAGATTCTATTCTCTTTTTCATGGAGAGCACTTGCTGATTTTACGTAGAGGTTTATAGTGCAACGCTACTGCATTAGCTCAATCAATCCAGCAAACATTTACCTTCCTTAGATCAGGCGACAGAGTCTATGACCGCAGAAAACATGTTTCTCGACTTATGGACCGGATTAGGCTGGCCCCTTATCCGGTTGCTCTTTTTCATCTCTGTTGGGCTAATGATAGCTAATTTGATCGAAGCTCTCAACTGGACAAGAAAAATAGCTTTTCTTGCCAAACCATTGACACGCTTCGGTCACCTTTCTTCTTTGACCGGTGCGTCCTTTTCCATGGCCTTTTTTTCCGGGGTGGCAGCAAATACCATGTTATCGGAAGGGTACGAAAAGAAAACCATCACCAAAAAAGAGCTCATCCTGGCAAACCTGTTTAATAGCCTCCCTACCTATTTCCTCCATCTCCCAACTACTTTTTTCATTACCGCCCCACTTATCAAGGGTGCGGCTGTCGTATACGTCGGCCTGACATTTGGGGCAGCCATACTGCGCACGTTAGTTATTACCCTCCTCGCCCACTTCCTCCTTCCAGCCAAAAACGTTGCCGGTGAGGAATTCAAGCGGGCGGAAACAGCCACGTTTAAAAGCGCCCTTGCAAACACACTGAAAAGATTTAAAAAACGTATAAAAAAAATTATTCGTTTTACAGTACCTATTTATACACTTTTTTATTTCTTTAATCAGTTCGGTCTCTTTACCCTCCTTGAACAATTCATGGCCGAGCGCTTCACCTGGCTTGCCTGGCTCTCCCCTCAGGCAATGTCAATTATAGTTTTACATGTGGCAGCTGAATTTTCAGCCGGTCTCGCTGCAGCTGGTGCCATGCTTGCAGATGGCACCATGGAAACCCGAGAAGTGATACTCGCTCTGTTAGTAGGTAATGTCTTATCTTCGCCAATTCGTGCGGTGCGGCACCAATTTCCTTATTATGCAGGCATTTTTAAACCAGCCTTGGCCACCCAGCTCATCTTCTTCTCGCAAAGCTTCCGCACATTGAGCATAGCCGGCATGGCGCTACTCTACTTTTTTATCAGTTTGTAGACTTTCACACCAGCCTCGTGATAAAATAGCAGAAAGACACCTAAAAAAAACAACTACCCCTCCCCAAAAAGTAGGAGCAAGGAATGGAAAAAACAGTAATGGTGGCCATTGATGGGTCTGTATACAGTTCGAACAGCCTGGACTATCTGATAAAAATATTCGGAAACGAAAGCAGCTTTCATATACACCTGATCAGTGTCGTTCCTGCAGGCGGATCCGGTCAAGACTGGATGTTTGACGTTGACCCGTTACGCCAACAATCCCCTATCACCGAAAAACGCTCCCGGGTGGCGAACCGCTATCTGAAGGATGCCAAGGCAAGACTCGTCCGTAACGGTTTTTCCAAGGAGCAGGTCAGTTACAGCACCCAAATCTCTTCAACATCCATCTCGACAACCCTGCATCATGCAGCCCACCAGGGGCAATACGACTCCATCCTCATAGGCCGCCGTGGGATCGGCACTGTAGGCGGCCTTTTCTTCGGCAGCACCTCTGCGGATTTCATCGAAAAATGTCATGAAATCCCGATGTGGATTATTGATGGAGAGGTTATATCCAAACGATTCCTCCTCGCAGTGCAGAGCCAACCGGAATCACTTATGGCAGCAGATCACCTCGCCTTTATGCTCCAGGATCATCCTGAGGCAAAAATCTGTCTCTATCACTCCAACAGTATGTTTGGCAGGCAACAACCGGCAAAGCCGGAACATTTTCACTCCCAATGGGGAAAACAATGGTGTGAGCAATATCTGGATTTGGAAAACTTTCTTTTCTATGCCCATGCTCAGGTGTTGATTGATAACGGCGTCCCAAAAAACCGCATTTCTCAACTACCGGCGCAAATGCATCTTGACGTAGGGGCGGACTTGCTTCGCCAGGCAAAAAAGCACAACTGCGGGACAATCGTCATCGGTCGCCGAGGTCGACAAGGAGGAAAGGGCCTGCTGAAAGGTGTCTCTGACCGAACAGTGCAGCAGGCCCAGAACATCGCCATTTGGCTTGTCGGATAAAAGCGCTACCTCCTCGAACTGGCAACAAACTCTGCGGCTAACTCCGGCTTGAGGTATAAGGCAGCCAATTGCTTAAGTTCTCTTGTAGTTATTGACTGAAAGTCGTTAACAATAGAAAGCGGCCACTGCAGCTGTTGTGGATGTCTGCTGGAAAGTGCCATAACCGCATGTAGCCAATAGCTATTATTGCGCTGCATATCGCGAATAGAAGTCAGGGTTGGTTCCAGCGCACGCTCAAGCTCCAGCTCTTCGACACCCTGCTTTCCCAACTCACCGGCTACCTCCTTGACCAACTCTGCCATGGCAAGGGCCTGGTCTGGAGAGACGGTCAATTTACTTTGTAACATCCCAAACCTTAGATGGGTCCGACTGGACTGATTGTACACAACCGGCGAGTAGGTCGCCCCCAGCTCTTCTCTGACCTTCAGGCGCAGGCGATCACCAAGTACTGAAGCCAGCAGGTTCAATCTCCTTGTTCGTGCAATATCCCAAAAATCATCTGTCTGCCAAGCAACAGTAACAAGCGCCTTGTCAATGGAACTGTTTACACGGTGCACAAATTCCTGCCCTTGGGGGAACAAAACCCTCGTGGGCTGGACCAGCGTATGCTCACTACGATTTTCCCGGCCAAAATAACGCTGCACCAGAGCCAAAGCGTTTTGCTGATCGATATCCCCGACAACGTTTATCTCTAAAGGCGCTGCAGAGAAAACCGGTTGCAGCCATTCAACCACCTGATGCAGTTGAACATCCATCACCTGGGTACGGTTTGCCATGGTATAAAAGGGATTGTCACCGGTTAAAAATTTTGATCCGACCAGCTGTCCTTGCCCTTCAACCGTGTTCTGTATCTGGTCAAACATTTTACCTGCTCGTTCTCGACTTTTCTCAAAAGCTGTCTTACGAAACGCAGGATCATGAAGCTGGGTATATACTAGCTGCAGCAACATCTCAAACTCTTCGGCCAAACTTGTGCCGGTCAGCGAGAAACTCTCAGCTCCAACTTTAAAACCAAGCTCAACATTGGTCCCCGCAAAAACTTGATTCAACTGTTCACGGGTCAAGCCACCGACACCACTCTCTCTGACCACACTTTCAGCAAGCCCGGCCATTCCTGGAGCGGGCTCGGATAATTTTCCCTGACCAAAATGAACAGCCACCTGCACCTGATGCCTCTGGTAAGGGGTTTTTTTAAAATTAATCCGTACCCCACCAGCCAGCTGGACCGTTTCCACACCAATGGTGTCGTAACTTTTCCTTTCCTGCACTCTGCCAATGGTCACCGGCGATTGCAGATAGGGGAAATGCAGCCCTTGCTCATCTTTCCAGTCTAGTGCTGCAACCCGGCTTTGGTCAGCGAGCACTTTGAGTATCTGCTCTTCAGCCTGCTCCTCGTCACTGCCCAAATCGACTGTCCCAACTACCTGTATCAAGCGACGTTCTCTTTTCCAGAGACGAGCAAAAGCCTGTTCCGCATCAACAACCGTCATAGCCTCAAGCATAGGCTTGTATAGGGCGAGTTCCTGCGCGGGTGAGAGGATAACCTCGTTACTATTGAGCTTACGAATAATTTCAGCAGCAATTTTCGTACTGCTTCTGGTCTTTGCGGTTTGTTGTTGTTTTTTTAAATAGGCAAGTATTTCTTTTTTTGCTCTCTCCAGTTCACTAACGGTAAAGCCGGATTCCATTGTCTGGCTAATGGCCTGCCGCAAAACAGATAGTCCTTCCCGCCAACGGCTATTATCGGTTGAAGCAGTAACTGTGGCATACCCCAGAGTGTCAAGAAAAACACCTGAGTACACATCCGCACTGGTAAAAGGGCTGCCGGGTTTGCGGGCAATTTTTTCCAATCGGTTGTTAAGTATAGATGCAGCCACATAGGCATGCAGCTGTTGCTGTTCCCAGGCTTTGGTGTTATCTGTGGATTGCTCGTTATATACAGTGCCGTACGATATCCTGGTGTACCCTAACTCAGGCTCATGAAGATACAGTACATCTGTCCCTTTTTCCGCCACCCTGCCGAGCTCACTGCACTCTGGTTGGACACTTCCCGGGTTGAGCCCTGAAAAATGCTTTACAACCAGCTGCTCGGCATCGTACACACGCATATCGCCAACGACCACGACCACCATATTTTCCGGCCGATACCATGCATCATAGTAGGTACGCAAATCCGCACTACCTGCCTGTAGCAGAACTTCCTCAATGCCTATGGGATCTCTTTGCGCTGCACGGGTTCCGGCAAACTCAAAATGCATTTGCTTTTTGCGCACCCTGGCAGCAACGGAATCGCGAGAGCGTTTCTCAGCTAAAATGATGCCTCGCTCCCTATTGACCTCTTCCTCCAGTAATAAAGCACCTCGAGCATAATCAGCCAAGACGAGGAGCCCCTCATCAACCATTTGCCGGTCCCCTTTGGGCAACAGCAGCTTATACACAGTTTCGTCAAATCCAGTATGCGCATTGGTATCTGCACCAAATCCCATGCCAATGGATTGAAAATATTCCACCAGCGTTCCCGGAGGATAATGGGTGGTCCCGTTAAACAGCATATGTTCAAGGTAATGAGCAAGTCCTCGTTGTTTTTCTGTTTCCTGAATCGATCCAGCCTGGACATTTAAATACATACCAACCCTTTTTTGGGGCTCATCATGGGCAAGTAATACATACCGCAGTCCATTATCAAGACGACCAAAGGTCAGATCAGGATCAGGCTGAAGATCACTCTTCTCATGGGGCCAGCTATTGGAAATACAAGGGGAAGAAGAGAGGATTTCTCTCTCGTTAAGGGATGCGCACCCGGAAAATAAAAATAAGCTGCACATGAGCAGCAAAAAAACAGATCCCTGAGGGATGGTTAACCATCTTTTTTGCTTCATGATGTCTCCTGCTGGAAAAAACATTTTTTTGAGAATAGGAAAGGGTACTTTTTAATATTAGATTTTTCGAACAAGATCAGGTAAACCCCGATTGCGGGTGCCGATCTATTGCTTGACCGCAGCCATCTGTTCGTTGCCCAAAGAATACATAATTGGTAATTTCAGCAACGCTCCACAATCTGTCCGTTCTGCATAGGGATGTGTGTACGAAGTCGGGGCTTATCAGCTAATCGGTCAGTTTGTGAACATTTGGAGCACTGCTGAATAGTTACAGTTCGGGGTAGATTGACAGTTTATAGATATTCGCTGAATGGTTACCTAAATTGGCCATAACCAAGGAAACAAGCGACTCCGATGAATTGAAAGATAAAGCCATAGCACAAATTGCTTCAACGTAATCACACCCACAGGATGATATGAATATTTCAGGTAAAAACAGCCTTGTTTTAGGAGCTTCCCGAGGAATAGGCCTGGCCATTGCCAAAGCACTTGCAGGCAAAGGGGCTTCCTTGGCTCTTCCCTGGTACGACTGGCCTGAAGATTCTGCTGCCATGTGTGCACTCTTTCAGACCGATACCGAAAAACACATAACCATCGAAACAGATCTTCGCCAGAGCGGTGATGTCATTAAATTGGTCCAGCAAATAGAAAAACAGTTTGGCCGATTGGATATCCTGATCAATAATATCGAGCGAGGTGGAATGCCTGTCATCCATGGTGCCTATCATCGCTCGGTAAACGCAGGCCAGTGGCAACGGGAAATGGAGACAACATTGTATGCAAAATGGCAAATTTTTGAACACTGCCTCCCCTTACTGCAAAAAAGCGACAATGGGGCAGTGATTAATATTTCCTCCATCGCAGCACTTACCGGACGATCAGGCCCTGCAGGTCTTTTTTTTAATGACGGCTATGCAGCTGCCAACAGGGGGATACAGTCATTGACCCACACATGGGCCCGTAGATGTGCACCGAAAATCAGAGTCAACGAGATCATGCTCGGTTTTTTTGACACCCGACACGGGCCGGGAACGCGAGGCTGGAAAGAACTCAGCAAAGCCGAGCAGCAAGAGCTGCTGAACCATACTCTTGTCGGGCGAACAGGCAGGCCGGAAGAAGTAGTGGCAACTGTTCTCTATCTGCTTGAAAGTGCTGATTATATGACAGGGGCAACCATCAGGCTGGATGGAGGATACATGCTCGGAGGAGAGGAAGTGCCGGAAATGCCGCCAGGCGTGATTTAAATAAATGATGCTCTAAATAATCACCTCGTCCAGCAACAGACGGCAAGGCTCCTTAACAAACGCTTTTAACCTGGATATTTTACATATCCAGAGCCCACTCTGGAATCCTATGCAGGATATACTCGGTGAGTTTGGCTTTAGAGTCTTCATCGCTTTTGGTAATACCCACATCCTGCATCACCTCGTCATAGTCAAACCAACAGATTTCCTTGTTGCCCTGGTTATAAACGGTCAGGATACGATGATCAGGACGATGAATATCCTCCTCCTCTTGAATCGCCCCAACAAGTCTCGCGGCTTCATCATACGGTAAGAAACGGACTTCTTCGCTCATGAGGACCTCCATACATATTCAAAACGGTCAGTACATCAATACGGCACAGGTGCCAATAAAAAAAGGCGAGAAGAGTAACTCCACTCGCCCTACAATACAAAGGCTTTACTAATCAAGCAGGTTTAACGACAGCACCAGATCTGATACATCGGGTACAGGCATTAATACGTACGGTGCTGCCATCTTTGGTGACAGTTCTTACCCTCTGCAAATTAGGAAGCCAGCGACGACGGGTTTTGTTATGGGCATGACTAACATTATTGCCTGTAACAGGACCTTTGCCACAAATTTCACATACACGGGCCATGATATATTCTCCTAAATCAGGTGTTCAAATTTCACAAACTTTTTATAATAACGGCATTACTTAAAAATGCAAGAGAATTCACCATGCAAATAAAAGAAGTATTAGGCAGATTGCTCACAGACACAGAAATGGAGGCCATGATATGGAGCTACGACCGCATCGGGGACATTCTCATAACTATCATCCCTGAATCACTGAAAAAAAAAGAAAGCCTGATAGGAGAAGCTTTACTCCGGGCCCATCCTTCCATTCGGGTGATCGGCAAACGGACAGGTATACACCAGGGAGAATTTAGAACACGTGGACTGCAAATAATTGCCGGTGAAAACCGTAAAGAGACACTGCACAAAGAAAACGGTATCCTGCTTTACCTGAACCCGGAAACAGTTTACTACTCAGTCCGAATGGCCGGAGAACGCCTGCGCCTGGCAAATCTGATCCAACCGGAAGAACGAATAGCTGTATTGTGCTCTGGTGTGGGGCCGTTTCCCCTGACCATGGCAAAACACAGCAAGGCCCGATTGATTGTCGGCATAGAAAAAAACCCTGTAGCTCACAGCTTTGCCCTCAAAAATATACAGCTAAACAAAATGAAAAAGAGGGTTCGTTTTTACCGGGGAGACGCAACTCAGATCCTGCCGGCATTGCCCCGGCAATTTGACCGTATTGTCACAGTCCTACCTACAGCCGACCCCTCCATGTTTGTCAACTTGTGCCTTCCGTCATTGGCGGCCAAAGGAACGCTGCACCACTATGCCATGGTCAACCAGGGCGACAAGCAGACGGTAAAAAAACAAATCATCCGCACATGCAATGAACATGCAAAAAAAATCTCAACTATCACAAGCCACCGTTGCGGGCACTGCGGCCCACGAACCGATCGTTTCTGTTTTACGGTCCGGTTCTCATAACCAAGACATCAACCAATTTATTGTTCGAAGCTTGACGGTCAAGGTGTCCTATCAGGACTTGACCATATCCCACTTTGTAGGGTATTATCCGCTGCAAATAATAAAAAAATTGCACTCATTTAGCATGTACTTTATAGAGAGATCGCTCGGAACTGTTCAACAGCACCCCAACCCTCCACGATCTGCCCGCTCAGCATACAGATGTATCGAAGCCGGAGAACACCCGCTAAACTGTTAATTTTGTCAATATTTAGGCGCTGCTAAACAGTTGTAGTTCGCAATCGATTGACAGTTCTTTGATCTTCGCTGAATGATTATGATCGCTCTTCCCCGTAAATAATGCTCAATTCGCTCAAAGGAAAAACATGTCCCAAAAAGGTTCACAGGTAAAAAAACAAACACTTTACATCAGCATTGCCACGTCCTTGCTCATCGGGTTTGTATGCGGCGTACTGTACAGCGCCCTGCAAACACCTTCTTTAATGTCGACAGAGGAACACACCCACGATCAAGCAACAGCGGCCATAGAATCTCTTGAACAACAAACCAGTAACAATCCGGATGACAGGGAGGCATGGGTTAAGCTTGGTCACGCCTATTTCGATTCCGATCAGCCAAGCAACGCAATCAAAGCGTACAGAAAAGCTCTTGAGCTTATGCCCGGAGATATGAACGTCATGACCGATCTTGGCGTCATGTACCGGCGCAACAAGCAACCAAAGGAAGCCATTGCCATCTTTGACAAAGTGTTGCAGCAGGACCCGAACCATGAACAAGCTCGTTTTAACAAAGGGGTTGTCCTGCTTAGTGACCTTGATGACAGGAAAGCTGCGATTGTCGAATGGAAAAAGCTCGTCGTTATTAATCCTCTTGCCGCGACACCCTCCGGCACTACGGTCAAAGAACTCATCCTGCAACTGGAAAATCAAGCCCAAGAACCCTAAAAGCAGCTACGCTGTTCACACCCCATGTTAAAGCGGGAAACGAAGTAAACAATCATCTTTGTTTGCCGCTTTAACACTTTATCAGCATCCGATTTACTTTACTTACAGTTACTCTTGGCACCCTCTTTTGCTACTCCATAAGCACTTACAGGCGCAACAATACCATACCCCTTTTCACCTCTCTTAAAATTGTTCGCTCTTGACAGCTATTTTCATCGTCTATATAGTCAATGGTTCTCTGTTATCAAAGGTAGAGAAAAGGTAAACACAGATATATATTCTGCGTTTCCAAGGTAGTCGCTTCATCCACTGGTGATGTTACATAACCGCACCCTGCAGGCAACAAGCAACCCACAGCAAAGAGGAAAAAATGAGTAAAATAACAGGCTCTCAGGCAATCATACAATGTCTGAAGGAAGAGGGCGTTGATCTAGTCTTTGGGTATCCAGGTGGTGCTGTTATTGAACTCTATGATGAACTGTGCAAGACTGATATCAAACATGTACTGGTTCGTCATGAACAGGGAGCGGTACATGCTGCAGACGGATTTGCCAGGGCTACGGGCAAAGTAGGCGTTTCCATACTCACCTCCGGACCTGGCGCAACCAACGGGGTCACAGCCATTGCCACTGCTTACTGTGACTCTATCCCGCTGGTTGTCCTCACCGGTCAAGTACCCCGAGCACTTATTGGTAACGATGCCTTTCAGGAGGTTGATATTGTCGGCATCACCCGCCCCTGTACCAAACATAATTATTTAGTCAATGACCCGGAACAACTGGTTCCCACCCTGCGGGAAGCCTTTTACCTGGCAGCGTCAGGACGTCCCGGCCCGGTACTGGTCGATCTCCCAAAAGATGTGATAGGCTCATTGATTACGTATCCGAAAAAAGAGCAACCAAAAATGCAGACCTACCAGCCCAATGTGGAGCCGCATCCCGGCCAGGTGGAAAAAGCATGTAAAGCCTGTCTCAACGCCAAAAAACCGGTACTCTATGTTGGAGGTGGGGTTATCCTCGCCAATGGCAGCAAAGAATTAACGCAATTTGCCAGAAAGCTCAATATTCCGGTTACCATGACCCTTATGGGACTTGGCGCCTTTCCAGGGACCGACCCCCTCTCTTTAGGTATGCTGGGCATGCATGGTACTTATGCTGCAAATATGGCCGTTGCAAAAAGTGACCTGCTCATTGCCGTTGGCTCACGATTTGACGATAGGGTTACCGGAAAACTCGAAGCCTTTGCCCCCAATGCGGAAATAATCCATATAGATATCGACCCCACCTCGATTAGTAAAAATGTTGATGTCGACATTCCCATTGTTGCTGACTGCAAGCAGGCATTGCAGGCAATGAACAGCTGGTTTGAGAGCCATAATGCATTTGATGCGGACACCTTTGCCGCTGGAAATCAACCCTGGGTTGACAGAGTTTTAGAATGGGACAAGAAGCATCCCCTTTGCTACCACGAAGAAGGTGACATAATCAAACCCCAATTCGTGATTGAAAAAATTAACGAGCTTACCGGCGGTGATGCCATTATCACAACCGAGGTGGGTCAGAACCAGATGTGGACGGCTCAGTTCTATAAATTTAACCATCCCCGTCGCCTCCTCACTTCCGGAGGATTAGGCACCATGGGATATGGGCTTCCTGCCGCCATTGGCGCACAATTTGCCTTCCCGGATAAACCGGTGTTTGACATTGCCGGTGATGGCTCTATCCAGATGAACATCCAAGAGCTGGCAACGGCAAAACAATATAACATGCCTGTGAAAGTAGCCATTTTAAACAATCAGTACCTTGGAATGGTCAGGCAATGGCAGGAACTCTTTTACAACCGGCATTATGCATCAACCGTAATGGACCATGCACCGGACTTTGTTGAACTGGCTAAGGCCTATGGTGCCGTCGGCCTGAGAGCAAAAATAAAAAGCGAGGTGGAGCCGGTAATAAAAGAAGCTCTGAGTACCAACAATGTGGTTGTCATGGATTTCTCGGTCAGCCGTGAAGAGGGGGTATTCCCTATGGTTCCTGCTGGAAAGCCCACCACAGAAATGCTTTTGGTATAATAAATAAGCAATCCTGCAGCTCAGCAAGCCGCTTGTGCATTATCGCAGGTAGAACTGCAACTACAGTGTCAAGAATCAACAAGGAGCAACACCCTAATGAAGCATACCCTTTCCGTCCTTCTACGAAACAAACCAGGAGCACTATCCCATGTTACCGGTTTATTCAGTGGTCGGTGCTTTAATATAGAAAGCCTTTGTGTTGCCGAAACAATAGATCCTGAAGTGTCCTGCCTTACTCTGGTAACTCGTGGTAAGGAAGGAGTCATTGAACAGGCAATCAAACAACTCCACAAGCTCATTGATGTCATCAAGGTAACAGACCTCAACGAAAAAGATTTTGTGGAAAGAGAAATGGTTCTCATCCGGGTTAAAGCAGATGCATCAAGCCGGGCAGAGGTGCTTCGCATCATCGACATTTTCCGTGGCAAGGTAGTTGACGTCAGCGCCAATTCCTATACCGTAGAAGTGACGGGCTCTGAATCCAAGATCAAGGCGGTAATCGATATTCTTAAGCCCATCGGCATCAAAGAGATTATCCGCACAGGTACCGTTGCCATGGCTCGCGCCCCAAAATCAAAATGATGCGCGTTCAGAAACATCCAGCCTGGTGCTATCGACAGAAAACATTTTTTCTGGTGAAGTTATGAAACAAACGACTATTCCTATCCACCCTGAAGGATACCCTTTCATTCTTTTCAGCGGTTTTGCCACTCTTATTTTTGCCCTCATTGATCTTTGTATCCCCGCACTGGGGGCACTTCTGCTCACCGGGTTCTCAACCTATTTTTTTCGTGACCCATCAAGGGTCCAGCCTGAACAAGAGGGTGCGATTATTTGCCCTGCTGACGGTAAGGTGATTGTCGTGAACGAAACCGAGGATACCCGTTTTCTTGATGGCAAGGTTAAAAAAATCAGTATCTTCATGAATGTGTTTAACGTACATGTTAACCGAATCCCCATCAGCGGCACGGTCAGCAGCGTTACTTTTCAGCCTGGAAGATTTTACGCAGCTGATAAAGACAAGGCTGTACTCCACAATGAATATGCTGCAGTTACTGTTAATACGCCCAGCCAGCACCAATACTGTGTAGTGCAAATTGCAGGTTTAATAGCACGGCGTATTGTTTGCCAGGTAACCAAAAATGACCCGGTTACTGCCGGTACACGATACGGGCTTATCCGATTTGGCTCCAGAGTTGACCTGTATCTCCCCCTTGAAGCTGAAATAAGCGTCAAAGTAGGAGATAAAGTCAAAGCTGGAGAAAGTTTGCTGGGTATTTTAGCATAGCCTTGAGTCTTCTTTTCCACTGAATATCCGGTCACTCCTCCCATGCGAATAACAGGCGGCACCGTCCGCGGTCGAAAACTGGCTGCTCTCAAAGGTGCCGGAGAAATCATCAGGCCAACCAGTGACCGCGTTCGCGAAGCCCTGTTCAATATCCTCGGTCAAAAACTTGTTAACAGCAAAATCCTTGACCTGTATGCGGGTACTGGTGCCCTGGGCATTGAAGCGCTCAGTAGAGGTGCCGAGCTGGTTGTCTTTGTCGATCAATCAAGAGAAGCGGCACAACTTATCCAGGCCAACCTCCAGACCTGTTTCCCAAAGCCAAAAGCCTCATTTCTCCATCAACGGTTACCGACCCCGCATATTCGCCGGCTGCTTGATAAAAAAGTATCCCCAAAAATAACCTTTGATGTCATCTTCATGGACCCACCTTACAGGCAAGGGCTAGCCGAACATACGCTGCACATGATCGCAGATGCACATTTACTTGCTCCAAAAGCAGTGATAATTGTAGAAGAGCATCGAAGCGTGGAACTGCCCGAGCACATCGGCACGCTACTCCAAAAAGACCATCGTCAGTACGGAGAAACAGCCATTTGGATCTACGATACCACTGCAGAAAAACGGGGGAACAACACAACATGAGCCAGGAACAACATCCGCAATCGAAAGACCGCACCTCTTCTTCTACAGTAGCGGTCTACCCAGGAACCTTTGACCCCATTACCAACGGTCATATTGATATCATCAAACGAGGACTCCAGCTCTTTGACAAAATCATCATCACCATAGCTGTCAATTCGCAAAAACAACCGCTGTTCTCCCTGGAGGAGAGAACACTACTCATTGAACAATCGTTCAAAGACATGGATGGCCGCATTGCAGTGGACTATACCGACGGCTTGATTGTTGATTATGCCATGCAGCAAAACGCCGCTACCATTATCAGGGGATTACGTGCCATTTCCGACTTTGACTACGAATTTCAACTAGCCCTCATGAACCGAAGACTACAGCGTAAGGTGGAAACCGTTTTCCTGATGACTGGTTTTCGCTGGATATACATCAGTTCCACCAGTATCAAAGATGCTGCTAAATGCCAGGGGAATATTACCGGTTTAGTACCGGAGCATGTGGAAAAAGCCCTCAAGGAAAAATTCAGCTGATGTCTGTGACGCAAGCCCCCCGCCCTCTTCCTCCTAAACACTCTCGCAGGTCTCTGCTAATCAGATTGTTCAACTGGTCTGCAGCTGCTGTCGCCCTTTCTCTTCTCTACCCTCTCTTGAAATACATCCGGTTCAGAGTTAAGCCAAAACCTCGCTATGTAACGGTTAACGGCCCCTTGCCCCTGAGCGGGTATCATGCAGAGCGTGATTTTATTCTCTTTGCAGACAGCGAAAATGCCGTAGCGGTATCACGAACCTGCACCCACCTTGGTTGCAGAGTGAATTTTCTGGAAGACCAAGACGCTATCGAATGCCCCTGCCACCAAAGCAGGTTCACCCGCCAAGGCAAACGAATAACCGGACCTGCAGAAAAAGACCTGCCATCCTACGCAGTGGAAATCAAAAAAGATGCCGCAGGGGTAACCACTCAATATGTGGTTGAGCTCATATGAGCGGGCTTGACAAAAAGAATATTCTTCCCGCTATCAAGGCTGCTGTTCTCGGCAATCGTTGGGGGGGACAGTCCTTAATCAGTTTATACATTTCCCTTGTTTCCGGTATCATCCTCGCCTTGCAGTATGATGCAGGTGAAGCCTTTTACTCCACCGCTACCATTGAGCTTATAGTTCCCTTCGGAAGCTTCTGGAGAGGACTCCACTACTATTCAAGCCAGTTCTTTTTTCTTCTCTTACTCGGCCATGTTCTCACCATTCTCTGGAAACAGGAAGACCTCATCCCCCGCAAAAGCTGGATTCGGCTCTGCTCATCGCTACCAGCAGCTCTGCTCCTCCTTTTTACAGGATATGTCCTTCGTGGCGACGCCACAGGCGAAGCTGCAGGAGCAATCGCGGAAAACCTCTGT
Source organism: Desulfogranum marinum (assembly GCF_963675105.2). Lineage (NCBI taxonomy): Bacteria > Pseudomonadati > Thermodesulfobacteriota > Desulfobulbia > Desulfobulbales > Desulfobulbaceae > Desulfogranum > Desulfogranum marinum. Next base: position 143,528 of record NZ_CAXXRO010000001.1, read on the forward strand.
CTTTCCATCCCTCTTATCGCTGAATGGATCAATGATCTGTTTTTTGACATACAGGATAGCGGCTTGAGAAAGGTTTACATGCATCACCTCATAGGTCTGGTCGCTATGGGTGCTTACGCGTTGTGGCCTCATTTGAAGCGCTATCCGGCCCTGTGGCGCAACCATGTTTTTCTCATCCTCAGCACCATAATGATTGCTGTCTTTCTAGCCACACCTTCAGAACCGGACAAAATCGGATTGTTGCATATTGCGGGCCCCTGGTTTTTCCTGGGATTACAGGAATTACTTCGTTATATGCCTGCGTTTGTTGCTGGGGTCCTCCTGCCTCTACTGCCTATGGTTCTCCTCTATCTGTTGCCCGGAGACGTTTGCAAACGTAAGGGGTATATATGGGGAATTGGACTTTGGTTGCTGGTATACGGAATAATATCAATAGTGAGCTATGTCAGAATTGCAACCAGCTGAGAAAGCGCATTGATCACCATATCCGGATGTTCATCACTTAACGCCAAATCATCTGGCCACAACCGTAAAGAACGGGTATCACCTGCAAAAAGGACGGTCTGCCACCCTGCCCTGTTTGCAGGATAGATATCTTTTCGCATGTCATTACCAACATAGAGCACGTCCTCCGGGGCAATGCCTTTGTGCTCCAACCTTCGATTCATCTCTGTAAAAAGCTCAACAGCAGGTTTCCCTCTTTTTTCCTGATATGACCATATCAGGAGTTCTTCATCAAATCCTGCTTTAGCCAGTGGCTGCTCAAGGACCATCTCCAACAGCAGAGGAGTATAAAACTGTGCATTAGAAAGAACCCCCACCAGCACATCGGATCGAGACAAAAAAGACAACACCTCAGCAAGTCCAGGCATAGGCCAGACAGGATTAACGCGGCATTCGTAAGAGAGCGCTGCCAGGCGCAGCATACTGGCGCTGAATTCGGTAAAGCCCAACCGCTCGACCACCCGGTGCCAGATATCAAGAATATCTATTTCCGGGTACACTACCCCTTCGGCCTGTCTTTGGCGGCGAACCATCTGCACAGTCTCCTCCAGAACGCCTTCAGGAAGATAAGATGTTTTTTTTAGTTGCGTTAAAAAACCCGCATCCACCAGCGCCTCACGGAAAGAAAATTGATTTGCAGAAGCAGCATCTGCTCCGACATCACCGGCTGCTGAAGAAAGCAAAGTGCCGTAAATATCAAACACAATTACTTTTGCATTGGCAGGGAAAAACGAAACAGCATGCTTGGTGGGCACTATGGTCAATGGCGTCAGCAATCGATGCAACAACCGGCGTTCTGCAGCACTGCCTCGCATGGCCTAGTCCACTCGCAGCAGGTGTAAACGTTCCGGCGCCAGGAAGTGATCCAACAAAATTTCACCTTCCAAAGCCTCAACCGAGGAAACAGCCGAGGAAGCGACGTGCTGATAGAGCCTGAAAAGTACTTTTCCATACTCTTTGAGACTGTAGGCACGCTTAAGGATCGCACAGTTATGGGATACAACAGAACTACTATTTTCAGGTCGTGGCAGACATGACGGTTCCAACTCCATACTGTCAGCTCCATTTTTTACAATCCGCCTGATAACTCTTTCCTGAAACGATTCGTCAAGCCTACCAAAATCAACCCTATCATTTACAATCCAGGCAGCACGCAGCCGCTCCACATCTGCCAATTGCGGCGTACGGCCATACGCAGCCATGCTGTGTTCAAGCCCTTTCCACCCTGCCTCTATCACTTTATCCTCTCCAAGCCAGCGCAAAGGCACATCCACCCTGTGATACCCCCACGGCAGTTTCACTCCAGCCAGACAAAACTCATGGGTTATCTCTTCAAGAATGCGACCAGTAACCGGTCGCCCAATCAACCATGGCTCCAGAAAAGCCATACCAAAACCTTCAGCAACACTTGTCGTTACCAGTGCGTCAGCCTGCCTGAGCATGGTAACAAAACTGAGATCCTTGGTAGCCCCCATTTCAAGTTCTACCGGTAACTCCAGCTCCAAAGCGAGTGCTTTCCATCGTTCATAGCGGGGCCGCTCCAAGGGATTATCAGGTCCCAGGGTAGTGGCAAACCGTTGCTTTTCAGGCGCAACGGCTGCCCACAACAGGAACTCGCCAATATTTTTTCGCCGAATGCCACGCGTGGGATAGACCCACAAATATTCCTCTTGTTGCCGTTTCTCTTGAGGATCAGCGCATTCCAGATGGAGATCCACTGGATTAGGGAGCAGATGCAGGCATGAAGGATCGCCGCCGGCACATTGTATAAAGTTATAATCCCTTTTGTTGAGCAGTGCATAATGGACATGAGTGGCGCGTGGGTAAAGTTGAGCAGAGAGCTTTGCAACCTTTCCTCCTGCCATCTTGTTGAGCATCAACCGGTAATTTGCCGGTCGCCCGTCCTCAGCAAAATCGTGTATCTGCAAGAGCATCGGATGTCCCTGCTTGACCAGCCTGATCAAAACACTGGGTAAGACGGTACTCTTCCCCAGACTGTGATTATGTACATGCCACAGATCAGGCATACCGCCAAGGGCATCACAGGCGGCTTCAACCATTTGCGTATACAACTCGGTGGCTGTAACACGTGGTCGTTCCTGTTCATATTGCAACCCCTTAACCACTTTCCACGCACCGCTAAAGCCCGCTGGAGGGTGTTTCCCGGTTATAACAACCGTCTGCAGCGGCTTATCAGCCAAAGCAGCTAATCCATTTTCAATAATCCTGGTAACACCGCCTGGCTGAAGATGATAATGCACTATCGCTACCCGCATACAGCTACGACCCGATCACGGGATATCGCAGCCACACCATAAAATTTGGCCGGCTCTCTTTCATTGTACCCTCTTGTATTTTCCAGATCTTGAAGCGCAAATCATCCGGTTAGTGTTGCAAGTGAAAAAATTTCTCCTGATACTCTTCTATCTCCTGCATTGCAGGTCGTTCCTCTTCGACAATTTCGTGAATTATCTGCTCATAATGACTCTCACGAACCTGAAACTGGCGAAGATTCATGGTCAACTGTGGCAGATCAACAACCATCCCGTTTGCATTCAGCCTTTTGATAAAGGTTTGCAGAATTCCAAAAGCCATCTTACCAAGATCCCTTATCTCCTGATGACGGTGAACCCTTCTATCCAAGTCCGTCTGGGCAAACGCCTCTAAGCCATATTGAGTATACACATCTATGAGATGCGAAGTTTCTACCCCATAGCCGATGGGAAAGGGTATTTTTTCCAATATCTGCCTGCGTACTGCATACTCGCCGGAAAGGGGCTGAATAATGGCTGTCAATTCAGGGAAAAAAAGTGAAAAAAGTGGCCTGACCAGTATTTCCGTAACTCGGCCGCCACCCGATGACCGTATTTCCTTGGAAAGCGCAAGGGGGCGATCATAAAAAGATTTCACATATTGCACCTCTGGACGGTAAATCAAAGGCGCTACCAGTCCATAAACAAATCGTGGATGAATATTACTTATATCAGCATCAACATAAACAATGATATCGCCTGTTAACTGGTAAATTGCTTTCCACAGGTTCTCCCCTTTGCCCCGCTTAAATCCCTGTTCCGGCAAGATGTCTGCCGAGGAATAGACATCTGCTCCAAAAGCACTGGCCACTTCCAGGGTCCTATCGGTGGATCCGGAATCGATCACAGCAATTTCATCCAGTAAAGGGTAACGGTCCTGTAATTCCGACTTAAACAGCACCACCTCTTTACCAATGGTTTTTTCTTCGTTAAGCGTTGGAATACAAAGCGAAATTGTCAGGCCAAGCGCTTCTTTTCTCTTGATGAGCCTGAGTAGATCCCAAAACTGGCTGTGATGAAACGTATTGCTTTCAAGCCAAGTGGTAATGTTATGCACAGTCACCTCCATCTATGCACAGCAGCAGCCCGATAATCTGGGCGAGCCCGGTAAGCATGGGTTCAATTTCTATATACTCGTCGGCATAGTTTAAATTATCACCATTAGATACTCCGAGGCATACAGCCGGAATATCATGCTCAAGGTATGGTGAGATGGTGGAGGAATAAATCAACGCCTTCGCCTGAACCCCTATGGAATGCATTATTTTTCTGGCCGCGATGACCAGAGGATGAGAGCCGTCAAGCCCGCCGGATCGAGTGCGGGCGATAACTTCAAGATAAGCAGACACTCCTTTTGTCTTTGCCGCTTCATCGAGCATGTTGAGAATTTGTCGATTAATAGCATTGACTTTATCATCGGCATCACTGCGCAGTTGGAATCGCAAATGGGCAGTGCGAGCTGGTAATTTATAGGTGGCCCCTCCCCGTATCGAGCCCAGCACAAGAGCCGTATTTGTCTGCGGGCACAACTCTATCTGTCTCAGTTGGCTGATCAGAGAATTGAGAATTTCAATTGCACTTAAACGGCACAGCTTTCGATCGACATGACAAGAAATCATACCGCCAAGCGATGCCATGGATCGGTAATGCAGTCTACCAAGCGGGCACCCTTCCACAACAATTCCTGTTGTGATAGGGATGGTAGAGTTACTTAAAAAAAAACGTATTCCCTGCTGATCACCCTGCTCAAGGCTTCTGGTGGGAGCCAGGAGCAGAAGATCACTTTGCAGCTTGATCCCCAAACCTTCCAGCACGGTTGGCAAGGTTGCCAACACTGCCAGCCCCAATGAATTATCCGCCACCCCCGGCCCGCTGATTATTCCCGGTTCGATGGTAAAGCTATGATTATCATTGGCCGCAAAGGGAGTGTCGGCGTGGGCACTCACTACAATAGTTTTATCGCCTCTGGTTCCGGGCATAATGCCCATGCCATTGCCGACCTCGTCACTGGAACAGCTCTGCAAGCCGCATTCGGTAAAACGCTGTTTGATAAAACCAACCCTTGCCTCTTCACCAAATGTCGGCGCCGGGATCTCCCCCACCATCACCACATTGGCAAGCAGCATTTCACGATACGGCTCCAACTCGGCGGCCAACCCCGGCATCCTGGCAAGCTGTCTAAAAACCTCTTGCGCTCCGTCCATTATCGTTGCTCCTGGGCAATCCTGCCGTAATCATCCTCCAAGCGCTCGATATCATCTTCTCCAAAATAGTCACCAAGTTGTACTTCGATGAACACCACATCAACTTTACCGTCATTCTGCACTCGATGTATATCGCCAAGGGCGATGTCAATGGCTTGCCCCGGCCCAAGGGTGATCAAATCGTCATTACGGGTCACCACAGCAGTACCACTTACCATCAACCAATGTTCCTGCCGATGCTTATGCCGCTGCAGAGAGAGGCGATGCCCCGGTTTAACCACAATACGCTTGACCTTATGGTCTGCTTCATCTGCTAATATAGTAAAGCTCCCCCAGGGGCGATGATCGGTAAGTTGTTCATAACTATCGGTGGTAATTTTATCCATTGCTCATCCTCATCGTTTCTACACTGAAAAATGACCTCACCAAATAATGCCGACAACAGGTTTTCAAGACAACTTTTCCAACCAGAGACACTGGTAAGGTTCCACCAACATCTCAGCTGGGCACTCTTTTTCTGAAATATGATCTTTGAAATATCGTGCTTGCGACTCTTTCATAAGAGTCTGCATGTTCAGTGGCTGTTGTTGACCAGTAACGTTATGGACACAAAACAAAGGAGAGCCTCCGACGGGCAGACGACGGAAAACGAACAATCCATCATCAGCTTCCAGTACCACTTGCAGAGCGTCCGGATGAAAAGCTGCCATTTTTGCTCGTATACGCAACAGCTCTGTATATTTATTGAAAATAGTAGCAGAAAGGCTCGCCGGGTCAGCTAACAGCTTTCGCAGGCCCTCATCTTTCCATCGCCCCCGGTTCACCCTTCGCTTCATGCCGGTTTCATCGACCCCTTTGCGATCATTACGCCCCCCTGTCAGTGAATGAAAATAGATTGCAGGTATCCCACGCATTCCCAGCATTATTATCTGCGAACAAAAAAAACGAAGAACCTGCCATTCAAGATCATCGGATCGGGCAACATCCTGCATGGCATCAAAATAGGTGATATTGAGTTCATACGGCTGTTCTTTTCCGTTTTCTCCGGTACGGCTTGAGACGTAACCTCCGCATTGCCGTACACTCTCTGCCAGATCATCTATTTCCTCCTGGGTCAACAACCCCTCAAGTGGACGGACACCGATACCATCATGGGAAGCGGTAAAATTTAAAAACGTACAGCCCGGTGGCGGCGGTGATAAAGACTGAGCCCACCGGGTAAGATAACGGGCTGTTCCGGCTTGAATAGCATGGACAAGAAGCGGGGCCAAGCTGAACTGATAGACGATGTGAGCTTCATCGCCTGCTCCGAAGTAGCTGACATTTTCCTTATGGGGCAGGTTCGTCTCAGTGAGCAACAAAGCTCCGGGAGTAACATTTTCCACCACATCACGAAATAGCTTCACCACTTCATGGGTGTACGGATGATTAATACATGGTGTACCGATTTCCTTCCACAAATAGGCAATTGCATCCAAACGAATAATTGCCGCGCCTCTGTTGATGTAGCCGAGCAGAATATCCATCATCTCAAGCATCACATCCGGATTGGCAAAATCCAGATCGATCTGATCGTCACTAAAGGTTGTCCATACCTGTTTTTCTCCTTTCACCGTGGTCACGGATGTGAGCAAAGGTAATGCCCTAGGCCTGACCACTTGGGAGAGATCTACCCCAGGTGGGACTTCAATAAAATACTCCCGCGCAGGAGCAACGGCCCCACGAAAATCATCAAACCATTTTGATTTACTTGAAACGTGATTTAAGACAAGGTCAAACATCAAACGGAATTTCAGCCCCAGGCATTCCACATCACCCCAGGTGCCTAAAGCAGGATCTACCTGCCGGTAATCGACAACCGAAAACCCATCATCAGAACTTGATGGGAAGAAAGGCAGAATATGTATAACAGTGACAATGCCCTCCAAAAAATCACCGGCAAACCGTTCAAGAGTTACCAACCCCGGCTCGTCAGGCTTATGCAGCATATCACCGTAGGTAATAAGAATACAGCTATGCTCATCCCAGCAAGGACTATCAAAACTGCATCGCTCTTCCAGGTAGTTATAACGTCCGGCCACCAAGGCAATTCGTTCAAGCAGCCGATCAACCTGCTGTTGACCGTACAGCTTTGCAAGGCGAGGGCGTAGAGCTTCCTTAAACACATTGGTCAGACGCCACATAATTTCCTCCCGTTAACGTACCGGTATACTTACGATAACCTATGCCCTCAACTGTGAATTAAAAAATATTCGTCACCAGATGCCGTAGGCAATATTATTAATCAATGTCTGCAAACAATATCGCAAGATAGGATATCCATAGTATTGCTTTGCCAGAGCATAATTATGGGTCACCATCTGTTCACAATACTCTGCATCGTCCAAAAGGCGTACTGCCTCTGTAACAACGCTACGATTGACAAATCCATCCATGACAGGCACCTTGAATCCTTTGGGCTCAATATCACGGACCCATACCGGATAGCGATTGACAATGATAGGCACCTTAAAATAAAAGGCCTCCAGCAGCGCATTACCAAACCCCTCGTAAATAGAGGGGTACATCACCAGGTCTGCATGAAGATACAGATCATGGAGGACGTACATTTTCTCACCATCACTATTTATATGCCGCCGGTCACCGACCCGGTGGCCGAAAAAACGAACATCCACCCCTTCCGACTCCGCCAGTTCGGAAATTTGCTCAGGATAGTCACTGCCCTCGTCACCGGCTGCGTGAGAGATAACCAATTTACAGCGAGGATTCTGCAACCGCTTGACCAGGGCAATGGAATGTTCAATACCTTTTCGGGGCACAATTCGGGTAGGCTGGAGGATCAACTTATCTTCAGGGTCAAGGCCGATCTCGCTTCTCAAATCCTGACTATACGCATCAGCGGGTTCCGGAGGGTTGCAAAAATCAAAAACATTGGGCACAAGCATGGAAGAAATGCCTTTGCGCAGGGCCAATTCCTCTCGGGCGGATTGATTAATCACCACATGTTGCAGCTGAATATCCTTGGGCGGGAAACCCATGTCCAAAAAATCGGGCACATTATTGACTTGAAAACGACTCCGCTCCCAAAAAAAATCGTGATGATGGGCAATGGCCGGCATGGTTGTCTCGGCCAGAAATTCGGTTATGGCCAGTCCAAGAGGAAGGTGCATGGGGATGGTAAGTGCATTCTGCACCAGCAGGACTGAAATATCGAACTCCTGGACAAAGTCATACAAGGTGCCTTTTATGTACTCGGCCAAGTCATGGATACGTCTGGTTACTTCAGGTGGACGATGGCTGTGCCCCCAGATCCGTTGATTGATCCATTCATTTTCCGGGTGGCCAAAATAGGTCTCCGGAATACACATGGATACACCACCGCTTCGATCAAGAACACCTCCATACCAATAGCTGGTGTGCGCATCCCGCCACAGCACCTCAGCCCATTTGGCCGACTCCAATGAGACACCATCTGTTCCGGCAAACCGGGTGGAAATAAATCCGACTCGTTCTGGCATATCCATGTCCGTTTAAGCAATGGGAGATCACCTGCTGCAGACGGATCAGCACGCGACACGGTTCAACATGTTGATACTCCATATTATTATACGTTCTTTCCCGTCCAAGTCAATCACTCCCAGAGCCGTAGGACACGCTCCAGACCATTTTTATTACCAAATACTTACATCACTTTCAGGTAAACTGTTTTACTGTTTTTTCAAACTGCTGCTGCTTTCGACTCAATGCTTCAGTTTGACGGCACAGAGACGAGAAAACCCCTTGTCCTAATACATAAATCAATGTAATTTTAGCCGTTAATGTCACCTTACCGAGATGATCCCTATGACTGAAAAACTTGATTGCAAACTCCTCGTTTTTGAAGACGACCCGAATATCCAGACCATGCTGCGGACCTATTTCCGCAATCAGGGGGCAGAAGTCATAACAGCAGATAACGGCAAGGATGCTTACCAGCGCATTACCGCCACCCAGCCCGACGTCATTTTACTTGATGTAGTGATGCCGCACCAGGACGGCCTCTCTATCCTTAACGAGATGCGTGCAGCAGCGGTGGAAACACCAGTCATCATTCTCACTGACAGGAACCGTGTGGATGACAAAGTCAAGGGACTGGAACTCGGAGCAGATGATTATCTTACTAAGCCATTCAGTCTGCGCGAGCTGTCTGCCAGGGTAAAAGCTCAGTTGCGGAAATCTGCTAAAAAGGAAATAACCATGGCTGCCGGTATACACATCGGTCCGTTGCAGATAGATACCCAGGCACGAGAAATTTCCCGGGACAATGGAAAAAAAGTGATGCTTACCAAAACCGAGTTCGACCTGTTTGCCTATTTGGCGACCAGACAAAAAACGGTCGTAACACACAGAGAACTCCTTCAGGAGGTGCTGGGCTACGATCCCGATATCGAAACCAAGGCACTGGTAATGCATGTTGCAAATCTTCGCAAAAAGCTGGAGAGCAGCAGTCCCAATACCATCGAAATCTTGGCTGTCCCAGGAGTTGGGTACAAACTGTCTGCAGTGAATTAACAGCTCCGCAATAATCGCCCAGACAACCTTCCGACCTTTTTTCACAGTAGACCACACCATGAACAGACAGGAAAAAAATAGACGTAACCATTTGCTTCAACCACTACTGCTCTCCATCTTTCTTCTGGCTGTCTGGCTTCCGCAAACGAGTATTGCAAAAGACATGCTGGTACCGCTTCATGTCAAAAGCGGTACCAACCTCATTCACCTTGCTCGCGATTATTGCCATCAAAAAAGCGACTGGAAAACTATTGCCGATATTAACAAGCTCAGGCCACCTTATCTCATCCGTGAACAATCAACCCTGAAAGTACCTCTTTCCCGCCTCAAACACAAAACACTGAAGGCAAAACTGGCTACAATGAGAGGAGAGGTCAACATCGTTGACACAAACGGAGAAACAATCCCAGCAAAAAAAGGAACACTCCTAAGCCCGGGGCAAACAGTGGTTACAGGAGACAGTGCCTACGCCCATATTATCTTCCCGGACCACCGCTATCTGAACATGGAACCCAATTCAAAGCTGACATTCAACTACCTCATCGGTCTGGTCGACCAAACGGTTAAAATCGATTTTACGCTGCACAATGGAAGAATTTTCAACAAAATAATACAGCGGTTACAGCCAAACGACAGTCATCAGATCCGTACACCCATTGCCATCACCGGTGTACGCGGCACCGAGTACCGAATAAAAAACCAAGAACAGGCGAGCATCTTTGAAACCCTCACCGGCAAGGTGAATGTTGGTGCCGCCGGCGCAGGCATCACGTTGCCGGCTAACCAGGGGAGCAGGGTGCAACCTGGTGCTGCTCCGGAAGAACCCAGGCCATTGCCATCTCCTCCTGTCCCGCCGCTCCTTAAGCCAATCTTTCGCGTACTTCCTGCTGTGATACCCGCTCCAGAACATCTGCAGGCTGAAACACTTCGGATGCGAATCACTGCCGATAATGCAGGCTTGACAACCGTAAAAGAAGTGTATTGTTCCCCAGACGAAGCATTTGTCATAGACTCGCTTCCGGACGGTTCGTACTACAGCTTTTTCACGGCCATCGACAACGAGGGCTTTGAAAGTCTTGCCAACGGCCCTCTGCCGCTTACCATCCGAACTATCCCCTCGGCACCAGTAATATCCAGCCCAAAGGAGGGCCGGATATCTTGGGACAAGCAGATTACAATTACATGGCTAAAGGGCGAGCAGGTCGATCGTTTTTTCTATCAACTGGCAACTGACAATGCGTTTAAAAACATTGTTGTAGAGCAGGAAACAACAACCCCATCCCTGACCACTCCAGAGCTTGAGCCTGGCGACCATTATTTCCGGGTACAGGCTATCAGTCCAGACGGATTTGTTACGCTGCACTCGCCGCCGCTTTCATGGAAAATGGCAGCACAACCAGAAATGCAAAGTGCCACGACCACGGCTTCTGAGCCACTCGCTCTACGTTGGTCTGCCATGGCTGAAGAATGTACCTATGATCTGCAGATAGCGGAAGACAGACAGTTCACGACTCTACTACTTGACAAAAAAGCGATTACAACCGCTAGCTACGAAGTACAAAAACATCTACTCCCAGGAAAGTATTTTGTACGTATTAGAGGCGTGCTCAGTCCTGAAGCTATTGGTCCATGGACAGCCTCACAGACACTGGAAATCAAACGAGACCCACTTGGCTGGAAAGAAGCCATGATCGGAGTGATAATGTTGGGTATCATTCTTCTTTAATGATAAACCCATTGCAAAACCGTTTATCAATTCCCATCGCGGGTTGCTGTTGCGTTTTATTGCTCTACCTTTTTGGCTTCACCCATGGCCTGAGCACCACGGCACAGGATCTTCTTTTTCGTCTTCGCGGACCAGTTGCCCCGCCGCAATCGATAGTCATCGTAGGAATTGATGAAGGCAGCCTGAAAAAGCTGGGAGCGTGGCCGTTTCCTCGCAAAACACATGCTAAACTCCTTGTTCAGCTCTCTCAGGCAAAGGCAATTGGCTTTGATTTTCTTTTTTCAGAGCCAACTGATGACGACGTACTTTTTAACAAACAACTCAACCATTCCCCGCCGGTCATATTTGCCTCGGCCACTACTTTTGAGAATACAATGCTCACCCCCTCACCAGGCCTAGATCAGGTCACAGGGACCGGGCATATTGAAACGATATTTACCACCGACGGCATTGTCCGTGAAGTCCCTTTCAACATACGCTCCGGTCAGCAACCCTTTAGCTTGGCGCTGCTTCAGGCATCCGGAAAAGAGACTCCCACGCCCCCCACACAACAGGAGCCACTCCTCATCAACTACTACGGCCCGGAGAGAACCTTTCTTTACCTCTCCTATATCGATGTACTTGAAGGGCATATCCCTCAGGACTTTTTCAAGGATCGCTTTGTGTTCATCGGGGCCGAGGCCATTGGTCTTAACGATACTTTTATTACCCCTTTTTCCCGCACCCAGGTTACTCCTGGGGTAGAAATCCAGGCAACTATCCTTGGCAATCTGCTTGAACAACGCTTCCTTCACCCCCTGCCATTACTCTCCTTTTTTCTCGTTGCCCTACTGCTTATCATGGGTGCAGTTTTATGGCCGGTAGTTGGCGAACGCTATAACATCTGCCTCAACCTAATCCTCCTCGGTACAGTATGGGTTATCGCTGTTGTATTTTTTCACAACTGCTTTTTTATCGACATAGCACTCTTTTCCGTGGTGCTCTTTCTGACGTATCTCTTTCATCTGCTGCAACAAACGCTTTGGGCCGGCAATGCGATTTATATCCAAATTCGCGCCCTCAATAAACGGTTGGACAAGGGACTGGAGCAAATATACGGATATATACCCAAAAAAAATCACCACCGTAGCAAACGAGGAATGCTCAACACCTTGGGGATTCATCAATACATTGAGCAGTTACAACATGCTGCCGACGCCCTGGGTATGCAGCACACTTTTCTTGACAATTTACTCAACAATGAACTTCCGCCACTGGTACTCTGGGATACATTCTCCGGCCAACCTATTTTCGCAAACATTCACTTCCGTAAATTTTGGCAGCACCATGTCCCTGATGATTCAGGCTTACCAAATTATGCGGCTTTTGCTGATCATATCTTCCGGCATCAGATAACAAATACCGACAAAGTAACAGCCAGTCCCATCCTTGGGCCAGGCACTCCCCTTCACATCGAGATACAAGTACTTAACAACTCCGGCAGGCACTACTTCCAGATCGACATGCATCGCTTTTCAACCGAAGAAACACCCTTTGAGGGGACCATTGCCATCCTCCATGATGTTACCCGACTAAGAGAATTGGAAAGAGTAAAAGATGAAATAGTTTCCATAGTTTCGCATGAACTGAAACTTCCGCTGACAACCATTCTCGGATACGGAGAAATGCTTGCAGATAGCCTGGACCTTGAACAGCAACAATATGCTGAAACCATCTGCACCGAAGCGAAACGATTAAACCAGCTCATTGTCACCTTTCTTGATATCAATCGTATTGAAAGCGGCAAACAACAATTACAGTTTTTCCCATTTCAGCCACTTACGCTAATTGGTGATGCCATAACCAGCGTCACCCCAGCAGCTCGAAAAAAAGCAATTACTCTCACGGCCCAGCTCCCCAAAAAAACATCTCCCATGACGGGTGATGAACTCCTGTTACTCCAAGCCGTTATCAACCTGCTCGACAATGCAGTAAAATTCAGTCCTGAAAACAGTAGGGTAACGCTTACCCTTCTGGAACAGGAACATCATTTCACCCTCAGTATTGAAGACGAAGGCCCAGGCATCCCCGAGCAACTACACAACGCCATCTTTAAAAAGTTTAAGAGAGGAACGAATACACACAGGCAGGAAGGCTTTGGCCTAGGGCTTAGCCTGGTCAAAGAAGTCGTCGATAGGCATAACGGACAAATTTCAGTTTTCAATAAAGGTGACAATGGAGCTATTTTCACCTTGCTGCTACCAAAACAAACAACGGTTAAATAACGAAACACTCACAACCGAAGGAGACACTCCCTCTACTCAAGAGTTGTCCTGAAATAAATTGAACACCTCCCATCGTATCTTCAGGTCATCGTTGGCTGCTCTTCAATCACAACGCCCTCAACGTAAAACAACTACGCCTGTAGCTTTGTCAATGAAATCATCCACATCTAAACTACCCTTAATATGAGCGCAATACTGTCCAACTTGTTCAAGGAAAACCCCTTGCTGTTACTGTACTCAATATATTGTTTGACCTTTGTTCTCACCTGACATTTACCAAAATTTTACTTGCCTTGAGTTACATTCTGTTATTATATTCTTCTTTAATAAAAATTCTGTCTTGGCAGACAGTTACAAGCTCTTTAAGAATAGTAATCAAACTCATCTCCCCTTTTGTTTTCTCCATCTGTCTAAAGGTCTGCAATGAAAACGCCTCGCAAAAGACACCTGCTGCTCGAACAACTCGAAGAACGAATTTTTCTGGATGCCAATCCCCTTGCCGTAGCAGCTGATACTGCCGAACCTATTGATGTGGACATGCTGGAAACAACAGACGTTCAGACAGCACAGCAAACGGCTGAGGAACAAACTCCTGCAGAGAGCACGGATAGTACCCAGGAGACTGATTCCCTAAACGATGGCGTGAACGATGAGCCTGCACTGGAGGCTGAGGGTGATGTGGATTCACAAACAGAGCCTACTGAGCAGGATGAGAGTGATGTCACCGTTGACAGTGTTGAGACCGCTTCAATAAAAATAACCTCAGACGATGCAGAGGAGCTACCTCAGGATCAAGAAAGTGCGCTTGCTCTCACTGAAACAGACGCGAAAATAGAAAACACAGAACAAATTGTCTTTGTCGACAGTACGGTTACAGACCATGCAACACTGGTTGATGGGGTCGTTTCAGATCTTGAGCAGACAGAAGCTGACGATACCAGGCAAGAGCAAACCATCTCGGGAACCAAGGTTATCATCCTGGATGCAGCAACTGATCAGGTGCAGCAAATCACCGATACCCTTTCAAATTACTCTGAGCTTACCGGGGTACATATCATCTCACACGGGAGCGAGAATAGCCTCCAGCTTGGCTATACAACCCTAGATACTTCCAACATTGACGACTACGAAAGCCAGCTCTCACTCTGGGGTGATGCACTCTCTGAAGAGGGCGATATTCTCCTCTATGGTTGCAACATTGCAGAAGACACAAGTGCAGAGAACTTCATTGAAGCCCTGGCAGAGATCACAGGAGCTGAGGTGGCCGCCTCAGATGATCCCACCGGAAACGCTGCAAGCGGCGGTGACTGGGACCTGGAGGTTGCAACCGGCGATATTGAGACAACCGTGCTTACTGATGCAAGTGGTGAATGGGACGCCACTTTAGCTCCGCCTGTTCCAGAAGTTTCAGTATCCTTACCTTCCGAAGGCCTCATTGAGGAAGAGATAGAGTTCACTGTCAGTTTTGACAACTCGGCAGCAGAAGGAGACTCAACGAACATCGGCTACGGTCCGTACTTGGATGTATATGTACCTGCCGGTCTTAACGTCACCTCTGGCCCCACGTATGGTACCGCACCTGTCAGCACTACAGCCTATACATGGGATAGTACCAATGCTGTTTGGATCAATGAAGCTGACAGCTCGGATACCATCGACCCCAACAATTCAGATGCTGCCCACCCTTTTGACACTATTGGTGGAGCTATTCCTCTAGAGAATGGTACCCATGACGGTGATACTTGGTACGTTATCGAACTGCCTTTTGGCTCGTTTACGCCTGAGCAACCGACCATTGATATCAATTTTATCGCAGAAATTGATGAAGATGCTGTAGATGCATCTGGTTATGCGGCAGGTGACGCTGTGGTAGGGGTCGATCTTGAGGTAAAAGCACGTGGTGGCTTTATTTATGGAAAAGACCCGTTAGACAACCCCAAGACAGACCTAATCATCATTCAATCGGACTTAGCCAGCGATACGGTCACCCCTCAACTTTTTACGATCTCAAAAACCACTGATGCCAACGAGAGCGAAACAGCTACAGGACCCAATTTTCCGGTAGAATATACAATCGAGATAGATATCGCACCGGATCAAACCGTAGAGGATCTGGTCATATCGGATTTTCTACCTAACAGCGCTTACTATCGAGATGATATTACCATTACTGTTAACGGAGTTGACTATACATCAACAGTCGAGAATGCCAGTGGTTATGAATCACCAACAGCATGGCTACCCCACAATGCTCCTGACAACGACTTTATCCTGCCGATAGGCTCTGTCACTGGCGCCCCAGCCGATGGTGTTTCGGAGGTAACAGTCACTTACACTGTGTATTATGGCGAGTTTGATGCCGATGGCAACCCGGTCATCGACCCGGTTACCGGTGCTGCTGATATTGCCTTAAATGAAGCAAGTGCAACAGGCAACTATGACAACCCACTAACAGGAACAGGTCAAGTTACTGCAGGTTTACCCGACAGCGGTGATGGAGATGGGGTTGATGATGGCGACGGCTCTGATACTCCCCAGGAAATTAACTCCATCGCTACCCAGAAGAGTGTTGAAATTTACCAGGATAATGGTGCTCAAGATGACCCTGCTACTGATGAGATCACCATCACTCCCGGAGATATTCTTAAATATACCATTGACTTTCAAATTTCAGATTACTTCGGTTTTGAAAATATTGTTGTTACGGACACTCTAGGAGATGGGCAGCATTACCTTTGGACCGATGCCGTGGTGGGGTCGGTCACAACGTGGAACCCGACCTTACTAATTGATGGAAATGGTTACAACTTTGATCTTTCATGGGATAATGCTGATCTTGACTTAACCACTGGAATTGGAACAAGCCACAGTGTAATCAGAGACAGCGTAAGCGGTGAGACAACCATCTCCTTTGATATATCTTCCCTGATCGGCGGAGATGGCGAACTCTATGGGGATCTCTTCGACAATGACGCTTCAATGCTAGGAGGCACCACAGGGACGATAACCTTTTATGTTGAGGTTGATGAGAATTATATCCAGAGCGGGATTGACCCCAGCGTTGATGCCAACGATCCCATCAACAATGATGTCGAAATCAGCGGAGATGTTCTTGATCCGGCCAGCGCTATCAGCGGAGGTAATTACGATTCTACAGGCCATACCGTTACCGAAAATTCGGCAACAGAGCTTACGGTCGAGGGAGTTACAACCCAAAAAGCCATCAGCCACATCAATGGAGTGGAGTATATTGACGGCATGACCATTTCACCGGGTAATGTTGTCACATATACCTTTACACTCGAACTACCAACCGGTGACATTGAAGACTTGATCCTCGTCGACTACCTACCTGTCCCTATCTATGACATAGCAGAGTTTGGTGCAAATCCGGTCATAGAAAATCAAGCTACGCTCTTTGTTGATCACGATGGCGACCCGCTAACTCCAGATATCGCCCAGGAACCAATTGTTGGTGACCTTTCCATAGGAGGCCAAATTTTTCTCGGCAATGATACGGATCTCCACTTTGCTCCCGATGTTGTGGCCGACCCAAGTCCTTGGTCCCCCACGGTTTCTTCAAATGATGGAGCAAATTCGCTCACATTTGATCTCACCACTTTTCACGCTGATTCAAATATCATTACCAATCCTGATAACAACCCCTACTACACTATTGAAATTCTAGTCACTTCCACAGTAACCAATGAGCCTTTTGCAGACGGGCTATACCTCACCAATCAGGCAACCTGGAGTTACAACAATACCTTCCTTGAAAACACGGACCTTGAAAACATCGCCCAAATCCAACTTTCGGCCCCAGAGATACTGATTACAAAAGGTGTTGTTGCAACAGCTGGTAATGGTGAGTTTGTAGATGAAAATGAAGTACCAGCTAATGCGGAAGACCTAAACGATCTGAGTTTCAATGCTTCTGGAAACGATCCATCTTTAAGCGTTTCCAGTGATGGTGTAGATGCGGCTGAAATGGAGGCCAACCCTCTAAATGCCAACATCATTGACGTTGATGGTGGCGATTTGGTCACTTTTGCCGTTGCTGCATACAACATCGGTGGGACATCTGCCTATGGGTTGACCATCAATGACACCCTGCCAAATTCAGGGTTTATCGCTCCCACGAGCACAAACGATATGAACCTCCAGGTATGGAATGGAGATGGCACACAGCTTGTTGATAATACCAACTATACCGTTGACCTGACAGGGGGGGAACTAGAAGTTGTTTTTGATGCTGCAGAAGGAGTGCTCACAGCTGATGGGGTGTTCATCATAACCTATGATCTAGAGGTTGATAACGAAACCGCCATCGACAGTGACATGGCCCAAGCAGGAGTCGAATACGAAAATACGGCATCCATTCTCTACTTCACAGGTCAGCTGGATGACAATGGGACCCCAGGCGACCCTTCGGACGACTTCGCAAACTCTACTGAAAACTGGGTTGATCCACTTGATCCACCAAGTGATAATGCCACAGTAACTATAGAGGAGCCAACCATTGAAAAAGTGCTTGTTGGTACTGGCATCAACAGTGGCGACAACGATAATACTGAAGCCGTTGTCGGAGAAACCGTACAATACAAGGTAACTCTGGAAGTACCTGAAGGCGAAACCCCTTCCCTGAGGATTCTGGACAGTTTGGACCAAGGTCTTGCATTGGTAAGTATCGATACGATAACGATTAGTTCTGGGCTCAGCGCGGATAATTCATTCACGACTCCAATTCTAGGTACAGAAAGTAACATCTCCTATACTGAAGACACTGGTGGCAACGACACTTTTGAAATTGATTTTGGGACGATACTAAACACAGAAGATGACAATGGTGACCCGGAAACCATTATCATCGAATATACTGCCGTTGTCTTAAATACATCTGAAAACCAAAGTACAGCTAACGATTCTGGACCAAATCTTAACAATCAAGTTCAAGCCATATGGGAGCAAGAGGGGTCTGACCAGTCCGCAGCCCAAGACACACCTACTGCAGCTGTAACTGTTATCGAGCCGCTGCTTGATGTTAGCAAGTCAGTAGAAATTGAAGGGACTTCTGACCCAGATCAGGTCACTGGTGATCAGGGTGACAGTATCAGCTACACCATTACCATACAGCACGACGGTAGCAGTGAAGCTAATGCGTATGACGTGAGCCTTCAGGATGTTATTCCAACGGCCATTGACCCAGCCACTATTACTTATGCGGTTAATGACACTCTTCTCACAGATGCCGACGTTGTTATCAACAGTGGCACATTGCAATTCAACCCATTGAGCTCAAGTGGAAATGTCTCCGCAGAAGGCACAATCGACTTCGCTTATGATCCAGGTCGTACCATTACCATTACAGTTTCCGGGAATCTCACAAGTGACACTTCGATTATAACCGTTGGTGATCTCATTGAAAATGATGCTGATGTGTACTGGTCCAGCTTACCGGGAACCACCACAACCAACACTGATATTTCCGGATTTGTTACAACTGGGGACAGTGAGCGTGACGGTAGCGGCGGAGTCAATGACTACTCAGATACCGATCCAGCAGATATTGTCATTGGCGCCAATACAGTAGTTAAGACTTTGCTCAACAGTGAAATTGAGGATGGTGTAGGTGAAGCAAATGGTAAAAACGAAGCTGTTATTGGAGAGATCCTTACTTACCAGGTGGAAATCACTCTGGCAGAGGGAGACAGCCCGGATTTTCACCTGGTAGATACCCTTGACACCGGTCTTTCTTTAATCAGCATATCAGGCATCGCACTTTCAACCTCCGCAACTGCAGATGTTGGAGGTGCCAACAATATAAGTGCATTGCAGGCTGCTCTTCCAATTGATGATCCAACCGATTCTTCTTTTATAACCTATACCCAAAGTTCAGGGGGTAACGATACACTTGATATCGATTTTGGTGATATCATCAATAGCAATGCCGATAATTTGAGTGCTGAGACCATTACGCTCACCTATACGGTCATGGTAACGGATGTAGCGGGCAATACGGGCAATGGTACTAGCGTAGGTTCCCTGCTCAACAACCAGGCACAGCTTACTTGGGATGATTCAAGCGGAAACGAGGTTACTTCCGATCCATCCAGTGCAGTTGAGGTGGAAGTTCTTGACCCTTCGTTAGATATTGAAAAAGATGTTATTTTTGCGGGAAATGGGGATGCCGGGGATACGGTAACCTACACCATCACAATCACCAATGACTCTGCTAACAGCGATGCCAACGCATATGATTTACAGATCAACGACACCTTTAATACAGAACTGGAAAGTTTGACGCTTGATTCCGCTCTCATTGGAACCACTAATGTTGCAGGTACGCTTGATCTAACAGGTTCGACCTTAAGTACCATAGGAGACATTGATCTCCTTCTTGATCAGGAATTAGTACTCACCATAACCGGTACACTGAAGCAAAGCGTTCAACCGGGAGAGAGCATAGATAACACTGCTAACCTTTCCTGGACCTCCTTGAATGGTGCTCGTTCAGACTATTCCGACTTTATTGATAATGGTGAAGATCAGGAACGAACCTATTCCGATACTGATGATGCCGCCTTCATCACCCCGACACCAGGCATTGATAAACAAGGTGGTGGCAGCTACACCATAGGGGAAACCGTTACCTATGATATCGTCGTTACACTGCCAGAAGGTACCATTAACGATTTAGAAGTAGTTGATGAGCTGCCTGATGGGTTGCTCTACGATTCATATAGCATCGACGACACTACAAACTATAGCGGCACTCTGACGCTTATCGAATTCCAAAACGACTATAATGGTAACGATCTTTTCTTCAACTTCGAAACAGCCACAACCTCAAGCTCACTGGACGGGACAACTGATAATTCGTTTACTATCACCGTAACCGCACTTGTCGCCAATATCAGCACCAATGTTGATGGTGCCACGGTGACCAACACTGGCTCCCTCAGCTACACGGACCCTGAAGATGGCCCCAAAACGGTAACTGATGATCCGGTAGTAATAAATATCGTAGAGCCGATAATAAAGACAACAAAAGATGTCGATGCCCCTGCAGGTGATATAAATAATGTACGGCCCGGAGAAACACTGACCTACACTGTGATTCTGGAAAATACGGGTTCATCAATGGCGTACGACGTTACTGCTGAAGATATATTGCCAAGTGGAGTTAGCTTCACAGGTATTGCTTCAGCAGTCTATGCTGATGATTCAGATGCAACGATAAGCGTCGATGACTCAACGCCAGGAACTCTTATCTTTGATAGCGGCACACCAAGAAGCTGGGATCTCGCCCAAGGTGACACTATCACTATTACCTATGACATTGTGGTGGGAGCAGCAGGATATGTCCCTGACACGTATGAAAATGTCGTTGATGCTGACTGGTCAGGTAGAGATGGCACCCATACAACAGATGATGACTTTGAACGTGTCTATGATGATGGAGAAAGTTCAGGAGGCGTCCCTTACGGTGTTGATGGTGATCAGGATGAAAACCCGGCCACTTTTGAAGTTGTGAGCAACCCACCTTCTTTAGGCGATTTTATATGGCTGGACATAGATAATAAGGGTGTTCAAGATCCAGGGGAGCCAGGAATAGCTGGTGTCGAGGTAGTATTGTATAGGGATGACGGCCTTGGTGGTGGTTATGTTGAATTGGCGAGAACCACAACAAATAGCACAGGCTATTATCAATTTGCTAATCTGCCCAGCTCTGAGCTTACTCCCCCATATTTGGTCAAAGTAGAAACCTCCACTCTACCTGATGGGTTACTCCAAACTTACGAAAACCCTTTATATAATTCAGACGACGGTACTGACAATCATCAATCAAAGGTTGAGGTGTTGGATGGAAATGATATTACCGACGTAGACTTTGGCTACCGGGGTGATGGAGCCGTTGGAGATACAGTCTGGTATGACATTGATGGAGACGGTACTCTTGACAGTAATGAAGGCGGGATTAATGGGGTCACTGTAACCCTGGAAGCAGACCTAGACGGTAACGGGAGCCCTGACCTTACGCTTACTACCACCACTGGTGACAATCCATCAACTCCGGAGATAGAAAGCGGATGGTATGGCTTCACTGGCCTTCCTGAGGTAGACTATACCGTTACCATATCCCCTCCTACGGGAAGTGTCGTAACGTACGAGTACCCCTTGGACACTAGTGGTACAACACCCGATGAAACAACTGAATTCTCTCTTTCTGGAAAAAATCTTAATATTGACTTTGGTCTTCAGGCCGCAGGAACTATAGGCGATTTTGTCTGGTTTGATTCAAATAATGACGGAGTTCAGGATGGCGGAACGGAAGAGCCCGGACTTGATAATGTTCTGGTAACATTAACCGGTGACGTTGATGGCGATGGTGTCAGTGATATAACCCTTACCACAACAACTGGAGATAACCCAGATACTGCTGAGGTAGAAAAAGGGTGGTATCAGTTCAGCGACCTGCTTGATGGTGAATATGAAATATCTGTAGACTATGATGGAACGAACTCGACAGGTAGCATGCTCATTTTACAAGACTCAGGTTTTACACAGAGTTACGATCCTAACGAAGACGGCACCTATGATAACACAGCCACCAGTATTACGCTTTCCAATGGCGGAAGTATTGATACTATAGATTTTGGGTATACCGGTTCTGGTTCCATTGGTGATACGATCTGGCATGACATTAATGGAGACGGTGTTCAGGATGCCGATGAATTGGGATTGGACAACGTAGATATCACTATCTCAGCAGACGTTGACGGCGACGGCACCCCTGATTTTGAAAAAACCGTTACCACTGGAGACAACCCAGATACGCCGGAAACCGAAACCGGTTGGTACAGCTTTGATAATCTCCCAGCTGCAACCTATACCATTACAGTTGATCCTGACGACCTCCCCACTGACATGCAACCATTGTATGATCTGGACGATGGTACATCCAATCCTGACGGCTCGGTTGTCTATTCGCTTGCTGCGGGAGAGGTGACCGATCAGGTTGACTTTGGGTACGGCTATACAGGCACCATTGGCGATACTATCTGGTTTGATTATGATGGCGATGGTAGCCAGAATAATGGCGAAGTTGGCCTTTCAGGCGTGACGGTTACCCTAACCGGTGACATTGACCTGGATGGTGATATTGATACCGTTACAACCACCACAGATGGCAACGGGAACTACAGTTTTGACAACCTGCCTGGTGGTGATTTTACCATATCGGTAGATCCATCAACCCTGCCTGGTGGCATGGAACAAACCGCTGACCCGGATGGCAGTAAGGATAACAGCAGCACCCTCAGTCTACCTGTAAGCGGTAGTAACATGACCATTGATTTCGGTTACACCGGTACCGGTTCTGTTGGTGACACCATATGGAACGATCAAAATCAAAACGGTGTTCAGGATGGAGGTGAAGCAGGGCTTCCCGGAGTTGAAATTAGCGTTGGTATTGATCTCAATGGCGACAACAATCCGGATTATACGGTAACCACCACTACAGATAGTAATGGCAACTATCTGGTTGATAATCTCCCTGCCGGAAGCCATGTGGTAAGTGTAGATCCGACAACGCTTCCGGCGGGTATAACGCCAAGCTTTGACCCAGATGGTACCCTGGATAACAGTTTTACAATTACCCTTGCATCGGGACAAGATGTACGCACTGTTGATTTTGGTTATGTTTACCCGGCTGAGCCACCAATTGAACCACCAATTGAACCACCAATTGAACCAGTAACCCCTCTGGTGCCAACTCAACCGACCACTCTAGAAGCGGACGCCTTCTTCATGCACCGCCAGTTTGGTGATACCAGCCAGGAGTTCCCGTGGGATGAAGAACGTGATATAAAATATATACTTCCCCCACTGCCGGTAAGTCCAGTATACACAGGAATGGCCGAACCAGGGACCACCTTGTTCCTCTCCCTTTTTGACAGCCAGGGCAACCAAGTAGGTTTTCAGACAGTAATGGCAGATACTGCAGGCAACTGGCTCGCCAGTTTTCCAGCAACCCTGCTGTATGATCTACCACACCATATGGAACTGGGACAAACCGCCTCCAGCTACAACAACAGCTCACCAGGGCTGTTTAACGCTCGCACCTATTTCAACCCCAATGGCATCGGACTGATCTTTTCCAGATCAACCCTTGATGTGGATATGATTTTTGCCCATATGCCTTCAACCATTATGGCCTCAATGCATGCAAGCAACCAGACCCCTTTTAATTTAAACTGGGATGATTTCAATGGGTACGAATTTTTCAGTCCCTCAATCAATCCAGCAAAAATCAGTCATTAATCACAATAAAGAAGAAGAGACATTATGAAAAAATATGCGGTGCTAGGTATTACCGCCCTCCTTGTTTCGGCCTTTGCGGTACAGCCCCAGGCGGAAGAGAGCCTTCAACCAAGCGACTATAGTCAGGCTATTACAGCAACTGAAGAAAGCGACCAAGATTATCAAAAACTGAAAACAAAAATGCTCACCCGCTATGACTCTCTGGTTGAGCAAATAAAGCAGTCTGAAGCAAACTTCACCAGCCTTTTTAGCGATAACCAGGCTACCGATACCCTGCCAGAAAGTTTTACTCCGTGGTGGCAAGACGAAGTAAGTACTCAACTCAATCCCAATACTTCATCCATGGGCACCGACGTGACCTCCTTGTTCACCATGGCAATGAATACCAGCTCCCAGATACAAGTTTTCAGTGATCTTCCCCTGATACGTGAAACAACCATTCAGGAAGCAGAAGGACCCTTTGACTGGCGAGTGTTTGCAGAAGGGAGTTTAAGTGATCTGGATGAACCGGTGGGGGACGATCTGAAAACCGGAGGGCCCCTTCGCTATGAGGAAAACAATGCTGACCTTGCATACGGTATCCGCAAAAAATTTGTGACCGGTACCGAAGTAGAGCTCAAGCAAAACATCGGCGGCCTCGACACCAACTCTGTCTATTTCAACCCCGAAGATCAGGCTCGGACCGGCACCTACCTCACAATCAGACAACCCCTGCTCAAACGCTTTGGTATATCTTACAACAACTCTGCAATTAACCTGGCCCACATTGATCACGCCATTGCTGCAGATGAATTCCAACGAAACATAGAAAGTCATCTCCTGGAGGTGAGCCGTGCCTACTGGGGTCTCTATTTAGAGCGATCCCTTTTGGTACAGCGCACTCACCTGGCCAAACGATCACAGGCTATCTTAGACAAAATGGAGAGCCGTGCCAACGTGGATGTACAGCCCAGTCTGCTTGCCAGGGCCCGTTCCTTAGTCAGTGCCCATAACCTGGCAGCCATGCAGGCCGAATACGCCGTACGAAATGCCCAGTCACGTATTAACGCTCTGGTTAACAACCCTGCTCTGCTCAGCAACGGTAGCCTCGAACTGGTTACGGCACAGCAACCTTCCAGTAGCCTGCTTAATCTTTCTTTTGACAGCGTCATTGACGCCACGCTCAACAACCGCCCAGAGGTTGGTCAGGCGATGAAGCACATCCAGTCAGCTGCAATTCGTCTCGATAATTCTGATAATGAACTGCTTCCGGACCTGGATTTATTTTTCCAGACCTATGTCAAAGGCTTGGAAGGCGATTATGCATACGGTACAGCCTACTCCAACCAGTTTGACGAAGGTGGCCCAAGTTATGTGGCTGGTCTCAGGTTCGAGTACCCGCTGGGCAATAATGGTGCAGAAGCGAGAAATCTGCGCAAAAAAATTGAACTACGGCAACACGTCCATCAACTGGATACCACTGTTCAAAACGTACTGCTCGAAGCACAGGTCAGTTTCCGTGAACTGAGTAAAAACTACCGTTCTATGGTACAGAGCTACCAGATTATGCATTCAGACGAAGAAGAAATAAAAGAGCTCATGGCCCAAATAGATCTCATGCTGGCTAAAAGCCAACCTTACGGGGATATGCTGTATCGGCTTATGGATTCCAGTGAACGACTCACCAAATCAGAAGAGTTGTATGCAAAAAGTGAATTGGCATATAACTATGCCACCTACAACCTTTATCGGGCAATGGGAGTGCTTGTCAGTAAAAACAATATTGAAACCATCCAGGAACAAGACAGCGACGAATTACCGGCCATCAAGCTGGAAGAAAAATCTATGGTGGTTAATCCTTGATCACAGTGCTGTGGCGCCTGAACGCCTACTCGCATCATAGAGAAACGCTACCAGAAGCGAGAAAGAGCAAGACCAGTAGCACTCTAGGCAAACGCTTTTTTTTGGTGTTCTTCTTGTTGCTTCTTGTAACTCCTGGCTATAGTATTGCAGCTCAATTCGAGACCTTTCTTGAGCCCAACAAGATCATAGACCTTTCTTCCAGTTTTCGTGATCGACTCAACAAACTGCTTGTGGATGAAGGCGAAACAGTGCAGGCGGGCCAAATACTAGCAGAACTCAACACCAATGTTCTCAAAGCCCAACTTGCTAGAGCTCAGCAGGCGAGCAGTTTTCATGCCGAAGTTGATGGTGCTGCAAACATGGTTAAAATGCGAAAAAACCGACTTGCTCTTTTGGAAGAACTGGAAAAAAGTGGGAATACACGACCTCAAGAACTCACCATGGCCAGAACAGAACTGGCCATGGCTGTTGCTGAGCTACAAGGGGCAAGGGAGGCAAGACAACTGCGCAAGCTGGAAGCAAAAATTGTCGAGACCCAGTTAGCAGAAAAAATAATGACCAGTCCTG
The DNA here is from genome assembly GCF_963675105.2 of Desulfogranum marinum. Lineage (NCBI taxonomy): Bacteria > Pseudomonadati > Thermodesulfobacteriota > Desulfobulbia > Desulfobulbales > Desulfobulbaceae > Desulfogranum > Desulfogranum marinum. The sequence continues at coordinate 169,821 of NZ_CAXXRO010000001.1, forward strand.
TGGACGGGGTTGTCCTTAAAATCTACAAACAAGAAGCGGAGTTAGTTGGCGGTGGAGATTCCCAACCGCTTATGACCCTCGTGCAACTTGATCCCTTACTGGCAGTCTTTCACCTGCCACCTGCAATGGCTTTACAGGTAAAAAAAGGACAAGAGCTTTCCATCCAGGTTAATCAGCAGAACATACCAGCAACCGTTGTCCTCATTGCACCCATAATCAATGCACAGAGTGGTACAGTTGAAATGCAGTTAAAAATTCCCAACCCTGAGAGCACACTCATTGCCGGAAGCCTTTGTACTCTTACCCTTCCACAAGCCGACCTACAAGATATCACCCAGCAGGCTGTGCCAAGGTAACCCAAGCCACAAACACTAAAATTAGTTACTACCTGCTGGCAACAGGGTAACTTGAAATTAAAATCCTTTTTTTCTCGACTCTCCCAATACTGAAAAGCATTCCTACCAAGGAGGCACCATGCCTGACAATAAAAAGCAACAAACACAGCAAGTTAAAGTCCGCTACAATGAAACGACAGCCCAGTTTGCATCTCAATTTATAGTCAACACCACCAATGAAGAGATCATCATCAACTTCTCTTCCGGCCCGCTGAATGATCCCAACAGCGGTGAAACGCTCCTCCCCATCCATACCAGGCTTGCCATGACCAAAGCGGGAGCACATCGATTGCATGCAGTGCTTAGCTCGGTTCTTAAACAAGAGACAGAGAAGACCATTCCGGATGCCGCCCAGGCACAACTCCCTAAGATCCAATAATAAGCCATCGATTGTCAAGCGTGAATCCATCAATAGCTCCGAGGCAAGAGGAAACAGAGCCCAACCAACAGTTGGACACCAACCGCCTTGCCTATCACCTTGCAGCACTGACAAACAAGCAACACCAATTTCAGCATACCTTCCTCGCATTTTGTATCAACTTTGTGAACGCTGCTGGAGGTGTATTGTCTGTTACCCAAGGTGCAGGCATAGAGGTTACAGAAGAATTACTCTCGCGTCAGGCTCTTGCCTGGTCACCCTCTTTGCGGGAAGAAATAGAGCAGGATGCGCGTAAGGCGATGCACATCCAAAGGGTTGTGTATCAGCCGTTAAAAAACAATGAGAAAGTGTGGATCATTTCCGCTCCCTACCCGCAGAGTTCTCGCCAATCAGGCTGTCTGTCCTTACTAGTTTTGCTTGGCAGCGAACCCGTGGGCCCTTTTGTTTTGACCTCGCAGTTGCTGGCATCTCTGCTTGCTTTTCACGCACCCACACCCAACGCAGATGCCAACCATCATGCCCTGCTCGAGCTTATCCTGCTCACGAACAGTACTCTCACCAAAAAAGGACAGCAGGAAGCCCTCCTCTCCTTGAACACCCACCTCAAGAACTGGACAGGTTGCTCACAGGTCGCCATCGGCCTGGTTGGTAGTGGCACAAAAATCCAACTGCATTCGCTTTCAGACGTTACAACCATTGATCGTCGTACAGAACATGTACGGCTTATGGAAGAAGCTCTTGCGGAGTCGACTCTCCAGCAAACGCCGGTGAGTTGGCCACAACAGGTTGCAGGTTGTGCGAAAAGCAATGCCCCAGTTTTTGAGAAAATATCTCTTGCGACAGGAAACACAGCAGGGATAGCCATGCCTTTGCTGGATGAGCACAACACTGTAAACGGTTCCCTGATTTGTCTCTGGGAGGACCAGATAAAAGAGGCAGACAAGTTGTCTCTGCTTCCAAAAATAAGCCCGATTTTATCCCAGGCATTATTTTTTCACCGTAAAAATAGCTTATCAAGCGGAAAGACAACACCACAGAGCGGCAAAATACATTTTCTATCACACAGAGGACTTGTCATTGCACTTTCTCTTGTCGGGTTGCTTGCGATCCTGTTTTTCCCACTGCCCTACTACCTGAAAGCTGAGGGTGTTGCCCAGCCAGTAACCACCCGATACGTGGTTGCCAGATTTGAAGGTATCCTGAAAACAGTATCTGTTAAACCAGGGAATGCTGTCACCAAAAACGCAACACTTGCCACACTGGACGGAAAAGAGATTGAGATACAACTTGCCAACCTGGCAGCGGAAAAAAACAAGGCAAAAAAAATGCGGGAACAATACATGGCTGTCGGCAACACAGCTGCAGTGCAAATAGCCCGCCTTGACGAACAACGCTATCAAGAACATCTAAATCTGCTGCACGAAAAACAACGGCATCTGCAATTGACCAGTCCAGTCACCGGTATTGTCCTTAGCGGCGACCTGGAACGAAGTAAGGGGAGTCCTGTCAGCAAAGGACAGACTTTATTTGCAGTCGCTCCTCTGGAACAGATAAACATTGAGCTGGCAGTCCAGGAAGATGATATAGCCTCTCTGAAAAAAGGCATGGGTGTTTCGATTCGATTTGCCGCCTACCCAGATAAAAAATGGAGAGGCAAGGTGGAACATATCGTTCCGCAATCACAGATCCGCGATAATAAAAATATCTTTATCGCAGATTTCACACTCAAGAATAACCAGGAGCAATTACGCCCTGGGATGCGAGGTACAGCCCGCCTCAAGGTTGGCAATAAATCTCTGGCCTGGCAGCTTTTTCGACGCCCCTGGTATACCCTGCTCCGGATGTTTGATCGATTTATTGGATAATAATGGATACGCCTGCACCCCTTCCGCGTCTACGCACGGATCTTACATTTGTTCCGGTTACGGAGAACGGCCAATCTCTTTACATCATCGAAGATCCGGTACAGAACACCTATTACCGCATAGGCGAAGAAGAATATCTTTTTATCTCCAATCTTAACCGTTTTTCTTCTCTTGAGCCACTCCTCGAGCATATCACCCCTCTATCAGCATCGCCTCTGGATAAAGAACAGGCACAGACCATTTTACAGTGGCTGACAGGACGCCAGTTACTCCAACAAAAGGATGCCACAATTCTTGCTGCGGATATGGAACAAAAACAAAACTTCCAAAAACGCACCAATCTCAACCGGCTCAATCTGATCTCCATCAAAATCCCCTGTTTTAATCCAGACCGACTGCTACGACATTGCAAACCGCTTTTTTGGCTAACAGGAAAAATATTTTTCACTCTCTGGATCTGCGCAGGGGTAATGGCAGCGTGGGTGCTGTTCACAAGATGGTCCGAGTTTAGTGCTCAAACCCAGGGCATACTAGGGATGGACAATCTCTTATGGGTCTGGTGCATCTGGTTCGGCCTCAAAATTATTCATGAGTTTTTCCATTCCCTTGTCTGTTATCGATATGGAGGCAGGGTGTATGAAGCAGGCATACTATTCATTTTATTTATTCCACTCACCTACGTCAATGCAACTTCATCCTGGAAATTTGCTTCAAAGTGGCAGCGAATCCACGTAGCTGTGGCTGGGATGTTTATTGAAATAGGCATAGCATTTACTGCTGTGCTTGTCTGGGCCGGCACCCCCGATTCCACCACCGGGATGATTGCTCACAATACTGTCATTATAGCAGGAATAAGCTCGCTGTTGTTTAATGCAAACCCACTCATGCGTTTTGACGGGTATTATATTTTATCAGATCTCCTTTCTATCCCCAACCTTTACCAGAGGGGAATGCACAGTGCGAATAGTCGCCTGAAAAAATTTTTCCTTGGAATCAGTTCCCCTATTAAAGAGCCCCTCTTTGTAAAAGGGTACGGCATTGCCGTGTTTATCTGGCGAGTGCTCGTTCTTTTTTCTCTGGGATATCTGGCTAGTCAACTGGCCGGTGGATTAGGCATATTTATTACTTTGGGAGCACTGGTAGCCTGGGTGGGGATGCCATTGTTCTTCTTTATCAAACGCTGGCCAAACTATCGGGAACAAAACCAGCACATTGGCTTGCATTTGCTGCGGCGCTCCACCTTCTGCCTTCTGGTGGCTGTGGCGGCACTGTATCTTATTGGCTGGAAAAAACACATCGAAGCGCCTGGGATCATTGAATACAGGGAGCAATACAGTGTTAAGGCCGTAAGCCCAGGATTTATAACCGCCATCAGAATAAAGGATGGTGAGAAGGTGAAAAAAGGGCAATTATTGCTTCGCCAAGAAAACAAAGAATTGGAACATATGCACGCCCAATCACGTTTTTTGCTCAAACAGCTAGAGCTCAAAATGCGTCTGGCGCACAGTACAGGAAAAATTGCGGAGCTGCAGAGCCTGAAAGAAAAATACCAGTCCCAACAGGAAGTATTTCAAAAAAACGATGATGACCTTAGAGCTCTTTCGGTACATGCACCTGGGGAAGGTATGGTGATCAGCAGGCAACTCAAAGATAAAATAGGTATGTTCATCCCCAAAGGAGAGGAACTGTTGTGGATCGTGACCCCGCAGCAAAAACAACTCTCAGCCTTGGCTTCGCAAGATGATATTGATATTTTCCGTTCCCTGGTCGGCAAAAAAGTCACTATAAATATGCGGGCAGCGGGTATCGGCGTTTTCAAAGCTACCTTGACCCAGGTTGACCCAACCGGCACGACCAGACTTGCCTACCCGGCACTGGGGGCAATGCATGGCGGCCCACTTGATGTCCGTCAGTCCGTTGGAAAAAGTAAAAAGGACCAGTTTGATTACGGGTATAGTTATGAATTGTTCACCCCTCGCTTCACCTTGGGGGTTGCACTTCCACCTGATATAAAACAAAAAGTTATGGCTGGTCAACAAGCTATACTCTCTGTTCAAGGTAACAGGATCAGCCTCGCTGAACGCCTCCTGCAGTGGGCGAGCAACTGGCAAAAAGCAAAAGATAAACTCATGTAATCTCATGCTCAAAAATCATACGTTTACGTTTTCTCCCATCCTGTTTTTTCATTGACTGACTATGCGCAAAACCTGCCTCTTTATTCTCTTTTGCTCGTTGCTTTTTCTCTTGATTATACTGTTTCGAATTCCTCTGTTGGAATGGAGTGTGTCGAAGTATCTCTCGCTTAAAAATTTCCACAACATTTCCCTGAAACTGCAGTCTTTCTCCTTCGACCGTCTTCACATCGAAGCCTTCTCTGCCGATTTTAACCATAACCAGCAACAATATACAGTATCGTCATCACAGATATTGCTGCAATATTCCCTTGCTGGTTTATCTGCTCACAGAGTGGATCAGCTTTCTATACAACGCGCGGCGATCACCCTCCCATCCGCTTCTTCTGCCCAGGCACAACAGCCGACCTTTGATCCATCTGCGATTAAAAACGGTATTAAGACCTTACTGGAAGTCACGATACCGATAAAAGAATTCACAATTAAACAACTTTTTTTCAATGGAACACATACTGCGCGCTTACTTTCCTCCCCCATTGCGCTACAGTTTAAGACAACTGACAAAAAACTCCGCTCAGACCTCCTCCTTCATCTTACCGATCAAGAGGACATTGCCGTTACTTTTCACAGAAGGCAGAATCAACCACTCAGTGCGATTGTCCGCCATACCAAAGAAAAACATACTACGCAGACACTGCAGCTTACGGCAGATGAAACAAAAATAGAAGCTCAAGCAACCTTCTCCATTGAAGACCTCTCCAAACATATCCTGGTTAAACAGCTACAAGGGCAAAGTGGCAAGGTAAAGGCGTCCTTTTCACTCCAGCTGGAAAAACCATTGTCACTCCAATTACAAATGCAGGCTAGTGGCCTGCAACATCCCAGGTATTCAGTCAGGGCACTCAATTTGGCCATGAAGTTAACGCTTGATGCCGATAAACGAATAACCATTAGCAACGCCTCCCGGCTACAGGCTGAAGGGCTAACAAACGGCAAGGTAAAAATAGAGCGCCTTGACCTCCCTGTCAGCAGCACCCTGATACCCGCCGATGGCGGAATAAACGTGTACTTTTCCTCACCTCAACCATGGCAGGTGAAGCAACTTGAAATTGGCGGAACAAATATACAAGATATACATATCCCACCTTTTAGAGAACTGCTTATAACCAAAGACACAACACGCCTCACCCCTCAACTTGCTCCGTTAACAATCCATGGGATGAGTGTTGCCGGATGGCATGTTCCGAAGTTGACTTTCACTCCAGGGGCAAAAGTACCGATCACCATGCAAACAGCCTCTGAAACAATAAAAGTCACCTCTCCCTCCTGGAAAACAACTGCTTTCACGATTGAAAAAGATAAGCTGCAACTTGCCTGTGAATCAATACATGCAGACCTGAAAAATACAGCCATAACTACCACTCTGGAGACTGATCTCTTTCTGAGAACATCTGCGCTTCTTTTGACATCAAGTAAGATGTCTCTACCGGTGAAAGAGATCACCGGAAAAATACTGGTCAAGAACCAACGTCTCAACGCTGCATTGCAGATGATGCCGAGTAAAAATACCGGAAAAATAAAAATAACGGTAAAACACGGCCTGAACTCCGGTAAAGGAATGGCCCGGATGACAACAGATGAGCCTATTCTTTTTTCGCCAACGCAAGGTATTGCCTCCCTTATTAAAGGCGTATCGCTTCCGCTCACCATGACTTCAGGCAAATTCAACACCGACGTGGAAGCCTCCTGGCAAAAAGCACGACCATTCATGGCAAAGGCATCGGTACAAGTCACAAACGGAGCCGGCCTCCTCAAAGAAATCCCATTTTCCGGCCTACATATCAACCTAGACCTGGACTTGGTGCCTGAATTACGATCTAACAAGCCCGGCAAGCTGGAGATAGCACAAATCAATCGTGCCATTCCTGTTACCAACCTCCAGGGAATATACAACATTTCACCTTCGGGTAAAGGTAAGCTTCCCAGCTTTGATATCCAACAGCTAAGTGCCGACATCATGCAGGGTAATATTAAAACGGACCCTTTTATCTATCTGCCGGGTGCAGACAAACAGGCGGTTACCATTCGGGCTGAGGATATCGATCTGGGCCAGATTGTCGGTGTTTTAAAAGTGAAAGGATTACAGGTTGATGGAAAACTAAATGGTTATCTTCCGCTGACTATTGACCGCAAAAGAGTGAGCCTTGATAACGGGGAAGTGTATGGAAGCAAACACGGCGGCACCATTAGATTTCGCCCGCAGGGGCTACCGACACAGCATTCCCAGCTCACAGCCTACGCACTCAAGGCATTAGAGGAATTTCATTTTACCGTACTCAGGGCACCGGTCAGGTACCAGGCAGACGGCACTCTCCTAATTGATATTCAACTGCAAGGAGTAAGTCCACCCCTCTCGACCACCAGGCCGGTACATCTCAATATTCATACCGAACAAAATCTGCTTTCGCTTCTCAAGAGCCTTCGCTATAATGACGCCTTAACCAAAGACTTGGACAAACACCTGCAGAAACAATATTAAATTTCTGAAATAACCTTGTTCTAAAGGAACCCAACATGTTGAAATTGTTGATCAGCACCATGACTCTGACAGCCTTTCTGATCGGATGTACCCCTACAGTCCAGGTTGCTCCCCCGGAAAAACCTATTACCATTAACCTTAATGTTAAAATTGAACATGCAATTCAAGTTAAAGTAGAAAAAGCACTTGATGATGTCATCAGTAAAGACAGCGGATTATTCTAAGAGGAGGAAAATCCCGTGAAAAAGTTCGTAGCAGTCATTTTTATTACAGTCTTTGTTGCATTGAGCAGTGCTCTCGCCCTGGATCTGCAATCCGCCAAATCCCAAGGACTGGTAGGCGAAACCCCCAGTGGTTACCTGGCACCTGTTGAGGGCGGTAATGCGGAAGCGGTAAAACTGGTGCAATCAATCAATGCCCAGCGTAAAGCACATTATCAGGGTATTGCCAACCGAAACAAAACATCCCTGCAGAGCGTTGAGCTGCTTGCCGGCAAAAAGGCCATTGAGAAATCGCCTGCTGGTCATTTTGTACAGATTAACGGTCAGTGGAAAAAGAAATAATGCTATAGCGGGAAGGAGCTTTTGCCGGACACCTATCCCAATAATGGGGCTACATTTTGCCGTGGCGGATAATGGACAGCAATAACCAGAACCCCATTACTCCGGCCACGACAAAACCGACCAGGCCGATGATGGGAATACCATGCCAACGGGGTGGTATATCAGAGAGAACAATAAGAGAACTACCGATTACAAGGGCGGCAAGAACGATGGCAAAGGACACCCGGTTGGAAACCCGGTCAAGCGCAACCCCAAGAGATTGCACGCCCCGATGTTCGAACTCCATCTTTATCTTGCCGCTTCGCAATTGGCGCGAAATGGCCAGCACCTCTTCCGGCATTTCCTTAAAAAGTTGAAGATAAGAAGCGGCCGTATGACTCATTTCGTTCATGATCCGGTCAGGCTGCATGCGACCATACTGGATCTTACGCATAAACGGCTTGGCCAGGTTGATGAGTTGTAAATGTGGGTCAAGCACCAGCCCGACCCCTTCCACCGTGGCCAAGGCCTTCATCATCAAATAGAGCCCTGGTTTAATAGACAGTTTGTGCCGTGAAACCAGGTTCAAAATATCCTGCAAAATTTTTCCCGCCTCCAATTCCCCTAGCGGTCGATAAAGATACATATCCATCATATCGCCAAGATCACCAGCAAGAAGCGCTTGATCTATTTCACCATGTTGCAAGGTAACATTCAAAAGCCCACGGGTTGCCTTACGCTCATCACCGGCAACGAGGCTCAATACAAGATCGGTAAAATCTTCCCTATCTTTAATGGACAGGCGTCCCATCTGACCAAAATCTATGAAACAGACAACGTTACCTGGAAGGATAAAAATATTTCCGGGATGCGGGTCGGCATGAAAAAAACCATGGACAAAAATCTGCTCCATAACCAGAACTGCTCCACGCTCGGCAAGCAGAGGCAGATCAGCACCATTGGCGGTCAATTTTCCAACATCAGAGCACTTGATCCCATCAATATATTCCATGACCAATAACCGCTCGCTACTTAACTGAGGATAGACAAGGGGAATATGGACGGTATCGTTATGCTCAAACTGAAGCCTGAAACGCTGAATATTGGTTAACTCTATGGAAAAATCGATCTCCCGACTCAAGCTTCGTGCAAACTCATGGACAATGGACGATGGGCGATGCCCCTGTACCTCTTCCAGATACTGTTCCATCAATTCCGCTATATGAGCCAATATCTCCAGATCAACGGCTATAATGTTCTCAATTTGCGGCCGTTGGACTTTGACCACCACCTCCTCACCACCGTGAAGTACGGCACGGTGCACCTGCCCGATGGATGCCGCTGCAAGAGGCGTGGAATCAAAATACCGATAGACCTGCTCCGGTGACTTCCCCATCTCTTCTGCAAAAATAGTGCATACTTCTTCATAGGAAAAAGGCGGGATCTTATCTTGGAGTTTTGCCAGTTCGTCCAGGTAATCAGCAGGGATAAAATCGGGCCTGGTAGAGAGGAGCTGCCCTAGTTTTATAAAGGTAGGCCCCAGTTCTTCAAAAACAAGGCGAAGCCTTTCAGGACGTGAAAGCCTGGCGATCTGTTCGCGGGGCTTTCGATTAATCATGCGTAAACCGGATTCAAGATACTGATCGATATGCAGTCTATCAACCAAATCATCAAAGCCGTACTTGAATAAAACCCGCAGGATGCGGTGATAACGGTTCAGATGCCTGTAGGTACGGCCAATGGCACCAAGTTTACGAATGCTGAACATTCTCAGTCGACCTATTCGCTCTTTTCTTGTGTATTTAATGCCACCTGAAGCTCTTCAATCTGTCTTCGAAGTTCATTGACCTCATCGATCGTTGCCAGATTGAGCTGTTTCACTTTTTCCTCCACCCGCCTGTTTATCCAAAGATTGAGCTGTTCTTTAGCTTTCTCTGATTTGCTCATCAATTCATCGACAAATTGTTTTCCCTCCTCTTGAGACATTTTACCTTTTTCAATGAATTCCGCTTGGAGCTCTTCAATTTTTTCCTTGGTCAAAAAGGCAGCACCCAGTCCGGCATACACAATATTTTTCATCATTTCTTTCATAACGTCCTCCACCTTTACAGGTTATAAGTTATAGTAACTCGCAAATGAATTGAGCCTTAACCAAGCAGTTAACATTTTAACAAATCATAACTCTTGGTTTCAGTGGGGCACCAATTCATCGGCTATAGACTATAAACAGCTTCCTTCACTAATTCATTTTTATAACTTTGCAGCGAATAAAAAATAACCTTGCCATACTCTCGATCTCTACCTACTCAACATCGCCCCACACACTCACAAAATATTGGAATTATTCACTTTTTATCAATATCTCTATGATACACCTCAAGTACAAAACCGCACCGGCCCAAAAAACGACGAAGGTGCTCAGTTACGGCGACACTACGGTGCCTGCCTCCTGTACACCCTATGGCCACGGTTAATTGCTCTCTTTCCTTTTTCTGATGTTCTTCCAGTAAAAACTGGAGGAAAGGTTCCAGCCTGGCCAAAAAAATATGGCCTTTCTCATTATTCAGGACATGCAGCGCTACTTCCGGATCGCAGCCGTTCCCTGCCTTTAATTCCGGCACCCAGTATGGGTTGGGGAGAAAACGAACATCCAGGACCACATCAGCCTCAGGATACCCATGTTTATACCCGAATGAGTGCAGAACAATATCCACTAGCCACCTCCATAAGCCTGAAAAATAAACATTTCTTTGTTGTAATAGTATTATACACGCCCAATGCTAAAGCAACAGAAATAAAGAGATTATTCCAGCACCGAAATACTTTACCATTCCAGCGCAAAGCACAAAAAAAGGGAACAGTCAAACTGTCCCCCTTTGATCCATTTTACGACTGGCTCCCCATTTAGGTGGAGGAGCAAAGCATCCGAATCGATTCAGCCTTTTCAGTAATCCCGCGATTGAGCATTTCTCGATTATAGGCGGCAATCACCTCCTGACGTTTAAGCATTCCCAACACCCATGGTTCTTCCAGTCGTTCCACTACTGGAATTTCGTCAATGCCTTTCACATCAAAAAGCTGCATTGCATCGTATAAATTATCATCAGGAGTAAGCATGATTACATCTCGGGTACAAATAGCACCGACCAGGTAACAAACCCGCTGTTCTGCATCATGGAGGATGTTTTTCACATCCTGCATGGACACAACTCCCACCATCAGTCCCTTGTGGTTCACCACCGGGAAATAAAAACTGTTTTGGGCAAAGCGAAACAATTGAAGCAAATGATTAATATTTGCATTTTCACTAATAAAATCGACGTCTTCTGTGATTGCCTTTCCCACCCGGATTGACTTCATGATTGCCACTTCCCTGCCTTCATGAATATCAATTCCCTGACGAGTAAAATCGACCGTATCAATGGAATCATGGTAAAAACGGCTGGCTATCATGGTCCCTAAAACAGCGGTAAGCATAACAGGAACAATGACCATATTATTGCCGGTCATTTCAAAGAGGAGAAAAATGGCTGTCAAAGGCGCATGGGTGGAAGCCGCCAGAAAGGCTCCGATACCGACGGTTGCATACGCCCCCGAAGATGCAGTGTATTCTGGAAAAAAGTAATGCACAACACCGCCAAAAGCACCACCTATGACGGCACCGATAAAGAGTGCCGGCGCAAAAACGCCCCCTGCTCCGCCGGACCCAAGGGTGATGGCAGTGGCAATGGATTTCAGGAAAACAAGGGCCAGCATTATCCATACGATACCGTGACCGGCGAGGGTCGATTCAATATATTCATACCCGTCCCCCATAACCTGGGGAAAAAAGATCCCGATACAGCCAATCATAAAGGCGCCGATGATAGGCTTGACTTGGGGATGGATCGGGGTCGCCTGGAATTTGTCACGAACGTAATAAAAAAATCGGATATGCACCACAGCAAGGACTCCAACAACTACAGCCATAAGCGCGTAAAGGGGAATCTCAACAAAATAGTTAACTATCTCAAAATCAGGAATAGGAAAGGCAGGAATTTCGCCGTAATAGGCACGCGAAACAACAGTTGCAAGGGCAGAGGCAATGACCAGGGCCGCAAACGAGGAAATCTCGTACGTTCCAAGCAATACTATTTCTGCAGCAAAAAAAATACCTGCCAACGGCGCATTGAAAATGCCGGCAATACCACCGGCAGAACCGGCTGCAATAAAGACCTTCATTCTCTTGCCGGAAACCCTGAATCGTTGCCCTACCTGCGAACCAACAGCACCGCCTATTTGCGCAATAGGGCCTTCCACGCCAGCGGAATTTCCTGACCCAATGGTTAGCGCGGTGGCGGCAATCTTGATAAAAATATTACGTCCCCTGATAACGCCGTTTTCCAGATTCACTCTGCGCAGAAAAGCAGTTAATCCATATCCATTTACCTTTCCGGGAAAAGCAAGGGAGAGAGGGATCAGAGCGACAGCCCCGACCATTGGTAAAAGAGGCAGGAGGAGTTTTCGCCATCCGCCTTCATCAATGCGCAAAAGTTCATACCCACCAACAAAGACCACTTCATGTACCAAATCCACAGATTCACGAAAGGCTATAATTGCAAGACCCGCCATGACGCCGATGAATGCAGCGATGAAAATTACCCGTGTTTGTTCACCAGGCAGAAACAGTTTGAGCTTAGTCCGCATACATACTCCGACAGAATTCTATTATTCACTACTTTTTCTAATTTTCCAGCCTAAAGGATACGAGACAGGTGGAGTCTAAAAGGTTTACAGGGATACGCAGATAAACGCAAAACAACATGCCCATTAACGCACTTGTAAATCAAAGTTGGCAGATATAACAAAAAGCAGGGAGCTTTGAAACGCTTTTTTACGCTGTATTAAAGATATAGAGGCATTGTTATACGTTTAATGGAAACATACACTGATTTTCACCTGCTTTTATAAGCTACTATTTACATATCCGTGAACAATAACTATAGAGAGACCAGTAACCATTCAGCAGCAAATAATTATTTTTTCCACGAGACCTTATTTCATTGGAAATAGAATATGCCTAAGCAAAACAAAGAAAATCCTTCCCCCCAAAAAGTAGCCTTTCTTCGTCAACTGCCACTCCACGTAAAAGAAACCATAACAGGTGATGAAGCGCACCAGTTTATGTTTGAAGAAGAAATTCCGGAATCACTCTATGAAAAAATCAAAGATTACATAGAGGAAGAAAATCAATAAAACTTCCAGGGTTTGAGATCGTCTCGGCAAGCGCTTGAGAAGCATCATTCTTCAAGATAAAATGTTTCTCCATTCCCCGAGTAGTTAACGGCTTCTCGCCCCTCTTGCATTGCCGCTACAGGACCGAATATGCCCAAAATTCTTTAACATTGCATAATCACATTTTTTAGTATATCTTGTCGCTATTTTGTAGCCTTTCCTTTCTAAAAACTCGTCAGGACAAAGGATACATTACGCATTAAATCTTAGCTTAACTGACTGGAATAATTATTGCCCGACGGATAAGCAGAAACAGATCGTTGAATGAGGCGTCAATCATTTCACGTCGGTAGTCATATCCGCTTGGGCATTACAAGTATTTAGGTTCTCTGTTTGCTGTAAGGAGAATTTACTTTGTTAAAACCCTTTCCGGCTCTTTTGTCGGAAAACAGTAACCACCGTGTAAGGAGAATGAGCTATGTCGCGAAAAATGGTCAACATTGATGGCAACCAGGCATGTACGCATGTCGCATATGCTACCAGTGAAGTCATCACAATTTACCCCATCACCCCATCCTCTCCGATGGCGGCAGAAGCCGATGCCAAGGCTAATGCAAAACAGGAAAATATCTGGGGTTCTATCCCGGTTATTTCTCAGATGCAATCCGAGGGTGGAGTTGCCGGCGCGCTGCATGGTTCGCTGAACTCGGGCGCTCTCTGCACAACTTTTACCGCATCCCAGGGCCTGCTGCTGATGCTGCCCAACATGTATAAAATCGCTGGTGAGTTGATCCCTACGGTTTTCCATGTAACTGCCCGTGCCCTCACATATCAGGGCCTGTCCATCTTCGGTGATCACAGTGACGTAATGTCCGCTCGTCAGACCGGCTGGGCAATGCTCTGTGCCAACAATGTACTGGAAGCACAGGACATGGCACTCATCTCCACCCAGTCTACTCTGGCATCCCGCATTCCTTTCATCCATTTTTTTGATGGCTTCCGAACTTCCCACGAAGTTCAAAAGATTGAGCAGCTTTCCATGGATGATATCAGTGCAATGATCGACGAAGAAAAGATCGCTGATTTCCGTGAGCGGGCCCTCACCCCTGACCGCCCAACCATGGGTGGTACCGCCCAAAATCCGGATGTATACTTTACCGGACGTGAGACTGTAAACAAGTACTATGCCGCTGTTCCCGGTATCGTTCAAGCGACCATGGATAAATTCGCAGCACTGACCGGTCGTCAATACAACCTGTTTGACTACTACGGTGCACCTGATGCAACCGATGTTGTTGTCATCATGGGGTCCGGTGTTGAAGTTGCTCAGCAAACCATCGATTATATGGTTGCCCAAGGTGAAAGAGTAGGTGTTGTTATTGTTCGCCTGTTCCACCCATTTGACGCCAAGGCCATGGTTAACGCCCTGCCTTCAACCGTAGAACGCATCTCTGTTCTTGATCGCGTTAAAGAGCCTGGTGCTCTTGGCGATCCTCTTTACCTCAACGTTCGCACTGCAGTTGCTGAAGCTGCCGAAGCAAATCCAACCATGATACCACCAACCATTCTCGGTGGTCGTTACGGTCTTGGTTCTGCTGAATTCACTCCAGCAATGGTAAAAGCGGTATTTGACAACCAAACATCATTTGCACCCAAGAACAAATTCTGTGTTGGTCCTCACGACGATGTAACGTTTACCAGCCTTGACTACGACAAGTCATTTAACATTGAAGGTGACGACGTATACCGTGCAATGTTCTATGGTCTGGGTTCTGACGGTACGGTTGGTGCAAACAAAAACACCATCAAGATTATTGGTGATGAAACAGAGAACTCTACTCAGGGTTACTTTGTTTATGACTCCAAGAAGTCCGGTTCCATGACCGTTTCTCACCTCCGTTTTGGTGAAAACAAAATTGTTTCTCCTTACCTGATTAACAAGGCAAGTTTCATCGCCTGTCATAACTTTGCTTTCCTTGACAGCTACGACATGCTGGCAAACCTGGAAGACGGAGGCACCTTTCTACTGACTACCACCTTCTCCAAGGATGAGATCTGGGCACATCTCCCAGCTCTGGTACAAAAGCAGTTAATTGAAAAGAATGCCAAATTCTTCATCATTGATGCGGTTAAGCTTGGTCAGGCTATTGGTTTGGGTGCCCGCATCAACATGATCATGCAGACTGCCTTCTTCATGATCTCCGGCATCCTCACTAAAGATGATGCTGTTGCAGCAATCAAGAAAGCGATCAAGAAGACCTACGGTATCAAGGGTGATAAAATCGTTAACATGAACTACGCAGCTGTTGACGGTGCTATTGAAAATTGTGTTGAGATAACTCTACCAAACGAAATAACCGGTCATCAAATGCCTCCGACCGTACCTGAAGAAGCGCCTGATTTCGTTAAAAATATTACTGCAAAAATGCTGGAAGGTCATGGTGAGGATCTCAAAGTTTCGGAGATCCCTGATAACGGTCGCTGGCCTACCGCGACCACCCAGTGGGAAAAGCGTAACGTCGCAGTTAATGTTCCATCTTGGGATCCTGAAGCATGTATCCAATGTGGTCGCTGTTCACTGGTTTGTCCACATGGTTGTATCCGCCTGAAAATTGCCACACCTGAAGCGCTTGAAGCAGCTGGTGCTACGGCTGATTTCAAAACCGCTGATGCAGTGGGTAAAGACTACAAAGGTCAAAAATTTACCATTCAGATTTCCACAGCTGACTGCTATGGCTGTACGCTGTGTGTAAGCGTTTGTCCTGCACAGAAGAAAGACGCGGATGGCAACAAGACTGAAGAACACGCTCTGAAGATGATGGTCAATACCGAGGAAGTACTGGAGCGCGAAAGCAAGAACTGGAAGGCGTTCCTTAAGCTTCCAGAAGTTGATCGTTCCACCCTCAAAGAAGCCACCATCAAGGGAAGCCAACTCTTACGTCCTCTGTTTGAGTTCTCCGGTGCTTGTACAGGCTGTGGTGAAACACCATACGTCAAGCTCGTCACACAGCTGTTTGGTGATCGCATGTTTGTAGCCAATGCAACCGGTTGTTCCTCCATTTATGGTGGGAACCTGCCAACAACTCCATACTGTACCCGTGCTGACGGACGTGGACCGACATGGTCAAACTCACTGTTCGAAGATAATGCTGAGTATGGTCTTGGAATGCGTCAGGCCGTTAACAAGCTTGGCAATCAAGCAATTGAGCTTGTAGAAAAAGCTGTTGAAGCAGGACTGATCGACAAAGCAATGGCTGACGGTCTTCTTGATGCCACCCAAAGCAACCAGACAGAAATCGAAGCACAACGTGAGCGTGTTGCAGCATTGAAAGATGCTCTTGATGGTAGCAGCAATATTATCGCCAAGCGACTTCTTCCTGTGGCAGACTATCTGGTTAAAAAGTCTGTATGGATATTTGGTGGTGACGGTTGGGCATACGATATCGGATACGGCGGATTAGATCACGTCCTTGCTTCCGGTGAGAACGTGAACGTAATGGTCATGGATACCGAGGTATACTCCAACACTGGTGGTCAGATGTCCAAGTCCACCCCACGTGCTGCGGTTGCGCAATTTGCAGCCGGTGGTAAACGAGCTCCTAAAAAGAACATGGGTATGATCTTCTCTACCCTTGGCACTGTATACGTTGCACGTATCGCCATAGGTGGTAATCCTCAGCAGGCTGTCAAAGCCATTGCTGAAGCGGAAGCATACGATGGACCTTCCCTGATCATCGCTTACGCTCACTGCATTAACCATGGTATCAACATGGCTCATGGTCTTGAGCAGCAGAAGAAGGCTGTTGAGTGTGGTCACTGGTCACTGTACCGCTACAACCCTGATTTGGAAGCCGAAGGTAAGAATCCTCTCATCATTGATAGTAAAGAGCCAACTATCTCCTTTGCAGACTATGCATTAAACGAAAACCGCTACAGAATGCTGAAGCTCTCCAACCCGGATATGGCTGAAGATCTGATGAAGCTATCTCAGGCGGATACTGATAAGTCCTGGAAAATGCTTAAAGCTTGGGCTAAAGCGCTCGAAGCTGAGTAAGCCCCACCCTTGACATCAGGTAGTACCTTAACAGCCTTGCCGAGTAATCGGCAGGGCTGTTTTTCGTTGTTTCACTTTTTCCCTTGCTCTTTATTTCCCACCTAGTGTTATATACGCAGTCAAGAAAAAGCATCGTAGCTTGCAAACAACCCAAGAAGGAGACAGCAATGCAGTTATTTGCAAAAGATATCATGATTAAAAATTATGATACCATCCATATGGATGAGCCGGCAGAAAAGGCTATTCATAGAATTCTCACCGCTAAAGTCAGGCCCACCGGCCACAAGACAGTCAGTCTTATGGTTATTGATGATGCCCACAGACTGGTGGGAACGATAAGTATGTTCTATATTTTGTATCACCTGCGACCATCTTTTCTCAACTATGGCATTGATGGCGACACGCTTTCCTGGCAGGGTGAGCTTGATCAATTCATCAATTCAGTGAAGGAAAAGACTGTAAGTCAGATAATGAATGCTAATATATTGAGCATTCCACCTGATGAGCCACTCATGGCGATTGTGGACAGGATGGTTAAAGATAGAATCCGACGAATGCCGGTTGTGGATAATGGCAAGTTGGTTGGGGTTGTTTATCTTTCAGATATTTTTTATCACCTTTTTAATAGGTAACATGAATATCATTACATTTTGCACAGAGCGATACAACAATAAAGCCGGAACAAGGTGTTCCGGCTTTATTGTTCAGTGCCGCTCCGCAAAAAAGAAACTGGGGACGTACTGACAGTAACTTTTATCCCTTTTTTTCTTCACGTTCTCGCAACAGGCGATCCCGCTCAGCCTTCAATTCTTCGTACTCACGTTCAGCGTTTTGCAGGGAATTGTCCTGGCGCTGTTTAATCTCTTCTATCTTCGCTTGCAGCTTTTCTTGCTTGATGGGCATCTCGCCGGCACCAAAAAGAGTGTTTGCCAGATACTGAAACGAAAACAACATAAGTTCAATGTCGTCTTCCTTAATTTTTGCCAGTGTCTCTTCATCGACCACATAGGTATCAAGAAAGGAACTTTCAAACACAAACTTTCGAAAGGTATCAAGATCAGTTGATGCCATGAAAAACATTCTTTTGGCAGCATCACTTAAAGTCGCCTGCAAGCCAAAAGATTTACGCCGCATAACTAAACGCAGCCACTCTTTATTCATCTCATCCCGGACATCAACCCCCTGATCTGCACGCCACTCTCTAATTGTCCATTTTTTTGGTTCTTCATGACCTTTGCAGTGATCTTCTTTTACAAGAAAAAAGAACTTCTGTTCAGCTGCATCATTGGTTCCTCCTTCATGAAAATCTGCCATGCCAACAGGATAATATCGACAAGCAGTAGGACGATCTTCATACACGGTGCATCCTTCAGGGGTTACAAAAGGGCACGCCTTTTTTTCACCAACCAATTTTAATTGCACGCCAGGCATATCGGTTTTTTCCAAATAAGTTGGTTCTGTATATTGAGTAATCAGTTCATGCGAAGCAATATTCAGGCGCTTTTTTAATAAGAGGATGTCATAAGGGGTCAAAATAATTTTTATATTATGACAGCAAGCCGTAAAACAACTCACCCCTGGATGACATTCAAACTGGAGAGCGGAATCGAGAGTCAGCTTCTCGGGCAGGATGTTGGATGGATTTTTATCGGTGCTGGTAAAAATTTTTGCATCACTTAATTCTTGTTGCATCTTCTCAGACATGCTTTTCCTCTTTCAGAAACTTCCCGGACAGATTGCAACAATACAAATACAGGAGTTCCAAAATTTCATATTCCCTGTCACCGAGCATGATGCTCAACGACAAAAAACAAATTATTTATGTAAGATTATTTTCCCGGAACTTCATATATTACCATTTCCCTCCTCTGTGTCAAACCCTATTGATTGGTTTTTCTTTTTCTTCTCATCTCGCTCCAACTTCATCTATAAAATTTAGCTACACCTCAATCCCTCTTCAAAGGCAACGCCTTTTCATTAGTCCAGTAACGGGTAAAGAAAAATTTTAATCACCGTATGCAATTTTATGTTTTTTTTCCCTTAAAACTGTTACTAAAACGGGCTGAATGAATTGATACCGATCTTTCTAAAAAGATAGTCTTCCCAAGTATCCATTCAAAGTATCTTAACTTTTGAGTACCTGGTCAATGAGTTAGCTGACCGTACATAACGATCCTAATGAAATTATTTTTATCCCATACCATAGACTTCACCAAAGTTGACACCCTTGTTTATCATCTGCCTGACGGTCCTTCATTCTCTCTGGAAATGCAAAATATAGGGGATCTCGTCGACATTGAGATGGAATACGGCGATATTTGTGATACATCAGATATCGACGGAGTCGTTCACTTTTTCCCGCGAGGCAACGCCTGACTACACGAATCCTGCTAGCCAAACCTTCTCTTGCAGGCTAGCTCAACCCTCCCCATCTCTGCTTCAGCATGAACAAATGCGACCCTATAGATATCGGTTTTGACGGTCATGTACATACCTATCTTTGCAATCACGCCAAGGGTACCATGGAAGAATATGTGGTCGCAGCAATCAGCAGAGGCCTGCATACGCTCTGTTTTTTAGAACATCTGGAAGTTGGAATTACCTATCACCAGCGAAGCTGGCTGAACGAAGAAGACTTTGCTGTCTACTTCAGAGAAGGGACTCGTCTCAAAAAGGCGTATGAAGGTCAACTCACTATTTTACTAGGAGTTGAAGCAGGCTATAATCCGGAACAGCAAACCCCTTTTCTCAATCTGCTCAAAGCCTATCCATGGGACAGAATTGGCCTCTCACTTCATTTTTACAGAATAGGAAAAAAGCATTTCAACCTACTCAGTCGCCAACCAGACAGCCTCGCTCTGCTGATTGAACATGATCCGGCACTGATCATGGATGCTTATTTTGATTCTCTCTTGGAAGCAATCCTGATTATGGAGCGCTGTGATGTTGTCTGCCATCTGGATGCATGCCTACGACATGCCCAAGAGAGAAGGCTTTCTGAAAAAAACTATATCCAAATCAACACCATTTTGGATACTATGCAACAAAAACAAATCGCTCTGGAAATAAATACTTCAGGCTTCACATTGCGCAAAGCCCCATTCCCGGAAGCAACCATTTTAAACAGGGCAATGCAACGGGGGCTCCTGCTGGTAGCGGGATCAGATGCCCACGCCCCACAACAGGTTGGCCGCCATTTCGACCAGGTGAACGATTATCTGCAACTCGCCTCCAAGCTCTCGATGTAAAAGAGACAACCTGCAAGGTGGTACTATAACAACTCTCCTTTTTCGCTTTAAGGAAGATTGATAAATTTCCCCATCACCTTTCTCAGGCTCTCCACGTTAAACGGCTTCATCAATATGTCATTGACACCTGCATTGGTTGCGGCCTCATGATCCTGGATGTCACTCTGGGTGGTCACCATTACCACTGGTAAGTCATCGGCACTATACAGTTTTCGAATTTTTTCAGTGAGTTCAATTCCTGAAATATCGGGCATATTCAAATCGGTGAGGACAAATGCCGGTTGCTCTTTGGCCAGCCATTCCAAAGCTGTTTCCGGAAATTCAAACAATACCGGCTCACACCCCAGTTCATGCAAGGTTGCCTTGTAAATACTGAGAATCATCCTTGAATCATCTACGGCACACACCTTCAGCCGACGATTTTTTTCACCGCTCTCGCCTTCTATCCGATCAGCAAATGCTCCCCCAAGTCCTTTTTCGCGAAGCACAGTGGCGTAGTGATTTCTGATGTCAGGATGGGCATGGGGCAAATAAGTCAATGCCAGCTCTTGAAAAAACTCTTCATTGGCCAGACTTAAAAAGATGTTATCCACTTCGGCATTCACTATGATCTTCACTATATGCCTGGCTTCGCTTCCTCCGCTCCGGACAAGATTCTTAATGCCGGCCGAAAGAATTTCATTAAAATTTTTATCAATAGCCCTGGCAGCCGCAGTACAAACATGATCTTCAGTATCTGTTAGTCCAGCTGCCAGGGTATATGCTCCTTTACGAAGCGGAAGCAATGCCAGGGCTTCATAAGCTGCGAACCGTACATTGGCATCTTGGGGAACAGTGTTCAAAAGAGTTCGAATGGGCATAACCGCAGCCTCATCCCCTATCTCGCCCAACACATTTAAGGTATGAACCAAGAAGTCATTATCGGTGTCCTTTAAATTTTCAATGAGCGTCGGCACTGCCTTGGAACCAATCTGAGTAAGGGTATCCTTTGCATAGATGCGCATATGCGCGTAATGGGAGCGTAAAGTATCATTAAGTATTCTCAACGATACCTTATCTTGTACTTCAGCAAAAATAGTGAGAATAACCAGATCCAACTCATTATCAGTTCCCATCCTCTCGGCAAGCCGGTGCATGGCTGTTTGCGTTCCGACCTGCCCGAGAGCATAGATGGCGCTGTTGATAAGATTACGATCTGCAGAATACAAAAAATCAGTTAACGTATTAACCGACTCCGGATCACCAATCAGGCCAAGATTTTCAATAATCAATTGCATAACCTGAGTGTCATCGTTCTGACTAAGTAACTCCACCAGAACCGGAGCAGCTTGCTCAAGTTTGAGCTCCCCGGCGGTCTCAATCATAATCGTCTTATCTTTGACGGTGGTGTCACGAAGTGCCTGCAAGAGGACATCAGGATAGGCAATCAGATTAGAGATTAAAGTTTCCCTGATAACAGGGAGACTCACTGCCAGCTCCGGCTTATCAACCAACAAATTATTCAAAAGAGGAACGGTAAAGTCAACATCGGCCTTGAAGAGCTCGTAAAGCAGCCTGTTCTGCGACTTTCTATCGATATCTCCAATATGGGTCAGCACCAGACGAGCTTTCATTCTGTCGCCTGTTTTGATGTTAGCCTGAATCTCTTCAATCATATGGTCAGTGTTTAATTCTGCCATATTCCTCCTATACTGCTCTCTGAATAATTGGATAGATACTGTAAAATACTATTTTATATTCCACTCCAGGTCAAGGCGACTGACGACATTCAAGCCTCCACCCACTACATAATTATTTGTTTTCCCAACTGATTCGAGAAAAACCTGCACCTCATAAGAACGAGTCCCTGCATTGCATATGATAATGCATGTCTTGTCATCAGGCACCTCTTGGTGACGCGCTCTCATCTCTTCATATTGGACGAAAAGCCATTTGTCGGCTCCATATTTTTCCACATAGGGTTTGGCTTCGGCCGGATGGCGTATATCAAGAGCCACCCAGTCTGGTTCCGTCGTCATGTCCTCCATCCAGGCAAGAAAACGATCCAACTCGATCTGCCTGAAACGTCCGTCGCATAAATTTTCCGCTGCATACGCGACAGCATTGATGGAATCAATGGCAGAAGAGAAAGGCGGCGCATAAGCCATTTCCACATCGGCAAAGTCCTCTATCGTCGCTCCCTGAGCAATCAATCCTGCCGCCGTATCGATCCGGGCAGAAAGAGAATCGTTCATCATCCCGAAACCTTGTACTCCTAAAACCTTCCTGGTTCTTTTATCAAAAACCATCTGTAAAATCACCACCGCCTGATTGGGAAAAAAATGCGCTCGATCCGGCGGGGAGGTAATGGCATATTCTGCGTCAACTCCTTCTGCTTTAGCCGCTTCATAACTAATTCCGGTTGTAGCAATGCACCGTTCAAAAGCCTTCATGATAAAAGAGCCACACACCCCTTTAAACTGCGTCCGTATTCCTGCCAGGTTGTCTGCAACTACACGTCCCTGACGGTTGGCCAGTGAGCCGAGCGGAGTAAATGTATCGCGACCGGTCACCAGGCTGAGACTGGCAACGCAGTCCCCGGCTGCATAGATATCCGGATCTGAAGTTCTCATCCGCCGATCAACTCTAATACCACCTCTGGGAGCGACCTCAAGACCTGCTTCCCTTGCCAGTTCACTCCTAGGGCGTACACCGACGGCAACAATGACCAATTCTGCTTCCAGAGTACGCTTAGGCGTTTTTACCGCAGTTACCTTCCCTTCATCGTTACCGATAATCTCAGTGGCCGATTCTCCGGTGTAAACATTCACCCCATTCTCCGACAAATGCTTTTTAAGCATACTTGCCATTGGCCAATCAACAATTGAAGGCAGTAGCTGCGGTGCCAACTCCAGCAAAGAAGTTTCCACTCCCCATAGATCTTTAAGCGCCTCGGCCATCTCAATGCCTATCGCCCCTCCGCCAATGACAACCGCCTTACCTACCTGCCCCTGAGCTATCCTTTTTCTAATTTCAACGGCCTTATGAAGATTGGCAATGGTAAAGACACCATCCAAATCAGCGCCGGGAATGGGAAGAGCAAAAGGTTTTGCTCCGGTGGCTAGCATCAGCTTGTCATAGGGCAATTCCTGCTTTTCACCACTGTCGAGGTTTATAACCTTTATCACTTTCCGTTCCCGATCGATGGCGGTCGTCCTGGTACGAGTCCGGACATTCACTCCTTTTGCCTTCTCAAAAAACTTCTCATCACGGACAACATGAAAGCTGGTAGCGCGCAACTCACTTGCATCAGACACATCACCACTTACATAATAGGGGATGCCGCAGCCGCCATAGGAAATAAGACTATCCTGGTCTACCAAGGTAATATTCCAATCAGGTTTCAAACGTTTCAAACGACACGCCGCTTTAGGCCCAGCTGCAACAGCACCAACAATAACTATCTCTTTTCCCACGACATTTCTCCTAATATTACCGATAAATTCTCTCAAAACCAACGTATAATCCAGTACCCAGGATAATCTCCCCAACCAGTGCCCAGCCGTAAACAGGTGGTTTACTAAAGGGCTGCCAGGCGCCTGTCGAGTTGAGACATTTCCACTTCAAATCAAAGATTGTGAAAAAATAAAACACAAACATATACCGACTATTGCAAGCATTATTTTTTCGACACTTACTCCGAGTTGAAAAAAATGCTTCTGTTCGACAAGCTCTGGAGAAGAGATAAACGCTCTACAATATACAATACAACGTCACTATTCGACAAATAACGATTCCCTTCGCCTTAACCTCCTAACCCGTATTTTCCTTAGTTCAGGCGGCGTCAGTTTCATTTTTTCGGCAGTGAAAGGGTAAGCGGATACTCCGATAGTTACCTTTTTTTACTGCAAAAATACAGAAGTAGATGGCGTCGACCGGGCTGACCTAGGGTGACCATTGTGTAAAATTGTAAGTTCTCATTATTGAGTCCAAGCAGCTACAATCGCACAATATCTATCAATTTAACACAGTGGTCAGGGGAAATCCGGCTAATGCGATACATCTCATTATTCCTTTTCCCTGTACTTGTCAAAGCACAGCTAAACACTTTTTCCCCGTTCTATCAGCAATCATGCTCTGAGCAGGTGTGCGGTGCAGGTCATCTCAGTTCCCAAATATATTCTCTAATAAACCCGGAATAACCTTTTGTATTTGTTTTTCTACCGCACCGGCAGCTGCTTGCTTAATGATTTCGGCAATGGTTTGTTGGAGATTATCTCTACTGAACAATGGCTCATCAACAGAGCCTTTAATGGGAATATCAATGGTTGTTCCTTCCAGGATCCGGTATCCTTCCTTGCCGACCAACGCCTTGGTAACAGGAATAGTTAAAAGATAGTCCAACGACCCATCATATCCCGCTGACCCATGCAGGGTCATCTCCGCCTCCGCAGCCAAAATGTGTACAGGTGAACAGCTGACGCGACCATTCTCCCCTTGGCAGGTAATCTCTGCATCCTTCAAGTCCAGAGAATCTCCGGAAACATTCACCAGCTGCAATATTTCACGTAGAAAAACATTACTTTCAAGCTGAACCTGCTGGACATCAATAATTGTCCGAAAACGAGTCTTCTCTGCTTCACCAAGCGGGACAAAAAGCGAATCAGCACGCATACTGATCACCCCTTGTGGACGGACAAGAACACCGAACAAAGGATGCATTTTTGCCAGTACATTTTTCACCAACGGTTCCTGCAGGTGAACTTCCGAAAGAATTTCTTCCGGCTTCTGTAGCGAGAGAGCAGCAGTGTCCCCGGTTCCGTCATACAATGGGGAGAACGATAGAGTTCCCTTGTTCAAGTTTCCCGCTGCAGTGAAAATCCCTTTCCCTTTCTCAATAGCGCTGGACAAAGTAAACTTACTGATATCGATCCCCTGGTACTGGATAGCATCTATTCCGCCTTGATAATGGAAAGAGAAAGGGGTACCTTTCTCCCCGCTTTTACTTAAAGCGAGGGAGGCAGAAATGGTCTGTGCGTTTCGCCCTGTAAGTTTAAACTGCTTACCCGTGACGGATTCAAGTAGTGTCGCCAAAAAAGTAAAGTCAGGGATCGCCTCCCCTTCGATGGTAATATTAGCTGCATCACCACCACGAAAATCGGCTTTGCCGTCCCAAGTCAAGAGCTGTGACTGTACCGATATCTCCGGTAATACAGCGTCTTTCGTCCCAACAGCATGGTGCAGTTCAATCTTGGCATTGAGATCCTGTTTGTCTACAATTATTTTCTTATCACGGAGATAGGCCAGATCCTGCCCCTGAATTTGCAAAAGTGCCTCAAGCTGCTTGTCACGTCCAAAGACGTGTCCAGAAACGACTGCGCTGCCCTTGCCTTTGACGGCACCAGGCAATTGATCCATCTGATGGATGACTTCCACTAAATTATCTACAGCAAATTCGCTGGTAAAATCCAAGGTAAAATCGCGAGTCAAAAATTGCCAATCGGCAACTTGCATAGAGGCGGAAGGAACTGAAAGTATTCCAGAATCAAAAAACAGATGCGGCAACACCATTTCCCTATGGGTCAGATCAAAGGTTGCCCACCCTTTTTCAACGCTCCCATAGTCTTTCCAGTCATTAAGCACCACCAAAGGGGCCACATTCACAAAACCAATTGGAGAATCAGGTGTTTTCCCCAATAGAGCAAACCGTACGTGCTGGTCTTCATAGCCTATATCACGATACTGCATCTCCAAATTACTAATTTCAAGATCAAATTTACCTATTTTTAGTAATTGCGGCTCGGTTTTACCGGAGGCCTTTACCGAGGCTACCCCTTTGGCAAATATTTGTTCCTTGTCAGGTCGAATACGATTGAGAAAGGTGGTCAGCGGTTCCAGATCCAGGGAACCGTTAACGGCATACCCGCCGTTGAGCCAACCGCTGCTGCTCCGGCCGGCATCACGCTTCATATCAAACAACTGTGCTTGTCCTTCTCCCAACCAGCTGTCAGTGGAAAAATCTAAGTCCATGCTTCCTTTGCCGTCTAACCAGGAACGCGGAGCTGTTCCTTTCACTGAAAGCTGCAATGGATGCTCAGGGACAAAATTGCCGCGGGTGTCATCCATGGCAAATTTTTTCACGTTCAGTGTGGTCGTTACCTGATACTGTTGATCCTGCAATATCATTGAAGAGCTGTCGAATTCGGCCTGCCCGCGGACCTGGTACTCAGTTTCCACAAAAGTATTCATTGCCTTGGATGCTTTCTCCAGATCCGCCGTTCCGTGGAGTGAAAAATTATCCAAACTGCCATTGCCTTCCAAAGCCAGAAAATCGGTAACAAGTTGTAACTTTGAAAAAAAAAGGCTCCCGCTCCCCTCCTCCTGATACACATCCACAGAAAGTGAGAAAGGGTCATCCCAAAGGATGTGTTGTTGTTTAAAGGCTCCTTGCAAAACACTGCTCCCGGCATTGGCTACAACCCTGTTAACCCCTTTAGATTTTTGTAAAGCAAGGTCAAAATCAAGCTCCCCCTCAGTAACAGTCACATCATCTTTCATCTTAAGGGTATGGGGAAACATGGTGAACAAGGCAGGCAATTGTAACTTCCCGGAGGCTTTTACTTCTCCATTGTTATCATGCAAAGTGCCGCTGCTCTTTAGGCTCAACAATTCTGAATAAAGAAGAAACGTATTGACCGCCCACTCTTTTTCAGATTTCCGCGCTCCATCAATGACAAGTTCCAGTTGTTTAAATTCTGGACGATCAGCTCCCAAAATCCCACCTGTCAACGCAAAGTCATTTATAGTACTGCTCCCCTGAACAACAATATTATTAAGGCCAGCAGTTTTGACCTGCCATTTCCCATTAAGCATTCCCTGCCCTGTAGGAACAGGACCACCGGCCGGCTGCGCGGCTGCAAACGCTCGCAGGAAACCGGTCAAATCCAGGCGGGTAATCTCGACTTCTGTCGAAGAAACAAGAGCAGGCAAAAGCGGCTGATTATATATGGGCAGGTTAAAAAAGCCTTTTGCAAACACTCTGCCTTGCTGCTCTCCGGACAGCATCTGGAAAGCATAGTTCACCGTCCCGTCATTGAGGCGCGCCTGAAAATTAATTTCTTCAGCCAGCGTCTGCAGACCTGGTGCAACCATGGGAGTAATAACTCGTCCTTTACGCACACGAAGGCCGGCAATCAATCCTTCCCAAAAAGGTTTTTCCCTACCCGGGCCTGCCGATTCGTTTTCTATGTTCGACTTCGTTTCGGCTGAGGAGGGATCAATTTCGACAGGTGACTCTGTTTGCGCGGAGCCACTTTCGCTTTTCGCGGCACTGGTTTTCGCTGCAACCGGCACTCGTATGACAGGAGAATCTATAAAAATCTCTCCAACATTGCGCGGAGCCATCAATAATTTCAACAAACTCCGATCAACGGCAACTTGCTGCGCCATGAACAGAGATTGCCCGTCGGATCTACGAAACTGCACCTCATCGCATGCAAGGCCTTTCGTCCAACCTCCAGCACAGGATGTGATTGTCAGCTCACCGCTAATAACCTGATTGAGTCGTGGCAGAATAAAATCGAGCCCAACCTGTGAAAAAAGGAAGGTAGGGAGAAAGGCTACGGTTAAAAGCACGAGGAGCAGGCAAGAAGACAATATCCACTTCCATATTTCCCCCCTTCTTTTTCCCATCGCGAGCCTCCTTATTGCCTCTATTCATTGATAATGACATCAGCACCTTGGCCCAAATCCAAGACGTTGTCAATGGTCTTCTTCGCGCTATCAGTTAGAAAAACAGAACATTGCCATTGTCATGCATCTGTTAAATAAACTGTAAAAAAAAGACGTCCACGACTGTCATACCCACTATGAAATTGATCAAGCAGATTCTATTCCTCTTCTCTTGTTACATATACAACCTTTAGAAAGAGTCACCTTACATCTTGACTGAAATTTCAGTTTGTGTTTCAATTGAAATCCAAGATAGGATTACCCACTGCGGTCGCTGGTCGCAAGGAGAAGCTATGAAAACTTTAAAAAAACAAGACAAAACACCCATCAAAGCAGAATCGCTCAGAGACCAAGTGTACGAAATACTCAGTGAAAAGTTACACAAAGGTGAGCTTCTTCCAGGTTCCATTATTGATCAAAAAAAGATTTGCAAGGATCTTGAAATCAGTCGTACTCCACTGAACAATGCCCTCATAAGACTGGACGCAGAAGGGATTGTCACCATCCACCCACGTAGCCGTGTCACCGTAAACAAACTGGAAGAAGAGGACATCGAGTACCTTTACGGCATCATCGGAACTATTGAGAGCACGCTTATCACTAAAGGTTTTGAGCGTTACACTTCAGATATTCTTGATCAGATGGATGCCCTAAACAGACAAATGAGACACCATATCCGGGAAGGCGATTTGGGATCATATGGCCTGCTGCATTATCAGTTTCATGGTTTCTTTATCAAGACAGCGCCCAATCTTTTTGCAGAACGTATCTTACGTCCCATAAAAAACAGACTATGGGATTTCCCGCAAAAATCATTTGCGCAGCAGTGGTACCTGGATGCCTGCACAGAGCACGAGACGATCGTGAACGCCATTCGCGGAAAGGATCCGGACAAGGCAGCTTCCTGCCTTAAAGATGTGCACTGGAACTTTGAATACAACAAAAAGCATATTCGAGCGGTTTATTACCTCTAGGCCACCCTGGAAATAAGCGACCGTAAATATAAAACAGAAAAGGAGACGATCATGCGAAGATCTAATTTGCTACTGCTGGTATGTATAGTTAGCGCCCTTACCCTGCCCAGCCTGTCCTTTGGAGAAGAGTTCACCATAAAACTGCAGAGCTACTATCCTGCAGGTATGCTGGATGCAGAAAAAAAATTTGCAGCGATGGTTGCGAAGGAAAGCAAAGGCAAGATTAAAGTCGTGCCCTATTCCGGTGGAGAGCTGGTACCCTCCAGCCAGATATTAAGCGCCGTCAAAACAGGCACCATCGGTATGGGCCGCGGAATGGGGCATCATTTTACTGAAACACCGATTGGTCCGATAGAATCTGGAATGCCCCTTGCTTGGACTTCACCTGAAGAAGCGCAAGCCATTTTCTTCGAACACGGCTTAAAAAATATCATCGAACAGGAATATGCCCAACATGGCGTCAAGTACCTGGGGCCTGTGTGGGCAGCGCCATATCATTTTCTAAGCAAACGCCCCATCAGAAGCATTGAAGATATGCGCACAATGAAAATTCGCGCAGTTGGAGCCTCTGCCAAAATGCTGAACAAGCTCGGCGTCAAAACAGTTTCCATGCCGCCGGAAGATATTTATCTGGCTCTCACAACTGGTCAGATTGATGGAGTGCTCTACGGCTCGGCCTTTGAATACAAGACAACCAAATACTATGAGGGAGCCCGCTTTTTCAACACCTCACCGGTGCTGGACCCTATCGTTGACAACCTTGTCATCAATTTGGAACTTTGGAACTCTATGCCTAAAGACCTGCAGGACGTCGTACAAAAAGCAGCTGATAAGTTCCGCGCCGGCTATTATGCCTGGATTACCGACAAGGATGAGGCAACCATCAACGAATTATTCAAAAATACCAACTCTGCTTTTTCCGAAGAAGACATGAAACAAATGACAGCAGCGGCACTGTCTGTCTGGGAAGAAGAGGCCAAAAAATCTGAAGCCAATGCCAAGG
>NZ_CAXXRO010000002.1:0-2500 GCF_963675105.2 Desulfogranum marinum
TCTAACAATATTACTGCGCCACTCATGCACGTTTTTTTTGGAGGAAGGATTTACGATCAAAGTGAAAAAATCAGGTATCCTTTCCAGTAAATTGCATGAAAAGATGACGGAAAAGAAAGTATAATTCATAAAAAAATAGCTAATAGACGAAGGCCAAAAATAAATTTCAGAGAATGTGTTTGACCTGAGAATAGCAAATACTAAAAGTTTTACTTACTGTGTGCAGAGAAGGTGGAATAGGGTGTTTCCGATATGGCATTTGGCAAGGTACCTGATAATGTATTAAGTTTCAGGTGGTTATAGGTCAACTGTTTTTGTATTCCTCAATGATGGTCTCTAAGGTTTGCATGTGTATTGAGAAAAAAGCAACTGATCGCAAAAATAGTTATTGACGACCGATTGATGATCGAGTAGTTTCCCGCCCCGTGCCTGACGAAACATGGACGGCACAGCTTGAAGTGGATTGTTAGTTGTTTAATAATTCCAACCTGTTGGCTGCTGAAACAAATTTTAAACAGCCGGAAAAAAGAGGTTGACTTCAAGAGCGCGGTAAGGTAGTTTGCCGCTCCGTTGCTTGACGAATACAATCGCCAGGCAGCATGCTGAAGGTCGTTGGCAGTGATCAACGATCACACCTTTTTAATTGTTGAAAGTTACTTTTAACAACAGTAAAAAAAAAGGTTGACGGCACGGCGGAGTTACAGTAGATTGTCGCTCCGTTGCTTGACCAACATTATTGAGCAACATGTTCTTGTTTTGACAAGAGCTTACGCAGTACATAAAGTATAACTTCTGTTATACCGAGGCCATGTACAATGGCTTTGATCTTTGACAACTGAACAGTAAACAAGCGGGCCAATTGATTTTGGTTTTTTTGAAGTAAGTAAGTCCAATCGTAAGTGATTGTGGCTAGGATATAAACTGGAGAGTTTGATTCTGGCTCAGAACGAACGCTGGCGGCGTGCTTAACACATGCAAGTCGAACGCGAACGGATTCTTCGGAATTCTAGTAGAGTGGCGCACGGGTGAGTAACGCGTAGATAACCTGTCCTTATGTCTGGGATACCCCACCGAAAGGTGGACTAATACCGGATGTTCTTGTTTTTCATAAGCGTAATAAGAAAAGGTGGCCTCTGATTTAAGCTACTGCATGAGGAGGGGTCTGCGTACCATTAGCTAGTTGGTGGGGTAAGAGCCTACCAAGGCATCGATGGTTAGCGGGTCTGAGAGGATGATCCGTCACACTGGCACTGAAACACGGGCCAGACTCCTACGGGAGGCAGCAGTGAGGAATATTGCGCAATGGGGGCAACCCTGACGCAGCGACGCCGCGTGAGTGAGGAAGGCTTTCGGGTCGTAAAGCTCTGTCAAAAGGGAAGAAATGCATAATGATTAATACTTTTTATGTTTGACGGTACCTTTAAAGGAAGCACCGGCTAACTCCGTGCCAGCAGCCGCGGTAATACGGAGGGTGCAAGCGTTGTTCGGAATTACTGGGCGTAAAGGGCACGCAGGCGGCCTGATAAGTCAGATGTGAAAGCCCACGGCTTAACCGTGGAAGTGCATTTGAAACTATTAGGCTTGAGTATCAGAGGGGAAAGTGGAATTCCTGGTGTAGAGGTGAAATTCGTAGATATCAGGAGGAATACCAGTGGCGAAGGCGACTTTCTGGCTGAATACTGACGCTGAGGTGCGAAAGCGTGGGGAGCAAACAGGATTAGATACCCTGGTAGTCCACGCCGTAAACGATGTCAACTAGGTGTAGGGGGTGTTGATCCCCTCTGTGCCGCAGCTAACGCATTAAGTTGACCGCCTGGGGAGTACGGTCGCAAGATTAAAACTCAAAGAAATTGACGGGGGCCCGCACAAGCGGTGGAGTATGTGGTTTAATTCGATGCAACGCGAAGAACCTTACCTGGTCTTGACATCCCAAGAATCTTCTAGAAATAGAAGAGTGCTTTTCGGAGAACTTGGTGACAGGTGCTGCATGGCTGTCGTCAGCTCGTGTCGTGAGATGTTGGGTTAAGTCCCGCAACGAGCGCAACCCTTGCCTTTAGTTGCTAGCAGTTCGGCTGAGCACTCTAAAGGGACTGCCGGTGTCAAACCGGAGGAAGGTGGGGATGACGTCAAGTCCTCATGGCCTTTATGACCAGGGCTACACACGTACTACAATGGCCGGTACAAAGGGCAGCGACAGGGCGACCTGAAGCGAATCCCGTAAAGCCGGTCTCAGTCCGGATTGGAGTCTGCAACTCGACTCCATGAAGTCGGAATCGCTAGTAATCGTGGATCAGCATGCCACGGTGAATACGTTCCCGGGCCTTGTACACACCGCCCGTCACACCACGGGAGTCGGTTGTACCAGAAGCAGTTGACCAAACCTTCGGGATGGAGGCTGCCAAGGTATGGCTGGTAACTGGGGTGAAGTCGTAACAAGGTAGCCCTAGGGGAACCTGGGGCTGGATCACCTCCTTTATAAGGATATGCAGCTTAGACTGCA
>NZ_CAXXRO010000002.1:7500-1400563 GCF_963675105.2 Desulfogranum marinum
CAAAGAACTCGAACGTCTCTGGTTTGAAAGCGACATACCTGGTGGCGATTCTTTAGAGACTTGGAAAACACGGGTCGCTGCAGCTGCCATGATTGTCCAAGGAGCGGGTCAAGAAGGTTACCTTGCTCATGAACTAGTACAAGGGCGGTTAAGTTGGAATAGAATTTCAAACGCCTGTCGCAGGCTTGGACTATCCGTACCTGAACAACAGGTAAAAAGTCTTCCTATTACCCGTAAGATGAAGCTTGCAGGGGAATGGAAACGACTGTTGACTGCTGCGACCAACATCCCAGTTGGGCAAGGTCAGATATTCTGTCGTGCCTATTTGGGGGCTAATAAACAAAAACGTTTTCAACTTCAAGCTAAGTTGCACGCTCTCTTGCAACAAAAAGGCTATGATCCTCAAGTCGTTGTTTTACGAACGCATAAACCGGCAGTTAGTTGGCTGTTGGAAGAGGTTGAGCCTGCTCTACCCAAGATGGTACATTCCCTGCGCATTAGTTTTCGTCCCTTCTCTATGCCCAACCAAATGGAAAGTTCAACCCGTTGGGCTCAGGAAATATATCCGGCACCTGATGTCGTTTGTCAGCGCCGAGGATGGTCAGTCGATCGAATACACATGGTTATGGATACAACGCAGAATCACGCCTACCTTGTCCAGGCGTTGAACTGCGATGGTGAGTTGCTTAGCGAATGTGGCCTTACTCCACTTTTTTCTCGTATTGACTACACGTTAGAATTGAGAAGCGATCAACAGTGCTATCCTACAACTGCGGGCATCCAACTCAAACAAGATAAGAAGATCTTTTGGCATTGCCAGGTACCCACTGATCGCGAACTTTTCTGGGGCCGATTCCAAGAAAAATGGCTACCCGAAATAACAGCATTAATGAAGGATGCCTTACCTACATTACTTGAACGCAACGCTCTGGCTTTTTGGGAAGAAATCCGTTTTGAGATAGCCATAGACGAAGAACAGGAACAACTCGGGCTTGGCGAAGAACGAATCGCACCCATGGAAGCGTTGCATGAAGATGTATATTTCGGGCTGCTTGCCTTTATGCAGGCCTTTCGCGACAAGTATTGTCCTGAAACGAATATTCAGTTAGGACGGATTGTACCCTTTGTGCGCCCTGCGGATGGAAAACAACCCTGGGCAAAACTCCTGTTGAAGCCATATAAGCACCGGATTTCGTGTGCCGAGTCTACACCTCAAATCGGCAATATCGGCTTTGAACAAGGATATTTACTTGTAGAATTTCCGTGCGACCAGCACTCAACGAACATTAAAGAGCGTGAACGATTGTGCGAGGCTGCCAAAGCATGGGGGTTCAATTTAAATCCGACTGAAAATGGTTTTCTGTTTAAAGCTCGTCCAGCAAAGAATAATAATAAACAAGAAGTTGCAGGGAACCTTTCTGTACCCGATGCCACTGCTATTCCCAGTGGTGAACAGATACGAACGTGGACGAAGTCTCTCTCCAGCAGGCCGGGTATTCGAGTAATAAAAGCAGGAAAGAGTCTTATGGGGCGTGATATTCTTGCAGTTGAAGCAACTGGAGACAATGGGATGGCGGCGAGCAGGGCTCGTTTACTGAAGCCCACCCTTTTTATCAATGCACGCCATCATGCTAATGAGGTTTCCGGTTCTAATGCAGCCATGTGTTTGCTGCATGAACTTGCCTCAGGTGCCGCCACATCAGAAATGCTTATGAGATCCAATGTTGTTGTCGTACCACTTGAAAATGCCGACGGTGTGGCGACCCTAGAAGAAATGTTACCATACGCTACAGACCACAAACTGCATGCTGCTCGCTATAATGCGCTCGGCATGGAGTGGTATGATCAGTATTTTGATCCTGACACGCCTTTTAGTGAGGCGAGGGTAAAAGCAAGATTGTTTGAACGGTGGTTACCTGAGTATATGCTTGACCTGCACGGTGTACCCAGCCATGAGTGGGAACAGCCTTTTGCAGGATATATCAGCCCCCGTTTTAAGGAACACTGGATTCCGCGTTCCTTTGTCTATGCCATTCTGCCGTTTTATGATCAACCAGACCATCCCGGTAGTGATGAGGCTAAACAGCTTGCAGCGACAATGTCAGCGGCCATGGAAAAAGAACAGGATATTGTCCAACTCAACCAAGAGATTTTTAACCGGTACGAGCGGTATGCGAAAGCCTTTGAGCCGGAAGTATTTACTTCGGATTTGGAACGATCATTGGTAGTGGTTCCGACATGCGAAAGAATCAGTAAAACGAATTATGCGCACCGGAAATGGCCGTTGGTAAAAAGTGAGGTGATTACCGAAGTGCTTGACGAGGTTGCGCGAGGTCCTTGGCTTGAACAGTGCACAAGGGCTCATCTGGTTATCATCAAAACCATGTTAACCCGTATGTGCAATAGCCGACAAAAAGCAGATTTGGTTCGTGAGGAGCAGCCAGGTGGAGTTTTGTTTTCCTGGCGCAGACAAGAAAACGGTTAAGAGGTTACCAGTTGTTGCAGGTATGCCTCCACTGCTTCCCTGGTTGAGAATTCAGGGAGAATCCATCTCTTAATGGAGTCGAGTTCCTCCTGAAAGGTCTGCAGGATAACCGGGTTGCTGGTGGAAAACCCTGATAGTCTTCCAGGGCGTTCGCCAGGCACGTAATGACCAGGCTTTGCACAGAAGTTGAACTGAATGTCTGAGCCGTCTGTCGGCTGTTTGATGGAAAAGAGCATATAAGAGCAGACACCGGTAATACGCACTATAAGGTTGGGATACCGTTGGTGGTAATCGAGCAGGTTTGCCACATGTTTTTTCCTCCAGTATTCCTCTTGCGTATTCCCGTTTGCCCGAACATAGTCTTCCAGGCATTCACGGCAGAGATAGTGGGTGGTGGTATAGTTTTTGAGGTTGACCTCAAGCTGCTTGCGGCGAACTTTCCCTATGGTTTCGAGTAATTCTGCGTACAAGGGGTGTGCTTCTACCAGCCGACTGTCACTAAAGCTGCGATGGCCAGGCTCTCGCAAACAGACCGTTGGGCGATCATTGACCATAATTTGGTCGCCTTGTATATATTCCATGGCATAGACGGCCAGTTCATAAGCATAAAAATCACGGAGAGGGAATAGTGCCGTGGTTGTTTTCCGCTTGTGAGCGGATTCAATAAAACTGTCAATATCGTCTGAGGAAAGACTTGCTCTATCAAAGACCCTGAGCATTTCATCGATGCGGTTTAAATTCATATTCAAGGCGATGGCAAGACGTAGGAGTTTTCGGCGGTCCACATTGGCGATTTTGCCCTGTTCCAGGTCCCTGATATAGGTGTTGGTAAGACCGGCTGCGGCTGCGACCTGGTTACGGGGCATTTTGCTGGAACTAATCAGCGTACAGATGAGGTCGGCTCTGAGGCGTCGCTGCTTGGTTAAAGACATGGTGACGTTTTTTTGTTGGGAACGCACAAAAGCGCTCTGTTTGGTTTTGCAGGGAGAATGACCATTTAGCTAATTTTTCATGTGAAGTTTATATTAAATCATTTTAAGTTGAAAACAAAAAGTAATTTAATATTTTATATTAAGCCAGTTTAATATTTTGCTTGACGTACAGAGTAATAACATTCTAAATTCGTAACTCTTCAGCAGCACTCCACGGAGTCTGCGCTTACCTCTCTCCACGATCTGCCCGCCCAGCATACCGATGTATCGAAGTCGGGGCTTATTTGCTAAATCGGTATGCT
Source organism: Desulfogranum marinum (assembly GCF_963675105.2). Taxonomy (NCBI): domain Bacteria; kingdom Pseudomonadati; phylum Thermodesulfobacteriota; class Desulfobulbia; order Desulfobulbales; family Desulfobulbaceae; genus Desulfogranum; species Desulfogranum marinum. Next base: position 11,220 of record NZ_CAXXRO010000002.1, read on the forward strand.
GGTGAACATTTGGAGCACTGCTGAACAGTTACAGTTCGGGCTAGATTGTCCGTTTTTATATTTTCGCTGAATAGTTACCTGGATTCAGTCAGATAATGAAAGAGTGGTGAGGCTTCGCCCAGTTTTGAAGATATGAGCGAAGATTATACAATAATTACACTAAAAGGAGGAAACGCATGCGTACTTTATTGTTGGCACTTTTAGCTGCAGCTCTGATTTTGCCTGGCGCTACCTATGCCAGTCAGGCTGATACCCTTGTCTGGGGGCGAGGTGGAGATTCAGTCAGTCTTGATCTTGCTCAGGCAACCGATGGGGAGTCCATTAAGGCAGGTATTCAGGTGCTCGAGAATCTGGTTATTTTCGGCAAGGATAGTATGGATGTGGAGCCGCAACTGGCTGAGTCCTGGTCTGTTTCCGAAGATGGTTTGACCTGGACCTTTAAGTTGCGCAAAGGTGTTACATTTCATGATGGCGAACCCTTTAATGCCCAGGCAGTTTATGATTCCTTTGCCCGTGTCATTGATGATAAACACCCGCTTCATGGATATGGCAAGTGGCGTTATTTAAGTCTCTCTTTAAAACCGGTTAAAAGCATTAATGTGGTTGATGAGTATACAATCCAATTGGTCACGGAAAAACCCTTTGCACCACTGCTCAATAATCTGGCCCTCTGGCTTTGTCCGATTTTGTCACCCAAGGCGATGTATGAATATAAAGATCAGATAGGTCAACATCCGGTTGGAACCGGTCCATTTACATTCGTGAAATGGGTGAAAGACGATCAGATCGTGTTTGAACGTAATGAAGATTACTGGGGAGAAAAGGCCAAGGTCAAAAAAATCGTGCTTAAATCTATCCCTGAACCCTCTGCACGATTGATGGCCCTGCAATCAGGTGCTGTGGATATTGCAGACGACCTTGACCCGGATAGTATTAAGTTAGTCGAAAAAAATGCTAATTTGGCGATGATCAAGCGCCCTAGTGTTAATGTCGGCTATCTTGCCTTGAATACTGAAAAACCGTATTTAAAAGATCCCAAGGTGCGCATCGGTCTGAGCCATGCCATCGATAAAAATGCTATTATACAGGCAATCTTTCAAGGCATGGCAATTCCAGCCAAAAATCCCTTTGCTCCATCCATCTGGAGTTATAACGATTCCGTCCAACCGTATGAGTATGATCCTGCCAAGGCCAAGAAGATGCTCAAGGAAGCTGGATTTGATTTTAGCCGTGAACTGGAATTGTGGGCCATGCCCGTCAGCCGTGCCTACATGCCGGATCCGGTAAAGACTGCTGAACTTATTCAGGCATACCTGGCTTCGGTTGGCGTAAAGGCAAAAATCGTGCGCATGGATTGGGGGGCCTATCTAAAGAAGACCTCCAATGGTGAGCATGACCTGTGCATGCTTGGTTGGCTGGGTGGCAACGCCGACCCAGACAATTTCCTCTATGGTTTACTGTCTGCTGATACAGCAAAGACACCTGGTGCTTCCAACGTTTCTTTATGGAAAAATCAGGAGTTTACCGAGCTGTGTAAAAAAGCCCAGACTGTTTTTGATAAGCAGGAGCGTACTGAATACTATATGAAAGCCCAGGTTATAGCACATAACGAAGCGCCATGGATTCCACTGGCACATACTACCATCGTTCGCTGTTATAATAAACGGCTTAATAATGTGCCTCTGCGCCCCAACGGACTCAACAGTTTCCAGATGGTAAGCAAGAAGTAGAGGCGAAAAACCGATGACGCTGGGATATATATCAAGGCGGCTGTTTCACCTGGTATTGATCATGTTCGGGGTTTCCGTGCTGGTCTTCCTGATGCTAAGGATGATCCCAGGAGACCCTGCCCAGCTGTTGTTAGGCGAATTTGCCAACCCCGAGGAGCTGGAAAGCCTTCGCGCGCAGCTGGGGTTGAATCAATCTTTGCTGACTCAGTACTGGATTTATCTCAGTAATATCATTCAGGGCGACCTGGGCAATTCACTGCGCAGCAATGCGCCCGTAGCTGGGGAGATATGGGTGCGCTTGATTGCCACTCTGGAACTGTCTCTGGCCGCCATGTTTATTGCAACCGTGGTTGGCGTGGCGGCCGGCGTTTTGTCCGCAGTCAAACAACGTTCCTTTTTAGATTACGCTTCCATGTTCCTTGCTTTGGTGGGTGTTTCCATGCCCATCTTCTGGCTCGGCCTCATGTTGATTTACCTTTTTTCCGTAAAGTATCCCATCTTGCCGATGATGGGGCGGATCACCCTGGGACTTGAGGTTCCGGAAATGACCGGCCTGATGGTGGTTGATTCCCTTTTAGCCGGCAATGGGCAGGCCTTTCTCTCTGCCGTAAAACATCTTATCCTTCCTTCGTTCACTCTGGCTACCATTCCCATGGCTATTGTTGCCCGGATTACACGTAGTTCCATGCTGGAGGTAATGAGTAAGGATTATGTGAGAACCGCCAGAGCCAAGGGGATGGCTGAGAGTGTGGTTGTTTTGCGTCACGCCTTGCGCAATGCTTTTTTGCCGGTGGTTACTGTGCTTGGCCTTAATCTTGGCTTGTTGCTTGGCGGAGCAGTGTTGACCGAAACTATCTTTTCCTGGCCCGGGTTAGGGCGCTATGTCGTTGATTCCCTTGCTGGAAGGGATTATGCCGCTGTACAGGGATGCATTCTTGTGTTTGCCGCCCTAATGGCAGCTATTAATCTGGCAGTGGATTTAATGTACGTTTTCCTGGATCCGAGGTTACGAGTTGATGAGTAGGTGGGAAGCTCTTAAAGACCTGCGGCAAAGCGTCAGTGCCATGGTCGGATTGGTTTTGATTTTGCTGATTGTGGTGGTCGCAATTATGGGACCATGGATTGCTCCAGCCGACCCGCTCATTCCATCGCCGCTTATTCGTCTGCAGGGACCAAGTGTAGAGCATTTATTCGGCACAGACAGTCTTGGCAGAGATATCTTTAGTCGGGTGATCTACGGAGCCAGAATCTCTTTGATGATTGGCGTCATATCAGTAACTATTTCGCTTATTCCCGGCACTCTTTTGGGACTTCTTGCCGGTTATTTTGGGAAGAGAATCGACAGTATCATTATGCGATGTATGGATATGCTTCTTGCCTTTCCAGCCATACTTTTGGCTATCTTTATTACTGCTATTCTCGAACCAAATTTAACCAACACCATGGTAGCTGTGGGGATTGTATACATTCCCCATTATGCCAGGATCGTGCGTGCAGGTGTCTTAAGCTTGAAAGAGCAATTATTTGTCCAGGCTATTGTGCATCTTGGTGGGAGCCATGGACGCATTCTTTTTAAGCATATCCTACCTAACTGTCTGCCGCCGATCATAGTGTATGCTACGCTGGGTATGGGAACTGCAGTCTTGCAGGCTGCAGCCTTGGGTTTTTTAGGACTCGGTGCCCAGCCTCCTTCACCTGAATGGGGAGCCATGTTAAGCGAAGGGCGGCAATATATTCAGTTAGCCCCTCATGTTGCTGCTTTCCCTGGAGCAGCTATTCTTATCCTGGTACTTGGGTTCAACCTGTTCGGTGATGGTTTGCGCGATGTTTTAGACCCGTCTTTGAGGTCGCAATAAATGGAACCAGTGTTACAGATTCAAGGGCTAAAGACCAGGTTTGCCACCAAGCGCGGTATGCTTACTGCTGTCGATGGCGTTAGTTTGCATGTTGACCAGGGCGAAACTTTAGGGATTGTGGGGGAATCCGGTTGTGGCAAATCGGTTACTGCTTTGTCGATATTGCAACTTTTGCCTAAACCTTTGGCCCACATTGCCGAAGGGAAAATTCTTTTTAATGGGCAGGACCTGGTCAAGGCAAAAGAATCGGTTATTCGGGATATCCGGGGTAACCAGATTTCCATGATATTCCAGGAACCCATGACCAGTCTGAACCCTGTCTTTACAGTAGGGTATCAGATTATGGAACCCTTGAAGCAGCATCGCGGGATGAAAAAAGCCCAAGCGCGGCAGGAGGCTGTGCAACTGTTGGAACTGGTCGGGATACCAGAGCCAACAGCAAGAATTGATGATTATCCCCATCAGCTTTCCGGCGGGATGCGTCAGCGAGTAATGATTGCCATGGCTCTAGCCTGCCACCCGGCGGTCATGATCGCTGACGAGCCAACCACCGCTCTTGACGTCACTATCCAGGCTCAGATTCTGGAGTTGATGAAAAAACTACAGCAGGAAATCGGCATGGCAATATTGTTGATCACCCATGACCTTGGAGTGGTTGCCGAAACTTGTCACCGAGTGATGGTAATGTATGCCGGTAAAATAGTCGAATCAGCCGATGTGGGGGAGTTATTTACTCGTCCAGCCCATCCTTATAGCAAAGGACTGTTCGACTCATTGCCTAAGCGAGGGCATATAGGGGCATTGCCCACCATTCCAGGGGCGGTACCAAGCCTGTTGCATTTGCCTCCAGGTTGTGCCTTTCAGGACCGGTGCACATATGCTGATAAGCAGTGCAGCCAGGTTCCACCCTGGCAGGAAGTCGATGCAAAGCATGGCGTACGCTGTTGGCATCCGTTGGAGGAGGGCATATGAACACTACTATTCTCAAAGCTGAAAACGTCTGCAAATACTATCCTGTGCAAAGTTCAGGCTTTGGTTCCCGTAAGGGCGTGGTGCGCGCGGTAGATGGTGTGAGCTTATCGGTACGTGCCGGTGAGGTGTATGGGCTGGTTGGTGAATCCGGTTGTGGTAAATCAAGCTTGGGAAGAACGTTGCTGCGCTTGGAGGAGCCAACTACCGGAAAGGTGGAATTTGAAAGCCGGGATCTATGCTCATTGCAGGGGGGTGAATTAAAGGAATTTCGGCGTCAGGCGCAGATTATCTACCAGGATCCGTACTCTGCGCTTAACCCGCGGCAAAAGGTGGGCGATATTATTGGCGAGCCACTGGTTATTCATCATCAGGGTACAAAGAAAGAGCACGAGGAGCGGGTGCAATGGCTGATGAATGTGGTAGGGTTGCGACCAGGGCAGGCCAGGAGGTACCCACACGAGTTTTCAGGAGGGCAGCGTCAGCGTATTGTCATCGCCCGTGCTTTGGCCCTGCAGCCTAAACTTATTCTGGCTGACGAACCAGTATCGGCTCTTGATGTCTCCATTCAAGCGCAAGTTATTAACTTGCTTCAGGATCTGCGTAAACAGTTCGGGCTTACTTATATTTTTATTTCCCATGATCTGTCAGTGGTGGAGCATATCTGCGATCGGGTAGCGGTTATGTATCTCGGTAGGCTGGTTGAGACCGCCGATAAAAAGGCATTCTATGCCGGAGCCCAGCACCCTTACAGCCAGGCCCTTCTTTCTGCTGCACCGCAACCAGTACCAGGAGCCAAAAAGCAACGCATTATCTTGCAAGGAGATGTACCTAGTCCTATCAACCCCCCTTCCGGGTGTCATTTTCATCCTCGATGTCCTGAAGCGACTACCATTTGCAAGACAGACAGACCTGTTCTTAAAGATCTTGGAAATGGGCATATGGTTGCTTGTCATATGCGCTCCTGATTCAAGTGTCTTGCATAGAACGAAAGCTGCACGACTCATTAAATTCATCTCCACTGCTTTACAAATACCACTACCTGAGAATCTGGCAGGAGGGGGAAATCCAGGTTTGCAACTTTGCCAAAGATACTTTTTTGATGGGTAAGGCAAAGAAAGGAGTGGTAAATCTGAGGCTTTTATTTTCTGTTAATTTAGGTCTGTTTGTTATTAATTTTTAGTTTAATTGTACTTTTTACTTATTTATTACTGTGGTCTGAGCAAACTGCCTATGCCCTTCGGGAGAGCCGTGGAAACCGAACCCGCTTTGCTTGGCGCCAACCCAAGGGGCATCTCCACCACCACCAACCCCTTGATTGATACCGATCATTCCTGCTTCAAATTGATCAGCCACGTGCTGTGCATCTTTGTTGCCGAACACAACCGCACCCAGACCGTAACTGGTATCATTTGCCTGGTGGATAGCCTCGTCAAGGTTGGTGAACCTGCTGATGCAAACCACTGGGCCGAATGTCTCTTCCCGCATGATACGCATTTCCGGGGTCAGGTCAGCAAGCACTGTAGGCGTAATAAAGGGCGGTTTTTGATCGACTGAGCCATGGAGCAGCCTGCAATTTTTCTCGACCGCCTCCTGGATATGTTCTAAGATTTTTTGGTGCTGCCCGTGATTGATAATGGGACCGATATTGACTCCTGCCAGGTTCCAGGGACCGACTTTGTAGTGTTTGGCATACTCAACAACCTTCTGCTCAAAAATATCCGCTATTGCAGCATCAACATATATCCGCTCAGTAGAAGTACACATCTGGCCCGCATTCTCAAAGCTGCTCGCCACTGCAAACCTGGCCGCAGCATCGAGATTCGCATCGTGTAAAACGATCATCGGGTCGTTGCCGCCAAGCTCCATAACAAGCCTTTTTAGATCTTTGCCGGTCCTTTGCATAATATCTTTACCAACGATCTGGGAGCCGGTGAAGGCGATCATATCTACATCGCTTTCAACTAACATTCGGCCCTGTTCTCCTGTACCATGGATGAGCTGAAGAACATGTGGTGGCAATTCTTTTTTTATGAGATCAAAAAATGTCTGGGCAACAAGCGGTGTTTCTTCCGATGGCTTCCAGATAACACAGTTTCCTGCAATCAGAGCGGGAATAATAAGGTTATTGGCCATGGCTAGAGGATAATTCCAGGGGGAGATCACCGCCACTGTTCCCAAAGGTCTATATTCCAGGGTGCTTCCGTTGAGGTGCTGTGGCTGTAAAGCCTGCAAGGCGGCTTCAGCAATGTATGGTCCGCCCATAACTGTGCCGTGTACCTCTCCGGTAGAGCGGCGGATGTCCTTGCCCATCTCACGGCTGAGCAGCTCTGCCAGTGTCTCCATTTCCGGCTCAGCAGCGGCATAAGCAGCATGGATGTGATGTAAACGCTTTTCCGGGGTTAGAGCTTGCCACTGTTTTGCCGCGTCATGACTTGCTGCTACAGTGTGCTGCAGCTGCGCAGGAGAGGTAATCGCAACTTCATCAATCAGTTCCCCTGTAAAAGGATCAAAGGACTGTAGCATGGGTGTCATTGGAGACTCCTTTTCCCGGTTGTTGAGTGTGTCTATTATTAATTTGTTAAACTGAGATGAGCCCGCTCAGTGTTACGAAGCGTGTCCACCAGAGAATCAGTATTGGCAGCGGGATCGTCGTTAATGGTGACTGCCTGTATATGGTCAACCAGCCAAGGTCGTGTCTGTAAAAATGTCAACATGGTGGATGCCTTCAACGTTACGCCTTGTCTGAGCATCTCGGCACCCCGATCTCTTGCGATAGAATTAAAGAGTTTGAGGTAAATCGATATTGTTTTTTCGTCGACCTTTGTCGTATCATACTGGTGATGTACTGAGCGAAGGGGCGAGTGGATACTGTTTTTTCTGTAAATGGCACCGGAAAGACCGGGCATGGCAGCTGAAAGAGCGATAACAGTTTCTGTGTCCGTCAATGGAGCATGTACATCATCGATTGCTGTACCATCGAGAAAAATAGTTTGTATCTCGTTGTCAATATACTCAGGGGTAAATCCAGGTATTTTTTCAAGGAATTGCAGGAGCGGTTCCCCGGCGTTGGTTTCGATCTCCACGCCAGACTGGAGAAGCGCGGTGAATTTGTCTATTCCCTCCTCAGAAAGTTGAAGCGTTATGGCTGGCATGGTGTCTTTGGGAATGGTCTTTGTAGCGGGACTGTGAGTCATCGTTTTATCTCTTTCTGTGGGATTTACGAGAAGAACAGTCAAAGAACAGGGGCTGTCCCTTGTTCTTTGACTGTTCTTTGCTGTTGTTAATCTGTTTTTATATAAAACGCTGCATAAGCGCCTCTGTAACTTGATCCATATTGTCGACCGTTACCCCGAACTCAGAGCACATTTTCAGGGCATGGCCACGGAGAACAGGATCATCCAAATCGCTGATACGCGATAGACGGTGAGTACGCCTGCCAATGCAAAAAATCATTTGCTGATCACGCTCAAGTGCGAGAAATTTTTGTATCGGTTGCAGCATTTTCTCCCGGTCAGTCGGTAGTACGCCATCTACCTCAGGAAACAGGTTCAACACGTGATCACTTTTCACTGTACTGGTAATTCCGTGGAGGTTTTCAAGAAAAAGCAGCAGCTCTTCGGCTGTATCGACCTCTCCCATTTTATCAAAATGACCCTGGCGAAACTGTTCCGTGAGCGGGGCAGATTCAGGTAGTGCGAGGGTTCGCAGCCGTATGTAATCAGGGTTGATTTGATTTAAGGCATCAGCGGTTTCCATTGCGTTTTCTTTGGACAGGGCCTTGCCGCCTAGACCGGGCATGTAATATTCAGACAACTGGATTCCTGCCTTTTTTACCTTTTTCCCTGCAAGCACCTGCGTTGCCTTGTCGGCACCCTTTTTTACCATCTTCAGTACCTTGTCTGAACCTGATTCCATCCCAATATGGATTCTGTTCAACCCTGCTTCAGCCATTTGCAGCAAGTGATCGTCGCTGATTTTGGCAATGGTCTGGGACCTGCCGTAAGAGGTGATACGTTCCACTTTCGGAAAAGCATCTTTTAGGTGGTTCAGGATGCGGATCATGTCTTCGGGCTTAATGATTAAGCTGTTTCCATCTTGAAGAAAAATTGATTTCATGCCGCCGGCAACAAACGCGTATGCAGCGTGGAGTGCCTGCATGTCGTTTTCGTTTCCATCCTGTGTCAACTCTTTCAATTTGTGATGAGAGAGCTGATCACCAGATTGTCGAGCATGATTGATAGCGTCGACAAATAAACGGACAGTGTCAATATCCTGCAGTACATGTTCAATTGGACGTCTGCTGAACTGAGCACCTTTGTAGACCGGACAGAAGGTACATTTGTTCCATGGACAATTCCTGGTTATGCGAATCAAAAGACTTTCCGCCTCGCTGGGAGGACGTATGGGGCCTTGTTCAAATCCTTTGTATTGTTCTTTATTAGCCATGATAATTGTTGTTAGTCAGTGTTGATGGCGTCGTAAAAAGTCCGGTCTACGGTGTTGCAGGTTTTGCCCGAGGCTTTGACATACCAAATGTATAGTCAACGCTTCGAGCAAAACACTGCGCCTTGTATATCGAACTTTTGTACCTAGCCATCTTTAGTGTGTGATGGACTTTTTACGAGTCCCTCAGTGTTGAGAGTGTGGAAATATATCTGTTACCCTTGGAGCGATTGCATCTCCAAGAGAATATCATTTTTCAAGCGCGTCTATTATTATTTGTGCAGCTTTGTGGAAAAACTCTGTGCCTCCACACGATCTGGCAACGATCTGGGTGCCGACCAAAAAGGAGAAAAAGGCAAAGGCTGCATCTTCAGCAGTTTCTGAAAACGACAGGGAACATTCTTTTTTTCCCTGAATAAAGACGGTGGCAAATATAGTAACTGTATTTTGAATGCTCTGTTCAAGAATTCTGCAGGAATGCTCCTGAAGGGTGCTGCTGTCTGTACTTATCGACCCAACCAGACAGAGCTTTTGATTGCTCAGCCCATTTTCAAAAACTGTAGCAAGTTTTCTTAACTTTTCCGGAGCAGAGTCACTCCCTCTCACGATATCATTGTAGTATGCACCGTAGGAGAGCTGACAGCGTTTCAGCAACTCATCGACCAAATTTTCTTTTTTAGGGAAATGGTGATGGATAGAGGCCTTACGAATTCCTACCGTATCGCTGATATGCTTGTAGCTCATCGCATTGACACCAACACGTTGTACCAGGTCTTGTGCGGCGTCAAGTATTTTTATTCGTGTGTCTTTCATAATTAAAAACCTACTAGTAGGTAGGGTGGGTGTCAAGCGTGTTTTCACTGTTGGTGCAGTCAGTTGCGTAACTCAAAATGATAATGGAAGAGGCAAGGTGAAGAGAGAAAAAATGGAGAGAAGAGTTTTTGATGTACTATGAACAGCTTAAGGGGAGTTTATGGTTTCATTTTATGAAAATAGATAGGGACCAATGCTATCCATTCCAGTCGATCATCAAAGCGAATGGCCATGCCACTGTTTACATGGCGCACGATTGTTCCTTTCAGCTTATCGATGACCAGACGGCTGCTTGACCCCTGAAGAGCAATCTCCAATTCGCAAACGCTCCCAACGGGGGGAGGATCACTTGCTTCAATAAACACTCCCAATGCACTAATGTCCTTGAGTCTTCCCTGGTAGGCGATACCTGTTTTTTTATCCCGACAAACAACGTCGGCATTGAAGGGCATTCGAAATGCTTTTCTGCGGTCTTCTGGTGCTGTCAATGTGGATACCGGAGTAGGGGCTGAAATGGTGTGTAGTATTTGCCAGATACCCTTCAATAGGGTGGTCAATTTTTCCAACCTGCGAAAACATTGGTTAAAACTTTTAATTCTATCACTTTGCAAAGAGTTTTCAAGCGAAGATTGTTTGTGGCCACCAGAAATATTGTTTTATTGCAATTGGTCACCCAATTGTAAATGAGAAACATTGTTTTATTTTGGCATACAATGTATGAAACATTTCTTTGTGATATATTGGTTAACCAATTGTTGATTCTGGAGGGATTGTGACCGACCTAGGCAAGCCTGTTGAGAATGTTCAAGGGTATCTTGGTGTTATCGAACAGATCCGTACGCTGGTTGTCGACGGGCAGCTGCGCCCGGGAGATAGATTATTGCCTGAAAGAAAACTAGCAGAATCTCTTGGTGTATCCCGCAGTATCCTTCGCAGGGCTTTGCAGGCCCTTGGCGAAAGAAAAATTATTGAAAGCCGGCAGGGGAACGGGACCTATCTGATAGCTGATAGTGATGCATTCACGCCGGTTGATTCTCTCCTCAGTGCCATCAGCAGGCAGGATCAAAATCTGGGTTACGTCATTGAACTTCGACAATTGATAGAACCGCAAATTGCAGCTCTGGCAGCTCGGAGAGTAACACCCGAGCTTTTAGATAAACTGAAGATACTCGTTTGCGATCAACAGAATGTAATGTTGCAGGGGAAAGATTGCGATGCCCTTGATGCTGAATTCCATCGGTTACTGACAAAATGTTGCGCAAATCCCGTTCTTACCCAAGTGATGAATACTATTCAATCGTTGATGGATGCGACCCGTTCCACCTGGCTGCAAAGCAACGAGCGGACTGTAACATCAGTTAATGGACATCTGCGCATTATCCAGGCCCTTGAGAATAGAGATGCTGGTGCTGCTTACAGGGCAATGCAATCGCACATTACCGATATTGAGGAACATGTTTTAGGAGAAGAGATATAACTACTCACTGGGTTGATAGCATCTTTGACGCATTATACCTAAAACCTTTGACTAGTTGAGAAGAAACATAACCCGTCTGTTATAGGCGTTTCTATTTTTTTATCCGGCTTTTCTTTCAAGCTAGAGTCGGTAAGGAGGACACATGTCAGTAGAAATTGTATTAATGTATTTGCCTGTTGGGCTCATCGCTGGGCTGCTTGCCGGCTTGCTCGGCGTAGGCGGTGGCTTGGTCATTGTTCCGATGTTGGTGTTTTGTTTTATAAAGCAGGATATCGGCTCAGAGGTGATAATGCATTTAGCCCTTGGGACTTCTTTGGCAAGCATTATTTTTACCTCTATTTCCAGTTTTATGTCGCATCACCGAAGAGGAGCGGTAGACTGGTCTATCGTAAAGGAAATTATTCCGGGAATCCTTATCGGTACCTTTATGGGGACGCTTGTAGCCTCACGACTGTCCACCGGCTTTCTTAAAGTTTTTTTCTGTATTTTTCTTTACAGTGTTGCTACCCAGATGATTTTGAGTAAAAAACCCAAAGCTTCGAGGGAGTTACCCCATAAACCAGGCATGTTCGGAGTGGGGAATATCATAGGCGTTGCCTCGAGTCTGGTTGGTATTGGAGGCGGGTCGCTGTCTGTTCCGTTTATGCTCTGGTGTAACGTGCCTGCTCACCGGGCTATCGGCACCTCTGCCGCTATCGGCTTTCCCATTGCCATTGCCGGGGCGTTTGGGTATGTAGTTAATAATCTGCACGCCAGTGGCTTGCCTCCTTACAGTATCGGTTATGTGTACCTGCCGGCACTGGTTTTTATTGTCAGTCTCAGTGTGCTCACCGCACCTCTGGGGGCGAAACTGGCACATTCACTACCGGTGGATAAACTAAAGCGTATCTTTGCTCTTTTCCTTTATGCTGTAGCCACCAAGATGGTTTGGGGGTTGATCAGTTAATCGATTGTAGCCTTTTTCTGTAGCTGTATCAAAGACCTGTCCGGAGAAGACGGTAAAAGAGGATCAACCCACATAGCGGCGTAATGATGAACTTTCTTTTTGTAATAAGGCTCATGTTGTGAGTGTTTTTTTTGTTCTACTGGGGAAGATCCTTCCCCTTTACGCCAATATCGTATTGGGCTACCTGGCCTCCCGTTACCTCCGGGTTAATAAAGAGGCAATAGCCACTGTCTTATTTTATGTTGTTGGTCCCATGGTGGTTTTCAGTGCCACTTTGAGTGTAACTATAAATCCTGCTGTCCTTTTTTTACCTGTTTTTTTCTATCTGCTCGGCTCCTTGCTTGCTTTTATCCATCTCAAACTTTTTGAAAAAACATGGCCGGATGCTACCAGCAATATCCTTGGCTTTACTGCCGGTACCGGTAATTCAGGATACTACGGAATCGCCCTGGCTCTGGTTTTGTTTGAGCCTGCAATAGCTGATATTTTTATCTTTACGGTATTAGCCTCTTTTTTTTATGAGGCGACAACCGGTTTTTACATCACTGCCAAGGGGACATTTACGGCTCTGGAGAGCTTTAAAAAGGTTTGCAGGCTGCCGACGGTTTATGCATTTTTAGCGGCGCTTGTGTTAAACCTCACTGGAATTGGACTGCCGGAATCCATTACCGCATATGCTGGTCAATTTAAGGTGGTGTTTTCCATCCTCGGCATGATGGTTATCGGGATGGGACTGGATGGCATGCGGAAAGGAGGTGGGGTGGATGTAACGTTTTTAAAAATATCCTTGACTGCCAAACACCTCCTTTGGCCCACATTAGTTTGCCTGGTTATCCTGCTGGATACAACTTTTACCCATCTGCTGTATGGTGAGCTGTATAAGGTAATGTTTGTTTTTTCTATTGTGCCCATGGCAGGCAACACCGTTACCCTGGCAGTATTGTTGAACGCAAAGCCCGAAAAGGCAGCCTTGGCAGTGCTGCTTTCCAATCTGCTTTCCATTGTCTATGTTCCGGTGATGTTAGCGATATATGCGTATGTTTCCGGCTTGTTCTGATCCCCATCGGTGATAGTCTTCGTCCACTTCTTTCTAAGCGGGCTCCAGGATGAGCTGGAATACGTTTCAAAAAACCACTTGAAACTCTCACTCGGAGGCGCTTTTATGTGTGTGCCTAACGAGCAGCACATTCATTTTTAAGGTAGCTCTAAAATTATTTCTTACCTTTATCTATAACGAACAGGTCATTTCCGGATTGAGCAAGAATGTAAAGTCTGTTTCCTTTGCATAATGCTTTTTTTCAGAGTGTCTTGACAAAGGACTCGATGCAAGCAACACAAATTGTAAGTGATTATCAGCAGATTATAGCAACACAACGACCATTGATTGATGTCCGTGCTCCTCTTGAGTATCAAGGCGCCACCTTGCCGGGTGCAGTGAACCTACCTTTGATGGATGATGATGAGAGGCACAAGGTCGGTATTTGTTATAAGAAAAAAGGGAGAGAGGCCGCACTTGAACTGGGGCACGAATTGGTCAATGGAGCTATTAAAAAGAAGAGAATTCAGGCCTGGGCTGATTTTATTGCTGCGCATCCCGATACTCTGTTGTTTTGCTCCCGTGGCGGACTGCGGTCCCAGATTTCTCAACAGTGGATCAATGACCAAACCGGCCTATCTGTCCCTCGCATAGATGGCGGCTACAAGGCCTTTAGGAGGTATCTCGTAGAACAGTTGGAGCCTGGTAAGCTTACCAGTATGCCGATTATCCTTAACGGGCGAACCGGAGCGGGAAAAACCATCTTGTTGCAGCACCTTGATAACGCCATAGACCTGGAAAAAATTGCCAATCATCGCGGATCCTCCTTTGGAAATTTTATCGACCCTCAGCCTGGTCAGGCAAATTTTGAGAACCTACTGGCCTTTGCTTTGGTCAAACACGCCAGTGAAGGGCATTCGACCATGGTGCTTGAAGCGGAAGGAACCCATGTCGGCCGTTGTTATCTGCCGGGTCCTTTGGCTGCCCATTTTAACACCTGTCCGCTGGTTTTACTCGAAGCGTCATTGGCACAACGGGTACAAATAACCTTTGATGAGTATGTGGTCAAGGAACAGGCAGATTATAGACAGGCATTTGGCGAGGAAAACGGCTTGGTTCGTTGGTTGGAAAGCATGCAGCATAAGGTGGATAAAATATCCCGGCGTCTTGGTGGGCAACGTGTAGCCGTTGTAAAACAGTTGCAGCTTGAAGCCCACAACAAGCAGTTGGAAGAGGGGCGCCCCGACTGGCACAAGATGTGGATAGAAAAATTGCTTGGTGATTATTATGACCCAATGTATGACTATAAAATAAAAAAGAAGGCCCCATTGCTCCTTTTTTCAGGGGATTATGATGCCGTCCTCTCTTTTTTGCAAGAATATAAAGGGGCGTAAGAAAAGCTGTTAGGGGAAAGAGGCGGGTGAAGTTGTAGGCTGATTGATCACCTAAATTCACCAAAATGAACAACCTGCATAAAAGAGACTCTTATGGCATATGATATTATATCCATCGATATGGAAGATGAGTTCAAGATTTGTCCCAGCTGCGGCTACAAAGACGGCTTTCATTCAATGTTCAAGAAAGAAGAGAGCATAACCCGGTGGCTCTTTATTTGTCCAGCCTGTCATGATGTGTTTGATATCGGCTATACCATTCCAACTATCGGCAAACAGTAGGCAAAAGGAATAGAATATGAACAAATGGCTGCTGTTGCCCTGTTTACTGGTTGTCATCATCGGTGGTTGTGCGCAAAAGCCTTTGCCGCCTGTTGCGATAAGCATCCCCTCACACAAGGTAGACTATCTGCAAGAGGTTAAGCCAATCCTGGACAAGCGATGTGTGGTTTGTCACTCCTGTTATAACTCTCCTTGCCAGTTAAAGTTGAGCTCCTTTGAAGGGGCTGATAGAGGGGCTAGTAAAAAGGCGATTTACGACTCTTCTCGCTTACAGACCATGGATCCGAGCAGACTTTTTATTGATGCGCAAACCACTGAGCAGTGGCGGGAAAAAGAGTTTTTCAGCGTCACACAAAACCGTGCCGCAGATGGCTTCAGCGATTCCCTCATGCTGCAGTTGCTTAACCATAAAATGGAGCATCCGAAAAGTACCGGGAGCTATTTTTCAGAAGCCAATGACCTGACCTGTTCTAAAGATAGTGCCGAACTTGGCAGCTATCTGCAAAAACACCCTAACCGCGGAATGCCGTTTGGTTTTCCTCCCCTTAAAAAAGAAGAATATTCGATTATTGCCGGGTGGATTGTTCAAGGGGCCCATGGACCAAGCGTTGCCGAGCAAAGGATTCTTACCGCAATTGATGGTCTGGATAAGCAATTGGTAGAGCAATGGGAAACATTTCTAAACAATCCCAAACTCAAGTACGTGGTAACGGCCCGTTATCTGTATGAGCATCTGTTCCTGGCCCACATTACATTTAAAACCGGTTCAGATGCTTTTTATGAATTGGTTCGTTCTCGCACACCTTTTGGCCGGCCTGTCGATGTCATTCCAACGGTTCGCCCTTACGACGATCCTGGCACGGCACCGTTTTATTACCGATTTCGAAGGATTCATTCTACCATTGTCCATAAAACCCATATGGTCTTTCCGTTAGACGGAGAGCAATATGCCCGGATAAATGCACTCTTTATAGAGCCCAAATGGCTGCAGGAACCGCACGCTGTTAGCTTCGATCCTGTTGTCAGCGCTAATCCTTTTGCAGCTTTTGAGCAGATTCCCCCTCGTTCCCGCTACCAGTTTCTCCTTGATAATGCCAACTACATTATCATGACTTTTATTCGCGGACCTGTGTGCAAGGGACAAGTTGCGCTCAATGTGATTAACGACCATTTCTGGGTCATGTTTCTTGATCCGGATCATGATTTGACCGTACGCCATCCCGGTTTTTTGAAACTGCACAGCAGTGATTTAACAATGCCCTCCGAAGAGGGTAGCGGTTACCGGTTGTTTAATGCTTTGGGCAACAGGTACAGTCAGGGTGCTGTCCGGTTTTATAAGGCGCGTCAGGATTTTTACGCCTCCTATCTGTACCAGGGGCAGGGGATGGATTCTATTTGGAAAGGAAACAGGGCGGCAGATACACCACTGCTCACAGTGTTTCGTCATTTTGACAGTGCTTCAGTCCATAAAGGAGTTCTCGGTGGGCTGCCCCATACTGCATGGGTGATGGATTTTCCGTTACTTGAAAGAATTTATTATTCATTGGTAGCAGGTTTCGATGTTTACGGAACTGTGGGCCACCAGCTGGCAACTCGCTTGTACATGGATAGATTGCGGATAGAAGGGGAAAGTTATTTCCTTGATTTTTTACCGCAAGCAGACCGCGAAGAGCTTATGCGCCAGTGGTACCATGGTGTCAGTTTTGATGAGGTGAACTATTACCCTGCCGGAATGGGAACAACTGTGGAGTATACGACCTCTGACCCTCAGCGAGAGTTTATTGAGCGTCTTGTGTCTAAGCACGTGCTGCCGGAAACCGGTATCGACTTTGACAATAATTATCTCAAGGCTGGTGAAACGTACCCGGCTCTTCCACAAAACTATACAACCACAGAAGACTATCTACGGGGCTTTCATGCTGTTTCCGCGCCTGGAACGGCTTTTTTTCGATTTGTACAGGACCAGAATGTTAATGTAGCACATATGCGCATTCGCATTCCTGATCGCGAAGATGCCGTGGTATCCATTGTCATTCATCGTTGGCATGACAATGTTACTTTTTTGTTCAGTGAAAAAAGGACGTTGAATCCGGAAAAAGACCAGGCTGATTTTATCAGTGGTTTTGTCGGCTCCTATCCCAATAATTATATTGACTTGAGTGTTGAGGAGTTGCCTGCCTTTTTGTCTCTGCTTGCTCATTTTGACGGCAGCGTAGAGGATATACAAAAAATGGAGAAGTTCAGTGTAAATCGTGCAGACGACAACTTTTGGGAAGTGCATGATTGGTTTCAAGAAAGATTTAGCAGAGATAACCCGGAAACGGCAGGATTGTTTGATTTGAACCGTTACTATTATGAAGCCAGATAGGAGGGAGACAGCATGCAAAATACGATTGTAGTATGTTCGGGCTGTGGTGCGAAAAATCGCGTTCCAGTTGCTAAACAGCAGCTTAAAGCAAAATGCGGACGTTGTGGAGAGAGCCTGGAAGGTGCCCCTGTGACCGGCGTGGTTGTTGCCTTGACCGATGACACCTTTACGCAGATTGTGGAAAAATCACCATTGCCGGTTTTGGTAGATTTTTATTCACCTACCTGCGGCCCCTGTCAGATGGTGGCCCCTGTTATAGAGAATATCGCTGCAGCCTATGCCGGCAAGGCTGTGGTCTGTAAACTAAACACTGCTGCCCACAATATGATAGCCTCTCGTTTTCAGATACGGGGAGTGCCGACCATCCTTTATTTTAAAGACGGTAAAATGGTCGACCAGTTAGTGGGTGCGGCACCTCAGGCTGACATCGAGGCTAGACTCAATAACTGCCTGTAGGCGAGCTGCGCAAAAAAGTCCTATATTTTAAAAGGCATACAGCCGACATAGAAATAGAGTCTTCCATTGAGATTGTTTTTTTCGGAGGTGTAATGAGCAGATACGCTATAGTTGCAGCCCTGCTGGTTGCAGTCACTATGTTTGCTGGATGCCTGCGCATTCCCCAACCCACGGGATATGCCTACACCAAGCAGCAGAAAATGCAGGCTGCCCACCATTGGCAAGTATTGGCCAATGATGTTGCCAGTCAAATAAATACGGAGTTGATAAACCGTGAATATCTGGTCACCCCTGTGTATGTTCGCCATTCATGCGGGCTGCCCGATACCTGCGGAAAAGGAGAAACCTTTCCCTTTGATGAAGGGTTCAATGATCTGCTCGTCTCCCAATTAGTCAAGTTTGGAGTACCAACCAGAGCGGCTAAGGAAGAGGATGCACTGGTCGTGGATTATAAGGTGCAGGTCCTCTATCACCAGGCAAACAGGCACCAATGGCTCCAGCCGGGTGTGCTTACTGCGCTGACCGCAGGGATAGTTGTCTTTAGAAATGCGCCAGGGGAAATTTTAGCACTAGCCACCGCCGGTGCGGTCGATGCGGCGCTGGCCACCACTGTGGTTAACGGCCATTACGAGGTTATCATCACCACCTCTATCGTTGATGACAATCGGTACATCATGCGCAGTTCCAATATCTACTACATAAACGATGCTGATTTCTGGCATTATCAGCAGGCTTCTCCTGCCCCGGAACTTGAGTTGACGAGTTCACACTATTCAGGGAGTAATGATTAATATGGGCTTGGTTCGTTTTTTTTTCTTGTTACCCAGTTTGCTTGTTTGCACTCTCCTGTTGAATGGTTGTTCAAGCCTCAACGGAACCAGGCTTGAACCTTTGATGGGAGCAGATGTTAATCTGGTTAAATTAGGCGACAAAATAGCCCAGACATTGATTGAGCAGGCTGTACCACCGTTGTTCCCGCGTCAACCTGAGCAGCCGATTATTGTTACCACTTTGGTGGACAATCAACAGCTTAACCAGACATCTGATTTCGGCCGTAATCTGCAGAATACCATTACCAGTGGGTTTGTGAAAAAAGGATTTATTTCCAGGGAAATAAAGCTAAGAGGTAATGTGCTGGTTCAAGCCAATGTCGGCGAATTCATGCTATCGCGAGACTTAAACGAAATAGCAGACAAGCAAAATGCGCAGGCCGTCGTGGTGGGAACGTATACCATGACCAATCGTATGATGTACCTTTCCATACGCCTGGTCACTCCCCAGGACCGTACCATCCGCGCAGCGTATGATGATCGTTTATACCTGGATGAAAATACGCTTCGTATGCTCAGCCTTCAGTTTAAAAGCCAGGACAGCAGTATGGTTAAACCGCCGGAGGAATCCTTTATCGACAAGATATTTTATTAAATGTATAAATGAGTCTGTTGATTTACGAGGGTTTTCGTTCAAGGTCAGGTAAGCGAAGACTCCGAGGCATGCCGAAAAAATAAACACAGGCATATAGTTGATATCGGAGTCTTCGCTTACCTCCGAGGATTATTTTTTCAGCATAACGAGGTAAGCGCTAGACTCCGAGAGATTGGGCTCAACTTTCGGGGTTGCCTCATTTTACTGTTTTACCGTTTAAAACAGAGGTGCACGCCTGGTGTGAATTCAGGATATCAACAGCCGTCCCCATGATTACATCAATCATTGATGAAATTATTTGCTCCGAGAATTCTCCTGTAGATCGTATTGCATCCAGGACCAGGGCCAACAGGCGCTTCATCGATTCCAGCAGGCTGATGTCGGCCACCTCATCACAACAGGCATGGAACAGGCTGCCTAGCGTCCGCGGGTCGTCATAATGCCTCTGTTCAAAAGCCAGGAAAATATAACGAGTCATGACAATGGTTGTATGTCCGATGAGGCCATCGTAGTCACGGAGTTGGACCTCACGCTCAAGGTTCAGGTGCTGCTTCGCCATTTTAAAAAACACTTCTATGTCCCAGCGTTTTCCGTATATCCTGACTATTTCCTCATCGGCAAGCTCGAGGTCAGTGCTGAGCAAGGCCAGCCATTTCCTTGTATTGCGATGACGAACAAAAACGACCTTAACCGCCGTTCCCCCTTTCATTTCTACTACAGTGCTGGCAAGGACTTTTGCCAGTCCCGGTTTTTTACGCAAACGCTTGTATAGTTCACTCAGCCGGACATGGACATTTTTGTGACAATAAAGAACGCTTTTGAGATCCTTAGCCATGCAGATTACCGGTATGTCTTTGCTCAGTCTGGCAATCAAGCCGGAAAAGCAGAACCAGCTGTCCAGCAGGAGGTAATCAGCTCGTACTCCTCTAGCCAGAACACGCTTGACCATTTCTTCCAGCACCGCTGGTGTTTTTGTCGTAGCTTCCTTCCGGCGCTTGGAGCCACAGCATCTTTTGTCCAGCTCTTTGGTGGATTCTTGAAGCCGGTTCTTTTTTGCCACTGAGGAGCGAAGGGCGAAATCCAACGGGACAAAGCTCGCTCCATCCGACCAGCCTAACTGCAAGAGTTTAAACCCATTAAGGTAGCGCCTGCTGTTATGGTCAAAAATTCTTGCCAGGAGTTCCACCTTTTTGGAACGGCCGCGATCGTAGACGCTGTCATCAGCAATCAGAACTTTTACCCGGTCATCATTAGTCAATGCATCGTAATATCGACAAACCAATGCACTTAATTTGAGCATGAAGGCTCGCCAATTGTACTTGGGCGATGCCAACAGCTCATAGGCAGCGTCTTTGCCAAAAGCAACATTATCATTGAGCACGATCCCTCGATAAAAGTTTGCTCCTTGGAAAGGAAGCATGAAGATCGCTTGAAAAATTACTAACGGTGTCGTGCCTTTGAGTTTGCGTATTCCGCTGGTATTGAGCAAAGTGCCGATCGTGAAGGTGTCAAAGAACGATGCAATTCGAGATTGCAGCTGTTTTGCCTCTTGTTGTGCTTCGAAATAACTGGTAGTTTCCATAAAAGCTCTTTCTTCCTGGTATTGTTGGTTTTTTCGCAGATCCCAATATACCAGAAAGCGAAGAGCTTTTCTTTTTTTTATGCTATTTTCAGGTGGTTGCTATATATTTTCTGTCATGCGCTTCCAACCCCGAAAGTTGAGGATTGGGCGAAAAGACAGTAAATCAACGGGCTCATAAATGTTTCCTGTTTTTTTAAGCTCCTCAAGCTACGGTGGCACTCGACTGCAGAGGAAGTGATCTTTTTTGCAGTGTGTGCCACGCCGATCGCAAAAGACTATTTCATTTTCCCTGACACGAACATTCCACACTTGCTCAATCGTATCTTTTTGTGGCAATGCGGTTCTCAGCTATATTGTAGCAGATTGTACTGTTGCTACTGTGTTATAGGCTCCTTCAGTAATTAATCTCGTGTTTTTTGCTCCTGTTCCCGGCTACGTCCTGCAATGGCGGCGAGCATGGATAACTCGTCAGCAAGGAGCTCAATGATATCGTCTACCGTCAAAATACCCTCAAGGCTTCCAGCGTCATTAACAACCGGCATGCGTCGAATGCCTCTACGGCGCATACGTTGCAAGGCGTCCCAGATGCTCTCCGTATCCAGGCCTGTTACCAGCTCGCGACTTATGAGGTCATTGGCAGTTACAGAAGCAAGATCTTGTTCTGCAGCTACGAGTTCTACAACAATATCACGATCAGTAATAACTCCAATCGGTACGACCTTTTCTCCTTGTTTGTCAACAACAACTACATCGCCAACATGATGTTTGCGCATGAGTTGGGCCAATGTAATAATTTCTGTGCTCCGTTCAGCGATCACCACTTCCCTGTTACAAAATGCTCCAGTGGACATGAGTTCCTCCTTTCTTGTAATGATTGCCGATGATAAGCTCTGTAGACAATCGCATAGTGGTAATTCTTCCCCGATTTTTCCGGTCAAGAACTTATAGTACGCTGGTGTATGTTTTTCAGCGCTTCTATCACCTTGCTCGCTTCCTTTTTATTGAGCTGCGTCACGGCAGGTTTTTTAAAGTATTTTGCAATAAAGTTATTGAGGTGCTGCTCTTCCCATCCAAGCTCTGCTGCCAAGTGATTGATATACGCTTTTTGCCTGAAGGTGAGGCCGTATTGGTTGATACGATAATAGCCGCTGCGGGTGAAGTAGCGCATAAGACGTTGGAAGCTTTGCGGGTCGAGATCCTTTGCCGAGCGGACGCCTGTTTCACGCTCAAGAATGTCTCGGTAATCTTCGTCAGAGAGTCCCAGTTCCTTTTTGACGATATGGATAACGGCTAATTTTTTTTTTGTCGATCGGCATTGGATGCTCCTTGCTGCGGACACACAAAAATCAGCGAGTCATGGAGGTGTTTTTTTTAGTTCACTACATTTTTTTTATTACTCCATCTCTAAAAAGAGTATAATTATTCTAAGAGCATTGTCATCTATATCCTCGGCCCAGCAGGAAAAATACAAGATACAGGGCAAACCTGTTTTTTTTCTAAAACCGAAGAGAGGTGAGTATGAATGCCGGGATTGACCTTTTAAATGTGCTGAAAAGCAGAGCCGTAACGGTTGCGTTTCTATGGGCTGTTGCGGCGGTTGTCTTTACGTTGATTGCAGAAATATCACCTTGTAGAAGCGAGCCCGCCAACGGATTCGAGCAGGAACGTCGACACATGGTAACCACCCAGCTGCGCGAACGGGGGGTCGAAGACGCGGCAACGCTTCGCGCGATGGCCACTGTTCCACGTCACCTCTTTGTTCCTGATTCGCTTCAGCGAAGTGCTTATGCAGACACGCCTCTGCCCATTGGTCATGGTCAGACCATTTCTCAACCCTACATTGTTGCCTATATGACAGCTATGCTGGCGCTCGAGCCACACCATAAGGTGCTTGAGATTGGTACCGGTTCCGGGTATCAGGCCGCAGTGCTTGCCGAATTGACCGACCATGTCTATACGATGGAAATTATACCTGAATTGGCTACCTCCGCTGACAGCCGTTTGAAAGCTGCTGGATATACCAGCGTGCAGCTGCGGCAGGGGGATGGATATAACGGATGGCCTTCGGCAGCACCTTTTGATGCTGTGATCGTGACCGCTGCCGCTGAATTTATTCCTCCACCGCTGCTCAAGCAATTACGGGAAGGTGGACGCATGATTATACCCGTCGGCTCTCCCTTTTTCGTTCAGCACCTCATGCTGGTAGAGAAAAAAAACGATGAGATCACCACCCGCAGTCTAATGCCGGTCCGCTTTGTCCCGTTTAGGAGAAAAGAGTGAGCAAAAGCATAATCGCACCTGGTATGAGGCTGCATATGGCCCTGGTGCTGATTTCTGCTGCCTTGATCGGGTTTCAACTGGAGCAGATGCAGTTATTGGCCATGATACAATGGCACCACTTCGCTTATTTGGTTATCTCGGTTGCTTTGCTTGGTTTTGGTGCAAGCGGTACATGTATAGCTCTCTTTCGTCCTTTTTTGTTGCGTAACCTGAACTGGCTGCTGCCTGTTTTACTCTTTGTTTGCGCTTTGCTCATGGCTTGTGCGCTACCCTTTTCCAAGGGGATGATTGAGACGTTCGATATTTTTTTTGTTGTGGTGGAACCTGTACAGCCCATCTCTCTTCTGCTCAGCCAGGCTATCTATTTGCTGGTCTTTTTTTTCGGTGCCTTGCCCATAGGCCTGGTTTTTATTGCCCATAGCCACCGGATTAACAGTCTCTATAGTGCGAACCTGGTTGGATCCGGACTCGGCGGTGTGGGAGCGGTATTTTTCATGGGGTTTCTTTGGCCGCTGGATCTTCCAGCCGTGACAGCCTTCCTTCCCTGGGCGGCGGGGTGCCTGGTGGCTACAGAAGTCAGGCGCATGCTCGTCTGCAGTACCGGTTTGCTCAGCTTGGTAGGTATTGTCGTATTGCTCGTTCAGCCCCAGCAAACTCGATTCTCCGAGTACAAGGATATCAGGCGTATTCTCGATATCCCTGGTGCTGCAATAGTGGCTGCGCACCCCGATCCGCAAGGGCAAGTGCATTTGGTACGCGCTCCGACCCTGCGCTATGCTCCAGGACTAAGCTTGACCTATACCAAAGAAATACCGGAAGTCAGCGGCGTTGTCCTCATCAATGGAGATTGGTTTGGCGTGGTTAACGATGCTCCTCCTCGTTTTTACCAGGCAACCACTACTGCTCTTCCTTACGCCATCTCTATGCGAGAACGAGTACTCCTTTTGCAGGCTGGAACAGGAGCAGAGATTACGCTGGCTCAAGAGAAGGGAGCAACAACGATTACGGCGGTAGAACCGCACCAGAAGGCCGCCAGACTTTCATGGTCGGGTTTTGGGTTGAATAGCCCATTTACGAATCAAGAGCATCAGCAGGAATACGTGTTTGTCCAGCCTCGAACGTGGCTTGCCCGAAACCAGACAAAATATGATTTAATAACACTGCCCGTCGTAGGCCGTTTTGGAGGGGGATCAGGGGTAATGGCGCTGCAGGAGCAGTACCTCCTTACCAAAGAGGCTATAACAGAAATGTGGCATAGTCTCTCAGTTAAAGGCGTTCTTCAGATATCCACCTGGGTCGATACGCCAAGCCGCAACACACTGCGTTTGGCAGCAACGATCCGCGAAGTGTTGGAAGAACAGGGAGTGAAACCGGCCCTGCATACAGTGGCTCTTCGTAGCTGGAACCTGGTGACGTTTATTGTGAAACGCTCAAAGCTTACCAGCGGTGAGATAGAACAGGTTCGAGTCTTTTGCAATGATCTGCAATTTGATCCAATACTTTTACCCGGTCTGCAGACTGAAGAGCGGCAACGCTATCATACCATTGCGGATCCTGATTTTTTTTCAAACCTGGATATGCTCTCCTCCCCCTCCTTGCGACAGATATTGTATGCAGGGTATGCGTTTGATATCCAGCCAACCAGCGATGGAAGGCCGTTTTTTTCCCAGTTTCTTCGCTGGCAATCACTACCGGATCTTACTCGCCTGTTTGGTGAGCGATCAGTCTCTTTTTTAGAACTGGGATATCTCGTAGTGCTCGTCAGCTTCCTCCAGGCGACGGTGGCGGCGATTGTACTGATTCTTTTGCCGTTACTCCATGTCGGAAGACCTGGGGATAGAAGGTTACAGGGATGGGCTGTACTTTATTTCGGCGCCCTGGGGCTGGGGTATATGTTTTTTGAGATTATGTTGATATATAAACTGACCCTGTTTTTCGGTCATCCGCTCTATGCTGCTGCAGCAGGAATCAGCAGTCTTTTAATTTTCTCCGGTGTAGGCAGCCGTCTCTCGTCATGGGTTTCGAGCCAGGGTGTTGGCCTGGCTCCGATTGCTCTGGTCGCCGGCATACTGCTTTTGCTATACAGCCGGATTCTGTCGCCAATACTTTCTTGGGCCATGGTCGGCTCAGCGGTCTGGAAATCTATTGTTTTTTTACTGGTTATTACCCCGCCTGGTATCATCATGGGGATGCCGTTTCCCCTTGGTCTCGCGCAGCTGGCAGGGCAGAGTAAAAGGCAGGCAGCATGGGCCTGGGGGATAAATGGGTGTTCTTCAGTTGTGTCTGCCGGGCTGGCAACCATCGTGGCTGTGGAATTCGGGTTTTCGGTAGTCCTGGTCATGGCCGGTTGTGCATATGTGTTGGCTGCGGTGGCAGCTCTCTTGAAAAGTCAGCCATAATGCGGATTTGTTCAATTTACTATTCTAGGAGCCTGTCGGATTGAGCAATTTTTTCTTCAAATCAAGGCATTGTCGAAAAAATAAGCACAGCCATATACTTAATATTGCGAGCATTATTTTTTCGGCAATAACGCCGAGTTGAGGGAAAAGGGTTCAGTCCGACAGACTCCTAGGCGAAGTCAGGGTACTATGAGTCTATTAAGGCTGCTATTTGCATCATTTCGGAGGAAAGATATGGGGAAGCTGTTAGCCAAAGTACTGCCTTTCGTCATAGTGATACTGGTAAATGGCTGCGCAGTGCAACCTAATGCATTATTCCCTCCCCAAGAGGATGAGGAGAAAAAGATAATATTTCTGGTCAATCATGGCTGGCACGCAGGGATTGTTGTAAAACGTAGCGATATTATGCACTCAGACTGGCCAAAACCCGATGTATTCGCTGATATGGATTATGTAGAAATCGGCTGGGGAGATAGAGCATATTATACCTCTCCCGACCCCGGATCGGGACTTGCTGCCAAGGCTTTGTTGTTGCCGACCTCAAGTGTTGTGCACCTGGTTGGTTTTCGAGGACAACCTGAGAACTATTTTCCATACAGCGAGATCGTCAAGTTACAGCTTTCCGTACCGGGATTTGAGAAAATGATCCGCTGTATATCAAAAAGCTTCTCGCGTGATAAATCTGGTTCGGCAGTTGCTTTGGGTCATGGAAATTACGGCACCAGTCAGTTCTATGCATCAGAGGAAACCTATCATCTTTTCAAGACATGCAACACCTGGACAGAAACTATCCTGCAGAGCGCTGGGTGCCCTGTCAACTCTTCTATAACGGTGAACGGTCTAATGTCTCAGGTACGCCGATTTGGAGAAGTTATACAGGTAAAATCTGAACCACGGTAAAGAAAATGAATAGATAATAGTCTATGCCTGTTTGAGCCAGAAAAATAGAGAATGGTATTGGCATATTTTTCTGTGAGTCCACAGAGTAGAGGTGCTTACAGCAGGTTTATCCAGATTCCCATATTTGTGTTTAATAACTGTGATTAGGGGTATCTTGAATCATTCTATTTTTGGCACAAGCTTGAGGCATGCCCAAAAAAATACCGCAAGCATATCATTCATATTGGATTCTTATTTCGAGGATATTTTTTTTGGGCATAACGAGGGAAGCGCTACACTCCGAGAGATTGGGCGAAAAAGTAATTATGCAAGATGGTCTATAGCTTGCGGCACAATGGGTGCTGTGGGCAGCTCAATGGGGGCAGGCCTGGACGATGGTCCAGGCGGGTGGTTTGGCGAAACTGCCGTTTCACCATAAGTGTGTGTAAGGTGTTTTTTCTCTGGAACTGTTCGTAAATAAATTGAATATTGCGCTCATGTATAGGTTGGATTTTGACGATCTAATTGAACAAAGCCGCAGGTGTAGTTGTGCTAGGTTGAGGATTTTGTGAGTGAAGATCAGTCAAAGATGACCTGAAGATGCGATGTGAGCGATTCAAGTTGTTTCAGCACAACTCCTTAGGCCTGACACCTTGCAAGCAACGTCGCACATGAAATTACGCTGCCCTCTCTACAATCCGTCCGCGATACGTTGTCGCTAATTCGAAAGGATAGACACCCATGTGGTTTTGGATATTTGTTGGCATAGGGCTTTTTCTACTCCTCATAGTCATCTACGACTTGGTGCAAACCAAGCACTCAATTCTTCGCAATTTTCCCATTGTCGGCCATTGCAGGTATTTGCTCGAAACAGTCGGGCCGGAGTTAAGGCAATACATTGTGACCGACAACGATGAAGAGCGACCGTTTTCGCGCGATCAGCGGCGCTGGATCTATGCGTCCTCGAAAAACGCCAACAACTATTTTGGATTCGGAACGGATAATGACCTGGAGCAGTCGCCAAATTACCTGATTATCAAACAGGCCATGTTTCCGTTGCCTACTCCTAAGAGTAGTGACCCAGGTTTTGATCCGCAGTATCCGTTACCGTGTGCCAAAGTGATGGGTGGGCGACGTGGAAGAAAACACGCCTTTCGTCCCGCTTCGGTCGTGAATATCTCGGCGATGAGTTTTGGAGCGCTCAGCGCCCCAGCGATCGAAGCGCTGAATCGCGGTGCAAAGATAGTTCAGTGTCTCCATAATACGGGTGAGGGGGGTGTCTCGCCATACCATTTGCATGGAGGGGACTTGATTTGGCAAATCGGTACAGGGTATTTTGGATGTCGTGACTCGCACGGCAATTTTGATCTCAATAGACTGGTGGAGACCGTTCACGCAAGCCCTATCCGTGCGATCGAAATCAAGCTGAGTCAAGGCGCAAAGCCCGGCTTGGGCGGGTTGTTGCCTGCCGCTAAAATTACTCCCGAGATTGCAGCTATTCGCGGCATTCCAATAGGCATCGACTGCGCCAGCCCCAACTACCACAGTGCATTTCAAGATGTTGACAGCATGCTCGATTTTGTGGAATTGATCGCTGACAAGACGGGCCTGCCGGTAGGCATCAAAGCAGCGGTTGGCGAATCGGTTTTCTGGCAAAAGTTGGCTAAGGCTATGTCAACAACTGATCGCGGCGTCGACTTTATCACCATCGATGGTGGCGAAGGGGGCACCGGTGCAGCACCTTTGACATTCAGCGATCATGTCGCGCTACCTTTTAAAATAGGCATGAGCAAGGTTTATAGCGTGTTTGCCGAATCCGATCTCCATCATGACCTTGTGTTCATCGGTTCAGGTAAACTGGGGCTTCCCGAATCGGCACTGTTTGCTTTTGCATTGGGGTGCGACATGATCAACGTTGCCCGCGAAGCAATGCTGTCGATTGGTTGCATACAGGCACAACGGTGTCATACCGGACATTGTCCTACAGGTATAGCCACCCAAAATCGCTGGTTGATGAGAGGCTTGGAACCGACATCCAAAGCGGCCCGAATGGCGAATTATGTTGTGACACTCCGCAAGGAGCTAACATATCTCTCCCGTGCCTGTGGCATTTGCCATCCCGGCCTGATCACCTGCGACCATTTAGAAATCCTCGATAACAGCTTCAGGTCTACAGCTTTGCAAGAACTCTTTGGATACCAACCCAACTGGGGGCTGCCCGATGAGACAGACACAGAGGCAATTATACGGTTGGTTTTGGATGATGGGCATCGAAGCGCATAAACTAAGACATATGGAAGGAAAAGAATAATCATCTGAAAATATTCTCCTGTGCAGCTTGTTTTGTGCTAGCCTCCAAATATCGGCGTGTTATGGATTAAAATTACTTATGTTCTGACGTTAAGTTACGGTCAACATTTTTTCTTTTTTGCAGCATTAGAAGAATGCTGTAACAGCTGACAGCAGCCAGTAGATGTTTGAGTGAATGACCACTAATAAATCCTTGAGTCATTCGAAATAGTGGTATGTCGTAGAACTCTGCCACTTTGGCCAGGATGTACCAACCAAGAGCGGCAAGCAAAAGCCACTGATGCGAGTATTTCTTCTGAAACAAGGTTATCACCGCTGGAATGGTCAGCAAGGGGACAAGTTGAACCCACAAGTAAGGCCGTAGGTCATCTGTCCAGTGCCAATACATAACAGAGGCAAGACCAATTATTACTGCAGGTGCAAGTGAAAGCGTGGCTAGTCGGTTGTCTATATATTCCCCTAAAAGAGCAACAAATAGCCCCATGAATCCAATGGTCATTAATAATCTATCCCAAGCCAAAGAATCATTGGTAGGGTTCAGGTGATAGTATGCAGAGCCAACGCTCACTAAACCAACGCCAGCAAAAAAAACGGTCCACGCGTGGCGAACTGCACCAACGTCTTTTTGCATACAAAACCGCAAGCCTAGAATCCCAATGGTTAAAAATGGTAGATTAGACACAACGTTAAAACCGTTTGGTATACCAATGATGTTGCGGGTGTCTGCAAATAAATGGTATTCGGTGTTTTGGGCAATGGGGGGCAAGCTCAACAACCAGAGAAGTGAGCCAAAAATAAGAATTAATAAAATGACATGACGCCAACTAAAATTTCCTGAAACGAGGGGGCGAATAGACTTCGATGAATTCATCGCTTCTCTCCAAGTGGTCTAACAATCCTGATGGATCACTTGTAAATAGAGCAGGGACCTGAGTTAGGTGGTCAATATAATGAAATGAGTAGTGATAGAGCTTTTCTGGATTGGGTACAATTATCTGAAAAAAGGGTTGTCGCTCATTTCGACCGCCCTATTGTGATGAGAGCTATACATTCTGGATATGAAATATTGATTTTGCCCACGCTACCCGAACGTACTTGTTATCAAGCAAAAAGATCTCTGAAATTATTAGAGCACAGCAATGGGCAGACGTAGTCCCCGCTTTCACGGGGACCACGTCTTATACACTTTAATTTTTGCCTGTTGTTACTTCATCTACCAGGTACATGATCGACATGTAGGGGATACCGAGCTCAGATGTGCAGCCGATTTCACACGTACGGCTGTTTGAATACCCGGCCACAGGGCCCTCCTGTTTGATCACCGGAACCGCTTTTCTCAGTCCATGAGCGTTCAGATCAGGGATGTGAAAACCTTTGTCTCCGGCAAATCCGCAACAGTTTACATCAGGAGGTAAAACTACCTTTTCTGCACACATTGAGGCAACATCTTTCAAAAGTGCGGCAATGCCCATTTTTTTGGTTGAGCAGGTTTGGTGGATGGCTACGGTCTCCTTTTTAGGAGTAAAATCTAATTTGTCCAACAGAAATTTATGTACAAATTCGATCGGTTCGTAGAGTTCCAGCTTGCTGTCCATGACTTTACGCATTCGATATAAACAGGGAGATGTGTCACACAGTACTGGATACTTGCCCTGTTCGGAAGCGATAAGCAGTGCCTTTTCAAGTTCGCTGGACTTCATGTCTGCTGTTTCGATAAAGCCCTTAGACTCCCAAGGTGTACCGCAACAGAGGTTTTTCATACCTTCTGGAAAAATGATGCCATAACCCGCTTTTTTGAGTACCCGAATGGTTACCTCGGTCACTGAATCGTTCACCGGGTCATCCTTTGCCGGTCCCATGGAGCGTGTAATACAAGCAGGAAAATAGACGACTTTTTTCTCAGCGTGGGCGTTGATCGGGGTCGCTTTTGGTGCTGATGCGCCTTTAGGCATGGCAGGTGTCCATTGTGGAATGCGATTGCCGCTTACACTACGGGCAGTATCGCATATCTTACCAAAATTTTTGGTACCCAGAAGACTATGCATACCTCCGACCACCCCAAGTGCCACGGAAGCACTGCTGCAAACCAGGTCAAGATGATCTCCAGTGAACTTGCCGATTTTTTTGCTAAGCTTACTGCGATTGGCAGCGCGTATTTGCTTTATATATTTTCCAGTATCAATAGATACCGGGCATGAAGTTTGGCAAAGTCCGTCACCAGCGCAGCTCTCATCGCCCTCGAAGATAAAACCTTTTTCAAGCTCTGCAAGGCGCTCTGGGTTTTTTCCACTTTTCTTCAGTCTCGTAATCTCTCGCTGGATGACAATACGTTGGCGGGCGGTGAGGCTGAAATTGTTTGACATGCAGTTAACTTCACAAAAACCACATTCAATACATTTATCAATTATTGGATCGCACTGGGGCAGCGGTTTGAAATTTTTTAAATAGCACTCAGGATCATCATTAATGATGACACCCGGATTAAGGATAGTATCCGGGTCAAAGAGTTGCTTGATTTCCCGCATCAGTTCGTAGCCTTTCTCGCCCCATTCTTTTTTGACGAATGGTGCCATATTACGACCTGTGCCGTGTTCCGCCTTTAAAGAACCGTCATATTTATCAACAGTCATCTCAATGACTGCGTGCATCATTTTTTCGTAACGTTCTACTTCTTTGGGGTCACTGAAGTCCTGATTGAGGATGAAATGGAAATTTCCCTCGAGAGCGTGGCCATAAATAACTGCGTCAGTGTACCCATATTCAGCGACGATATCCTGCAGCTCTTTAGTTGCCTCGGCCAGGGTATCCATGTGGTAGGCGACGTCTTCAATCAGACAGGTCGTGCCGATTTCACGCATGCCGCCGACAGCAGGAAAGACCCCTTTACGGATATTCCACAACTGTGCGTTTTCAGCGGGGTCAGAAGTGAATTCCACGGGACGAAGTGTTGTAAAGTCGTCCAGAATATTTTTGATTTGGGCAATATTTTCAGCGAGTGTATCGTCATCCAAGGCCATGGTCTCTAAAAGGACCGCAGTGGTTGTTTCATCAAATTGTTTGATGAAATCAGGAATACCCTTTTCGTTCTCCACTGATTTTAATGCCAGTCGGTCAAGTAGCTCTGCGCCATCTACCGGTCCTTCTTTGAGTGCTACTGTTGCCCGGCATGCAGTCATGATGTCTGGAAAATAAACCATGGAACTTGCCTTGCAAGGGTAGTTGGGCACGGAACGCATCACCACTTCAGAGATGAATGCCAATGCTCCTTCTGAGCCGATCATCAGGTTAATGATAATCTGGAAAGGGTCATCGTAGTCGACAAAAGGATTAATGGAAAAGCCGGTGGTGTTCTTGATGGAATATTTTTTGCGTATTCGAGCGGCAAATGCTTCATCTGCACGGACCCTGTCACGAATTTCCTCAATTTTTTCAATAAATCCCGGGCGTGTTCGTCGAAACGATTCACGGCTGTCGGCATCTGCGGTATCAAGAAGGGTGCCGTCTGCGAAAATAATTTTAGCAGATTCAATAGTTTGGTAGGCATTTTCATGGGTGCCGCAGTTCATGCCTGAAGCGTTGTTAATAATGATACCGCCAACCATGGCAGAGTTTATGGAAGCAGGATCCGGACCAAATTTGCGACCATACGGAGCCAGAATGGTGTTCACCTTTGCTCCTATAATCCCTGGTTGTAGACGAATCTTTTGTCCTTCTTCCAATACTTCGTAGTCTTCCCACCCATCACTGGCCATGAGCAAAATAGAATCAGAGATGGTTTGGCCGGAAAGAGAGGTACCCGCTGCTTTGAAGGTTACCGGGAGTTTTCTGGACGATGCTTCGCGTAGACAAAGCTGCATTTCCTTTTCGTTTGCAACTCGTACTACCACCTGTGGTTCCAACCGGTAAAAACCGCCGTCTGTACCATAGGCGAGGCGGTGAAGCGTATCGGTAAAGATTCGTTCTTCAGGAATTTGGGTGGATATTGCCTTTACATATTTTTGATATTCAACGTCGATCATGGCTGCCTCTCCATAAATATTGGATAAATTTCAGCGTGTTGCGGTGTGCTAAATGTATTGATAAATCATCGATTGATAGTCAGGTTTTGTAAAAAAAACTTCCATTGTTCGATGAGATCACCCGAATCTGACCTAAATGTTTAATGTGGTAAACACTAAGCACGATGCATGCCAGTGAGGGAAAAATGTTAGTGGTTATGTAAAAAAAGGAGGTGTAAGGGGAGGGTGGAGATCCGCTAACCCTTTATTATATTTTAATGTAATTCAAGTGGGTTATATTTTTTGCTAAGAAGTTCAGGATAGAGCGCGATGATTATTGAGGCAATAAAAAAATACTATGGCAGAATGATATGATGTATTTATCCGAAATATCAGACAGCAGTGTTAGCCGCCTTTCCAATACTAAATGATTTGTATGGAAAATAGGACGGCCATTTTTTGGTAATTTGTAGAAAATGTTAATTTTTTACAGTTAGTTATCGCTACTAGTATTAGTGTGCCGGCAAGGGAGATGTCCCTGTTAATCACAAAATCCTAAAAATGAGACACGAGAGCTCGAAATCTTTTTCCTGTAAGCAGGAGCCTATGGACTATATCAGCTCAACCCCACTTGTATGCACTCAATGATGTCATTGGCCCAAACCTGCAACAACTGAATCTGAGCACCCTTTTTTTTGGGGTGAGTACCGCGTAAGATTGCCAAAATGACATGCAGAGACTAACTTGAGAAGAAGCCGGAGGGCTTTTGGCTTAACATTTGCAAGCTGCTTCCAAGGGATAATATCGTCTGGATTCACTCTATCAACGGAAAAGTGCCTTTATGGGAAAAATTGCTCTTATTACAACGCTCATTCTGCAGATACTTCTCAGTACATGTTTTTTAGCACATGCCAAAGAAAAAAAGCATGTACTGTATCTTAACTCCTATCATTATGGCTATCGTTGGTCGGACAGACTTCTGCAAGGTATCCTTTCCATTTTCGATGAAAGTGAATATAAAGTGGACCTTCAGATAGAGTACATGGATGCAAAAAAATATAACTATGAGTATATCAGCAGTCGTTTACTGACTCTGTATCGTGAGAAATTTAAGGACGAAACTTTTGAAGCCATAATCGTCTCGGATAATGATGCCCTTAATTTTATCCAAAGTTATGGTGAAGCTCTGTTTGGCGATGTTCCTGTTGTTTTTTGCGGGATTAATGATATCAGTTCGGTTGAGCTTACCCGTAAAAATATTACGGGTGTTGCAGAGACTTTCGATCTTATTTCAACAATTGACGTTGCTAGGCGCCTTCATCCTGAAAAAAGAAGAATGATTTTTATTGGTGATCAGGCAACTGCAGGCGGCAGAGCCATTAAGCGCCAGATCACAGGCCAGTTGGCCACGTATAATAAAGAACTTCTGGTTGAATTCTGGTCCCACCTTACTCTTGAAGAAACGCTGGAGCGCATCGAAAATTTGCCGGAAGACACTTTTTTGTTTTTCACCCCCTGGTATCAGACCGTCCAGGATAAGTTCTATACAACAGAGGAGGTTATGCAGGCGATCTATGCCCACTCTTCGGTTCCCATTTATACCGCCTGGGAGTTCCTGCTCGGGTATGGGGCCATTGGCGGTAAATTGCTTTCAGCTTTTAAACATGGCCAGGATGGTGCCAAGATTGCTCTGCGTATTTTGCAAGGTGAACCGGTTGAGACTATCCCAATTGTTTATGAGTCTCCAAGTGAATATATGTTTGATTACCGTGTCATGCAGCGATTACAGGTAGATATGAGCTTACTCCCAACGTCATCAAAGGTGATAAACAGCCCAAGAGCTTTTTATGAGCTGTCCAAGGAGCTTTTTTGGACAATCATGGTGAGTTTTATTCTCCTGGTCATCGCCTTTATTTTCCTGGGGACAACCATGATCAGCCGGCGAAGGATAGAGCGTAAAGTAATAGAGCAACTCTCTTTTCAGGGAACGCTCATGGATACTCTTCCCCAGCTTGTTTCATGGAAAGATACCAAAGGGAACTATCTTGGCGCGAATAGGACTTTTCTGGAGTTTTTTGGTATTGATGATCTTGAAGACATGGTCGGAAAAACAATCAAAGATGTAGCAGACAATGATGCTTATGTCCAATGGTCAGCCAATGCAGATACCGCCGTTGTCAGTAACCGGAATGCATTTCTCAAGACTCGAAGGAAAATTATTCAATACAACGGTACCCATAGTTGGCTTGAGGTCCACAAGGTGCCTTTACGTGATCAAGCCGGACGAGTTGTGGGTATCCTCACGACTGCGGAAAATGTAACCAAGGAACACAACCTGGAAAAACAGCTTCTGCAATCACAAAAATTGGAAGCTATCGGTACCCTGGCCGGTGGAATTGCACATGATTTCAACAATATCCTCACTTCTATCATCAATTCCACTGAACTGGCAATTGGCGATGTACCGGCGGATTCCCAAACAGCTAAAGACTTGCGGCGTGTTCTCAAGGCCGCCAGACGCGGGGCTGGGGTGGTAAAACAGATACTTTCTTTCAGTAGACCTTCAAAAGGGAAATTCAGGGCCACCGATATCGGCATGGTGGTTAAAGAGGTCTTAAGTTTGATGGATGTTTCCTTGCCGGCAACAATTTCGGTTAAATCGAAATTAGATACTCCCAATATGTTCGTCAATGCGGATCCAAGCCAGATTCATCAAGTGATCCTTAATCTCTGTACGAATGCATTCCACTCACTTCGCGATAATGGCGGACAGCTCGAGGTGCAGGTGAATGAGGAGGTTATTCATGAGGAAAGAGCAGCAGTTCTAAATGTTACACCAGGAAGATATGTCTCAATCAAAGTAGGAGACAACGGTCCAGGGATCAATCCCGAAATCCTGGATAAAATTTTTGATCCCTTTTTCACTACCAAGGATATCACGGATGGAACAGGGTTGGGACTGTCTGTGGTTCTTGGAATAGTAAAAGGACACCATGGTGGGATTGAGGTACAGAGCGACCTTGGTAAAGGTACTGTTATTACCGTGTATCTTCCTCAGAGTGAAAAGCCTTTTGCTTTTGCTGACAGGAATAGAATGTATTCGGCATCTGGTCAACTATCCATTCTTTTTGTGGAGGATGATGAAGATCAGTTGAACACGACGCCCCGGATTTTGACTGACATGGGACATCGGGTCGAGGCTGTTCGCAATCCAATGACCGCCCTGGAGATGGTTAAAAGGGATCCTAACTGGTTTGATTTGATTATTTCTGACTATGATATGCCCAAAATGAGTGGCATTGAACTGGCGACAGCGCTGCATTATTTACCGGTGATTATTGTTTCCGGAAGAGAGGATGCTGTCACTGCTGCTGCGACCTGTGATAATATCGTTGCTGTTCTTGTGAAACCCTATGCTAGAAATGATTTGCAAAAAACTATTAGCGCTGTAACCATTCAGGCCCGCCGGCATACTGATGTAGAACTCAACAACCTATTGTTGAATATAGGGGACCTTGAACAATAATTTTTTTTGTAGGTAAACCTGCAGGCCTAGTTTTTGGCGGATTTGTTTTTGTTATTGCCTCATACCTCTTACCAGGAATGTTTTGAAATGGAACAGATGCTCATTATCGACGACGATAAGGAAACTTGCGAGACCATGGAGAGTCTGATTTCCAGGCTCGGATACCAGTGCGATATGGCATATGATTTAAAAACAGGCTTGCCTTTGCTGAAGCAGAAAAACTATGCCATTCTTTTTCTCGATGTGTGCCTCCCGGATGGCAATGGTTTGGAGATTTTGCCAGATATAATGGCCGGACCAGAACCGCCGGAGGTGGTTATTCTGACGGGAAGAGGAGATCCTGATGGCGCTGAACTCGCCATTAAAGGCGGTGTGTGGGATTATCTGCTTAAGCCCTCGAGTGTAAAAGAGATACGGCTTACGCTGGATAGAGCACTCAAGTATCACAAAGAGAAAAAGACACGGGCTGAACAGAGTAAACTGGAATTTAACCAGGTGATCGGGAAAAGTCAGAGAATACAGGCGAGTTTGCAACTGACCGCCAAGGCTGCCCGTTCAGACGCCTACGTCCTTATAACTGGGGAGACCGGGACCGGAAAAGAACTCTTTGCCTCCACCATCCATCAGAACAGTCAAAGGGCATCTGGGCAGTTTGTGGTAGTTGATTGCGCTTCGCTCACTGAATCACTGGTAGAGTCCACCTTGTTTGGTTATCGTAAAGGTGCCTTTACCGGCGCTCAATCAGATCGCCTGGGTTTAATCAAATTGGCCGATGGCGGCACTCTTTTTCTGGATGAAGTAGGCGAAATGCCGCTTTCCATTCAAAAGGTTTTTTTGAGGGTCCTACAGGAACAACATTTTCGACCGGTTGGCGATAATCAACAACTGTCCAGCAATTTTCGCCTTATCGCCGCTACCAACCGTGATCTTGACACAATGGTAGAGCAGGGAACTTTTCGTCGTGATCTTCTCTTTCGTATTAAAACCATACGAATTCACCTTCCTGCATTACGCAATCGAACTGAAGACATTGAGGATTTGTTGCATGCCCGCATGGATTATCTCGGTGAGAAATTCGGCTTGTCTCCCAAAAAATTGGGACAGGATTTTTTAGACACTCTTTTAAGATATTCTTGGCCGGGAAACGTGAGAGAGCTCTTCAATATCCTGGAAAGGGCGATGATAGATGCTGGTGAGGAAGACACCCTTTATGCCGTTCATTTATCACGCGATCTTCGTATAAAAGTGGCTAAATCTCAAATACAGCAGATGACCGGCTCTGGGGAACTGAGTGAGGCGGATGACCGCACCGGCAATGATGGTGTCTTGAAAATAGGACAACGGATTTTTGAAGATATCTTTGACAGTCCTCTGCCGTCGCTCAAAGAGTTCAAAGGGACTGCCGAAAAGGTTTATCTAAGTGAATTGATCCGTCAATGCGATGGTAATGTACCAGAAATATTGAAAAAGTCTGGTTTGTCCCGGTCGCATTTCTATCTTCTCCTGAAAAAAAATAGCCTTACCCTGTGAAAGAGTAAGGACCTGTCCGAAAATAGATTTTTTTTCACCTCTCGACCTTTTGCAAAAATAAGCGCTGTTGTGTTTCTTGTATAACTTCTATTTTTCCCCAGATAAAATGATTGATTGATTGATTGGGCAGAAATTGTGTTTTTAAACGGTGTCCTCGATCATTCCTTTTGTGTGTCTTTTTTTTGGGAGTCCTCACCTCTGTCCTGTTTTTAGGACAATCTATTGCCTTTGCTGTTTTCAAGAAGAGGCACTTTTCTTTTTTTATTTTTAAAAATGTAAAAACAGAGGGTTAGCTCTCTGTAGAGAACTTGATTTCCTGGTGTGTAGCCGGTTCTACAAGTTATTTACCCAAAACAGCCTAGCTTGAATCCTTTTTTTGAGACTCTGGGGCGCTTGGAATTATCAGGGTTGGTAGGTGAATGTGCCTGCAATATATAGATTTGATTAAGAAAATTACGATTTATCTAGTTTGGCACAGTTAGTGCTATTAGTAGACCAGTTGCATGGAGAAGCAAGCCGATATTGTTCGCCTGTTTCTTGTATGCCCTTTGTCACCATGTGAGTCTGTACTGCCACCTATAACTTTATTTTGGAGGAAATCTTGAGGAAAAACAGGGAGAAATCAGTTGCTCCTGCCCGGTCATTGCTCTTTGTAGCGAGCAGTGCCAGGCAACCAAAAGGGTAAAAAAAACCGGTGTTGATGATTGGAAATATTTTTTTTAAAAAATGTTATGCTTAACCACAAATCCTACAAAGTGGGGAAAACATGCCTGTACAAATTTTAGCGCTTGTAGCACTTGTCCCAATAGCTCTCGCCCTTATTCTGATGGTCGGCCTACGCTGGCCCGCAACAAAAGCAATGCCTACTGCCTGGTTATCATGTGCGGTCGGCGCAATGGTCTTCTGGAAGCTTCCAGTAGCATATATAGCAGCCTTGACCACCCAGGGTGCTGTGACTGCGCTCGGTATTCTGATTATTGTGTTTGGAGCGATTATTATTCTCTATACCCTGCAGTACAGTGGCGGTATGGAAACTATTCAACACGGTTTTCAAAATATCAGCCGTGACCGCCGAGTTCAGGTGCTCATCATCGGCTTCATGTTTCCCGCATTCATAGAAGGCGCAGCAGGTTTTGGAACCCCGGCAGCGTTAGCCGCACCGCTTCTTTTGAGCCTCGGTTTTCCTCCCCTGGCAGCCGTGATCATGTGTCTTGTCTTTAATTCTTTCCCGGTAACTTTCGGTGCTGTCGGTACGCCTGTTATCTTAGGGTTTAAATATCTTACAGGTCTGGTTGAGGCAGCTGTTGTTTCCGGTGCTCCCGGTGTGAATTTTGATTCCATGGAATCTTTTAACATCGTGGTAGGTCAGTGGGCGACTTTGATGCATTTACCCATGATCTATATCTTGCCGATTTTTATGCTTGGCTTCATGACCAAATTTTTCGGCCAGAACCGTAAATGGTCTGAAGGTTTCGGCGCATGGAAGTTCAGTTTGTTCGCATCTACTGCCTTCTCAGTTCCTTATCTCCTGACAGCCTGGTTTATCGGTCCTGAGTT
Source organism: Desulfogranum marinum (assembly GCF_963675105.2). Classification (NCBI taxonomy): domain Bacteria; kingdom Pseudomonadati; phylum Thermodesulfobacteriota; class Desulfobulbia; order Desulfobulbales; family Desulfobulbaceae; genus Desulfogranum; species Desulfogranum marinum. The sequence continues at coordinate 50,479 of NZ_CAXXRO010000002.1, forward strand.
CCCGTCGCTCATCGGCGGTCTTGTCGGTCTTGCTATTATTATTGTAGGGGCAAAAAAGAATTTCTGTATACCTTCCACAATTTGGGATTTCGGCCCAGCTTCTGAATGGGACAAGGAATGGACCGGTACGGTCAGCGCAGACAGCAGTGGCAAATTTAAAGCAAATATGAGTCAGTTTCGCGCATGGACCCCTTATATTCTCATAGGTTTGATCCTTGTTGTTACCCGTATCCCTGAACTTGGCCTCAAGTCCATGCTTGCTGGCGTCTCTGTTTCCTTCACGAATATTTTCGGTTTTGAGGGGGTCAATGGTTCTATAAAATATTTATATCTTCCAGGTACTATTCCTTTTGCCCTTGTTGCAATTCTTACCATTTTCATCCACAAAATGCCGATAGGGAAAGCTGCAATAGCGTGGAAGGAAGCTATTGTAAAAATGAAAAGTCCGGCAATCGCCTTGTTCTTCTCGGTTGCCATCGTTTCAATCTTCCGTGGATCCGGTGTTGCCGACGCTGCTCTTAATCCCAATGGATACCTGTCTATGCCTCTGGCCCTGGCACAAGCTGTTTCCAGCATCGCAGGGCAGACATGGCCTCTATTTGCCTCCTTTGTCGGTGGTCTCGGTTCTTTTATAACCGGTTCTAACACGGTTTCGGATCTTCTGTTTGCCGAGTTCCAATGGGGCGTAGCTGCTTCTCTTGCGCTGCCTCACCAAATTATCGTTGCTTCGCAGGCAGTTGGCGGCGCAATGGGCAACATGGTTTGTATTCACAACATTGTTGCGGCATGTGCTGTTGTAGGCCTCTCCGGTATGGAAGGTGCGATCCTCAGACGTACAGTGTGGCCTTTCCTGCTTTATGGTCTTGTGGTCGGTACTGTTACTGCCCTTATGGCTTTTGTTTTTCTACCTCATCTGTTTTAGTCCCCTTTAATTTGTTTTTGAATAGCAGGGTTAAATTGTTTTTAACCCTGCTATTTCAGTATGCGCCCTTTACAACAGTCCGTTGTGGAAGCAAGGGAAATGGAAATTAATAAATGGAGTTGGTTCATGACCCCTAACACTCATCTCTCATGCTTTGTTGAAGCTGCCCGTCGAGTTGGTACAGAAGTAACCCAGGTTGACAGTCTACAGGATGCGGCTGCCTACATTGCTGAAAAAACAAGTGGAATAGCACTCGTTCCTGAGACTGTACTGGCTGATAAGCACGACTTGAAAACTCTTCTCGGAGCTGCAGGTGTCGGCGTATACGAAGGCGACTTTCGAAAAGCCGGCCATGTTCCGAATGCGGGTATCACCTTCAGTAATTTTGCCATGGCAGATACTGGTACAGTAGTGCTTGAGAGCACAATGGAAAACATTCGACTCGCCACTACTCTCCCGGAAATTCATTTTGTTTTGGTTGATCCGAAAACAATACTGGAAGACAATCTCTCTGCCGTCAAACCAATGACGGAGATGCATAAGGGCTCAGAACCAAGGTTTGTTGCCTATATAACAGGCCCCAGCCGTACTGCCGATATTGAGCGTGTGCTCACCATTGGCTGCCATGGCCCTAGAGAATTGCATATCCTGTTGGTTGAAGGAATCTCCAGCGATCTCATGGAAATTTAAAAGAAAAAAGTACAGGGAGAGCTGCTATGGCCACCGACCAGACATATAAAAAGAAAGTTGAATCCGCAATAAACAACCCGAAATTGAGTGAAGCCCTGCATTTGTTTGGTGACGCATACCTTACCTCCAGGGAAAATGCTTTTCAGGGCCTTGACTTTGAGGCAATGCGCAAGGATCTGGCAGAGATCAAGGACGATGTCAGGATAAGACGCAAAGAGCTTTTGGCTGAATTTATAAAAAATGCTGAGGCTGCAGGCTCGACAGTTTTTATTGCAAAGGATACCCAAGAGGCAAACGAATATGTGATCAATCTTGCGAAAAAGAAAAATGCAAAACTGATTGCTAAATCAAAGTCCATGGTATCAGAGGAGGCGCACTTCAACGCAGCGCTTGAAGCTGAAGGCATCAAAACCTCTGAAACGGATCTTGGCGAGTGGATCATCCAGCTTGCCGGGCAACGTCCTAGTCACATGGTCATGCCGGCTATCCATATGTTCAAAGAGGAAGTGGCTGAATTATTTAGCAAAGAAACAGGACAGCAACTTTCTCCAGATATCAAGAGCCTGGTAAACGTTGCCAGAGAACAGTTACGAAAAGGATATTTCGATGCTGATATTGGTCTTACCGGCGCAAACTTTCTCGTTGCTGATACAGGCGGGATAGGTCTTGTCACCAATGAAGGGAATGCCAGACTCTGTGCAACGTTACCGGAAGTGCATGTTGTTTTTTCAGGCATTCATAAATTAGTGCGAAGTATGGAAGACGCCGTGAAAATTACCAGACTTCTGCCGCGTAATGCAACCGGCCAGCTGCTTACCTCCTATATCACCTGGATTCGTGGTGCCGTACCAACGGATGGAAAAGCAAAGGAGCAACATATTGTCTTGATTGACGGTGGTCGTGAGGCTCTTTATGAGTCCAAAGCCTGCCGCGATGCTCTTCGCTGCATCCAGTGCGGGGCATGTGCAAATGTATGTCCTGTCTATCAGACCGTGGGTGGGCATGTCTTTGGTTCCACCTATATATCCGCCATCGGTGTTATACTCACCGCCTTTTATGAAGGGCTTGACAAGGCTAAAGAAATTACCCGGGCCTGCATTGGTTGCCGTTCATGCAGTGCCGTTTGTCCTTCCAACATCGATTTGGAAGAGATTATTCTTCACCTCCGCACTCAAGTTACCCAAGAGTACGGGATGGGAATGATCAAAAATGTTGCCTTCAAGGCGGTGATGAAAAACCGCGGCCTCTTCCACTCTATGATCCGCGCCGCGTCTAAGCTGCAGCGTCCGGTGACGCATAAAAATGCGGTTGATGGTGAGCGGCCGATTATCCGCCATTTGCCTATGCATTTCATGGATAGGGATTTTACAGAGTGGCGTGATCTGCCATCTGTTGCAGAAAAATCCTTTCGGGACCAGTTCAAAGGTATCGTCCAGAACGTCAAAAATCCAAGATACAAGGTCGGGTTTTTCGTTGGTTGTGGGGCGGATTTTGTTTATCCGGAAGTTGGTACCAGCCTCATCAAGGTGCTTAATGCACTTGATGTAGAAGTGGTTTTTCCACAGAAACAGAACTGTTGCGGTATTCCGGCGCTCTACTCCGGTGATACGGAAACCGGTGTGGACCTTGCCAGGCAAAATGTGGAGGCTTTTACGGAAGCCGAAGTTGATTACATCCTCTGCGTCTGCCCGACATGTACCATGGGAGTCAAGGGGGATTTTGTTAAGCGCCTTGCCGATTCCCCAGACTGGTCAGCCAAGGCAAGAGCCTTGAGTGAAAAAACCATGGATGCATCAGATTTTCTTGAAAATGTACTGCACGCTTCGGAAAAACTGACAGGCTTCAAACCACAAGGAACGGTAACGTACCATGATTCCTGTCATCTCAAGCGTGGTAATAAGGTTTTTAAAGAACCACGTGCCTTGCTGAATGCCGGCGGATATTCGGTTGAAGAAATGAAGAATAGTGACCGCTGTTGTGGTTTTGGCGGTACCTACTCCTTTCTCAGTCATCCCCAGATTTCTAAACAAATTACAACTGACAAGGTGCAGACTATCAAGGCCGTAAACAGTAAAACCGTGGCTATGGATTGTCCCGGATGCATGATTATGCTCAAGGGGGCTATGGGCAAGGCTGACCCAAATGTCCGCTGCGCTCATACCATTGAGTTGATGGCAGAGGCACTCGACGGAAAAGAGTAATTTCCTCTTGGCACCCCCCGGCTTTGCCGGGGGATAGTTACTCAGCCCGGATTTCTCATCAGTGAAGTTTTTCGCAGATCGAGGCGCAGGACACGCAGCAGGTAAGCGTAGACTCCGATAGTAAGCTACCGCAAATGGCCTGCAACAAAGAGTCTGCGGAAAAATCCGCTGACCCGGAGGGTGAGTTTTTTGATTATCGACGAAAAAACAGTCTGTTTTTTTAGCACTACCGTATTTTCTATAAATATCAAAAAGTTAAGTTGAAAATCAAAAAAACTCATGAGAAATTCGGGCTAGATATCCCACTATTAGCATCGCTTGAATTCTCTACAAAAAAGGTTAGTTATATGTGTGTTTTTTGCAGTGGAACCGATGCGTCAAATTATAACATCGTTCTAACCTCTTCCTATACATTTCAAAACATCCGCTAAGTAAGTTCTTACGCTTCTCGGAATCGAGGGTGGCAGCATTATATTGATTATACTCAACAGACTTAAGTGCTTTCGTCATGAATCATACACAAATGCAGGGGGAAGCTTCCTGGAGACAATTTGAGCCAAGTGTCTTGCAAGACGCAATTGATCTGTACCAAGAACTTGTAGAAAGTGGGGTCTTTAAAATATCATGGGACGAGTTCTTTTTTTTCTGGCAGCAATGGCAACACGAAAAAGCATCTCCAAACGAGATGACCCCGGAAAAACGAAGCGATGGCCTGGAGAAATATTTTTCTTTAATGTAGTGGTTACTTACTATTACCTAAATTCTGCACGTCGAATGTTAGAAAAAATAAATTCTACCTAAATCTTGCATGTCAAACTTGACAAAAACGCTTTTAGTTATGTTTTTCCAGACAGTTATCGGTTTTATCAACAAGAAATCAGTTCACTTTTAATGTGAGTTAGGTTTAAGAGCATTTTTCTCATGCTTGCCACCCTTCGGGATTGCCGATTTTACCGAATCTGCTTTGTTTGCGCACACTTGAAGTACTACAGTACGTCTGCGTGTACGCAGCCTCGCACCTTCGGCAAACTTGGCAATTGCAGGATTTAGGTTCTTCTTTAAAAAACAACATATTGAGCAGACAATTGATTTGAAGTTCTATTCACTGTTTGAGTGAACCTATTTTTTCTCACCTTCAACGCCCTTCGGGATCGGCAATTTCGCCAAATCTGCTACGTTACCGAAGGCTTGAAGTATTTTTATACGTCTGCGCCTCCGGTGCCTCACATCTTCGGCAGGTAGCGTAGACTCCGAAATTTCCAATTGCAGAATTTAGGTATTATGTAACTGGCGAGGCTAGTTACAGTTCGATGGATTGGGTGTTTTTAGACCTTCGCTGAACAGCGTAGAATCATGCGTAGTACAGCGCAGAAAAAGTGAAAAAAATACTGCGATTTCCTTTTCCCTTTCCTTTTCTGATTACGTACAAAACTCAGTCATTTATCTATCGAAGCAGACAGGGGACTGATTTTATTTCTCTTGTAAACCCGGGAGACAGATCGAAGTCTTCGCTTACCTAAATTTCTCAGTACTGAGGTAGGTGACTGATTTTTTTCATGGCTTTTTATGAAAATCAGATAGCGGAGACTTCGATCTGTCTCCCGAGTCAAAAAAAGGCTGCGTTTCATGGGTAATCAGATTTTTTTTCTATATCATCAAGTATATCACCCTGGAAATGTGGTTCTTTCAAAGATACAATAGCTTTTGCCGGCGGTGGTGGCTGAAATAGATGCCCGGTTATCATGCCTCTTGTTGTTCCAAAAGCAGCAACTGTCCAGGCTCCGAGTAAGCCTATGAAGTAGAGAATACTTGTCCACTCAAATAACGGCAATCCTGTGTGGTTTGCCAACTGCGCGATACCGGTCACACACGTACCGACTGGAAATGTAAAGGCCCAATAAGTAAGCGCAAATTTCATTTGCCTATAGTGGGCTCGAATTGATAACAGTATTGCCATACAGGTCCAGAGCAACACAAAACCCAGAACCGGAACACTGTACAGTACAGCAAAAAGCTCAAATCCGGATGCAATCTCAAGAGGGACGGCACCCTTGGCAACGGTACCAAGTATACCCGCAGCTGTCATTGATTGTCCAAGCGGCCCCAGGACAATCCAGAGCGTGGGGACACGGGAAGTACCTGACGTTCCATGATGAGCCAAGCGGCTCCATATCATAGATATAATAATCATTGCGGCTATCAGGCTGAGGCCAAACATAGAGAAGCAGACGTAGAACATTGTTTCCCTGAAGACACCTTCCGGGACATACGGAACAAGCATGGCGCCTATGGCGGCCGATACCATAGGAGGAACCACCGGCATGAGCCAGCCACCAAAGGCGGAGTCCGGTCGGACCCTGAAAGTAGTAAACAAGCGGTAAGGAATGACTAGAGCTGAGCCAAGCCCTGTCATTGTACCAAGAAACCAGAGGCCCCAGGCAATGTTTTGCGCCACTGAGTGACCAAGCACGCTTTCTCCGATTAATAAAGTCCCCCCTGCTACTGTGAGCATAGCCATAGGTGGTGCTCCATAGAACTGGGCCATCATCGGGTCTCTAAAATGCTTTATCCAAACACTATGCCCTGTTACCAGGAAAACGAATGTCCAGGCGACGAGTCCAAGTAACATGATGGAGGCAAGGCACCACGTTACCAGGGCGAAGGAGTGAAGCCTTTCCGAAAATAGCGGCAAAGAGGCAGCTGCATTGGCGATAATGCCAGTCCCCATAACCGAAGCAAACCAGTTCGGGCCTAATTCATAATCACCATTAGCCCCAGTGACTGAATAAAAAAAACGCTTCCACCAAAACCCTTTTGAACTTGTATTTTTAAGGTCTTTGTCCAATTTTATCGTCCTGTTTTTGGGTATAAGGTTTCAATAGATTTTTCCTGTAGTGGAGAAGATCATCTCGAAAAAATGCTATTTCGCCCAGCCTCTCGGAGTCTTGCACTCAGCTTGTTATGCTTAAAAAAATATCCACAGAGATACAGCGATAGATGCCGATATTATTTATATGCCTGTGGTCGTTTTTTGCGCATGCCTCGAAGTCATTGCTTACCTGACCTTTTTTATCTTCAGCATTTGGAATTTCTTTTAAGCTCTTTCTGTCTATTTTCATAGGGTCATTATGAATATGTTAAGGAAAGTTTAAAATCTAGATGGCTCTGAAAAAAGAACCCTTGTGTCTTTAACTGCTACCCTTCCGGACAGGCGCCCAACCCGAATTTCTCATAATTTTTTTGACTTTCGACTTAAGTTTCTGATATTTATAGAAAATACAGTAGCGCTAAAAAACAGACTGTTTTTTCGTCGATAATCAAAAAAGCTCACCCTCCGGGTAAGCGGATTTTTCCGCAGACTCTTTGTTGCAGGCCATTTGCGGTAGCTTGCTACCGGAGCCTTCGCTTACCTGCTGCGTGCCCTGCGCCTCGATCTGCAAAAAACTTCACTGATGAGAAATCCGGGCTAATCGAAAGTAATTATGCTTCCAGTCACATTTGATGCTACATGGAGTTTTAAATGACTAGAAAGGTCTCGAACTACAGTTACTGGTAATCTTGAAATTGCCGGCAGCCAACTGTAAGGTACTCCTGCACGGAAGGATCTTGAAACCGACTTTGTTCGAATAGTGACGTCAAGGTATCTTTGGTATTGTTAGTAAAGTATATACCAAGATAGAGCTGGAGAAACTGTCGATTTTTTCTGCATTGAAAGCAAGGTTGTCAGGTAACATTACAAGGTATCCCCAGTTGTTTCAAATGCCTATAAAAACATTGTAAAGTTAAATAGCTCAGAGAAATTTAGAATTTGCAGTGTTTGGCAATTTTCTGGCTAAAAATGTCTGCCCTGTCTACCCCATGGATAATTTAACCAAAAACGGCTAACCTTTACGCGTGGGAATATTACGCTTGGTGTGTTCCTAAGCCGGTAATTATAACACAGTCTTCAGCAATCGATGAAAACCCTAGCAAGCCAACTTATTTTTTTCTTTCGCCATAGAAAGGTACAGCGAAATTTTGCCGTGCTGTGGAAGTTTTTCACCTCTCTTTTTTTTGTTATTTGCCTCTACTCGGCGTTGTTCCACGTGTTGATGATTTATGAAGGGCGTAACTTCAGCTGGATCACCGGCGTCTATTGGACCATGACCGTCATGTCCACCCTCGGTTTTGGCGACATCACCTTTCACAGTGACCTTGGCCTACTTTTTACAATGGTTGTTCTTTTTTCGGGAGTGTTGTTTCTCCTGATTATGCTGCCTTTTATCTTTATCCAGTTTTTTTACACTCCTTGGCTGGAAGCCCAGGAACGTGCTAAGATCCCCAGGGCTTTACCTGCGCATATACACAACCACGTCATCCTGACCAGCTATGATCCTATCACCGCCCGTCTGATTGAGCGGATGGTAAAATATAATATCCCCTATGCCCTGGTGACGCCCGATCATCAGTTGGCCAACGAGCTGCATGATCTTGACTGCCTGGTGGTGATCGGCGAGCCCGACAAACCGAGTACCTACGAAGCACTGCGGATTGCCGATGCCTCTCTGGTGGTGGTCACAAATGACGACCTTATTTCCACCAATATCTGTTTTACTATCAGAGAAGTGGACAAGGTGGTGCCCATCGTTACCAACGCTGACAGGGAACACTCCATCGATATCCTCGAGTTTTCCGGGAACAACAGTGTTTATCAGTTTACGAACATGCTCGGGATCCATTTGGCGAAGAGGACCCAGGGCGTGTGTATGACCGCCAATGTCATAGGCCGATTTGAAGAACTCATGATCACGGAAATGCCGGTCAAGGACAGTGAACTGATTGGCAAGACACTGCTTGAGGCAAACATAAGGAGTCGGACCGGCGTGACGGTGATTGGATTAATGCAAAAAGGCATTTTTAGCCCATCAGCGCCCAGCACCGTCATGTCAAGGGGGACGATACTGGTGCTCTCCGGTACGGTCAATCAACTCAAGGCCTTTGAAGATCTTTTCGGCGGCGAACACCCCCAGACCGCTGAAAACAATCATGTATTGATTCTTGGCGGGGGACGGGTCGGCCTGTCTGCTGCCAAGACTCTGGCTGAACATGGAATTAACTACCGAATAGTGGAAAAACGTCCTCTCAAGATAACTCATCAGCAGGAAGAACAATTTATTGTCGGCGACGCAGCAGACATTAAGACACTGGAAGCTGCGGGTATTAAAACAGCAAGGTCGGTTATCGTGACCACCCACAGTGACGATATGAATATCTACCTGACATTTTATTGCCGACAGCTGCGGCCGGATATTCAGATAATCAGCCGTTCCATCCTCGAACGTAATGTTTCCAAGCTCCATTCGGCAGGTGCCGATCAGGTTATGTCTTATGCTTCCTTGGGGGCAGGAACCATTTTCCAGTTACTCAGACCCAATGAGGTCTCCTTGTTTATTGAGGGGCTTATTGTGTTCAACAGGACCGCCGGTAGCTATTTCCAGGGTCGTTCAATAATGGAGAGCGGGGTAAGGGACAAGACCGGCTGCAGTATCGTTGCCCTCAGGCGAAACGACACTCTCCTCGTCAATCCAGCCCCTGAGACCATTCTCGAAGCAAACGACGAATTGATATTTATAGGTACTGCGGAGAATGAGGAACTGTTCCTGAGGCTCACGCGGTAGATATGTTTACCACCTAAATCCTGCACGTCGAATGTTAGAAAAAATAAATTCTACCTTTAAAAACAACATATTGAGCAGATAATTGATTTGAAGTTCTATTCACTGTTTGGGTGAACCTATTTTTTCTCACCTTCAACGCCCTATCGGGATCGCCAATTTTACCGAATCTGCTACGTTACCGAAGGCTTGAAGTATTTTTATACGTCTGCGCCTCCGGTGCCTAACATCTTCGGCAGGTAGCGTAGACTCCGAAATTGTCAATTGCAGGATTTAGGTACCACTATAACCGAACAGAGCAATGAAAATGCTACCTCTTCCTAAGAACGTAATACTATCCATCGGCTCTCTGACAAAACCATGGCATTGATCAACATTAGTGCTGTTCGCAAAAAAACAATTACCACTCTGATGAAGACCACTCCACCGGGAGGGGTGGCTTTGTTTTCCTATAAGCGGAATAGGTCTGTTGCTCTCATAAGGCAAGATGAAGAGATTTTTTTAATAAAAGAGCATGGTTATATTGTGCAGGAAGTGGTATCCCGTACTGATGGTTTGTCACGTCTGTTAAAGGAAATGATCAAACGAGAATTTCCCCGTAGTCGTAAGGTAAGGCTGGTGAAGTTTAAAGATCCCGCTGAATTGGAAAATCCGCGCCGGAAAATTTAGCGCTTGCTTTTGTAATCATCCGTTTGAAAAAAAGTCATGCTGATAATCCGATGTGCAGCCTGCAAAAGAAAGCTGTGGAGATATGACAAGATAGGGCCCGGTGAAGTCCTTCGTTGTCATAAGGCAAGAATTGAGAGAACCTATGCATTTGTGGAAAAGGACGGCAAGTTGCGATGTGTGTGCGGCAAGCCCATTGGGATTGACAAAGGAAGTTTTTACAAGATGATTGCAAAGGCCTTTACCTACAGTGGCACCAAAAGAAGGTAGATTGCACCAAAAGGCAGCAGCCGGCAGGTATATTCTATATTATTGATTTTACAGTACCGTGTGTTTTGAAAATATTATTCATTGAAAGCCTGCGCTCCTCCATGAGCAGTGCCTGGTTGATTCTTAAGCTGGTGGTTCCCCTTTATATCCTGTCGGATTTTCTGCTTTATTATGACCTCCTCCGCCATATAAGTTTTCTTTTCACACCACTGACGGAGCTACTTCATCTGCCCGCAGAAGCTGCCGTTGCGGTTGCCGGCGGCATGTTACTTAATGTGTACGCTGCAATTGCCTTTGCGGCACCTCTTGGCTTGACAGCCTACCAATGGACAATTCTCGGTATCTTTCTTGGTGTCTGTCACGCGCTGGTAGTTGAAAGTGCAATAATGGCCAAGCTTGGGGTGTCGTACGGTTATTCGATTGTGCTTCGAATTGTTGGTGCTTTTCTTGCGGTGTTGCCTGTTTTATTCCTGCCGCCTTCTTTTTTTGCTGATACTGCTGTTCGCCAGGCGCCGGCTGCCAAGGTGTTGCCTGAGAGTGTGGGGCAGATGCTTGGCGAATCTATTCTGCAAGCCGGGATTCTTTCGCTGAAGATCATTGTGCTTATCAGTGCGATTATTATTTGTATGGATCTACTCAAGGCATCCAAAGTGATCAAAGACCATATGGACAAAGTCAACACTTCGTTTTCCATCATTGTCGGTCAGTTGCTGGGGATAACGTACGGTGCAACCATTTTAATCAGGGAGGCAAGCCAGGGGAACTTATCTCAGCGGGATATATTTTTTATCTCGACTTTTTTGATGATATGTCACTCGTTGATAGAAGACGTGCTGCTTTTTGTTATTTTTGGCGCAAACTTGTGGGTTATTGTTATCGCTCGTTTGTTCACCGCTGTAGTTTTGAGTTATGTATTATTATTTTTAACTCCCAGGTTGTTTTCTTTGGACAGGGTTGTTCGTGCTTGAAAACCAAGGGGTGTGGCCAATTCTCGGCTGGTAAAAGAGCCTGGAGAAAATCAGGAGGAGCTTGGTGTACCTGTTAAACAAAATGCGGCTATACAGTCCGCTACCGGCAATTTATTTTTGTACTGTTGTCACCTTTTGTTCTTTGTATGCGGCCCAGCCGATTCAACCTGTTTTTCAGCAGGAGTTCGGGCTTACTTCCCTGCAGGCTATTTTGTTTACTACCTTGATGATGATGCCCCTTGGCATTGCCCCTTTGTTTTATGGCATTCTTTTGGAGTCGTTTTCCGCTCGACTCCTTGTTCGGTCGGCTATTTTAATTCTGGGCCTACTGGAATTCGTCTTCTGTATAACAGATAGCTATCTGCTGCTGCTCTCCATCCGAGGGGTGCAAGGGATGGTGATTCCAGCTATTTTGACCTCTCTTGTAAGCTATATATCATTTACTTCAACAGCCGAACAGATGCAGGCTGCGATTGCCCGCTATATTGCGGCGACAATTATCGGTGGTTTTCTTGGTCGCCTTTTATCTGGTTTTTTTACGGATCTCTTTGGTTGGCGGTTTTTTTTCTTTGTCCTTGGGGTCCTGTTAGTGTGGGGCTTTTACCTGCTTCGTAGGCTGGAAAAAGATGCTAACCTGCAGTATTCAAAGCCGAACTTGGGTGAGGCACTTGGAATTATGCGCCAGGCGCGCTATTTCTGGCTGTATAGCGCCATTTTTTGTGTGTTTTTTGTTTTTGCCGGAGCGCTGAACTTTCTCCCTTTTGCCCTAAAGAGTATTAATCCTGCATTTCGGGAAACGGGTATCGGCATTATGTATAGCGGGTATGTGATGGGGGTGGTCGTTTCCTTAAATGTACGGCGGATTATCCGGTTTTTTGGTAGCGAGACCAGGGCTGTCAGTGCCGGGATACTGTTGTACGGGGTAGGGGCTGCCGGGTTTATGATTACCAATTACCAGAGTATGTTCCTCTGTATGTTTGTCTTTTGTACCGGGATGTTTACCGCACATTCCATTTTGTCCGGTTATGTCAACACGCTTTCTCAAGGGAAAAAAGGGATTGCCAACGGCCTTTATATCTCTTTCTATTACATGGGCGGGACCATAGGCTCTTTTGCCCCGGGAATCATTTACAGTTATTTCGGGTGGCAGGTATTTTTGGGTAATCTCTTGTTGGTACTGTGTTTTTGTCTGTTTTGTGTGTTCAGACTCCAGCAGAGTGTGGCCAACTTTCAGGAAGAGCAGCTCACCCTGTCTCCCTGAACATAGAATATACTTGTTGGTAAGGCATCAGCCTGCTATGCCACCGTTTACGTAGAGGTTTTGCCCGGTAATCCATGCCGCATCATCACTCACAAGCAGGGCCACGGCACCGGCAACATCTGCTGGAGTACCTATCCGGTTAAAAGGTGACATTCCTGCCATCTGCGCAATCTGTTCTTTGCTCTTGCCTGCTCTAAAAAGCTCTGTATCAACCGGGCCGGGAGAAATGGCGTTGACGGTAATGTTTTTTTCGCCCAGTTCCCTGGAAAGAACTCGCGTTACCTGGTCCACAGCCCCTTTGCTTGCAGCATACAAGCCATACCCCGGCATCATGATTTTGGTGACCGTGGTTGAGATGTTGATGATCCTGCCGCCGGGAGATAGTTTTTTTGCTGCCTGTTGGCAGGCAAAAAAGACACTCTTAACATTGGCGGCAAATAAAAGGTCGTATTCCTCTTCGCTGACCTGTTCAATCGGTTTGGTAAGCAGGATGCCTGCGTTGTTGACCAGGATGTCGATTTTTTCCAGTTTCTCCAGGGTCTGGTCAAAGAGGTGCTCCAGTTGCCCCACATCCCTCACATCTGCCTGGATTGCGATAGCCTTACCTCCGGCCGTGTTTATCAGGCTGCAGACTTCTTGAGCTTTTGTTTTGCTTTGGTTGTAGTTGATAACCACTGCGGCGCCCATTTGTGCCAGCTTGCAGGCTATCTCCCGGCCAATGCCGCGTGAGGATCCGGTGATGAGGGCGATTTTTCCAGCAAGGGGTGTGTCCATGAGCATCCTCCAGTTATGAGTCTGATTTACTTTCTTTTTGTCCAATCTTTCTGTTCAATCTCTGAGCCTGTTGATTTACGGCCTTTTTGCCCGATCTCCGTGTTATATGAAAAAATAATCCTTAGAGCCCCACTATCAATTACATGCCTGTGTTTATGGTGTCGCTATGCCTCGATCTTGAACGAAAATCCCAGCCAATCAATAGGTTCGGTTGTAGGGGGGCAGGGGGGAAGTTATGGAGCCAGGCGATCTATCGTCCACAATCCTGCTTCATCTTTTGTATACAGGAATCTGTCGTGCAAGCGGCTGGTTCTTCCCTGCCAAAATTCTATACTTTGCGGCTCAACCCGGTAACCTCCCCAGAAATCGGGGAGCGGTATTTCACCCTGCAGGAATTTGTTTTTTGCTTTTTCCAGTTCTGCCAGTAAGAGGTTACGCGAGGTGATGATGGAGCTCTGGTTGCTGATCCAGGCTCCGAGCTGGCTCTCTCTGGGGCGGCCGGCAAAATATCTTGCCGATTCAGCAGGGGATACTTTTGCAGCAACGCCAATGACAGTCACCTGCCGTTCTAGCGGTATCCATGGGAAAAGCAAAGATACGTGGGGGTTTTCAGCCAATTCTTTTGCCTTTCTGCTTTTGTAATTCGTAAAAAAAACAAAGCCATTCATGTCAAAGAGCTTAAGCAACACTGTTCGTAGGCTTGGGTGGCCTGCAGCGTTTGCAGTAGCAAGCGACATCGCATTAGGTTCCGCAATGTTCTTGTTACATGCATCATTGAACCAGAGCTCAAATTGTTTAAACGGGTCCGGATGAAGCATGTGTTTTTGTAACACCGGACTTTTGTAATCTTTGCGGAAGCCTTTGATATCCATGGTAAGCCTTTTTATTCGTTGTCTTTTTCTCACTGATAGGTCTTTTCTTGAGAGCGGTCAACTGAAATGTTGCTTTTGAAGTGAGTAACAGCCTAATTTTGTATGCAAATTAAAATTTCGACCGCGGTCGAAATTTGCTTGCTCTTTTGTTGACATGTGGTATTACAGCGACCTAAAACGTCACGATACCTTAAAACAGAAGAGACTATGTCTGGACGACGAGAAGAAAAAAAACAGTTAACCCGTCAGGCAATCCTGGATGCCGGTATGCGGCTCTTTAGCGTTAAAGGGTATAAGAATACAAGTATTACCGATTTGGCTGTTGAGGCAGGAATTGGTAAAGGTACCATTTACTCCTACTTTACAACCAAGCAGGAGATCTTTTTAGCATTCTGCCGAGAACAACTCTATCTGATCAACCAGGATATAGTCCTTTCTGCAAGCTGTGAAGACCATGTGGTCGACCAGATGATGGCGGTTTTTACCGGCACCTTTCACTTTATAAAACAGGATAGGGAATTTGGACGGCTTATGCTGCGTGAGTCTTTTTTCCCAACTGAACATAATCTGGAACAATCTCAAAAAATAGAAAACCTCTATATAGATATGCTTGTTCCTATCCTTCAACGTGGCCAGGAACGTGGTGAATTACGCTCTGAACTCGATCTCATTCTGGTTATAGGTCATTTTTACGGTCTATTTCTTATCACCATATCAGCGTGGTTTACTGAGCGGCTCGCATCAGGTGATGATTTTCTCGAGACATTAAAAACAATGTTTTATCAAACCATGTATGGCCTTGCACCTGCATGAGTAATGGAGAGTGATGCATGGATAGTAAAAAGAATCCCAAAACATTGTCTGCAGATCCCAAACGATCCGGGCTCCTTTTCTTCATATGGAATAATTTGCCTCGGCTTGCATTGGTTATCTTTATTGCAGTCATTCTTTCCCTTTTTGGCACCATAGGCGAGAAAAAAGCCAAACTGGAAGCCGCAAAAAAAGAGGAGCATGTTGACCGAAAAAAATTAGTTAACGCTATTTTGCTGCAGCTTCAACCGCGTACCATTCATGATGTGATTAACCTGCCGGGGACGATTGAGCCGTGGTCCACGTTAGAGCTTATGGCCAAGGTCCAGGGGGCCATTGTTGAGGTGTTGGTGGAAGAGGGTGACTCGGTGCAGGTCGGCGATGTGCTGGCACGGATAGAGGAAGATGACTACCGTATCGCCCTTGATGCTGCTAAGGCCGCATATACCCTGGCAAAGTCCGAGTTTACCAGGAACCAGGCCATGCTGAAAAAGCGAGTCATCCCTTCGGCGAGCCTGGAAACCAGTGAAACGGCACTGCTCAAGGCGAAAACGGACCTTGAAAGGGCTGAACTGGAGTTGTCCCGTTGTACTATTACGGCCCCTATTGACTGTGTGGTCAAGCGAATAGATGCTAAGGTCGGCGCCTTTTTGAATGTTGGCGATCCTTTGGCCCAGTTGCTTCAGCTGGACCGGGTAAAAGGGGTGGTAGGGATACCCGAATCTGATGTGGCGGCCGTACGAAAAGTGCAACAAGTGGATATAACCATCAGCGCACTGGACAATAAGCATTTCATGGGTAAAGCCCATTTTTTCGCACCAGCGCCTGAGACAACAGCCTATCTTTATCGGTTTGAACTAGCCCTGGAAAATGCAGAGCATGAAATTTTACCCGGCATGTTCCTCCGGGCTAATATCATTAAAGAACAGGTTGATAATGCCATTATGGTTCCTCTGTATGCAATAATAAGCCGCAGTGACGCCCAGTATGTCTATGTGGTTGATGGTGACGAGGTGCGCAGGCAACCTGTGGAACTGGGAATTATCGAGGGATGGCAGATTCAAGTGACCAAGGGATTATCGAGCGGTGATAAAATACTTATTGAGGGGCACCGTGACGTGGAAGATGGACAGCAGATCAACATCGTGAAAGTAATTACTGATCCTGCCGAGCGTTTGTTATGATCATATCTGATACTGCCGTAAAAAAGAGCATAACGGTTGTCGTTCTGGGCGTACTGATTTTAGTGTTCGGTACCTACTGTTATAAAGTGTTACCCCGTGAAAGTGACCCTGATATAACCATTCCCAATGTATTTGTTTCTACCAACTACAGGGGCGTGTCTTCCACGGATATTGAAACCTCGGTTACCATTGAGATTGAAAAGAAGCTCAAAGGGTTGGACGGATTAAAAAAGCTGCAATCGGTGAGCACCGAAGGCGCCTCCAATATAAATGTTGAATTTGTGACAGGGACTGATATTGATCAGGCCCTGCAGGATGTTAAAGATAAGGTTGATGAGGCCATGGGCGATTTGCCCACTGACCTGGACGAGGATCCCTCGGTTTTTGAGGTCAACTTCTCCGAAATGCCTATCGTGGTTTTTTCTCTTTCCGGAACCTGTGGTCTTCCTTGCCTGAAAAAAATTGCTGATGACCTGGAAGATGATATCGAGGCCGTTACCGGTGTGCTCGAAGTGGATGTTACCGGTGGGTTGGAGCGTGAAATCAGAGTTGAGGTTTTTCCGGAAAAGCTTGGATATTATGGTCTCACTTTTAATACGCTGCAGCAGGTCGTTCAGAGCGAGAATAAAAATACCTCCGGCGGCGCTATTCGGCTGGGTTCAGGTCGTTTCCTGTTACGGGTACCTGGAGAATTCAAAACACCTGAAGAAATATATTGGCTGGTGGTAGGGATTCATAACGGTGAACCTGTTTACTTAAAAGATGTGGCCAGAGTGGTCGACAGTTTTAAGGAGGAGGCCAGCCGCGCTCGCCTGGACGGTAGAAGTGCCGTTAACATAGCTATAAAAAAGCGTTCTGGTGAAAATATTATAGATATCAGCCGCGAGGTTGATCGAATAATCACTGAACGGCAGCAGACCTGGCCTCTGGGAACCCAGATAACCAAGGTCATGGACAAGGCCAAAGATATTGAACAAATGGTTGCCGACCTGGAAAATAATATTTTATCCGGTCTTGTTTTGGTGGTAATTGTTATTTTCTTTGCCATGGGGATTCGTAATGCCATTCTGGTCAGTATGGCTATTCCGTTTTCCATGCTACTGACCTTCATTGTGCTCTATGTTATGGGAGTGACGCTGAATATGGTTGTATTGTTCAGCCTGACCCTGGCACTGGGGATGTTGGTTGACAATGCGATCGTCATTGTTGAAAATATTTATC
The DNA here is from genome assembly GCF_963675105.2 of Desulfogranum marinum. Classification (NCBI taxonomy): domain Bacteria; kingdom Pseudomonadati; phylum Thermodesulfobacteriota; class Desulfobulbia; order Desulfobulbales; family Desulfobulbaceae; genus Desulfogranum; species Desulfogranum marinum. The sequence goes on from NZ_CAXXRO010000002.1 coordinate 67,972, forward strand.
GTTTTATGGAGCAGGGGGCCTCGCGGGTTGAGGCGGCAATGAAAGCCACCTCAGAAGTTGCTTACCCTGTGATTGGCTCGACATTGACAACCCTGGCAGCTTTTTCGCCAATGCTTTTCTGGCCTGGCATTATGGGTGAGTTTATGAGTTATCTGCCACTCACCCTCATTGTGACGCTTAGCTCAAGCCTTTTTGTTGCCCTGGTCATCAATCCGGCACTAGCTTCTCTTTTCATTAAAGTAAAGGGTGATATAAAGCAACCGGCAGCAAACGGCGCTTCTTTTGAGCAGCCTGTGTCGCTGGATTCCCCATTGTTGAAGGGATATTCAAAGGTACTTCGATTTGCACTGCACAAGCCGTTTGTTATTATTGGATTTTCCATCTGTGTTTTAATTCTAATGGTGCAGGGCTGGCTGTTGGTGATAGGGCTTGAAAAACCGGTGGAGTTTTTTCCAGAGATAGATCCCAAGGGGATGTATGTCAATGTTGATGTGCCTGAAGGGGCGGACCTGGATTACATTGACCGGGTGATGAAGCGGGTTGAAATGGCGGTGGCCGGTGCTGATCAGCAAGCTATTGCTGCCGATAGCTTTAATCATGACGATTATGTGCAATCCCTGGAACCCAAGGAATATGTGGACGCTTCAGGAAAAAAATACTTTGGCCCCAGTGATCTGGAAAATATTAAAAACCTTTACATCAAAGGTGTGGTGACCGCTGGGCCTGGATCAGCCTTTGATCCAAATTCACCCAACCATGTAGGGGTTCGGTTTATCGATTTAAAGGATCGGCACCGCTCTACCCACGAAACCGTGGATGATATTCGAGAGCGGGTCAATGACATTGCCGGTGGGAAAATTACCATTGCCATGGAGGAGGAGGGGCCTCCGACCGGGGCGCCCATTAATATAGAGATTGCCGGTGATAATTTTCAGGTGCTTGGAGGGCTGGCCAAAAAAATTAAAAATATTCTTGCCGATGTTCCCAACGTCAAAGATGTCCGGGATGATTTTAGTGAGGGAACACCATCTGTAAAAGTGGTCATTGATCGGCAAAAGGCGGCCCTGTTTGGGTTAACAACCGATGCCATTGGGTTTGCCTTGAAAACCGCTTATAACGGACTTGATGTATCGTCTTACAGGGAAGGAAGTGATGATTACGATATTACTGTTCAGCTGGCTGAAGGTGATCGGAAGGTAGTCGATGTGCTCAACGAGCTGATTATTCCCGCTCCAACGGGTGTGTTGGTGCCGCTATCAACCCTTGCCAAATTTCAATTTGCAGGTTCTTTCGGCGATATTACGCGAATAAATAACGAAAGGGTGGTCACTGTAAAGGCCAATGTTGATGAAACCAAGACCACCGGCCCCGTTATACGGGCAAAGGCCGAGGAGCTGTTGGCGGCACTCCATTTGCCTTCAGGATATTCGGTAAAGTTTACCGGAGAATTTGAGTTTCAACAGGAGTCGGAAGCATTCCTGACCAAGGCTTTTATTATTGCCCTGCTGCTTATTTTTCTTATCCTGGTGGCGATGTTCAACTCGGTTGGTCAGCCGTTTTTGATAATGAGCTCGGTTATGCTCTCCCTGGGAGGTGCATTTCTCGGCCTGATGCTGTTTAAGCAGCCTTTCGGCATCATCATGACCGGTGTCGGTGTTATTTCTCTTGCCGGCGTAGTGGTTAATAATGCTATTGTTCTTATTGATTACACTAACAAGTTGTTGGAAAGAGGCTTTTCACTCAAAGATGCCGTTATCTCTGCAGGTGCAACCCGATTACGACCAGTCTTGTTAACCGCTGTAACAACGATTCTCGGCCTGGTGCCGATGGTTACCGGTGTCTCTTTTGATTTTCACCTGTTGGCTATCTCATGGGTGAGTGAATCGAGCCAGTGGTGGCGTTCCATGGCTGTGGTGGTTATTTTTGGTCTGGTTGTGGCTACCTTTTTGACCTTGATTGTGGTTCCGACCCTCTATTATCTGCAAAAGCGTATCATTGCCCTGTCCGGCGAGTTTCGACAGGTCGTGCATGATAAATATTGGGGTGTGTTTGATAAACTGACTGGACACTAACCCGGCTTTCTCATGAAATTTTTGATTTCAAACTTAAGTAATTGATATTATTGCTTAATGAGTAATTGCATAATTGAAAGTCTGTTTTTTGTTTTAAATCAAAAATTTCCCCCTTCGGGTCAATAGATTTTTCCGCAGGATCTGCGTTACAAACCACTTGTGGCAATTTACTACCGGAGTCTTCGCTTACCTGCTGCGCGGCTTGTGCCTTGCCCTGCGAAAACTTTATTGATGAGAAATCCGGGTTAAGACCTGAGCTTCATTCAGCGCTATTGGGACAGGGCTTTTTTTTGAGTATCCCTTATTATACGGTCTCGCAGTTAAATATTTATAATAAAAAACAAAAGTGGTATCCTCTCTCCGTATAGAGTCTGGAACAGCCGATTGCAAAATGCTTACGAGGTGGTAGTGGAAAAACAAATTCTGGTAACAGTACTGTTTACCGTATTTACCGCCATGCTGGGGGTTGGAATCATTATTCCGGTGATGCCTCTTTTTGCCACCGATCTGGGCGCAACCGGTTTTACCCTAGGTTTTATCATTGCTGCTTTTTCAGTAACCAGAGGGGTGCTGCAGCCTGTAGTCGGCAATTGGTCTGATGCGTGGGGTCGCAAGGGGTTTCTGATGGCCGGCCTTGCAATTTTTGCCATTGTCGGCCTACTGGTCCCCAAGGCGACCAGTGTTCTCGATCTTATTTTTATTCGATCTTTTCAGGGAGTAGGATCTGCTATGATTATCCCCATTGCCATGGCCTACATGGGGTCGTTAGCTCCAGAAGGCCATGAAGGTCGTTACATGGGGTATTTGAATATAGCCTTGTTCTGCGGGATAGGATGCGGCCCTGTTATCGGTGGGGCCGTTGCCGATCAGTGGGGTTTATCTTCGGTTTTTTATGTAATGGCGGCGCTAAGCGGCTGTGCCCTTACTTTGGTAATCGTCAATATGCCGTATAACACGCAGCATGAGTCAACCGGTCCGCTTGGCCTCTTTCGTAGTCTTGGCAAGATGGTTGGGCGTCGAAAAACCATGGGTATGTTGATTGCCAGATTTTCTACGATGATTATGATGGTACCTACAATGGCTTTTTTACCACTTCTTGTGAGCAGCCAGCACAAGGCAACGGGCATGCAGATCGGGCTGATTATTGCCTGTCGAACACTGGTAAATGCTCTGTTGCAGGTGCCTTTTGGTAAATTGGCTGACCGCCACAGCAAGGTTTTACTGTTGGTGATCGGCTGTTCGTGTATGGGCGCTGTTATCCTCGCCATTCCTTCGGGCCGGTCAGTATCCATGATGGTGGTACTGTATATGCTTCTTGGTTTAGGAGAAGCTGTTATCTGGCCTGTTCTAGGAGCACTAGCCACAGAAGAAGGACGTGCCCATTATGGGCAGGGAACGATGATGGGGGTTTTTAATCTGGCCATGAGTGCAGGTGTTTTCTCCGGCGCTATCTTGGCCGGAGTTTCCATGGATGTATGGGGAATACAGTGGGCTTTTTACGTCAGCGGTGCAGCTGTTCTTATTTTCACCTATCTTGGGGCCTATATGATAAGCACGGCCACCTGATACGGAATTCGGCACCGACCCGATTGTCGCATGGCCATTGTGTGACTTTACTACATTGGTTGCTTTTTTTTTGTTATGCGAAGTCAAAGAGAGCTGCATGTTTTCGCATGGTTGCTGAATGTTTGTGAGATCCGCTAAGTCTTTCTGGCTATGAATAGAGGTTTATTGGTGGAAACATTGAAGCTGACGCAACCTGAACTGATGAAAAATACGGGTTAAAACGTTGGCAACGCTTTTTTACCGGAAAGTATATCGTAACTCTTTACCACGTCTAAATTTAACCAGCGGAATTTACAGCCTAACTTCTTAAAGTTGTTGTGAAACTATATTTTTTTGATAATGCACTACTTGACGTGTGCAACTATGTTGATTATTAGTACTCGGTTAACGCGAAAGTGGCGGAATTGGTAGACGCACTGGATTTAGGATCCAGCGAGCATAGCTTGTGGGGGTTCGACTCCCCCCTTTCGCACCATCTGTAAATAACGCGAACAAAATATCGCTGATCATTATAAATTATCCTGTGAACTAATATGACAGGACAACAAAGGAACTGCAGTCCATGGAAATCGTAGTCGAAAATGTCTCTGATTTGACCAAAAAACTGACCATTACCCTGCCTAAGGAACTCGTACGTAAGAACCTTGACAAGGCCTATAACAAGGTAAATAAGGACGTTTCACTCAAAGGGTTTCGTAAGGGTAAGGTGCCACGGACTGTATTGGAGAAAAATTTTAAAGAGCAGGTTCAGGCTGAAGTCGGCGAACAACTTGTACAGGAAACCTACTTTGACGCTATTGAGCAGGAAAAAATAGAACCCGTAGTACATCCTGAAATTACAGAGCATTCCTTCCCGGAAAGCGGAACATTTGTTTATGTGGCAATGGTTGATGTAAAACCGGAATTCGATCTTTCCCAGTATAAAGGGATTGATGTCGAAAAGCCCGTGACCAAGGTTTCGGACGAAGAAGTCAATATCGAGATTAAAAAGTTGCAGCGTGAAAATGCGGCTCTGCAAACAGCTGAAGAAGGACACGGTATAGCTGTGGACGACATGGCTGTTGTCGATTTCCAAGGTTTTCATAATGGCAAAGCCATGCCGCAGGTACGTAATGAGGACTACAGTGTAGATGTAGGACTTAATAAACTTGGAGAAGAGTTTGAAGAGAAATTGATCGGCCTGAAGAAGGGCGATAAAACACTCTATGAAATTGACTTTCCCGGAGATTACCCGAATCCAATCCTTGCTGGTAAAAAAGTAGAGTTCAAGGTTGAAGTGAAAGAGGTGAAAGTGCGGTTGATGCCTGAACTCGATGATGAGTTTGCTAAAGATATCGACGAGAAACATGCTACCATCGATGACTTGAAAGCTGAGATCAGGAAAAATCTTGAAAAGGCCAAGGAAGAGACCATGCAGGGAGATCTCGATGACCGGCTCATGAATAAACTTATAGAACTCAATGAGTTTGAAGTTCCTGAGCGCCTTGTTAAATTCGAGATTCAGGAAATGCTCAAGCAGACCGAGGAAAATCTCAAGCGAAGCGGCCTTAGTTTCGAATCGGCTGGAATTAATCTGGAGCAACTGGTCGAGTCGAATCGTGAAATTGCAGTGAAAAGAGTGAAAGGCGATTTCTTGCTTAAAAAAATAGCGGAAGTTGAGGATATTAAGGTCGTAGATGAAGACATTCAGCGCGGATATCAGCGTATTGCTGATCAGTACAACATGACCGTTGATGAGGTTAAGGGGTACTTCAAACGCCGTGAGGAAATCCTGCCTTTTATGAATGAACTGCTGAATGAAAAAATTCTTGGCTACTTGCGTGACGCAGCTAACCTGATTGAGGTGGATGAAGTCACTGACGGAAAGGCAGAGGAAGCTGTTGAGGTAAAAACAGCAGAATAAATGAGTCTGTTAATTTACTAGGGTTTTCGTTCAAGGTCAGGTAAGCGCAGACTCCGAGGCATGCTTAAAAAATAACCACAGGCATATGGTTGATATTCCGAGGATTATTTTTTCAGCATAACGAGGTAAGCGCTAGACTCCGAGAGATAGGGCGAAAAGACAGTAAATCAACGGGCTCATAAATTGGCCTTTTGCTTCTGCCTCTAAACAGATGTACCGTATTTTGGAGATACTCGTATGAATTTGGTTCCAATGGTTGTGGAACAAAGCCCACGTGGTGAGCGGGCTTTTGATATATATTCACGCCTCTTAAAAGAGCGTATTATTTTTTTGGGATCACAGGTAAACGATGAAGTTGCCAGTGTTATCATTGCGCAGTTACTTTTTCTTGAGGCAGATGATCCGGATAAGGATGTAACTTTTTATATCAACTCACCCGGTGGTGTCGTCACTGCCGGGATGGCTATCTATGATACAATGCAATACATTCGTTGTGATGTGGCAACTCTCTGCATGGGACAGGCCGCTTCAATGGGTGCGCTGCTGCTTGCCGCTGGGGCGGCGGGTAAGCGCTTTGCATTGCCTAATTCCCGCATTATGATTCATCAGCCCATGGGTGGCTTTCAAGGGCAGGCAACTGATATTGATATCCATGCCAGGGAGATCCTGCGCATGCGAAAGGATCTCAACTCTATTTTGGCTCACCATACCGGTAGGACAATGAAAAAAGTTGAGGCTGATACAGAAAGAGATAATTTCATGAGTGCTGAAGAAGCATGTAAATATGGGATTATTGATAAAGTGTTGACCAGTCGTGAGGAAATCGACGGGGAGAAATAATAGTGAGTGAAGAATTCCATGATGAGCATGGAGGCAACTGTACCTGTTCGTTCTGTGGAAAAAGCCAGGAGGAAGTAGGTAAGCTGATTGCAGGGCCTAATGTCTATATCTGCGATGAGTGCATTGACCTCTGTAATGAAATAATTGTTGATTCCGCTGGTGAGGAAGAAATCACCACTGACGCAGAAAAGGTAGTGCTTAAGCCAAAGGAAATAAAAGCACACCTTGATGATTACGTCATCGGCCAGGACTATGCTAAGCGAGTGTTGTCAGTGGCTGTGCATAATCACTACAAGCGTATTGATGTGGGTCCGGTTAATGAGAAGGACAGTGTTGAGTTGCAAAAATCAAACATTATACTCATTGGCCCGACCGGTAGCGGTAAAACTCTTGTTGCGCAAACTTTGGCCAGGGTCCTTAATGTTCCTTTCACTATAGCTGATGCGACCACGCTGACAGAAGCCGGCTATGTGGGTGATGATGTCGAAAATATCCTGGTCAGTCTCCTTCAGGCAGCTGATTACGACATTGATCAGGCAGAGCGCGGTATTATTTATATCGATGAAATTGATAAAATTGCCCGAAAGTCTGATTCCGCATCTCTTACCCGTGATGTTTCCGGTGAAGGCGTGCAGCAGGCACTGTTGAAAATCATCGAAGGTACAACCGCTTCAGTTCCTCCTAAGGGAGGAAGGAAACATCCTCAGCAGGAATTGGTACGTATTGATACCACCAATATACTTTTTATTGTTGGCGGAGCCTTTGTCGGTCTGGATACAGTGATAAAAAGGCGCACCGGCACGAAGGCAATCGGCTTTGGTGCTAAAGTCGTCAGCGATTCTCATAAGAGTGTTGGGGAAATTTTAAGCGGTATCCAACCTGAAGATCTGCTTAAATTTGGTCTGATTCCAGAACTTGTCGGTCGGCTGCCCGTTATTGCCACCATGGAAGAATTGGTTGAAGAAGACCTGATACGTATTTTAAAGGAACCTAAAAATGCCCTGACCAAGCAGTATATGAAACTGTTTGACCTGGAAGGGGTTAAACTGAGATTTACCGAAGGGGCTTTGGATGCTATTGCTAAAAAGGCCTTGGAGCGAAAATCAGGGGCCCGAGGATTACGTTCTGTTATGGAGGAAGCCATGTTGGAAGTCATGTATGAACTTCCCTCTGATAAGAACGCTATAGAATGTGTGATTAACGAACAGGTGATTACCGAAGGTGAGTATCCTGTTATCTTGTACGATAATTCAGAAAATAAAAAGAGTGCCTGAGCAGTTTTATGGATCAATTTACCACTGAAAGACTTCCTCTCATGCCCTTGAGAGATATTGTGCTGTTTCCGGGCATGGTTGCTCCGCTTGTTGTTGGCAGAAAAAAGTCCATTCTGGCATTGGAGACTGCCATGGAAGACAACAGTCTGGTCTTCTTGGTCACTCAAAAGGACGCTCTTGTTGATGAGCCCGAGCAACGTCATTTGTATACAATCGGTACCATAGCATCGGTGATGCAATTGTTGCGTTTGCCTGACGGTACAATTAAGGCATTGGTCGAAGGGAAGAGTAGGGCCCGTATTGTTGATTCCAAACTTGAGGGGAGTGGAGAAGACGTTTACTATTCTACGGCCTTGGAGATGATTGAAGATGTCGATGCGCAGAGCCAAGAGGTTTATGCATACGTACGCGAATTGAAAAAAACCTTTGGCCTGTTTGCCCAGGATAATAAAAAGCTTCCCAGGGAGGTCTATAATACTGTTACCGCTATTGAAGACCCCTCCAGGTTGGTTGACTTGGTCATTTCCCATATCCAGCTGAAAACCGAAGAAAAACAAAATGTTTTACAGGAAGCCTCTGTACCGCAAAGGATTTCAATGGTTCTTGAAATCCTTAACAGGGAGATGGAGCTCTCTGCCTTGGAAAAGGATATTCATACCAAGGTAAAGAAAAAGATGAGCGCTACACAGCGCAACTATTATCTTTCTGAAAAAATGCGCGTTATTCAAGATGAGGTCGGCCAGGGTGAGGGCGGCGACGATCTGACTGAACTTGAAGCGACGGTAGACAGGAAGAAATTACCTAAAATTGCCAAAGACAAGGTTGCCAAAGAATTAAAAAAACTTCGTCAGATGCCCCCTATGTCTGCCGAAACTACAGTGGTGCGCAACTATATCGATACTATCCTTGATTTGCCGTGGAGAAAGAAGTCGCGGTCGAAAATAGATATCGATAAAGCGGAAGTTGTCCTTGATGAGGACCACTACGGTCTTGAAAAACCAAAAGAACGTATTTTGGAATACCTTGCTGTGCAAACGCAGGTTAAAAAACTTAGAGGCCCGATTCTTTGCCTGGTCGGTCCTCCCGGCGTTGGAAAGACATCTGTATGCAAATCCATTGCCCGTGCAATGGGGCGCCGGTTTATCAGGCTTTCCCTCGGCGGTGTAAGGGATGAGGCTGAAATTCGCGGTCATCGTCGTACCTATATTGGGGCAATGCCGGGGAAGATCATTCAGTCGATGCAAAAGGCAGGGGTGGTTAATCCTGTTTTCTGTTTGGATGAGGTGGACAAGATGAGCGTGGATTTTCGGGGCGACCCTTCTTCCGCGCTGCTTGAAGTGCTTGATCCGGAACAGAATTACGCCTTTAACGACCACTATCTTGATCTTGATTATGACCTTTCCGGTGTTTTTTTCATAACCACTGCCAATAATTTGCACGGTATTCCCCTGCCATTGCAGGATAGAATGGAAATCATTCAGCTCAACGGGTACACAGAAGAAGAAAAATTGCATATTGCCAATGATTTTCTACTCCCTAAACAGCTTGAAGCCAATGGCTTTGCCGAGCAGCAGATTATTATTGATCAGCCGGGCATATTAGAAATTATCCGTCGATATACTCGTGAAGCAGGCGTTCGTAATCTGGAGCGTACCATTGCCGGTATTTGCAGGAAGGTAGCCAGGGAAGGATTAAAGAACAAGGAGACTGGCAAAAAATACCAGATAGGGATAGATGGTGTTGCCCATTATCTCGGGGTTCCAAAATATCGATATGGCCTTGCTGAAAAGTTTGACGAGATCGGCCTTACTACCGGTATGGCGTGGACGGAAGTTGGGGGAGAATTACTGCAGATCGAAGCGACTATTATGCCGGGATCGGGCAAGATGATCATCACCGGGAAACTTGGTGATGTGATGCAGGAGTCTGCCCAGGCAGCTCTCTCCTTTGTGAGATCGCGCTCAATGCGTCTTGGGCTTGAACCCGATTTTTATAATAAGATCGATGTCCATGTCCATGTCCCCGAAGGAGCTATACCAAAGGACGGACCCTCTGCAGGTATAACCATGGCCACTAGTATTGTCTCGGCAATACTTAAATTGCCGGTAGATAGAAATATTGCCATGACCGGTGAAATTACGCTGAGAGGCAGGGTGTTGCCTATTGGTGGATTGACCGAGAAACTGCTTGCTGCAAAAAGAGGCAATATCACCAGGGTTATTATTCCAAAAGCCAATGAGCCTAACCTGGAAGATGTTCCTCAGCAGATACGCGATAGCCTGGAGGTTGAACTGGTCGATAACGTGAATGATGTCTTGCAAAAAGCGTTGATTTCCAGAGAGGGCGAGTCATTGTTTAAAGATGTGTCGCTCGATTCCATCTATAGTGACTTTACTCTCTCCTCACACAATACGCCTGCGCAATAAAAGGGCAGGGGAATTAGAACGCGTAACGTTTAATTCAAGAATACTTAACTTAAAGAGTTTTTTTTCTTGACTGGCAGGACGTATCCTGCTAAATACCTTCTTCATCGCTGGGGGCGAATAGCTCAGCTGGGAGAGCATCGGCCTTACAAGCCGGGGGTCACAGGTTCGAGCCCTGTTTCGCCCACCACAGCAAGGGATCGTAGTTCAGTTTGGTTAGAACGCCGGCCTGTCACGCCGGAGGTCGCGAGTTCGAGTCTCGTCGATCCCGCCATAAGAAAATATAAGGGGTTAGCCTGATTAGGCTAACCCCTTTTTTTTTTGTATTGCAGGAAGTGCTCTCGCAAGAAGCCCACCTTGCCCCTCAATGGATAGTAAGTTGTTACGCCGGCCAATGTTAATGGTACCCTTTCAACTTTGTAGAGAAGTATTCTATCGGTCACAAGGGCATGTGTAGAGATGGTTGAGTGATGTCTCGGAAGCTGGGAGGTGGCAGAGGTTTTTTTTATGATGCGGATGGAGATAAGGGTTGCTTTTTTGTGACATCGTCCGTCTAAGCTGTATTGTGTTTAAAATGTTATTTTAATAGATAAAGTGCTTGACTGACAGGGCGTATCCTGCTAAATACCTTCTTCATCGCTGGGGGCGAATAGCTCAGCTGGGAGAGCATCGGCCTTACAAGCCGGGGGTCACAGGTTCGAGCCCTGTTTCGCCCACCACAGCAAGGGATCGTAGTTCAGTTTGGTTAGAACGCCGGCCTGTCACGCCGGAGGTCGCGAGTTCGAGTCTCGTCGATCCCGCCATAAAAAATTCAGGGTAGTTGGCAATCAGCCAACTACCCTTTTTTTATGAGGTAATGCATTTCCGCATTACTTTCTTTTGTCTCTTTCGTGAAACCTCTTTTTCAAGCCTCCGGCTCTATGTAAGAGGAGGTGTTGGCCCTGATAAATTCGAGCTATATAACTGCAGTTCTTCTAAGTTCCTGGGTCAGGAGATCGAAATCAACATCAACGAATGGTCTGTGTTCAAGGATTTCAAGACAAAATTTCCTCGCGACCACATACCGACTAGTCAGAGCTTCTATTTTTTTTGCAATATTTGGGGAAAGTCCCGACATTCTCCAAAAGTCTTTGCCGGTTCCGATCATGATGATAAACATCAGGATTATAACAGACCAGATCAGCCTGGAGTCGGGACCCGTAGCAGAGTGTATGTACCAGTAGGATAACAGCATACCCGCGGTAAATCCGCAGACCACTCCGACCCAACGAACACAATCAAGATGTCTTTTTAGATCGTATTTAGGGTTATCAGACTGCACAACGTCGAGATACTTTGGGATCTGTTCCAGCTTGATGAAAAAATGAACTATAGTCAGGACGTAGCCAAAGGTTACCCAATTTCTAACAAACTTCATGGTTTCTTCTGAGTAGCCGGCCAGTAAAAAAAAAGCATCTCCCGTTTCCCAGGCTTGGATGAGAATGGTTATGAATGATCCGTAAACAATTGCCTGGCAACAGCTTGTGAGGTAGGAGTTTCTGCAGACCTTGGTCAGTGATTTGAGCTGGGATTGACGTGAAAAGAGCCTTTTCATGATAATTCCCTATGGTTAAAAGTGCAAACAGCGGATGTTAAGCGCAGGAACGGATAGTCGCATTGGATTTCCCTGCTTCTTATATTTAAAAATTAATCATTATTATTTATTTTTCCGGTATTGTTTTAAAAATCACTAACCAGGCAGTAAGAAAATATCTCCGTTATATGGTTTGCGTTGAATTCTTTTCTGATGTATCCCTCTTTATCATCTGATTTTATTCGTTTTATTTTGATAGATACTCGACTGCAAACATGTAGCGGATGTGGAAAGTAAGCAGTAAATTCCGTGTATGCGTGTATCTAGCCGATACATTATCCCCTCGTCGAGCTTTGCCTCTTCAATTCTTTTTGGATATCTCTCGCTGGTAGCCTGTTTGTAACCTCCTTCCTGTCTCTGTCTTTGTAAATATCTGAATAAGTGCAGTTCTGTTGGTATCTCTTTTTAATGGCCCCTTGCTGCTCACCTTCATGTAAACCTCTGTTTGTCTTTCAAACTTGGCAAGAGCTTCTTGTGCAGTGTTTCAAGACCCATATAATTATTTGTAGCGTTTTGCCATCATTAATGCTGATACAAACAGAAGAAAATGTGCAAAGTGTGCGTTATGTGTTAAGTGGTTTTGCCTAAGTGTAGGGGTTCGTTTGCTGCAGCAATGTATGCTGCGTGCAGGCCGGATTCCTGGGAAGGATCTCTTGACGTCTTGATGTTATTGCTTCTTTTAACCATTTAGTCAGCTGAAATGTTTATTAAAAATGTATTACTTGTAGGGTTTTTGGTTGTCGCCCTTGCAGGGTGCCGATCCGATAAGGGATGCCGGGAAATTCTAGTAAACAAATGCAGCAGCTGTCATGGTCTTTCAACCAGTTGTGCAAAAGTGGGCGAAGGTTATGGCCGGTGGTTGGGTATTATAGATGCAATGAACACATTACATGCAGACGTATCTGAGAAGGAGCGTAAGGTGCTTGCAAAATGTCTTAGTGAACCTTCAGCGGTTACTGATGATATTTGCAGGTGAAAATACGTACAAATGCTATAGGCGCTGTCGCAGCAGGGTTGCGTGCGGGCCGGTAATCAAGAGAGAGAGTATGAAGGAACAGAATTTTAGGCAAATTCAGGAAAAATTAAATGGAGTCACGCGCAGGGATTTTATGAAATTTTGCTCTGCAGTCGCTGCGGGCATGGCTTTACCCGAAGCTGTAGTGCCGAAGATAGCACATGCTATTAGCAGCCCTCAGCGACCGCCGGTCATATGGCTCCATGGCTCTGAGTGTACCGGCTGCAGTATGTCTCTACTCCGGTCAGAGCACCCCTCAATAGAAAAACTGATTTTTGACCTCATTTCGCTCGACTTTCACGAAACCCTCTCCGCCGGAGCAGGGCATCAGGCTGAGGGCGCTTTGCATCAGGCTGTGGAGGAAAACTACGGTAAGTTTATCCTGGTTGTTGAGGGGGCGATTCCACTCAAAGACGGGGGGATTTACTGCCAGGTTGGTGGCAAAAATTTTGTTGATAGTGTGAAAGAAATTGGAGCCCAGGCCGGAGCCGTTATTGCCGTTGGTTCGTGTGCTTCGTGGGGCGGTGTTGCTGCGATGGAGCCGAATCCTACCGAGTGTGTAGGGGTTCAGTCTGTCCTGACCGATAAAACAGTGGTTAGTATTCCTGGTTGCCCACCTAATCCGTACAACCTTCTTTCAACCGTGATCCATTACCTCACTTTTAATAAGCTGCCTGCCCTTGATAAGAAAAATCGACCAAAATTTGCGTATGGGCGTTTAATTCATGAACATTGTGAACGGAGACCGCATTTTGACAACGGGCGCTTTGCCCGTCAATTCGGTGACGAAGGCCATCGTCAGGGATATTGTTTGTATTATCTTGGCTGCAAGGGGCCGGTAACCTATGCGAACTGTTCGACCAGTCAATTCGGTGATGCCGGATCCGGCTGCTGGCCGGTGGCAATAGGTCATCCCTGTTTCGGCTGCGCAGAACAAGGGGTTGGCTTTCATATGCCTCAGTTTTCTACCAGCCCTGTCCTTCACGCAACTCCAGCTGCAGAGCATGCCCCCATCACGGTTGAACGTGGACAGGGCGTATCCGCTGGTTCGGCAGCTCTTATGGCCGGTTTAGGCGGTGCTGCAATCGGCGCCGGAGCAGTTTTTACCGCGAAGCTTGGAACCAAGGGGTCTGCAGATGAAGATGAAAAGGCGTGATTTTCTTAAAGGAGCAGCCGGTAGTCTGGCCCTGTTAACTCTGGATGGTCAAGTTGTTGATGCCAGAACTGTAGAAGCACTTCCGCCAAATGCTTTGGGTATTCTTTATGATTCGACCTTGTGTGTGGGCTGTAACGCCTGCATGTCGGCTTGTAAAGACGCTAATTCAATGCAAGCTGAACTTGGCCAGGGTAATACCATCTGGGATAAGCCTCAGGATCTATCTTCGAAAACGCTCAATATTATCAAGAAATTTTCCAGTGGTAAGGGGGTTAACAAAGATGTTGTCGAAGACGGGTATGCATTTATTAAGCGCCAGTGCCTGCATTGTGTGGACCCATCCTGTGTGACGGCCTGCCCTGTAAGCGCCCTTACAAAGGATAAAGAAAGTGGGATTGTGAGTTACAATAAGGATGCCTGTATAGGTTGCAGGTATTGCCAGGTGGCCTGCCCGTACAATATTCCTAAATTTGAGTGGGATGATCCGTATCCGGAAATCGTCAAATGCCAGCTTTGTTCTCATCTTATTGCCAAGGGCGGTATTTCCGCCTGTTGTTCGGTATGCCCAACTGGGGCTTCATTGTTTGGTCCTGTGGAAAAGCTGATTGAAGAGACCCGGCGTCGGCTGCAAATGAAACCCGGCAAGCAATATGATTTTCCCGTTTCCTCCATTGATTCAGGAAAGAGCCATGTCTTTAAGGCACCCAAATATGTACGTCACGTGTATGGCAGGGAGGAACTTGGCGGCACCCAGGTAATGTATATGTCCGCAGTGCCTTTTGAGAAGTTCGGCCTGCCGACCTTTCCCAAGGAATCTTTTGTTTCCATGGCTAGTGGTATTCAGTACGCCATCTATAAGGGAATGGTGTATCCCCTGGTAGTTCTTGCCGGACTTGTTTTCATGGTGAAGAAAAATAAAAATGCAGAGGAACAGGAAAAAATAGAAAAAAAAGATACCGTCAAAGGAGATACTCATGAGTGAAGAAGCAAAACCCCTGGGCGGTAGAATATTTACCCCAACTTTTCTCGTCTGCCTGATTATTGTCGGCATCGCAGGTTATTTTGCGGTTAAACGGTTTGTTTTTGGGATAGGGTCTATCTCAAATATGAATGATGGGTTTCCGTGGGGTATATGGATAGCCTATGACGTTGTTGTCGGTACCGCCTTTGCCTGCGGCGGCTACGTGATGGCTCTGCTTGTCTATATTTTAAATAAAGGTCAATTTCATCCTCTGGTAAGACCTGCGCTCCTGGCATCCATGTTTGGTTATACTCTTGCCGGTGTTTCCGTTTTTCTCGATATCGGCAGGTACCTGAATGTCTATAACCTTTACCTGCCTTGGCAGATGAATTTTCATTCGGTCATGTTTGAGGTGGCCATGTGCATCGGGACCTATATCTTTGTCCTGTGGTTGGAGTTTACGCCGGCTTTTGTTGAAAAATGGAAGTTAAAAAATTTCGGCAAAAGACTCAATCGAGTGATTTTTGCCTTGATTGCCCTCGGAGTGCTGCTGCCGACCATGCACCAGTCTTCGCTGGGAACAATGATGCTCATGGCAGGGTATAAACTTTCTCCCCTGTGGCATACAAGCACACTGCCGTTACTTTTTTTGCTTACTGCCTTGTTCATGGGGTTTGCCATGGTGGTGTTTGAAGCGACCATTTCTTCCCGGGTCTATGCTCTTGGCGATGAGACCAATATGCTTTCCAAGGTCGCGCGGATAATGTCCTGGGTTTTAGGGTTTTATCTTATCATCCGTTTTCAGAATATTTTTATGCGCGGCGAGATGGCCAATGCCTTCTCAGGCACTTTCCTCGGCAACATGTTTCTTGTTGAAAACTTGATGCTTCTCATTGGCCTTTTCATTTTAGCCTATCCCAACTACCGCTCTAATCCGCGATTGCTTTTTGTTGCTGCAGTGGCGGTGTTGATCGGTGGTTCCTTGTTCAGATTCAACACCTATATCATTGGTTTTGATCCTGGAACGGGATGGAAATATTTTCCATCCATCGGTGAACAAATGATTACCTACGGGCTTATTGCCTTCGAAATTGCAGCGTATACACTCTTTGTAAAAGTTTTCCCTGTTTTCAGCGTTCATAAGTCGGCTGAATTGAATTAGTAAGGAGTTTTGTCATGTCTGAACAAATTGTAATAGATCCTATAACCAGAATTGAGGGGCATCTTCGCATTGAGTGTGAGGTGGAAAACGGCCAAGTACTGGATGCCCGATCCATCGGAACCATGTGGCGCGGTATTGAAACCATTTTAAAAGGTAGGGACCCTCGTGAGGCCTGGCTGATCGTGCAGCGCATCTGCGGGGTATGTACCACTGTCCATGCAATGGCTTCCGTACGTGCTGTTGAAAATGCATTGGGCCTTGAAGTCCCTGTTAATGCGCAGTACATCAGGAATATGATTGTTGGTGCCCATTGTCTTGCCGATAATATCATTCATTTCTACATCCTTTCCGCAGTTGACTGGGTAGATATTGCATCGGCAGCCACCAAAGCAGACCCCAAAACAGCGGCGGCTTTGGCCCAGAAGCTTTCTCCCTGGAAAAATAACAGCTACCAGGAGTTTAAACAGACCCAGGATAAACTAAAGAAATTTATAAGCTCGGGCCAACTGGGTCCTTTTTCAAGTGGCTATTGGGGCCATCCGGCAATGCAGCTTGATCCTGATGTTAATCTTATCGCTGCTGTGCATTATTTCCAGGCACTGGAGTATCAGCGAAAAATAAACAAGGTTGTGACGGTGCTAGGATCAAAGACACCGCATATCCAGAATCTTGCTGTGGGCGGTGTTGCCAACCCCATTAATCTGGACAGCCCGGCTACGCTGACCATGGAAAGACTGTATTACATCAAGACCCTGATGGATGAGGTGCGGGATTTTGTTCAGCAGGTGTATATGGTTGATGTTGCTGCAATCGGGGCAATGTATCCCGAGTGGTGTGCTTATGGTAAAGGTAACGGCAATTATCTTTCTGTTCCGGAAATGCCTATGGATGAGCAAGGCAAGAACTTTGCCATGCCTGGCGGCTATATAAAGGGCAGCGATATGGAGAGCTTCAGAAGAATAAGCAGCTCTCAAGACCCATTTTTTGAGGATAATGTCAAAGAAAGTGTTAAGCATTCCTACTATGCAGGTGACTGGACACGGCATCCTTATGTAGAGGAAACAGAGCCTAACTTTACAGGGAAGGAGGCGGATGGCAAGTACTCCTGGGTTAAATCACCATCATTTCAGAATGAACCGGCCGAAGTCGGTCCAGTGGCAAGTGTGCTTGCCATGCTTGCAGCACGGCATGCACCTGCTGTTAAGTATACCAACACGATGCTGGAAACAATGGCGTCCATTGGTCAGACCACATTTGATACGGATATTCTTCCATCAACCATGGGGCGCCATATCTCAAGGAGCATCAGGGCGGCAGTGGTTCAGGATGCCATGGCCGAGCAGTGGGAGGCACTGATTTCCAATATTGATTCCGGCGACAATACAACCTTCAATGAGCCTCATTTCCCAGAAGGTGAGCAGCGCGGTGTCGGCATTCATGAGGCCCCAAGGGGTACCCTCTCTCATTGGATCGTGATTGAAAACGGCAAAATCAGGAATTACCAGGCAGTTGTTCCGTCTACCTGGCTTGCTTGCCCAAGGGGAACCAATGATGAACCCGGATACTATGAGCGTTGCCTGGTCGGCAACCCGGTTGCTGATCCGGAAAAGCCGCTTGAAATCCTGCGGACCATTCACTCTTTTGACCCATGTATGGCTTGTGCCGTGCATATGTTAAACCCTGAAGGGGGGAAATTGTCTACCATCAAGGTGATGTAGGATTTTTCGCACGTCTGACAACCAGCGAGACTTATTGTAACTCGGCTGCCCCATCACTTGATTTCCTGTTACATTGGTTAAGTGGTGGGGTTGTCCTCTTTTTAAGGTTTAAAATATGACCTGTTTGCACAATAAAACCATTGGCATACTCGGCATCGGTAATTTGCTGCTGGGTGATGAAGGTTTCGGGGTTCACTGTGTGCAGCACATTGAACAGCGCTATGAGATACCTGAAAATATACGTGTTTTCGATGGCGGTACAGCCGGCATATTGCTCGCGCCGTTTATAGAGCAGTGTGATCGACTTTATGTTTTGGATGTGATTGATCTGGAAGACGATCCAGGTTCTGTTCATCTTTTTACAGAGGAAGATGTCAGGGCAGGGGATGTGCAGACGAGAATGTCACCCCACCAAATAGGAATGCTGGAGATTCTTGATATCTGTAAAATCAGAGGAAAGGTACCGGAGCAGGTGCAGTTTATAACCGTTGTCCCGCAGACCCTGGAACCTGGAATGGACCTTTCCCCGCTGATTGCAGAGCGCGTTACCGATGTTATCGACATTCTTTTGCAATCGTTGGCAACGTTATCTGTATCGCTGACTGAGAAAAAATAACACCGTACTTCTCGCCCTTGCTTTGGTTTCCCGTTGCGCGGCGAGTTGAAAGAGTGCTACATCACCAGATTTGCTGTTTAACAAGCCCTAATTGTCGTAACTGTTTACCGGCAGCTGTTTTTTTCCGCGATCCGTCCAGTGTTCAGGGTGGATAAGCGTAGCGCATCCACGCTGAATCCGATGCCTGGCATTGGAGATGCGCTACGCTTATCCACCCTGAACAGCTGTGGCTTATCTAAACAATTACGTTTTTTCTTTTTGTGGATTGACCCCCTGTTTGGCTTGATTAATCACCCTGCCGCACCTGGGGCAATCGATCACCAGCTTTGCATTGGAAAAGCCGGCGCCATATTCAGCCTTCATTGTTGCCTTGGCGCCGCAGAGATCACAGGCGGCGGGCATGATTCCTTTTCGGATTTTGTTGCAGAGGAATGCAACGACAGTGCTGAGCGTCGCAAAACCGACAAGGGAGAATTTTTCTCCTCCATTAAGATAAATGATGGCAAGAAGGAAAACAATGACAGCCGTTACAATGCGTAGCTTATTAAAAGAGCGGAAATTTAAATACATTTTATATGGATATGTAAAGGGGATCTAGAGCCAAAAAAAATAACTTTCATTTCTGGGCTATTTACCCTGCTTTTGGCATTTATTGAACTGAAATTACACGTAGCTATATCGCAAGCGATAGGTTTCCAGCAGCATGCGTCCTGCCTGGTGCTTACCTGTAGCCCCTCCGGCTGATACTGAATTGTTATTCAGTCCCATCGCATAAAATCATTGACAATTTGCAGCTCCGGCGTTTATTTAACTCCCTATTTTAGATACTAACCCGGATTTCTCATGAGTTTTTTTATTTCCGAATTAACCTACTGATATTGATAAAAAATACGGCAGCACTAAATAAACAGACTGTTTTTTTCGTCGATAATCAAAAACTCACCCTCCGGGTCAGCGGATTTTTCCGCAGACTCTTTGTTGCAGGCCATTTGCTGTAGCTTACTACAGCTGCATGTCCTGCGCCTCGATCTGCGAAAAACTTCACTGATGAGAAATCCGGGCTAAAGGTATTGGATTATCATCAATCTCAAGGGGGTTTGGATGCAACTCAAAAAAGTAATTTTGACTGTGGCGGCTTTGTTTTTTGTCTCGACTGTCACGACCACCAGCGTGCTGGGAGCTGATAAATTTGTCTGGAAAATGGCTACATCATGGCCGGATGGGACAATTCTTCAGGAATCAGCTACTTCTTTTGCCGATCAAGTAACGAAAATGAGTAATGGTCGGCTGACCATTAAAACCTACCCTGCCGGAGTGCTTATGGGTGCGTTGGAGGTAACCGATTCGGTGCGGATGGGCGTTATCGATGCTGCCCACTCCTCGCCAAGTTACTCGGTCGGCCAGTTGCCTGCCGCTCCTTTGTTTGGCTATATTCCTTTTGGCATGGAAGCGATTCCGTATCTTACCTGGCTGTACGAAGGGGAAGGGAGTCAGTTACTTGATGAATTGTATGCGAAATTTGATCTTGGTTATGTTGCTCCCTGTGGTATTATCCCCAGTGAGAATCTTGCCTGGTCCAATAAACCCATTACCAAGATGGAAGACTTCAAAGGGTTGAAGTTTCGTACTTCCGGGTACTGGGGTGAAATCTTAAGCGAAGCAGGCGCCTCTGTGATGATGCTTCCAGCCGGTGAGGTATACGAAGCACTGCAACGGAAAGTGTTGGATGCCGGAGAGTTCAGCATTCCCAACATTGATAAGGACCTTGCCTTTTACGAAATTGCAGATTACCTGCTGGTTCCGGGCATTCACCAGACAAGTACCATTCTTGACCTCAAGATTAACAAGCGTTCCTGGAATAAACTTCCCGAAGATCTTAAAGAGATCGTTCGTGTTGCTGCAAAGGCTACAACCATAGAACTACTAACCAAATGCATCGTAAGAGATGTGCCTGCCCTCGACTTTTTCAAGGAAAAGGGTGTGAAAATTGAGTACCTCGATCCGGAAATCCAGAGAGCTTTGGCTGTGAAGGCCGCCGCATTGATGGAGAAAAAGAGCGCAAATGATCCTTTCTTTAAAAAGGTGTACGAATCCCAGAAAAAATTCCGCACTGGATATGATCAGTACAAAGCACTTATGACTCCCTCTTTTAAATAATAAAAATATATTCATTCATTAAAGGAGCCGCCGGGCATACCCGGCGGCTCCTTTATTTGTTGGAGCACAGGTTTTTCCGAGATGAAAATAATACGTAGTATTGTGAAGGCGATTGATGCCATCAGCGAAACTTCGGCTAAAATTATCATCTGGTTGGTTATGCTGCTGACCGTTGTTATTGGGTATGAAATTTTTTCCCGTTATGTCCTGAATCAGCCGACAAAGTGGTCTTTTGATCTCAGCTATATGATTGGCGGTACTTTTTTTCTGCTGGGCGAGGCATGGACGCTTAAGAAGAAACACCATGTACGGATAGATATCTTGTACAATCGGTTCTCACCGAAAACAAAGGCGCTGGTCGATGCCGTGCTGTATCTTGTTTTTTTCTTTCCGTTGTGGGGTGGTCTCTTTTATGCCTTGCTTCCGTATGTGGCATTTTCCTGGGAAATCGGAGAAAGATCGATGCAGGGGTATTGGCAGCCCATTATATATCCCTTTAAAACGGTGATGCCCATTGGTGTTGGTTTACTTGTATTGCAAGGTTTTGCAGAGTTTTTGCGCAACATTGTTTTTGTCTGCAATGGCGGTGAGATACGATGAGTCCTGAGATATCTGTTGCACTGATGTTTGCAACGCTGTTTACCGGAATTTTTCTCGGTTTTCCCACGGCATTTGTGTTGGGTGGAGTGGCCTTTCTTTTTGGGGCCAATTTTATGGGAGCCGATATTTACGGCCTTTTTATTGCTCGATTATTCGGGTTGATGAAAAACTACACCCTGCTCGCAGTGCCCCTGTTTTTGTTTATGGGGGTATTTATGGAAAAATCCGGGATGGCTGAGCGTCTTTTTAATGCGATGCACATCTTGTGGGGTCGTTTCAGGGGTGGACTTGGCATCTCTACCATAGCCATTTCCGCTATTTTTGCTGCTGCAACTGGTGTTGTCGGAGCTTCTGAGATTACCATCGGTCTCATGGCACTGCCGGTCATGCTTGCCAAAAAATACAATAAATCCATGGCGTGTGGTGCTATTTGCGCCGGTGGTACCTTGGGCATCCTCATTCCGCCGAGTGTCATGATTATTGTCTACGGCCCCATTGCCCGGATATCCGTGGGCAAGCTCTTTCTTGGGTGCCTTGTCCCCGGCCTGTTACTGACCCTGCTCTATATGTTGTATATTGGCATTCGCTGTTACTTCAGGCCTCAAGATGGCCCACCAATGCCGGTTGAAGAACGTCAGGCAACGGTTAAGGAAAAAATATTAATTTTGACAACTTCTGTCATTCCCCCGGCCCTCATTATTTTTTCTGTACTGGGGAGTATTTTTTTCGGAATTGCTGCGGTTACCGAGGCTGCTGCTGTGGGCGCTGCTGCCAGTATGGTTCTGGCTGCTTCCTATGGTAAGCTCAATGTCGGGGTCGTAAAAGATGCCTGCCGGCAGACCCTGAGCATTACAGCCATGATCATGATGATCGCCATTGGCGCGACTTTCTTTTCCACTGTTTTTGTGGCACTTGGTGGAGACGAGGTGATCACCAGTATGTTTATGAACCTGCCCATAGGCAAATGGGGTATTCTCTTCACGATCATGCTGCTTTTGGTTTTTTGCGGTATGTTCATCGATTGGATGGGCATTTTGTTTATTATCGTGCCCTTAATAACCCCCATTGCAGCAGAGCTGGGTTTTGATCCGGTATGGTTTGCAGTGTTGGTGATGGTGAATCTACAGATTTCTTTTCTCACCCCGCCTTTTGCGTATTCCATCTTTTATTTAAAAGGCATTGCGCCGCCAAATGTCGAGACTATTGATATCTATCGCGGGGTGATGCCTTTTGTCGGGCTGCAGGTGCTTGCTATCATTCTTTTAATTATCTTTCCTTCATTAATTACATGGTTACCATCCCATCTTATATATTAAGCGAGACCTACAATGCAGAAAAAAGATAACGTCACCCTTTTTGTGCAATGTATTGTGGATACGATGTATCCCGAAGTTGCCGAGTCAATGGTTGATGTGCTTGAGGGCCTGGGCCTGCATGTTGACTGTCCCACTGAACAAACCTGCTGCGGGCAGCCTGCTTTTAATGCCGGGCACCAGCAGGTTGCACGTGCTGCGGCTGAAAAATTTATCACCATTTTTGAAGGGGCGCAAACCATTGTCTCCCCATCAGGTTCTTGCGTGAATATGGTGAGAAATCACTATCAGGATTTATTTAAGGATGACCCTGCAATGCTGGCCCGTGTCAAAGCTATCGGTGAACGGACCTTTGAATTTACCGAGTATATAGTGGATGTGCTGGGGGTTGAAGATGTCGGGGCACGATTCAACGGCAAGGTGACCTACCATGCGTCCTGCCATCTTAATCGATTTCTGCATATTGACCGGCAACCGCGAGCATTGCTTGCCAACATTAGTGATATGACACTTGTCGAAATGAAAGATGCGGATAAATGCTGCGGTTTTGGCGGCACCTTTGCGGTCAAGTTTTCAGAGATATCCGAGGCGCTGGTAGAGGACAAGGTCAACAATATTATCGCTTCAGGAGCCGATGTGGTAGCTGGTTGTGATATGGGATGTTTGATGAATATTGAAGGGATGCTGAGCAGAAAGCAGTCGCCGGTAAAGGTTATGCATATTGCAGAGCTGCTTGCAGGAAAGAGTTATGAGTGAAATAACATCAGCAGAGTATAAAAAAGTAGCAGGCCATTCCATTGCAGATCCAGTACTGCAGTCTGCACTGGAAAGTCTCCAGTCCCGGCTTGGCCCGGCAACGCAGAATCTTTATCAGAATCTTCCCGAAGGGCAGGAATTACGGAAGATAGCCCATGGGTACAGGCGTAAGGCAATCGATAATTTAGATATCCTTCTCGAAGCCCTGGCTGATAATGTACAGAAAAATGGCGGCACGGTACATTTTGCAGCAACGGATAAGGAAGCTGTGGACATCTGTTTAAACATAGCCCGCGACCACAATGTAAAAAAAGTGGTTAAAGGGAAGTCCATGGTCACCGAAGAAATCGGCCTCAATCACGCCCTTGAAGAGGCGGGTATTGACGTTGCCGAAACTGATCTTGGTGAATTCATCATCCAGCTCGCAGACGAAAAGCCGACTCACATTGTTGCTCCTGCCATCCATAAGACCAGGCAGCAGGTTGGGAAACTTTTTTCAGAAAAACTTGGTACCCCATATACGGAAGACCCTCCCTCCTTGACCTTTGACGCGCGAAAGGCCCTGCGTGAGAAATTTTTGACTGCTGATATGGGCATTACAGGCTGCAATCTAGCCTGTGCGGAAACAGGACATATTACAACGGTTTCCAATGAGGGGAACATCAGGATGTCCACGACCTTGCCCAAGGTGCATGTAGCCTTTATGGGCATGGAACGGATCGTTGCCAACCTGGAAGAGCAGCAGTCCATCCTCAGGTTGATGTCCATGGGCGCTGCAGGTCAACAGATCGGTGGCTATGTGAGTTATATAGGCGGGCCGGCAGCAGAAGATCACTGCGACGGGCCACAGGCTTTTCATCTGATTATAGTGGACAATGGCCGGTCAAAAATTCTTGCAGATGAAGAATTTCGAGAGATGCTTTGTTGCATTCGATGTGGAGCCTGTTTAAATGTCTGCCCGGTGTACGGCAAGATTGGCGGACAAGCGTATGGATCTGCCTATTCCGGACCGGTTGGTGCGGTGGTCACTCCACTTCTTTTTGGGGTGAACAATGCTGCTGATCTCTGCACCGGCGAGACGTTGTGCGGAGCCTGTCGGCAGGCATGTCCGTTGGAAATTAACCTGCCAAGGATGCTGTTGGCCTTGCGTGCGAAGCTCTCTGAAGGTGATGCCAAGTGGGAGGTGCAGCCCAAAGGAAAGTCGGAAAAACTGATGTTTGAAGCATGGCAGAAAATCATCAAGCGGCGCAAGGTGTATGACCTTTTTTTTAAAATCGGCTATGTGCTGCAGAAAATATTGCCTGCACAGGATGGTATGATCCGTCGTCTTCCTTTTCCATTTAACGGCTGGACCAATAATCGCAACCTAAAGCCTTTGGCTGCCAAGACCTTTATGCAGAGATGGAAAGAGCGAGAGGGAGGAAAACAGTAATGCCGGGGCGAACAGAGTTTATACAAACCATTGGTAAGGCACTGGGAAGAGGGGCAGGGAATGCTGCTGATGCAGATATTTTCACCACAACAGCCTCGCCGGAACAGGAAGCACTGCTTGCAAGAATCAAAACACGATTAGCAGCAGAGAGAAAACAACTGCGGGGCATCGTTGAGCAGGTAGCAGGGCCGCTACACATTGATTTTCATCCTGAGGACAACCTGGACGATATTGCAGGTGCCATTGGCAGGTTGATTCTTGAAAAAGATCCAGAGTGGGGGACAGAGAAAAGTGTTGTTCGCTGGGACCATCCTCTTTTGAGCCGGTTGCACCTGGAATCCCTTGCCGAGCTTGATGGAGTTACTCTCCATACAACCGATTGTGTGTCGGGGGGACTTGATGCTAAGGTTTCAGCAGCTGCGCAGCGCTCAGCTATAAGGGAAAATGTTGAAGCTTCTTTTATCGGCATCACCTCTGCCGATTATCTTGTTGCTGCTACTGCCACCCTGGCCATGCGAAGCAGACCAGGCCATGCCCGTTCAGCTTCTTTGGTGCCGTCCATTCATATTGTGGTGCTTGAGGAAGAGAAATTACTGGCCAACCTGGAGGAGCTGTACACGCTTTTGAAGTGGGATCCGGAAGAACAGGCTCAAGGGTTGACCAACTGTCTGTCGCTCATCTCCGGTCCAAGTAAGACTGGAGACATCGAGTTGGTCATGGTTCATGGTGCGCATGGTCCAAGGGAATTACACCTGTTTGTTGTAAAAGGAGAAGCTCCGTAAGAAGTACCCAGGAGCAATACCACCTATTTTTTTTCCAACCACTTCTTCACGCCCGGTACAACATGAATATCCCCATTTATAGACAGATTTTTTCACCGCGGATGCTGGTGTCCTTTCTCATGGGGTTTTCTTGTGGGGTGCCATTGCTGTTGACTCTTTCCGTACTCCAGGCATGGATGAAGGAAGAGGGGGTTGATCTCTCGGTAATAGGTCTTTTTTCGTTGGTAGGCTTGCCCTATACTCTTAAGTTTTTGTGGGCGCCGGTACTGGATCGTTTCACCTTGCCTTTTTTGGGCAGAAGGCGTGGCTGGTTGCTGGTATTTCAGTTGTTGCTTATGGGGGCTCTGGTCCTGCTTGGGATGACCAATCCCAGTCAAGCACCATGGTTAGTTGCCTTGGCTGCCCTTTTTGTTACTTTTTTCTCCGCGTCCCAGGATATTGTTGTCGATGCTTATCGCCGTGAAGATCTCGCTGACAACGAGTTAGGGTTGGGAAGTTCGCTGTATGTCAATGGGTATAGGGTGGGGATGCTGCTTGCGGGCAGCGGTGGTTTGATCCTTGCTGACTATTTTTCTTTCGCCCAGGTATATTTATTTATGGCTGCGAGTCTGGGGATCGGAATTATAACTACTCTCTTGTCCAGAGAACCACAGGTGGAGGAGGCAGCACCAACCAATTTTCAAGAATCGGTGGTTCAACCTTTTGTAGAATATTTCAGCAGGAATGGCGCTTTACTCATCCTGCTCTTTGTCCTGTTTTATAAAATAGGCGACCAGATGGCTTCCACCATGACCATTCCTTTTTATCTGGATATTGGCTTTACTAAAACCCAGATCGGCGCGGTGGCTAAACTGTTTGGTTTTTGGGCAACTATTATCGGCGGTTTGGTTGGTGGGTTGGTCATTTTACGAACCGGCATTATTCGAAGCCTTTGGCTGTTTGGTATACTCCAGGCTATTTCTACTGCCGGATTTTCTCTGCTTGCCCTTATCGGTCCCAGTCTCAGCGGGTTGGCAGCCGTTATAGCTTTTGAAAATCTGAGCGGTGGTATGGGCACGGCTGCGTACGTTGCCTATATGGCATCGCTGACCAATAAAAAATTTACAGCTACCCAGTATGCGCTGTTATCCAGCCTGATGGGAATCCCCCGGGTGCTCGCCTCCGCCCCCACAGGATTTATGGCCGAGTCAATAGGGTGGGTCGGATTTTTCTTTTGTTGTACAGTAGTTGCCATCCCTGGCCTGTTTCTGTTACACTGGGTGGCAAAGCTGTACCATTATAAATGAGTGCTCGTTTGTGTCGATATTTAACGTAATCGTGTAACTACTGTGTAGCTGTGCAGGTACGTAGGGTGGATAAGCGCAGCGCATCCACGCGGAATTGATGGCTTGCATTGGTGGATGCGCTGCGCTTACCCCACCCTACGAATACAGATGATACTTTTCCGCCGATGATTGCAATTTTTCCCGACAGGTCTTACACATAGATTAATATACTGTAACTGGTCAGCAAATTATAAAAATAACCACGCCTTGTTCTCGATCTGTAACTGCTCAGCGGTGCTCCAGATGCGTGCCCGCAGGTAGGATAAGTATAGTAACGCTGTGTTTTCCTGCCTGTTTGTGCGGAGAGGTAAGCGCAGACTCCGTGGGGTGCTGCTGAATAGTCACATTAAAAATTCTGATTACCCATGAAACTCAGCCATTTTTTTTGGGACTCGATAGACAGATCGGAGTCTTCGCTTACCTAAATTTCTCAGTACTGAGGTAGGGGACTGATTTTTTTTCATGGTTTTTTATGAAAATTAATCTGTCTCCCGGGTTTAAAGAGAAATAAAATCAGTCCCCTGTCTGTTTCGGTAGATAATTGGCTGAGTTTTGTACGTAATCAGATTAAAAATAGCCAACATTGCCCCTATGCCTTTACGAATCTACAACACCCTTACTCGCAAAAAAGAACTGCTGCAGCCCATAGAAGACAATCACGTGAAACTGTACGTGTGCGGCATTACCTCTTACGACTACTGTCATATTGGTCATGCTCGGTCAGCACTTGTGTTTGACATGGTGGTCCGTTATTTACGTTATCGGGGCTATAAAGTGACTTTTGTGCGCAATTTTACCGACATTGACGATAAAATTATCAAACGAGCCAATGAACAGGATATTGACTCCGCAGCCTTGGCGTTGAGGTTCATTGACGAGTTTTATACGGATATGGACGCTTTGGGCACGGTGCGCCCTGATATCGAACCAAAAGCTACCGAACATATCGGTGAGATGACAGAGCTCATCCAAACCCTGATTGATAAAGGCATGGCCTATCCATCCGGAGGCGATGTGTATTTTAGGGTGGATCGTTACGATGGATATGGACGCCTGTCCGGCCGTTCTTTAGAAGATATGCAGGCTGGTGCACGTATTGAGGTGAACGAGCAGAAAGAAAATCCCATGGATTTTGTCCTCTGGAAAGCTGCCAAACCTGGAGAACCAAAATGGACGAGCCCTTGGGGAGCCGGGAGGCCTGGCTGGCATATAGAATGTTCTGCCATGAGCAAAAAATACCTGGGTGCAACGTTTGATATCCATGGTGGTGGCAAGGATCTTATTTTTCCCCATCATGAAAACGAGATTGCCCAGAGTTGCGGCGCCTCGGGAATGGAGTTTGCGAACCTGTGGATGCATCATGGTTTTGTGACCATCAAAGATGAAAAGATGTCAAAATCCCTTGGCAACTTTTTAACCATCCGTGATGTACTGCAACAGTACAGTGCAGAAGAACTGCGACTGTTTATTTTTTCCACCCAGTATCGCAATCCTTTAGATTTTTCCGAACATGCATTACAGGACGCTCGCGCCGGATTGGAGCGGATGTACGATTGTTTAGCCAAGATCGAACAGTTACCAGCCGGGGACGAGCAGGGGCCGCAGGTTGTCGGCAAGAAGGATCGGGATAAGCTGGAATCGCTCGAAGAGCGTTTTCAGCATGCCATGGACAATGATTTTAATACCGCCCAAGCACTTGGTCTGTTGTTTGATGCGGTCAAGACCTTGAACAAGGTTTTGCGAGCTGCTGGTGGTCAAGTCGCTACAGATGATTATAATTTGCTTACCACTACTGCAGCGACCATTAAACAGCTTGGTGAGGTGGTTGGCATTCTTCAGCATGACCCTGTTGAGGTGATGCAGCAGAAGAAAGAGCAATTACTGGCAGCCATTGAGCTCACAGAAGAAGAGATTACTCATTTGATTGAAAAACGCAACCAGGCCAGGGCGAATAAGGACTGGGCCACAAGTGACGAGGTCCGTGACACGTTGCTGGCAAGTAATATTGTGCTCAAAGATGGCCCGGATGGAACAACCTGGGATGTGAAATAACTCGCTTGGTTGTATCTGAATTGCTGTAGTTTTCATCACGATAAGGAGGAAATATGATGCGCCAACCAGTTGTTGCCAATCAATTTTATCCTGGAGATCCTGCGCAACTTGAGCAAACCGTTGCCGGCCTCACCCCTGTAGTTGATGAGAACAAGAAAATAGCCGCAACGGCGGTGATTATGCCCCATGCAGGGTATGTCTATTCCGGTGCAACAGCTGGACTGACCATCAGCCGTGTCCAGGTTCCGGAAACGGTTATCATCCTTGGTCCCAATCATCATGGTCGTGGTGCAGCTGTTGCCCTGGGCACTGTTGCCTGGCAGATGCCCATGGGAACCGTGCCGATTGATCAGGAATTGGCCACCCAGCTTTTACAAATCTCGCAGATTATCACGCAAGATGAGCAGGCCCATAGCAGCGAGCATTCTTTGGAAGTCCAGGTGCCGTTTTTGCAGTTTATGCAAAACAACCTGCATATAGTTCCTCTCTGTGTATCGCATATTCCCTACGCTGAATGCGAAGAGGTGGCTAAAGACATCGCAAAGGCCGTACAAGCAGTGTCAAGACCGGTGCTGCTCGTGGCATCCACAGACATGACCCATTATAAATCAAGGGAGCAGGCCTCAGCTCAGGATCATTTGGCCATTGAAAATATGCTGGCTTTTGATCCTAAGGGATTGTACGAAACAGTCCATGCACGCCGGATATCCATGTGCGGTGTAGTCCCGACGGTGATAACGTTGCTGGCATCAAGAGAGCTGAAAAGCGAGAAAGTTGAGCTGGTGCGCTATACCGATTCAGGGGAAGCCAGCGGCGATACAAACCAGGTTGTTGGCTATGCTGGATTAATTGTCAGTTAACCTAATTTTGAGCACTTATCCTTTGGCAAGGAACGGGCTTGCCAGACTGATAGGCTGCCGTTTAAAGGCCGGTTGCATTCGCTTGGTCGTTAAAATCAGCCCCCCTTTTTTGTCCTCTGTATCTTTTAAATCTACTCTATGAGCCTGTTGATTTAAGAGTCTCTTAATGGGTGTCCCTTTTGTTCAGAAAAGGAAGAATCAAGATTACCCCATGGTGTTCTCAACCCAGTTTTCCAGGAGCAGATCATCAATTCTTTCGAATTTCTTTGTATTATTAGTCACTAAGGTCATTTTGCGAGATCTGGCAAGGCCAGCGA
This sequence comes from Desulfogranum marinum, assembly GCF_963675105.2. Taxonomy (NCBI): domain Bacteria; kingdom Pseudomonadati; phylum Thermodesulfobacteriota; class Desulfobulbia; order Desulfobulbales; family Desulfobulbaceae; genus Desulfogranum; species Desulfogranum marinum. The sequence continues at coordinate 97,905 of NZ_CAXXRO010000002.1, forward strand.
TCAGCAAGTCATAAGGGCCAATAGGGGTGCCTTTACTTTCGAGCTTGGCTCGGATGATAGCGGCATCGGCAGCAGCGGGGCGGTCGATGTCAATGATAGTGAGCGGGAGGAAAAACCTGGCAAGGGCCTTTTGGGTACGTTTGATTTGTTGGCTTTTTTGTGTTCCATATTCAAGTTCAAAAAGCGTGATAGTTGAGAGAGCAACATCCTGCAGAGGATGTTGCCTGAATTGGTCAAGCACCTCCATTGGTCGTTTTTTTTATAAGGTATATACAGATATTGGTGTCAAGCAGGTAATGCATTAGAATGATTTCCTTTTTTGCATGGAGGGTTGGTCACGTCCTTCTTGCATAAAGTCATCGGGAAAATCGCGGAGAGATTCGAAAAATGCATCCCACGTCGTTTCTAACGGCTCGAGAATGATCTGATTGCCTTTTCTGGATATTTTTACCGTTTCACCAGGCATTCTAAATTCTTTTGGAATTCTTACGGCTTGTGAATTTCCGTTCCGAAAAAGTTTAGCAGTTTCCATAATATTACACCTCCTTAGTATATATCGTTAATACACACTTTGTGTGGTTGGTTAGCAAGGAATAAAGGTAGAAGAAAACGGGCAAGCTTAACAAACGGACATTCCTGGTACCGCAGAGACTGTCTTTTATTTCTAACACAATAAATAGTGCCATACTGAGCGGCACATTGCCGCTAACATGTTTGAAATACATGAGTCTCTTGATTTCCTAGGGTTTTCGTTCAAGGTCAAGGCATGCTGAAAAAATAACCACAGGCATATAGTTGATATTCCGAGAATTATTTTTTCAGCATAACGAAGAGATTGGGCGAAAAGACGGAAAATCAACAGGCTCATACATGGCATTTTGGTTTCCTTTCACAAAGTTGGGTTTTAATGCCCACGTATTTGAGCCAGGTGTTCTGACGTGAGGTTGGGGGATGGTTAATCTGATATCCGAAAATGCAAGTGATTTATTTGTGTTTAATCACTATGATTAAATTTAAATCAAGACTAATAGAGAGTGATGGCAATGGCGAAAACTGAAACCAAAGTATTAACTACCCATGTGCCGCTACCGCTTGCCGAAAAGGTCGATCAAATGGCTGCTCGGCTTAAACGTTCGCGTGGTTGTATAATGAAGCAAGCACTATCAGCCTGGATTAATCAAGAAGAAGAACGTAATCGGTTGACACGTGAGGCGCTTGCCGACGTAGACGCTGGTCGTGTGATAGACCACCAGGCTGTACTGGCATGGACCGATAGCCTCAGCACTGACGATCCGTTGCCTACACCGCGTTGATGGAGGTGAAGTGGACCCGTAAGGCAATATCCGATCTGGCACGACTGTATGAGTTTCCGGCACCTGTAAACCAGCCGGCTGCTGCACATGTTGTGCAAGCTTTGGCTAAGGCGACGACCACTTTGCAGACAAAATCGCGCCTTAGTGAACAATTATTTGAGTTTGAACCGCGCGAGATACGGCGAATTTTTGTGGGGACATATAAAGTGTGTTATGAGATCCAGGAATCGACTATCTATGTCCTGCGATTGTGGCATACCCGTGATCACCGGTAGAATAACTTATCGTAATCGTTAACCGGCACCCATTGTTGGCCGCGATCTGCCCAGCTTGACTGGGTGGATAAGTACAGCGCATCCGCGCGGGATGCGATGCCTCGATTTTGCGGATGCGCTATTGTTTATTCAGCCTGCCTATTTGAATCCCAAACGGCATTAACGTAACTCTTAAGTTTAATCTCATAATTTGATCAGGCATTGAACATGCTACTACAAAACGTGCCACCTGAATTTAAAGCCCTTTTTTGGGATATTCATTTTGATACCCTAGATATTGAGGAACACTCCAGGTTCATCATAACGCGGGTTGTTACCAGGGGCACTCTGGAAGACTGGTATCTACTCAAAAAACTATACAACAGAGAAAGAATGATGCAGGAGGTTGTCCAGATACGATCCTTGGATAAAAAAAAATTGTGTTTTTTGAGTAGATACTTTGGGTTAGAGAGAACAAAATTCAGATGCTGCAATTAAAGACAATAAACCATGACACATTTGAATTACTCTAGGCGCTTTCAAGTAAAACTGATTTAAATCAGTTTACTCTGGGGTCGACACAAACCAAGTTGTCGGCTATGCTAGATTAATTGTCAGTTAACCTGATTTTGAGCACTTATTTTTCTTGACAAGTAAGTCGAATTCATCTAATTTCACGCCACCTTTTTTTGCCACTGGGAGATGGTCTAATGGCAAGACAGCGGACTCTGACTCCGCTTATCGGGGTTCGAATCCCTGTCTCCCAGCCAGCTACAAGATGATTTACTAACGGTTTGTGTATTTTACTTTGGTAAAATGCATCCTTTTTCTGCCCAACTTAGATAAATCATGCGATTTCCCAATATGTATTCATTCATGATGCCTTGTGCAATTTTTGATTGATGTGTTAGCCTTCCTGTGGACATAGCTGCCAGCCTTCCCCCTATTGTTTCGATGGTTTTGTATCAAGTTTTGCGGAAATGATTAGGCTAAATACTAGGAAAAAATCACATAGGTGATAGTAATCGCGAGGTGAAAGTCGATGGTGGCGAAACGAATCCAATCAGTATTGTTAGGTTTCTTGGTACTACTTGTTGCCGTTCAAGCCTCAGGCCTGTTAGTATTTGTACCAGTTGAAGCCTTGAGTATTTATAATCTCAAGCGGCTACTTTTTATTCTGTTTATAAGTATTACCGCTACCCTTTTTGTTACCTTCCGCTTTTTATACTCTTTTAATTTCAAAATTAATGCCGCTTCTGTAGGGCTGTTTTTGCTACTCTGTTGTGCTTTTTTTTCTTCTGCTATATCTGTCAACCCGGCAAAGTCTCTGGCCTTTTTATCCTACTGTTTAATTGCTCTTTTGGCCTTTCAAGGGTTGGTAAAAGGTAATACAACTTTTGATGCGCAGTACCCATTAGCCGTTGTCGGCCTTGCTGTTGCCTTTTACGCATTTTCATTTGTGGAATATATGGTTGCTCTTATAGTTTTTGAACAACCTTTTTTTCTCGATACAACGATGTACCAAGGCTTTGTGAATCAACGTTTTTTAAATCAGGTGCAGTCCTGGCTTTTGCCCGTTGTCTGTTTGTTGCCCCTATTTGTCCAGGTTCCTGTGCCTTTGTCTCGTTCCGTTAAGGGGTTCGTTAAGGGCTTGTTCTGGTTGCTTATAGGGGTATATGTTTGCATATTGTTCTTTACCGGAGGCCGCGGGATGCTAGCTGCCTGGACCTTTACACTGGTAATGTTCTCTTTATGGTTTGGTCGCAATTATTTCCCCGTTGTCAAGTGTGCAGTAGGGGTTCTGTTGACAGGAACACTGGTTTATTTTTTCTTTAATGACTTTCTACCATGGTTGTTGTCCACGGAGGCGCCGCGTATTCTCTTAGCACGTATTACCAGTTCAGGAAGACTTGACATATGGTCTTTCGCATTCGATCTGTGGCTTGATAGTCCTGTGTTTGGTTCTGGCCCGTTGGCATATGCCCATTATTCAGCTCGATTTAGTCATCCTCATAATTTTCTTCTCTGGCTACTCACCGAGTGTGGTTTGCTTTTCACTTTATTACTTTTCGGTTTCATTTGTTGGGGAATGTGGCGGTATCAACAAGCAATCAGTGGGGCAGTCAGTCGGTTGTCTTTTGAACGATTAATTCAAAGTTATGGTTTATTAACTGCAGTGACAGTGGCGTTTGTTCATAGTATGCTGAGTGGTATCTATCTTATGCCATCCAGCCATGCTGCAGGATTTCTCATGCTTACCTTGGCATACCTTGATTATAGGTCGTTGCAAGAAAAGGAAGAAAGATACCCCATAGATATGGAAACTACTCGTCATTGTATGCAATGGCAGCGAGGGGGGGGGATAATGTGTCTGCTTTTGCTGTTGTCTCTTGGGGCTATGCTACACTATCTTGCTGATACCCATTATGGATTCAAACAAACAGGGGAAATTGTATCAAATAAGGGTCGGGATAGTCCTGGATTTTGGAAAGATGGATCTTTGTAGTTAAGTTTTAGAGGTTTTTTTTGGGGCTCTTTTGGCATCGACTAAGTGAGAATTAGCATTTGTATATAAGATAAGCTATTTTTTATCTGTTTTGATGTGTACCAATTTAGAGGTTGAGTAAACGCGTCCATTTTCCATTATATAAAAAGTCCCTCCGTAGGGATCGGTGGGGATTCGTGGTATGATTTTTTCTTCCACTAGTGTCTTTAGCGTTTCTGGACGAGATCCTTTTTCTTTTTTATAATGCCTTACTTTTTCTTCCAAAAAGGCGATTTTTTTCAACGCGTCAATGCGTATCTCTAATATTTTTTGAGTTGTCGGGTTTGGGTTTTTACGCAATAAATCTTCAAGAAACAGGGCTCCGGTGATCGTATTGCCAGCATAGAGGTCCATCCGTGCGGCAAGTTTTGCGTAATAGGTTGGAGCTTTCGGCTTTAAAGAGGCTTTTTTTAAGTACTGCCCTGCTGTCTGCATGTCCTTTTCAAAATAATATTTCATAAACCATAGAAAGAAATAGGGTCTATGGTCCTCCGTTCTGACGGCTGCAGCCTTTTCGAGCAAGGTGTTGGTTTCTTTTATCATGCCTGCTTCCCAGGGAAAGGTCATGGCGGCAAGCACGTAAGGATCCCAAAATCTTGGGTCAAGGTTTGTTACCTGGTTAAGGGCAATGTAGGTGGCTTTCCATTCTTCTTTGGTTGGTTTTTTTTTGAATGCAACCTTTTCCCCAAGAAAGACCATGGTTTTAAGAAATAGATAGTCAGACAATGGGCCTGAAAATTCAAGGCTGACAGCTTTGGCCACGTAACCAGGCAGGTAAATGAGGCGACTGATGGCGTTTGTCGGATTTCGTTGGTGTTCTTTGTACAGAAATTGGTTGCATAAAGTAGCTGTGAAAATGGCGAGGGTAAAAAGAAGAAAAAAGGAAAGGTTGCGTTTCATGGGAGATCCCTTCGTTGGAAGAGAAAGGTGGTCAGTGATATAATGGCTGCGATGTATGCTGTACCATAGAGAACGGCGATACCAATGAGGCCTATAGGGATTGGCAATCCGTATGCGGCTTGATAGGAAAAGTCAAAGGCGGCGAGATTGGGGAAGATGTAAAGACTCCCTTTTGCAATTGTTTCCATCAAGGCTGTAAACTCTATCCCTTCAGGGTTGAGGGTAATGAACCGAACCACATCTTCAACAGTTTGTCCGATGAAATAGGTGAGCAGGGTGAGTAGGGTCACCAAAAATGTACTGGTTGTCACTGCCGACCAGAGTAAGACTACGCTGTTGAGAACAAGGATGCCGAGGGATTTGATTATTATGGTAATCAGGATGGAAGAAATCGATAAATCGACAAAAAAAGCGGATGGATATATCGAATAGGCTGTAGCCACTGCAAGAAGGGTTGCTATTGTCAGCATGCCCATGATTGTAGCTGTCAGCATGCCTAAACCAAGAAACTTACCAATGATATAAGAAGGTTTTGAAACCTGTTTGGCCAGTATAGTGTAAATCGTTTTTTGATCGATATCACCAGCGAGGACATTAACTGCCAGGAAAAAGGGTACGAGCAATCCGCCGATGGTCGTGGCTGCCAAACAAATGTCGAGAATAATTTTTAAGATATCTCGCATGAAAAGGCCGCTGATGAGGACAGAAAAGGCCATTAATAGGCAGCTGATGGTTAAAATGCCGTAAATGAGTTTGTGATGTAAGCTTTCTTTGTAACAGAGCAGCGCTATCTGTAGGGCATTATTCATTGGTGATTCCTTGCACTGTTTTCAGGAAAAAGGATTCCAGAGGGGTTGTGTCAGGCGTGTGTGGGGTGATATTATCCTGCAAGAATTGAGGGGTGGTAATGGTGGCCAATTCACCCTGGTGCATAATACCGATACGGGTGCAGATTCGCTCTACATCAGAAAGAACATGGGAGCAGAACAGGATGGTATTGCCCTTTGCGTGATAGTCACGAATAATATTCACTACAAGGTGCCTGCCCAAGGGGTCCAGGCCGGACATGGGTTCGTCGAGGATAAGAATATTCGGTTCAAGCAGCAGGGCGTATGCTAGGGCTGCTCGTTGGGTCATGCCTTTTGAATATTGTCGGATGGGTATTTTGGGCACATGGTCCAAGTTGACGATGGTAAGAACTTCTTCTATTTTCTGAGCGGCTTGTTTTCTGTTAATTTGTGCTAGTTTGGCGGCAAAGTAGAGGTGATCAGTAATGGAGAGATGCTTGTACAGACATGGTGTTTCCGGAAGATAACCGATATGAGCATGGCTATGAGGATCGTTTGCTGCAACCTCGTCAATACTGACCGTACCACTGTCTGGCCGGATAAAGCCCATGATGGCTTTAATGGTCGTTGATTTTCCGGCACCATTGGGTCCGATAATGCCAAACACCTCTCCCCGTTGGACCGTAAGGTTAAGGTCTTTCAGTGCAGGTTTATTCTTTTTTTGTAAGAAGCCATGTCGATAGGTTTTACTAAGATGTATGCAGGAAATAATATTCATAGAATTGCAGAAACTAAAAAAGCTCCTCCCGGAAGACCGGGAAGAGCAGTAAGATACTGAAAAAGGGTTATCAAATCAACGGCTCAGGTGTCAGAAGGGCTTACCCATGCAGCATCACTGAAAAAAGCAGCGTCAGTTTCCGCAACCGTAACTTTCCCTGCGACAGCAGTTGAGTCAGCCAGGGCTTCGATAGGAATGGTGTATAAGCCACTTGCCTCTGAGGTCATACCGTAGCCTTCACCGCCGGATGAGTTGACGGCACTCTCGTGCCAAGTCATCATGGCATATTGCGAAGCTGAGGTTGTGCAGAGAATGTTTACGTTTGGAGAAGGTTGAAAATTAAAGGTCTCATCAGTATTTAAGTCGGCGGCCGCAACACTTATTGCTTGACCTGGTGCACCGGTATCCAAGTTAGCCGCCTGAGCTTGCCCTATCATTGATACAGTTAATACTCCTGCCAACAGTAAATATCTTTTTTTCATTTTGTGTCTCCTTATATGTAAGAATAGATAGTTGTTTTTTTCAGGCATGGATCAGTTTGGAAAAGCCTGTTCGTCGGCAGCGTACGCATGGAGTTCTGTAGACATGTTACGTGCGTCAGCTACGGCAGCCTTGTTCATCGCACGGACACGATAGCGGGTGAACTGTGGGATGGCGATAGCAGCCAAGATACCGATAATAGCGACAACGATCATAAGCTCGATCAGAGTGAAACCTTTTTCTCCGTTTCTTCTTTTCAGTTGCCTGTTGAATGCTTGAATCATACGATCCTCCTTTGGTTAATATTATGTTAGCTTGTGAATCTGATTTTCAATTTCTCTCCACTAAGCATGTTGCGTGCCAAAGTTTTTTTTATGTTGTTTGTTGTTCAATTATGCCGCTCTGACCTCACGTTGAGGAACATCTATTCTCTTTTGCAAGTTGCCTTCATGCGGTTTGTAGTAGAAGTTTGTGACCGAAATAGGCACTGTCGTAGTTGGGAGTGACAAAAAAGGTCACTTGGTTGGGAGTGTTTCCTCGGGAAAATAATGGGCAATAGCGTTTCATTCTTGATTCATCCTATTTTTTAACGTAGTACTAACTATATAAATAATTATTGATTCGAATCCTATGTGTTAATTTTTTTAATAGCTCCTGTGAAAAATCTAAAAATTTCTTTTGGGTTCATAAGTTTTTTTCTTGCTCTTGTTTCCATGTTGCTCGCCAATGGTCTTGTTCTTCTTTTCTGGTACAAGGATGCGATTGTCAGGGAAACAGGCAGTGTTGAAAAACAGCTTGAATCGGTTGCTGCTCTGTATCAAGCAAATACTTTTGTTGGACTGGACAGTGTTAAAAGAGCGCTTGTACATATAGGTGAAAATGCTCACGCAGAATGTATTTATATAAAACAAGAGCAACCAATATGGATTCGGGAAAATCCTATGTGTAAAAAATCTCTTGAGGGTATTACTACTGAAGCCGCATCCCGAAAAGGATTAGTTGGTCGCATAACACCAGTGCAGGCTCCTTTTTGGAGCAGCGATAAATGGTTTAGTGTTGCTACTAGTATTACAGCTCAGGGAGCGGAGCCAATTTTCGTTGCCCTTGCAACGCCATTACGCCCCGTCACTCAAGAGTTATTTGCCAAAGAAAAAATTATTGTTGTATACCTCCTCGTTAATGCTTTGGTTCTTGCTGTTCTTCTTTTTTTCAGGTTATCAAAAACTATTTTGCGTCCATTGGATAAATTGGTCGGACTTGCTGACGCATACAAAGGAGATGGGCAATATGAACTCCTCAATACCGGCAATAGTAATGAATTTGTTCAGCTTTCCCGGTCAATGCAAGCCATGCTGGAAAGGATTGAAACCGATCGACAAGCTTTGCGGAGTACGATTGAGCAGCTTGAAGTGGCCAATCAGGAATTGAGAACTGGCAGACGTGAAATGGTTCAGGCTGAGAAGATGGCTGTCACAGGCAGGCTGGCAGCCGGGCTGGCCCATGAAATAGGCAATCCTTTAGGCATAATAGGCGGGTATTTAGAGTTAATCAAAAAAAGTGATGTTCCGTCGGCGGAAAAAATAGAATTTATTGACAGGGCGGAAGGGGAGTTAACCCGGTTGCATGGTCTTGTTAAGCAGCTTGTTGATTGTGGCCGTCCTGCTCTTGGAGGCAAGGAATTTTTTCATGCTCAGCCGATTGTTGAAGGTGTTGTCGAGACGCTTCGATATGGAAAAGGGAATAAAGATATTGAGCTTGTCGTCGAATGGAATGCGGTTGACGACGAAATTGAAGCTCGGATTGATGGCTTGAAACAGGTGTTGCTTAATTGCCTGCTCAATGCTGTTGATGCTGTGAAAGAACGGCACGGCAAAAATGGAGGGCGCGTAACTATACTATCGAAAAATAGAAAGAGTGATAAGGCTGATTTATTAGTGCTGCAGATTATCGACAATGGGTCAGGGATACCAACTGAACAGCTTGATTGTATTTTTGACCCATTTTTCACTACTAAATCCCCTGGGAGTGGTACCGGGCTGGGGTTAACTGTGTCACGTTCAATAATGGAATCTTTTGGTGGGGAACTTGCATGTACCAGTAGTGATTCCAAGGGGACAATAATGGAGTTGTCTCTTCCGCTTGCTATTCATGGTGATGAACTCGTTTAGTTGTTTCTGGGTTAAAGCGTTAAAACGATATGGACAACATTCTCAAACCACTGCTTGTTATTGATGATGAAGAAAACATGCGTCATATGCTCGCATATCTGCTGAAACGGCATGGCTATACCGTTTTTGAAGCGAGCAATGGAAGGCAGGGGCTGCAGCTGTTAGAACAACAGACATTTGATTTTGCACTCTGTGATGTTCGTATGCCTGAGATGGACGGGCTTACGTTTTTACAGGCTGCAAAAAAACAAGTTCCCGATATTACCGTCATTATGATGTCGGCTTACGGTACTATCGAGGATGCTGTCCAGGCAATGAAACTGGGCGCTTACGATTATATTGCAAAACCATTTAAAGAAGATGAAATTTTGCTTGTTTTGCACAAAGCGACAGAGCGGACCCATCTCATAGAAGAAAATAAGCGATTAAGAGCAAAAGTTGAGTGCTCCGTTAGTTCTGGATTTGAAGGGATGATTGGGAAGTCTCCTTTGATGCGAGTCGTTTTCGATATTTCTGAAAAGGTGGCGCCGTATAACACTACCGTCCTCATTACTGGTGAGTCGGGTACTGGCAAAGAGCTTGTTGCCCGGGGCATCCATAATCGCAGTCTTCGAAAAGACGGTCCTTTTGTAGCTATTAATTGTGGGTCAATCCCTGAGAATTTATTGGAAAGTGAGTTGTTTGGTTTTGTGAAGGGTGCTTTCACCGGTGCGAACAGGGATAAGCCCGGCCTTTTTGAAGAAGCATCCACAGGGACCCTCTTTCTTGATGAGGTAGGCGAACTGCCCCTTGCGATGCAGGTCAAATTGTTACGGGTCCTTCAGGAGCATGAAATTAGACGGATTGGCGCAGCAAAGAGCACGCCAATCGATGTAAGGGTATTGGCAGCCACAGCTCGTGACCTGGAGAGTATGGTGCAGGAGAAAACCTTTCGAGAAGATCTTTTCTACAGGTTGAATATTGTCAATATCGTTGTGCCGCCACTACGTGATAGACGTGATGATCTTGCATTGCTGTGTGAACATTTTATTAAAAAGATGAATATCCGTTTCGGGAAAAAAGTTGTTGATATCTCATCAAAAGCCATGGAACTTATTGTCAAGCATGAATGGCCTGGCAATGTGAGGGAGCTGGAAAATGTAATTGAACGTGCCGTTGTTTTAACCGAGAGTGAAACTGTCTTGCCGGAGATTTTTCCCGAGAGTTTTGGTGCGACATCCATGAACCGGCGGATTAATGATTTTTTTGGGACTTATTCGTTAAAGAAAGCCAAAATTATTATGGAGGAGAAGATGATATCAAGGGCAATGGAGGCCGCAAGCGGCAATAAAAGTATGGCCGCGAGGATGCTTGAGATTAGCTATCCTGCTCTATTGAGTAAGCTCAAGCAATATTATCCTTCTCTAAATGGGAAGGGTGTAAAATAAATTAATAGTTTTGTTGTCATTGTTAAAAATGTTAACAGGAGGTGCACTCCTCAATTGATGTTTGTGTCCAAATTTCACAATATTAGCATTCTTTTTTTTTGGTATAGGATGTGCATTGAAAGTTGAGCGCAAGTTAATATTTCTTCCCGTATCAGGAAACCTAATGAAAAGACGAGCTAGTAAAACTTCACAACATAAAGACGTAGTGTTACCCCCCATAGTTGTTTCATCTATTGGTGGATTTACATTTATTGAGGTCGTTGTCGTTATGGTCGTCATATCTATTATGGCAGCAATTACTATACCTACTTACCTGAAATGGTTGCCAAATATGCGGTTGAAAACAGCGGCGCAGGACCTCAGGGCAAATATGCAGAAGACTCGATTTGAAGCAATTCAGCAAAATCAATCTTTTGCAATAGTCTTTGATGCTGCTAATAACAGTTATTTTATCTGTTCAGACAGTGGCGCTGATGGCGACTGGGCAACACTTGGCGATAACAGTAAGGTGGAAAGTGTTGAGCTCGAAAGTTATAAAAGCGGGATCCAATTTGGTTCTGGTGCAGCAACAACCAATGCCACTGATGGAGGTGGTGCATGCCCGGCAGATGGTATTAGCTATGGCGCGCCATTGGTTTTTAATTCCAGAGGAACCGGCAATGCTGCAGGGTATGTTTATCTTGAGCACGAAGATAATACAACCTCTTATGCTCTTGGTACATTGGTTAGCGGTGTTATTCGGGTAAAAAAATGGGCGGGGACGGGGTGGAAGTAATGGATTATAGTGCGATGAAGTTGAAGCAGGAAGCAGGCTTTACTCTTATTGAATTACTTGTAGCCCTCCTTCTTTCCGCTTTTATTATGGCTGGGCTTTACGCTGCGTATAGGTCACAACAGGATAGTTATCTCGCACAGGAGCAGGTTGCTGAAATGCAACAGAATTTGCGAGCAGCTTTAGAGCTGATGATGGCTGATATACGAATGGCAGGGTATGATCCAACTAAGAAAGCGGGAGCGTCAATATTAACTGCTACTGCCAGCGATTTTGAGCTAACAAGGAATATTGGTAACGGAGTTGATGATGACGGCGATGGTGAGATAGATGAAGCAGACGAGAATACGTTGGATGATTTAATTGGTACTCCTGCTACAAACGAACAAGTCCGATACGCTATATCATACGATGATTTATCCAATGGGAGTGGAGCTGATGGGCAATGGGCAGGCGGAACTCCTGGAGATGCTGATGGAGATGGCACGTTAGACTCTAGTAACCATTTGTTTACCCTTGCACGTGAATCTGGCGGTGCCGGCGGCCTTCAACCTATAGCAGAAAATATCGAAGGCATAGAATTTTATTACACGCTGAATGATGATACGCAAACTTTAACCCCTCTTGATCCCGGTGCTGTAAGAACGATTGAAGTGGCCCTTTTGGCAAGAGCTGATCAGGCCGATCGAAAATTCACACATCGCCAATCATACACCACACCGTCAGGTGTTGTATGGGGACCCTTCAATGATAATTATCGTCGGCGTTATGTTACCATGACTATCCAAGCACGAAATATGGGGCTCTGAGATGGATTATAAAAATAGACGAGATGAAGGGTTTACCTTAATTGAAGCGGTAATTGCCATGTTCATTTTAACTGTTGGTATACTTACCCTGCAGACAATGCAGGTTACTGCCATCAAAGGCAATGCGCATGCAAATCGGATTACCGCTGGTTCTGCATGGGCAACAGATAGGATGGAGCAATTGTATGCCGCACCGTATAGTGATGGATCTTTAACATGCGTTAATGATCCAATGTGTGATCGTACAGGAGACGGTACTGATCAGGATCCTGACCGTGATGGGGTGGATAGTGTTGGAGCCGATACTAATTTTGGTTTAGATAATGATACGGCAGCGACCGCTGACCACATGGCTGTATCTCCAGACGGTGTATATACCATTTACTGGAATATTGCAGAGGACGTGCCCATGCCTAATGATAAAACCATCCGAGTTATAGTGGTTTCTGATCAACAGGGGAAAAGCCGCCGTGTTGTTTACGATTATATTAAAACAGATATCATTTAACGGTAACCGATATGCGAAGTGGAATGAAAATGGATTTTCATAATGATGATGGGTTTGTATTGGTCGCTGCCCTGTTGATGCTGGTGGTCTTAACCCTGATAGGCATAGCTGCTACCTCAACCACGAATATTGAGTTGAAAATAGCTGGTAACGATAAAACGGCAGGTGAGTCTTTTCATAAAGCTGATGGTGGCCTTGAAGCAAGCATTGAAGTGCTCGAACAGAATATTCGTTGCCCTACTGGATTTTCCCTGGCACCAGCAGGCTTTGATAACGCTGATGCAACCACCTTCTTTTCTATTAGTGGTGTTAATGTATTTGATAACAATTTTGCCCTTGATGAGACAATTGATGATGTCGCTGGTGCAACCGGTGCAACTACTTTAGGGGACGTTCCTTCAGATGCTATTCGTTCGTTGCGTCTTCCTCTTGATCCTGCCGTTCCAAGTGATGCTGATACACACACCAATATGGCCATCTGGGGTGAAACCCAATATATAGCGGGGAGTGCTATCCAGATGGCAGCCGGCTACGAAGGAAAGGGGAAGGGTGCTGCAAGCGGTGGGGGGGCAATTTTATATGAGGTGCACTCACAGCATGTCGGCAAAAATAACAGTGAGTCTATTGTTGCTCTCCAATGGCGTCATATTATAAGCAGCCTTGTGGGCTGTAAATATTAATTAGGTGGTAACTATGAGATACTTGAGATGCATTTTTTCTCTGCACATTATGCTGATTACCGTTGCTGTTTTCATGGTTCAGTCAGCTGGTGCTGCAAAGGTTGAGGATTACATTTCCAATCCACCTTTCAGTACGGCATCCGTGCCACCTAACGTTGTGGTTATGCTCGATAACTCAGGAAGTATGAAGTCGAGTATGTATGGCAATTCATTTAATCCGGATAATGAATATTATGGTATGTTTAACTCCAACCGTAACTATGCATATGTAACTGATGTTGTTGGAAATCCAGCTGTAGCTGTAGATGATAGCCAATATGGTGGTGAAGATGGAGACATCTATGATGTAAAGATTGATACGACCAAAGCCGGTGCTTTTGTTGTCGACGATGTTTGCGTTATTGAACCTGCCGGGAATTGTTGGAGCGGAAATTTTTTGAATTGGTTAACCACACGGCGCATAGACTCAGCTCGTATGGTTTTGGTAGGTGGCAAGGTTGAGAATAGAGACGGTATCGATACCAGCTCGGATGGTATTGCTGATACTTGGAAAATTGTCGGTAATAATGAACCGGAAGACAGGGACCTTTCGAAAAGTAATGCCAACAGTGCGACCCTTTCCCCTTTTCCTAATGCCTCTTTCACCCTGTCAAGTCCTGCAAAAAATGGAAGTGTTGTTCCCACAGGAGACACTGATCCAGGATATGACCCATACGGTAAATTATTGGTTGTTCCTGGTGTCGCTATATTAGAAGCCTTGCAAAGCGATGGGGTTGATGGTTCCGGTGATCCTGTCTTTGCGGTGGAAGAAGATGGTGATGGTAATCCTGTACTAGATGACGATGGCAACCCTACCTACCTGACAGACGTTGTTGGAGAAATCGGACAAACACCTGAATTTGATGATGAATGGACAACTGTTACTTTTGCGACGCCCTTTACCGCTCCGCCGATTGTGGTGGCTGGCCCGTTGTCTTATGAAGGTGCTGATCCGTCTGTTTTGCGAATCCAGAACATTACCACTACTGACTTTCAAATCCGCGTTGACGAATATGAATTGAAAGATCAGGCAACACATAATCAGGCCCATACAGAGGAAACGGCTTACTACATAGCTATCGAAAGAGGCACGCACCAGATTGCCGATGGTCCATTGATTTATGCCGATGATCTTGAGGCCGGTGGCTTTACTGATGAAAACTATAGCCTGGATGCAACTGTAGGTACATTTGCATCTAATCCAATTGTACTTGCTACACCTGTGACGGAAAGAGTAACAAGGACATTGACGGTACGCTTAAGAGATATAGACGATACAGGTTTTGAAATTGGCTTGCAACCGCAAGAAGCAACTGTGGGAACAGCTGTAGCAGCAGAGAAAGTGGCTTACCTGGCCGTTGAACAGGGTGAATTCGTTGATTGGGAATATGGACAAATCGGGGTTGGGGTGGACCCCATTGAAGATGAAAAGAATAGAGGAGATTTTACCCATGATTTGAGTGGTGGTTTTCTACTCGCTTCTCTGCAAACCTATAAAGGTAGTGACCCCGTCGGACTGCGTATGACCGATAACACTATCCTGGTTGAAGAAGATACATCATTGGATGATGATGGGAATCATGTGGAAGAAGACATTGGGTATTTTCATCTGACCATTGATGCTGAGCTTGAATATAACGTGGCGGTTCTTGTTACCGAAGAACCAAGCGGGCTTATGCATGATGTGTATGAAGACGTTCGTTTAGGTGTCAGTTTCTACAATTATCAGTATCGTTCAAATAACATCTATAATAGTGAAACCAATGATGGCGGTACGTTACGCCTGAAAATGCCTCTTAATCCTTTTGTCAAAAAAGCGTGGATCGCCGATGACGGCAACTCACCGAACAATGCTACAGAGCGTACCGAGGCTGAAGCACGATTTAGAACTGTTGATACCTACGTAAAAGGCAAGCCCACTGATGCTACCGAAGGGGAAGCAGGTTTACTTAATATTGTTGATGCTATCGAGCACTATCCACTGGTGTGGGGAACAACCCCAATAGCAGAAAATCTTGTTGAAGTGGCAAATTATTTTATGCAAAATGCTGATTCTGAGTATGGCGATCAAGTCGATTACGCACCTTATGAAGTCGATGATGCTTGGGATCCTTTTGTTATTAACCATGATGCTGTTGATCCGGATGACAGGGAAAAAATTGACTGTCTTGATTCATATGTTCTTGTTTTTACTGACGGGTATCCCTATAAGGATGGATGTGTCCCCACTGAGTATATTGATTTTGACGAGGATGAGAATGCGGATGATGGCAGAATTTGCGACCAGTTAAACTCCGGCGACGAAGGATATGCTGATTATTTTGGCAATGAACGAGATGCCGAAGATAATTTAGATGACGTTGGAAAATACGTTTACGAAACAGATTTAAGAGATGATATCGATAATGTTCAAAACTTGATCATTTATACCGTTGGCTTTGCAGATGGTAATATTCGACCAATTTTACAAGATACTGCAGATAATGCCGGCGGTCAGGCCTACGCCGCCCAAGATGGAAAAACACTCTCAAGTGTGCTTGCCAATATTTTCATTAAAATCCAAAATCAGGCTTCATCGGGTACTGCCGCTGGTGTCGTCTCCCAGTCTCGATCCGGTGTAGGAGCTATTTATCAGGCACTTTTTTATCAGAAAAAAGATGCCGCCGAATGGATTGGTGAGCTGCAAACCTTGCTCATCGATGATTATGGAAACCTGAGGGAAGACACTGATCTTGATCATAAATTAACTCTTGAAACTGACAAAATAGTCGTCTTTCAAGACGATGGTACTGTTGATCTCTATCTTGATCCGCTAGGAATCGGAGAAGTTTATTATGATTGTGAGGAAAAAGACGCCATTCCAGCGCCAATTAGTTGCGGATTTAATGCAGATTTAGATTGTAATGGTTACCGGGATGCCGATGAAGAGCTTTGTGCTGGCGATATTGATTGTCTCGATGATCTTGTGGAGTGCCGTGATTTTACAGCCTGCACTGAATGTGGAGTTGCTATAGACGATGTTGACTTTCTCTGGAAGGGTTCTAACTGGATAAATGCCGTAGTGGATCCGCAACTTCAGCGTTCGTCGACAGATTTTACTGAGTATGGAGCTGATGGTGGCGATCCCAATGACAGGCGTTACCTGTTCACCTTTGTAGATACTGATAAGGATATGGTGGCAGATGCCGATGAGCAGATTCCTTTTACATGTGAGGGGTGCACAGAAGATGGAGCAACTGTAGCTTCATTAACTAATTCTTCATTGGTGTTTCCTTATCTGACCCTTTATTCATCTTTAGATGGCAGTGGTGAGAGCGGTGACCCTTGGTCATTTCCCGATAGTATAAGCGGCATGATGGCTGAAGAAAAGAGTGCGATTACAGATGGTGATGCAAATCGCCCATTCACAGAGTATTTGCAAAAGCAATCCATGCGTCTTGTCGAATTTGTACGAGGAGAAGACCAGGACAAAGATGGTGATGATGCCGACCTTGAGGACGACCTGACTACCATAGACGGGGAAGATGGTGAGTATGTGATTCCCGCTTTCAGAAAGCGTACGGTAGACGACACTGAGTGGCGCCTAGGGGATGCAGTATATTCGACTCCTACAATGCTTGCTGGTCCTACAGAAGGATATCACCTCTTATACAGAGACCTAACGTATGCAGTTTTTGCAGCAAGACACCAGTATCGTCGAGGTGTTGTGTATATGGGGACGAATGACGGTATTTTCCACGCCTTCAATGCAGGTTTTTTCAGGGAAGAGTATATAGAAGTAGACGATACCGATCCCGATGATGTTCAATATGAGTATATTTATAATAAATTTTGGGAAAATTGTGAACTTGATGACACTGATACCTTAATCTGTGATGATAATAGTAAATATATAGATCTGGGAGCTGAATTATGGGGGTATATCCCTTATAACCTTTTGCCTCATCTTTTTTGGTTAACTGAGGCTGATTATGATGCAACGCATGTCTATTATGCTGATCTAAAGCCGAGGGTGTTTGATGCCAAAATTTTTGAGGAAGAGGATGCCTGTACCAATCCTGCTAAAGGGCGTGCCCATGAGGAGTGTATTCACCCATATGGCTGGGGAACTGTTTTAGTTGGAGGTATGCGACTGGGTGGTGGCGAAATACGGGTGGATATGGACAAGGCTGATGATAGCACATATACAACATATGACGCTGACACCGACAGGACGATGTCTTCAGCCTATTTTGTTTTAGATATCACGAATCCAGAGGCTCCACCCGAGGTATTAGCTGAGTTCAATTTTCCTGGACTGGGTTTTACTACGTGTTACCCAACAGCTGTGCCTGTAAGAGACCACGAGAGTGAAGATACAGCTAGAGATGAGGCAGAAGATGATGGGGATGAGTTTGATGAGACTACTACAACCTGGAACAAGTGGTATTTAGTGTTTGGCAATGGTCCGGATGATTTAGATTCTGCGACCAGTACAGACACTGGGAAACTGTATGTGGTTGATTTAAACAGACTTGGAAAAAATACTACAGATCGGACGTTGTTCACCTTAAGAACAGATGGTACCCTCCAGGAATACGATCCAACAGACTCCACAGAGAACGCTTATGCACAGCAATTTGCGAACCAGTCTTTTGTCACTGATCCTGTAGCGGTTGACTATGATCTTGATTTTAAAGCAGACGTTGTTTATTTCGGAACAGTGACGGGATCTGAAGATGATGGTTGGTCCGGAAAAATGCGCCGGTTGGTAGTTGAAAACAGTGTAGACATGTTTACACCATCCTATTGGGATTTGGATAGTGTCTTCCTCGACCTTACCACTGTTTTTGATACTGATGGAAATGATGTCCTTGACGTTGGGCAACCAATCACCGCTGCAGCATCTGTTGCACTTGATAAGGATATGAATAGGTGGGTGTTCTTCGGTACAGGTCGTTATTTTGTTGAAAGTGATGAGGCAAACCTGGACCAGCAAAGTTATTATGGGGTAAAAGAGCCACAAGATGACGATGGTGAATTCACTTGGTCAACCGTTAATCGTGATGATTTGTTTAACGCGACCGATGTTTGGGTCTTTACCGACGATACTATAACAGACGATAATTCCACCCTTGATAATTGGGAGGACCTGTTAGGTGAGGTGGATGATAGCGCTGGCTGGTATCTTGATTTTTCTCGGGATGGTGAGCGCAACATCGGCCAAGCTGCTTTGTTAGGTGAGGTGCTTACTTTTACTACCTATGTTCCACCCGATGTAATAAATAATCCATGCCTCGTTGATGGTGAAAGTTTTCTGTATGCATTATACTATGAGACTGGCACCTCGTATACTAATCACATTTTTAATGATGGTGGTGATGGGGGAGATCCTGCAAAAATAACAAAAAGTATCAGTGTAGGTAAAGGGCTCGCTATTTCACCTAACCTGCACGTTGGGCGCAGCGATGGCTCCAAGGCTGTTTTGCAAACAAGTACCGGTGCTATCAAGATAGAGCAGCAGGACACCCCTGGCGCTACCAAATCTGGTAAATCAAGTTGGTTGGAAAGGAGGTAGCCCACTTTCTCTTCATTTCAAATTACTAGCTCAAATATAGCGCTTTCTTTACTTTAAACAGTAGGGGAGGCGCTTTATCATTTTCTTTGATTAAATCCATAATTTTTTCTCTTGACTTCTCCTTCACTCCCATTTAAATAGTATCATTTACTGAATAGCGGTTCAGTTTATCGTTCTGCTGCTACATTCACATTTGATGATGTCAGAACGGATATTTATTATAGGCTTTAATCCCTATTGATAACTAAACAGAGAGGAAACATTATGAGTAAGTTAGTTGCGCCTCACGGCGGTAAAGGTCTTGTTTGTGCTTTACTTGAAGGTGCCGAGCTTGAAGCTGAATTGGCAAAAGCAAAAGGTCTCAAGCAGGTAGAAGTTACAGATCGCGCTAAAGGCGATTTGATCATGATGGGTATCGGTGGATTTTCCCCTCTTGAAGGATTTATGGCAAAAGCTGACTGGAAAGGCGTTTGTGAAAATTTCCAGATGGCAGATGGTACATTCTGGCCTGTACCTATTACCCTCGATGTATCTGCTGCTGATGCCGGTGAAATTAATGAAGGTGACGAAATTGCTCTGGTAAATGATGGCGAAGTATATGCCACCATGAAAGTTACCGAAAAATACGAAATGACCGAAGCCGACAAGAAGTGGGAATGCGAAAAAGTATTCATGGGCGAAGGTGAAGAGTCTGTAGACGGCAAATTCTGGGAAATCGCTCCTGAAGATCATCCTGGCGTAATCATGGTTATGAACCAGAAAGAGTTCAACCTTGCCGGACCTGTAAAAGTACTTTCTGAAGGCGAGTACAAAAAAGAATACCCTGGCGTATACCTGAAGCCTGCAGAAACCCGTGCTATGTTTGATGAGCGTGGATGGGCAAACGTTGCAGCACTGCAGCTTCGTAACCCAATGCATCGTTCTCATGAGTTTCTTGCCAAGATTGCTGTAGAAGTATGTGACGGCGTTTTGATTCACTCTCTGATCGGTAACCTTAAGCCTGGCGATATTCCTGCGGAAACTCGCGTTAAAGCTATTGAAATTCTCATTGAAAACTACTTTGTTAAAGAGAACGTTATCAATGCCGGTTACCCACTTGATATGCGCTATGCTGGTCCTCGTGAAGGTCTGCTCCATGCTACCTTCCGTCAGAACTACGGTGTAAATAACATGCTGATCGGTCGTGACCACGCTGGCGTTGGTGACTTCTATGGTCTGTTTGAAGCTCAGGAAATCTTTGATCGCATTCCTGAAACTGGTGATGCTGCTAAAGATCTCCAGTGTAAGCCAATGAAGATTGACTGGACATTCTATTGTCACAAATGTGATGGTATGGCTAGTCTGCGTACATGTCCGCATACCAAAGATGACCGTGTTATCCTTTCCGGTACCAAGCTGCGTAAAGCACTTTCTGAAGGTGCTGAGATTGTTGATCACTTTGGTCGTGATGAAGTTCTTGATCACCTCAAAGCTTACTACGCAGGACTTACCGAAAAAGTTGAAGTTAAGATGCAGGGTGCCGCTTCTGGTGAATCCATGTAATTAACGCTTCTTCTTTTAGCGTTTGTTGTTTGAGGGGGTACCGGGTTACGGTATCCCCTCTTTTTTTTCTTTTCATTGTTTCAATATACGGGTAAACGATTCCTATCATAAAAAATGTGATAGGTCACCGAGGCCCTCGGTTTTTCATACTGTTCGTCCCCTACGACAGAGTCGATAAGCGCAGCGCATCCACGCGGCATCAGATGCCTGGAATTGGTGGATGCGCTACGCTTATCCACCCTACACAGAAGTAGCACCGCCAGAAGATTCGTATCATAAAAGATTACCAAAGGTTAAGGGCATCATGAAGGAACAAACTCTCATAGTCGGTCTGGATGAGCGTAGCTATCCTATTCACATAGGTAGTGGCGTGCTCAATCAAATTGGTCCTACTCTAGCTGCTGATCCGGTAGGAAAGCGATACGGGATCATCAGTGACGATAATGTTGCAGAACTATACGGTCAGCAAATAATCGCTTCGTTAACCGACGCAGGCCTTGCTTGCGAGTTGATCGTCTTCCCAGCCGGTGAAGAACAGAAACACACACTGACAGTCACCGACCTAGCCAGTGAGCTTGCCGGGCGAGGATTTGATCGCGGTGATGCTCTTGTTGCCCTTGGTGGTGGTGTTGTTGGTGATATCACCGGTTTTCTTGCCTCTATCTACATGCGGGGTATTCCTTTTGTGCAAGTTCCAACCTCTTTACTTGCTCAAGTTGATAGTTCTGTCGGCGGCAAGACAGGCGTTGATATCCCTGAGGGGAAAAATCTGATAGGTACCTTTTATCAACCCAAGGCCGTGTATATTGATATAGACGTATTGAAAACATTACCTCCCGAAGAATTTCGTGGAGGTTTGGCCGAAGTGATTAAGTACGGTGTCATTATTGATAAGGATTTCTTTGCCTTTTTAGAAGAAAACCAAAAGGCAATAAGGGCCATGGAACCTGAAACGCTTGTTTCCATGATTTATACTTGCTGCCAAATCAAGGCCAACGTTGTTGAGCAGGATGAACGAGAAGGCGGATTAAGGAGAATTTTAAATTTCGGGCATACCATCGGGCACGCGGTTGAAGCCGCTTCCGGATTTAAAATTATCCATGGCCTGGCAGTGTCCATCGGTATGCATGCGGTAACGCAACTGGCAATCCAGGGTGGATACACCACGGATCCGGTGTTGCAAACCCTGGATAACTTACTAGGTGCCTACAACCTACCTTTGGAAATTCCTGCTGAGCTCGATCGAAAAAAGATAAGAGCCTATTTACAGACAGATAAAAAAACTGTTGGTGGCCATATTTTTTTCGTCCTACCGGAAGAGATAGGCAAGGTCATTATTACTGATCAGGTGAGACCCGAGGATATTGACCTTGTGCTTGGTAATAGTTAAAATTGACTTTTTATAAGCTAACTCCTCTTTCAATCTCATAATTACATTAAAATCATTATGCCCATTTACGAATTTTACTGCGACCAGTGCAACACAGTCTTTAATTTTTTTTCACAAAGGGTCAATACCGAAAAACGCCCAGATTGTCCCAAGTGCGGTAAAGTAGAGCTAGAGAAAATGATGTCGACCTTTGCCACTATCGGCAAAGCAAAAGAGGATGACGGGAGTGATCCTTTGGCCGGCATGGATGAGTCAAAAATGGAACAGGCCTTTGAAGGACTTATGCGTGATGCCGAAGGAATGAACGAAGACGATCCGCGGCAGATGGCAAATTTAATGCGCCGTTTTTCAGAGAAAACCGGGCTTTCTCTTGGCGAACAGATGGAAGAAGCCATCGCTCGTATGGAAGCAGGCGAGGACCCTGAACAAATAGAGCAGGAAATGGGCGACTTAATGGATTCGGATGATGCATTCAGCCTTGAAGCAATGAAAAAGAAAGTGAAAAAAGGACCAAAACCACCAGTGTATGACGATAAATTGTATGAACTCTAAGGATTATCTAAAGGTAACTCACCGGGCTGAGAATTCTTTGATTTATCCCTCCGTTACGCTCATGGAACTGTAATGCCTAAATCTTGCCACCTATCGGGATTGCCGATTTTACCGAATCTATTTTGTTTGCGTACACTTGAAGTACTACAGTACGTCTGCGTGTACGCAGCCTCGCACCTTCGGCAAACTTGGCAATTGTAGGATTTAGGTAATATGTTATTTCACTACCAGTGTTCCTGACATCGGCATTCTTCTTCCCGGTTCATCCCCAGTGATCGTAATCTCTTGCGTTGCATCTCCAAGGTTTAGTTCTCTCGTAAACAACTCGTTAGAACAGCCAGTTATACTTTATTGTTTGCTTGTTTGCTGGTTATGCGTACAATAGATATTGAATCAACAGCTTGGATTTTTCATTACCACTGTTGAAAGTGGGAATTGCATAGGAATTTCTGATTACCCATGAAACTCAGCCATTTTTTGTGGGACTCGGGAGACAGATCGGAGTCTTCGCTATCTAATTTTCATAAAAAACCATGAAAAAAATCAGTCCCCTGTCTGTTTCGGTAGATAATTGGCTGAGTTTTGTACGTAATCAGAAAGGAATTTACCCAGCGTAAAGCACATGTATGTAATTGAACAAATTGATACTGCAGGCATGAGCAACCCGGGATAAAGGCGCTTACGGAGAGAGGCAGGAAACAATGAATAGAAAGCTCGTAATAGTGATGATGGGGCTGCCCGCCCGCGGTAAATCGACCATGGCGCGAAAGTTAAGCCGTACGTTGGAACTTGATGGAGTAAAAAGCACGATTTTTAATAATGGTGACCTTCGCCGGCGGATGAGTGAAGAGAATACTTCTTCATCAATATTTTTTTCGCCGGGGAATCCTGAAGGTGTTGCTTTTCGAGAGAAAATATCTTCGGTAAATATTGAGAATGCCCATAAATTTCTTCGCGAAGGGGGCTGTGTTGCCATTTTAGATGCCAGTAACGTGACTCGTAAACGGCGCCGGAAAATTCAAGATACGTTTTCTGAAACACCTTTACTGTTCATTGAATGTATGAATGCGGATGATGAAGCTTTGGAAGCCAATCTTGAACGTAAGGCAGGTCTCAGTGAATTCAGCGATCGCACCAAAGAAGAGGCGATAGCAAGTTTTTTAAAAAGGATCAAATACTACGAATCCATCTATGAGCCTTTGGATGTGGAACCCAACCGCATTCTGGTGGATTCGTTTGAAAGTTGTATTTTGCAGGAACAAGCCAGCTATGAGGTGCCTTATTATGACCGTATTCGTGATATTTTAACCACCAGGGTGGTGCGGAATCTTTTCCTGGTTCGTCATGGAGAGACTTTTTTTAATGTGGAAGACCGCATCGGCGGCAACAGTGAGCTCACTGACAAAGGGTTTGAGCAGGCCAAATCTTTGGCCGAGCATTTTGCCACCCAGCGCATTCCTATCATATTCACTTCCAATTATAAGCGAACCCTGCAAACAGCAGAAACTATAAGGGAACGTCAGGATTTTTGCTCAATTATTGCTTTACCTGAATTTAATGAAATTCATGGCGGTGTTTGCGAAGGGATGACCTATAAGCAGATCAGCGAGCAAATGCCGCATGTCGCCAGGGCAAGAAGATTGAATAAATATAATTATATTTATCCTGAAGGCGAGGGGTATAAGACCATGGAAGAGCGGGTGCATCGTGGTCTGAAAAAAGTATTTTATCTCAACAATTACGATGAAAATATTATGATTGTCGGCCATAAGGCCGTGAACAGGATGATTCTGTCCAAATTTCTTTCTCGCCAGGAAAAAGAAATACCCTACATTTATATGCCGCAAAACCGTTATTATCACATTCAGATCAACCCGCATAAGCGGATTTTTGAGCTCATACCCTACCATACCGCATCTGTTTGAAAGCAGAGAACTGTTTGGGCGGGTAAATTTTCAAGCTGTGGATGAGGCCCTCTGTTTGTATAGGGTTACTGGAGTGAGGTTGTGTCGCTGTTGTCAACCCGGTGGCTGATACCGTGTTTTTTCTCTTTTTCGCTGATGATTGCCTCGGCTTCCTCTTCACTTATATCCAGTGAGTCGGCTAATTGTGACAATGAATAGCAGGGGGTTCCGTCTTTGCCATAGCCGAGAGGTTCTAACTCTGGAAAACTTTCCATGGTGGCATGGCCGGATGCGTGTTTGAGCAGTTCCTGTATTTCCGGAGGGCCATAAACAAGGAGCCATTCCACCGCTTCAGCCCATACCTTACTGTCCACTGTCGGATGGTTGAGGATTTCCATTGCCGTTTCTGTATCCCATTCCTGCCTGAACTGTGTCATAACGTTATTCCTTAAAAATATTTTGGTACCTTGCAGGTCCTATACTATACTGAAAAGAGTTATCCTCACAACCACTAGTTTGTCTCCACATATGAAAGATGTGAGTTGATCAACAACAAAAAAAGCACCAAAAAATATCATCGCCTTCAATGGTGTATCAAGGTTTTTTTTTACTTACCTTTGCAGAAATTTTGTAAGCATGATGTTGAGATTGATTGAAAAAATCGTTTATAGTCGGAGGCAAGTTCAATATGCCCTTTACGAGGGAAAGGACCTATGGAAGCAAATAATCTTATTTTTTTAGAATCACTGGAATGGTTTGATGAGTCCGGCGAGGCACTGTTGCACCGTTTACCTGAGCACGGCTCAGGGGAGATTAAGTTTGGCGCCCAGCTAACAGTGCGTGAAAATCAGGCAGCGGTGATGTTTTATAAGGGGCGTGCCTGCGATGCCTTTCCTCCGGGACGACATACCTTAAAGACCGCAAATATTCCCATTCTAACCAAGATCCTTTCTCTTCCCTGGGGGATGACCAGTCCCTTGAGGGCAGAAGTATACTTTGTCAACCTCAAGGTTTTTACCAATCTCAAGTGGGGGACCAAAGATCCGGTGGCGTTTCGTGATTCAGAGCTTGGTCTGGTCAGGTTGCGAGCTCACGGCGTGTTTAATATTCGGGTGGTGCAGCCGATACTGTTTATTAATACACTTGCCGGTACCATGGGAAAATATACAACCCGGCAGATTGAAGATTATTTACGCAGGGTGATTGTTTCCAGATTCAATGATTATCTCGGCGAGACGCTCGACTCCCTTCTTGACCTGCCAGGCAGTTTTGATGAGCTTGCTATAGGCCTTCAGCAGCGGCTGGTAAAGGATTTTCAACGATTTGGCTTGGCACTGGATAATTTATATATCACCTCGATTACGCCCCCACCAGAGGTGCAGGAGGCCATTGATGATAGTGGACGTATGAATGTTATTCAGGATATGGATAAATTCGTACGGATGAAGGCGGGCATGGCCATGGAAAAGGCCGCGCTCGGCACGGGGGAAGCCGCAGCAGGCATGGGATTAGGCATGGGGATGATGATGCCGGCTTTGTTTGGGAGTATGCAACAGACAGGGCAAGGGCAGGGAGACGCAGCAAAAGGTGGAGCTACAACTGTTTGTGAAGAGTGCGGCAATGCCGTGCAAGGCGACGCCAGATTTTGCCCTTATTGCGGCCACCAGCAACTTATTA
The DNA here is from genome assembly GCF_963675105.2 of Desulfogranum marinum. Classification (NCBI taxonomy): domain Bacteria; kingdom Pseudomonadati; phylum Thermodesulfobacteriota; class Desulfobulbia; order Desulfobulbales; family Desulfobulbaceae; genus Desulfogranum; species Desulfogranum marinum. Next base: position 123,988 of record NZ_CAXXRO010000002.1, read on the forward strand.
TTGCTCAGTGTACCCACTGTGGAAAGAATGTAACACCTGGTGCTCGGTTTTGCTCCCGCTGCGGCCATTCAACCGAGGACAAGCCAAAAGCTGTTCAGTGCGGAGAATGCGGCAATGAAAATTTACCCGGTGCGCACTTCTGTAATCAATGCGGGATGAAACTGTGATGGATGGAGCAATTGCAGGTTCTAGATATGATACAGCAAAGAGTTATAGCACCCTGTGAGTAATTACAAAAAATGAACATCAAGGTTGCTCAGGAATGCCCGCAATGCGGTGCCGCGGCAACGCTGAATGAATCTGATCGACTGCTGACCTGCTCCTATTGTGGCGTTAAAAATTTTTTGCAGCCGGCCGGTATTTTTCGTTACCTGCTCCCGCCGACGATAAAGGAAGAAGAAACTGCTTACCTGCTGGTCCCCTACATTCGCTTTAAGGGGACAATTTTTCTTGTAACGGATAAAGGACTCTCGCACAAAGTAGTTGATACCACTCAGCTGGCCGTGAATGTTCCAGGCTTGCCGCCATCCCTTGGCGTCAGGGCACAGGCAATGCAGTTGCAGCATCTTAATCCTGCCACCAACGCTCGATTTTTAGTTCGAACCCTTGAGCCCAACACCATTCTCCATAAAGCGGCACAGATATCTCACCTTACTGCCAAGGCAGGGAAAAATCTTTTTCATCGCGCCTATATTGGTGAAACACTGAGTGTGATTTATCTTCCATTGATACACACTGATCAAGGTTTGCTGGATGCCGTTAATCAATACCCCCTGACTGCGGAAACAGGCACCCGCCTCAGGAGTAAAGCGCTCAAGTCATCCTCCTACCATCCCCAGTGGCAGCCCAGCTTTTTGCCTTCTTTGTGCCCCCATTGCGGGGCAGAGGTGCAAGGAGCATCCGACTCCCTGATAGTGCATTGTTTTGTTTGTGATCGCTGTTGGAGAATGGATCAAAAAGATATGCAAGAAGTTGTTTTTCAGGTTGTGGATGGTGACCAGCATACGGCATTGTATATCCCTTTCTGGAAGCTGCAAGCATCGGTCACAGAGCTTAATATTTCAAGTTTTGCTGATTTTATAGCTCGTACCAATCAGCCGATTTTGCCCCAGGCTGATTGGGAAAAGAAACCCATGCAGTTTCTAGTGCCTGCCTTTAAGGTGAGACCAAAAGTATTTATCCAGGCAGGGCGCCAGTCTACATTGGGGCAGTGGAAGCTGCCACAAGGTAAAGGAAAAAAAAGAGATCCTTTTTTTCCTGTGACGTTGTCGTCAACAGAAGCAAAGCAAGCGATGAAAATTATACTTGCAGCATCAACAACCAGCCCCAAAGCTATTTTCCCGCATCTACCAAAAGTAAAGGCTGTTGTGATGGGAATGGGCCTTGTCTATTTACCTTTTACCGACCAGGGTCATGACTGGGTGCAGCCGCACACCGGCGTGACAATAGGTAAAAATATCCTGCGCTTTGGCCGCCGAATGTAATTTTGACAGCATAGTCGTTCCATGGTATAGACCCATTTTTACTCTAGCATTACAAAGACCCATGGTGTTGCAAAATAATCACGAAAAGTTCATGCAGGAAGCGCTTCAAGAAGCGCGCGTAGCCCTTGATGAGGGAGAGTTTCCTGTTGGTTGTGTATTTGTTGATAGGAATAGAATACTGGCCAGGGGCAGGAGGCGAAACAGCAGCGAACAGTTTTGCAATGAAATTGATCATGCTGAAATTGTCACCCTGCGGGCATTCCTGGCCGAGCATCCTGATTATGATTTTTCTTCAGTGGTTGTGTACTCCACCATGGAACCCTGCCTGATGTGTTATTCCACTATGCTTCTTTCCGGTATTCGTTCTTTTGTATGGGCCTATGAAGATATCATGGGTGGCGGCACCAATCTTCCCTTGCAGAGTTTGAATGCGTTGTATGCACAGATGCAAATTACCCTGGTGGAAAAGGTGCAGCGAACAGCAAGTTTGAAGCTTTTTCAACAGTTTTTTAGCAACTACTCTTATTGGCAGGATAGCCTGCTGTCACGATATACTCTTGAGCAAGTCATTGAGGAATGATGTCCATGGATACGCAACCTCTTGCACGTACCGTCGGGTTTAAGACCGGTGAACGAAATGTTTTTTTTCACCTCTTAACCGCTTGCAACCTTTCCTGCCGCCACTGTTATATTAACCCCGATCAACATGGGGTGCAAACTCTCGAGCTTGAGACAGTCCTCCAGTGGCTGCGGCTTTTTAGCGACGAACAAAAACAATCAAACCTTATTTTACTTGGTGGCGAGCCGACCATGCATCCGGATTTGCCGCAAATTATCAAGGCCGCCAAGGCAATGGGATTTGCTGTTACCGTTGATACCAATGGCTTTTTGTTCCACGATTTGCTGGACAAGGTGACGCCCAGCGAGCTTGATTATTTGAGTTTCTCCCTGGACGGTCCGGAACCGGCTGTGAATGACCCTATTCGTGGGGCAGGGGTTTTTGCTACCTGTACAGCGAATATCAAGAAGGCGGTAAACCGTAAATTTGCCACCAGTCTCATCTATACGGTCTCCAGTCTTAATATTGATCACCTTTATCGGATGCCTGGACTTGTAGAGGAGCTTGGTATTGATCGATTTTTCATTCAAGTTATCGGCCTGCGTGGAAAATCCGCTACTCCGAGCAGTGGTGATGAGGGGAGCTGGCAGGTCGATCCTCAACGTTGGCTGGATATTGTTCCCGGGGTTGCGGCCGATGCTGCAGCCAAGGGCATCCATGTCGTGTATCCCAAGGTATATCTTGAACCGGAAGAAACCTTTGAGTGTGCAGGTATGGTTGCGGAAAACTATTTTGTGTTTCCCAACGGAAGGGTGTATCAGTGTCCACTGTGTGAAGATCACCCCATCCACAGTTATGAGATAAAAGCAGGTAAGCTTTGTCATCGTTCAGGCCTGAATGAAGATCGTTTTTTTCCTCTTTCCATCCCGGAAGGATGTGTGATGAACAAACTCCTGCAACCGGAAAACATCAGCTATCAAGATGATGGTAAACCAGAACACCGGATCTCCTGCTGTTTACTGAAGCAGGAAATGAGGCCAACAAAGAAATAGTGATCCATGGTAGTAGATAAACGACTAGAACAACTTCAACAGTTATATACCAAGGCTCTGGACCTCCACAGCCTTGGAGAATTTTCCCAGGCAATAGCACTCTACGAGGAGGTTACCGGAGAGATACCCGATGCCGACACGGTGCAGTACAACCTTGGCCTTGCCCTCTACCATGAAGAGGAATATGAAAAGGCTAAAGAGTGTTTTCAGCAGGCTGCTGCCGTCAACAAATCCGAGACTGACTATTGGTTTAACCTGGCGCTTACCTGCAACAAACTGCATTTGTTTGCAGAGGCTGTTGCCGCTTACAAACAGGCGTTAGCGCTTAGACCCGATGATGTGGAAATTTTGTACAGTCTTGGTTGCTGCTGTAAAGAGTGCGGGGCGACAGAAGAAGCGGTACAGGTATATTCCCATGTTCTCGAGCTCGATCCTTCCTATGCACCGGCGCTGAATAATTTGGCATACCTGCTTCACTTGCACGACGACCATGAGAACGCGGTGCAAAATTACCAACAGTTGCTTGAAATTGATCCGGATCATGCCGGGGCAAAACATATGATTGCTGCGCTCAAGGGAGAAACGTCTCCTGCTAAGCCCCCGGAAGAATATGTGCGGAGCCTGTTTGATAGCTATTCAGAGACCTTTGAAGAAAGTCTGGTGGGTGATCTTGACTATCGTGCACCGGAAAGGTTGTGGAATCTGTTTAATCACGGGCCACGCAAAAAAAAATATGAACACTGTATAGATCTTGGATGTGGTACCGGCCTTTGCGGAGAACTTTTTCGAGAGTGTTCAGATAAGCTGACCGGGATAGACCTTTCGCCAAAGATGATAGACATTGCGCGCCAAAAGCAAATCTATGACACCTTGGAAGAGGCTGAACTGATCGCGTATTTTCATCAACATCATCAGGACCCGGCTCCGTTTGATTTAGTTCTCGCTGCCGATGTTTTTATCTATCTGGGCGATCTCAAACCTGTTTTTCAGGCTATAACAGCGGGATGTCGGGATGAGGTACATATTTGTTTCTCAATAGAGTCTGGAGAAGGTGAGGACTGGATGCTTCATGCAAATGGCAGGTATTCACATTCCCATGACTATATTTTGGCTGTGGCAAAAGAAAATGACCTCCAGGTTTGCCATTTTGAACAGGTAGCGTTGAGGCAGGAAAAGGGCGGCGAGGTTAAGGGGCTTGTCTATTTTTTGAGGGCGCTATAACAATTTGCTCTACTTACTCGCTCATGATTCAAGGTACTCTTGCTTTGGAGCGTGAGTAATTTGTTACGTGTTGATTGTTGTGAAAAAGAAGAGACCCAAAAAAGGCGCCTGCACGAAGCAGACGCCTTTTTTAAGGGGAAGAAATTTGAACGGCTGTTATCAGACTTTAAACTGAGCGACCATATTCTTAAGCTTGTCAGCGACAGCGGAAAGTTCCCGGGCACTATCCGTAACCTGGCTACTGGCCCTATTCATTTCGTTGGCACTATTATTAACTTCGGCTATATCCGACGCAATTTCTGAAGCTACTGCCGAGCTCTGAGAAACGTTTTCGTTAACTTCACTTATACCGGTTGAAGCCTGGCTAACGTTTTCCGCAATTTCTCTGGTGGTTGCGGTTTGTTCTTCCACTGCAGTGGCGATGGTTGCCACAATCTGGTCCACATCGGCAATGACCGTGCTGATTTCATTAATTTCTTTTACCGTAATACCGGTAGCCTGCTGAATACCCTCTATCTTGGTTTTGATATCCAGAGTAGCTTCCGCGGTCTGCTTGGCAAGGTCTTTAATTTCGTTGGCAACAACCGCAAAACCTTTACCTGCCTCGCCGGCTCTGGCGGCTTCAATAGTGGCATTGAGTGCCAGTAAATTTGTTTGTTCGGAAATTTCGGTGATCGCCTCGGTAACCTTGGTAATTTCATTGGCAGCCTTGCCCAGTTCGTCGACCCGGTCGGAAGCCTTTTCAGACTGATCAACCGCCTGCGAGGTAATCTCTTTGGCTCGACCTGAATTTTGCGCAATTTCAGTGATGGTAGCGTTCATCTCTTCGGCCGCTGAGGCAACCATATTTATATTGACTGAAGCCTGTTCCATGGCTGCTGCCACAGAGTCTTGATTGGCGCTCATTTCTTCGGCAGCTGCCGCCACCTGGTTGGATCGGTTGGCGGTATCCTCTGCGCCGCTGGACATCTGGTTGGCAATGGCTGCAAGTTGTGAGGAGGATTCATCAACGCTGGATACGCCTTTATTGACGTCGGTGATAATGGTTCGTAAATTACCTGCCATGTTGTTCAATGATTTGGCCAGTACACCGATTTCGTCTTTCTGGTCTACGTCCATGGTTTGGGTCATGTCGCCATCAGCCATGGCTTTGGAGAGGTCGACCCCTTTGGCCAGCGGTTTGGTAATGATAATAGTAAGGTAGAACCCAAGGGCAAGGGCGAGGGTAATACCGACAACTATGCCGACAAGATTTATGGTTCGTGCTGTTTTGGCTACAGTTTCAGCCTCTTCTGCAACTGCGTGGGAGCCTTCCACCGCTTTGTTGACTATGGTATCGATGGCGTCAAAGGTATTTTTTTGGTGAGTGGCCGCTTCCACGAGCAGCAGCGTGTTCATGTTACTAAACGCGTCATACGCGGTGGTTATAATTGCTTCCATTTCATGTACAATTGCAAAAACCTCTTCTGATGCAGGGTAGACAACATCCTTCATTGTTTCTTCGGCCTGCAAGATCTGCCCATTGGCCACGTACTGTTTAACCCTGCCGACTGCCTGGTGAAGCCTGGCATGACTGGGTTTGACCTTGGATGCAAGCGCAACCAGTTCCGGGTTCGTTGTATCCATGTTGTTGAGCCATTTGCCGAGCGAACAGGCGTTCTCATCAGTCCCGCCTGTAAAGGCGGTGCCATTGGAGATGAGTTTGTCGGTGTTCGCCAGCAGGGTGAGGTGAGCAATCTCGAACTGTTGCATGTGATTATTCAACTGCACTGGATTGGTTAAATCCCTGGCAACGAGTTCTTTGGAGAATTTGACTGCTTGATTGTTGGCAACTACCCATTTGCCTATATGGTCGCCGAATGCCTTCCATTCGGGTTCAACGGTTTGAAAAAAAGCCAGTTCCATGAATTTGGTCTTGGCAGCACCGTACACTTTTCTTGAATCAAGAAGGCCTTGGTGAACGGCTTTTCTTTGTTCCTTGTCGGCAAAAGGGGTGAGCAAAGTCCGCATGAGGGAGGCAATGTAGTTGGCCTCACTTTTGATAATCAACATGTTTTGTACTGCGGGCAGGGCGTCTTCCGTGAGCATTTCGGCTTGCTCATGAAGTTTATTCTGTTGCTGCATGGCCAGTAAGCCTACAACAAGTACAATCATTGCGGTAAGAATAAAACCGCCTACCAGCTTTACCCCAAGTTTAAGATTTTTCATTTTTCCTCTCTTTTTTAAGCGTTTTGTGTCCAACCTTTAGTAATAATTATTATTTCAAAGTTGAGGCGCAGTTTAAGCTGCTTGTATTATCGGGGCCTAAAATGAGCAAGTCAAGGGTGAAAATGAAGAAAATGATAGAATGCTATTAGAAAAGCATTAGCAGGAGAAGGGGTTCGTGCGGTATGAAATCGAATGTAGAGTTATAATAAATTACCCAAAAGCCGATGGAATTGGGTTGGAGAAAGAGGAGGAAGGTCGTTTAAGTATTATTTGCTGCTTGTTGGTTTGCTCTTACCTTTGAAAACACGCCCGGCAAGGATACCTGCTTCATAAAGCAGAAACAGAGGGAGACAAAGGAGCACGGTAGCTGTGAGTTCTCCAGTGGCCAGTAAAAAAGAAAGCACCATTATTGCTATATAAAACCAGGTGCGTTTGTTGGAGAAATAATGAGGGGCAACGATTCCCGTACGGATCGCCATGACCATAAGAAACGGAATTTCAAAGGCAATGCCAAAGGCCAGTACCATTCGGCCGACAAAGGTCAGGTATAAACCAAACTTGGGCATGGGGGTGAGGTTTGGCCCGGCGTAGCTCATAAAAAAAGAAAGGATCTTTGGTAGGGCAATAAAAAAAGAAAAACAAGCCCCGCCAAGAAATAAGAACGTGGCCCAGAGTACAATCAGGCGGGCTGCTTTTTTTTCACCTGCAAGAAGCCCTGGGGAGATAAACATCCACATCTGAAAGAGTATGTAGGGAAAGCTGAACAGGATGCCTGCCAACAGTGATAGTTTGATATAGCTTATAAATGCCTCGGTAAGTTTGGTGTAAACAAGTTTCTCAAGCTCTGGTGCGGCGGTAAATAATGGCTGCATACAAAATGCAGCAATATAATCCTTGCCGAGATACGCAACAAGGGTACAGAGAAATACTGCACTGATAATGCGGATGAGGCGCTTTCTCAGTTCTTCGTGATGGGGGCGAAAGTGGTCAAATGCGGATATCATTTGGCAGTTTTGCTCTCCGCGTTGTCAGTATCATCGGCAGGCGTTGTTTCAGGCGAACTATCCGCCACAGGAGAATCGTTGTCCTTGTCCTGTGGTGTACTTTCAGCGTCTTCTTCCCAAGGGCGTAGGTTTTCCGGAGAGAGATCGATTGGTTTATCCTTATCTGCCTCTCCTTTGTCAACAGGGGCTTCAATGGCTTTTTGCGACCAGGTCTGGGTTTCGTTATCAAGGACCCGTTCCTTGAGGTCAGCGGCTGTTTGTTTCAATTCACGCTGCACTTCATTGAGTGTGTCGTCCTCTTCAGACAAGTTTTCTTTTAACTGGTTGACGGTTTTTTTCATCTCCATCAACCCTTTCGCAAGTGATTTGGCAAGGTCCGGGAGTTTGTCCGGTCCGACCACTATCAGAGCGACAGCGAAGATGACTATCATTTCAGGAAGACCAATTCCAAACATAAGAGTAGGCTCAACTGGTGAATTTTTTATAACTTCAGGGTAACTGTTCAGCAGTATCGCTCGGAATCTGTGTTTACCTCTGCACATGATCAGGCAGGAAGGTAGAGTGTTATTCCAGCAATCCAGACTGGTTATACCCATCTGGAGTACTGCCGAACCAATACAGATCGAGCTGAAAAAGCAAGGGTATTTGTTGTTCGCTGAGCAGTTACACTTCCGGCTTACGAAAACGGTCCAACCTTACGGGATTTAAAAAGACGTGTCAAGCGGTCTGGTTATTGCCGCTCGGGTGTTTTCTTGAGACCATCGATGAGGTGGTGAAGGGACATGATTGGGTTCGTGAACACCATGCGTGGCCCCGCATAGCGCATGATCTTGCGAATTTTGTTTTGCATATCAGGTTTGTAACAGTGCACAGGACATTTGCCGCAGGTTGATTTTTGTTCCTGGAAAGGGCAATGATGCAGTCGTTGCAGCGCGTAGTGCAAAAGTTCTTCACACTGTTCACAGGGAGGCGATTGTGCTTTATGGTGATCTTTGCAGTAACGATTGATCATCAGGGCCACGCAGTCGGCTTCCCGCTGCATCCTTTTGGAGGTGAATTTCATAATCGTTATTTATCACTTCTATATTTTGTATTGGATAAGGCATGATGTATTACTCTTTTTCCCTGATTTTATACTAGAAACCTCTCTTTTTTCCTTGATATATATCAAATCAAACTGGATAGATCTCTAACCCGCTGGTAATAGGTTTTACGACGCGACATTCCCCGGAAATAGACTGTTGTAATGTCTGCAGGTTGTTGAAATCAGGGAAGAGATGGATTGTTATGTAGAGGGCGGTTAACCCCGATTTGACAGAGGTGTTATTTTTTGCTATATTAATCCGGTTCAAGTGAGGCTGGCACCTAATCGTGGTCGGCCTTTTCTTTTGTTATTTAGTTCAATTCCAGGAGATATCATGACCAGTGTTGTAGTGGTCGGCACCCAATGGGGTGATGAAGGAAAGGGGAAAATCGTTGATCTGCTTACTGAATATGCAGACTATATTGTCCGTTTCCAGGGCGGAAATAATGCCGGTCATACATTGGTGGTCGACGGAGAACAGTATATTTTTCATATTATCCCGTCCGGAATTCTATATCAGGAAAAAACCAGTGTTATAGGTAATGGCGTAATAATCAATCCAGAGGTTTTGCTGCATGAAATTGCAGAACTCAATAACAGAGGATTGCCCATTACTCCGGAGAGGCTTCTGATCAGCAGCAATGCGCATTTGATAATGCCATATCATCAGAGTCTGGATATTGCCAGAGAGGCGTCTCTTTCTAAAGGGCAAAAAATAGGCACAACCGGTCGCGGTATAGGTCCCTGCTATATTGATAAGGTCGGTCGAGTTGGCTTAAAGGTCGGTGATCTGCTTGATCCAGCTTTGTTTAAGGCGAAACTTGAGGCCGTGATTGATGAAAAAAACTTTATCCTTACCCGACAATATGACGCAGAGCCTGTAAATGCGGAACTGGTAATTGAGCAGTTTGCAGTTTTTGCGGACAAACTGGCGCCTTTTGTTGATAATGTTTCCATTGTCCTTGATAAGGCTCGCAAAGCTGGGAAAAATATTCTTTTTGAAGGTGCACAGGGAACCCAGCTTGATATTGATCACGGAACATATCCTTTTGTGACTTCTTCCAATACCATCGCCGGCAACGCTTGCATCGGCTCTGGTTTTGGTCCTGCCCATATTGATGAAGTTATTGGTATTCTTAAAGCCTACACGACCAGAGTCGGAGAGGGCCCTTTCCCAACAGAATTGCCGGAAGGTGACATTGTTGGCGACACTTTACAGACGAAAGGGCATGAGTTCGGTGCAACAACAGGGCGAAGAAGACGTTGCGGTTGGTTTGATGGAGTGGTTGCAAATGATGCCGTTCGCCTCAATGGCCTGACTGGTTTTGCAATTACCAAGCTTGATGTTTTGTCAGGCCTGCAAAAGTTGAAGATAGCAACGCAGTATCAGGTAGAGCAGAAAAAATATGATTTCATGCCTGATAATATGCGAATCGCTCAATCGGTACAACCTGTGTACGAGGAAGTAGAAGGGTGGGCCGAAGAAATTACAGATGTTCGTTCCTATGATGACCTGCCCCGTGCAGCAAAGGAATACCTCAAACGTCTGGAAGAGTTTACCGGAACTGCACCTGCGATTGTTTCAGTCGGTCCTGATCGGGATGAAACATTGCTGTTGAGAAATCCGTTTGAAAAATAAGTGGTGATCTGATCGGGGAGTGTCTCGCTCCCCTTGCCATTTTTTTCAGAATGCTTACAAAATTCATTGCTGGATTCCAGCCTACGTTCCACGCTTATATCTGGAATCCGCAACCTTAAATTCAATATTCCGAATATTTCATTCCGGAAGTTTTTATTATGGAGGCTACAAGATGGCTCGAATCACCGTAGAAGACTGTCTTGAAAAAGTGGGAGACGATAATCGTTTTTCCCTGATTCATCTCGCTGTGGAGAGAATTCGCCAGCACCGCAATGGAGAACCTTTTCTTGCTGCTGGGAAAAATAAGGAAGTGGTAATGACGTTGCGTGAGATCGCTGCGGGAAAGGTAACCTTTGACAATATTCACGATCTTCCACGACAGCGCAGATCCAAAATTACTGAATCCGAAGTCGAAACCAGCGACAATAACGAATAGAAACATTTAGTTATGAGTGAGAGCTATTACGAACTTCTCGGTGTATCAAGAGACGCATCTGCTGAGAACATAAAAAAGGCATATCGTAAATTGGCAATGAAGTATCATCCGGATCGCAATCCGGATGATAAAGAGGCCGAGGCAAAGTTTAAAGAAGCTGCCGAGGCGTATGAAGTGCTCAGCGATCTTCAAAAACGCCAAATTTACGACACTTACGGGAAAGAAGGTCTGCGGAGTAGCGGGTACAGTGGCCCGGGAAACAACGATGATATTTTTTCTCACATTAACGATATGTTTGGTGATATCTTCGGATTTGGAGGGCGTAGCCGTCAACGTGATCCAAATGCACCTGTCCAAGGTGATGATCTTCGCTATGATATCCAGATATCATTTATGGATGCTGTACACGGTGTGAACCGTGAAGTTGAAATAACAAAAAAAGAAACCTGTCTAACCTGTGATGGTACCGGGTCCAGGCCAGGGTTCCGGCCGGAAACCTGCCCCAGTTGTCACGGAAGGGGACAGGTGGTACGGTCTCAGGGCTTTTTTCAGGTAAGCACCACCTGCCCGCAATGTCATGGCGCCGGTCAGGTGATAAAGGAACCTTGTAATGATTGCCACGGGTCAGGATTGGTCAACAAGAGCAAGACCGTCAATATTCGTATCCCAGCCGGTGTCGATACCGGGTCAAGAATGCGGCTCTCCGGAGAAGGAGAAGGTGGCCGCCGTGGAGGTCAATCAGGCGATCTGTATGTCATTATTCATGTTGAAGAGCATGAATATTTTCAGCGTGATGGTCAGCTTATCTACCTGAGCCTTCCTGTGCCGATGGTACAGGCTGCTTTAGGGTGTGAGGTGGACGTGCCTACGATCCATGGTACTACAAAATTAAAGATTCCTGCCGGGACCCAATCAGGTGATCGTTTTACTCTGCGCAAGGAAGGTGTGCCTAGCCTCCGTGGTGGAGGTAAAGGGGACATGATCGTCGAAGCCCAGGTGAAGACACCCGTCAAATTGACAAAACAGCAGAAAGAGTTACTTAAAGATTTCGATGAGATGAGTAAAGAGCGGGAAGAGGAAGGTTTTTTCGCCCGTCTTTTCCATACCCATATAAGCAAACAGAAAAAGAAAGCAGATAAAACAGACAAGGTTGCCAATGGTTGATGAAAATCCTCTGTCCCACTTCGATGAGGCCGGCAATGCCCGGATGGTGGATGTGGGGAAAAAAAATGATACGCGACGAGAGGCTACGGCTGAGGGAACCATATCCATGTCTGATCAGGCGTACTCATTAGTGCGCCAAGGCAATGTCAAAAAAGGAGATGTGCTGGGGGTGGCTAGGATTGCCGGGGTAATGGCAGTAAAAAAAGTAGATCAGCTTATTCCCCTTTGTCATCCTCTTGCGATTACCGGTGTTGATATAGAATTTTCTCTTGATGATAAGCAGAAAGCAATCCATATAGTGGCTACTGTGTCGATTACCGGAAAAACAGGGGTTGAAATGGAGGCGCTTACTGCCGTTTCCGTGGCCGCTTTGACAATCTATGATATGTGCAAGGCGGTTGATAAAAGTATGGAGATTTCTGATATTAGGTTGTTGAAAAAAAGTGGTGGTAAAAGCGGGTTATTTGAAAGATCAGTAACAGAATGATATACTACAGAAAATATTATTAAACCAGTTTGCCGGAGTCTGCTGATATGGATGAAAAGGATTTGGCGCAATTAAAAGAGCAACTTGAAGCGATTAAGAACGATATTTCCTCTGATGTTGAACAGACATTAACAGAAATAGCGCATCAAGAAGGTAATATTCCTGATCCCAATGATCGAGCAAGTGTGGAGTCTGACAGAACGTTTGAACTCCGTATTCGTGGAAGAGAACGGAAGCTTATGGACAAAGTTGACGAAGCTCTTAATCGTATCGAAGAAGGCACCTATGGCATCTGTGAAGGTTGCGGCGAGGATATTTCTGTAAAAAGGCTTAAGGCCAGGCCTGTGGCTACCTATTGTATCGATTGTAAAACCAAATTAGAACAACGGGAAAAGGCACAGGGGCGCTAGAAGAGTTATGCCTGAATTAAGAAAAGATCCCATTTTGGGACGATGGATCATTATTGCCCAGGAAAGGGGGAAGCGGCCGACTGATTTTATGGTTGAGGAATACAAGGTTAAGGGAGGATTTTGCCCTCTTTGTCCCGGTCATGAAAAAACAACGCCTGACGAAGTCCTTGTTTATGGGCGCAATGAGGGGCCGGCAAATTCTTCCGGATGGCAAACACGGGTCGTGCCCAACAAATACCCGGCCCTTGTCATCGAAGGCGAATTGGAGAAACAGGGTGAAGGGCTTTATGATCGGATGAATGGTATTGGTGCCCATGAAGTGATCATTGAAAATCCTTCTCATGAAAAAACATTTGCAGCCTTGTCCCCGGAAGAAATGATCTTCACCTTCAGGGCTTTTCGGGACCGTATCCGAGACCTTGCACAAGATGAAAGATTTCGATACGTGATGGTGTTCAAAAACTTTGGTAAAGCGGCTGGAGCTTCCCTTGAACATTCACATTCCCAGCTGGTAGCCCTTCCCATTGTACCACGCAGGGTTTCTTCGGAACTTGAAGGAAGCCTTTCGTATTACAAATACAAGGACAGGTGCATATTCTGTGATATCATTCGACAGGAAAGACAGCAGGATATACGTAGGGTCTGCGAAAATGATTATTTTGTAACCATCACTCCTTATGCGCCTCGCTCGCCTTTTGAGATGTGGATAATACCACGTTATCATCATTCCAATTATGCGGCCCAAGATGAAAACTCTCTTCAGGCGCTTACAGATATTTTTTCAGAAAGTCTGAGGCGGCTGGATGCCTGCATACCAAACGCGCCGTATAATTTTGTTTTGCATACCCAGCCACTTCGTTCTCCACAGCTGGATCACTATCACTGGCACTTTGAAATTGTCCCCAAATTAACCTCCATTGCAGGCTTTGAGTGGGGAACCGGATTTTATATTAATCCAATGCCGCCGGAAGAGACCTGTAAATACCTCAAGGAAGTCGAACTGTAGGTGGGAAAATGGAACCAAAACGTATTTTGCTTGTTGATGACGAACAGGGCATCCAGTTGCTTTATCGGGGAGAGTTCGAAGATGAAGGATATGAGGTGATCTCTGCCTATAATGGGGAAGAGGCGCTGCAAAAATTCAGTGAAGAAAAACCCGATTTAGTGATTCTTGATATTAATATGCCGGGCATGAACGGAATTGAGGTACTTCGGCAGATGAAAGAACTCAATTCACGGTTGCCGGTTATTCTTTGCTCTGCTTATCCTGAGTTTAAACAGGACTTCGGTACCTGGGCTTCAGAGGCGTATATTGTCAAATCCGCCAACATTGATGAGTTGAAGGCCACTGTAAAAAAATATCTTTCCTGATGTTTTTGGAAATATTTCGAATACATGAACTCTGCTTGATTTTATGTTTCCACTTGCCTCAACAGCCTGACCCCCGCTTTGCAGATTCCTAATGAAAGATATTCAGAGCCTGGAGGATACCAGACGAATAGATATACGTAAGGTAGGCGTAAAAAATATTTCTTATCCGGTTACCGTCCTGGATAAGTCGAGAAAAACGCAGGAGACAGTTGCTATTGTCAATATGTACGTGAACCTGCCCCATCAATTTAAAGGGACTCATATGAGTAGATTCATTGAGATCCTTAATCGCTTTCATGGGCGATTCAATCTTGAAACACTCCATCTCATTTTGCAAGAAATGAAAACTCGCCTCCAAGCCGAGGCTTCCCACATTGAAATCGCATTTCCTTATTTTTTTACTTCTACCAACTTAAGAGCCCTGTTTAAGTCACAAAGGTACGATTGCAAAATGATAGGTTCGCTTGAAGAGGAACTTGATTTGGTGGTAGAGGTCGAGGTACCTGTCCCACTGCTCAACGGCAACGAAAATGCGACAATTGCAACTAACGGTTATGCAGGCTTCTGGGGTACAGTCATTGTTTCTGTTAGATTAAGCCATTTTTTGTGGCTTGAGGATTTGATTGAGCTTATTGAAAGCAGTGCTGCACGATCGACTGATCTCAAGAGTAGCGCTGAAACCATTTGTCGCAAACTTGGCACAGCCCTTGCCAACCATTCCGCTTTTTCATGGTATAAGGTAGTGGTAGAAAATGTTACATGCGGATATACCACCTCTGCTTCTGTTGAAGGGCCAATGGCTGTAGACGAAAAAAATTGACCCTTTCCCCTGATTGTAACCTGTCTTGAAAAGTGATATCGTTCAACTACGCTCCTCCGGTCCCTATTCTGGGCCAATGCATGCCGATAATAGTACCACAGGCATATGTACACTTTTGGAGTATAGGCTACCTTCAAGGCTCCAATCATAAGCTTAATATCGAAATTTCCAGGAAAAGACATTTTCAAGATGCCCTCAGAATCTTGCAATTATTGCTGATTTCTTAGGTTCTTGTTTTCTTGCCAAAAGGTAACTGTTATTGCCGGTATTTTCTCATTAGGGTAAGGTTGTATCCCGTCAGACCGATTCAGGTCTTGTTTTCTTGAAAAGCCTTTGAAAAGAGGCTATAGAAATTGTGTCGCAATATTATTTTGAAATGTGTTGCAATACCGTTTTATTTACCATTTTAGCTAATTACATCTACGGACAGCAATGAGCGAGCTACTATTTGAAATTGGGACCGAGGAAATACCTGCTGGATATATTCAGTCGGCACTTGATTTTTTACAAGCAGAAGCAGAAAAGAAGCTGAAGGAACTTGGCCTCAACTCCAGTGGTTTTAAGACTTTTGCCACTCCAAGGAGACTGACCCTCTCGGTTGATTTTATTGAAGAGCGTCAACCTGATAGAACTTTAGAACATATTGGTCCTTCGACCGTTGCCGGCTATGATGGTGACGGTAATCCAACCAAGGCTGCCATCGGTTTTGCCCGCTCCAAAGGCATGGATCCAAGTGATCTTCAGGTGATCAAGACAGCCAAGGGAGAATATTTAATGGCTGTTGAGGATGTACAGGGCAAAGATACCCTTTCTTTACTTCCCGATGTGCTTGAATCTCTTATTCGTGAGTTGGTTTTCCCAAAGTCCATGCGCTGGGCAGATACTGCAACGGCTTTTGTCCGCCCGATTCAGTGGTTGGTTGCTCTTTATGGTGGGCAAAAGGTCGATCTTGTTTTTGAAGGGATCGTTGCCGGTACGACCACCCGTGGGCATCGCTTTATGTCTCCTGATACCTTTGATGTTACTGGTACCGAGCAGTATCTCTCCACTTTGGCCGAAAAATATGTGGTTGCAGATAACAAGATAAGGCGTGAACTCGTGATCAGTGAGGTAAAGCGTGCTGTACAAGAACATTCAGGGATAGCAGACGCACAACCTGTTCTCCATGAAGGTTTAATAGATACGGTTACTAATCTTGTTGAAAAACCTTACGGTGTCTGTGGAAGTTTTGATGAAAAATTTCTTACATTGCCCGATGAAGCGTTAATAACCTCCATGCGAGAACACCAGAAATATTTTCCTGTTGCCGATAAGGACGGAACACTCCTTCCCCGTTTCGTGGCTGTTAATAACACCGATATCAAGGACATCGATCTTGCTGCAAGCGGACATGAAAGAGTATTGCGAGCTCGGCTTGAGGATGGTTTATTCTTTTTTAATGAGGATAAAAAAAGAAAACTCAGCGACAGACTCGACCAGCTAGACGGGATTATTTTTCAGCATCAGCTCGGGACCATGCTTGCGAAGAGCAGGAGAATGGAAAAGATTGCTGCCATGCTGGCGGATAAGATACAACCAGCACTCAAAGATGCAACCATGAGAGCTGCCAGGCTTGCAAAAGCCGATTTGCTCACAGAAATGGTTGGCGAATTCCCATCTTTACAGGGGATTATCGGTAGCGAATATGCCTTGCATGACGGCGAAGATCAAACGGTTGCCCAGGCCATCCATGAGCACTACATGCCCGTCCGTGCGGGGGGGCAACTGCCTGCCTCACTACCCGGTGCTTTTGTAGGGTTAGCTGATCGCCTTGATACTTTGGCCGGCTGCTTTGCCATAGGCGAACGGCCCACCGGTAATAAAGATGCCTTTGGTTTACGCAGGCAGGCGATTGGGTTGCTCAATATTTTAAAAGGGCTCAATATTAATCTGTCATTGTCTGCAGTTATAGAGGCAGCTCTGGCTGCCTATGGAGACCAGATCAAGGTCCAGGAGCACACCGCAGATGAGATTCTAGATTTTATACGCCTTCGTTTCGAAAATGAGCAGGTGGCCTCAGGTGTTTTACAGGAGGTTGTTGATGCTGCAACAGCAACCGGCTTTGATAATCCTCTTGATTGTCTGGGGCGGATTCAGGCATTGGATGCAATTCAGAACCAACAAGACTTTGCCGTCCTTGCCGGTGCATTTAAACGAATCAGGAATATTATCAAAGACAACACTGAGACTCAGGTAGAGCCAAATCTGTTGAGTGATGCGGCAGAAAAGGATCTTTATGCGACTCTGGAAACCGTTCGTTCTAAAGCTTTACCATTGCTGGACGAAAAACAATATGACAAAGCATTGCTGGAGATGCTGGCAATGAAATCACCAGTGGATCGGTTTTTTGATGATGTCATGGTTATGGCGGAAGATGCCCGGATCAGGCAAAATAGATTGAATTTACTCACCGCATTGGGTGAGCTTGTGCTGCAGGTAGGAGACATTTCAAAGATGCATGTAGAGTAACGCATAACTCTTCTATAGAATAAAAAAAGGCTGCTCAACGTGAGCAGCCTTTTTTTATGCATTATGAGTAATAGATATCATCCCTGTTTAGGATGACATACTCCGCATTTTGCAAGATCCTTTGATGTCTTAGCGTGGCAACCCTTACATTGAGCGTGAGCAGCGCCTTTGTAAGTTGCGAGTTCTTTCGGCATTGTTTCGCCTTTATTATGGCAGGACTCGCATTTTTCAATTTTTTGCCCTTCCACATAGGCTACCTGCTTACCAGCATCATCTTTTGCGTGATGGCATTCGCCACACTCCAGACGACCCTGGTGGGCAGCATGTGGAAAAATAGCTGGCTTTGGCTTTTTGGCCTTGTCAATGGTTGATTCCAGTGTCATGTCTGCAGGTCCTTTGTCGCTGGCAGTTGCGACGCCGAAACTGACCATGCCCATGAGTGCTAAAGCTGTACAGCATGCTAAAATTTTCTTCATATCAATCCTCCTTTGATATTTTTAGTATATGAACAAAAACAGCTATCAAACGTTAATTGTATAGCTCTTAAACCTGGCCTTGTCAACAGATGTCCGGGTAAAGAGAGACTGTAACCTCCTCAAATAGAGTACCTCTTCACGGGGGTGATAACTCTTTGATTTATTATACCTAAAACCTGTACCTGTAAGTAGGTACCAAATAGAGTTACATTCTTGCTGAAAGTTGCCTGTGGGAGCATTAACTGGAGCCGTAGCTATGAAGACCGGAAAGAAAAAAGTTAACGCCGAAGTAGGTAAAAAATACGGCAACAAAGCCGATGATGGCCAACCAGGCAATGCGTTTGCCGCCCCATCCTCTAGTGAACCGGGCATGAAGGGTAATGGCATACACAAACCAGGTGATAATCGACCAGGTTTCTTTGGGATCCCAACTCCAGTACGTTCCCCAGGCCTCATTGGCCCAAATGGCTCCGGTAATAATACCTGCTGATAACCACATAAACCCAAATACAATGGTTTTGTGGGTCAGGTCGTCAATAATTTTTAATTCCGGTAAAGAAGAAAATAATGTGGGTGCTGCCGTTCTTTTCTGCTCAGCGCCTGCTTTTAACAAGTACATAAATCCAAGAGAGCCTGCGACCGCAAATGCACCGTAACCAATGAAGCAGGTAACAACATGGGCGATAAGCCAATTTGATTGCAATGCAGGAATAAGCGGACTTATTTGATCGTTTATTCGGTCTGAAAAAGAGGCGTAGGCAATGGAAACAAAGGCAAAAGGCATCACAAAAGCGCCGATGATTCTTGCTTTATATTTTATCTCCATAAAGAGGTAGAACAGCGCTGTACACCAGGAAAAGAAAATAAGTGATTCGTACATGTTGGTCAGGGGGGCATGTCCAATTCCCATTTGGTAGGACTCATACCAACGCATGCCGATGCCGATAGTTTGGATGAGTAAACCACCGGCGGCAAGGAGCATACCGATGAAACCGATTTTCTTATTTTTAAAAAGGAAAAGCGCGAGATAAAAAGCCGTTGATAGCAGGTATGCTATCATTGTGATGCCGAAAAGTTGTGAACTGTTCATGAAAATTCCGTTGGCTGATAGAGTTACGTTTAAACCACTCTTATATGGTCAGGAAAAGTTCTGCAGCTTACCTGGTTTGTTTGTCATTATCGGAGCAGTATGCACAGAATTGAAAATTACTCATCTGTTGCTTCAAAGCGGGTGGCCAGTCTGTTGAAGGTTTTTTCAAAACCGATTTTGTTCTTATTGGTATTACCGGCAACAATGATTTCTGTGTTTTTTCCTTTTTGCTGTATGAAAACAAAAAGTTTTCTATGGGACATGAAAAAAGCAATATAAAGGCCGACCAGCATTAAAATACAGCCCCAGTAGACTAACCATACACCTGGGTCTTTGGTTACCTGTAGTCCTGTAGCGTAAAGTTGCTTGGCGTTAAATGTATAGGTGCCGGAAGGACGTTCTATCATAGCTTCCTGCCCCATGTTGACCCAAAATGTGGAAGGATCCCCTTGGTTGTCAGTCAACCAGACCTTTACCCTCTGCGTAACCTTTCCTTTGGCTTCTTGGTTAATAATACCAAAAGATATTCCGCCTTCCTGCCATTCCAGCTGTTTTGCGGGGGGAACAACCCTCTTGATCTGCTTGTTGGTCCGATTGTTTTGCAGCGAAACAACAAAATCCTGATAAGGCTGATAGCTTGATTGATAGAACGTCACCCCTTTATAGGTCAAGGGTGCGTTGACCTCAATATCTGTTGATAAAATTTCCTGATCGTTTTCGAGCACTGTGACCTTGGAAAGATAGGTCTTGGGCATCCCATTACTGTAATATTCTATGTCGAAAAAGTCGCAGCGGACTGTAAACCCAAGATCAATAGGCTGGCCGCTTTTGAAACTATATATGACTTCAGACTCCCTGGTTTCCGGAATCATAACAGACCCCTTAAACGCGAAGGACGGCTTGTGGAGAACCTTTTTGGCTATCATTGAGGAGCCGATAACAGCGCCTAAGAGAATGATAAGGATAGAAATATGGACAACATAGACTCCAAACCGTGTCCATGGGCCTTTTTCTGCAAAAAACAAGGTGCCTTGTTCATTGTCTCGTTGAGTTGTTTTCCACCTTTCGTTTGTCAGTATGGCGTGGACTCTGTCTACACTCATTTCTATGGTTGTATGCCAGGTGAACGAAGAACTGAGCGACATTTTTTGCAAACGCTCGGGACTGATTGCCAGATTATCCTTTTTTATGATCCTGATGACCTGGGGAATCCGGTCTATGCTGCAGACAATAAGGTTGATGGCAAACAGTAGTAACAGCAGGAGAAACCACCATGAATTATACATGTCGGTGAGCTTCAACAACTCAAAAAACCTTGCCATTTGCGGACCATACTGCTTGGCATAAAAGGAGGCTGGAGAATTTTGAGGAATGATCGTACCAATGATGGATGTTGCTGCTAAAACAAACAGCAGGAACAGGGCTAATTGCACCGAAGAGAAAAAAGCCAGGATCGGGTTTTTAGTAGATTTCGTCATTGAATGCATTATCCATTTTCAAGGGAAGCATATCATGCATACAAAATGGGCATACATGGTAGTGCATGATCGGGTGGAAAAGAGCTAAAAAATATATCATTTTGCACAACAGCGCATGTTTTTTAGCTGATCCGGGTAAAAATCGCAATTACTTGTTTGGTCGCAACGGGTATCGGGGATGAGGACGTAAGCGCTAGCCAAGACCATATTGGTAGTAAAGCAGTCCTTGTCATAGATTCACCGGTTGGCGCTATCTTTTTGGTTCTTTCTTGCTTTCACTTCCACTTTTGATCCAGAGCCAGTGCCTTGCTGATGAGCTCAAGGATATGGATTGTCTGTACATTGAGCATGGCGTGATTAATCGAATCCTGCAATTGCAGCATGCAACCCGGACAGGCTGTTGCCAAGAGCTCTGCTTTGCTCGCCTTAATGCCGGCAACCTTTCGTTGACCAATAGCTTTACTGTATGCATAATGATGTGCTGAAAAACTTCCACCAAGGCCGCAGCAAAGATCGCTGTTTTCCATCTCTTCATAATGTGTATTAGGCAGTGATTGAAGCAGGGCCCTAGGCTCATTAATAATGCCCTTTGTCTTAAGATGACAAGGATCGTGGTAGGTTATGCGAGTACGCTCTTTTGTTGTGGGCAATGCTGCCAAGGTATCGGCCAGTCCTTCCTGATAGAGAAATTGATGGATTTCTCTGACCTTGCCTGCAAAGTCGGCTTGCTCTTCAGTACTGTTTGGATCAGTCTCACCAATACCGGAATGGCAGGAAGCGCACCCGGTTATAATATAAGCAACCTCGTGAGCTTTAAAGGCTTCCAGGTTTGTACGGTTTAACTGCTCTATAAGCTTCGTGTCACCGGTAGAGCGGGCTGGAATGCCACAGCAACCCTGGGTACGTGGTGTAAACACTGAATACCCTAGATGATTGAGCAAGGAGGCCATTGCCACCCCGATTTTGGGGTAAATATAGGTAATGGCACATCCTGCAAAAAGGCCGACAACCGGTTTGTCGGGCCGGCCTTGTATAAATTCCGGCAGTTCTGTAAAAAGATTTTTGGAAGCCACTGCAGGAAGGGTGCGCTGCGCGTGACCGGAAACTGGAAACCTGAGCCGAAGACCGCTTGTTTGTGGCACCTTTTTAAAGAGTACCGGAGACAAAACATCAGCCGTTTTCACCAAAGCTTTTAACAGGGGGGGATGTCCGGTGAGTGCTGCCACTGTTTTACCGGTGAGTGAGAGTCCTTTTCTGTTACTGATTTCACGTCGCATCGCACCGACTATTTTGTCGGTCGGGACCTTGTTCGGACATTTAACGACACATGAACCGCACATAAGGCAAAGGCTGACATCCTCTTCCAGACGCGAGTCAATGGTTACGGATTCTTCGAGCAGGGCCTTTGCCAGGGCTAGTTTACCTCTGGCAACGGCTCCTTCCTGTCGCGCTTGGTCATAAACCGGACAATGAGCCTGACACGCACCGCAGCGAACACATTGATTGATGGCATCCTTATAAGGGGTTAGTTCGTTATAATCAGTCATGCAGTGGTTGGTGGTATGATGATTTTTTAAATGGTGATGGCGTCGTAAAAAGGCCGATCTACGGTGTTGCAGGTTTTTCCCGAGGCCTTGACATACCATATGTATAGTCAAATCCTCGGGAAAAACACTGCGCCTTGTATATCGAACTTTTGTATTTAGCCATCTTTAGTGTGTGATGGACTTTTTACGAGTCCATCAAGTAGTTGATTCTAGGAAAATTTTGCCTGGGTTAAGAATGTTGAGCGGATCCAGTGCTTTTTTTATGGTCTGCATGTACTTCCGGGTAGCACTATCTATTTCCATGGGCAAATAGGCCGCTTTGGCTGTGCCGATGCCATGTTCGCCGCTGATGGAACCTTCCATATCAACGGTTGTCTGGAAAATTTCCTGGAGCACCCGTTGAACTGTCTCCGGCATACCGGGTTCTTTGAGATCGACCATAACATTAACATGGATATTGCCGTCACCTGCATGGCCGAAATTGACAATCGGGACATTATATTTAGCAGAAAGTTTTTCAAGAGCACGTATCATGTCCGGCACTTTGGACCTGGGCACGACTATATCCTCGTTGAATTTGTCAGGGTTGATTTTTCGCATGTTAGGACTCACACTGCGACGTACACTCCAAATAGCCTCTGACTGTTCTTCTGTCTCTGCAATTTCCGTGTGTAGTACATCAAGCTCACTCACCAATTGAATAATAGTTGCAGCCTGTCGTTCAAGGATGTCGGCATCTCCATCCACTTCAATGATGAGCAGGGCGCGACATTCTTCAGGTATATCTAAGGCCGAGTTATGGCGGATGCAGGCAAGCGTGGTCGCGTCGAGAAATTCCAGGGTGGTGGGGATAATTTTGCCACGGATTACCGTAGAAACTGCCTGCGCTGCACCTTCTATGGATGCAAATTGGATCAGCATGGTCTTTTTTGCAGCAGGCTTGGGTAAGAGCCGGATGATAATTTTGGTAATAATTCCAAGAGTCCCCTCTGAGCCGACAAACAGCCTGGTGAGGTCATAACCGACCACATTTTTTATCGTTGCTCCACCCGTATGAATAATATCACCGGTCGGAGTAACTACTTCCAAACCTAAAATGTAGTCTTTGGTCACTCCGTATTTTACACATCTTGGACCACCGGCGCATTCAGCCACATTGCCGCCAAGTGTACAGAACTCTTTTGACGCAGGATCAGGTGGGTAAAAAAGCCCGAGTTTCTCAACTTCTTTTTGCAGAGAGGCGGTTACCACTCCAGGTTCAACTGTCGCAGTGAGATTGTCCTCATCAATGGCCAGAATACGGTTCATTTTTGTTAAGACGAGAACTATCCCCCCCTGTATAGGAAGAGTACCGCCGGTAAAGCCACTACCGGCACCGCGCGGGATTATGGGGACGCCGTGCTGGTTAGCGAGCTTGACAACGTCGCTTACCTCTCGGGTGGTCGTTGCATAGATAACCGCATCCGGAAGATATTCTTTTTGAGTGGCATCGTAACTGTGAGTAATTAAATCTGCAGTTTCGGTGTAGACATTGTTTTTACCGACTACATTTTGCAGTGCTGTATGAACCTGCTCTGTGATCATGTGTGTTTTTTCTGCAAGAGAGGATTAAGGAGAGTGTGCATGCAAAGCATTTTGCTCTGCAGAACAGCGCATTAATAATAAGGAGACAATATAATAATGTTTGTTTACAGCCGCTTTAATTATATTTAGGGGGGATAGATAGGCGATCGTGGGTGGGAAGTGTCTTGTTGACTAATTGATACCTGCGACACCTATGTCGATTCGTCTTTTTCACATCTTATTTCGGTAGGTTGAGGCAATTTCTTCTGCGACCTCCTCTTGGTCAAGGTCAGAGCAGGTGATGATGGTGTCCGCATATCTGCGGTAGAGAATCTGGCGTTCGGCGAAAAGTTCCTGAAAGCTCTGGTTGTCCGCCTTGGCAATACCGCGGGTATCAAAATTTTTGATTCGTCGTGTTATTTCTTCATAGTCTACATGAAGAAAGACAAGGGTAGATATCATCTGTAGATGACGCATTGCCGGTTCGCTGTAGGCTGCACTGCCTCCGGTGGCAATTACATGATTAGTGATATTGAGCTTGCATATCTCATTTTCTTCTATGCGTCGTAGATGCATGTAGCCGCCGGCATCGATGATTTCCTGCAGGGACTTTTGCTGGTTGATTTGGATGAGGACATCCGTATCAATAAATCCCATGGAGAGAGTCTTGGCAAGGATGATGCCTACTGTACTCTTACCGGCTCCCGGCATGCCTATCAGGGTTAGGTTTGTTTTCATGAAAGCGTGTTTTGACCCAAAAGGTAATGTTCAATAATGAGGTGGTTACAGCGCTATTAGTAATAACGGATAAGTAGGTGCCAAGCAAGTCCGTCGTCTCAACCTTGGGTAAAAGAAGCATGAGATAACAGTATATAATCCATTGACCCAGCATCAAAAATGCCCTAAAGGCTAGGAGTCTGTCGGACTGAACCCTTTCTCCTCAACTCGTCGTTATTACAGAAAAAATAATACTCACGGGTAAGCGTAGACTCCGATATTAAGTATATGGCTGTGCCTATTTTTCCTTTAATGCCTTTATTTGAAGAAAAAATTGCTCAATCAGACCGGCTCCTAGGAGACCTTTAGAGCGTGAAGAATCTTACCAGGCACACTCTTCCAACACTGTTCCGCGGGTAGATATGACGACCTGCTTTACAGGGATATCCGGTTTAACGGCATCATAAGCCTTTTTAATAATGTGCGTCATCGAACCGCAACAGGGTACTTCCATGATTAAAATGGTGAGTGACTTTAGCTGAGCAGTCTCAAATATTTCGGTAAAACGCTGGATATAGAGCTGTTGATCGTCGAATTTAGGGCACCCCATCATCACTACTTTTCCCGCTATATAATCCTGCTGGATATGAGGATAAGAAACTGCGGTGCAGTCTGCCGCAACGAGCAGGTCACTTTTTTGCAAAAAAGGCGCCGTTGCCGGGATCAAGCGAATTTGTACCGGCCAGTGCGAGAGAGCTGATCCTGTTTGCGCACTTGGTGTGTTGGTACTTTGGCAGGGCGAAGCTGGTTGCAGTGATTGCAGTTGCGCGGATGGGCATCCACTCGGAGCCTGTTTGGCTTGTTGGGTGTTGCCAGCTTTCATGCCGGCCAGGTATTCCTCCACAGCCTCTTCGTCAAACTCGTCTGCCTCCCGTTCTATAATTCGAAGAGCTCCGGTGGGGCAGGAACCGAGACAGGCGCCAAGACCATCGCACAGTTTGTCGGCGACCAGACGGGCTTTACCGTCTACGATCTGTAAGCTACCCTCGGCACAGTCAGGAACACACTGTCCGCAGCCATCGCACAGTTCTTCATCAATTTCTATAATTTTTCGCATATTTTTCATTGTATTTATTCTCAATCGTGACTTGTTTTCGGCAGAGACATGTACTTATGAAGCTAGGAAAGGATTGCCTTTTGCAAAGCTTCTATTCCAATTCGTTCCATAAACCGGGCACTGCGTGTCTTAAATTTGGCGGTTGTACTATAATAATGGAGTGTTTTTTCGATGAGAGTAATTGCCTCGTTTGCTGAAAGTCCGTCGGCAACGATATCGCCTATTCTCGGCCTTCCCCCTCCATTGCCGCCAAAGGTGAATCGCCAGCCGTTTTTCTCAGCAACCAGACCGACATCGCGAATCCAGGATTCACAGCAGCACATCCTGCATCCTGAAATACCAACTTTTACTTTGCTGGGCAGAGGATTTTTTAACTCTATTTTTTTTAACCTGTCGTGCAGGTGCAGCGTGTCACCAACCCCATATTTGCACCAGGTATTTCCCGGACAGGCCTGAATGTAATGGAGACGACCGTTTTTGTGGGGTGGTTTTGCTGGTGTGTTTAGTTCTTTTTGAAGACTCTCCAGCTGTTGCGGTTCCATACCGAGGAAGGCTATACGCTGGGCGCCTGTAATTTTTGTGCGGGGCACATTATATCTTTTGACCACGTCAGTAATTTTTTCGAGATCTTCAGGCGAGAGCATGCCTGCGTCCATATCCGGCATAACAATATATGTCTTGTGATTTTCTCTGGTCATGTTGTTTGAAATACTCTTCCTGTCGGTGAGATCCGACCGGAAGAGTTTTTATTGTTGGGTAAAGAGGTACCTGCTAGCCTAGGATAGCCTGCAGATCTTCTTCCGGTGTTGCTGCAACAGGTTTGATATCGAATGTATCGACCAAAAATTGCAATACAGCTGGAGAAATAAAAGCAGGAAGGGATGGTCCAAGACGGATATCTTTGATCCCAAGGTAGAGCAGGGTGAGCAAAATCGCTACTGCCTTTTGTTCATACCAGGAGATAATCATTGACAGGGGAAGGTCATTGACTTCACATTCAAAAGCATTTGCCAGAGCAACGGTAATTTGAATGGCGGAATAAGCGTCATTGCACTGGCCCACATCCAGCAGTCGTGGAATTCCACCTATAGCGCCAAGATCCTTATCAAAGAAACGGAACTTTCCGCAGGCAAGTGTAAGAACCATGCAGTCGTCAGGTACTTGTTCGACAAATTTGGTGAAATAATCACGGCCGGGTTTTGCACCGTCACAACCGCCAACAAGAAAGAAATGTCTGATAGCCTTGGATTTAACAGCTTCGATAACTGTATCGGCAACGCCCAACACTGCATTGCGGGCAAAACCAACCATAACATGACCCTGATCGGCATCCTCGGTAAAACCCTCCATACTCAGGGCCATATCAATTACTGCGCTGTAATCTTTGTCTTCAATGTGCTTAACTCCAGGCCAGCCGACCAGACCGTTGGTGAAGATGCGATCCTTGTAGTCATCCTTGGGCTTTTGGATACAGTTGGTGGTAAAAAGAATTGGTCCGGGAAAATTCGGAAATTCTTTGTGCTGATTTTGCCAGGCAGTCCCGAAATGGCCGTAAAAATGGTCGTATTTTTTTAACTCAGGATATCCATGGCAGGGCAGCATTTCGCCGTGTGTATACACATCAATCCCTTTGCCCTCTGTTTGCTTAAGCAGTAGCTCAAGGTCATGGAGATCATGGCCGGTAATAAGAATACATTTATTCTTTCGATGGCCAAGTGGCACCTGAGTGGGAACAGGATGCCCGTAATTACCGGTGTTGGCAGCGTCTAGAAGCTCCATTGCACGAAGGTTTATTTCTCCAGCCTTCATGGCAACCGGCACACATTGTTCTACAGTCAGCCCTTCAGCCTGTAATGCGCATAAGGCCTCGTAACAGAATCCCGCAACAGCAGGGTCTTTTTGTCCCAGTATGGCGGCATGGTCTGCATAGGCTGCGATTCCTTTTAGACCGTAAAGCAGGGTTTGTTTCAGCGAACGAATGTTTTCATCAGTATCAAGATTTTCTATCAGGTGTAATGCTTGTCCTTGATCAGCCATGCCGGCGATTGTATCTGCAGGGAGAAAGGTTGCAGGCGCTTCGGGAAAATCTGTTTTCCCGCCGGCTGCTGCCACCTTGGCCTTGATTGATTCACGATATTCAATGGTTTTGTTAATCAGCGCAAAAAAACGATCCGGATCAAAATCAACATTAGTGAGGGTGGAGAAAATAGCCTCATAGGTGAACAAGTCTGTGGCTTCATCAACGATCCCAAGTTGGCGAGCTTCGTTTGCGTAAAGAGCCAGTCCCTGCAATGCGTGGATAAGGAGATCCTGAAGATCGGCCACCTCTTCATTTTTGCCGCATACTCCAGCTACGTTGCAGCCTGTTCCTTTTGCAGTTTGTTCGCATTGATTACAGAACATAGTAGTTTTTCCTCAAGTGAGTTATTGTAGGTTGTGTGTCATATTGAATGCACACATCATACACCTAAGAGTGGTTCTTCCATTGATCTAGGTCAAAAAATACATTTTTATTAAAAAAAGTGAAAAAAAAAGAAATTCTCAAAAAAAGCCTGCTTTTTAACGGTTTGCCTGACGAGCAACTCAATGCTCTGTGTAGTATTTCCGTTTCGAAAAAATATCAGCGTGGGCAGGCTGTGTTTCATGACGGCGAGCCTGGCAATGGGTTTTATATGGTGGCTAGCGGAAAGGTAAAAATTTTCAAATTATCAACCGACGGCAAGGAACAGATCCTGCACATATTCGGTGTTGGCGAGCCTTTTGGCGAGGTGCCTGTTTTTCATGGGACTCCTTTTCCTGCTTCGGCATCTACCCTCGCAGCTTCGGAGTTGTTTTTTTTCCCAAGGTTGGAATTTATTAATTTACTCAAAGCCAACCCTTCACTGGCTATGAGCATGTTAGCTGTCTTGTCCATGCGATTGCGAAGATTTACAACCCAGGTTGAAAATTTGACCCTGAAAGAAGTGCCTGGACGGCTTGCCTCTTACCTTCTTTATCTTATAGAGGAGCAAAACAGGGAAGACGAGGTGGTGCTCGATGTTCCCAAAGGGCAGTTGGCAAGCCTTTTGGGAACAACTCCGGAAACGTTGTCTCGAATTTTTGCAAAAATGAGCGAAGAAGGGCTGATCAAGGTCGCAGGCAAGACCATTTGTCTGCTTGATTTGGAGCGTCTTCGTGAGCGATGAGAGGTCTATCCATGGTATGTATAGAAAAAATATTTTTCAATGAACAGGCAATGTTGATTAATCTTTTGGGGGTTGGGTATCGCTGAAGAAGAGGTACTGATTCTTTCCCTGGCTCTTAGCCAGATACATTGCTGAGTCAGCATTGTTGAGTAATTGACTCACCTCATCACCGTCTGCCGGGAAAAGAGCTATCCCTATACTTGCGCCCACTTGAGCTTGGGCATTGTTGATGGTGATTGGCTGAGAAAGGATAGCTATAATTTTAGCAGCAATGGTTGCAATGTCTTCCTGGGAGGCAACTTCCGGGATAAGGATGGCAAATTCATCACCACCAAGGCGTGCGATCGTATCAGATTTTCTACATGTTTTTCGCAGGCAATATGCTACGTGCTGGAGGAGCGTGTCTCCAGCGTCATGGCCTAAACTATCGTTGATGTTTTTAAAGCCATCGAGGTCAACATACATCAGCGCCAACGTATTATTGTACCGATTTCCATGCGAAATCGCTTCTTCGAGGCGGTCGAAAAAATGGCGCCTGTTGGGCAGGTTTGTCAAAGTGTCAAAATAGGCCATTGTTTTTAATCTATTTTGAGCAATTTTTCTTTTGGTAACAGCATAGGCCATGCTCCACGATCCGATGGCTGTCAAAATGAAAAGAACAGCACCCAGAATCAAAAATTGCATAAAAATGGCATGGGACTTTTGGTCAATTTTTTGTTGTGGAAGAAATGATATCAGATGCCATCTGTATTGCCCGATGGTTCCTTTTGCCGGCGATGCATATTGACTTGGTTCAGCCTCATCCAGCATAGGCAGCACAGTGTTAAATGAATAAAGACCTTCCGGGGTACCTATTTGTCCCTTGGCGGATGATTGTATTTCTTTCCAGACTTCAGGCGATTGGATCGCCAATGAAACATCTGCTTTATCCTGAAACATAAAACCCCACTCGTATGCAGGGTCAGGGTGCCTGAGCCAATACCCTTGATTATTGACCAGCATAGTTTGACCAAGTGATACCCGCTCGATGGAAAGCAGGCTCGTGAGTATATCCTGGCCTAGAAAATTTAAAACGAGTACCCCACGTTCTGTACCATGGTTATCAAAAACCGGTGTGCATAATCGGATCATGGGCTTAAAGGGTTGCTCAACCGTTCCATGTTCCACATTCAGATCGAAAGGAGAGACAAAGACCTCTTCTTTCTTCAGCGAAACACATTCTTTATAATAATATCTGTCAGCTTTTGACTGTAGCTGGTCGTCCGGGACAATGAGCGGTTCACCTTGATTGAAGTTTACCCGTAAGATTTCCATCCCCTGTTTATCGATGTACCTAATCTGGTCATACATACGAGTGCTTTTTGCCAAAGAAATATATTCCTGCCCCATCAGGGTGAGTTGTTGTTTTTTTTCGGTACGCAGATATTGGTGGAGTTCGTTTTGGTCTCGGAGAAAAAAGATGTCTGCCTTGATATCCTTAAAAATAGAGCTGATCCTCTTTTTCCGTAATTCAAGACCGTATGATTCCTGGATTTTAATGAAGTGTGTTAAGTCTCTTGTCTCTTTTTGATAAAAAAAAGTGAGGAGAACACTGAGGAT
Source organism: Desulfogranum marinum (assembly GCF_963675105.2). Taxonomy (NCBI): domain Bacteria; kingdom Pseudomonadati; phylum Thermodesulfobacteriota; class Desulfobulbia; order Desulfobulbales; family Desulfobulbaceae; genus Desulfogranum; species Desulfogranum marinum. The sequence continues at coordinate 154,207 of NZ_CAXXRO010000002.1, forward strand.
CGCACCGGTTGTGAAAAACAGGATAAAAAAGAGCTTAATGCTGGGGCGATAGAGTGGTGTCTGCTCTTGGATCATGTCTCTAACATGGGGTGATGTTGGATAGGTAAGGTTGCGTTTATTTGTCAGATTGATCCCGTAGGTGCATCAAATTGGTAATATGAGCATAACTGTCAGGTGAAAGTGTAGAAAAAGCCATTGCAAAACCCTCTGGTTCATGGCGACAGACGGTACCGACAACTGTGAATTGCAAGGTGCTGCTTTTCCCTTCCAGCGTAATGTCAACGGAGCAATCCGTCTGTAGGGGTATTTTGGTTTCTGTTATAATAAACAGCCCTTTAAGGCTGATATTTTCGGTTTTAACTGCGGCCGAGAGTGTCTGCCCGGAGTCAAAATGGACCAGTGCTGTGGATGTAAAATGTATACGTTGTGCTTGTCGGCGTTCGTTATTCATTGGTGTAGCTGCCAAGTTGTTGATTGATAAGGAGAGTCAGATATATTCAGTTGTGGCTCTCAGTTTAGAGAGTAGCTGTTCTTGACCACGGTTATTATCGGTAATTGTTTTCGTTTTTCAAAAAAAATATACATTGGCGCCATTGATTTCCAGAAGTTGATCCAGGGTGATTGGGAAAAACGTTCAAGATTGGGCTTTGTAAGTGCAAATGGAAATATATGTACTTCTACTTTTTGTTGCCCAGCGAGTAATGCCTGTTGCACTGTAACGTAAATTTCCTCCATCTTTTTATCACCCATGGCGAAGCATCCTGTGGAAGAGCAACCTCCATGGATCATTATGTTACTTCCATCCCGATGATTATTGAGATCGTATAAATTTGGATAGCCAATGTCAAACGCAAGATGGTAACTCGATGTGGGGTTGAGTTGGTTACGTCGGACATGGTAAAAACCTTCCGGACTTTGCAAATCGCCTTCTCTTAATTTGGGACCAGGATATCCGGAATAGGTACAAATAGGGTAGGAGGAAAAAAGCTCAAATGTTGTGTCTTTTTTGACCCACAATTCAAGAATGCCCGGCAATTTGAGGATGCGGATAAACACCTGATTACCGAGGGTAAGTCCTCGGGCGTTGAGTTTATGACCTACCTCGTTTTGGATGGCTGAAAAAAAATGTCCAGCCTTGCCACCGGTTGGGCTCGCCTCGGTCGCGTTGCAAGGCGCTATGGGCGACGCTACCAGCAACAAAAGCAGGGTGAAAAAAAAGTTCAGGCGGTTCACGTCGGCATCTTTTTCGGCATTGTTTCGATTAACTCACTTGTGGAACTTGTTCTGCAAGTGGCTGAGTCTCGCCCGGGGGAGGAACTTTTTGATTAAAAACGAAAAACAGACTGTTAATTATTCAATTACTCTTTAAGCAATAATATCAATTCATTTTGTTTAAAATCAAAAAGTTCATAAGAAACTCGGCCTAGCTTTATCGGTAACAAGCGTAGTTAGTCTTAAGCCGGCACCACGTACTCAACGTGTGTTTATCTCAAAAGAGTTTTCAGGCGAACCAGCATCCTTGGCGGCCATGAGCCTGAACATGGTTTATTGTCTGCAATTCACTCTTATCCCTGTAATCAAGGGAAAAACAAGCTAGCCATAAGCCACGACCTGCTGTGTCGGCAACGTATTGAAGTCTGATCAACAGCGTTGCCGCTCGGTATCTGCACCGCGTTTTGATCGCTCGTGAATTATTCAATAAAAATAGCCACATTTGTTACTGCGCTTGCGTTTTGGCATAGGCAGATGCCGCACATTCATTTTTTCCGAGATCAAGTTCTTCTTGTTTATCGTCTTCAAACTGTTCAAGGTTGGCATTTACCAGGCGGATTTTAGCATATTCCTCCGGCTGGGGACGCATATTGTCTTTGATGAATTGAATGAATTCGTTTAACTCTTTGATATCGTATATGTTTTTGTTTCGAGCTAACACCTGTTGTAAAGGGAGGGTAAATACAAGATCATCATTGGCTTCAGCCCAGTCAATATAATGACCAGGAAGGACGTTGAGCTCCGGATCAAGTTGCTTGATGAGCTGGATTGAATCATAAAGCAGGTGTGCCCACTCTTCTGCTTTACCGCCAAGGTCGGGTCTTCCGACAGAATTGATAAAAATCATATCACCGGAGATGATATACTTTTCATCAATGATAAAACAGGTCGATCCCGGCGTGTGCCCTGGAGTGAACAAGACTCTCACCTGCGCTCCCCCATTGCTGAAGGTGAATGTTTCCCCGTCCACCAAAGGCTTATAGGGGTTTTTAGATCCTTGAAAGTCCTTTTCGTTGGCATGAAAGATAGCGCCGGTTGTATTTGCTATATCACGGCTTCCAGCAATATAATCTGCCTGCAGATGGGTTTCAAAGGTCCTGACAACTGTGCATCCTTTTTGTTTTGCAAAATCCAGGTAAAAATCAATAGCTCGTGAGGGATCAAAAAACATGATTTCCTTGCCGCTTATGAGCCCGTAACTGCACGATGCTTTACCTGGTCGAATAAACTGGTAGAGCTCGTAGGTGTCATTTTTTTCGATTATTTTGGGGACCAGAAGATTGCCCCAGGATTTGATGCCGCCTGCAAGGTATCCAACATCTTTAAATCCATTTTTTTCTAAAATTTCAGCGACATATTTGGCTGACCCTTCTTTAGCACATACTATCTTTATTTTTTTGTTTTTTGGTACCCGATTGACCGACTCTTCTTCTATTTCCATAAAGTCATAATAGGAGACATTGAGCATTTCAAAAGAATAAGGACTTTCAACCTGAAATCGTTTGAAATCTTTATCGTTACGAACATCGAGGACAACGATATCCTGTTTTTCGGTAAGCCATTGAAAAAGGTCTTTTGCCTGGTATTTGAAAATTGCCATGAATTTTTTCTCCTTACAACATGAGGGCCATATATAGACAAAGGGGTCTTGAAATGAAAGAACGTAAAGATGAACTCTTTGTCTACAATATAACAGGAAAAAAACAAAAAGAAATAGGTAACTATTCAGCAACATCCTACCTGCGCACTATCTGACTGAAAAGCAGAGCACAGGTATAAGGTCATTTTACCTGATAGCCTTTTTGTCCAATATCTCGGAGCCTAGTGCTGACGCCTTTATGCTTAGGAAATTACTACGGATGTAAGCGAATAATCCGAAAACAATTATTATCGCATGTATTTTTTTCCATACCTCAATCGTGCCCTAAAATTCTCATTATCCACGGGGCCGTTAGCTGTACAGGGGAAAAGGGAAAGGTGGAGGTGTGTTTGTTGTTATTTTTGGTGGGGAAAGGTTATGCCTTGTCGAAATGCAAAGACAAAGAGGGTAACGTGGTATTTTCTGTCATCACTCATTTTGTATTTCCATTTTTATTACGTAAAAATTGCTGTTTAAATAGCAACTTTTCCTGTTTTTAATTTTGACAAAAAATGCCTTTCCGTCCTAGGATAAAAGAGAATGCTTTTACTTGATTTCTTTCAATTTATATTGTGGTTCGTACTATTGTGAACACGATCTCTCTCAATTCAACAGTGCTCCATCTGCATAGGATTTGTTTGATACTCATCCTTTTTTGCTTTTTGGGAAGTTCTCTTTGTGCCGGTTCTGTGGATCAACTTTTTCCAATCCAACAAGACAAGAGGTATGCAGCGTTCGATAGCTGCTTTGAGGGAGTTACAAAGGTTGAATCGGTTATTTTTTTTTAGCAACGAAACAAGACAACTAAACAATGAGTTATAATTCTGTCGGTGATTTTTTTCTTTCCTTACTAAGGAACTTCACCGAATATATTGATTTGTCTTACAGACCTGCATTCGTCACAGGCGGACTCACCATTGTTATCATTCTTTTGATTCTATTGTTTGTTCTCAACTATCGAAACAAGAAAGTTATTTTTACAAAAAATGAAGAATTAAAAAAGGCTGAAGCGCGATATCATCTTATTTTTGAACAATCGCCTATTTCGTTATGGGAGGAGGACCTTTCAGAGGTAAAGAGCTACATTGATGACCTTCAGGCTGAGGGTGTACAGGATTTTGGGTTATATTTTGAAATGCACCCAGAGGCCTTGCGAGTGTGTGCTGATAAGATAAAGGTTACAGATGTTAATGCGCGCACGCTTGATTTATATGAGATTGACGATAAAAACGATTTGTCAGGAATAAAGGATATTTTACCTCAGGGGTCAGAGTGGATTATCAAAGAAGAAATATTGGGGTTTCTCGATTGCGGCTCCTTTGACGTGACAATTTCTGATCGTACGTTGTCTGGTAGAAATCTGACCATTGAATTAAGAGCTGTTGTTGCAGCTGGCTACGAGCAAAACTGGGAGAAAGTATACGCCTCAGTTATTGATATTACGGAGCAGACCCAACTCAAGCAGGAAAAAAAGGAGTATGAAAAACAAATACAGCAAACCCAGAAATTAGAAGCAATAGGAAGTCTCGCCGGTGGAATTGCTCACGATTTCAATAACATCCTTTCTCCCATTATGGGGAGAGCTGAGTTAATGTTACTTGAAGCCGGCAATAATGAAGTAATGCAGGAGCATTGTCATCGGATACTGGATGCATCCAAAAGAGCGCGTGATCTTGTCAGGCAAATTCTAACCTTTAGTAGAGAGGTGAAACAGGAAATAAGACCGGTTTCCATGGAAAAGGTTATTGAAGAAGTTATGCAGCTTATTCGTCCTATTTTGCCTGCGACTATTACGCTTGCCCAGGAAATCCCGGCTAATTTGCCTTTGGTTATGGCTGACACCACCCAGTTACATCAAGTGATCATGAATTTGATTACCAATGGTTTTCACGCCATGGAAAATATAAAGGGTACTTTACAGCTTGAACTTAGCGAAGTTTTTTTAGGGGTTGATGATTGCGACCATGAAACACTCTCACCCGGGCGGTATCTTTGTCTTACCGTTGCAGATACCGGACATGGGATGGATACAACGACCATTGATAAGATTTTTGATCCCTACTTCAGTACCAAGGCAAGGAACAAGGGAACCGGCCTTGGGTTGTCCGTAGTACATGGTATTTTGCGAGGCTATGGTGGAGGTATCCGAGTAACAAGTGAGGTGGGAAAAGGAACCACTTTCTTTGTGTATCTTCCTGTTATTGAAATGAAGAAAAAGAGTTCCACCAATAAGAATGTGCATGGGCCAATTCCCAGAGGTGACGAGCATATTCTTTTGGTTGATGATGAGAAATCTGTTGCAGAAGTCACCAAAAACATGCTTGAAAGAATGGGCTATAAGGTAACCATGCGAGTGAGCAGTCTTGAAGCATTGGAGGCATTTCGTAACCTTCATGACCGGATAGATTTAGTCATAACTGATCTTACCATGCCTCATTTTACAGGACTGCAACTGCTTGCACGGGTGAGGCAGATTAATGATCAAATTCCGGTTATAGTTACGACCGGGTTCAGTGAGCAGCTCGATATTGATAAATCCTCTGCTTTAGGCGTTAACGAGTATCTTGCAAAACCTGTCCTTATGGAAGATTTAGGTCGTTCGGTGAGGTCTGTACTTGATGAAGTCAAGACAGGGATGACTTACTCGTAACAAACAATAAAGCTATCTTGAAAAATTGCTAATCCATCCAACTTCCTTGTAACATCCAAAATTTTATCTTCTGCGGTAAGGGGCACTGTGGTAACCAATGTATATGCCTGTGGCTATTTTTTTTTCGTCTGTTTCAATTGTGGACGAAAAATTTAATTATTCAAGACGCCCTCTAACCAGAAAAGAGTAACAGTAAACAAGGAGATGTGATAAAGAGTGCTCTATCCTGCAGATAAGTTTTTTTTTGCAATGCAAGCGCATGAGCGTCGTTCCCAAAAAAAGTTGCTCCCTTAGATTTCTTTATTTTCCCCTTTATTCGTTTAACACATTTTATAATGGCTCAAAAAAAAATAATTGTCATAGGCGGAGGTGCATCCGGACTAATGGCTGCTGGTGTAGCCGCAACTAACGGTGCGCATGTCATTTTACTGGAAAAGATGAAAACTCCGGCCAGAAAAATTCGGATAACCGGCAAGGGGCGTTGCAATATTACTAATACGGCTCCCATTGTCGAATTTATCGATCATTTTGGTAAATCAGGCCGTTTTCTCAGGCAAGCATTTGGCCGGTTTTTTTCAGGTGAACTTATAGCATTTTTTGAAAAGCGTGGCTTAAAAATCGGCTTTGAACGAGGAGGACGCGTTTTTCCAGCAGATGGTGATGCGCCCCTTGTTGCTCGCCTATTGGTCGATTGGGTCAAAGAGGCGGGAGTAGATTTACGCACAGAGATTTCGGTTGTAGACCTTCTGGTGAAAAAAGGACAAGTTGCAGGAGTGGTGTGCGGCCATAACCAAAAAATATATGCTGATGCCGTTATTCTGGCAACTGGTGGAGCCAGTTATCCGCGCACCGGTTCCACTGGAGATGGGTATCGTTTAGCACAATCTGTTGGTCACACCATCGTTACTACTCGCCCAGCGCTGGTCCCACTCCGTACCGCGGAAAGGATTGGTAACGGTTTAGCCGGACTGCAATTAAAAAATATCAATGCCCGTTTGTTCATCAATGGAAAGAGAAAAACCCAAGCATTTGGTGAACTCAGTTTTACCAAAAATGGCCTTTCCGGTCCGATTATACTCACTCTAAGTTCCCTTGTTGTAGATGCACTACGTTCAAGAGCACAGGTGGCTGTCATTTTAGATCTTAAACCTGCGCTTGACGATGCTAAGCTTGAAGCCCGGATGCAGAGAGACCTGCAAAAACGACCCCATGATCCTATGAGTAGCTTTCTTAGGGGACTTATGCCTCGCGAGTTAATCCAGCCTTGCCTTGATTATGCTCAGATCGATCACAATATGACTGCGGTTATGCTGCCTGCTCAAGCTAGAAAAAAAATACGACACTGGCTTAAAAATTTTAGATTTGAGATTACCGGCTATGGTTCCCTTGAAGAAGCCATCGTTACTGCAGGAGGGGTTAAAACAGCGGAGATAGATCCATGTACCATGGAGTCGAAAAAGAGTAAGCGCCTGTATATTGTCGGCGAACTGCTGGACATACAAGCTGATACAGGAGGATATAATTTACAGGCAGCTTTCAGTACCGGCTGGGTCGCAGGAAAGGCTGTATGCGGGTAAAATCCTGACCAGTTGTTAACTTCGTTAAGATTGCTTATGAGAGCATTGTGTCTAGCCCGAAGGGGAACTTTTTGATTTAAAACTGAAAACAGGTTGTTAATTGTACAATTACTCTTTAAACAATAATATCAATTGATTGAGTTTGAAATCAAAAGGTTCATGAGAAATTCGGGTTGTTCAATTATACACTGTTTGTATGTGAAACTGGCATGTCGTTGACGATGATAGATCCTGATCTGTCTAAAAAAAAGCTGGTAATCAGCGCTTATTTTTTAGGAAATAAATAAAATAGCCGTTGACCTTGCCAATGAGGTTGAGGGTTTCTTTATACTGGGGAGGGCGATTGTTGGTGATCGAGTATTCACCTGCATTCCAGGCTGCTACGACCAAATCCAGCTTGCCTTGAAAATTGTAATTGTATTTGGATATCAGGTAACAGGTAAGCAGGATATTTATGGATGGGTTGTACAGATCCTGGGGGCGAAGATTGAGCAGTCTACGCTTGCTGACATACCGAAAATTTATATCTTTTTTGGCTAATTCACTGGCCGCCTGTTTGCCTGTAGGAAATGTTATTTGACAGAGTCCTTTCGCATCTTTACTGGAAGTTGCCCTTGGGTCGCCATTGGATTCAGCCAGCATGAGCGCACGGATGAAATTTGCATTTACCTTGTGACGAGGCTTGAAATAAGAAAAAGAGCTGAAATATTCAATAAGATGATTAAACCTGGCCACATTGGCGGCCTGTTGATTAGTAACGGATATGTTCCTGTGTTTTCTAACATATTGTGACAGCGCTGCTTTGGCATCTGCAGTGTACACGAGATAGAGCAAGCTGAATATGAGCAGATAGGAGAGTCTGCGGGAAAGATATCTCTGCATTATACATCCTGCCGGCGAAGCTGTTCCTGCTGTTCCTGGAAAAATCCGGACAGTACTTCGGAAAGATACCAGCCATCCAGGTTACCTACGGTTTCCCTTATTGAATGCATGGCCAGGGACGGGATCCCGATGTCAACTGTAGGCACCCCGATGGCTGCAGCGGTTAAGGGGCCGATGGTTGATCCACACGCCATGTCATTTCGCATAACGAATTCCTGCACAGGTACTTCTGCTTTCTCGCATATCAATTTGAACAGACCACTGGTGACACTGTTGGATGCATATCGTTGATTGGCATTTTTTTTGAGTACTGGTCCTCTGTTGAGTTTTGGTAAATGGTTCCCTTCATATTTGGTTGGGAAATTAGGGTGCACGGCATGGGCGTTGTCCACGGAGATAAACAGCGACCTGCTGGTCACCCGGGTGCGATGAGCCGGCTCCGGGTAGAGGCGTTCAAGGACGGATTGCAGAAACGAGCCTTGGGCACCGGTGGTGGATACAGAACCTGTTTCTTCGTTATCATTGAGTACAATCATAAAATCCTGTGGTGCTTCGGTCATTGTTGCAGCTTTTATCAGTGCATAGCAGGAGAGAAGGTTGTCAAACCTTGCACTGGTCAGAAATTCTTTATTAAAACCGACTTGAGCAGGTGGTTGTGCATCATAAAAAAACAGGTCAAAGTCAAGTATGGAGGTCGCTTGATTGGCAGGACAATCCATATCAAGCTGTTCTTTGAGCAGGGCGTGGAAATCCGGCGTTATGTCGTCGTGAGCCATTAATGCCAGCGGAACAATGTCATTTTGCTTGTTGATCGAACGGTTGTCGTTTGCTTCTCGATCAAGGTGAATGGCCAGACTGGGAATAATGGCGACCGGTCTTTTGAAATCAATGAGCCCAGACTGTATTGGTCCCTGTTGAGGCTTCCAGGTCAGGCGGCCTGCCAAGGAGAGATCCCTGTCAAACCATGGATTGAGCAGCGCTCCCCCATAGACCTCGACCCCAATCTGAATGCAGGATTGAGTTGTAATAAGTGGTTGGGGTTTTACTTTTAAACAGGGGCTGTCTGTGTGGGCTCCTGCCATTCGTAAAGTTTGGTGTGGGTGAGGTGGTTGGGTCAGGTTGAAAGCAATGAGGCTGGAGCGGTTACGGGTTACGTAATAGGCACCAGGTTCAAGTCCCTGCCAGGAGGCAGCCTCGTCAAGTCGTTGAAATCCGTTGAGGGAGAGGATTTCCTCACTGTTTTTCACAGCATGAAAGGGGGTGGGGGAGTCCTGGATGTATTGGAAGAGTCCCTGTACAAATTCTGTTGGTTGCATTGTATATTTCCGGGGTCAAAAAAGAATACCCTGTACAAGAAGCCAAGGGTAGCGGATAAATGTTAAACGAGCTTTAAGTACTATGTTGCAAAGTTGTAAGATGACTGTTCACGCAACAGCTGTAAAAGCTTGTCGGGATAATGAGGGCGTAGTTGCACTGTTTTCAGGCTCTGTTGACTCGACAGTCGTTTCAAGTTCCTTTGAAGGGCGGGCAGCTGATTCATCTGCACTGGCTTTTTGCATTTCCTGTCTTGCCTGGGCTTCTTTCTGAGTGGCGGTGGCAGCTATTTGTCGATCTGCTGAAGAAGGGTTTGCCGGGGCCAGTGCTGCTTTTCGAACAGTCTGCATTTTTTGAAGAGTGGCTTCTGGGGTACTTTCTTTACTTATATCTATCGGCACCTCGCCACCTACGGCATACCTTTTGCCGTCGGGTCCTTTTTGGTAGGTATATTGTGCACTGCCTGCAGCATACTGGCCTGCATTTGCCAGATGCGCCTGTTCGTGACTGCGAACTTCCATGTCTCGCTGTTTGAGTTGTTCAACAGCACGTTGTTTTTCAGCGTTGAGTTGTGCTGTCTGCTGGTTGTTTTGGCGAGGTTGGTTTTCAGCTGTGTCCTGTTTCTCCCCTTGGGCATCATCTTTGTTTTGCGCCAATCCGGCAGCCAAGTGTCTGCTTTGTGGTGACAGTGTTATACGATCAAGCGTTTCATTAGTGCCTGTATTTTTAGTAAGATCAGCCTGTGACGCCGGCACAGGTACACTGATCTCTCGAGCTGGTTGCGATTTGAGTTGGCCTGATGTATAGCCACCACCCAGAGAGGGTAAAAGCGCTGTATGTGTTGATGCCTGATTGGAATACATGATGATAGCAGAAAATAATAAGTTGTGTATCAAGCAAATATACGGCAAAAAAATGACGATGTACAGGTGCAAAAGAACTTTTCCAAGCCTATTTTTGCAAAAATATTTTAACTGCGCATAAAAAATATCGTGAGAGCAGAGGCTTTTGAGAGATGTCAGTCAAGAACAGCCAGTTCTAAATAGAAAAAGTGAAGAAAAAGAAAAGCTTGATTTTCCGGGTTGTATATTTTGCTTTGCAACTTGTCAAGCAGTGCTCCTGGTACATGCAATCAGGCTGGATAATGATAAGGATGCTCCTTTTTACAGCATGGTGGTGCGTAAAGTAAGCGTAGGCTCCGTAGAGTGCTCCTGAAGCGTTATTCTGCTTTGTCATTTTTAGAAAGGTCTTGAGTGTAAACCATGCAATCATTAAAAAAACATTACCTTATTATTGAGCCTTATTACGGCGGTTCCCACAAAATATTTATCCAGGGCTTGCAAAAAGAATTACGTGATCAGGATTTCACTTTGTTAACCCTCCCGGCGAGAAAGTGGAAAATGAGAATGCAGCTTGCTGCTCCCTGGATGGCTGAACAGATAATTGGGTTTATTCAAAACGGGTACCGATTCGATGGAATACTCACGTCTACCTTTATAGATGTTGCTGTATTGCGCTCCTTATTGGCCGGCAGGGGCATCTTGCTTCCTGTTGCCATCTATTTTCATGAGAATCAATTTGCCTATCCTTCCAGGCCCCAGGATCAGGCGCGTTTTCAGTTCACGGCCATTAATTTTACTTCAGCGCTGTGTGCAGATAGCCTGGCCTTTAATAGTGAGTATAATCGATCAACTTTTTTATCTGGAATTAGGCGTTACCTTAAAAAAGCTGCTGATGTAAATTTGCATCATTTAGTCAATGATCTTTTTGAAAAATCGACTGTGATTTCTCCTGGAATGGACTTCTCGCCTATTGATGCCCTTGGGCAAGGAACAGATAGGCCAACCAGTCCTGTCGTAGTTTGGAATCATCGCTGGGAGCATGATAAGAATCCGAACTCTTTTTTCTCTACGCTTTTTGAGCTTTCCGAGCAAGGGGCTGATTTTCAGCTTTTGGTTTTAGGGGAAACGTTCCAGGATAGTCCGGAAATATTTGACAAGGCAAAGACCAGGCTTGCAAAGCATTTGCTCCATTTTGGTTATGTTCCTGATCGGACCCGGTATTATAAAATGTTACAAAGAGGAACCATTGTGGTTTCAACAGCCATCCATGAATTTTTCGGTATGTCTGTACTTGAAGCCGTACGGGCAGGCTGTGTGCCTTTGGTGCCTGATCGCTTGGCATATCAAGAACTTTTTCCTGTGGAGTTTCGCTACAAAAAGAATCAGTTGAAAAAAAGATTGGGTGATCTGATCGATCGTAATGAGCAGATGAGCCAGGAAAAAAGTCAGGCTCTCACGACACCCCATTCATGGAAAACTGTGGGCGCAGAGTATGTTCATTGGCTAAGTGCATTGAGGAAGGAAGAAAGATCGTGACCCTTCAGCAACACTCAATCTGCACATAGCCAATGAACATAGTATGGCCCAAAATAGTCCATTACTCCATGGTTGACCAGCCTGCTTGCGCGTATCTGGAGAATTGCAGAACAGTTACAAGATTTCTAGAATTGCAATCAGTGAAATATTGAAGAAAAAAGAAATGTTAAGGACTTGAAAGAGACGGCTGTAATGAGATGGAGAAGGACGAAGCACGAGGTGAAAAGAAAGCAGCCCCACAGTGAGGAGGGCGATTGTGCCGGTGGAACATCTTGAAAAAATGGTGAGAAATCCGGGTAAGCTTGAAATGATGAGACCAACTGATGCATAGGCAAAAATCCAAATCCACGTTATCCGCCGTAGTTTGTTTTCAGAGAGGGCAACTGCTAAATTAGGGTGATCGACACGGATATAATCATTTTTGTGTACTAATAATATGAGGAAAAAATGAGGAACCTGCCAGAGATAAAAAAAAGTGGCAATGGCTGCTATTCTGTAATCAGCTATCGAGCCTCCAGCGGCACACCAGCCGATGACAGGTGGAAGTGATCCTGCCAGGCCACCAATCAGAAGAGAGAGGCTGGTTCGATGCTTGAGCGGAGTATACAGGCCATTGTAGATGATAACTCCAAGTATGCCCAGTAATAAAGTCCTAGCCGTTGCATCGATTGTTAATAGCAATAAAAAGGCGACGGCTATCAGACTGCCGAGAAAAGGTATAACCATAGCGGGCGAGAGTTGACCCGTGACAAGCGGGCGGTGGCTCGTTCTTTGGTAGAGCCTGTCGATCTTTCTTTCTTGCAGACTGTTGAGCGCCGCAGATCCGCAGGCCAGGAGAAACATAGCCAGAGTGAGCAGGACTAGAGTACCGTTTATCGTGCGAGTATACAGGATATAACCAAAGCCTGCTGAAAGAGCGATGGGTATACAAAGTACCCCTTTTATTAGCTGCAGCCAGGGCACTATAAAGGCAAAAAAAGGGGAGCTTGCCTTGATCGTGCTACTCATCTTCTTGATCGAGCCATTCCTGGTACTGATTTTTAGGGAGGACAGTCAGCTTGGCAACCATTTGAGAATGATCCAATCCACAGTATTCGGCACATAAAATGTCGTATTGTCCGGGCTCGTTGGTTCTAAACCAGACATAAGTAGGAAAGTTTTTAACGGCATCTGCTTTGACTCTGAAAGCAGGGATATAGAAACTGTGCAACACATCCAGAGACTCAATATTGAGCTTGATAGGTGTATGGGCCGGGACAACCAACTCATTTTCTGTTTCTTTGTCGTTGTCGTAAATAAAAATCCAGGAAAACATCTGCCCTAAAGCCTCTATCTGCACTGCGCCGGCTGGAACATTACGTAGGCCCGTGTATGACTGCCAGCCGACCCAGAACATTGAAAGAGCAATGATAGTGGGGATGACTGTCCATAGAAGTTCGAGTTTCCAGTTGTCTCTAATATCTGCAGGTTGAGGGTGTTTAGCGCGGCGATACCGAAAGACAAAATAGACCATGACGACGGTTATGCCCGCCAGAAATATCGCAGAAACAATGAATATATACCAGAATGCGCGATCTACCCCTAATACAGGATCCATATTTTATACCTTTTCTCCAATATTATCGGAATGCTACATCCCAGAATGTAAAGCTTATCATTATTGCCAGGAAAAAAATGGTGCATAGAAAAGAAACTTTAATGGCTTTGCCTTCGTATTTTAGATGCATGAAAAATAAAAGGACAAATGTAACTTTGGTCGAAGCAATCCCAAGAGCTAAGGGAACATTCATAATGCCGAGGTCAACATAGCTGACGCCTACGGTTATCCCTGTAAGCATAAGCAGGATTGCAAGAACAGCTGCCAGGGTTTTGTATCCCATCAAATGCTGAGGTGCATCATTTTGCATAACCACTCCTTACAATCTTATAACACCAAGTAAAATAGAGGAAAAACGAATATCCAGATAAGGTCGACCAAATGCCAGTAAAGGCCTGAATTTTCAAGCATGGCAAAGTTATTATGCTCTATTTTGCCCTTAGCCACCCATATAAAGCTGACAGCAAGTAGGGTCATGCCGATAATAACATGGAGGCCATGGAGGCCTGTAATCACATAATAGAGACCGAAGAAGATATTTTCACCAGGAGGGCCGCTGGTCAAGGTTTCAGAGTTAGGGTAAATGTCGTGGTGAAATTTATATCCCCATTCAAAATACTTGTTCACCAGGAAGACAACACCGCATAGAAAGGAAAAAGCCAGCAACCCCAGGGAAAGCTTTTTGCTGTTTTTTCGGATCGCGGTAATGGAGGCTGCCACAGTAAAACTCGAGATGAGCAAAATGACCGTGTTCAGGGCGCCGATAACCCTGTCGAGCTGTTTGCCCCCGGATACGAAATCATCGGGGTACATGTGCAGGTACACGGCATAGAGAACAAACAACCCTCCGAAAAGAATGATTTCTGTGTAAAGAAAAAGCCACATGCCAATTCTTATGCCAGTAAAGTCACTCTTGTTTTCCATAAAAATCTCTCCTAACCGAATTGAATAGTGATAAGTGGCTTAGGGGGTAACCTGTCCTTTTTTGCCTGCATTTTCAGCGGTCAGGATTTCTGAAAAATCATAGGGATATTCTTTTACGTTGGGTTCAGCAACAAAGTTATGTAATGGTGGCGGTGAAGGGACTGTCCACTCAAGGGTAACCCCACCCCAAGGGTTGATGGAAGAAATCTCCCTTTTTCTGAAACTTAAAACAAGGTTTATCAACATCAACATAATGCCGACAAAGAGCAGCAATCCACCAGCAGCGGCAAGGGCATTGCCTTGTGCAAATTGCGGCAAATAGTCATAGTACCGACGCGGCATACCCTGCATGCCAAGAATAAACATTGGAACATAATGGAACATGAAACCTACTGTAGCCAAGGTCGCAGCTATGTAAGCACGTTTGAAGTTGTACATGATGCCGAACATTTTGGGCCACCAGAAGTGAAGCGCCGCAAAGAAGGCAAACCCGGTACCGCCGAACATGGTAAAGTGAAAGTGGGAAACTACGAAATGAGTGTCATGGACATGGATATCCGTACCCGCTGCTCCCAAAACCAGTCCAGTTAGTCCTCCAACTGAAAAAAGATATATAAATACAAGCGCATAGAGGAGAGGTGGCGTCATCTCAATGGATGCTTTGTACATCGTCGACACCCATGAAAATACTTTGACTGCCGTTGGGATAGCCACCAGGAAGGTAAGCAATGAAAAGACAAATACAGCAGTATCGCTCATGCCGCTGGTATACATATGGTGTGCCCATACCAGTGAGCCGGCAACCGCTATCCCCAATGAAGAGATAACAATGGCTTTATAACCGAAGATGGCCTTTCGAGAAAAGGTGGGAATAATTTCCGAGATGACACCCATGCCGGGGAGAATCATCACATAAACCGCTGGATGGGAGTACATCCAGAAGAGGTGTTGGTACAGCAAGGGATCTCCGCCTTTGTCAGGGTCAAAAAGGCCGATATTGAATGCTCTTTCAAAGATGACCAGCAATAGAGTGATGGAGATAACAGGTGTGGCCAATAGCTGCACCCAGGCCGTTGCATATAAAGACCATGTGAAAAGAGGAATTTGCATCCAGCCCATGGCTTTATGACGCATCCGGTGGACCGTTGTAATAAAATTAAGCCCGGTAAGCATAGACGACATCCCCAGAATAAAGGCAGCAAAAACCGTAAGGGGAACATTGTTGTTGGTACCGACGCTGAAAGGCACGTAGAAGGTCCAGCCGGTATCCGGGAAACCCCCAGCTGTAAAAAGCGATATGATTGCCAGCAGACCACCAAACATATACAGATACCAGGAAAGAAGGTTTAACCGCGGGAAAAAAACATCATTGGTGCCCAGTTGGATCGGAAGAAAAAAATTGCCGAAGATAGCGGGAATAGCAGGGATGACAAACAGAAATATCATGATAACGCCATGCAGGGTAAATGCAGAGTTGTAGATCTCTGCCGACATGATGGTTTTTCCGATAGTCATTAATTCGATGCGGAGAAGAAAACCTACGGTTAGAGCAACTGTGAACCAGAACAGCACGGCCCATAAATACATGATGCCCAACCGTTTATGATCATGGGTTAGTAACCATGCCTTGACTCCTGTGAGTCCAGCAGGGGAGGGGGTATCAAAAAAAGAGTGTATAGTTGGCATGGAAACACCTTTCAATCCTGATTATTTTTTTTGCGCAGGAAAAAGAAAACAAAATAGAAAAAACCTGCAACTAGCAGGGTTACTGTTGAGAGTTTAAGAATAGTGAAAATAGTTTGGTTTTGTTTGGGGCTGTAGTTGAAACAAAAAGAGAGAAAACGGCGAATGGAAGTAGCCGGTGTTCCTTTTTCAGCTTCTGCAAGGGCGAGGTCAACATCGCCATGCAGGAAAGACCCGTAAATGTATTTGATAATTTGTCCTTCGCTACTCAGGGCCACCAGTGCAGAAGGATGGATAAATAGATGATCACTCTGCTTTTTGAAGGTATAGCCGATAGCATTGGTAACACGAAGAATGTTTTCTTTGTCGCCGGTGAGAAATACCCAACCATCCTCTGGGAAATCTGGGCCAAGTAACTCTGTATAATTTGGTTTTGCAATAGCAGCGGCTTCAGGTGGTTCCACTTCGTTAAAACTCATTGAAATTACTCGGAATGAACCCTTCGGATGGCTTGTTTTTTTTATTGCCTCTGCCAGATTAGCTTGGTCAAATGAGCATGCCCTTGGACAAAAATAATAGACAGGGAGGAGTAACGTCGGCCGATCTACAAGTTCGGCAAGGGTTATGACTTTGCCTTTCTCATCTTTAAAAGTGGCTTCCAGTGGAACAAACTGACCTGTTTTTTCCGTCACCCATTCTTCAGGAGCCACTGATTGCTGCTCAGGAAGAGAGAGGCCTTGTTGGTCATGAGCAGCGTGCTCACTATGGTCCATTTCAATTGGACTCTCATGTTGCTGATGGTTCTTGTGCATCTGCCCTTCCTCTGCCAGAGGCATATTGGGCGAGGTAAGCGCAAGCATTAGTACTAGGAAAAAACACAATCTCAATATAAGCTGCATGCCGTTTGTTGGTTTTATGTTGGAGATGACAAAAGAGTACACCACGATGAGGAGGTGGTGCACTCTTTTCACTGGAAAAATTGCATACGCAGGAGTTGTCACTCTTTTACACTGCCATTACTAAGATTGACTATCATCGCTTTGTGATATGTATGTTTCATGCGGGTTGAATCTCTGTCAGGGCCGTAGGCCAAAAGCACCACCGTATCTCCCTGAAGGTCAAGGGTTGCATCAAGGGAATCCCCTGATTTGACAGGGATGGTAAACTCCAGTGTTGTCTGTTTGCCCTGTTCGGAGCCTCCGACGACTGTCACATCATTGTTACCGCCTCTTTTCGTGTCTTGACCGTGTTGGGTGGCCTGGGTCCCAAATTCATCAAAAATGGAAACTTTGCCGCCTTTGACATAGCCGACAATAAAATCTGCGTCCTTCATTTTTTTACTGGGATTAAACCCAATTCCAACCCAGCCCTTGGTGGGTGCCGTCAGTTTTACTGCAAGCACATCACCATTGATCGACCAATCGAAACGCATCTTGTCGGCAGTGACGGAATGCTGGTAATCTGCTGCTGAAGACTGGGCAGTAAAGAGCAATGTACAGACAAACAGTGACACCAAGACAGAGGCATATTTGGATAACGTCATGAAAAATCTCCTTTTTTTTATTATGGTGTTGTTAACCGCCATATACAAGTTCGCCGCCTGAAAAACCGAGACCAGTAGCGCAGACAAGGCAAAAGACATAAACAATAAACAGTGTTTTGGGATCAGTACCTCCCCTATTCATTTTGATAGAAAGACCGAGCAGTATGACAAGTACTGCTGCTAAAACCATTTTAATAACGATGAGCGGTTGATAGGTGCCGCCGTAAAAATATTGCCAATCAAGAATGCCGGCTATGATGGTTGGAAAAATAAATATCAGGGCAAGAACAGAGCAATGTAAGGCCGTTTTTCGCAGGTCCTGCTTGTTGAAATACCAGGCGATAAGGCCAAAGAAAAAACAGCCCATAACCATACCCATTGGAATGTGAGTTGCTGCAGGATGAAGAGGGTGGGTAAAGCCGACGCTTTCTAGAATTCCATAAATAAATGTGGTCATAATCTGCCTCTGCTGAAGTTGAAAGAGCGATTGTTATTTCCGGTAAGCGCGAATGCTGGGATTGTGCGGTAGCCGTTGCTACTGATCTCCTTTTAAAAAAAATGTACTTGGATGTAATTAACCGCAACGAATATAAAGAGTAGTTGCAAAAAATGATACCATATCAGCTTACAGAAAAACAATAATCTATTTTTCTTCAAGAGCAATGGTAACCAGTCATATTTAATAAAGATTTTCTTGGTTTTTTGTGGTGATAGTTTATAGAAAGCCAGCTGTGGATTATTGTTTACTGTTAATTGTCGCCCTATAAAAGTAACCTTAACCCGAAGGGGGAGCTTTTTGTTTGAAAACCAAAAAAAGACTGTTAATCGTGCAATTTATTTTTAAGCAAAAATATCAATTAATTGAGTTTGTAAACAAAAAGTTCATGAAAAATTCTAAGAGATAGCTGCGCAACGCAGGGTGGCGTTAAATACCATTTAAGGACGGATTTTGCCCCGTTTTTGTATATACAAATTATACTGAAAGCATGGAGATACAGGTGTATGGACAACATTATACTCATTGGTTTTATGGGAGTCGGCAAGGGAAGAACTGCGCGAGCACTTGCCGAGGATACAGGTTTAGTTGCCATTGACACAGATGATCTCATCGAATCCATGGCAAAAAAGAAAATACGCAAAATTTTTGCCGATCAAGGGGAACCCGTTTTTCGGGGACTTGAACAGAAGGTAGCTGATTGGCTGAATGAACACGTTACCGGCACTCTTATTTCAACTGGTGGCGGCTTCCATCAAGTTGAAAATTTACGTGATATTGGAATTGTTATTTATCTTCATGGGCGCGTTGAATACATTGTGGAGAAAATTATGGCGCATCCAAATGCAACCAAAAAAATAAAAAAACGGCCATTGTTAAGCGATATAAAAAAGGCCAAAGAACTATTTGACAGTAGGCTGCCGCAGTATCGCAAGTCGGCAGATCACATTATCGATGTTGAAGGCAAGAGTGTTGCGCAAATATCTAGTGAAATTATAAGATTGCTCAAGCTGGAAAGGAGAGGGTAATGACGGAAATGATCCCTTATCAGAGGGGCTTGAATGCCGACAGAGACGCATGGGTGACAAATTTTTATACGGAGAACCACCTGGCATACGAAACTTTTCCCGACATGGTCGCGTCTCCCGAGCAGTTGAATTTTATGGTTCACCTCGAGCGCGAACAGTTCTATTACCCTTGTTCAGATGCTCTTTTTAGCGCGATTATTGAAAAACGTGCCGAGACAATGCTGACCTCGGCATACATCACTATCTGGAGCAGGCTGGAGCGGTTGGTGCGTGAGGTTATAACGGATTCTTACAAACAACAATATCTGTTGAGCCTTCTTTCTATAAAATACAACAACGAAATTTCCAACAAAGTCCACCTTCCAGGAAGGCTTGAAAAACGGTTGCTGGGTATTTTCACCACCATCAGTGAGATTGATCGTCCATTAGCTGAAGTAAAGGAGGTTGAAAATAAGCGGGTATTGGCTTTTATGGAATCAGCAGCTTTCAAGACAGCCTTTGAATCCCTTGAAGGGCTTGAAATCGAGAAAGAAACCACGCTTTTTGATATCGACTTGCAGCTTCACCTGCTGCGCCTAAAACGTCTTCTATTATTGTCATCTATGCGCACTATCTGGAAACATGATACGCCGCCGGATGAACAGACGTTGAAAAAGGTCATGAATAAAGCTCTGCAGGGGAGTCAATGGGATTGGCTAAAGCATTGGCTTCGGGATGTACTTTCCGGAAGACGGCGTCCCTGTATACTATGGCTCGCAGGCAGGTCTGGGGAGATAGTTTTTGATTTAGCGATTATCAGAAATCTCATGAAATTGGGGATACGGATTATCTTGGCTGTGAAGCAGGATTTTTATTACCACCGAGTTTCATTCATCGATCTCCTGGAAGACACTACCCTTGAAAGTTTGTTGGATGACGCTACTTTTATTTATGATTCGGCTATTTCAAAAAATCAGCTACTTAAGCATCTTGACAGCGATAACAGGTTACTGGTGGTTTCCGATGGGACTCGTGAGCCATTTAATCCGCTTTTAATGTCGGTTACCTTTGCGCGGTCGTTTAAAGAGGCTGACCTTTTGATCAGTCGCAGTCCTGGTTGCCGAGAAACTATCAATAACAGGTTTCAGTTTACACGCGATATTATTTCCATAATTCCTGGAGATGATGGACATATTGACATGCAGCTGAAGCCACACCATGCCGCGACAATTCGTTTTCCCCAGTCTGCTCTGCGAAGGAAAGCAGAGGAGATGGTCAGTATGGTGAAAAAAGAAAAAGAACAGGGGAAGAAGGTGATGTTTTATTCAGCCATAGTCGGCTCTATTCCCGGTCAACTGCAAACAGCAAAAGACATTTTGAGCGTGTTTGTTAAGCATCTTCGTGCGACCCTCCACAATGTGATAATAATCAACCCGGCAGAACATTTTGAAGAAGGGATGGATGCTGATGACATCATGTATATGTGGGAGATTTTTCAGCGATCAGGGACCATAGACATTTGGCGTTTTCAAAGTGTTGCTGATGTGGAAAAATCCTTTGCCCTCATGGAGAAAATGGTACCCCCGGAATGGAGCGGTAAAGATGCTACCTACTCTACCGGGTGTACCAAGGAAATGGATATAGCCATAGAGATGCTCCAGCAAAATCCTGAAATGCAGCTCATTGGGCCACCCCTTGAAAAATTTCAACGTCGCCGTGAGTATGGAGTTGGCAAGTTGTATGATAGATCATTGGTTGAAGGTGTTTAATTGTAAAAAAATTCCCGAGGTGTATCGCCTGGGCAACGCATAAAATTTGTATACATACTGTCAGGAGGACAGCAGAATGCAGGAAAAAGAGAAAATTGGGTATTTGGAATCTACTTGCCGCAATATATATCCCCAGGATTCATCTTATAGAGATAAAGCAAAGGCTCGTTTAGATCAACTGACCATGCCGCACTGGGCGTTGGGAGATCTTATGGATCTGGCCGTAGATCTTGCGGGAATGACCAGGAGCATGACGCCGCCTGTTGCCAGGAAAAAAATGGTGGTTATGGCAGGGGATCATGGTGTGACTGCGGAGGGAGTGTCAGGCTACCCTGCAGAAGTAACTACCCAGATGGTGCACAACATTATGAACAAAGGGGCAGGCATTAATGCGTTGGCCAACAAGGCAGGGGCTGAGGTGTTGGTGGTTGACATGGGAGCTATGGATACATTTGAAGGAATCAAAAACGCTCCAGGTTTTTTAAGCAAGAAGATTGCTCAAGGTACACAGAATATAATGGTAGGCCCAGCCATGACCAAAACCCAGGCAGTTATGGCTGTTGAAGCAGGTATTGAAATAGCTTCTGCACTTGCCGTAGATGTTGATGTGTTCGGTACAGGAGAAATGGGAATCGGCAACACAACACCGAGCAGTGCTATTGCAGCGGTCGTTACGGGGAAAACTGTTGAGGAGGTTACTGGTAAAGGGACTGGTATTGACGATGAACAGTTGACGCACAAGGTAGGTGTTATCAAACAGGCAATTGCTGTCAATAAACCGGATGCCAAAGACGGTATCGATGTGTTGACAAAATTAGGTGGGTATGAAATCGGTGGGATTGCTGGTTTAATTCTTGGTGCAGCTGCGTTGAAAAAGCCAGTGGTGGTGGATGGGTTTATTTCAACTGCAGGAGCGTTAATCGCTTATTTGATAGAACCTTTTGTTCGTGATTATATAATTTGTGCCCATAAAAGCGTAGAGCCTGGTCATAGCTTTATGCAGCAGAAAATGCATTTGAGGCCCTTGTTTGATCTTAATCTTAGATTAGGCGAAGGAACAGGTGCAGCATTCGCTATGCATGCATTAGAAGCAGCAACAGCTATTCTTACCGATGTGAGCACTTTTGCAGAAGCAGGAGTGAGTCAAAAAGAGTAGCCGGGTCATTTTGTACAAAAAATTGTACTTATAAACAAGGCACTCTTGACACCTTAAAATCAAAATGCTATTTTAATAAGAAAAATTACTATATTTGAATCGCATTGAATGGTGCCAACGTGGAAAAAATATTTTTATTCCTTTTCTTTCTTTTATCGCTGACAACTTTTGGAATCTCTGGTGCTGATGCACAGGATGCTCAAGCATCCTTGCTGGATTCAGCCATGGACCAAAAGCAGTACACTATCCCGGCTGGTTTGACAAAAAATGAACGGCAGTGGTTTATTAAATTTCAGGAAGGGAATTTTTTTGTTGATGGGTGGCAGGATATCACTATAAGCATTTTAGAAAAAACCCCTGTTGCCGAGCAACCGAAACAAAAAAAACTGCTAGCCGAATTAGGTAATAAAATCGGGACTGAATGGTGTAAAGACAACGATATTCGTAAAATTGATACCGACATGCTTAAAATATGGGGTAAACAGCTGAAAAATACAGCGAAGAAGAATCCTGACCATCTTGAGACTGTTCTGGTCGCAATCAGTAATGAACTGGATTCGCTCAATCAATAGCGAATAAATTTTTACTCACATCGCGTTTGCCTTGGCGCCTTTTTTCTGTGTAGCGAAAAACTAACCTAGGCAATGCACGCAAGTCTTTTTGCGCCTTGAAAATAAACAAAATTCGGCGCAATATTGATACATTTATTTGGTTACAGTCTCCTCGTTTTCAATTGCAGGTTCAACACGGCAAAGAATGTGGCCATGTTGAACCTGTAATTCTATTTTTTCCCCTCCAGTTACTTGACCGGCATCGGTAATAATAGTTCTTGCTCTATCCTTTTTACGGGCTATCGCGTAGCCTCTGGCAAGGGTAGCAAGAGGGCTGATTGCATCAAGAACACCCACTAGATTTTTATACTGTAAATCTTTTGCCTGAAGCAACATGAATACAGCATGCGTCATGCGTTGCTCTAATAAAGCGACTCTTTGGCTATGAGCAGATAATACCGACGTAGGGTTGTGACGTTCTATGCGAGTTTTTTGTTCCTGCAGAGCCAGCCTTTTCCTTTCCAACCCCGTGAAAATATTGTTTTCAAGGGTCATGCCTAACTGACTTACCTTGAGGAGTAATGTGTCGACAGGATGGGCCATATGGCTCAGCCTTTGGCGACTGTAACGGAAACGATGTTCAGATTCCCTGATAGTTCTCTGTAAAGCCTGCAACAATGCATTGTTAAAGGCCGCTATATTTTTTTGTAACTCCATTGCATCCGGTAAAAGCATTTCAGCTGCCCCACTAGGAGTAGGAGCACGGAGGTCAGCTGCAAAATCTGCAATGGTGAAATCAATTTCATGCCCCACTGCGCTGACCACCGGAATGCATGACCGGCGTATTGCTCGAGCAAGCTGCTCATCATTAAAGCACCATAAATCTTCTATGGAACCTCCACCTCGGCACAGAACTACAATATCCGTTGCTTTAAGATTGTTGACAGTGCTGAGTGCTTCTATTATTTCAGCTGGGGCCTGGTGTCCTTGTACTGCCACGGGAACGATTGTGAGAGTGGTATTCGGATATCGCCGTTTTGCAATTTTGATGAAGTCATGGACAGCAGCTCCATCAGGTGATGTGATCAGAGTGATGTTGTTTGGGAATTTAGGAAGTTCTTTTTTTACCTTTTCGTCAAACAGTCCTTCTGTTGCCAGTTTTTTCTTAAGTTGCTC
Source organism: Desulfogranum marinum (assembly GCF_963675105.2). NCBI lineage: Bacteria > Pseudomonadati > Thermodesulfobacteriota > Desulfobulbia > Desulfobulbales > Desulfobulbaceae > Desulfogranum > Desulfogranum marinum. The sequence goes on from NZ_CAXXRO010000002.1 coordinate 177,821, forward strand.
AAAGGCAGCTTGCAGGTTACCTGCTCCATGAAAATCAACGGCATCAACCATAAGTTGATAATCTCCACGAGGCTCATACACAGAGATTCTGCCGCGACAGATAACCTGTTTTCCATTTTGCAATGGTTCTGCAAGGTATCTTTGCTGCATTTTAAAAAGCACGCCTTTTACCTGCGCTTGTCCGTCCTTTAAAGTAAAATAGATATGGCCGGAATAGGGTTTACGCAGGTCCGTAACTTCTCCTGAGACGCTTATAAATGGAAAACGACCTTCCAGGAGGGAGCGGATCTGTTTGTTAAGTTCTGAGACTGTGTAAATATGTGAAGGTCTGTCCATAATACATTTTGAAAATAGTAAGAAAATAGAGTGCGCTGTTTTTTGCTTGATGTGGCGTGTTTTTCTCTACCTGCCAATAGGCCAAAGGGATATTTCCTGTAGGCAGGCGAACCTGGATGTCTCGGGCTAACCTTGAATTGAGAAGGTAAGGCGTCCCTACCATTTTTTTAGAGCTCTATAAAGCAGATTTTGTTTCGTTTGTTGAAAGATGATTGATAGAATCATAAATCCAATGATCCAGGAGTCTGTGACGTTTTGTTATAAGACCTGATCATCGTTTGCCTCTATTTTCTTAATACTTTTTTATACAGGTGGCTCCATCCGGCATCATTTTGTGCAGTATTTCGCCTATGGATATAATCTATTATTGGAGTCTCCGGTTACCTGGATTCTTTGTTTTCCCATTCACAATTAAAAAAAATGAGCATGGCACCGTCTGAACGGTTGATATATCCAGGTTTATTGCCTTTCAGAATGGTGTGGACTTTTTACGGATCCATCATGATTGGTTGATGCAATTTTTTTGTCCTACAGTATAATCGTATTCTTATGGTCTTTTATGTCGATGAGTTAGGCTTACATTATGGTAATGTCAATTCATCCCCAAATACGTTCTAAGTTCAAATTGAGAGAAAAAATATGGCAGAGCAAAACGCCTTTGATAGAAAGACAATTGAAATGAACACAATGACCGAAAGTGAAGGTCTGCTGGAACAATTTAATTTGCCGCCTGCTTTTATTAAATTTTTACGCAATAACAGTAAGATAATTTGGATCATTATTGCATGTGTGGCGGTCGTGGTGGTGGCTGCCTCTTTATACGATACCTACAGAGCCCATACATTAGACAAGGCAGCTTCAAGTCTTGATGCGGCGCTTCAAAATACAGAGAATGCAGAGCAAATGTTGAAAGGCGTGGTGGAAGAGTTCAGTTCCACTCCTTCTGCAACCTGGGCGAAAATTGCGCTGGTAAAACTGTATCAGGAGCAAAAGCAATATGACAAGGCCGTTGCATTACTGGTTGAGATAGAGGCAGACTCCTCCCTTGATTCATTGGTAAAACCTTTGGTCACATATAAACTTGCAGCTCTTTATGAAGAACAGGGAGCCATGGAAAAAGCGCTTGGTGCTTATACTGTACTTTCCGGAATGCAGGGATTTGAAGCGGACGCATATAAAGCCATGGGCAGAGTGCAAGAATCACTTGGTAATAAAGACCAGGCTGTGTCCATGTACCAGCAATATATTGAGCAGCAGAAAGTATCACAGCTAAATGGACAGGATGATCCGGCACGAGAGGTGATAGAGTCTCGTTTAAAAATGCTGCAAACAAACTGATAAAAAAAATCCCATTAGTACGGAAAGTGTACCTGCTTCTTGGTCGCCTGAAATATACGTTTTGATAAAAAAGCATTGAGAACGTGTCTATTTACAGGTGGATTTGAGGCAGCTTTAATGGTGAAAGAAATAAGGAGGGCATATGCCTGGCTTTGAAGTTTTTGGTGAGGAAGAAAAAAAACAGGTTCTGGATGTGTTAGACACCGGGGTTCTGTTTCGATATGAGTTCGATGCCCAGCGCAAGGGTACCTATAAGGTTCTGGAATTTGAAAAAGCTTTTACCACATATACCGGTGCGAAATACGCGCAGGCTGTGACGTCAGGGACCGCAGCTTTGAAGGTTGCCTTAACAGCTTTGGGCGTTGGAGCCGGTGATCATGTTATTACACAGGGATTTACCTTTGTGGCCACTTGGGAGGCGATCCTTGATATTGGCGCGGTACCCGTATTTACTGAAATTGACACTACCTTGAATATGGATCCGGTTGATCTGGAAAAGAAGATAACGGCAGATACCAAAGCGATTATAGTCGTACATATGCTTGGTGCTCAGGCCCGGATTGAGCAAATTAAAGCCATTGCCGATGCCCACAATATCCCGGTCATAGAAGATACTGCGCAGTCTGCGGGCGGCACTTTGCACGGCAAGCATCTTGGCACCTTTGGAGCCTGCGGGACATTCTCCTTTGACTCCGTCAAAACCATGACCACTGGCGAGGGGGGGATGTGTATCACCAACGACGAACAGACGTGGCGTTGCATGTCCGAGTACCATGATCATGGACACGATCATATTCCCAACCCTGGTGGAAGAGGTGGCGAAGGACGGTCCTTTGTTGGCTTTAATTTTCGTATGATGGAGTTGCAGGGAGCTATCGGCCTGGCACAGTTAGCAAAGCTTGATGATATGATTGCCGGCCAGAAAGCGAACAAGGCTCTTTTGAAAAATTGTGCCAAGGCTCTTTCAGGTGTGAGTTTTAGAGAAATACTTGACCACGAGGGCGATACAGCAACCTTTTTTGTCTTCATGCTGGAAAACGCTGAGCATGCTGCAGCTGTAAATGCCTGTTTAAGAGAAAATGGGGCTGGCGCAATCAATTGGGGGGAAAATTGTTGGCATTTTTATCCCCAATGGGAAAACCTGTTGGAGGGGAAAAGTCTGTGTAAGAACGGCTGGCCGTTTACGGCAGGTGGTAAACGTCGTTTTTATCATGATCCTCAGGCACTACCAGCCTCTGCCGAATTGATGGCGAGGACCCTTTGTTATCCCATTCCGGTGAAGATGGCGGAGGCTGATAAAGAGCGGCTGCTCAATGCACTGGAAAAGGCATCACACATATAACCACGTTGGATATCCACGTGTAAGATGGAGTAAAGGAGGGTGACTCAACACTTGCTGTTTAAGCAGGGGGTTGAGTCTTTTGTAAAAGAAGCCGGGATATAAACATCAAAGCGAACGGCTTTTCCTTTCAGTGTATATGTAGGTCGAATTTCACATAATGGAGCCCTTTTCAAGGGACGTTTGACGACTATTTTTCTTGGCTTGATTGCCCAGACAGCTGCAAACAGCTCCCGGTCCTCGCCTTGATCTCCTTCGATATAGCGCAGAATTCGAAGGTTTTGTTTCACCTTTGCACTCTTATCACGCTCGGGAAACATTGGGTCAAGGTATACAACCTCTGGAGGCGGGCAAAGCTCTCCAATATGCTCCACCGTATTTTGTATGTGTAACGTGATTCGATTGCAGACGCGGGCTGTTTGTGGGGCAAGAGCAGCTCTTTTCAGCCCGTCTGCCAGCAATGCCCCAATAAAATGGTTTTGTTCAAAAACATCCACCTTGCATCCTGCTGCGGCGAGCAGAAAGGCATCCCTTCCCAGTCCTCCTGTTGCATCCACCACTGTAGCCGGTATCTTTTTTCTGATTTTTATCGCTTGTATCAATAATTCCTTGTGGGGATTTTTCACTCTGCGAAGGTTTCCTGGGGTTGTGAAATCGACCCGAAGAGAAGACGGTTTTTTATTGTTTTCTTCATGAGCTATTAATTCCAGATGATTGGGCGTTAGATTGAAAAAGACTTGATACCCTCGTGGGTCACTGATAAGTGGAATGTTGAGTAAGTCTGCCAACTGTTGTGCATGGCCGCTGATAACTGAGGGATCTGCAAAGAGGGCAAGGGGAAATTTGTAAGCCATTTCTAGATGGTGCTCAGGGCGAATGGAGTTGTTAATTGCCTTTTGATTATGCTCACTGTAACATAAAAACATATAATTATAAAAGAAAGAGGTCCAGGAGGGATAGGTTGCTTCATGAGTGAGAAAAATCCAAAAGTCATTGCTGTTATACCGGCACGTTATCGTTCAAACCGTTTTAAAGGGAAGCCGTTGGCACTTATTGACGGAAAACCAATGATTCAGCATGTTGTCGAACGTGCCGGAAAAGTACGACTCCTCAGCAGGGTTGTTGTGGCCACTGATGATCATCGTATTGCTGAAACTGTGGCCGGTTTTGGCGGGGAATACGTGCTGACAAGAGATGATCACGTAACCGGGACGGATAGGCTTGCAGAGGCCGTCGAACTGATGAATATAGATGAACAGGATGTTATTGTAAACATTCAAGGCGATCAACCTTTGTTTCCTGAAGAAATTATAGAACAGGTTGCAGCTCCTCTTCTTGAAGATCCGGCTCTTCCAATGTCGACGCTTATTTATAAGATCGTGAGGCCTGAAGAAATAGATGATCCCAACCATGTGAAGACAGTTTTTGATTGTCATCGTAATGCGCTTTATTTTTCGCGTTCTCCCATCCCTTTTCAAAGAAATCCAGAGGAAAAGGAACAGCCTACCTATTACAAGCACTTAGGAATTTATGCCTATCGTAAAGGTTTTCTTGTTACCTTTGTTGGGCTCCCTGAAGGTGAGTGGGAAAAATTTGAAAAGTTGGAACAACTTCGGGCATTGGAATTTGGATACACAATCAGGGTCATTTTAACTGAACACGACTCTGTAGAAGTGGATACCCCTGAGGATGTAAAAAGAGTCGAGCAATTGCTGAGGCAACCCTCGTAAAACGTGCAACGCGGACGGGATGAAACGCAATGGATATACATGAAGTGAGAGACAAAAATCAATCGGCTGTTACCTGTTCAGAGAAAAAGTAGGTTTTTATATCCTTCAATCGATAATTTGTATGAGCAAAGAAATACGTGATGCCTGAACCATGTGAAATAGCAAGGCAGCTGCAAAATCTTACCGGAACGAGCTTTGCTGCCCTGGATTTTTTACCGGGAGCTAATTTAGCGGAAAAAGTAACAGCGCTGATGCTGGAAAGAACTATTGCGCATCAAAATCCTGAATTGGCCGCCACCTACAACAGTTTTCAGGATTTAGTAACGTCTATTGATGTAAGCAACCTCAAGGTAGTGGCTTTGGGAGGGGGCACAGGATTATCCAATATTATCGGCGGTGATTCCAAGCAGCATTCGTGGAAGGAAACGCCTTTTACAGGCATGAAGGAAGTTTTTGCCAAGCTTCACTCGGTTGTTTGCGTCACCGATGACGGCGGGTCCACCGGTGAGCTACTGAAGGATCTACCCCTTATTGCCCTTGGCGACCTGCGGCATGTACTTCTTTCAGCGGTTCGAAACGATGCGCTGATCAAACGGTACCAGTTAGATGATAGAACCGCTCTTAAGGTCGCTCAAGCATTGCATGCAATTTTTAATTATCGATTTATTTCCCGCCCGCATTCTTCGACGGAACTTCTTACCGATACCGGGGCGGATCTTGGCATCCTTCCTGTAGCACTGCGAAACTTTTTTTATGATTTGAGCAAACAGCTCTTTAACGATGAGCGGCTTGCTCCCACACTCTATAGGCCTCAATGTTTGGGAAACCTGCTCCTTGCTGCGGCTATTTATAAACAGCTGGACCCACAATTGACTGCCGGCGACCTTATAGCCTCTCACCAAGTAGTACGTACTGCTACCATTCGTGGGCTCGCACAAATAGAACATTTTATCGGCACCCGAAAAAACAGTGTTTTTCCCTGTACGACTACCTCGTCGCAATTACAGATTCTCTATGACAATGGGGTGTTGGTGACCAGTGAATATAAGTCAGGCCACGCCCAGCGAGGCTATCCCGTGGACAGGGTTTTGATGGAATTCAGCAGAAATCCTTATTTTCAGCCGGAGGTTGAACAGCTCATAGCCTCCGCCGATATCATCGTTTTTGCACCAGGTAGTTTGTACACTTCTATTATCCCCATTTTGCAGGTTCCGGGTCTAGCTGATGCTATTCGGCACAACCACTCTGCGTTAAAATTACTTGTGGCAAATATTTGGGTGCAGAAAGGAGAGACTGATACGGCACGTGATTCGCCTGATAGAAAATTCTATGTTTCAGATCTTATCCGTGCTTATCACCGAAATATACCCGGCGGGGTCAAAGGATTGTTCACCTCCGTTTTAGGGCTAAATATGCGAGAGGTTCCCGGTTCTACTCTACAGCGCTACGCCCTTGAGGATAAAGAACCCATTTATTTTGATCGACACCGGGTCGAAGCCTTGGGTTTTAGAACGGTTGCCGCCCGTATTTATTCTGATACGCAATTACAGAACCGGGGTGTAATTCAACATGATCCAGCCGCCCTGGCAGGTGCAATTAAAACCCTGTGGGCCTTAAAAACTTCAGAATTTCTGGATGGTGCTCCAGTGTCATCGGCCTTGCCGACAGCTGACTTTTTCTGTCCTGGCAAGTATCCTGTAAAGCAAATTCCCTGTCACCGGTACGAAAAGATTCAAGCGTTAATGCATTTTTTAAGCACCGAGACCCTTACCAGCCATTCCGCTTTGCCTCAAAAAATGGAAGAAGCGCAGAGGCGTCGGCTACTAGATCGTTTGGTGGAACTTACTTGGTTACATCCGGATATATTATTTGATCATCTTAAGTATTTTAGGGGCATAACATTGATTGCTGAAGACTGCTGGAAAAGAAGTCAGCAGTGGGACAATGTATTTTCTTTTTATGATCCGGTTGACCGGAAAATAAAAATTCGCCAGGACCAAACCGAAAACCTGAATAGTTTTGAGGTGGTTTTCCTTATTGCCCTGGGGCAGTCTCTTTTAGGTAATTATGCGCAGACAAAAGAGATGGTGACTGTCTCCCATGATAGCCATACAGTAGGGAAGATGTATAAACTGCAGCTTCGTGAACGTGATCAGCTGAAAAGTTACTTATCGTTTGAGCAGATTTCTACCTATCTCGAGTTTTGCAAAATGCAACCTGCACAGCATTCTGAAAGCATATTTACCCGGATGCTTAATTTTGACGAAGGATTTACCCCACCAGGTCTTTTTTTTGGGCTATTTTATGCCTGGTACCTTGATAATCGTTTTGCGCCGCATATAGAATATAAGATGTCAATCATGAAAAATGATATATCCGATCTTATTCCAGAACAGATTCGTACCCATTTTTGCCGTGAAACGACCATTACTTTTTTTAGAGAACAGGTTTTCAGACATACGCTTCCATTTTCTATTCATCAACAGAAAAAGGGAAAACTATGACTTTTTGGATCTGTTTCAGTTTTGCCCTGAGTATATACCTGATTTTTACACTCGTTTATTATGTAGTGAAAATAAGACCTAATACTATGAAAAAGGAAAATAAATCAGTCAAGGATGGAGTGAATGTTATCGATGAGAGCGGCGATAATGAGCGAAAACATGAACTCGATTACTTCTTGGCTGATTGGCGATTTCCGTTTAATGCGATTGTTGATCCGGTGTTGATCCTTGATGAACATCTAAGAGTGGTAAAGGCTAACAAGGCTGCAATTGAACTCCTTTCCGTAGACGGGACGGATATCCGAGGGAAGTATTGTTATAAACTTTTTGCAGATACATATGAGCCCTGCAAGTTTTGCCCGATTCCTGTAGTAAAAAAGGAAAGACAGTCTATTAATCAAGAGGTGAAGCATTCCTATTTAGGCAGGGTTTATTCCGTAACGTGTACACCTATTCTTAACCAACTAGAGATAATCGGCTATATTTATTCGATAAAGGATATAAGTCATCAGCGCCAGTTGGAAAAGCAATTGGTTCAAGCGCATAAGATGGATGCAATAGCTACATTGGCCGGCGGTATAGCACACGATTTTAATAATATCCTGGGCGCTATTCTTGGTAATGCCGATCTTTTACTCTACAGGCTGCCGCAAGAAGGCACTACTGCTAATTTGGATGCTTCGCCTGGACAAATTACCATTGGAGAAATTGTTGAGCATGTTGATTCCATTAAACGGGCCGGCAACAGAGCGAAGGAGCTTGTCACTCAGATACTTGCTTTCAGTCGCCAATCAGCAGTTAAGAGAAAAAATTTTGATATTACCCCATTAATTAAAGAATCCTGTAAATTGTTGCGCTCTTCACTGCCTTCCACCATTGAATTAAAGGTTTCGGTTGCAAGTAATATTGGTCCTATTATGGCTGATCCCGGCCAGGTGCAACAGGTGTTAATGAACCTCGGCAATAATGCTGCCCAGTCCCTGGAAAATAATGTGGGGACAATTGAGATTAGTCTTCGGGAGATTGAGGCCGGCAGGGCAGAGCAGAATCGTTACCCGAATCTGGAACCCGGACGATATGTGGTTCTGACGGTAAAGGATAATGGAAAGGGTATTTCGGAAAATGATTTGCAGCGTATCTTTGATCCTTTTTTTACCACCCGTTCTGTGGGAGATGGGACTGGAATGGGATTGGCCGTGCTCCATGGGATAATTTTGGCTCATGATGGTATTATTGATGTTAAATCTACACTGGGAAAAGGAACTGCGTTCACGGTTTTTTTCCCTCGTTCCATCCAAGAGAGCGCCCTTGAAGAGCAGGTGACGGCAAATATGCCTAGTGGTTCAGAGACGATTCTTTTTGTCGACGATGAGCAAGAGATTGTCACCATGCGGACACGGATGCTCGAATATTTGGGGTACACAGTCTTGTCGGCAACCAAACCGGAAACGGCTTTAGAGTATTTTGCTGAAGGAAAGAATAAAATTGATCTTTTGATCACTGACCATACCATGCCGAGGATGACAGGCCTGCAGCTTGCAAAAGCTGCCTTGGAATACGATAAAGAGTTACCGATAATTCTGTGTTCCGGCTATAGTGATCCGATTACCCCTGAAGAAGCTCAGGATGCAGGTATACGGCGTTTTCTTGCGAAGCCACTGGACATGCGTCTTTTGGCCATCGCTATTCGAGAAATATTACCTAGCAAGCCAAAGGAAGAAGTATGAGAGTATTAGTTATAGACGATGATCAGCAGATGCGGAAATTGCTGCGCCAGGTCATGGAGTGGGCCGGGTATGAGGTGATGGAGGCTGAAGATGGTCGGGCCGGCATGAAGATGCAGCAACAAATACAGGCAGACCTCGTTATAACTGATTTAATCATGCCGGAACAGGAAGGTTTGGAAACCATCACTGCATTGAAAAATCTATATCCTTCCGTCCGTATTATAGCCATCTCCGGTGGGGGCCGTATTGGGCCGGAGGCCTATCTCCCAGCAGCTAAAGAGCTTGGAGCTGACAGAGTATTCTCCAAGCCGTTTGATGTAAAAGAGTTGGCGCAGACCGTAAAGGAGTTGCTTGAAAATGGATAATCAGCCATATGCCCTAGTGGTAGATAACAGTCCGGTAATACGAAGAATAGTCAGTTCTGTGCTGGAAAAAGAAGGCTGGTTGGTGCAGACCGCTGAAAATGGTCTTGAAGCCTTGGATTTTATCGCTTCACGTCGTCCTGATATTATTTTTACAGATCTGATTATGCCCAAGATCGATGGCGAAAAACTTTCCTATATCATCCGTAGTACCCCGGAGTTGAAGCATATTTTTCTGGTTATTCTCTCCGGTGTGGCCATGGAAGACGATGATCATACTGCTAAGCTGGGAGCTGACGTTTGTATTGCCAAAGGGCCTGCGGCAACAATGCGGGACCATATTCTCGTGGCTCTGGGGAAATTTGAGTCAGGAATTCGTAACGAAGGAAATATAGAGGGGATGGAAAACCTCTACCCAAGAGAGGTGACCAGAGAGCTGCTGGTCAGTAAACGACATAGGGACGTTATCTTGGCAAACATGACCGAAGGCGTGGTTGAACTTAACCATGAGGGCCGGATCGTGATGGCAAACGGTGCAGCCATAAAACTTTTCGGGATTGATGAGGCAAAGTTGCTCAGCCATCGTGTCTATACGATGTTTCCTCCAGAAGAACAGCAAATTGTAAAAAAATGGATTGCCTCGCTGGTGCCTTCTAGAGATTTGGCTCCATTGGTTTTTGACTATGACAAACCTGTAGAGTTGCAAGGGCAACTTGTTATTGTAAATTTTGTGCCTGTAGCAGAAGATGATACGGTTTTTATCATAGTTATTCTCAAGGATATCACACCTCATAAGCTCCTGGAAAAGAAACAGAGAAAACTGGAAAAGGAATTACATCGAATTCAGAAAATTGATGCAATGTCAGTAATGGCTAGTGGTATTGCCCATGATTTCAACAACTTGCTAACTGTGATAAACGGCAATGTCGAAATGTCTCGATTTTTGAATAAGGAGAAGCAGGTTGATGGGTTGTTAAAAGAAGCCGGCAAGGCATTGCAGTTAACGGTTCAGCTTATCCGCAAATTCACTACGTTTTCAGATAATTACTTACCGCAAACAAAAAAGGTGAATGTAAGCGAATTGGTGACAGAGACCCTTGAGCATGAACTTGCCGATACGCATATTTTTTTAGAAATAGATGACAAGAGTAGGGATGCATCGATAAAACTGGACGCTGCTCTTATTCATCAGGTGTTGACCAATCTGACCAGCAATGCGGTTGACGCAATGAATGGGCAGGGTACCATTCAGGTGGCCATAGAGTTGGTAGATGGTGAAATCGAAGCAGGGCAGACCGGACAACCTCTGCCTTCCTGCGAACTGGTCCGGATTACTTTTAAAGACAATGGGCCCGGCATTGCTCCGGAAATTTTGGATCATGTGTTCGATCCCTATTTTTCAACCAAACAAAAAGGCTCCCAGAAGGGCATGGGGCTTGGTCTGACTATTGTTCATTCCACTGTTAAGAAACATCGAGGCATGGTCTGGGTCGAATCGCAACCAGGGCTGGGGTGTACGGTTCATATGTATCTGCCAATAACCGAAGCGCCAGTTACCAGCGAGGCAATATTTGCAGAACACCTTGCCAGGCAGCCTCGGGTTCTAGTCATGGACGACGATGAGATGATGCGAATCATCAATCAAAAAATGTTTCAACACTACAATTGCAATGTTAGTTTGGCTTCAAGTGGTGAAGAGGCGCTGCTCCTTTTTCGCAAAGCTGAAAAAGAAGAAGCTGGATTTGATCTGACCCTGCTTGACTTAAGGGTCAATGAAGGAATGGGGGGCGTGGAGGCATCTGAAAAGATTTTTGAGAGCAACCCTGACGCAAAGATTATTTTAATCAGTGGAGATGCCGGTAATGAAGTCATTCTCAACTATAAAGAATATGGGTTTGTTGCAGCCCTCACCAAACCCTTTTCCATTGATACGGTGGAGTCTGTTGTCCAGCATTTTCTGCGCCAGGAGAACAGCTGAGGAGTCTGCTTGCTGCAGGTGAATGGCTGTCTTTTTCTAACGATTTTAATTCATAGATAGTATGTATCTTGCGCAAAAAGCAACTCCCCATGGAGTTTACCACGTTTTACGACAATCATTTTGGGATGGCAGTGTCTACAGGTCTCGGGATGTGATTGAATTGGGGCGTAACCCGGAAAAGTTCATTGTTTATTCAGGGGATGTTCATTACCAACTCGCAAGCATCATTTACGACGCATTGGAAGAAAAGGGCGTGGAGGTCGATGAAGATGAACTGGAGGACCTTTTTTTTCCATTTCTTGATCCCTACGTAAGGTATAAATTAGAACCGTTTCGCAACCGCCATAAATACAGAAAGTGGCAATCCATGGGCGAAGATGAGCGATTACGGGTGATTGCCGAAACGCATTTCCTGGATAAACGAAGGATTCATTTTCTTCGTTTTGGTCACTGCACTACGGAAATTGTAGATAAATCGCCTCCACTTTACAAAGTTCTGCTCAATAAGTCCCGGGATGAGATTGAGCAGCTGATCATGAAGCGTGAAATGGATCTGCAGCCCCGAGAATTTAAAAATTATTTGTTTTCCATCTTTGATCTGCAGCGTTTTTTTATTGCTCGGTATGCTCGTACAATTCCCAGTACCCTTGATCAGGAACAAGTGGATGAATATTTCCTCAGGGAATATTGCCGTTTGGATCAGGACCTCCGGTTTTGGGCGGGGTATAACAGAAAGGGTCGCACCCCCAAATATTTGCTGCGCTACCTGTTTATGTATTTTGATATGGCACATGATGGGGATCTGTCATGGAATGCCATGGGGCAGCGGTTTCGAAGGGCACGAAGGGCTTATCGTCCACCTGTCTCCGCGGAAAAAATGACTGTATCTCAAGCTGTAGCTGTTTTTGGGGTGAGCCATGAACAGATAGCAGCAATGACGAAAAAACAATTGACCAGTCTTTATCGAAAGAAGGCCCATTCCATGCATCCGGACAAAGGCGGTGATCATGATCAGTTTGTCCGTTTAACAGCGGCCTATAATGAGCTGCTGCATTCTCGTCCATGAGCCTTTTCTTCTCCAACAAAAACACCGATCTGCAGTCGGTGTTACACATTATTTTTCCTCTCTTTCAAAAGTATAAAATACGCCTTTTCACAGGATTTTTTGCTCTGGTCTGTGTGGACCTTATCCAGCTGGTCATACCAAAATTTATTAAGCACGGTGTTGATTCTCTAGCTCAAAAAAGTGCTACATCAACCTCTTTATTGTGGTTAGGGATTATAATTATCAGTGCGGCGGCATGTGTCGTTCTTCTCAGGTTTTGGTGGCGACTCCTTATCATTGGTTTTTCACGAATTCTTGAAAAAGATATTAGAGACAGGCTGTTTTCCCATATTGTAAAGATGGATCAGCCCTTTTTTGAACGTTGGAAAACCGGTGACTTGATGGCCCATGCAAGTAATGATTTGAATGCTATTCAAATGGCTTGCGGCATGGGACTGGTGGCTGCTGTTGATGCACTGGTGCTGACCAGTGTGGGCATTGGGTTTATGGTTTCAATCAGTCCCAGGCTTACCCTGTTTGCGCTCATGCCTATGCCGCTTTTGGCTATTTGTACAAGAATCTTATCGGCAAGATTGCACACCCGTTTTAATTTGGTGCAGGAGCAATTTGCTCTTATTACCGAATTTGCCCGTACCACGCTTTCCTCCATCCAGCTCATCCAGGCTTACACTCTAGAAAAGATGCAAAAGCAAGGGTTTGCTCGGCTTGGAAAAAAATATGTAAAAAGCAACCTTAATGTTGCCGTCATCCAGGGGGCGCTGTTTCCTGCATCGACCTTGATCGGCAATATCGGGATGCTGCTTGTTTTGTATAACGGCGGAATTCTGGTTATGACAGAGGTTATCACCATTGGTGAATTCGTGGCCTTTATAACCTATATGTATATGTTGATATGGCCTATGATGGCTGTCGGCTGGGTGGCAAATATTATCCAAAGGGGCATGACTTCTTTAAGAAGAATTTACCGTCTGCTCAATGAGCAACCAATAGTAATTGGCGGAACAGGAACTTTTCCGGCTAATCAAACTTCTCTGCATTTTTCCTGTCGTCATCTCAGCTTTTGCTATCCTGAAACGCAACGAAAGATTCTCACAGACATTTCTTTGGAGATTGAGCCGGGTCATTTGGCTATCACCGGCAGGACAGGATCGGGCAAATCCACTTTATGTAAATTACTGCTTCGCATGTACCCGGTTGAACGAGGATGTCTTTTGTGTAACCAAATTGACGTCAATGATCTGGCAGTTAACGAACTACGTAAATACATTGCCTATTTGCCCCAGGAAACAACCCTTTTTTCAGAAACTATTGCCCATAATATTGCTTTTGGAAAACCAGGGGCGAGCCGGCTTGAAATAGAGGAAGCAGCTCGCGCTGCGGCCATTCACGAGGAGATTTTGCAGTTACCGGAAGGGTATGCCACCCTTATCGGCGAAAGGGGGGTGAGGCTTTCCGGCGGTCAGCGGCAACGTTTGGCCCTTGCCAGAGCGCTTGTTTGTAAGCGCTCCCTGCTTATAATCGATGATGGTTTAAATGCAATAGATGTTGAGACCGAACAACAGGTCCTGCAAAATCTGGTTTCTTCAAAAAACTATCAGTCAATAATTATAGTTTCGCATCGGATTAATGTTCTGCAACTGGCTGACAATATAATTATTCTCGACCAGGGAGAAGTGGCCGCTCAAGGTAATCACAGCCAATTACAAGAGCATCCTTTTTATAGAGCAATGGTGGAAAAACAACAGACAGATGCGTAACTACGGCTATTCAGAAGAGGGACACCAGGGTAACATCAAAGATGTGCACCTCTGGCGTCGCATTCTCACCTACTGCCGGCAACATGCGAAGGCCTTGTGGAGTGCTATAGCCCTGTCATTGCTTATTACCGTAGCGAGCCTTATGCTGCCCAAGTTGATGCAGGTTGCCATTGACAATTTTATTGCGCCGCAAACCAGCCTGGATCTGTCGCAACGCCTTGAAGGGTTGCGTAACATTATCATCGGCTACGGGATACTTGTCGGGATCGTTTTTTGTGGAGGATTCACCCAGGTAGTACTGCTTGAATGGGCGGGGCAGTCGATAATGGATCATGTGCGGCAAAAACTCTTTGCTCACATTCTTACCCTGGACATGTATTTTTTTCATGAACAGAGGGTGGGGCGGTTGGTGACCAGGTTAACCAATGATGTTCAAAATATGCATGAAATGTTCACCTCGGTGATGGTCACTCTGTTTAATGATGTCCTCAAGCTGTTTGGTATTTTTTGTCTTCTTTACTACATGAACGGCAGGCTCGCCCTGCTTATGACTGTCTTTATCCCTTTGGCATTTTGGTTAACGTTCTATTTTTCCCGCATAGCCCGAGAAAAGTTTCGTAAAATACGTACTCAAGTCGCCGTGTTGAATGGGTTTCTTGCGGAATCGCTCACCGCGATAAATATTATACAGGTTTTTAACCGTCAACAAACAAGCCGGCAAAAATATTTCGAGCATACCAGTGAATATTTGAAAAAAAATATTGAACAGGTTCGCTTGTTCGCCAAATTTATGCCGCTGACAGACTTTATGAACTCGACTGCAGTGGCTTTAATTCTCTGGTATGGTGGTGGTGAAATCATCCGTAGCCAGTTGAGCCTTGGTGAGCTCGTTGCTTTTCTTTCTTATATGCGACTTTTTTTTCAACCATTGCGTGAACTATCCCAAAAATATTCAATTGTTCAGTCAGCAATGGCCTCAGCCGAACGGATTTTTCAATTACTTGATACCTCTCCACGTTTGAAGGACATAGATTGGAGCGCTCAGGGCGCGCAGCATCCCATTGACGGTGATATTCAATTTGATGGGATATGGTTTGGATATAATCAAGAAGTACCGGTCCTTAAAGGAATTGATCTGAATATCAAGTCCGGAGAATCTGTTGCCTTGGTTGGGGCCACCGGATCAGGAAAATCAACCATGATTCACTTACTGGCAAGGTTTTACGACCCGGATCAGGGCACAATCAGGATCCAGGAAACCGATGTGCGAGATTTTCCGCTAAAGGAACTGCGGAACCATATCGGCATTATCATGCAGGATATTTTTATTTTTCCGGATACGGTCCTTGCTAATATCATCCTTGATCAGCCTCTTGATCAGGATAAATTACGGGCTATTCTAAACCAGACCGGGCTCCAGTCATTTATTGATAAGCTACCTAAAGGTTTAGAGACGGTTATCGGTGAGGATGTGAAGGATTTATCAGTAGGGGAGAAACAACTGCTTTCTTTTGTGCGTGCCTTGTATCGTGATCCGACTATCCTTGTTTTGGACGAGGCAACGTCCTCTATCGATGTTGAATCGGAAAAGATGCTCGAACATGCCGTTGCGGCGTCGTTCAGAGGTCGAACCTCTTTCATTATAGCTCATCGTCTTTCTACAATAAGAAAAGTTGATCGTATTATCGTTATTGACAACGGCATTATTGTTGAGCAGGGCACCCACGACCAATTGATGGCTAGTGACTCGGTCTATAGAAAATTTGTCAATTTTGATTTACAAAAACAGCCGTTCCCGTCCTAGCCAGGAATTCTCATCGGTTCAATGGTGACCTACTTATTTCACCTGCTTTTCATCCTTATGCTGGAGCACAAAACGAACCATTTGACTAGGGGTTAATTTTATCGAGGAAGGGCCGGACCTGATATAAAACTCTTCGTTTTTACCAATTTTTAAAAATACGGGGGAGGTGGCTGGGAGGACCTCTATCATCATTACCTGCTTTTGCTCTATATTCAACAATGAAAAAGCAGTATACGATGCAAACTCGGCACCAATGTGATGGTTAATAAGATTCTTTATATGGAGGAGAACTTTATCATCATTTTCAAAAATATCTGCTTTTAAGCCGAGCAGCTCCCCGCTATCATCTACTCCTAACAACAGGGTTCCCCCCTGGCTATTAAGAAAGGCGGTTACAGCCTTGAGCCAGGCAAATTCAATTTCCTTCCCTTGCTTCCCTGTCTTCAGATTGGTTCGGATTGTTGATTTGAACTCAACGGTTGCGCCTTCGCCGGCAGCGAGGTATTGACGAAGTCGATCTTCTTCGGTTGGGGGAACTTCCTCAAATCGAAACAATCCAGTTTTCCATATAATGAAAAATAAGAGCAAGGCAGCCGTAAAGGCAATGCCGATATCAAAGAAGTCTATGGTGAAAAGTGAAGTCTCAAAAGAGCCTAACAAGGCCTCATCATTTGAGATTACCCCTATCCATAAAAAAGGCTGTTCTGGAAAAAGAGGCTGAAAAGAAGCTATCCATTGATTGTTGTTTTCCTGCAGTTCCATTGGGCGAGAGACCGGCGTACCATCTTGTTTCCAACTTTCTATGATTTTTGGTAAAGCCGTTACTGCCCCTGCAAGATGATCGTTCTCAATGGTAGAAGTACCGGCGACAGACTGCTCGGTGATAAAGTAGTTGTTTTGGGTATTGACCAGGAAAAGTAATGATGCCTTTTTCTTGTTGATGGTCTTTAAGAGAAGCTCTATTTCATCGAGGTATATGTCTATGGCAAATACATGTTGTTTCGCTTTTTTTTCTTCGTGTGTCCAGGAAACAGAAGCGGTGATACCTTTTTTTTTGGACTGGTAAAAGGTATAGATATTTGAAAGAAAGATTTCAGACTCGGATGGGTCTTGGCGAAACCAAGGACGGCTGCGCGGGTCATAGGTAGTCGTCTCATGCCATTTTCGAATCGATTTATCCGGTGCAGACCATTCTGCAAACTCCATTTCAGCCTTGTCCTGACGAAGTTTTGTCAACCGGGTGATGAGATGTGGGGTTTGGTTGATGAGCAAATATTCATCACCCTGGTCGTTGGCGAAAATGATACCGTTTAAATGATCCTGGTGATCCACAAGGGGCATAAATTTTTTGTTGAGATCTATAGCGTCATCTGTGTCAAGCACGCCGTTCTTTCCCCAGTCCCTGACAATATTTAGTTTGTTGGTAACGCCGGAAAAAAAAGATCTGATTTCTGCAAGCTCTGATTCACCCGTTGTCTGGATAAGGCCGTTTTTAATGGTTTGTTTAACCTTGTAGTATTGGAAAATGTTGATTCCAATGAATATTATAAGGAAACCTGCAATAGGGACTATAAATGGCAGAGCTTTACGTATATTCTTCATTCTTTATTGACCGGAACAGAAGGTGTTTGGATTCAATGAATGCGGTGACGAATTTGATGCATTTGTAAGTGGCTACCGATTATAAAGATTTTTGTAGAAAGGCACCCAATGTTCAATCATTTTTTTCAAAGAGCCGTTTTGTTGACAAGTAGCAAGGAAGTTGTTTGCTGTCTGGAGTAACCGGGTATCTTCCTTTCTTACTGCCCAGGCTATTTGTTCGCGGGTCATTGGCTGTAAAATTGGAACCAGGCCCTTTTCCGCGTAAATCGAACCATAGTAGAGATTACCGGGTAGGTCATACACAAAGGCATCAATATCATGGTCGAGAAGTGACTGGACTGCTTTTCGGGATGAAATAAACTGGTGACGTTTTCCTTTGGCTTTATTTTTTTCTATCAAGAGGTCGCCGGTGGTTCCCTTGACAGTACCTACTTTTACCGTCTGATTAAGAAGTGATGCAAGGCCATTACTGAATTTGTTTGCTTGACTGCGGTGAACAAGTGAGATTTGTCCGGTCGCCATATACGGTTTACAGAAGTCGATCCGATACTGGCGTGCACGAGTCATGGTCATTGCCGACATAATGATGTCTGTTTTTCCTGTGAGCAGGCTTGGGATCTGATCCTGCCATTTAAGCGGAATGAATTTGAGCTGTTTCCCGGAGAAATCAGCAAGCCCTCTGGCTAATTCAGCTTCAAGTCCGACTATTTCGCCTTTACTGCGGAAGGCCATGGGAGGAGAGTTGGTAGATATGCCGACTTTTAAAATCCGAGTGGAAGGTTTTGCTGAAGATTTGCTGTCTGTTGCTAACTGGCTGCAGCCCGAAAGCAGCAAGAAACACGTAACGAACACTGAAAAAACGGCGCTGTTGTTCATAAGATTCTGTTTACCTTGTTTTACCTTTGATGACTCTGCCTCTGGAAATGAAAGAAATACCCTGCTGCATTTTGGTACCAATCATAATGGATTCAATTATGGGTTCTGTTATGCCGGTTTCTGCATTCCAGGTAACCAGGAATTTGGCTCCAGACCCACCTTTTGATTCAGATTCTTCAACTATATACCTGGTGGAGCCAAGCGGACCGATAGTAAGTGGTTCGGGGAGATAGTTGCTCAGTAATTTGCCGGTTGAGTCGTAATAATCAACACTGAGCAAGGTGAGCTTATGGTCAGGGTCTGTATTGCGTATGGACAGGGTGGCGGTGAGGAGAAAAGGTTTGTTTTTAAATCGCTCATCAGCATAAATATGAGAATAGAGCGGAACATATACCGTCTGCTCCAACCAGAGATCAAGGTTGTTTGCAGAAGCGGTACTGTTTGATGAAAAGAGGAGCAAGGTGCTGAGTATGCTCGCAACAAGGGAGGCCATGTTTTTCATTGAACGTTTTCCTGAAGTGTAGATTTGTTGATTGCTCGGAGTGTATCAGCTATCTCCAGACTTAGTTGACTGAGAGATTCGGATGCACATTGCACATAACTGTCATAGTCCTCTTTTGTGTTTGCGAGTGTTGTTGAGAAATCAGCACGGTTGAGATTTTTTTAACCCTGGGGCGTTTATCGTCCAGTTTGCGTGGAGGGTGAATTGTTCGTTTAATGATGAAAAATGCTGGATTTCGACCTCAACCCAATAACAAATGTATAACCATTCAGCGAAAATCTGAAAACCGTCAATCTACCCCAAGCTAAGCTGTTTAGCGGCACTAAAAATGTTCAACAGTATACCGAATAGCTATACATCGGTGCAATGGGTGAGCAGATAGTGGCGATTTGGAGTGTTGCTCAATAGTTACGAAAAAACTACTTAATCGATGGATGAAATGCAACCTTTTCCAGGTGTTGTGTCTCCTGCGCGCCCGTGCCGTTGTGCGAAGGCCAAGAATGATGATGAGAGAACTGCTTGCAGCAAGTAACAATAATGGCAGGAGCACTGAAAACCTCTATTGTATAGCTGAGCGCCAATTCTCAAACAATGAACAGGGCGCAGGAAAAAGTGGAGATTGTCATCATCCGGATAAAATATTACGGGCAAAGTTTTCTGCGATAGCAGCAGCAAGTGTCAACAAGGCTATAACCATGACAATGAAGGGTGTGCGCGCTGCGCCAATGACAAAATCCACATCAGGCAACACCGGCAGCTGGTTGTATCGAGAGGAGAGATTGCGGATTTCAACGGCCGGGACTGCTTGTTGGTCACTCATGATTCAGGTCAACGAGATCCTGTTTGGCAGGCTGGTGCAGGAAGCAGCTCCCTGGCAAGATGCACGTGAAGTAGCAGGCTGTATTGGTTGTAATTAGTCGGGTCTCTTAATAAAAGAAAAGTGAGGCAGATTGTCGAGTTTTAACGGACGCGTCAAGGGGGGAGTGTTTTTGATCTGTGTTTGGCTGCAAAAGACCCGCAGGCTGACAAAAAAAAATCAGCCTGCGAGAAGGAGTTAATCGGCGGGATAGAAATATTCTTTTTCTGCACCGCATTTTGGGCAGACCCAATCATCAGGTAGATCCGCAAAGGCAGTGCCTCCAGGGATACCGCTATCGGCATCTCCTTCCTCCGGATCATAAATATAGCCACATGGACATTCCATTTTTTCCATTTTTATCTCCTGTAATTTACGGGTACTCTGTGAAAAGCAATTTGTATTTTACTTCCCAGAGAAAAAAAGATACTTTTTTTAAATCGGCTTTTCAAGAAAAAGACGTTGTTATCTTTATCGACATACTAAAAAATGAATAACAATCGCTAATGTTACAATGTTGAGGTTGACATGTAGGAAGGTTTATGTTTTATTTGTAAATTCTGCAAAAAATTTTTATTTGACGTTATCGAGGAGAAGTCGCATGTATGCAATAGTTCGAACCGGTGGAAAACAGTATCAGGTGGAAGCCGGCGATACACTCCGCGTTGAGAAACTTGAAGGTGAGATTGGTGATACCGTAGAAATCGCGGACGTGCTGCTGGTGGCTGATGGAGAAGCCGTCACCGTAGGACAACCAGTCGTTGATGGTGCGAAGGTCGTTGCTAAAATAGCAGAACAAGGCCGGCACAAAAAAGTCATCGTTTTCAAAAAGAAACGGCGCAAAGGCTACAGCGTAAAGAAAGGCTTTCGTCAACCTTTTACAGCGCTGACCATTGAAGAAATCTCAGCATAATTGTTGATCTAATTCGGAGTATATCTCATGGCACATAAGAAAGCAGGCGGTAGTTCAAGGAACGGTCGTGACAGTGCTGGTCAGCGGCGTGGTGTAAAGCGCTTTGGTGGTCAGGTAGTACGTGCAGGCAGTATTCTGGTTCGCCAGCTCGGCACCAGGATTCATCCTGGTGAAAATGTGGGATGTGGTCGAGACTACACACTCTTTGCCAAGATTGATGGTACTGTTAAGTACGAAACTTTTGGTAAAGATAGAAAGCGCGTTTCAGTGTATCCTGATTGATGCACTCAGCGTCCCTTTGATTAGGGTTATATAGAGCAGCACCACGTTGCATACCGAATCTAAAAGACTCGGCATCAATATAGATATTGGTGCCGGGTCTTTTTTTTTAATTTTATAGATAGTGATCTATGGGTTTTGTTGACGAATCAAAATTTTGGGTAAAAGCGGGTGACGGAGGTAACGGCTGTGTCAGTTTCCGACGTGAAAAATTTGTACCCAAAGGCGGTCCAAATGGTGGTGACGGCGGTAAAGGCGGCAATGTTATTTTGGTTGCCGATAGCCAGCTACGTTCATTGATCGATTTCAAATACCGGTCTCATTTTAAAGCTGAGCGTGGAGTTAATGGTCAGGGGAGTGACCGTCATGGCAAGGGTGGCAAAGACTGTGTGATTAGAGTACCCCTTGGCTCAATCATCAAAGATGGTGAAACCGGTGTCGTTCTCGCCGACCTCACCGTTGCTGAACAGACATTTGTAGCTGCTAAAGGCGGTAAAGGCGGCCTTGGCAATTCACGGTTTGCTTCCTCAACCAACAGGGCACCGCGTAAAGCCACTCCCGGTCAGGAAGGAGAAGAACGTTGGCTGCGAATTGAGTTGAAACTTCTGGCAGATGTTGGACTTATCGGATTGCCCAATGCCGGGAAATCCACCTTGCTGTCCAAGGTGTCAGCTGCAAATCCAAAAATTGCATCCTATCCTTTTACCACCCTTGATCCACAGTTGGGTGTACTGCACTTTCCTTTTACTGAATCATGTATTATTGCTGACATACCAGGCTTGATAGAGGGAGCCCACCAGGGGGTAGGCTTGGGACACCAATTTCTACGTCACATTGAGAGAACCTCCATCCTCTTGCACGTTATTGATATCTCAGTCGATGCAGAACAGATGCTTGCTGATTACTCTACCATTAGAGACGAATTGAGTGCCTATAACGAGGAATTGCTCTCCAGGAAGCAAATTGTTGTGGCAAACAAGGTTGATCTTTTGACTGCTGAGGAACGAATCGCTAAAATTGATCTTCTGGCTCAACAAAATGAGACAGTGTTGTCACTGTCTGCCGAGACTGGAGAAGGGATAGAAGAATTGAAAAGTATGCTTGGGGACCTGCTGGAAAATCAACGTGCAGGTGTTGGTGATGACATTCCAGGTTAGTAGAGAAGAAGGGCTTTTTCTCAGACAGACCCTTTTTGACCAGGCCAAAAGGGTTGTGATTAAAGTCGGCAGTGCTGTCCTCACGAACAGGCATGGTGTTGATCCGGAGATTATTGCAGCGATTGCCCGCCAGATTTCTTTTCTCCAGTCCACCGGCAGGGAGGTTATTCTGGTTAGTTCAGGTGCTGTTGCGGCCGGCAGACAGAAATTGGATATTGCCAAAAAGGTGCATGAAGAATTAAGGATTAAACAGGCCCTTGCTGCGACCGGACAAGGGCTGCTTATGCAGGCATATGAGCAGGCTTTTGCCGAATATCAGCAACAGGTCGCTCAAGTTCTGCTTACCCATGAAGACCTTTCCCATCGCAGTCGGTATTTAAATGTCCGGAACACTATTCTGACTTTGTTTGAGTTCGGGGTTGTGCCGATCATCAATGAAAATGATACAGTTTCCGGCGAGGAACTGCGTTTCAGCGATAATGATACTCTCGGCGCCCTGATTACCAACATGATCGGTGCAGACATGTTTATTATTCTCACCGACGTTGACTGCCTCTATACTGCCAATCCCAGTGATGATAGCAGTGCCATGCCGGTATATACGGTTGCCCATATCGACCCTGATGTTGAGCGAATGGCAGGCCACTCTAAAAGTTTGCTCGGTACCGGGGGCATGCTTGCCAAGATAAATGCCGCCAAGATGGTTGCTGCATGCGGGGGGAGTTCTTTTATTGGGCCGGGGAAAAATATTAACATTCTCCAAGAATTGTTCAGCGGAGAAATGATAGGTACTTTTTTTCTGCCCGCTGAAGAGAGAATCACAAGCAGAAAGCATTGGATTGCCTATGTGCTGCGTCCAGAAGGTACCCTCGTCATTGATCCGGGGGCCTGCAACGCGCTGATGAACAGAGGGCGGAGCTTACTCCCTTCCGGTGTTATAACTGTTATCGGCAATTTCGATATTGGAGCTCCTGTTCAGTGTCAGGACGAAAATGGTGAAATTATAGCTTCCGGATTGAGTAATTACTCATCTTCTGATATTGAACGAATTAAAGGACTGAAAACCTCACATATTCAGCAAGTACTGGGATATAAAGATAACGATGAAATCATTCATCGCGACAACCTGGTACTGAAGCAGCCGTCATAGATCGTAGAGTGATCGAAAAGTGTCTACTTGATATATACCTGTTCTCTATTCCTTTTTTTTTGGTTTTTCAGATAGGAACAGTGCTCTGTAGTGTAGTCCGGACACGCAAATTAACTTATTGTAATTCTGCGAGTATAAAATATTGCTAAATCAAGATTACCGTTACACGGTTTTTAGCTTTATGATTGTTTAACATCAGGCAAACGAAGCCACTTGAAAAGGAGGAAAAATGGAGAGTGTACAGCTTGAAACAGCAATTGTAGAAATTGCACGAAAAGCGCGCGCAGCCTCAAGGAATATGGCATCTTTGCCGACTTCTACCAAAAATACGATATTACTTGATACTGCATCTGCTCTGCAGGCGAGTCAGGATGCAATTATTGCCGAAAATCAAAAGGATCTTGAAGCCGCCAAAGACAAAGGATTGTCCGGTGCAATGCTCGACAGGTTGGCCATTACCGAAAAGGTTATTGCTGATATGGTACAGGGAATTCATGAAATCGCTGCCCTTGAAGATCCTGTTGGTGAAATCCAAGAGATGCGTAAACGCCCCAGTGGTATAAGTGTTGGCCGAATGCGCGTTCCGCTTGGGGTAATATGCATGATTTATGAATCCCGTCCCAATGTTACCATCGATTCTGCTGCTTTATGCCTCAAGGCGGGCAATGTTGTCGTGCTGCGTGGTGGCTCTGAGGCCATTCACTCCAACCTGGCTCTTGCTGGGATCATGCAGGATGTACTGCAAAAAGCCGGTGTTGATCAGGCTGCCGTACAAGTGTTGCCGTATACTGATCGTACTTGCGTCGATGTGTTACTCCAGCAGGAAGAATACATCGATCTTGTGATCCCCCGTGGCGGGGAAGGCTTGATCCGGGCGGTTACCCAAAAGTCCATGATTCCCGTCTTAAAGCACTATAAAGGGGTTTGTCATGTCTTTATAGACCGCGATGCAGAAGAGGACATGGCCGTATCGATTGTTGTTAACGGCAAAACCCATCGTCCTGGAGTCTGTAATGCGCTTGAAGGCATGCTGATACACGAAGCATGCGCTACTGAAATGCTCCCTGTTTTGGCTACTGCTTTAAAGGATAAAGGGGTACAGCTTCTTGGCTGTCCCAAAAGCTGCGCCATAAGTGATATTGTCGAGCCAGCAGCAGAAGAGGATTGGGGAAAAGAATTTCTCGACCTTATTTTGGTGGTAAAAATCGTCTCCGATATGGATGAGGCCATGGATTATATCGCAGAACACGGCTCTCTGCATACCGAGACCATCATTACCAATTCCTACCAGCGAAGTCAGCGATTTTTACGAGAGGTCGATGCTTCTGCCGTCATGGTTAATGCCTCTACCAGGTTTAATGACGGTGGGCAATTTGGGCTTGGTGCGGAAATAGGGATTTCAACAACCAAGCTTCACGCATATGGACCCATGGGACTCAAGGAACTAACCACCCAAAAATTTATTGTTTTTGGCCAAGGTGAAATCCGTAGCTGATTACATCAATGACGGTTTTAAACAAACAGAAAGTTGGTCTGTTTGGGGGAACATTTGATCCGGTGCATGACGGTCACGTTGCTGTGGCTCGTCATGTGCTGGCTTATTGCGATATTCAATACATTCTATTTATACCTGCTCCACACCCTCCCCATAAAAAAATAACCTCAGCTTCTTTCACCCAGCGGGTTGACATGCTCAATCTTGCCTTGCAAGGGGAGCAACAAATGAGGGTCTCGCTCATTGAAAATGAGTATCCTGGCCTTTCCTATACCGTACGCACCATCAAAGAATTAAAGCAGCGCCGGCACGATGTAGAATATTATCTTATTATTGGCGCCGATTCATTGGTTGATTTGCCGCAATGGTACAAAGCCAAAGAATTGATTGCACTCGTTCATCTGATTGTCGCAGGCAGAGATAAAGTCGCTATGCCCGCAGTAGAAAAGACCATTACCTCCTTTCATATTCCATATACCAGTTGTGCAACCGGCAATAAATGGGTGCTTAAAAACGGTAATACCATCCAGTACCTCAGTGATCTTGAGTGGCCGGTATCATCTTCCGAACTTCGTCGGCAATTGGCTCAGGGAAAACGGCCCACCATGATGTCACCTGCCGTTTATCGTTATATTGTTGAAAATAAACTCTATTTGCATACAGGTTCATCGTGAAATATATTGCTGATCTGCATATCCATTCTTTGTTTTCAAGGGCAACCAGTAAAGCCAGCAATCTACCGGGATTAGCAGCCTGGGCAGCAGTCAAAGGAATTCAAGTGCTTGGCACAGGTGACTTCACCCATCCCCAATGGTTTGCCCAGATTACAGAGCAATTGGAAGAAGCGGAACCAGGTTTTTTTAAATTACGCCGGAACCACCAATCAGGAGGTGATTATCTGCCGGGAGATTTGCGTCCGCAAATACCGTTAAGCGATATTCGTTTTGTCCTGACTGCTGAAATTAGCTCAATCTATAAAAAGAATGACCGGGTTCGTAAAAATCATAATCTTTTGTTTGCGCCTGATTTAGAGAGCGTACGTCGTCTCAATCGTACCCTTGGCGATATCGGTAATCTACACTCCGATGGGAGGCCCATATTGGGCCTTGATGCTAAAAATTTATTGGAGATTGTTCTTGAACAAGCACCCCAGGGATTTTTAGTGCCTGCCCACGTGTGGACCCCTTGGTTTTCCCTTTTTGGGTCTAAATCCGGATTTGACAGAATAGAAGAATGTTTTGAGGAGCTTACTCCTCATATTTTTGCCCTCGAAACGGGTCTTTCCTCTGACCCGGAAATGAACAGAAGAATTTCAGCCCTTGATCGATATACCCTTATTTCTAATTCTGACTGTCATTCCCCGGCCAAGCTAGGCAGAGAAGCCAATATTTTTTCTACTGGTTTTGATTATTTTTCCATGCGTGAAGCGCTCAAGTCTCCAATGGATGAAAAGGGGCACAGGGTTTTTGAGGCAACTGTTGAATTTTACCCTGAAGAGGGAAAATATCACTGCGACGGACATCGAAAATGCAGCGTTTGTTTTGAACCTGGAGAAACCAAGGCAAATCAAGGCCGTTGTCCTGTGTGCAACAGACCGCTTACTGTGGGGGTGTTGAGCCGGGTCTTGGACCTTGCGGATCGTGATAGGCCACTATACAATGAGCATGACCCATTGGTTCACAGTTCTATTCCCCTGCCGGAGGTGCTGAGCGAACTGCTTGGAGTTGGTCCTGCCACTAAAAAAGTTGCTGCTGCCTATGCCAAGTTAATTAATCTCTTTCAATCTGAGTTCTCTCTTTTACTTGACGTCCCCATTGATGATATCGAGCGTAAATCCACTCCACTTATAGGAGAAGCTATTCGTCGTATTAGAGAAAATAAAGTGATCAGAACTCCAGGGTATGATGGAGAGTTCGGCATCATAAAGGTCTTTGCTGAAGGTGAGCGTGACAAATTTGTTGGTCAACTGAGCATGTTTGCACCACTTGTTCGCGCGAAAAAGAAAAGCAAAAAGGTGAAAGCCGCTAGGCCTCAATCTCCAGCAACGACTAACGCTGAAAAAAAAACGGGGCAAAAGCTCAACACTGAGCAGCAGGCAGTGGTTGATGATGCTGCACCTATTGTGGTTGTCAAGGCAGGACCTGGAACAGGCAAAACCCATGCATTAGTGCAACGGGTTGTAAGGATAATTAAAGAACAAGACCAACCATGCACGATTATTTCCTTTACTAATAAAGCCGCAGATGAGGTGCGCGAACGAATTGAACATACCATTGGTCTCTGTCCTGCTTCATTGCAGGTACATACTTTTCATGGGTACTGTCTCTATTGGCTTCGCAGGTATAACCCATCATTGCAACCTGTTGGTCCGGTCAAACGATACCAGATATTACAGACACTCTATCCTGATTTTGAGCCGCGCAAACTCAAACAGCTCGGCCAAGAGATTCTGTCTTCATCTGCTTATCCAGCTCAAAGGGAAAATTATCTAGCATATCTGCATGCCAATGATTGTGTAGATATTGATATGATCATTCCCTTTGCTTTGGAAATACTTAGGGAAAAGGGGGAGGCAGGTAAGGACATGCGAACCCATACCGGCCATTTATTTGTCGATGAATTCCAGGATATTAACCAGGGGCAGTATGATCTGGTCTGTTCTTTGGCTCAAACCTCTCCAGTGTTTATCATCGGAGACCCGGACCAAGCGATCTATGGTTTTCGTGGGGCTGATTCTTCATGGTTTCAACGATTCATTGATGTACACCAGGCCAGTTGCCATCAGCTTGTCCGAAATTACCGCAACAGCAGCACTATTATGGAGGCCGCTGAGCAGGTTATTGGTAAAAACACGGATAGAGCGTTTATTGTACCTATGCAGACCGCTTATAAGAGTACCGGTCGTTTGCATCTTCAACTTTGCACGACCCCTATTCATGAAGCCCGCTGGATAATTGACCAGATAGAAGTCTTGGTAGGAGGCACTTCCCATCGAGAAATAGAGCAAATTGAGATACTGGAGGACGCATATTTTTCTCTGCGCGATATAGGTATCCTGTTTCGAACATCCAAGCAGATGCAGGTTGTCGGTAAAGCCATGGCAAAGCATGGGATCCCTTTTCAAACCGTCGATCTTAAGGCATTTTATACTCGATCTGAAATGAGGCCGCTTTATTGGGCTATTTTGCTTTTGGCAGGTTTGGCAGACAAGGAACAGCAGCTTTTTTTGTTTGGTCAAGAAAAAGGTGTAGGCGCCAATATGCTCAATACCGTTCGGCACCACCTGTATGATGAAAAGAACAGGGAATCGAGCTTACTTGAGCTTAATCCCTCTTTAGTGGCTCAAGAAAAAATACGTTCAAGGCTGCGTACGTTCCAGTTATTTTTTAGCCGATTGGAACAGCGTGTACGTTCAACCGAGTCTTTGGTAGATGTTATTGGCCGACTTGCATCGTATTATACGTTGGATAAAGAGGGGAGTGATATCGAAAGATTGCAAAAAATGTCGATCAATTATCCGCAGTCTATTCGCGATTACGCTCAGTATCTGTTGCGCTACAGTGATTCCATTATTTATGATGATAAGGCTGAATGTGTTACCCTTTCTACCATGCACGCTGCAAAAGGACTGGAGTATAAGGTCGTTTTTATTGCCGGCGCTGAACAGGGACTTATTCCTTTGCAGCCAAGAGAACAATTGGCAGATGCTGCGCTGATGAATCATGTTGAAGAAGAACGACGATTATTTTACGTGGCCATGACCCGGGCGATCGATATCCTGTATTTTACGCATGTTCGATCAAGAATGTTTTACGGGCAAAAGATGCAAGCAGTTGAACCGTCGCAGTTTATCAGTGAAATACCCACCTCGTCTTTTTCAAAGATAAAAAGCAGTAGGCCGGCCAGCAAAAACAAATACAGCCGCAACCGACAACTTTCTCTTTTTACATAAAATGAAAGATCAGGCAGAACAGCTTGCGCACCTTGAAGCCGAAGTAACTCAGCTCAAGGAACAAAATGCGCTTCTCGTAAAAAGGGCCAAGCAGGCAGACAGTGCCAGTAAGGCGAAATCAGATTTTCTCGCCATGATCAGTCACGAGATCAGAACTCCTATGAATGGGGTCATTGGCCTGAGTAAACTCCTTTTGGGAACAGAGCTTGAACCTCGGCAGCGGCATTTTGCCGAACTCATACAAGGCTCTGCAGATAGTTTATTATCCCTGATCAACAGCCTGCTTGATTTTAGTAAGATTGAAGCAGATAAAATGATTCTGGATATTGATAAATTTGATATCCATGTTTTGGCGAAGGAATTGGTTGCCCTGTATGCTGTTACCGGAAAACAAAAAGGACTTTCCCTTCACCTCTCACTAGATGAAAATCTGGCCGGCAGTTACCGGGGAGACGCATATCGTCTTCGCCAGATATTGGTTAATCTGCTTGGTAACAGTATTAAATTTACCGATAAAGGAAGTGTATTTCTTAGCATAAAAAAAGAAGGGGTTAACGCAGGTAAAGATATTTTATATTTCACTGTTCGGGATACAGGGATTGGTATTGCTCCAGAGACGGCTGCCTTCCTTTTTCAACCCTTTACCCAGGCGGATGCATCTTCAACCCGCAGATTTGGCGGGACAGGGTTGGGGCTTTCTATCTGTGCAAAATTGGTTAGACTAATGGGAGGGGAAATCGGGGTGAGACCAGCACCTCAAGGCGGCAGCGTTTTTTGGTTTAAAATTACCCTGCAACCAGCCACCGATGCTGTTAAGGACTCTCAGGTCGTAAAGGCACCCTCTACCCAGCTTTTTCCCTCTCCTCACAAACAGCTTCCTCTTCCAAATTTCACGCAGGGAAAAGAAGTCAATCCTATTAAGATCCTTATAGTTGACGACGATAATACAAACAAAATAGTGATGGAAGAGATCTTTCGTTTATCCAAAGCTTCTCTTTTTTTTGCGAGCAACGGTGAGGTTGCGGTTACTATGTGCAAAGAGAGTCGTTTCCATGTTGTTTTTATGGATTGCCAAATGCCGGTAATGGATGGGTTTGAAGCGACTGAAATTATCCTTGGTCAAGGGCAGGGGAAAGAAGGAAAGGACCTACCGGCTATCATAGCCCTGACTGCTGACGCGACTTCGAAGACCAAAGATAAATGTTATGCTGTAGGGATGGTGGATTACCTGGTAAAACCTATCGATTTTCATAAATTGTATATGGTGCTCAGGACATGGCTGCCGGAACTTACTGTACCTGCACTCACAATGGATAGGCAGGAACAAAAAAACAAACAGCAACAGACTAAGCAGCAACGGGCAATTATCAATCAAGCTTCTTTTGACCGGTTAAAGCACCATGTCGGCAATATGGATCACGTTGCACGGGTTTTTGTCAAATCCATGGAGGCTCGGCTTGTCGAGCTGGAAGAGACGATACAACAAAACGATGCAAAAGGATCACAAAAAATTGCCCATACCTTAAAAGGAAGTAGTAGCCAGATCGGTGCAGATGAGCTGACACGGCTATGTTTGCTGGTCGAAAAGGCAGGTAAAAATGGACAAATACTGCAAATACAACGTTTACTGCCTAAAATCCGAAAGGCAATTAAAGATGTCGCTTGTTTTTTCAAGGAACAACTTGATTAATCGCCCCTATATTTCGTAGAATGCAGTAATTGGAAAAAATATCATTACCAATACTGTCAGTTCTATCATAGCTTCTTATTTTTTAGGTACATACCAATGAGGCTGTACCACGAAATTCCCTGACAGGAAAAGAAAATCAATTTTCCCGCAGATATACTCTGTTTCCTTGAAGTGTGCGCAGTCTAGGCATCAATATATAATACACTATGAGTCCATCTTTTTTCCGAGAGAGCCGACCACGAATATTGATTGTTGATGATGATGAAGTCATCAGGATTCTTCTTCGCCAATTTCTGGAAAGCGAACAGTATGTTGTTGATGAAGCTGTTGATGGGTATGGCGCCCTAGATTGTCTGGGCAAGAAAACCTATGACATGGTTATTCTTGATATTGCGATGCCGGGAATTGATGGGCCGACGGTCTGTGAAAATATTACAACCTCTTTTGTCAATGCTCCGCCGGTATTGATGATCACCGCAATTGATGATGAGGAAACGATTGACCGCTCTTTTAGTGCTGGTGCAGTCGATTTTATCCGAAAACCAATTCGTTGGCCGGTGTTGAAAAATCGTATTCGTTATATCCTAGGATCGCATCGTTCTAAAATAGAACAGGAACTACTGTCCACGAATTATGAAATGATTCTTGATGCAGCAGCCAACGGGATTTGCGGAGTAAATGGAGAAGGGAAGATCAGTTATATTAACCCGGCCGGCTTGAAAATGCTTGAGTATGAAGAGCGTGAAGTCACTGGGCGTGACTATATGTCTATTTTCAGGCTCTCTACTCCGGGGAGTGATGACTTCAGCGTCGATTGTTGCCCTTTTTTTCAAGGTGCTGAAAATGCCGATCCGGTACACTTTGACGAAGCACGGTTAATCCGCAGTGACGAAACCTCTTTCCCTGTGGAGTTTTCCGCAACTCCTATCATCCAGCGGGGAAAATTGAGTGGTGGGGTTTTGGTGTTTCAAGATATCACCGAACGTCAGGAGGCAGCCGAACTCATTCGCTACATGGCAAATCATGATACCTTGACCCAGTTGCCTAATCGTAATTACTTTCGGCGACGCTTACCCCAGGCTATTTCGCTGGCACGAAGGTATGATAGACTCTTATGTTTGCTTTTTATTGATCTTGACCGATTTAAGCCTATCAACGATACATATGGACATGGCATTGGCGATTTGGTTTTAGTGCAGGTTGCGGAAAGATTACGATCCACCTTACGTTCCTCTGATTCGGTCTGCCGACTTGGGGGGGATGAATTTGTCATCCTTTTGGAAAGCACGGAAACAGCAGAGGGGGCAAGTCATGTTGCACAGATGGCCATTGAGTTGCTCAATGAACCCATTGAAGTCGATAATCACATTTGCTACATCGGAGCAAGTATCGGCATATCAGTGTTTCCTGACGATTGCCAAAATGCTGAAGCTATGTTGCGCCATGCAGATATCGCGATGTATCAGGCAAAAAAGAACGGGCGCAACTGCTGGTGCTTCTATGACGAGAAAGGACCGGTAAAAAAAGGGAAAATACGATCTCAAATTTCCTGATTCAAATAGTGCCGGAACCTATTTGAATCAGGAAATGGCAATCAACGCATTATTTTTTTTGGGCGATTGTCCGAATGATATCGGTCTGTCCTATGACCCCCACCAATTCTCCTTTTTCCAGCACAGGCAAGGTGTGAACCTTTTTTTCCGCCATTAATGTGGCCAATTCATCAAGCGGTGTTTCAGGAGTAACGCTGACAATCTCGTAGGAGCAGATATCACTGACCTGGGAGCCGGCTATTTTTTTCATCTCTGCTTCCATTTTGTTAGGTCGTTCCAAAAAGAGAAAGGAATCAAGAATAGCCACGGCAGTCGGAATATGAACTTTTTTATTTTGAAAAATTAAATCACTTTCAGTGACCACACCAACGACTTGATTTGTATCATCAACAACCGGCACCCCGTTAATTTTATGGGTAATGAGGGTTACTGCAAGCTCTCTAACAGAGTCCGATTCATTGACAACGATGACTTCATGACTCATGATATCTTTTGCTTTTAACATCTTTTCTCCTTTGGAGGATCAGTTTCGATTAGTGTACCGAAGATTTTTTTGGTAGGTGTAAAATATGCCCAATAGCTTTTGGAAGCGCCAAGGCAACCTGGGAAGCGGAAAAACCGTAGGGTTGTTTTTTTGCCAGCAAGTCGCCACTTACTCCGTGAATATAGACTGCAATACAGGCTGCTTCCCATGGGTTGTATCCCTGTGCCAACAGGCTGCCTATTATGCCTGAAAGAACATCCCCCATCCCGCCTGTCCCCATGCCCGGGTTTCCAGAAGTATTGATGCACCATTGACCTTGGTTGGAGGCGATCACGGTCCCAGCCCCTTTAAGTACGGTAATTATAGGAAAATCGTGCTCCATGTCTTCCATGGTTTCAGCCCATTGTGCGGCATGCAGCCGGTCAAGCTGTATTGCGGGTATCGTAGTGTTGATTAATCGAGCCATTTCACCTGGGTGAGGGGTGAAAATCCTTGGCCCGGCAGGATGAGCAAGACACTCCGGATGATCAGCCAGGATAGTAATAGCATCAGCATCCAGCACCTGCGGCAGACTACATTCTTTGTACAGGCGGAGAACAAGCTCGACAGTTTCAGGCTCCATTCCCATTCCCGGTCCTATGACAAGGGCGTTTTTTCCTTGGCAGAGCTCGGTGATCTGTTGATAATCTTTAATTGAAATTGCCGTATTTGAGCCGGGCAGAGGAACAGTCATTGCCTCAATAAGGGAAGTCTCAAAGACTTGGTTCAGATCCTGTGGTACGCACAAGGTAACCAGGCCACAGCCGCTATGCAGGCTCCCTCTGGCACTTAATATAGCTGCGCCTGTTTTTCCAGTTGATCCTGCCAGGACGAGGAGGTGCCCGTTACTTCCTTTATGCCCTGTTGTGGATTTCTCTCGTATTTGGGGCAATGTTGTTTCATCAAGAGCAAAGCCGGTGACACCAACCGGATCAAGCAAGAAAGGAGGGATACCGATGTCAACCGTTTTGAGTTGTCCAATACCTTCTCCTCCATGGTGCACATGTCCGGGTTTGGGCAACCCATAGGTGACAGTCAAGTCAGCACGGACGGCACCGCCTAAGATTTGTCCTGTATCGCTGTGCATGCCGGATGGGATATCTGCTGAGACAACAAAGAACTGGTAATTTTGACGCAGCGTATTGATAAGAGTAAGCGCATCGAAAAAGTGACCTCGAACGTCTCTGCAGAGTCCTGTTCCGAAAACAGCATCAACAATCGAGTGGATTGGTTTTTCGTTGTGGAGGGCTAGGATAGTCTTTTGAGCAGCATGGACAGTGTCTGCGGTATCGACGACCGTGTAGTGAATGCCCCAATGTTTGATAATTGAAAAATTATGTCCGGCATCTCCTGTCAGTTCATCTGGGGCAACAAGGAAAAAGATATGTGGTACAGCACCTCGGTTAAAGACTGTGCGTGCAATGACAAGCCCATCACCCCCATTATTGCCCGGACCGACAAAGATAACGACATGCTTTCCAGTTACTTTTTCAACGGCTTTTTCCAGGTATTCAACGGTGCCTCGACCGGCTATCTCCATCAGCACCATTCCTGGTACCTGCAGTTCTTCTATTGTCCTTCTGTCAAGTTCTCGCATTTGTTGGGTGGTGGCAAGTTTCATGGCTAATGCAAATGATATGAGTTTCGGGATAGTTACTGAGATGTATAACAATCAATATAAGTGATTATAGTTGACTGTTTTTTAATTCAGCATTTTCTATATCAGATTCGTTTTTTTTGTGTTGAGCCATCTCTTCCATATGCTGAGCGTATACCTCCGGAGAGTATTTTTTTAGACAATCCAAACAGATGCCGTCTACAAACTGTGACTTGCAATATTGATTCGCGCCTTCTTGGAGAATATTCCAAAATTCCTCAGTATCATACGTCTTATGGCAGGAAGCACAAACAGGGATTACCTCGGCAATTTTATTTAGTTTAAGCAGGCTCCTGCGATTATGGGCAATAGCCAAGGCACCGACGCCGAGGATGAGCACACTTTCAAAAATTGCTTCCTGCCAATTCACAGGTGTTGGTTGTGCGCCAAATAAAAGAAAGGGGATATCAAACAGTTCATCTGCCCAGATTCCTGACATCAACAATAAAATAGTGAGACATTCAAAAAAAAAGACCTTACGGGTAACGGTATAAACATTCTTTGTTTTCAATTTATGGCCCCCTGCATATTCCTTTTAACCGCGTATGAGATCTCCAGAGCAGTTTTCTTCTACTCCTGTACCCTTATTATACGGTATCATTGCATGATACCTCTATCAAGGGGATTTCACACTAAAAGTAAGCCTGAATATACAGTATTTTGTACTGGTACCCTTAAATATTATGGCGAGGTTTGGTGTAAGGTGGCACGGATATCGTTGTTATTTTGTGGCTGCCATCGCAATCCACCTTTGAATCCATAACCACGAAAGAGATAGATTTTCTGCACGTTCTGGATACCGAACCAAGGGGATTTTCTGGTGAGAATTATTTCTTCCACAGGTTCCGAATGTTCAAATAAGGTCGCTACCCTATCTTCCATTCCTGGATAGGTGAATATTCCCACAGCGTCTTGGCCGATAACCATACTGTCATGAAACCAGAAATCATAAACATTGGGTCTTGCCCATTTATTGATGGACAATGTTTTTGGTTGACCAGGCGTATAAAAAGCCAGCTCACTGGCATATTGATAACGCAACCCAAAAATAAAGGTAGCCTCTGGAGTGGGCATTTGTTGTACTGCAGCCTCGACTTTTTTCCCAAGTATGTCCCAGCCGACCGTTTCCCTGGCTGTTCTGTCCAGATCTATAGGGAGTGGGAGAAGGGGATAAACGACCTGAATCATCACAGGCAAAGAGATGAGCGCAGCTGCACCAAGAGTTGCTTTCCAGATTGCATTCATTTTTATACCCCTGCTTTTCCAGGGAGCATATGCAGC
Source organism: Desulfogranum marinum (assembly GCF_963675105.2). Classification (NCBI taxonomy): domain Bacteria; kingdom Pseudomonadati; phylum Thermodesulfobacteriota; class Desulfobulbia; order Desulfobulbales; family Desulfobulbaceae; genus Desulfogranum; species Desulfogranum marinum. The sequence continues at coordinate 213,248 of NZ_CAXXRO010000002.1, forward strand.
GGCAATGAGAATTATGCCGGTGGTATAAACAGGTGCCGGCCAGTTGCCATAGATGCGTACATGGAATGAGAGCAGAAGAAAAATAACAAAGCCAGGTAAAGACATCCACAGCAAGTACGAAACCTTAGGCCCTGGAAATTTTACGCGTGAAGCAGGGAATATCCAGAAATGCAGGAGTAGGAGAAAACAAACCGGAGTCACCAACAATAACTGGGATCCTAAAAAGTCTCCTAAATAAGAAAGCGTTACCAATTCTCGGTTGTCAACGCCCCCTTGAAAGAGAACATGGCGAAATGTTGCCCATTCGTTTTGGCTGTTCCAGACAAGCACCGGCGAAAAGATGCAAAGGCTGAAAACGAGTCCAATCCAGGGCCAGATGGAACGAAGACAGGTTCTGTATTCCCGGGTAAAAAGAATACAGACTAAGAGAGATGCCGGAAACAGGACCATAGTGTATTTGGATAAAAGTCCAAGGCCGAACCATAGACCTGTAAACAGCCACTGTGCGGCGCTTCGATCAGTAATCGATCTGTAGCCATGGTAGCATGCCGCAGCCCAGCACGGCAGTAAGAGTCCGTCAGGGGTGGCAATCAAGGCAGAACCGTTAATAAGCAATATAAGCTGGAGGAGAATTCCAGTGTGCAGGGCGCACCGCCAGGAAAAAAGGCGTGCTGCAAGGAGACAGGTATACCAAGAAAAAATGGCGCATCCTATGACCGTCGGTAAGCGTACTGCAAATTCGGTTTGTCCGAAAATTTCGGTAGCAAGCCGGATTGTCCAGGCAATCATCGGGGGATGATCATGATATCCGAGGGCAAGGTATCTGGTCCATTGCCAGTAGTTGGCTTCATCTGGGACCAGTAGAAATTGAGAACTTATAAAAAGGCGAATGGCTAGCGCTGCCAATATGACGATTCCGGTCGCCACCTGATAATTACGGCCTGTGGTTTTCATAAACAAGTACTTAAATTTGAATTGATTGCGCAATATCTTAAAAGATTCAGCTTTTCACATGGCAAGAGATTCGTTGCCTGGAGTCTTCAAGAGGGCTATATAGATTGAAAAAAGGACAATGAATTGGTTGCGGCTACCTTGATATATTTTAACGTATTTTAATAATACCTAAATCCTGCATTTGCCAAGTTTGCCGAAGGTGCGAGGCTGCGTACACGCAGACGTACCGTAGTACTTCAAGTGTGCGCAAACAAAGCAGATTCGGTAAAATCGGCAATCCCGAAGGGTGGCAAGCATGAGAAAAATGCTCTTAAATGTAACTCACATAAAAAGTGAACTGATTTCTTGTTGATAAAACCGACAACAGTCTGAAAAAACATAATTAAAAGTATTTTTGTCATGTTTGACATGCAAGATTTAGGTAATAATAAGTTTAATGGACTCATAAAAAGTCCATCACACACTCAAGATGGCTAAGGACAAAAACTGCGCCTTATAGATCAGACTTTTTACGACGCCAACAATTTTTATTTATCTCATTTCTATGCTTATAGACAAGCTTAACGAACTTTTTGCAGTGCTTTTAGTGTTGATTGCATCGACCTTGCTCATTTGGTTGACCGATGCAGACAGATGGCTGGCTGCACTGGCGTTTGATAAAGATACAGGATGGATAGGTGTAAATGCATTTTTTTGGGAGTTTATTTACACGTGGGCACCATTGCCGGCCTGGTTGACGGGTGGGATTGCCTTATTCGTCCTGCTACTTGGAAGCAAAGTGGTTACATTAAGACGCCTTCGAAAACAAGCCATATTTATACTCTTGTTTTTGCTGCTGGGCCCCGGATTAATAGCCAATGTTCTCCTGAAAGACAACCTCGGCAGGCCGAGACCGAGAGAAGTGGTGGAGTTTAACGGGCAACATCAGTTCCATCTTTTTTGGGAGCCTGGGCAAGCCGGAGCAAACAGCTCTTTTCCATCAGGCCACGCCAGCATCGCCTTTGCTCTCATAGGCCCTTGGTTTGTGTTTCGTAAGTTCGGGCGGGAGGACGCCCGTTTTCTCTTATTAATCGGGATTGGGTGGGGCACCTTGGTCGGCATTACCCGGATACTCCAGGGAGGACATTTTCTTAGTGATACGCTCTGGGCCGGGGGGATAGTGTATATCGTCGGTCAACTCCTTGCTATATGGATAAAACCAGAGTTGCCGGCACCGGACAAGCTATCCTTGGAAAGGAAGAGCCATTAAGCAATCTCCACTCTGGTCATGCTGTAGTGTATTTTGAATAATTGGATTGGTTGTTCAAGGTTGAGGCATGCTTGAAAAAACCAGCACAGTCATATGTTTACTATTGGAGTCTAACGCTGAGCTCCGAGGAAGCTTTTTTCGAACATAACGAGGTAAGCGAGGACTCCGAAAGGTTGCGCGAAAAGGCAACTGTGCCGGCTGGGCTCTGCTTCAGCCTTGTTGGAGCTGTTCTTTAACAAGGCTAAATACCTGATCCACTGAAATAGCCTGCAAGCATTTGTTATCTTGGCATGGTGTTTTCCTGTGGTTGGATGCACTCACACAGGGAGAACAGGCTAGCCCGGCATAGATTGGCGTGGAATTTCCCAACGATCCATATAATGCAGGGGTTTCAGGTCCAAAAAGGACAAAGGTCGGTAAGGCCGTAATCGAGGAAAAGTGACCTGGTCCGGAATCATTGGTCACCATTAGGGTGGCAACATTGTACAAGGCTGGTAGCTGCTGTAAGGGGGTGGCTCCTGCAAAATTAACACACTGTTCCTTGCCTGTTCGGGCACACATTTCATCTGCTTCTTTCGCCTCTGATGGAGCACCTGTAATCAGAACTATGATACTCTCATCTGTCTTGAGGATTCGCTGGATTAACTCTACGTATCGTTCCGGCATCCAACGTCTTTGCGGCAATAATTCACTGGCATTGGGATTGATAAGCACAATTTTGTGTACTTTACTATCGTAAGCACTGTAACGTTTTTTAATGAGTGCTCGGATAGACGCTATCTCTGCCTCTGATGAGGTGAGCACAGGAAGCTCAATCTCTTTATCATCTATGTATGTTTTTGAAAAAGGGAGCTCTTTAGATGGAGCAAGTAACGCATTGACGAGAGCGATAAAATTTTTGGCAATGTGTACATGAGGATTGTAGGCAACTTTATGGGTTAGCAGATCGCCACGGTACAGGCCTTCATTATGAAAACTATGAAAACCAACCCTGAAAGCAGCACCGCAAAGGCCGGTTAACAGCGCTGTAAAGCGCGAGAAAAGTTCAAGATCCACAACCGTATCGATTCTTTTTGAGCGGGCCCATAATAGAAAGCCAAGCGTATCTAAAGCAAGAACCGCTATATTGTGTTCACGGATAGTATATATATTAGTATTCGGGATGGTGTGCAACAGGTCAAGGCTGGGTTTGTTTTTACGGAATATAACAAAAAAAACTTCCGCTCCGAGTTGCGTTTTCGTTTTTTCCAGAGCAGGATTAACAAGAATGGTTGACCCCATTTCCGAGAGTTCTATAAACAGAACACGTTGTGGCTTTTTCCCCTGCGTTTTTTTGAAGCGAGAGAAAAGTTTAACCGGCAAAGTGAGGAAGAAGGTCAGCGGTATTCCGGCCCACTTGTCAACCGCTCGCATTGTGTCAATATTCATGATATTTCCTAAATTGGGGTACAGCAGATATTTTTTAGATGCGTTGTCTCTGCGCTAGAAATACGAAAAGTCCCGGCAGTGAGGCAGCTAAGGCAAGTATTCCGTACAGGATGGAAAGTGAAAGGACGGAGGCTTTATCAGCACCGATCAATACAAAAAAACCAACCATTGCACCTTCTCGGATTCCCCATCCAGCTAGTGATATCGGCAGGATAGTAAGCAGGATCACCGGGGGAACAAGAGCAAGGTACGTTTGCAAGGGATACATCAACCCGACACCATGTCCGAGAATAAAGAAGGCACTCATCGCAAACAGGTGGGTTAATACACTCAGCGTCACCTGTATCGATATGGCATTTATTGAAGAGTAGATGCTGGCATACCGTTGCGAAAGTCTGTTCAGGTATCTAAGTAACTTAATTCTGCTCAAGAGCTCAATATGGTGCAGGAAAAATAAAGCAACCAGTCCTATTAAAGAAAGGACAATAATCACCAAAAGGGGGTGGTAAACTTGGAGCGGCAAAAGGGTACGATTTTGTAGCAGGGCCGTCATGTTGAGCAGCAAAAGACCTCCAAGGCCAACAATGCGATCTATCAATACTCCGTTAAAAGCGTCCTCTTTATTTTCTGCTATGCGTGCGGTATCTAAAATTCGTAAGCCATCGCCACCGATACTGGTCGGCAATCCCTGATTGAAAAAGGCACCTTTAAAGTAGCTTTGCAGATAAAAGGAGAATGGCTCCTTGAATCCTATTTGTTTCATGATGATGCTCCACCGAAAAGCAGCTGTGCAGCTGCTGCAGATCAGCAGGAATAATGCCATGGCAAGGGCTTTTCCCTTGACCTTGGAAGCGACCTCAAACGTTACCCCAAAGTCAATGTTACGAAAGATGAGTACAAAGAGGAGGGTGGTTATGACAAGTTTGGTTACAAATTTCACGTTTTTTGCTTTTCAACCAGGGATTTGCAGAAGGGGCACGGCTTAAACCCTGATTCTTCGGCAATGGTAGATGTTAGAAATTCAATGGTACACTGGGAGCAATTATATTCTTCACATGCTGAAAAATGGTAAATACGGCTCACTGCATTCGCATGTACAGGGACATTTTTGTCTAGCTTTATAGTGTCCTTTATCGGAGCTTGTTCTGTCCTTCTGGTGATAATTTTCTTCCATCCTGTTGCTACAATGGTTATCAACGGCTGGATGAGCATTTCATACAGTCTGCTGATTGCTGCTTGCAGCCTTTCAGGGAGTATAGGCTTTTCGCGGTCTACTCTATAAAAAACATAGACTGTAAGCAGGAGGAAAAGGAAGTTGGGGAGCCACATGCCTAACACAAGTGGGAGAACCATATCTTCGGTCAATACTCTGCCGGTGGTAAAGGCTATGTAATAAAAAACAAAGAAGCCGAGACCGAGCGGAATACCGGCAGCACGTTTTCCAGGACCGGCCTGCAGGCCGAGAGGAAGACCAAGTAAACTGAGAATAAAACACCCGACAGGGAGCACCAGTCGGTGGTGATATTCCGTAAGGTAAACAATCCCTTTTTTGGTATTGGGCCCAAATTGGGCTGCTGTGTGCAGCAATTGTTTTTGGCTCATTGCCCCCTTCCCAATCTGGGTGACATCATCACCATCTATTCTGGTTGGTGGTCGAAGGGGAATTTGAAGCTGATAGCGCTGAAAACGAACGACCTGGTTATCGGGGCCCTCTGCATTATGCAGCGTACCGTCATTAAGAACAATGGTGACAACCATTTTATTGACATCAGCCTTCATTCTGCCGCTTTTAGAAACTGTGATTATCGGTTGGTCACGGTTCCTCATGTCAGAAACATAGACTCCGTACCAGTTCTCCTGCTCATCAATCTCATCAACGTAGACAACCAGGTCTCCCAATGCTTCAGTGAATTTTTTCTCTTTGAGTCCTTTGTCGATTTTTTCTTTAGCAAGCTGGAACATGAGCAATTTTATGCCCTGTTCACCTGCAGGAATTAAGCGAATAGAGAAAAAACCGGTAAGAATGGCAATGGATGCGGCAATCATAACCACTGGAGGCAGCATTGTGCGAAGACTGACTCCACAGGCTTTCAGGGCGAGAATTTCCCGGTCATTGGTCAGGCGGGTAAAACCGATGATCACCCCGGTCATACTGGCCATGGGGATGACATAGAGCAACATATGGGGAAAAATATAACTAAAGAGACGGATGAAATCCGCAAACCCTATACGTAGTTCAAGGACGACTTCAAGCAAGGGAATCAGTCTTACCAGGAAAAAAACCGAGTAAAGAATGATAAAACTTGCAAAAAAAGGCGCAAGAAGTTCAGCAGCTATATAGCTGTACAATATAAATGGCAGGCGCAATTGTTTCACTTTTGAAACAGCAAGTCAGTTTTGTGAGGTAAGTGCTAAAAAAATTAAGACGGGTCAGGACCGACAAATGCATCAATAGTCACATCTATCCAGTGTTGGTCCCACCATTCTACAGGGGTGACGAAAATACCATGCACAAGAATAGAGAAATGGAGGTGGTCACCTCCAGCCATACCTGTCGTTCCTGTATTGCCGATATGCTCATCAATATCAACGATGGTGCCTTTTTCAGTGTCGATACGGCTTAAATGTGAGTAAAGACTGTAAAGACCCTGTCCATGGTCAATGATGACCATGTTGCCGTATATACCCATGTAATCAGCAAAAACAACTGTACCTCTGTTAGCTGCGCGTACATCTGCCCGTGCAGTAGAAGCAAGATCGATGCCGAGGTGCGTTTGGTAATCTACTGGTTTGCCTTTGTAATAATAGGTTCTTTGATCTGCGAACCCTGCTTTTTTGGCTCCCGGCATTCGCAAAAAACGACCCGTCCAGAGTCGGCCGCTGTTGGGATTAGTGCAAATGTTTTTAATGCGTTCTGCGTTCTGTTTACGGATTTCATTGTTAACATACAGATACTTTTCAATCATTTGCCCTTCAATAGCAGGATACTGTTGTTCGAATTCCGGGGTCTTGTTTTTTAAAAAGCCATCACTCACCGTAAGTTTATCCGTTTTTTCCTTGGCGGGTTTAAAGGTAAAGGAAAAAAGAGATTTTCCCTCATTGCCTGCCTCATCAACTGCTATCACTTTTGTGAGAACCGGTTCCTCGCTGTTCCAGGGCAGGGCAATATAAGCTACAAATTGGTTCTCGCTTTTACCCGTAGGAAATCCTTGGAAAAAGAGATCGTCGATTTGAACTCCATGGCGATGGGAGGATTCCGAAAGCTGGTATGTAACTATACCGCTGCCGCCTGGTGTAATATATTTTTGAGAATGGGTGATGGAAACCTTAGGTGGTTTCGTGTCAATCATTACCGGTATGGTCTGCACGGTCTCGTTACCTCGCATCATCGAGTTAAGCGAAAAGTCTCGGACCCTGATAATCAGTGATGCCTGACCGTCTGCCAATTGCGCTTTTTGGGCATCGATTACGAGTGTTTCCTCCACCTTTTGGGGACCTGCATCCTTAAACCAGGCCTTGCGGTCAAAAGAACGGTTAAAAAGCCGGCTGGTTTTGCCATCTTGTTCCAGTGCAACTTCAACCGACCGAATACCACTTTTTTTATCTTCGGCCTTGAGTGGAAAATCCACATTGGTGCCGAGAGAATGTACTTGTTTTTCGAGGAGAAGAGTGGGTTTTTCCGTTTCAAATAAAATAAACCCTGAGACGGCAACCGCAATTACTACTCCGACGAAAAGAGTAATGAAAAATTTACGAAAGAAACTGCCTTTACTGGGGCGTGAAGTGTTACGCCTTCTATTTTTTCTTGCCATTGTATATATCTTTTAAATTGTGGTTAAGTACCAATGGGAAGCATTCTAAGTAGGTTGACTGCTAGCAAGACGTTGGGTGTAGGGTTACTAACTATTATATAGTAGTTCACGAATATGCGTATCTTGCGCATACCGTTTTGTTTCGTTGCCTTGATCTGTTTGATTCCAGCTCTTTCAACATGACAAGATAACAGCACCCATGCCGAACTTACTTCCAAATAATTTCATATCTCTTTATATGCATATCAGGAACGGAAGTAATGGTAAACCGTTTTCCTGTGGCCTGCTCCAATTGGTCAACATGGACGGCCTCTTCGTTTCGCAGTAAATCAGCCACATTGGGATGCACTTTCAGAGCTGCTGTAGCACACTCGATTTTACGAGCATCTTTTGTTAATTTCCTGAATATCTCGTAACATATGGTACGGCTTGATTTTATAAATCCATCACCACCGCAATAAAAGCAGGGCTCGCACATGGTTTGGATCAGGTTCTCTGAAAGTCGTTTCCTTGTCATTTGGACCAGGCCGAATTCAGAGAGTTTCAGGATATTAACTTTACTTTTATCATCCTGCATTGCTTTTTTGAAGGCGTTATACAGGTCTTCTCTGTCCTGTTCATCGTCCATGTCAATAAAGTCTATGATTATAATCCCACCGATATTTCGAAGGCGTAACTGGTAGGCAATCTCTTTGACAGCCTCCATGTTTGTTTTAAATATGGTTTCAGCAAGATCATTTTTACCTACATATCGACCAGTATTGACATCAATAACCGTCAGTGCTTCAGTCGGTTCTATGATGATATAGCCTCCTGATCTCAGCCACACCTTTTTATCCAGTGCTGAATTGATGTCCACCTCGATTCCATATGACTCAAACAGGGGGGCGTCTCCATCATAGTAAATAATTTTTCGTTGCAGGTGTGGGGCAAAGGTTTTGGCATAGGTTAGCAATTGATTATATACTTCACGGTTGTCAACCACTAATTCATGGATGTTCTCGGTGAAAAAATCGCGCACCGCACGAAGAATAATATCCAGATCCTTGTAGATCAGACTTGGAACTTTACCCTTCGTTGATTTAGAAAGAATTTCGTCCCAAAGAAGCAGTAAGAATTCCATGTCTGCTTCTAGTTCATCGCTACTGATATTTTCAGCAACCGTTCTGATGATGAAACCCGCTCCCGAGGGACGAAGTTTCTCTATTTTTTCCTTAAGTTGATTGCGAACTCCTTCATTTTCGATTTTTCTCGATATACCGATATGATCGGTGAGGGGCATGTACACCAGATTGCGACAGGGGATGGTGATGTTGCAGGTCAGGCGGGCGCCTTTGGTGCCAATAGGTTCTTTGGCTATTTGAACAAGAATCGGTTGGTTTTCTTTGAGGAGTTCGTTTATTGGACGATTGGTATGCTTTTTCCCGTTTTCAACGCCATCTACCGGTTGAAAAGATTGTTGATTGAGTCCGCCTTGAGCTGGAACGATGATGTCATCAACATATAAAAAGCCGGTCCTCGCAAGGCCGATATCAACAAAGGCTGCATCAATGCCGGGCAAAACCCGAACAACTCGGCCAAGATAGATGTTGCCGATAAGGCCTTCTTCAGAAAAACGCTCAGTGTGAAATTCCAGGAGAGTGCCGTTTTCAACTAAAGCTATACGATTTTCATACGTTGTTGCATTGATGAGTATGTCTGTGTACATATATGTGCGGTCGACGCCGGAGCAGATGAATACCATGAAGGCAGATATCACTTTTCAATTAACTTCGCAGTATACTACACACCTGATAAAACTGCCAAAAATAAATATTAAATCGAAAACTTCTCCCTGTGATTTCCGTTATTATTCCAACATTTAATCGAGCTGATTTCCTCTCTCGTTCAATCCTGTCGGTGGTTTGTCAAACATTTTCTCCTGCAGAATTGATTATAATCGATGACGGTTCTACGGATAATACGGCGCAAATTGTGCAGAATATAGCTGGTGACAGCCCTGTTCCAATACAATACCGGTATCAGAAAAACAGTGGTGCTGCCGCTGCCAGGAATGCAGGCATCAGGGCAAGCATGTATGAATATGTGGCTTTCCTCGATTCCGATGACTGGTGGCTTCCTGGAAAATTGAAAGAGCAGTATCAGTCCATGCTTAGTCAGCCACACTACCAGATATCCCATACACGCGAAATGTGGTACAGGAACGACAAGAGGGTAAATCAGAAAAAGAAACATGATCCTCCGCATGGCGATATTTTTGAGGCAAGTTTACGTATGTGCATGGTGGGTATGTCGACAGTGATGGCCAAAAAGGCGTGCTTTGAAACATTTGGTTTTTTTGATGAACAGCTCCCATGTTGCGAAGATTATGATCTTTGGCTCAGAATGAGTTGTCAGCTTCCTTTTTTGAGAATTGATACACCACTAATCTGTAAAGATGGGGGGCGTGCTGACCAGCTGTCGTTTATTCACAGAATGGGGATGGATACTTTTCGAATACAGGCTTTGTGTAATCTGTTAGAAGGTGGCCGTCTTAGTGAAAAACAGCGAGCCCTTACCCTCATTGAATTGCAGCGAAAATGTACTATTTATGGGAATGGCTGTATAAAACATGGTCGCCTGCAGGAGGGCCGGCGATATCTGGAACTGCCAAATAAATATTTGTCAAATGGAGAGCAGTAAGCGTGAAAAAAGTTATTTCCTATGGTGATCCGGCACATTATGTGACTCATCTTCATGTTACCAGAGAGTGTGTGGACAACCCATATGCTCAAGAGATTATAGAAAGGGCAAATCTTCCGGTTACGATTCTTGAAGACGGCACCCTGCCTGATATTCCAGGAAGCTATCCTGAAAACCTCACCCAGGGGAAACACCACCTGCTGCTATGCAAACATCGGGGTGTGTTTTTTAAACCTTGTCCAGGTACAAGGGAGTATACTTGTTGTGGGTATCAGGTGCTCAATATAGGTATGAATTGTCCCATGGATTGCGTGTACTGTATTTTGCAGGCCTACCTCAACAATCCGTGGCTGAGTTTTTGTGTTAACGTTGAAGATATGTTGGCCGAATTGGACAACGCGCTGCTGAACCAACCCGAACAATTCTACCGGATTGGCACCGGTGAGTTTACGGACAGCCTTGCCATTGATTCGTTGACAGGTTTAAGCTCACGATTAATCAGGTACATGAACGACAAAAGTAATGCTGTTCTTGAATTAAAAACCAAGTGCAACATTATAAAGCAACTGAAAGATGTTCCACACAATGGGCGCACAGTAGTTGCCTGGTCACTCAACAGCCCCATCATAATGGCCAAAGAGGAGTTGCGAACCGCCACGCTGGATGAACGACTCGAAGCTGCATCCCAAGTAGCTGAGTGGGGATATCACCTTGCTTTTCATTTTGATCCTATCATTAAACATGATAACTGGCAGCAAGGCTACCGGGAGACTATTAGGCGATTATTCGAGGCCGTCCCTGCAGACAAAATTGCTTGGATAAGCATGGGGGCTTTACGTTACCTGCCGTCCCTTAAAAATATAGCCACAGAACGGTTTCCGACTTCGACTTTTTTTTACGAAGAATTTATCAATGGCCTTGATAATAAATACCGCTATTTCCGACCAGAACGTGTCTCCATGTACCAATTCATTCTTGGTGAATTAAGAAAATATGCTGCAGACCGAACTTGTATTTACTTTTGTATGGAAAGCAGCGAGATATGGCAGGAGGTATTTGGTTATACCCCGGAAGAACATGGAGGGTTACCCAAGATGCTGGATCGGTCGGTTAGTTAGTATCTTCGGCCAATGATTATTTTGTAATTTTTCAAAATCAAAAGTATAAGGGAAACCGTAAACTGAATTTTAAACAACAGGTGAATGATGATTAATAAAGCGATTCTTATCGGTAATCTTGGTGCTGACCCAGAAATACGGTATACCCAGAGTGGCGACGCAGTGGCGTCGTTCACTGTAGCAACAAGCGAGAGATGGAAAGGCAAAGATGGGCAAATGCAGGAACAGACAGAATGGCACCGCATAGTTGCCTGGCGACGTCTTGCAGAAATTTGTGGTGAATATTTGTCAAAAGGTTCCAGGGTCTATATTGAAGGAAAGATACAGACTCGGAAATGGCAGGATCAGAATGGGAATGATAAATACACCACTGAAATTGTGGCACGGGAAATGAAGATGCTGTCCCCACGAGGTGCTGGTGCTGCCGGAACAGGCGGTGGCGGTGGCGGCAGTTTTGGCGATTATCCACAGGAACCGCCTCCAATGGCCGATGATGTACCGTTTTAGATAATTCCTGTCTACACAGAGTATTTTTTTCAAAAAGCCTGCTTGTATAAGCAGGCTTTTTGGTTTGAAAGCTAACCTAAAGCCGGCAAGTCTTACAAGGTTCACGATTTAAAATTTTCTCATCAAGAAGGCATTCCTCTACGATATCATGATCGATTAATTGAGTCAGGATATCGGTACATTTCTTTTTTATTGTGTCCCTGAGCAGCCTTGCGGCCGGGGTAATCAATTTAAGCCAACATTGCTGTCACTGAGAGTGAGACGCACACTCAAGTCAGGGTAGGTGTCCATAAACTCATTTACCCATGGTCTGACGAGATTTGTTCCCAGGTCAGATGAAGCTGAAGAATATCGGCAAAAATATAGAGCAATCTTAAAAGCAGGGGACCTGGAAAGCCCGCCACCAGATAAGACAAAAAGAAAAGGAAAAAGAGGGCGGATAAAGAAAACAAAAGCCCGAAACCTATTAGAAAGATTGCGTGACTACGAAGATGATACCCTTTTGTTCATGGAAAATGTGATCGTTTTTTTCACGAACAACCTTGGAGAAAACGATCTCAGGATGACAAAAGTTCAACAAAAAATATCGGGATGCTTTCGTTCAATTGACGGCGCTCATATTTTCTGTCGTGTTCGAAGTTACCTGTCTACTTGTAGAAAACAAGGCTTTAGTTTAAGCCATGCTTTGTCCGTTTTTTTTGAAGGAAATTATCCTGCATTGAAACTATAAGCTTTTGCAAGTAAAAATAGGCTGAACAGTTACATAGAAATTAACCAAATGTTTACCAAAGGTCAGTCCATTCGGAACCATCATAACCAGTATTTTGGCAGTAAAAGGTAAGCGCTACCTTTTTACTCCCAAAAACTCTGAACCCGGCACCGTCTGAATTGATGAGAAATCCCGACTACCCCATGAGAAAAATTCTTATTCAATTTGTACACCCGGCGAGATCACGCTCAAAAATCAACAATACCCTCCGTGCTGCCGTAGAGGGACTTGATGGGGTCACCATTAATGACCTTTATGCCACCTATCCCGATTTTCTGATCGATGTCCAAAGGGAACAGCAGCTCTGTGAAGAACACGACGCCATTATTTTTCAGCATCCGTTGTACTGGTACTCAACACCCTCCATAATGAAAGAGTGGCTTGATCTGGTGCTTGAACATGGCTGGGCATACGGTTCGCAAGCTTCCCTACTCAAGGGAAAACTCTTTTTGCAGGCTATAACTGCCGGCGGCGACGACTCCACCTACCGTAAAGACGGGTATAATGAGTTCTCCCTCAGGGAACTTATCTCGCCTTATCGAGCCACAGCCAAATTGTGCAATATGGTATGGCTTCCTCCGTTTGCGGTCCTCGGTATCCACAGGGGACTACCCGAAGAAGAAATTAAGATGCACGGAGAGGATTATAGTCGAATGGTCATCGGATTACGCGACGGTACGCTGGATATTGAGCAGGGCAGGAAGGAAGACTATCTCAACAACGATTTACATGCAATAATCAGGAGACCCTAGCATGGAGCATTTTCTCCTTCAGCTGTTTATTTTCCTCGCTGCCGCAGCCATTGCAGTACCCATTGCCAAAAAACTGGGGCTCGGCTCGGTTCTCGGATACCTGATAGCAGGAATAATCATAGGACCGTTTGGTCTTTCGCTCATTGCCGATATTGAAGAAGTTATGCACTTTACTGAATTCGGTGTGGTTATGATGCTTTTCCTGGTCGGACTTGAGCTCAAGCCTTCTCTTCTCTGGCAGATGCGTACCCCCATCGTGGGGATGGGAGGGTTACAGGTTGCGTTATCGAGTGTTCTTATCAGTGGTTTTTCTCTGCTCTACTTACCCTGGCAGCAGGCAGTAGCCGTCGGCATTATTCTCTCCCTTTCCTCGACAGCGATCGTTCTGCAAACATTGCGCGAGAAAGGGTTGATGAACACCTCTCCAGGACGCTCTATCTTTTCGGTGCTGCTTTTCCAGGATCTCGCGGTCATTCCGATGCTTGCTGTTTTGCCTTTGCTGGCAACCATCGCCATGCTCGACGACGGCCATCACGGTTCAATATTTTTTGACATAAGCTCACTGCCTGGATACTTGCGAATCCTTGTTACTCTGCTTGCCATCAGTTCTATCTTTCTCCTCGGTAAATTTGCGGGTAGGCCGATGTTCAGAACCATTGCGGCAACGAGGGTAAGGGAAATCTTTGTTGCAGCGGCTCTGGCACTGGTGGTTGGTATTTCCCTATTGATGACCGCTGTAGGGCTCTCACCGGCACTGGGTACCTTTCTTGCCGGGGTTGTCCTGGCCGACAGTGAATACCGCCATGAGCTCGAGAGCGATATAGAGCCTTTCAAGGGATTATTACTTGGCATTTTTTTTATCTCCATAGGAGCCAGTCTTAATTTCACACTGATCGGTGAAGAAATTCTGCTGATCGCGGGCCTGTCAATAGCGTTGATCGGCTTGAAATGGCTGGTACTCGTCGTAACCGGTTTCCTTTTCAAGATGGCTAAAAAGGAGCGCTCCCTTTTTGCCATAGCCCTTGCCCAGGGAGGAGAATTCGCCTTTGTTCTCTTTCAGTTTTCCAGGACCAACGGCGTACTGCCGGCGCAGATCATAGAGCCGCTGATCAGCGCCGTTGCCATCTCCATGTTTCTCGCTCCCTTGCTTTTTCTCGCTCATGACAAATTTATTGCAGGCCCCCATGGTGCAGAGGACGTGCAGCGGGAAGCCGACACGATCGACCATGGAGAGCATAGGGTTATTCTTGCCGGGTTCGGTCGTCTTGGCACCGACCTGGGCCGTTTCCTGATATCGGCAGGCATAAAACCGGTCATTCTCGATCATGATGCAGCCAATGTAGATATACTCAGAAAATTCGGCTTTGAGGTATATTACGGAGATATTACACGTCTGGATCTACTGGAAGCTGCCGGCGCCGATGAAGCGGAACTCCTCATCGTTACCATAGGGGATAAAGATAAAGCATCCGAGCTGGTTGAGTTGGTACAGAAACACTATCCGCATCTCAAAATAGCCGCCAACGCGGCAGACCGTTCAGCAGCCTACCAACTCATGGATCTTGGCATTACTGTTATTCGGCGGGAGACCTTTGGCAGTGCATTGTCCCTGGGCCAGGAATCCTTGAAATTATTGGGTGTTGACCCCTATGAGGCGTATAGGCTCAAACGTATTTTCAGGAAAAAAGATGAAGAAATGATGCCTGAGTTATACCGAATGCATCGAGAAGATGAAGATCAGTATATATCTATGTACCAGAAGCATAACATCGATCTTGAGGAGTTGATGAGACTGGACCAGAATGCAGACACCGAAGAATTGGACAAGGCCTGGACTGCAAAAAATCCGGAAATGTAAAGATGCTCAGTAAATTCTCATTGTGCAAAATTTCCTTAACAGCATCGAGTAAGAATATTCTCCAGCAATGGCTGCGAGTATTCACGTAGGCGCCAGATTTTAGCAAGCCCGCTGGAATGTTCGGCGATGGTAGGTATGTCTGCAGCTGTAACCCCCATCTCGGCAAGTGATGTGGGAACATTTATTTCCCTAAGCCATTGCAGCAATTGAGTAATACATTGTTCGGCCCTTTCTGCAGGAGGAGCGTTTGCCGAAATTGTTTCCGGAAAAATTCCTTTACCAAGCATTGCCAGGCGTTCTGGAGCGGTTTCTTTATAGTAGTGCAACCATCCGGGCAGGAGAGCTGCAAGTCCTGCCCCATGCGCAGAATTATAAAGACCGCTTAGGGAATGTTCCAGCAGGTGCATGGGAAATCCAACCCGTCCGAGTCCGGCTGCTGTTAATCCGTTAAGGGCAAGAGTGGCAGACCACATCAGGCTTGCTCTGCCACCATAATCCCTTGGATGTGTCAAACAACGATTGCATGCATTCATAATGCTTGCAATCAGGCCTTCCATAAATCTATCTTGGACAGGTGTATCAGGGTCTGCGGTGGTGAGATAGAATTCGAGGATGTGGGAGATAGCATCAACAGCCCCATAGGCAGTGTAATCAGGCGGCACTGTATAGCTGAGTTCAGGGTCTAGGATAGATGTTTTAGGAAACAGGAACCGATGACCAAAACCGAATTTTTGTTTTTTTTCGTCATGGGTCAAGACCATTCCGGAATTCATTTCTGAGCCGGAGGCTGGTAGCGTAAGGACCGTATTGACAGGAAGGGTACCTTTTACGCCTTTTTTACCGGTGAAAAATTTCCAGACATCATGTTCCACAACCGCTCCAGCTGCAATGGCTTTGGCGGTGTCTATTACAGAGCCGCCGCCTGCACCGATCACGACCTCTACTTTTTCCTTTTTGGCCACCTGTATTCCTTCCCTGACTCGGGAAAGTAAAGGGTTTGCCTGGATGTTGCCAAACTCGGTCACCTCAACACCTGCAGCGGCAAGGGATTGGACTATTTGCTGGTAGGTGCCATTTTGTTTTAAACTCTGTCGGCCATAAATAAGCATGGCTCTTGAACCAAATGCTTTTGTTTCCGGCCCAATGGATGGCAGGGTCTGTTTGCCAAACAGAATTTTGGTAGGATTATGGAATACAAAGTTATGCATACGGGTTAGCCCTGCTTCCGCCGGTGATTAAGTAAATGTTTTTCGTGACGTTTACGTTGCATGATAACAAAAAATTTTAAGGCAAGTATATAGCTGATTATTCCAGTTGGAATGGCAAGTAAAAGACCACCTGTCATCATGACCATGCTTGTATTTAAGCCTACTTCCCAAATAGTTTGCAAACTTTCCAATATACCGACACTCTTGAGTTGGTGAAGCAGTGTTTTGATTTGCAGCCATGTGAGCCGGTCAGGCAAAAAAAAGTCACCCAGCCACCATGCAGCATAGTAATGCGGAATAAAGGTCAATGGGTTGCTGACTATGGTACCGGCAATGATGGCGGCAATGGGATTGACTCGCATGATCAGGCATGCAGTCAGGATCATCACCGTATGAAAGGGAAGGGTGGGAGTAATGCCTATGGCAGCGCCGACAGCAGCACCCATGGCAAGGGCCCTCGGAGTACCCTGCAGCCTTCGCAGGCGCAGGTAATAATAGACTGTGATTCGTTTAAGGTTCACAAGTATAAAAAAGAGAGCAAAGGGGAACGATGTATCAACTGTATACGAAGCAGAGAACTAAACAAAGCCTTTTTCTATATACCTTTACTCTCTATTTTTGAGAAAAGAGCTGAGCCGTATGAAATCTTCAAGTTCCAGTTTTTCCGCCCGGATTCCGGGATCAATATCAGCATCCTGTATACATTGGGCTATTTCCTGTTTGTCGGTGGCCTTAAAGCTAGCTGATAATGCATTGACAAGCGTTTTTCGCCGTTGACCAAATGCTGCGTTAACAACCCGTTTAAACAACCTTTTGTCATAGGCTTCAATCGATTGTAATCTCTCCGGGCTCGGAAAAAACGTAATTTTAATGACCAGGGAATCCACTTTGGGCCTGGGGTGGAATTCTGCAGGTTTAACCAGCAGCAAAGGCTCCACGGTGGCACAGCTTGCAAGGAGAATTGTGGGCGCTCCATAGGCCTTTGTTCCAGGTTTTGCCATGAGCCGTTCGGCCACTTCCTTCTGGACCATAACCACTGCAAAGTGGATGCAGTCGCTGAACTCTATCAAGCGAAAGAGAAAAGGAGTAGAAATCGAGTAGGGAAGATTAGCAACGATTTTTAGTCTTGCCTGGGTCTCATCTCTCAGCGCGGGTAAATTGGTTTTGAGAATATCTTCATGGCGAAGCACAACATTGGCCGGCAGGTCCTCCTGCTCCTGATGCATCCTCACAATTCCTGAATCAGCTTCAATGCCGATAACTTTTGCTGCCATGCTCGCAAGAGGCATTGTCAGGGCACCGAGACCGACTCCAACCTCGATGACCGTGTCGGTTTTGTCCAAATGGGCAGCGCCGGCAATACGATCTGCAGTATGCTGGTGAACAAGGAAATTTTGACCAAGTTTCTTTTTGGGGGCAAGGCCTTCTTTTTTAAGGACTTTTCTGGTCTGCTGGTAAGCCATAAGCTATAGAGAAAATGATGGGTTATGGGGAGTTTCAGGATGATGCTGCGACAACCTGTTGCTGTCAGCCTAGTTTAGGGGAGAGCGGGAGTAGGCATCATCGTCCGGATTGACCATGCTGCCATTTTGAAAATGGTGATAGCCGGCTAGCCCTATCATGGCTGCATTATCAGTACAGTAAACAGGACGGGGTACAAAAAAATCCATTCCTGCATGCCGACACGCTTGTTGCATGTCGGTTCGCAGCTGTTTGTTTGAAGCAACACCTCCACCCATGACAATTCTATGATGATGGTTAGATTTAGCAGCAATGATGGTTTTTTTTACCAGTACATCTACCACCGCCGCTTGAAAGGAAGCGCAGATATCGTTTATGCCAAGTTCGATCCCTTTTTGACGGCGTTGATGAACGTAATTCATCACCGATGTTTTCAGGCCGCTGAAACTAAAATCAAGACTGTGTTTGCTCAGCCATGCCCGCGGAAAAGCAATGGCGGTGGCATCGCCCTTTTGGCCATATTGACTAACAACCGGCCCTCCTGGATAGCCGAGGTCGAGCAGTTTGGCGACCTTGTCAAATGCTTCTCCTGCAGCATCATCTCGTGTCCGTCCGAGACGGGTGTAGTTGACAGGGCTGTCAACGGAAAAAAGGGAGGTGTTACCGCCGGAGACTATCAGCGCTGTATACGGAAACTCGGGCTTTTCCTCTTCCAGCATGCAGGATAAAAGGTGGCCTGCCATATGATCGACTCCCACACAGGGTATACCGCGAACAAGGGCAAGGGATTTGGCAAAGGTAAAACCAACCAGCAGGGAGCCGACAAGGCCGGGTCCTTGGGTGGCACTAATCAGCTGGATATCATCGAGTTGTACCCCGGCATCAGCCAGGGCCTGATTGACAACGGGCCAGATCATTTCGATGTGGCAACGGGAGGCAAGCTCAGGGACAATGCCGCCAAAACGTGCGTGGACATCGTTTTGAGAACTGACAACCGAAGATAAAACAGTATTTGTCTTTGCTTCGAGTACAGCGGCAGCTGTATCGTCGCATGAGCTTTCAATGGCAAGAATGAGCATAGATGGCTTGGGAGCTATTGCAATCAGAACAATTCAGTGGTATCTGTTGACAAAATTGAAGGATAAATTTTTTTTGGACATACTACTCGATGAATAAAGAAATAGCCAGTTCCCTTCCCAGTGAAAACAAACTCATTGATATGTTTTCACGTTCCATTTCCTATCTGCGGCTCAGTCTTACTGATCGCTGCAACCTGCGATGCATGTACTGTGTCACTGAAGAAGAAGGGAAAGGCGGACCTGTTAAGTTGCGTCATGATGATCTCCTCACTTATGAAGAGCTGCTCCGAGTTGTGCGGGTTGCTGTTCGGATGGGAATTACAAAAGTTCGGCTTACCGGCGGTGAACCGCTGGTACGCAGAAATGTTCTCGGTTTTATTCGCGACCTTAACGCGATAGAACAGCTAACCGATGTCCGCTTGACCACCAATGGGGTACTGCTCAACAAATATGCCCAAGAGCTTTTTTCCGCAGGGGTATCAAAGATAAATGTCAGCCTGGATACCCTCCGCCCGGAGAGATTTGCTTCCATCACCGGTGTCGATTGTTTTAACGATGTCTGGCAGGGGCTGCATAAAGCTCTGGAAGTCGGTTTTAACCCAGTAAAGGTTAATGTAGTGGCTATGCGCCATATCAATGACGATGAGATTAGTGATTTTGTTCACCTCTCAAAGACAATGCCGCTGCAGATTCGGTTTATCGAATTTATGCCCATCGGCGATTCCAGCCGTTGGAATGATGAAACCTTTATTTCATCCGATGAAATAAAACAGCGTCTGGAAGCACATGGTGAATTGATCCCCATGGAGCGTCTTCAGGCGGATGGACCTGCCCAGGTGTACCGACTTGGAGAAGATTCAGTGGGCTCCATTGGTTTTATCAGCCCTATGTCACATCACTTTTGTGATCAATGTAACCGATTAAGGCTTACTTCAGCGGGGGGGCTCAGGTCGTGTCTTCTGCATGATGATGAGGTCGATCTTCGTTCGGTGCTCAGGCAGGGCGGCGGTGATGAGGAAATCTGTAAGGCGTTGTTGGATGCTATTCGTAACAAACCCAAGGGACATCAACTGGAAGAGCGTTTAAAAAACTCAGGAAACAATTGCCACGGCCAGATGTCTCGCATAGGCGGCTGAGTCGTTGAACCCGCGTTTTTCATGATGATTGTATAGCTACTCCAACAGATTCATTGGAAATCCTTAAGGGGCGGAGGCTACGCCCCCAACCAACGTTCAATCCTATCAAAAGACTCATTAATCTCTGCAGTTTCGCCTCCAAATGAGAGCCGGAGATGACCTTCACCACCTTGGCCAAAGGAACCTCCAGGTACCGTTATAACGCCGGTTTCATCCAGTAATCGATGTGCTGTCTGTTGCGAGTTATCGGTGGTAAAATGATACTTGCCCATGATGTAAAATGCACCTTTGGGAGCAACGTAACTAAAGTGGGGAGCCAGCCTGTCCAACCGACTGCAACACACTTCTTTTTTCTTTGCTAATTCCCGACAACAGGTAGCTACCCATTGTTGATCACCATTGAGTGCTGCAAGAGCTGCACATTGTGATATGGTTGGTGCACATATCGTTGCCGCGTCGTGTACTTTGGTTATATGTTCCATCCATTGCCTGGCTGCTGCTACCCAGCCCACCCGCCATCCGGTAAGACAATATTTTTTTGATAAAGAGCCGATGGCTATCACGTGATCCCTATACGCATCCACGCTCAGTGGATTAAGGATCGTGGTGTCATCGTAGACAATGTAGTCATATGCTTCGTCGATGATGAGAACAATGTTGTTGGCGACAGCGAGCTCACACAGAGCACGGATTTCGTCTGCGGAATAGACATTTCCCGTTGGGTTGCCGGGGTTGCAGAGCAGAATTGCTTTTGTTTTTTGGGTAACAGCCGCTCTAAGACCGGCCGGATCCAGCCCCCACTGCTTGGTTAAAGGGACAAAAACAGGAACGCCTCCGGCAAGCAGGACTTGCTCCGTGTACGAGGCATAGGTGGGGGAAGGAAGCAACACCTCATCACCAGGGTCAACCACTGCAAGGATCGATGCGAGCAGTGCTTCCATACCGCCGACTGTTACGCATATTTCGTGAACCGGGTCGGCTTTAACTCCCTTTTCAGCCAGCAAGTACTCACTGAGCCGTTCGCGCAGTTGGGGCATACCCGTTTGGAGCGTGTACCTGCTGATGGTGGGATTATCCACAAGCATTTGTTGCACGGCCTCCATAACATGCGGCGGAGGAGCAAAACCGGGGACGCCTTGCCCCAGAGAAACGCAATTGTGTATACCGGCTGCACGATCTGCCATTACTTTGGTGGCTGAAGGGGCAACAGCCTGTATTCTGCTACTTGGTCGACTAAATGGTTTGCGTATCATTGGGGTCATGGGTTTGAGCTTTCAGAAAGGTCGGGGAAAACTTTTCCGGGGTTGAGGATAGCATTGGGATCAAAGAGCTTCTTTATGTTCTGCTGCAAGGCTATGCTCGTTGGCGAAAGTTCCATCGGCAGGTAACTCTTTTTGGCAAGTCCTATTCCATGTTCACCTGAAATGGTTCCTTTGAGTTCAATGCTGTGCGCCAGCAGATCCTTGACAGCGGATTCAGCATTATGTCGGTTGTTACTCTCTTTTGCGGTAACGCTGAGATGTATATTACCGTCCCCTGCATGCCCAAAGGCAAAGATTTCAACGCCATATTTATCCTCATAAAGAGGCAGTGCATCAATGAGTTGGGCTATGGCACTGATCGGAACGGCTACGTCCTCCGGGATGTATACATTGGCGTAATCATGAATGCGTAAACTTACCTGTCGTCGAACGTTCCAAATTTCCTGCCGTTCTTGATTGTTGGTGGCCGGTAGAATGGCAGCAGCACCATGTAAGTGGAGGATCTGCTCGATGGTGCTGAGCTCCTCTTTAATCTGGCTTGCCGGGCCGTCGAGTTCGATGATGAGTATGGAGGGCGTCGCGCCTGGCAGGTCAAAAGGGAGCATTTCTCCAACCAGGGAAATACATTTGTGATCAAGAAATTCAATGGCGCAGGGCAGGTGCCCAGAAGCCATTATGGTAGTGACACTTTGCATGGCCGAGCTCATGTCGCTGAACACACACATTAACCCGATAACAGCGGGAGGTTTGGGTATGAGCCTTAGCCAGAGGCTGGTGATAATTCCAAGAGTTCCTTCACTGCCTACAAGCAGGTTGGTCAAGTCATACCCCACCACGCCTTTTCTGGTTTGGACACCGGTGGCAATATGTTCGCCGTTAGGCAATACCGCTTCCAGGCCAAGAATATAATCTCTGGTAGTCCCGTATTTAACACAGGCAGGTCCGCCGGCGTCTGTAGCGGCATTGCCACCAATGGTACTGAGATCCATGCCAGCCGGATCAGGAGGATAGTAGAGTCCGCCGGCATCTGCTGCACTTTTCACATCTTGGCTGATTACGCCGGCCTGTACTTTGATAATACCATTAACCGGATCCATAACCTGGATGTCGGTAAGCCGTTCGGTTGAGAGGACAACGCCGGCATGATCAGCAAGACACCCTCCGGCAAGACCGGATCCAGCTCCCCGAGGAGTTACCGCGAAATTATATTTATTGGCAAGTTGTATAACATGCTGGACATCGGCAACAGACTGAGGGCAGATGACCATTTCAGGGGGGTAGCGTAACTTGGAGGCATCGCCGGAATATTTGTGTAAAGCTTGGTCGTCGGTAATCACTGAACCTGGTGCAACGGCAGCAGTGATTATTTCCTTAATTGCGGAGGTAAGGGGAGAAAAGGGATATGGCATGGCAAAGAAAAGGTTGGGAGCGGTTTGGTGTTTTATTTATGGCCAAAACCAGGAATATAGAGTCGTTTTTCGATAATTTTTAGAAGAAAAGAGGCACATGTTACCAGGGCAAGATAATAAAGGCCGATGATTATAAATACTTCAGTGAAACGGAAGTATTCAGTGGCGACGGTTTTACCTTCTCCTGTGAGCTCTAAACACGTAACGATATAGGCAAGAGATGAATATTTAATAAGGTAGATGATTTCATTGCCGCAGCCATGAATAGCGCGGCGCACTGCCTGGGGAATAATAATCCAGAAAATGGTTTGAAAATGGGTTAAACCGAGTGCATGGGCACCGGCGTATTGGCCGCGTTTTATGGAGAGCAGTGCTCCGCGAATATATTCTGATTGGTACGCACCACTGCAAAGAATAAAACCGGTTACAGCAGCTGCATAGGGAGAGAAATAGATCCCAAGGTTGGGTAACCCGAAGTAGAGCACAAAAAGTTGGACTACAAGCGGGGTCCCTCTGAACACGGCAGCATAGCCGTTACCAAGTAGCCGGACTGCCCGGTTGCCGTATGCGCGTAAGCACCCGGCGGTAATCCCGATAAGGACACCGCCAATGGCAGAGGGAACAATCAGGGCAACAGACATGAGCAGGCCCCGATTAAGGCTTGAAAAAAGTTCCTGATAGAATGGAGAAAAATCCACGTTTATTGCTCTCCGGTGGCTAGCTCGTTTAAGCGGTCACAGAACCCTTGCGTTTTATTGACGTTGCCCTTGGCAAGGAGCTCTTTTGGGGTTCCGGACTCCACAATCTGCCCGTTTTCCATAAAAAGAATATGATCGGCAAGGGTCGAGATCAGGCTAATTTGGTGGGTAGCCATAATCATGGTCATCCCTTTTGCAGCCAGGTTTTTGATGACGGATATGACCTCGCCTATAAGGTCGGGATCGAGGGCCGAAGTTGGTTCATCGAGCAACAGTATCTTAGGATCCATTGCCAATGCCCTGGCAATGGCGACGCGCTGCTTTTGTCCTCCAGACAACTGAGCAGGGTAGAGGTCACCTTTCTCCCCTAGTCCGACCTGTTCCAGTTCCAGTCGGGCGCGTTTTTCTGCTGTATTACGGTCGAGTTTTTTTACCTTGCGCAGGGCAATCGTTATGTTGTCCAAGGCTGTGAGGTGATCAAACAGGTTGAATTCCTGAAAAATCATACCAACCTGTTGCCGCAGTCGATAAAGATCTTGCTTGTTGGAAAAATCTATCGGCTGTTGTTCCAGTTCTATCTGGCCGTCGTCCGGAATAACCAGGCAATTAATACATTGCAGCAGTGTACTTTTACCACCCCCGGAAGGTCCTATGAGGACGATAATTTCACCTTTTTCCAGTACAACATCAACACCGTTTAAAATGGTGTTGCCGTCAAAGGATTTTTGGATGGCTTGTGCTTTGAGTATTGGAGTATTGGAGGTCATTCTTGTATACCATTGTGACTGTAGCCGGGAATGCGTACCGCATCAGAAAGTTTGTTTAATGCATACACTCCTGCCCATGTCAGGAAAAAGTAGAGGATTCCAGCTGCTATATACAACGGAAGATGCTGATAGGTCCTCGAAGCGACGAACTGGGTCCGGGCCATGATTTCCGGAGCGCCTATAACAAAAGCCAGGGCGGAGTCTTTAAGGATAATGGAATATTCATTGGACCATGCGGGAATGGACATACGCAGTATCTGGGGCAATATAATAGATCGTACGGCCTGGCTGTTACTCATTCCCAAGGCACTGGCAGCTCTAAATTGGCCTTTGGGTAACGCGAGAATGGCCCCTCTGAAAATATTTGCTTGATAAGCGCCGGTTGTCAGGCCGAGAACAATGGTGACAGAGGTGAAAGCGCTGAAACCTATATCGAAATAAGAAAACAGGCCAAAATAAAAAAGAAAGAGCAGTACCAAAACAGGTACACCCCGGAAAAACCAAACATAGGTGCTCAGTAGAAGCTGTATCGGCCGCTTGCCATAGACAATCCCAACCGCGACAGCAATTCCTATCAGTAACCCAAGAAACATTGCAGCAAAGACAATACCAGCGGTATTGAGAGTGCCTTGAAGAAGATAAGGAAAAGAATCTACAATAACAGAAAGGCTGGCTGGCATAATTTCCGGAGAGTGAAATATAACCCTTAGAGGTTATAGGGAGTCAGAAAATGGGGTGATGGGGTCAGGGGAAAATATATAGGATGTCTTGAATAATTAGGTTTTTTTGCAAGGTTGAAACATGCGAAAAAATACCACAGGCATAGATGCAAGATGGCCTATAACAAAAGGCGGATACCGTAGAAGTGATATCCGCCCATCGTAGATTACTTGTTTAGCTCATATTTTTTGATCAATTCATCCCACTTAGGAGATGCCATGAGCTTGGCCAGAGACGTGTTTACTTTTTCCAGCAATTCAGGGTTATCTTTGCGTACGGCATAAGCAAAATCTTCTTCGTGCATGCCGAAGGTGCCGACAATCTGTACATCTTTCTTGGAAGCTGCATCATGCGCTGGTGCATCATCCATAGCTGCCGCATCTATTCTGCCGTTTAAGACGTCCTCAACTGAAAGTGGGGAAGAGCTGTAGTAACGAAGTTCATAGTTCCAGCCATTTTTCTCGGCTTCAGCCTTGAGCCACTTTGCCTCCGTGGTTCCTTGCTGTACACCAATGACTTTTTTACCGTTCAGAATGTCTTCAATGGTCAGCGGAGAACCCTTTTTAGTGACCATAACCTGCTTGATGATCCAGTAAGGGATGGTGAAGTTGACTTTTTTAGCACGCTCTGCTGTGGCACTCATGCCTGAGGCTATTATGTCTATTTTTTTGGTCAATAAAGCGGTGATAATACCATCCCACTCAATGGGTTGGTGGCTGACTTCAACGCCGATGTCATTGGCAATCCAATCCATAGCTTCAACATCAAAACCGCTTGGTTTACCGGTTTTGTCAATGTAGGCAAAGGGAGGAAAGTTGGCATCAATACCGTTGACGATTTTGCTTTTAGCTGCAAAAGCGGTGCTGCACATGGCAAGAAGAGAGAAAGCAGCAAACAAAGCCAGGATTTTTTTCATCATAGGGTTCACCTTGTAGATTTTGATAGCTGGGGCAGTGTCTTTATATTGAAAATACACAGTACCATTAACGCCCCTGATATATAAAAAAAGATATAGTGTGTCAACGAGTTATCAACCCACTGAGTGGTTACCTCTCGTAATTGAGGTGAAGGACGTCGTAGAGACGTACCTGCCTTGGGCTATATAAGCTTAAGCTCTTCCAGTTCTTCCCAGCGGGAATAGAGCTTTTCCACTTCGTTTTGCAGCTGTTCCTGTTCGTTCCAGTAGTCCTGCAAAAGCTGTGAGTCGGAGACCACTTCCGGCGACACCATCAGCGTCTGTAGTTCTTCTATCCGTTGTTCACGTCGATTAATTTCATCTTCCATCTGGTCATATTCGCGTTGGTCCATATAGGACAACTTACCGCTTTTTGGTTTGGAAGATTTCTTAGGGCGTGCTTCAGTGGTAGGTTTTTTGGGGCTCCCCTTTTCTACAAGGTGCAAGTCTGCGAGCCACTGCTCATAGTCAGCAAAAAAATTGGTGCCTCCTTTGCCGTTGAAGCCAAGGATCGTATTGCAGACCTGGTCGAGCAGAAAACGATCATGGCTGACCAGTACCAATGCACCTGGAAATTCGGCCAGGCTTTCTTCCAGGACATCCAGTGAAGGAATGTCCAGGTCATTTGTCGGCTCATCAAGAAGGAGAATGTCGGCTGGTTTGAGCATCAGGCGGGCAATGAGAATTCTTGCCTGCTCACCTCCTGATAAACGATGCACAGGGGTGTCGAGCTGGTCAGGTCGAAAAAGAAAGCGTTTTGCCCAGGAAACAACGTGGATACTTCTGTCCTGATAAACAACAGAGTCGCCATCAGGAGCAAGAGCGCGTTTAAGTGTTGTATTTTTGTCCAGTTGTTCGCGGCGTTGATCAAAGCTGACAATGCGTACATTCTCTGCAGTGGTGATGCTGCCGCTATCGGGCTTAGGGCCGTCACTTTCAGTGGCTGCCGCAAGAATTTGCATCAGGGTCGATTTTCCGGTCCCGTTTCTGCCTAAAATACCCAGGCGTGATCCGGGCGAAAGCACCAGGTCAAGATTTTTAAACAGCGGGGTATCTGTAAATTGTTTGCTTATCTTCTTGCAGACCAGAAGTTTTTTAGTCTTACGATGCGTTGCATCAAATTGGATGGCAACCGAACCAGCTGCCCGATTTCGCGAACGAACATTATTCAGCTCTCCCTGGAGACGACCAGCTTCATCTATGCGATACTTTGCTTTGGTCGAACGTGCTTTCGGACCCCTGCGAAGCCATTCTGTTTCTCGTCGCATCTTGTTGGCAAGCCGTTCTTCGGTTTGTTGCTGCTGGTCCAGAAAAGCTGATTTCTTTTCCAGAAAATCAGCATAGGTACCAGTGGACTCGAGCGAGCCCTCGGGGTATACAGGACCAAGTTCAATTATTCTGTTGACTGTGTTTTCCAAAAAACGCCGATCATGGCTGACCATGAGCATCGCTGCCGGGCTTTCCGGGAGATTGGCGCGCAGTAACTTTTCAAGCCAGATTATCCCCTCAATGTCGAGATGGTTGGTCGGTTCGTCCATGATCAGTACATCGGGGTAGACAACCAGCGCTCTACAGAGTGCAAGTCGTTTACGCCAGCCGCCGGATAATTTTTGTACAGGGCTGGTTTGGTCCTCAAAGTCGGCACGACTAAGGATTGCATAGATGCGGTTATATTGCTCTGCCTGCTCAATATCCAGATCTTTTACGGCAAGATAAAGATTGTCTACGCAGTTCAGCTCTTCATGAAAAGTGTCTTCCTGAGCTACATAACTCAGGCGGGTATGTTTGGGGCTGAAAATCTCACCACTGTCACACTCGGCAAGCCCGCAGAAAATTTTCAGCAGGGTGGATTTACCGGAACCGTTGGGACCAATCAAACCGGCACGGTCCCCTGTGTGCAAATTCATGGTGATATTGGAAAACAGGGTTTGAGCACCAAATGCTTTGCTCAAACCCTTGCAACTGAGAAGTGGTAGCATAACAGCGGAATTAAATGGAACCTGTTTGTATGATTGGTATTACGCCGCAATATGATTTCCATTGCGGCATAGGGAGCCTGCCAGGCGAGTATGAATGAATGTTGATTGGTAACTTAAAATGCACCACCGTTGAAGTCAATATTGTCGGCGCGGGGATAGGATCCAAGCCATTCAAAATAAGCGCATATTTGTTGTAAAATATTACACGCTTCATGAATGACTGGGTCGTCCATGTGTCCTATCATATCGAGGAAAAAAAGATATTTCCACTGTTTGCCTTTGGTCGGCCTGGATTCAATCTTGGCAAGATCGATGTTTTTGGCTGACAGGATGGTCAATATCTCGTTTAATGCCCCTGGTCGGTTGATCAAACCCAGCAAGACAGAGGTTTTGTCTGCGCCGCTTTTTTGTGGGGATTGTTTTCCAAGGACCAGAAAACGGGTGGTGTTCCCCTGGTAATCTTCGATCCCTTTCACAACCACTTGCAGATCATAGGCCGTGACAGCGAGGTCGCTTGCAATGGCGCCGACATTGGGGTTGTTAGCAGCCATCTGTGCAGCGGCGCCGGTCGAGAACACCGGCAGGGTGGGGATGTTCGGTAGATTTTTCCGTAGCCATTCTCTGCATTGAGCAAGACCCTGGGCATGAGAGGCAACGGTTTGAATATCTTCAAGGTTTCCGGATCGACAAACCAGGTTATGGGTAATCGGCAGTTGAATTTCTCCGCATATCTGTACTTTGTAATTGAAAAAGGAATCCAGGCTTGAGGTTACAGCCCCTTCAATGGAGTTTTCAACTGGAACAATACCGTACTGTACCCGTTCTTTTTCAACCTCCTGGAAGACTTCAACAATAGCCTCAAGTGGACGGTAATCAGCTGACTGTCCAAAATATTTAACACCTGCCTGATGGGTAAAAGTCGCTTCCGGCCCAAGATAGGCGACGGTTGCTTTTCGTTGTGATAGTCTACATGTGGTTATAATTTCGTGAAATATGGAGTGAAGGGCTTTGTAAGGGAATACATCCTGGTTCTTTTGCCGGAGGCGATTATAAATTTCGAGTTCCCTTTGCGGATCCCACTTTGCACGCTTGGTTTCATTTTTCAACTCGCCTATTGTCAACGCACATTCAAGACGTTCTTTTAAAAGGTCTAAAATGGTATCGTCAATTTCGTCAATTCTGTCTCGGACATGAGAAATATTTGCTTTTGAGGTCATGGTTGTTCGTCTTCTAATTGGCTTGGAAAAAGTTGGACAGTGTTTGTACGTATCTGTTTAATGACAAACACGTGGTTGTACCAAAAGGCAATATGATGGCAACATGTGTATTTGGTAGACACAAAGAAACCTATAGCATTTATAGGGTGAAGAAAAGAAAAAATTGAAAATGGTTGCAGGGGACATTTTTTTGCATCATATATTCTGTTACTCTTTTCTTTGTATTTTCTTCATGCAGCGTGGTTCTTCATATTTAGGGGGACTCACTTTCAGCGCTGTCTTTATCTTATCTGTTGTGTGGTTATGAGAGGAAATTTGCTTGCAGCAAACTCAAGAAAAACTTAATCAATTAAATCAAGTCCTTCTCAAGTACGGCCGGGTTGCGGTTGCTTTTTCCGGAGGTGTTGATAGTTCCCTTCTTTTAAAAAGCGCTCTTGATACTTTGGGTGCGGGCAATGTGCTGGTCCTGTTCGGATCCTCAATCTTGCTGAAACCCGAAGAGATATCGCTGGCTCAAAATTGGCTTACAACCAATGGATATCCAAAAGGGGTTGAAATGCAGGTGGTCGACTTACAACCACTTGCCTGGAAGGAATTTGTCACTAATTCAGAAGAACGCTGTTATCAATGCAAATTACGGATCTATAAACGGTTCAAGGAAATTATGGAAAAAAAAGATTTTTCCGTTCTCCTCGATGGAACCAACACTGATGATCTGAAAAGTAAAAGACCTGGTTTACGGGCTATTCATGAATTGGGAGTGAAAACACCTCTAGTGGAAGCAGGACTTGACAAGTCCGATGTACGGGAGTGTAGTCGTCTGCTTGAACTTTCCAGTTGGGAACTACCATCTGCATCGTGTCTGGCCACTCGTATACCCCATGGTCTTCCTGTTACCGAGGAGCGTGTTGCTAAAATATCCTTGTGGGAGGGCGGACTGAGTAAATTTGGATTTGACGGTTGCAGGGTTCGTTTGGACAAAGAGCGTACCAGTGTCGTCTATGTACAATTGGCCGAAGCTGACTTGCCAAAAATTGCCAATCCAGATATAAGGGTAGCCATTCTGCGTTTTTTTTATAACAACAATATCAAAAAAGTGTATCTTGACCTGGAAGGACGGTAACAACCTTATCAGTTGTAGCCAGCGCTGAAAGCCCGCTCTAACGGGCATTCAAGAAGAAAAAAACAATTTTTTTCCTTTGACAAAGAAAAAAAAGTTTATTTAACTTCCACCGTCATCGCTAGTGCCCGCTCAGGAATAAACCTGAATGTCGTGGCAGTGTTAAAATCTTTGGGAGGGAAGAATGAATAAAAAGGAACTTGTAGAAGCCATGGCTGGGGCTGCAGAAATTTCTAAGGCCGCAGCAGAAAAAGCATTAAATGGTATGCTCATGTCCATTACGGATGCTCTTGCAAAAGGAGATAAAGTAACACTTGTTGGTTTCGGAACTTTTTCCACTGTTAATCGTTCCGCCCGTAAGGCTAAAAACCCTCGCACCGGTGACATGATAGACATTCCAGCCAAAACCGTTGCAAAGTTCAAACCAGGCAGTAAACTTGCTGACGCTGTAGAATAAATCGTTTGCCACCCAGGTTTTATATGAAAAATAGTCGGGTATAATCCGGCTGTTTTTTTGTGTTGTGCACTAATAAAACATCGGAAAGTGGCTCAGTCTGGTAGAGCACAGCGTTCGGGACGCTGGGGTCGGAGGTTCAAATCCTCTCTTTCCGACCAGAAAATGTAGTAAAATAAAACAGTTAGCTTTGTTCTGTTGGTGAAAAAGGTTGGAAACACAGGCGTATGTGTTCCCAACCTTTTTTATTTCAAATACTTAGAATTATGACGGTGGTTGTAGAACAAGCGAAGTTTTTTGTAATTATCTGTAATTGAGTGTTAAATGACATGTCTTTAGGCCTTAGTGTACATAAAAAAAGTACAAATAATGTACATAGGTCCTACAAAGAAGTTAGAAAAAAATATGTTAATCAGAATCTTTAGTGCTGGGTTTCCGAGTAGCGGTGGTAACAATATTGTATTGCTTCAGATGGAAACAGAAAATTTATTAATCCAAGTTAACGAGTAATAATTCAGCCCGTACCATTTTTTCTATCTGTTCATTTTTGCGGCGCTCCTTCCTCAGTTCTCTCGCCGCTTCCAGCTTTTCATCTCTCTCCTGGAAAATATGTTTTTCTCGCCCCTCAAGCTTGACTATCGGTGCAATATAGCCGATTGCAAATGAAATTCTTGTTTTCGTAATACGAATTTTATCTCATTTTAACGATTAATGGACTTTATCTGTTATATCTTATGGTTATATTGGTTTTCTGATAAGCTGACCACATGTGACCACGATTATGATAAATGCACGAAAAAAGAGTTCTTACTCATTCGATAAAAATGACTTGTTGAAAGGTGCGAACAACAGCTTCCCAACCACTATTTCGATCGATTGAAATGTTCCGTGATCATAAAGAATCAGGAATAAGGTGAATTGTAGATCATCTTAAATGATTAACATTGCCAATACCAGCCTCTGTTACCGTGACACTATGCGCCTCCATAACCTCTCATGGATTATGATGCGAGAAATCTGAAATTGCCTTTTTGTTGTTAGGTTTTTGAGAGGATGTAGTGGTTAAAAATCAAAAGATGAGTAGGGTGGAACCCTGGAGCAATAGAACTGAGATCATAGCTTCAACCCATTCACTTTTCTGAGCTTAATCTTTTGCACTTAATATGTTACTCCAATAAGAATTGAAGTGTAATTGGATAAATAACGTCTAATATCTTGAAAATGTCTTATTTTCTATTTTGATAATATCTTATGCTACATTACTGTGGGTCGATGACGCAACAGTTGAGGAGTTTGCCTTTATTGCTCTCCGCTATACAGACACCTCTACAGAAGTGGATGCCAACAAAACTCTCAAATTATCTTGAATCGAATGGAAGAAAAAAAACTTATACAACACGCTCTGAAGTTTTTAGCGGAATGCGACTACGATTGTCAAAGCGCTTCTCCTGAGATGATTGGCAAGAAACTTTCGATCACCATGGATGAAGTGACGAAATTACTGCAGAAACTACGCGCCGCAGAATTTATGGAGCCCGATACTTTTGCCCTGACCGGGGACGGCAGAGAGTATGCCCTGCATATACTAAAGGCACATCGACTTTATGAAACGTATCTTGCCAGAACATCCGGCCATCCCGAGTCACTGTGGCATCAGATTGCCGACGAAAAAGAGCATGACTTGACACGTGAAGACGTAAAGCAGTTGTCGGAAGAACTCGGCCATCCACGCTTTGATCCCCATGGTGATCCCATCCCTACATCAGCCGGTGAAATGCCCGAAAAGCTAGGAAAAACGTTGCTGGAATATCCTGCCGGGTGGGTGGGTCGAGTGGTTCACATTGAAGATGAACCTGCAGAGTTGTATTCTCAAATATCCAGAGCGGGTATTACAACAGATACGGTGCTGCGCATCGCTGATAAGGATACGAATACAATGACTCTCCACCTTGAGGGGGAAACCTTTCGATTTCCGAATGAAGTTGCCGATCAGATTACTGCGGTTAAGCTGAAGGCAGGAGAAACGTTGGACGAGTCTGTTGAGAGATTGTCCCGTCTGGGACTTGGAGAAAAAGCAGAGGTTGTCGGCATGTCTGCTCTTGTACGTGGGCTTGAAAGAAATCGTCTCCTTGACCTGGGAGTTGTGCCCGGAACTATAACTCAGGCTGAACTCAGAAACCCTTCTGGCAGTCCTGTTGGATATCGTATTCGTGGAGCCTGTATCGCCCTTAGAAAAGAGCAGACCGAGCGCATCCGCATAAGAAGAGTGAGGCAATAACATGAAAAAGAAGACAACCTCCACAGGCTCAAAGCTGGAAAAGCTGGGAGTACATCTTGGCCAGGCAGATTATGTTGTAGCCCTCGCGGGGAATCCAAATACTGGTAAAAGTACCGTTTTTAATGCGGTCACCGGCCTTCGTCAACATACGGGGAACTGGCCGGGTAAAACCATCGCCAGGGCCGAGGGAGGCTTTTCTTACAACGGTAAGAAATTTCGCCTCGTTGACCTGCCGGGAACCTATTCTCTTCTTTCAGCTACCGATGATGAAGAGGTTGCACGAAATTTCATTCTTTTTGGGCGACCAGACGTGACGGTGGTTGTCATTGACCCAATGCGTCTGGAAAGAAACCTTAATCTTGCCCTGCAGGTGCTGCAGATTACTGAAAAGGCAATTGTCTGTGTCAATCTCATGGATGAGGCCAGAGCCCATGGACTAAAGATCGATGGCCAGGGTCTATCACATGATCTAGGCGTTCCTGTGGTCCTGGCTGCAGCGCGACAGGGTGAGGGGATTGATCAGCTGCTTGCGGAAATTGATAATATGGCCGGTGGCCGCAGTAGTTGCAGCCCTCATCGCCTGAATTACGATATAATCCCCAGCGTCCAGGAAAGTATGGATGAACTGGTCGGGGCCCTCGCGGAAGCCTATCCGGGAATGCCACACCGGGAATGGGTTGCCTTACGACTCCTTGAAGGCGACCAGCAGATCATCGAGGCAGTTGCCAATGGTGAAATCGGCAAGTTGAGTGAAGATCACGTTGCCACAGGTACGATTAGTGCGTGTGGAAATTAAACAGAGGAATTGGCAGAGTTTTATTCTTCAAGAAATGTGAACGTTATAACACAGCTTATATTTTCTTAGGAAAAAGTGAAAAATATGGAACCGGAAAAGATTATAAAACGGGCCAGTGAATTGCGATGGAAACTCCCCCAGGATTTTCATGATCGCTGGGTTGAGATGGTCTATGCCGATTCAGCGCGCATAGCATCCAGAAATGTGGAGCAGGAAGGGGCGACTCATCGACTCAGCTGGGAACGGCGGCTGGATGCACTGCTCACTAACAAGTGGTCGGGAATGCCCATTATGATACTCATGCTGGCCCTGGTTTTGTGGATCACGATAATTGGTGCCAACGTGCCATCCAGCATGTTGGCTACTCTTTTACTAGACCATGGCCACCCAATGATGAAGCAGTTAGCCGAAGCCGCACATTTGCCGTGGTGGTTATCTGGCGTTCTTGTGGACGGGCTGTATTTGACCGTAGCTTGGGTTATCAGTGTTATGCTGCCCCCCATGGCAATATTTTTCCCACTTTTCACTCTACTTGAGGATTTTGGTTATCTACCTCGGGTTGCGTTTAATCTTGACCATCTGTTCAACCGGGTCGGAGCCCATGGCAAGCAGGCTTTGACTATGAGTATGGGTTGGGGCTGCAACGCTGCAGGTGTTGTCGCAACCCGTGTTATTGATTCTCCCCGGGAGCGGCTTATTGCGATTATCACCAATAATTTTGCCCTCTGCAACGGCCGTTGGCCCACCCAGATCCTGTTGGCCACGGTTTTTCTTGGCGCTCTTGCTCCTCCAGCTCTTGCAGGTTTTGTTTCCGCAGCCGCTGTACTTGGAATTGCCCTTTTAGGTGTGCTGCTCACTTTTTTATCATCTTGGATGCTCTCCACAACAGTACTCAAAGGAGAGGCCTCAACCTTTACCCTGGAGCTCCCTCCATTCAGGCCGCCTAATTTGTGGAGAACTCTCTACACCTCACTTATTGACCGGACCTTGATTGTATTGTGGCGTGCCATTGTTTTTGCAGCACCCGCAGGTGTTGTACTCTGGACCATCTGTAACATTCCGGTGGGCGATATGTCCCTTGCCCAGTGGCTGATAGGTTTACTCGACGGTCCCGGCTGGTTGATAGGAGTGAACGGGGTTATCCTTGTGGCATATATTGTGGCTATTCCCGCAAATGAAATTGTTATTCCCACGATACTCATGCTGACTGTGATGACTACAGGTTTAAGTGGTGTTGGAGAACAGGGCGCAGGCGTTATGTTTGAGACCAGTGAGAATTCTGCTCTTGCGATGCTATTGCAAGCCGGGGGGTGGACAACGCTTACCGCCGTGTGTCTGATGTTATTCAGCCTTTGTCACAATCCGTGTTCGACGACCATATACACAATCTATAAAGAGACCAAGAGCCTCAAGTGGACACTTGTGTCAACCTTTATGCCCATCGCCTATGGTATTGTGATCTGCGGGGTTGTGGCTCTTGTGTGGCGAATGTTTACAGGCTGAGATTATTTGTCATGCTCATCGATCCTCATGTTACGATCCATGCCGGGATGAAATAAAGCATATTCGCCGGCCTGGTTATGCTGATCTTTTCTTTTTTTGTCCCTGGCCAGATGTACCATATTTGGCCCACACTTTAGCTTCAATCAAACATTCGCCTTAATGGGCTACTTAAATTCTTGTGACCATCTTTTTTGTAACAAAAGGTGTGTTGTTGAAGATATGCGAGTCCACAGGCCCGGGTAAAGAGTGTGGCTAACTGTGACGATTGGCAGCATAAGCCCTATATTTGCAAACAAAGAGTTTGGGCTGAATGAAGTGTAAAATAGTCTTTTCTATTGTCAAACGACCCAAACTTTTATTGTGTTAACATTTGATAAATGCAAGTGCCTGAGATTGCTCTGAAGTTTGAACAGGATATTTCTCTGGAATTGTCTAAAAATGTAGTAGCGATAGGCGGGATCTTGCCAAAGAGCAGTTAACCTCAGTAATTGATCATCGAGTCTAACATTGTCACCACGAAGGTGGGTATCGTAGTTTACATGCTTGACCAAAACATAGAGGTTCGCTTAACAGCAAGTTTAGGCGTAGCAACCTTTCGAAAAGATGCCAGGGACATAGACGCACTGCTGGCCGCTGCAGACCAAACGCTTTTTAGCATTAAGGGACATATGTTGGCTGTTTAGTGGTTCTTCATACTTATCTTGACAAAAAACAGGTTATTACCCTATATCCTAGCTCCTATGCTCATGGAATTTAATTACTGCTTTTAACAGCCATGAATGAAAGGAGAGATTCAAGGTGACAAAAAGATTATCTATTATTATTTCAATTATTTATTTTTCATTGCTTGTGTATCCAGCCGATATTTTTGCTGAATACTCCGTTTTCGAAGACGTTATTTACGCCAAGCATGCTGATGTCCCCGATTCAAATCTTTTCCTTAAAGGAGATATGTATGTTCCTTCAAGCCAGGGGCCACATCCAGCCATCATGCTAATGCACGGGGGATCTTGGCAGCTTGGCGACGAGAACTTTTACGCCGACGACTGGGGGCCATACCTGGCTGAGCGTGGCTATGTTGTGTTTTCCATCCAATACCGCCTTTCTAAACCTGGTGGTACTTATCCTACGTGGCCAGGATGCCTTTTGGACAGCAAAGCGGCGCTCCAATTCCTGCGTGGCAATGCTACAAAATTTAAAGTTGACGCGGACAAAATTGCCGTTGGCGGTGATTCCGCTGGTGGACAACTCGCTGCGCTGCTCGCTCTCACCCAGGACTGGCCTGCCTATACTCAAAAATATGCAAATAATCCATTTGCAAACGTGAGCACCAAAGTCCAAGCCGTAGTGTCTGCTTACGGAGTGTTTAATATGCCCAGCTGGTGGTTGTGGACTAAGAATCCGAAATTTGATTGGGAACCTTATGGAATGACAACATTTGCAGAGGACTTCTTTGGCGGCACCCCTATGGACGCACCTGCGGCGTATTTTGAAGCGTCACCCATAAATTATGTACGGGGCAGCGCTAAATCTTTGGGAAATGTATCGTTGCAAAATGATGGTATAAGGGTTCCGTGGTTTATTACTTGGGGAATGGAAGACCCCGATGTGCCCGCCGAAGGGCAAAGTGTTCCATTTGTAGAAGCGCTCAAAGAAGCTGGAGCCAATGTCACCGCAGTACCAGTCCCTCGTGTTGGCCATTACTGGTTCAACCTAGGCAAAATCACAGGCCAACGCGACGGTCCTTCCAACTGCTATTTTGATTATAAAAAACTGGAACATATTTGTACCGGTGCAACGCCCAACGATTACGTCGCTCCGAAGCTGCTCAAATTTCTCAAAGATAATTTGTAGGAAATCACCAATGACGGGGATGCCGGTTAAGTCAGAATCCAGCCTTTCCCCGGAGTTTTCTTTAAAGGCAAGGCTGACGGGTTTTGTTTGACATGCAATGGCGAATGCCACGGTTGTTTAATTCCATATGAGTGATCTATCTATATCAGGAGTTCCGGGGAGAGGACATTTAACCTTTGGCCTTTTTTTAGGCCCCGGTTTTTGCGGTCTTAACCTACGGCCGAGTTCAACCTCCAGTTTATCTATAACATCTCCTTTCCCTAAAGGGCGACCGGTTCGTTCGTGGAGATGAAGGAGATCAACTTCATCCGGCGGAGTCAATTTTAAAAAACTGCGCCGGTCGGAAATCAGTTCAAGTAAGGGAGCTACCTTTGTCAGCTCGTCATCCTTTCCAACAGGATGCGCATGGACGCTGCTTCAGCGGTAATCTTCTGGTTTTTCCACTAAACCGTGCGGCAACAGTATTCATTTCGATATATCGGGCTGTGGCCGACAGGTGTTGCTCATCCAGGGGAAAAGAGGCAAACTTTTTCTGCTACATAACTCAGCCGGCCCAAAAAAAAAAGAGGTGGGGTTTAATCTCAGGTGGAGGGAACAGCTTTATTATGATAAATGGGCATGGATGAAAAAGGCGATTAGTGAGAGTTCTTCTAAAAAAGAGATGTGCATGAAGGACAGATACTACCTTGACTTATCGTTGAGGGCAAAGTCCTTGGTTGGAATTTTTCTGCTACTCAGCTCTGCTTGCAAAGAGCTTTTCCGGCACTACGTATATAATTGAAATAATATAGACTTCACGTTTACAACAATATGTTTTCCAACGAGAACTATTGAGGGGCTGCTATAAATGAATAAGCTCTCGTTTCTCCTTGTGCTCCTTATGGGGGGACTCAGTTTTATGATGTGGGCTCTTTTTAATCGCCCGGATCAACTGCCGGCCTGGCCAAGGTATATCGACGGATTTTCATTCAACCCAATGCGGGTGCACAACTCTTCCAGTCTTGATAACTATCCGACACTCGAGGAAATAGAGCAGGATCTGGCTCTCCTTGAAGGCAGCGTCTATTCCATACGCACGTATTCCGTCTCAGGGACCCTGGGCGATATTCCAAGGCTCGCAAGTCAGCATAACCTGAATGTGGCCGTCGGTGCATGGATCGGGACCGATAAGAAACGCAACAAAGAGGAGCTGCAAAAGCTTACCGGCGTTTACGGCAATTCAATCCGCAACATCGTGCGCGTTATTATTGGTAACGAGTCGCTATTACGTGGTGATGTTCGACTGGACACTCTCATTGGCTATCTTGACCAGATGCAAAAGGTCATAACGGCACCTATCAGCACTGCCGAGCCCTGGCATGTATGGCTCGATAATCCTGAACTGGCAGAACATGTCGATTATCTGGCAGTACATATCCTGCCTTACTGGGAAGGTATCAATGTTCAGAAAGCAATCGATTTTACCCAGGAAAGGATGAAAAAACTGAAGGAAGCTTTTCCTGATAAACCCATAGTTATCTCAGAGATAGGCTGGCCCAGCAATGGCCGGACCAGGGGGAAAGCGAAAGCATCCTTAGCTAACCAGGCCAGGTTTCTCCGACAATTCATCGCTGTGGCCCAGAAGGAGAAATACACCTATTACATCATGGAGGCCTTCGACCAGGTGTGGAAGAGAGAGATAGAAGGCGAAGTCGGTACTGCCTGGGGTGTATATGATGCCGAACGTAAGTCCAAATTTCCACATACGGCTCCGGTTATCCGTATACCTGAATGGCCGACGCTTGCCGGCCTGTGTGCCTCTCTTGCCCTGATTATCAGTGCATTCCTGTTTCGCGACTCAAAAGGGCTCAATTACAAAGGTCGTGGATTTCTTACTATCCTGACCTACGTAGTGGTCACTGCTACAGTGTGGATCGTATACGATTACACACAAAGATATCTCACCACCGGAACGTTATTGGTAGGTATCCTAATGATCCTTTCTGCTCTGGGGATAGGGGTTGTGCTGCTGGCCGAAGCTCACGAATGGGCAGAGGCCTTATGGCTTGGATCTTCGCGTAGATCACCGTTACACTCTCCCGCCCCTGACTACCACCCCATGGTTTCGATTCATATACCTGCGTATAATGAACCACCGGAAATGCTCAAGCAGACTCTGGATGCAATCGCTGCCCTGGACTACCCCAATTATGAAGTACTGGTTATTGACAATAACACCCAGGAACCTGAAACTTGGCAGCCAGTTGAGAAGCACTGCAAAATGTTAGGGAAACGGTTCAAGTTTTTCCATGTTTCTCCACTTGCAGGGTTCAAGGCAGGAGCACTTAATTACGCCTTGCAACACACCTCCACCGATGCCGAAATAAATGCAGTTATTGATAGCGATTATCTGGTCAGTCCTCATTGGCTTAAGGACCTCGTACCACTGTTTCAAAACCCGAAGGTGGCTATTGTGCAGGCCCCACAGGACTACCACGACTGTAAAGAGTCTGCCTTTAAAGCAATGATCCATGCAGAATATAATGGCTTCTTTCATATCGGGATGGTTACACGTAACGAACGAAACGCAATTATCCAGCATGGAACAATGACCATGGTGCGCTGCAGTGTCATGAAGGAAATCAATGGCTGGTCGGAATGGTGTATCACAGAAGACGCTGAACTTGGCTTACGAATCTTCGAACGCGGCTATGAAGCTATCTATGTTGCGAAAAGTTATGGCCAGGGATTGATGCCGGATACCTTTCTCGATTTTAAGAAGCAGCGTTTTCGCTGGGCCTATGGCGCTATGCTCATCATGCGCCATCATCTTGCCGGTTTACTTGGTTTGAAAAATGGCAGTCTTACCAGGGGACAGAGATATCATTTCCTGGCGGGATGGCTACCTTGGATGGCTGACGGAATTAATTTACTTTTTAACCTGGGAGCCCTCGTATGGACCACCATGATGGTACTCAAACCAGGATTTTTCAGCCCGCCTGAAGCACTGTTCTCTCTCATGCCGCTTACTTTCTTCGGCTTTAAATTGCTTAAAATGTTCGTCCTTTATCGCTGGCAAATCAAGGCCGGGTATCGCCAATGTCTCGCCGCAGGTCTTGCCGGTCTTGCCCTGTCACATACCATCGCTCGAGCCATGCTGGCTGGCTTTCTTACTAAAGGGGTCGGCTTTTTCAGAACTCCGAAAAGGACAACCAAAAACCGCTTGCTGCAGGCCCTGGCTGCCTGCCGGGAAGAACTGCTGTTTGCCATTGCCTTCCTTTTGGGGAGTTACAGCCTGGGGATAACACAGGACCTGTCACTTTTTGACCTGTTTCTGTGGCGTTTGGTGCTTGTTATTCAGGCAATTCCCTTCCTGGCTGCGGTCATAGTGTCAATGATCAGTGCCATGCCATGGATTCCAGCCGGTTTGATCGGGTATATGAGCCCGATCGATCAGTGCTCGGCAAGAGAAAGTACGCAGAAAAAGGCAGAGCTGGAATAGGTATAGCCCCACAATAAGAAATATCAGTTATTTGTTTACCTGTAAAAGGCTATATTGCTTGGCAGTAAACAAGTCATCCCGCAACATAGTCATCTCGTCGACGGCTTTTAATATTTCAGTGCAACGTGCATCAGGATTTTCTGTGTGCTGTTTACATAAAACCGGCTGTTCATTTTGAGGCGTATACAAACTCAATCCGGCCAACGGCCTGATATGTTGTAGCTTTTCGCTTTGGGCCACCTGAAGAAAGCCATGGTGCGTGTCCCCTAACAGGCTAAGAAGCCTGGCCGGTAGTTGATACATGGGCAACGAACCAGTATTAACCGGCCCATGCCGTCCATCTATTATGACGAGCGGCGTCGTTACATACGACTGAAACATATTTGCATCAAATTCAGCCTTATTCCGAGTAAACAGATTCTCCTGGACAAAACCTTCATGATTGCTGCCGAGAAACGGAAGATGATCGCCGAAAAAGACGATGATTCCGTCCGGATCTTCAGCCTGTATCGTTTCCACAAAATCCATCAATTCCCTACTTTTGTAATAAACAGTGTTCACATACCCCCGCAGCATCCGGTTATCCGAACTAACATCTATTACTTCAGGTCTTGATTCCGAAAGCGGGTAATCCAGATGACCAAAAAAAGTTACAATATAGACGATTTTGGGAGAGTTTCCTGGTTGATCCTCGAGTTTTTCCCAAACCTGACGATAAAGTGAAGCATCACCGAGAAAATTTCGATTCATATCATCGAGAACAAAGTCGTTTTTTGCCCAATACTGATCAAACCCGATCCGTTTGTAGGAGTTGACCCTGTTCCAGAATGCAGCGTAATTAGGATGGGCGGCAATGCTTTCATACCCGGCACCGCTGAGATAACGCGGTAGGCACGGAGCATCGTTTCGTAACCATCCCTCGAAAAATACGGCATTATTTGTCACCGGGAAACCGCAAAGTGCCTCAAACTCGGTGTTAGCCGTGTATCCACCGAATACAGGAGCCATTATTGTGCTATGTCCTGCATCTTTCCATATTTTTCTGAAACGTGGATCAACAGGATCAGGATGTATGCCAGCCTGTTTAAGCAGCATGGGATCCCAGAAAGACTCAAGTAGAATCATATATATGTTCGGTTTTCGGCTAGGATCAGCTGTGGGGTTCAATTTCTCAGTTTCCGGATTCAAGGCCAGCAGGGCACCGTGGACATCGTCGGCTGTCACATTAACCTTGCCTCGCGCTATATTACGTACTCCTTCATGCATAAGGTGCCTGACAAGACCGCGATCCTTGTAATTCCCAGGCTGGTTCCATATCCAATCGCCGTAGTGTTTATCCATAAAAGCGATAACATTCGGCGCATTGGCAAAGACAACTGTCAAAAACAGCGACATGCTACCGAGGACTAGCCAGGTACTTTTTTGTTTCCAGGCAATGGATACAGCCAGCATAATGACAGGGAGCGTGATTGCAGCAATTATCACCGGTAAACGCCAGTCGGAGAACAGGTGCAGCATATTGGTAAAACCAAGGAAATCATCAGGCATGACAGGGCTTCCCAGCACAGTCAGTTTTAAGGCATTACTTATCTGCAACACTGCGGTAAGCAGCGTAAATGAAACAGCCCACATTTTCCAACTGCGGGCGATAGAGTAAAGTAACAACCCGAAAATGATGTGTGCCGTTACGTCTTTGGCCCAGGTACTCGGCCAAACCTGTATGGAAAAGAAGATAAAGATAAAGCTCTGCAGCGCAGCATATACAGTTCCTGCATAGACTACCATTGCAACTAACCCGAGCAGGGTCCGATGCCGGCAAATGGGATAAGGCGCCTGCGTATTGAAATTACGATAATAGATAAATACTTTTTTTATATTCATAAGCTACTGATACAATATTGGTATCCTAACACTCTTTGTCTTTTGCTTCCTTCCATGGTCTATCTTTTTACTGCCCTACTTGCTTCTGATTAAACCTCGGGCTTTGCCCAAGCGACCTCATAAGGTTTACCCGTTGTTGGGAGAAGAGATTCTTCCGATTGGAAAGTCCCAAAGGGGTATGAGGACGAATTTATGCAAAACTGGAAATCATTAGCATACTTAAGGTGGGGCTGAAAGTATGAGTTGATTTTCATTTCCAGGTATCGTCAGTGAAAAAGTGAGGTGAAGTGAGGGGATTGAGAGGTGGCATACTAAGCGTTTTGTGTCGATAAAAGGGGATTGAGTTGCTTGAAGGCTACGCATGAATATATACATCTTTTTTACAGCAGACCACCAAAATTCAATGTATCTAATACAATTCTGATTACCCATGAAACTCAGCCATTTTTTTTGGGACTCCGATCTGTCTCCCGGGTTAAAAGGGGAAATAAAATCAGTCCCCTGTCTGTTTCGATAGATAATTGGCTGAGTTTTGTACGTAATCAAAAATACAATTGTACATATAATGGGTAACAAAAGTGCTATCCGAATCCATAAACATAGAGGTTCAGGAAACCGAGATATTGAAAATAATAATGTGTTCAATATAATGATATTATCATTTATTGATTCGCTATTTATTATGTAATAACAAGTGATTGTTGCCCATTAAAGGTGCATGATGTTGGGCTAGGGGAAGTAGGACAAGCAAAGTGGTACCAAGTAAACGGGCTTCGTAAGGTGAGGGAATATCTTGCGGGAAAAAGAAGCGGCTTGAGATTGAAGATTTACGGCCGAAATTTTTAGCTTTTGAAATAAAGCTTCTTGGTGAGCAGGCTTGTACGAGAACTGAAAAAGTTTTTAAAAAACTAGCCACTAAAAATTGGAGTTAAAGAAATCAGTCTGATAACTAACAAGAGTTAAGCACAGATCTGACCCTTATTTTGTGCTAAACGTTAGAATTGATATGTTATCCCAAGACGTAATGCAACGTTATCCATCGGGTAATGGCCAGTCTGGGTAGTATATTTTTCATCGTTTAAATAACCTGTGTATGTCGCGTCGGCATCTGCCTGTACATATTGTACAGAAAGATCAAGGGCCCAGTTTTTTGAAAAGAGCCATTTTGTTCCTACGGTCAAATGCCAGCCTGTAACACTTTTTATATCCATTTGATTGTATGCTGCTCCATTGTATTCCGATGAGTATGTCCATTCGGGGTCAGCATCAAACGTACTCGAATAATAGCCGATGCCGACACCAGCATAGGGAGTGAAACTCGTTGAATTGCCGTATTGGGCAAGCAGGGTGAGAGTCGGCCCAGAAATGATAATGTCGCCATCGGTTTTGTCTTGTTGAGTCGAAGTGTTGAAGGCGACGGTTTCTGCTTCTATTCGATCATAAGCGAGTTCAAAGCCAATATACTCATTGAAGTAGTAGCTGATATTGAATAATAATGGCGTAATATTCTGTTTTTCATCCAAGGCATAAATAGTCCCTAGATATGTACCTGAGCCATACACTCCTCCCCGATATCCGGAGTCATCATCAGTGAGCCGCCTTAACGCCGAACGGACCCCCACCTGCAAATGATCTTTGATGTATTTATCGTAAAAAGTGATGGTGGTATTTCCCGTCACTTCTGTTTTTTCGTCAATGGCAATCTCTGTGGTTCTTTTTTTGATGGCCCCACTGCAGGCGGATTGTTTTGGCTGATCAGCAGCGTATGTGGCAACGGTGAAAAGTAGTGTGGTGGCTAGCGCCAATAATATTGGAATAGACCCTCTACCCATGATTGATACCTATAACTCCTTTGCAAAATAATTTTTCTAAACCAAAAATGTCTTCCCTTGGGTAGACCATCTGCCTGCCACATGGCAGAATGACTGGGAGGTGGCAGGAAAGTCCAGGGATACAATCTGATCTTTTCACCCGTGGTGTTAATCATATGAAACAGAATAAATGATGAATGTGGCAGAAATATGAAGGAAATATGGATACAAGGGGAAGATGCTTAACTTGCCTTAGTAGCATTTATGGTCGTTCTTTACGGTTCC
This sequence comes from Desulfogranum marinum, assembly GCF_963675105.2. Lineage (NCBI taxonomy): Bacteria > Pseudomonadati > Thermodesulfobacteriota > Desulfobulbia > Desulfobulbales > Desulfobulbaceae > Desulfogranum > Desulfogranum marinum. The sequence continues at coordinate 257,731 of NZ_CAXXRO010000002.1, forward strand.
CTTTTACATATTTTTTGCTATGACAATGAGAGGATCGTCAATAATAGGGAGATAATATGTGTTCAGAGGATTGTCCTAATGGAAAGTCCTCCAAAGGGGATGAGGAGGAATCTATGAATGACTGGAAATCATTATCACATGTGAAGTGGGACTGTAAATATCACTTGGTCTTTATCTCGAGATATCGCCAGAGAAAAATTTATGGCGAAGTGAGGGGGGAATAGGTGGCCATAATAAGAGATTTGTGTCGACAAAAGGGGATTGAGTTGCTTGAAGGCCATGCATTGCCCGATCATATCCATCTGTTCTTAAGCATACCACCGGAATTCTGTGTATCTAATACCATTGGATTTATAAAGGGTAAAAGTGCTATCTGTGAATCCATCGAGAGATCCTTGGAACCAAAAGAATGACAGGACTATGCTTTTGGGCGACTGGTTATTGTGTGAGTATGGTTGGTTTGGATTGAAATGATAAAGAACTATATCAAAGAGCAAGGCAAGTCAGAGAAGCAGTAGTTAAATTGTAAAGATGAACTAAAGAGCTTTTTAGGGGCGTCGCAACTTGGTGAGGGGGAATGAAACGACCTTTTACCAGGCCATGACGCAATAGTTCCGCCAACCACTGGCTGCCACCTATATCAGTCTTTCGTCTCGGGACATTCTTATAATGACGGGCATTCACAAGGACAACTTGTACATACCCTTCAAGAATGTTGTGAACGGAGCGCCAGTAAACACCGGTGCTTTCCATTGCCACAACAGGGCATTCATGCTCAAGTAACCAATCACGCAATCGAATAAGATCATTGGTAAAAGCAGTAAATTCATTGAGTTCAATATCTACCTCATTACCCTTTTCATATATCAGACATGCACAGATCTTGTCTTTGTGAATATCTAAACCACAACAAATCAGATGAATGGCTGAGACAGATTCAATATACTTCTTTCGAGCCATTGTATTCCTCCAAACTTTTATGAGTTCTTGGTCGATCTTCTAAAAAGATGGAGTGTACCATGGCTTTCAATTTTCATCCTTTGTTGTGCGCGCTACGAGCATGATTGTTAATGAAAAATCTGGACTGATAGGGGAAATAGGACAAGCAAAGTGGTACCACGTGAACGAGCCTTGCAGGGTGGATGAATATTTTGCCAGAAAAAGAAGCAGTTTGGGGGTGAAAGATTTTGGCCAGGAATTTCAGCTTTTGAAATATAGCTTCTTGGGAAGCAGTGAGCAGGCTTGTACGAGAAAAGAAAAAGATTTTGTAAAACAAGCTACTAAAAATTGGAATTAAAGAAATCAATCTGATAATAACAAGAGTCGAGCAAAGACCTGCCACCTATTTTTGTGTTTTTGCTGAACCTAATTTTTCTTGGCGATATAATACCTTGGTTTTAAGCGAAAAAGGCTCAATCCAAGAGCCTCTTGGGGCAAAAAGCAAATTGGCGAATGACGTAATTTGGATCATCAAAAATTAAAGGAGGAAAAATATGTTTAACTTTCGAAACGTTGGGTTTGTTTCCCTGCTTATGGCTGCATTTTTTGCCATATCAACATCAGGCTATGCTGCCATGAACAATGGCTCGCTTATACAAGTGCCTGGTTCCCCTAGTATTTACTACCTGATTAACGGGTATGCTGCTCACATACCTTCTGTTCGTGTACTTGAATGCCTTAGGCTTAAAGGAAAAAAAATTGAAAATATTAGTAATGACGAATTGAACAAATTACCAAAAACAGCTTTCCTGGTTAAAGGCTCTGGCAATAATATTTATCGAATAGACGGCGAGTCGAAACGGCTTGTCCCCAATATGCAGGTATTTCGTAGGTTGGGGTTCAACAACGATGAGATTATCCACATATCCGATGACATGCTCAACTGCATACCGAAGGGACCGAATCTAAACTGATAATGTGGTCAGTTTTTATGGTGAATCTATCGGGGGCGGACCGCTATAAGCGAGAAGTTTTGGTGGCGGTTTCAATTCCGTTGTATGCAATTTTATAGTAGAGGCTGCACAAAGTAACTCGTAAAACCAGCATTATAGCTAGTATAAGGAAACCAGCGATCCTGCCTCGGGAGCAGGGTGCCGAACTTATTTTAACCTTTTCCGGCTGTTTAAAAATTTGAGCCGGTACTGTTAAGCCTTTGCGATGAACAAATTCCAAATGTCGCCTTGTTTGCTCTTTGACATTCGTCAATGGCAAACTCGGCGAGGTGTATTTTCCTCTAGCTGCCTGGCATTACCGGTGCGATAACTTCCGTGCCATACTCATCTCGAGCTTGCTCACAGTTGCTGTCACTGCCATACAAGCAATCAGCCAGCATCTCATCAGGAACCATATCCCTCCGCCGCAAGGCATCCGGAGGGGGGGAGAAGGCTGTTGGCATTGTGTTTATCAGCAGATTTCACTTCGATATGGGTAATCAGAGAAAGTTGTCCGCTTTCTTCAAAGTAATTCTCCACAACCTGCGCCTGATATCCCTGACCTTTGTGGCTGGAGTAACCTGCATCAGGATCTGAAGGGTTCTGCAGGGAATCCGCTGTTTCTTCAGATCTGCAGGAAAAATCTTTTGTTAAGTGCAAGTGTCTTATCGAAAATTTCATCATATATCCCGTCTGTGGACGGCATGTCACGCATAGTCCAGAGTGTTTTTAAGCTGACATAGTATGCAGTATCCTCGGGATTGGTGATGTTCAGGGTATAATGCCACTTTATGTTGAAACAGAATTGCTCAACTGCTTGCTCGTCGGTCAAGTCGTGCGTTTATCTTTAAGGGACAGACTAGCAAAAAACCTCACTGGATTGTGAATTTGGCAATCAACCCTTTCAGGGATTGTGAATATTGACGGAGCTCTTCTGCATTGCTTCTCACCTCTGCAGTATCATGAGAAATTTCAGCGACCGCTCTATTAATCTCCCCTATGTCGGCTGAAACCTGTTGGGACACGATCGAGCTCTGGGCAACATTTTCAGAAACCTCTCCAATTCCATCACCAGCCTGGGTAATATTGGCGCTCAGCTCGGTCATGACTGCAGTCTGCTCGTCCAAGGCGGTGGTTATATTGGATACGATCTCATCGATGCTGGTGATTATATCGGATATGGCCCGTATACCCTGTATGGTACTGTCTGTAGAAGATTGAATGCCGTCAATGCGTTGTTGAATTTCACCGGTGGCCTCGGCTGTTTGCTTTGCCAGCTCTTTGATTTCATTGGCAACCACCGCAAACCCCTTGCCGGCTTCACCAGCCCTGGCTGCCTCAATTGTTGCGTTAAGTGCCAGCAAATTGGTCTGGTCGGATATTTCGGCAATAGTATCGGTTACCTTGCCGATATCATTTGCTGCCGCACCAAGCTCATCCACCTTCTCTCCAATATCGGCTGCCTGGGCTACGGCCTCGCCGGTAATATTCTTGGCCTTTCTGGTGGATTGCTGAATTTCGCCGATGGTGGCCCCGAACTCCTCTGTGGCCGTACTCATAATGCCGACATTAGCAGCTGCCTCTTCCGTCGCCGCCGCCACCGAAGACATATTGGTGCTCATCTCTTCGGCAGCAGCTGCTACTCCATTTGAAAGGGATGCCGAGTCGGTTGAACCGCTGTCAATCTTTTCAGAAAGTATCGTCAACCCATGGGATGACCGATCAAGACCGTCACTGTTAAAACTGATATCCCGGACCATTGCCCGCACATTGGCAATAAATGAGTGCAGGTACGCACTCAATTCAGAAAACTCGTCTTTCACACTTGACCTGAATACTCCCTTGCAATCACTGCAGGAAGCGTACTCACCGCTGAGAATCTTCGGGCACTGTATATTGCTTGCTGCAGAACCAGCTTCCTCCCAACACCAACCTTCTTTCCCATACATTGAGCAATCAGGATTGTTACACCCCATCTTCTCCGAACAGTTAACAGGGGCGATGGAGCTCATATCTACTTCCCTTGACAAATCACCCCGGCTCGCCGACTCCAAAAGAGAGGTAAACTGTTTCACGGGCCTGTCTATCATTTTGACGAACAGAAAATAGACCAACACCTGGATAACCAGAAGAACACCAATACCCACGCCAACAGAAATCAATGCCTTTCGCTTCGCAGCAGCCAGAGTGTCGCCAATATCTTTTGGAATGGCGAGGACCCCGACACTATTGCCAGAATAATCAAGAATGGGCATATAAGCAGTCAGCAATTCTTTATTATTTTTAGTAACCCGTTTGACGATTATGTCTTTAGAGGCCATCACTTTCCTAAGGAAAGAGAATTTTTTTTCAGGAATGGTAAGAGAATGGGTTTTCGCCTGATATTTAAAACCGTTACCATCGGGTACGATGAGTGATATGTTACTGCCGATTTGCTTTTTAACACCGAGCAGCAACTTGTCATTCAGCGGTGCGCCGAATTCCAACGAACCGCAATGTTTCTTATTGAGGTAGTTGATCGGGACCACCGCCCGCACCGAAATCCCGGCAACACCTGCCTCTATTCCAACGGCATCCTTTTTGTTTTGATTGACTTGAACTACCGTTTTTCTGAAACCAGAAAGATCGTCCCCAAATTTTTCCGGCTTTTGCAGTCTTAGGAAAGAGGTGGCCGGCGGAAGATGAAAATGGAAGACATTGAGATCTTCGATCTTTTTGAGTTGATCAAATAACGGGCCGGCAATGTTCTGGAGAGACTCCCTATCCTGAAATTTGACGCTATCCTGGATGGAGGGCATCCCTGCAACCGCATGGGCAAGCAACCTGAGTTGCCCCGCTTTCTCCAGTACGATCTGATTGTGAACCTGGGCAACGGTCACCTTTTGCTCTTCCGTTAGCCGGCTCCCCACATTATCAAGGGTAGCTTTATAGGTAAGAAAAGTCGGCACGGCAACCATCAAGGTTAACAGAGAGCCAATCAGGAAAAGAACTTTGGTTTTTATTTTTTTCGGAACGATATTTTTCAAAAAAGACAGCATAAAACAACTCCATTGACAGCAAATAACAAATTAGAGGGCAAGTCTTTGCTTGATTCTTGTTCAGCTTCAGACAGATTTCTTTTATCCGAATTTTCAGTTAGTTGTTTTTCAAAAACTTTTTCTGTTGTCATAATCATAAAGGGGGCAGGTTTATATAAATATTTATTATGGTCAGTACCTTTCCTCTATATCTAGACTTATGAATCATAAAAAAAGGATAGAACGTGAGCGAATAACACTCTGTGTGTATCTCCCCAGAACTCCGAGACCTTCTCAGTCAAATAGTTAATAACTAAATCCTGCAGATAGTTAAAAAGAAATCATGAAAATAGCAATATCCTTAAAGTGTTAGCGTCGAAATCACCACAACAAGGAGTCACCATTTCCATGAAGGAAAACAGCATAAACGATCTGCCAGAGTATCGCTAAAAAAAATGGGTCCTTGTTACAGTTGCAGAAAATATAGAGGTATTTTTATTGGGGGACAAACCCCCCGTTTATTTTATCACAAGCATTGGCGGCTTCGAGAAGCGACCATTTTTTTTGTAATTCACTCGTTGTTCGATAGCAGGTAACCCACCATTACTCAACGATTTTTTTATTCTGTATCGTTCAGGTTGTATGTTGGGAAATAAGAATTATGAAAAAGCGGTTTGTGCTCAAGGGGTTCAAGAGCGGAGGGGTGATGGGGGAGGGAGATTGCAGCAATAAAAAAAGGAGAAAGCAAACAGCCTCCTCCTTTTATATTTGGTGACCCCAAGGGGACTCGAACGCCTGTTGCCGGCGTAAGAGGCCGCACCGGATACTACCTTTCAGGCAATTACATGCTTTATTAAGCGCTTTTTGGCATTGGAGGACATTGCAAGCGGCCTGGAGGCATATACCGGACCCGTATATGGCCCGTATGCTATATTGGTCTAGAGAGAATTTTTTTCGTAGTCTATCCTGTACTCTTCATAAATACTAGCCATGAACGGGAGGGTGTTGTAAATTAATAAAATGAGTAAGGCAAAAATCTGACTCCTTTTTTACATTTCCCCCCCCCCCCCATATTTTTCAAATAAACGGCTATGCGTAAATTACGCAGCCTCTTTCGAAATTGCATAAATGACCAAACAACCAGAAGTTCTAAAGATCGTAATATTATACGCCATTTTGGGCTGCATTTGGATTTATCTATCTGACTCGCTGTTGATCTGGATTGTCCGGGACCCGCTGATTATTGGTCAAGTAGCTATGTTCAAGGGCCTTTTCTTTATTCTCAGCACTTCCTGTCTTCTCTTTTTTTTGATTTCTCGTTTAAACACCAAACTTAAGCGATCGACAAGTGAACTTCATAAAAGTGAAAGCCATTTGAAAACCTTGATTCAGGCTATTCCTGATCTGGTATGGCTGAAGAATAAAGATGGTGTGTATTTATCATGCAATTTGGAATTCGAACGTTTTTTTGGTGCAAAACAATCTGAAATCATTGGGAAAACTGATTACGATTTTGTAGGGAAAGATCTTGCTGATTTTTTCAGAGAACATGACTTGAAAGCCGTGAAGGCTGGTAGGCCAACCATAAATGAAGAATGGATCACGTTCTCAGACGATGGCCATCATGCCCTTCTGGAGACCATCAAGACGCCTGTGCGTAATAATAATGGAGAACTGATTGGTATTTTAGGGATAGGCCGGGATATCACCGCGCGCAAGCAGATGGAGGATGAGTTACGAGAAAGTGAAGATAAATTCCGCCTAACATTCAGTTTCAGCCCAGAAGCAATAAATATCAACAGACTAGAAGACGGTCTATATGTAGATGTCAACGATGGATTTTCTCGAATAACAGGATTTACACGGGATGACGTTATTGGAAAAACATCACTGGAACTTAATATTTGGGCTGATGTCAATGATCGTAACGTGCTTGCACAGGGACTTAAGGATAAAGGTTTCTATGAAAATATGGAAACAAAATTTCGAAGAAAAGACGGCAAGCTGATCACTGGACTGATGTCTGCCAAAATTATAACGCTTAAGGGCGTTCCGCATATCATATCTATTTCCCGTGATATTTCTAAACGAAAGCAATATGAACGTGAGCTGTTAAAAATGGAAAAGTTGGAATCCCTAGGAATTCTTGCAGGAGGGATAGCTCATGATTTTAATAATATTTTAACAGGTGTTACAGGTAACATTTCCCTCGCAAACATGCATCTTGATGCCACCCATAAATCTTCGAAACCTCTAGCTGCAGCAGAAAAAGCGGCTTTGCGTGCAGGAGAATTGGCTCAGCAACTTCTGACATTCGCTCGTGGCGGCGAACCAATGAAAAAGATTGTTTCACCTCGCCATATTGTTGAAGAAGCTCTATCTCTTATTTTACATGGGTCCAATGTAAAAGAAATCGTTGATATACCAGATTCGATCCACGCTTTTAAGGCCGACGAAGGTCAGATAAGCCAGGTATTTCATAACATCATCATCAACGCCACACATGCAATGCCTACAGGTGGCACGCTGACTATAATCGGGAGAAACGAAACGCTTAACGACCACAACAAGTTATCGCTTACTCCAGGGGAATATTTACGCTTAATATTTGCAGATCAAGGTTGCGGGATACCAGGTGATGATATCACCAAAATCTTTGACCCTTATTTCACCACCAAGTCCACCGGCAACGGTCTGGGGCTAGCCTCTGCTTACTCTATTATAACCAAGCATGGCGGATGTATTAACGTCAGTTCAGTAGTTGGCGAAGGCACGACTTTTACAATATACTTACCATCACTTGGCGAAACTTACTCATTAGATCAGGTAAATGCTTTACCACTGGAACACAACACGAAAATTGGCAACTCGGTTCTAGTCATGGATGATGATGCAATAGTCAGGGAAATTGCCGAATCAATGCTTAAACACCTTGGCTACGAGGTTACAACTTGTGTGGATGGAGATGAGGCCGTCGAACTCTACAAGCAGGCCTCTAAATCAGATACGCCATATTATGCTGTGATTATGGATCTTACAATTCCTGGCGGACTTGGCGGAAAGCAAGCTGCTAAAAAGATTCTTGAAGAATTTCCAAAAGCCTTTTTGATTGTATCAAGCGGCTACTCAAACGATTCTGTCATGTCTCATTACAAGGATTATGGCTTCATCGGAGCAATTAATAAACCTTATAGTATAAATGATTTTAAGACAGTCCTGAATTCGTTACCTATGTAATGAAAAAAATGGTATGCCTGCTCCCGAGGCAGGATCGCTGAGTTTTTAGCCCGCTATAGCACAGATCTTGCGAGGTACTCTTTGCAGGATTTACGTTAAAAGCACATGGAACTGAATTAAAACCGCCACCACGCTTGCCACCAAACTTTCAACGCTTACCGTGGCCTTTTTCTCATTTTTTAATCGTGGTACGTCCCCTATTATTAAAAATCATATTTCCGTTGATGCTAAGCATAAACTCATCCGTGGCTGGAAAGTAACTGACGCTTCCGTCCATGATAGCAATGTGTTTGAGGAAATACTTGCGGAAAACACGAATCGTAATGTCTGGGCAGACTCGGCGTACTATTCGAAAGATCGTCTAAAGTCGCTGGAGGAATCAGGTTATCGAGAACGCATCCATCGTAAAGGCACTCGGAACCGAAAGCTGACAGCTCGGGAACAGAAAAGTAACAGGACCAAATCGAAGGTTCGTGTAAGGGTTGAGCATGTTTTCGGTGCGCAAACCCAGAAGGCAGGGAATTTGCTCGTAAGAACAGTCGGCCTGGCAAGGGCGACTGTGAAGATTGGGATGAGAAACCTTGCGTACAATATGGATCGGTTGGGCACATTGCTTGCGACATAGCAAGAAAATGAGTTTCAGGGCGGCAAAGCTGTTCGCTGCAACCCCAAAAACACGAAAATTCAGATGTTGAATTGACCCTGATTTCCATATTTATCGCATAATTAAAGACGCTGGGGAATGAACCATTTATTCGAGATTCCCTTATCTTGTTGAGACTGAAATAACTGTGGGCTGCCCCTAATTAGCATCGAGAAGAGTCAAGCAAAGACTTGACTCCTTCGCTGACACCTTCGCCTTTTCAACATATTAATGTTTTTATCGTGGTACGTCAGCTATTATTCTCCGCAACTATGACAAAGACCCATTATTATTCTTGAATAACAAGGTCATTTTTATCAAAAAGAGAACCAAAATTACTAATTGGAGTACCAACCAGAGACAATACTTCTAAATTTTTCAACTTCGACAAACTGCTAACATCACTCACTTGAGTATTATCCAGATGAACATATTTAAGGTTCTCAAGCTTTGCCAAGCAGCTAATATCGTTTACGGGTGTACCATTTAAAGAAATAGAAGTAAGCTTGTCTAACCCAGACAAACAGCTAATATTGTTTACATGGGTACCATCTAAAAATATTTTTTCTAAATTAGTTAATTTCTCCAGACTACTTATATTACTCACTAAAGTATTTGATAAAGAAATATAATTTAGTTCTCGCAGCTTTTCCAAAGCACTTATATCGTCGACTGAAGTATTATTTATAGAAAAAGATTTAAGTTGGGTAAGATTTTTGACGCTATCAATGTCACCAATTAATGTTGAATTCAAAAAAAGAAATTCAATATATGACAACCCTGACAACTTGCTTATATCTTCTACATTAACATCACTCATAAAAAGAAATTTTAAGTATTTCAAAGAAGATAGACTGCCTACATCCTCTACTAAAGTATTATTTAATGTAACAAGTCTTATGTTTTTGAGTGAGTAAAATACGTCAATGTCGCCTACTAAAGTATTGTCCAATTGAAGATTACTAAGATCAATCATTTTGGATAAAACACTTATGTCATCGACTGAAGTATTATTCAAGGAAAGATAATGGACTGCCTTTAAATCCCCTAAACTGCTAACATCGCATACATTTTCGCTTTCGATAGCAAGCCTAACAATGTTTGTTAGACTTGCCAAACCACTAACGTCATTAATTGGAATACTTTTTAAAAATACTGACTCAAGGTTTTTGTTCCGGGACAAGCTGCCCACATCTTCTACTAAGGCATTATCTATTAAAAGATATTTAAGGTTATCTAGCTCAGACAAACAATTAATATCAACAACTGATGTCTTTATCAGTGAAAGAAACTCAAGGTTTTTCATTTTTGATAAACAACTTATATCATTTACTTGTTTACCAGAAATATTTAGTCTTTTAGCATCTTGTGCTATTTTTACTAAAGTATTTACGCTATCAAAATTTTTATTAAAAAGGACATTTTGCAACTCCCATAACAAATTATATTTTTCATAATTTTCTTCTCTAGGAATTATTTCGTAATTGTTCAGAATGTTCGAAGTCATATCTGCTAGCATCGCCCGCCAACACTCTCCAATTAAACGGTCACGCATTCCTTTGCTAAGTCGAACTGCTGTATCCATAGCTACATGTGCCTTTGCTAAGTAACTATAAGGAATTTCTGATACTGTAAAGTCCTCTGTAAAAAGTAAACGAGCTAGTCTATCTGCTTTTTTAACCGTTTTCTGTAATTCAAAAAGTAGCACAAAGGTTTCAAGCCAATGAGGCACATCAAGATAACTTTTAATTTCCTTCGCCCCTCCACCATCCATTAGGATAAAGACAACATCTTCATCTAGTGCACGGGCAGCAAAATACTCCTGAAAAGAAAGATGATTGAAAGCATAAACCTCTTCGCCCTCTTTTCTGCCAACAGGGACCAAAAAGCCACTTCGTTTAGTAATGTACTCTAAAATGAAATTACATTGCTCCTGGCATCTCTCTAAGAAAATCCCCTTTTCTTCTAACCCCTGGAGGAAAATTTTTTCAATTTCACTTTTTGCTACTATTACAGTGTCATTCTTAGTTCCACGGCGTTTTTGCATGCTTAGCGCGACAAGCGCAAGCCAATTGCTTAAATCGTTAAAATCAACACTGATGCCAGTGGGGTCAAATTCTAGTCCGCGAGCTCTATCGAGAGACACCAAATATGTTTCGACTATTCTCTCAAATAACTCTGCCCTCCCATCCGGCAATCGAGCTCGCCTTGCATGAATAAAACAAATCATATTTAGCAAAACAGGTATACGGCTCAATTGACCAAGTCCATCGTTACCCTTAACACGAGATATTAGGTCATCAACTCGCTTAACATGAACCGAGGTGTCAACCTCGTACATTTTGTACCAGTTAATAATAAATTTTCGGACTTGATTAGAATCAAAAGGAATAAGGTTAAAAGTAGCAGGTATTACTTTATTTTTTAATGTATTTTCCAATTTCGAATATTCATACTTTATTTCACTACTGTATATTTCTTTTGCAGAACTGCTATTGTCGAACCATATTCTATTTGATTGGTAATCTTTTGTGTAATCATTCAAACTTTGTAATTTTTCAAAAAAACCTTCTTTTTCATTTTCAAAAAAATCATTAAGTGAAAAACCTACAATTCTAGATGTAATTACAAATCTACATCGACCATTAGCATACATACCTTCACGAATAGCCTTAAAAAGTTTTTTTCGTGCAACAAAATCAGATATTTCGTCAAGACCATCTATAAGAAATAACACCTGACCAACTTCCATTAAATGGATTAATATTTCACTACTTATAGATATTTCATTATATTCAACATAAATTTCCCAAAGATTTTTCCATGAATCGACTTTTTCCATCGGTAGTTCACGCAATATCATTACAAAAGGAACGAGATTGCCAAGTTCACTTTTTATATGATTTTTCCCGCTATAACTCAAAGACAGCAGCAACCATTGTAGCAGAGTTGTCTTTCCAGAACCTGGGATACCAAGCACGAAAACACGATGGTTTTCTCGTAAAACCTGAAGGATCTCCTTTTTGTCACCTTGCTTTATATTGTCTGCTTTTATAACATCCTCAGGTGTTAGAGGTTTAACACTCAATAAAGGCGGAACAAAAAGATTATTAAGCAAAACAGGTTTACCTGACTTATCAAAGTCATTATCATCAATTGCTAATCCTAAATTAGTTGTATATAAAAACTTTTTTCTAATGTTTTGATAATATATCAACAATTCATTATTGTTGCTTGGATCAAGAAATTTACTTCGCAATGGATGGAATCCAGCATTTGAAAAATTCCGCTGCCAATATAAATCTTTTTTTTTCATAAATTAGTAAAAAGTAGAATTTCTTCAGATCCAATAGTTCTTAAATCTATTAGTAGCTGATGCAGACGAAACACATTACTATCACTAGGGTTAACCGGCAGCTCCTTGTCCACCGACATTGAAGGCTTAATGCCTCGCATAGGTAAATAATCCTCGTTGTTCAGATCCTGCGATGATGCATACTCAACCACTGTTGAAATATATTCTGGACTTTTCTGAAGTTGTTCATAAACAGCCCTATGAAAACAATATAAAATAGCTACAATTAAACAAATAGCTGCGTTTTTATCCAAATTGGAGGTTTCGTCTTGCTCCTCTCCAAGTGATGAAAAAGTAGGCCCATTTTCCCATTCAAGGCTCAACTGCTGTCGGAACATACTCGCAATCCGATTTGACAGTGCTTTTATTTTTCGAGGGTTAGCAGGTAGGCAGTCATACATTGAAGTGACTTTAATAATTTGTTCCACACAAAATTGATGCTTTGGCTCTCCTACAACCTCTTTCAGTAATCCACTAAAATAATCTGATTTTTTCTTTTTACCTGCAAGGGGGAGATGAATAATGTCTTGACATATTTTCTCCAAATATTCGCGTGCATAATGTTCATCGTTTTCGTGATTATTTAACCCCAGTGCCTTTATTAAAGCACGTTCAATTTGCCTCTGATCTAGTCCAAATATTACAACACAATTATCAAGGTTTAAATAAACCTTAATTCCCTCCATAAGACGAAGTGCCGACTCCGGTTCACAACGGTCTAGGTCGTCAATAAAAATTGCTAGTTTGGGATTATCTTTTTCAGGAAGTATGGAATTTATTGCTTCCTGAAGTAGCTTATTTATAGTTTGACCAGGGAGATGTTGCTGGTATCTTTCTTTCTCCCATGTATCACCTATTGTTTGCACTTTATCTATTTGATGTTTTAGTAGGCCACCACTTGCAACCTTGATCACTTCGTCAAATACAGAAAGAGCTCCTAATATCGTAACGCCAGCAATTTTTTTGGTGCTATCAGTAAACTTTTGAAACATCCCCATTTGATGTCTAATTTCATTCAACAGTGCTACAATTGGCTGCCCCTCATATTGATAACGCCATGCTTCAAACCAAATAGGAATTATTGATTCATCAACATATTCTGCAGAAAAAGAGTTAGTATCAATATCATTATTATAAGGTGATTTTCCGCTAAGCTGAAAGTAAACTTGTAATAATGCGCTGGTTTTACCTGTACCCCAATACCCATTCAAACCAATTCCTTTTGGTGGCCTGCATTTTTTGATAAGCAAACAAACTTCTTTGATAAAATCTTTATTATCAAATCCATCGTGCAATGTCGGGTCGTCGTTATGAGATAAAATCATAGCATGCAATATTGATAATTGTGTTAGTTAATTTACTATTAGTTTCTAAAAGATTAAGCGACAACAATCTAAATTACCTCATGCCCAGCAGTTCCCAGAGTAAGCCATCTTGCCTCAAATGAGTCTCGATAAGCCTCTGGTTCTATTACCTTTACCAGGCAACGTCTTTCTGGCGTGCAGTTTCTTGGTTGTGAGCTGCTGAAATGAGAACATTTTTTGCCGTTTGGGCATGGCTCACCGTTCGTCCCTGTCCTCTGTGGTGCCAGGGGATTGATCTTTGAAAAGAAAGTAGCTCACTCAACTTGGACCAGCCTCTGCGGTTCAGGGTTGAGAATAACGCGATACAATTGCTCCATACTGTCCAGCATCATTACGCGAAAGAGTGAACGTACCCAGTCCCAGAAATTCTTTTTGCCTCTTGCCCTTTTCAAGGCAGCATTGAACAACTGACAACAGAGTTGCTGGATTTGATCAACAAGGAAGGCCAACATCATTAACAAGACAAATACCGTACTCAGATGCTGCTTGCCAAGACCATAATTATGCTCGAAGTGGTATCCCTGGTTCTTCAGCGTATTGAAGGTTTCATTTTCGATCTTCCAGCGGGCACGGCCACCACGCATTATCTGCATGGCATTCTCTCGAGAAACCGTAAAATCGGTAATCCATGTAAAATGCAGGACTTTCCCTGTCTTACTATCATGTTGCCAATACTCTATAAAGTTGACCCGCAGATCCTGATTAGAAGCATTAAGCGGGACGTTGTTTAGCAGCCGAAAACAGTGGTGAATATGTAATTTCTTCTCATCTTCAACCACAAACTCTGTTGTTTTTCCCTGTTCGGCGGCATTATCGACAAACTGGAAAAGAAATTCATGGTCCCCTGGTTTTACACCGAGAATATAATGAAGATTGTGCTCCTGAAGATCACGTATATGAGGTGCATTGGAGCTGAGTGCGTCCTCGTTGACAATGAGCGGCAGATGGGGATGCTCCCGGCGTAAGTGGGCGATAAATCGCTTGGCAGCATTACGCTCACAATCATTTTTATTGGTGCCGTCTTGTTGCATGATCATTTCCGGGCAAAGAGGGATAACTTCCTTGCGCTCAGGATGAACTATGGCAGCCCCGAGCATTTGTAGATAATAGGTAATTTCCTCTGTCTTGGAATTTACCTTTTGCATACAAGCAGGGGAATGTCTTTTGTTGGACGAGAAATACCCCGTACCGTCAAGATTCAGCAGGTAACAACCTTTCATGAAAACCATCTTTTCAAGAAGCTTACCGCGCTGTAAGGGGCGGAAAACATCTTTAAAAGCGAGCCTTAGTTCATCCGGGGAGACACCATCAAGAATTTCTCGCATGGCAGAATCGCTGGGGATATTTTTGATGCCGTAAAGTGATCGGAGATTATGACCACCTGCCTGGCGGCGAAGGTCAAACTGCAACAACGAAGGATCCTTGAGTGAAAACATTGCAAAACCAGACATTAGGGCATCGACAAGGGGAACAGTGCTGTTTCCCGCCCGGTTATCGGAAATGGCTTTAAAACGGTTGCGTAGAGATGCGATCAACGCATCTGCATTGAGGTGTTTACGCACCCTGATAGCCTCGGCCCTATCTTTATTCCGTTTGCTTGCTTTCACGATTGTTTTTATATGCGACATAGCGCCTCCTTGTAAGTATTTGTTTTTCTTACAAAAAAGCGAAAATCCCTAACTCATTGATATGTCAAGAAAAATCTCGTTATAAACGCATAAGTTGTTAAAAGTTTACGAAGCCAATTTTAAAGTTTATTGCTATTCTTGGATTTCAGGTAATCTTGGGAACAGCTGCCTCATGCCCAAGCCACACAACCTTCCCAATTTAAAAAAAATCATCCTCGTCGATTTCATATGGTGGATATTTCATTACGTTTTCACTGGTTGCTATCAATCGGTTGCCCTGTCTGGAGAGACTTTTGACCTTTACTGTGTGATCTTTTCTGAATGCGCAGGCCTTTCCGTCAACGATATCTTCTAGTGCATAAACAGGTGACAGACCATGCATAAACAGGGGACAGACCACGTTTTAATGGTCAACCGAACCGTCTGCGCATAAATTAAAAGGCCTTTTCTTCGATAGTAAGTTTCAATGTCGGTGGTAAATATCAATAATCCGCCTTTTTAACTGCGCGTTAAGTCAGGTCGGTTTGTCTGCCAGTTCACCAGATTAAGAATTTTATCAATGCCGTGGTATAGTACCATTTTAAAATGTTTTCAACGCATTGATATTATAACTTAATAACGAGTAACATTCTCATGGGAATAAATTGTGAATCAGGGAGTGGTTCGTGAGTTGAACTGTGCAGTATTGGGAAGCGGTTAGGAAACAATAGGGGACAGACCCGAATGGCGCTAGTTTAAGCTATTTGCACTATATCTGCTGCGGTGTTCCATTTCCTGCATTTCATGCCTCGGTTTGGTTAATAGTTGGTAGTTTTTCTGGCGTCGTTTTAGGCACCTCGGTTCTCTTCTGCCTGGCCTTTGTTGAAGGGGTAACCCCGTCACCGTGCCGTATAAATCATCAAGCATTTTAATTCGTTCTGTATTGCTCAACTTGTCATGGTTCAGCTGAGGTTCCCAGTTTCGGATTGCCTGCAAACTCCCTTTAAAACTTACCAGTCTAACTGCAACATCCACTCTTTCTGCCGCTTCATACATAAGCCTACGAACACAGTTGTAAGCTATAAAGTTCATAAGGATCTCTTTGGATATCATTTCCGGAGTTTGGCACCGTAAAATATCCATTCCCATGGTCGTCTTTATATCTCGAAAAAAAAGCTCAACATCCCATCTTTTCAGGTACAGTTCGGCAATTTCCTCGCTAGGATATTTGATGGGATCCAGCAAGGTCGTTACAATGAAAAATCCCTTTGTCCTATACCCTGGTTGATTAACCACCACCCTGATCTGCCTCAATTCAAGCTCCAAAGGGAGCTGATCCAAAGTTTCTCTGGAATAAGACAAGCCAGGATTGTATTTAGGGCGATCCCACTTGATAAGCAAGTCGTTTTCACCTATTTGTTTCAGACAGTTCGATTTGCTGGCTGGCTTACGACGCGCAAGCGTAAGGGCGCTGTCAACACCTAGCTCCTTTAGCTTTACCATGTCGAAATAACTACAAAAACCCTTGTCTCCGAGAAAAATATCATCAGGCCGAAAAGTATCCAACTGTTGACGGAAAAGGGGCAATTCGTTATTTTTCTTGTTTCCGACGGCATAGCTAAGCATTGCGCCGCTTTCCAGAGAGAAGCAGGCGCATACGCGCGCTGACGGAAAACCGCAACCAGGTTTTTGTGCCGCTGATTGTGGCCATACTTCTTGATTACCAGGAGTGTCAGGCATGCTAAGCCCTGTTCCGTCAACAACAATGACCCGACGGTCCATTAATAGACCGCTTTTTGTCGAACTGTCACTCCGTTCAGCTGTATACTGAAAAATATCCGTAAGTGTTTGTTCATCGAGTTTTTTACGAGCCGTACAGTATGATGCTGTTGATGAAGAAGGAAGCTTGGTTCCTTTAAGTGATGCATAAGATTGGAGCTTCCTGACAACCTCCTTGCATCCGCCATCTGCATCCAGCACTTGCCCTAAAAACGCCCAGAAAGTATTCTCTTTGGAGTAAAAAGTCCTGCGACTCATAGATCCAGATGACTCTGGCTTGAGGTAATCGCCAGGAATAAAACAGCCAAATATTTCTCCAATTTGTTTGAACGTTTTCTGTTGGAGAAAAGCAATTTTATCTGCCAATACCTGTTGAATTGAACGAGGTTTCCTTCCTCGACGTGGCAGATAAAAACCGGGTAACATTGGTGTTGGATTTACTTTATTCTTCATGGTTAAAAATAACATTTTTAACCAATAATATCAGTCCGGTTTGCACTAAAAAAACGCCTTAAACTAGCGCCATTCGGGACAGACCCCAATTTTTATCTAACATTATCGGCTTCGCGCCCGCAGTGTCCATTAAATTTGTAATTTACTCATTGTTCGATAGCAGGTAACCCACCATTACTCAACGATTTTTTTATACTGTATCGTTCATATTTTATGTTGGGAAAGCAGTTTGTGCTGAAGGGGTTCAAGAGCGGAGGGGTGTGATAGGGGAGGGAGATTGCAGCAAAAAAAAAAGGAGAAAGCAAACTGCTCTCTCCTTTTATATTTGGTGACCCCAAGGGGACTCGAACCCCTGTTGCCGGCGTGAGAGGCCGGAGTCCTAGGCCACTAGACGATGGGGCCGTCGTGGTCTGAGTTGCGGCTCTTTTATAGGACTTTCAGGTTTTTGTCAAGCTGATTTAAAGGAAAAGAAACTTTATTCTTCGCAAAGTTGTCTGCCCAATTCTACCGCTTGCACCAGCTTTTCTTTTTGTTCGTTGATTGCACCTTCGTTGTCTGCACCTTTTACCAAGATGCCGCCGTTGTAGGTGAAGTCCATGGCATCATAGGCGTAGCGGATGGTGAGTTGGACGCCGTCAAAGAGCTTGTAGCCGCCGGTCGCGCCCACGCTAACGAAATAGCCCTTTTTGTTGGTACGGTCATCGCTTGTCTGGCCAAGAAGATATTTGCGGCTATAAAAGACCTGGCATCGATCTATAAAAGCCTTGGCCTGAGCGGTGATGGAATAAAAATAAATGGGCGAGCCGATGACTATTCGCTGGGCATTGGCAATTTTCAGGTAAAGCTCCTGCATATCGTCATCGAAGATGCATTCCCCAGTTTGTTCGCAATGACCGCACCCCGTACATGGGTGAATGTCGAGCAGGGGCAGGTCGATTCTCTCTGCCACCTGACCGCTTTGAACGATACCTTGGTGAACTGCATCGAGCAGAATGCTGGTATTGCCTTTTTCTCTAGGGCTGCCGTTTAGAAGAAGAATGTTCATGTTTGCTCCACTTTTTGTTCTGTAGCAACCATCCGGCCGAAAGTAATGGTATGTTCTTTTAACCAATCCGCAAGCTCCTGGGTGATAAACCTGGAAGCGCAGCGCCACTGCCAGTTGCCTTCGATGGTACCAGGAGTGTTTACCCGGCAGTCGTTGCCAAATCCCAAAAGATCCTGCATGGGGACTATAGCAATATTGGCAACAGAAGAGTGGGCCATGTAAAGCAGGTCTTTATGGAATACGCCCGCCTCCATATCACTTTGGTTGGCATAGCGCTTGGCCCTTTGTTTGTCTTCAACAGCAACGGTTGGGTTCAGGTACCAGCCGACAGCCGTGTCATTATCATGGGTACCGGTGTAGACAACGGTGTTGTTGTCGTAGTTTTGCGGGAGGTAGGTGTTGTCGGTGTCACCGTCAAAGGCAAACATAAGTATGCGCATTCCGGGAAAACCGAGATCTGTTCGGAGTTTTTCCACGGCTGGGGTAATGATGCCAAGGTCTTCGGCTATGATGGGCAGTTTACCTATTTTTTTCTCCATATCTTTGAAAAAGGGGAGCCCTGGCCCTTTGATCCATTTTCCGTTGATGGCTGTTTCTTCTTCTGCCGGGATGGACCAGTACGATTCAAATCCTCGAAAGTGGTCAATTCGGAGTACATCTGTCAGTAAAAAATTGTGACGAAATCTGGCTGCCCACCAATCCCATAATGTGGATTTGGTTTTTTGGTTGGTTGTTTGCCATCGATACAATGGATTTCCCCAGTGCTGCCCTGTGTCGCTAAAATAATCCGGAGGTACTCCTGCTACGCTAGTCGGTTGAGAGGTGCGAGGGTCCAGTTGGAAAATGGTTTGGTTGGCCCATACGTCGGCACTGTCAGCAGCCACGTAAATAGGTAGGTCACCTATGAGACGAACGTCGCGTTGGCGTGCATATTTACGTAATTTTTCCCACTGACGAAAAAAAAGGTATTGTTCAAAGATATGGTAGGAGAGGGAAGAAGCGTATTCCCGGCGGATATTTCCCAGCGTTTCCGGGTCTCGTTTTTTTATGGTCTCCGGCCACTGGAACCATGGCGCATTGGCGTAGCGTTTTTTTAATACCTGGAAAAGACTGTAATCTTTCACCCATGGATGACGGCTGGAAAAATCATCAAGTGTATCTTGCCGGTTACTGGTGATAAATCGTTGCCACGCCTTGTGCAGTAAAGATTGTTTGAGTTGTAATGCCTTGGGGTAGTCGACAATGTACTCCGAAGTGTCTATAGTCTCATTGTCGTGATTTTCCAGTAGTCCGTCGGCGAGCAGTGCATCAGTGCTGATAAAGAGCGGGTTGCCTGCAAAAGCTGAAGGGCTCATGTATGGTGAGTTGGCAAAGGCGGGTTCTGTTGGCCCGGAGGGGAGGATCTGCCAGTATCGCTGACCGGCCTGGTGGAGGAAATCGATAAAGTGCATTGCCGGCTTTCCAATATCGCCTATTGCGTGGGGGCCGGGAAGGGAAAAAATCGGCAGCAGAACGCCGCTTGATCGTTGTGTTAAAATATCAATGGTGTTTGTGTCGGCCATGTGTTTTTCCTGTGAAAGACTATTTGCTTAAAGTCCATACCATTAAAACCAATATAAGATAAAACTCTAGAAAATGAACAGAATGCTTATGAAAAATTAGATTGAGGTATGCAGAACAGTTTATCCTGTGGATTCTTTCTCTGCATCTATAAAAGTTGAAAAAATGCGGATCTGTGAACTCTGGACTTGAAATTTCAGCAGTAACGCATTAGATTGTCGTCTTCTTTGTGCTTTGTTTAAGCTAATCTATTTATATATATCCGTTGAGGGGGGAGAAGGCAGGTGCTTGCAGGTATCAAAAATGACCTTCTTGAAGCTGGTAAGGTTGAGGGCTGTATTACTTTTCAGCGGCTCAACAAATTACTTCCTGAAAAAATAAAAGATCCGGATGCCATTGAAGAGTTATTCGATTTTCTTGGGGAAAACAATATAGAAATTGTTACCCAGGAAGAATCCGGGAAAAGAAAAACCCTTTCCGGTGAAGAATGGACCGGTAAAAAAAATACAGATGAAGACTCATCCAGTGATTCTTTGCCGGACAGCGAAGAACATGAGTCTGAAGAAACAACCACAACTTACCTCCGGGAGATGGGACAGTTTGATTTACTGACCCCGGAAGAAGAAGCAAAATATTCCAAAACCATTCGCGAGGGGTTTGATGCAATTATTGCTGCTATTCGAGCCGATGAAACCGGCATCAAGGAGATCGAGATGCTGGTTGAGCGTATCGATCTCTGGCAGCGAAGGGATCCGACTTTAAAACCGAAAAAACAGCAGCTTAATTATATGCGGCACTGTGTAAACATGGCCAGTCGCAATAATCAGGATGTGCGCGATCTGTTTGACCTCAATACAAAACTTGAGGCATACAACCGGTCCATCGAAGTAGCCAAGGACTGCATGATTCGGGCAAACCTGCGGCTTGTTGTTTCCATTGCCAAACGGTATATGCACCAAGGACTCACCCTTGCTGATCTTATTCAGGAAGGGAACCTTGGCTTGATGCGGGCTGTGTTTCGCTTTGATTACAAGAAAGGGAACAAGTTTTCCACCTATGCCTCCTGGTGGATTCGGCAGGCGATTACCCGAGCAATATTGGACAAGACCCGTACTATTCGCCTCCCTGTTCACTTTCTTGAACTGCGAAGTCAGTTTTTTAAGGCGTTTTACTCGCTTTTAAAAGAGTTGGGACGAGAGCCTACTCCAGTTGAAATCTCCAAGATGACAGACTTGCCAATGGATAAAATCCTGGCAATTCTAGAGGCATCAAGGGAACCTATTTCGCTGGAGACACCTGTTGGAGACGATGATTCCACCTTAGGTGATTTTCTTGAAAATCAGGAGTCGGAATCACCTTATGATGCCGTTCAGAACAGAGAACTTGCGCATCGGGTTACCGAGGTGTTGTCAACCCTGACCGAGCGGGAAGAAAAAATTATAAGGCTTCGGTTTGGAATTGGTGAAAAAGCAGAATATACCCTTGAAGAGATTGGGAAACGTTTCAATGTCTCCAGGGAAAGAATTCGTCAGATTGAGAAAAAAGCGCTGAACAGGCTTCGACATTCCAGCCGGAGGGATAAGTTACGCTATTTCCTTGATTAAACGAAAAAATATTATTTTTTTAATAGAGCCCCTTGCTATCAAGGGGCTTATTTTTTTGTGAACAATTTGGAGATGGTTTGCCATCGGGAAAAGCAAATGGACAACTATATTGAACAAGCGGGGTTTGGTAAAATTTTGGAGAAAGTCCGTAACCAGGAGCGTTTAACCCTGGAGGACGGGCAGCAACTTTATAAGAGTTCGGATATCCTTGCTCTTGGCTACCTCGCAAATATTGTTCGAGAAAGAGTCAACAAAAACGACGCTTTTTTCATCTATAATCAGCATGTTAATTACTCAAATATCTGTACAAATCTGTGTAAGTTCTGCGCGTTTGGTCGAGAGAAAGGCCACGAGCTGGCCTATGAGATGACCGTTGCAGATGTGAAGGAAAAGGTCAGGGAACGGCTGGACGAGCCAATCACCGAAATTCATATGGTGGGTGGTATCCACCCTGAACTCCCTTTTTCTTATTATGTAGATAGCTTAAAGGCTATTAAAGAAGTCCGGCCGGACGTACATATTCAAGCCTTTACCTGTGTTGAAATCCATCATCTGGCAACCCTGGCAGATAAATCAGTAGGCGATACGCTGGAGGTTTTGAAAGAAGCCGGACTTGGCTCCCTGCCTGGTGGTGGCGCTGAGGTTTTCAGCCCCAGAATTCGTAATTTGACCTGTGAGCGTAAACTGCCTGGAGATCAATGGTTGGAGGTTGCCCGTACTGCCCATCAACACGGCCTGCGTACTAATGCAACCATGCTTTACGGACATGTCGAGACCATAGAGGAACGTCTTGAACATCTCGATGCCTTACGCAAACTGCAGGATGAAACCGGCGGCTTTCTCGCTTTTATCCCCCTTGCTTTTCATCCCAAAAATACCGCCATGTCAGATCTCAGTAATACCACGGGGATGAATGACCTGAAAAACATTGCTGTCAGCCGCCTGATGCTTGATAACTTTCCTCACATCAAGGCCTACTGGGTTATGATTGGACCCAAAACAGCCCAGGTTGCCCTTTCTTTTGGTGCCGATGATATGGACGGTACAGTCAAGGAAGAGGTGATTACACATATGGCAGGAGCTGAAACCGCACAGGCTCTTGGTCACAAGACCCTTATTCGTCTTATCAAAGAAGCTGGTCGCACTCCTATTGAACGGGATACGTTGTATAACGTATTGGCAACGTTTTAAGTGTGGTGTGCTATGTTACAAGAAATTATTTCAAAAGTAGAGCAGGGCGACCGAATCAGCGATGATGCGTATCGTTTTCTTGAACAAGAAGCTGATCTTCATCAGCTTGGCTTTCTGGCCAACAGTATCAGGAAAAGGCTGCATCCCGAACCGGTTGTCAGCTATGTAATTGATCGAAACATCAATTATACCGATATTTGTGTTTCCGCCTGCAAATTTTGCGCTTTTTTCAAAGCACCGGAAGAGGAGGGCGGCCAACTGCTCTCTTCTGATGAACTTATTGCCAAGATAAAGGAAACACAAGCTCTTGGGGGTACCCAGATTTTGCTCCAAGGGGGACTGCATCCCGACAAACCGCTTGAGTACTATGAGGACATGCTGCGCACCATGAAGCTGACCGGTATTCATATTCATGGTTTTTCGCCTCCGGAAATATATCATTTTGCCCAGCTTTCAGGGCTTTCCACCAAGCAGGTTCTCAGACGACTGATTGATGCCGGCCTTGATTCGATCCCTGGCGGTGGGGCGGAAATATTAACCAACAGGGTTCGTGAAGAACTTGCCCCTAAAAAGTGCAATGCAGATCAGTGGATCCAGGTGATGGAGGAGGCCCATCATCTTGGGCTGCGCACCACGGCGACCATGATGTTTGGGCATATTGAAACCGCTGATGAGCGCCTTGAGCACCTGCGGAGGCTTCGCACCCTGCAGGATAGCACTGGTGGATTTACAGCTTTTATTCCCTGGTCTTTTCAGCCTGATAACACCGCACTTGCCGCAGCCAGAAAAATTGAAAAGGTATCTTCCTTTACCTATCTGCGAATGCTTGCCTTGAGCCGCATCTACCTGGATAATTTCGCTAATGTGCAGGCATCATGGGTTACCCAGGGACCAAAAATAGCTCAACTGTCTCTCTTTTTTGGTGCCAACGACTTCGGTTCAACCATGATAGAGGAAAACGTGGTCGCGGCAGCAGGAGTGAAGTTCAGGCTGTCTGAGAAGGAGATCAGGCATCTGGTTACTGATGCCGGGTTTACGCCGCAACAGCGTTTGATGGATTATACTTTTGTCTGATTTTTCGTGAACGATTCCGTCCACATTCACGCAGCCCCCTGGGTGGTGCCGGTTGATCAGCCTCCAATTGCCGGAGGAGGCGTAGCTCTACACCACAACCGAATTGTCGCGGTTAATACCGTGGCTCACCTGGTGGCTGCCTATCCTGATGCTGTTCTTGTCGAACATCCCGATGCAGTTCTGACCCCGCCACTGGTTAATGCGCATATCCATCTTGAGTTGTCCCATCTCGAACAGCTTGGTAAAGGAGATCCGCCGGACCAGTTCACCGGTTGGATTCTGGCTCTGCTCGCACTAAGGGATGCGCTCGGTGCGACCGGCGTTGAGGTGGCAGATGCCGCCCGCAAGATTGTGGAGCAGCAGTATGCAGAAGGCGTCAGTGTTATTGCCGACATCGGCAACACCTCTGTCGGCCAGGAGCTGATGCCGCATTTTGCCGGGAACCTGCTCGCCTTTAAAGAATACCTCGGTTTCAGCAACCACAGACTAGGTGACAACCTGGCACGTTTAGGTGCTGAATCCCCAGATATCCCGTGCGCAGCCCATGCGATCTACTCCACGCATAAGCAGTTATTGCAGCAATTAAAACGCAGGGCTAATCAAAACAGAGCCGTTCTCCCTATCCACGTTGCCGAAACAATGGCAGAGATCCAGATGATAAACCAGGGCAGTGGAGAAATGGTTGATTTTCTGGTGAAGCGTGGTTTCTGGGAAAAAGATTTTTTAAACGAAGTCAATGCCTGCAGCGGGGGAACCATTACGTATCTTTCCCAGATAGGTTTGCTTGATGAGCGTACTCTTTGCGTGCATGCCGTGCATGCAAGTGATGAGGAAGTGACAATGCTTGCTAAGAGCGGGGCAAAGGTGTGCCTCTGTCCTGGAAGTAATCGGTTTCTCAAGGTCGGCAAGGCGCCGGTAAAACGTTACCTGGAGGAAGGGATATTGCCTGCTTTGGGCACCGACAGCCTGGCAAGCAACCCTGAAGTTTCTATCTGGAGGGAGATGCAGTTGCTGCATCTGGATTACCCGGAGCTCAACGATGCCGAAATTTTTGCCATGGCAACAAAGGGTGGCGCAGAGGCGCTTGCAATCAGTGACCAGGGTACCTTGACTGCAGGCATGAAGGCGGATGTACTGGCAGTAGCCCTACCAGAGAACATGGTCGATGCGGCAGGTGTCCTTCGCTATCTGGTAAGCGCTGGAAGCAGGGTGAAACCTGCACGAATACAACATACGTGGAGTTTATAATGGCCCTTATCGGCATGGTTAACTACATTAATACTGCTCCTATCTATGAAATATGGAAGGAGACCCCATATCCTGAGTCGTGGCAAATTGTTGAAGGCCAGCCCAGTGAGCTGAATGCCCTGCTGGAAGCCGGTCAGATAGATATGGGGTTTGTCTCGTCGTATGAATATGCGGCACGTCCTGAAAATTATCAAATACTGGCTGACCTCTCCATCAGTGCCACCGGTCCTGTTGGCAGTGTCTATCTTTTTTCCTTGGTGCCTCCTGGCCAGCTGGCTGGAAAAAAAATCGTTATGACCGGTCAATCAGGAACTTCCGTTCGTCTCGCCAAGATTGTTCTTGAAGAATTTTACGAAGTACATCCAATCTATACAACCGGCAATGCCATCACCGTAACCAACAGTGAAGATGATATCTCTGCCGTGCTTGCCATTGGTGACGATGCTCTGCGTTTGCGTTTTGAAAACAGGTACCCTGTGCAACTGGACTTGTCTGATGAGTGGTTTCGGAAAACAGGGCTCCCCTTTGTCTTTTCGGTCTGTGCCATTCGACAGGAGTACCTGGACCGGGAACCTGAGGAGGCTCGGGCAATCAGAGAGACTTTTGTAGATTGCCGGATAAGGGGAGTAGAGAAAATGGCTGAAATTTGTGATAGGGT
Organism: Desulfogranum marinum; assembly: GCF_963675105.2. Classification (NCBI taxonomy): domain Bacteria; kingdom Pseudomonadati; phylum Thermodesulfobacteriota; class Desulfobulbia; order Desulfobulbales; family Desulfobulbaceae; genus Desulfogranum; species Desulfogranum marinum. Next base: position 283,497 of record NZ_CAXXRO010000002.1, read on the forward strand.
AGCCAGACGTATTCCCATGGATTGCGAAATGTGCTCAAGTTATCTCAATGGAATACAACACGACCTTTCTGTCACCAAAAGGCAAGGCTTGGAGTTGTTCTTCACCTATTTGATGAAAAGAAATGAGGCTTCTCCTGCTGCACTGCCTCTTAAAATATTTCGCTGATACAATAGTTTGGTTCGATAATTTTATGCAGAATATAGAAGCCCCAGAGGCGAAGAAAAAATTTGTAAGGGAAAAATTTTCCTCCATCAGTAAAAAGTACGACTTGCTTAATTCCCTGCTGTCTTTTCAGATAGACAGGTATTGGCGATGGAAGACGACCAGGCTGCTTCGTGAATTTCCCGATGGCGCTGTGCTTGATCTCTGCGCCGGCACCCTTCCCTTGTCATTGGAACTGGCTCGACAGGCCTCTGCCAGACAGGTCGTTTCCATAGATTTCTGTGAGGATATGCTGAGTGCCGGGAAAAAAGCACTGCCGCGAGATCAGCGCAAAGATCGCATCACCCCGGTTTGTGGCGATGGCGAAGAAATACCTGCGGCAACTAATTCTTTTTGGGGCTGCACCGTAGCTTTTGGGGTGCGCAATCTTGCCCAGACCCTGAAAGGACTGAAAGAAATGCACCGGGTTCTTAAGCCTTCTGGAAAACTCCTTATCCTTGAGTTTTCCAGGCCCACCAATCCCATTGTAAAACCGGTGTATACCTTTTATCTCAATAAAGTTTTGCCTGCCGTAGCCGGGCTTGTTTCCGGCGACAAAGAAGCGTACGAATATCTAGCTTCATCCATTGCTGCTTTTTACGAGCCAGAGGAGCTTTTATCCATGATGCGTGAAGCAGGATTTACCGAGGTACAGCGCAAGCCACTTACTTTTGGCATCGTATCAATATATATCGGAATAAAGAGCTGATATGACTGTCAAACGTGTACTTTTAGGGGTGACCGGTGCGACAGGGATGTTGTATGTGCCGAGTCTGCTCGAACAACTGCACAGGCAGAAAATAGAGGTCCACAGTGTTATTTCTACTTCCGGGGCACAGGTGCTGCGCTATGAACTGGGTATTGACAAGATTGACTTGCCCTATGTGAGTCAATGGTTTGCTGAAGATAACTTTGCAGCTAAACCGGCTTCCGGATCCGCCCGTTATGATGCAATGGTCGTTTTGCCTTGTACCATGGGGACCCTTGCGGCCATTGCCAGCGGTTATTCCGGTAATCTTATTCACCGTGCTGCTGATGTGACGCTTAAGGAAAGACGTCCGCTTATTCTGGCTGTTCGAGAAACGCCGCTCAACCGAACCCACCTGAAAAATATGCTCACCGTCCACGATGCAGGTGCAACGCTTTGTCCGCCTATGCCTGCTTTCTACAATAAGCCCCGTGACTTTGATGCAATGGCAAGAAATTACACAGGTCGGATATGTGACTTGCTTGGTCTCACCGATAATGCAGGTGAGAGGTGGAAAGGAGAAGAGTGATGCTGAAAAAGTTGCACACCTTGCTTGAAATGATCAAGTTCAAGTACACTGTTTTTGCCATGCCTTTTGCTCTGATTGGAGCCTTTTTGGCAGGGCGAGGGGTTCCAGGAGTATGGACTTTTTTCTGGATTATCATAGCAATGGTGGGAGCGCGAACCTGCGCCATGGGGTTTAACCGGATCGCTGACCGTAAGTTTGATGCTGCAAATCCACGAACAGCCTCTCGGGCGATACCTGCCGGCGAGGTGTCACTTTTTGAATCTTGGTTACTGGTGATTGTTTCTGGAGGCGTTTTCTTTTTTTCTTGTGCCATGCTCAATACAACCGCGCTGTTGATATCACCGGTTGCACTGGGACTGACTCTCTTTTATTCGCTGACCAAGCGTTTCACATGGCTTTGTCATGTTGTTCTTGGTGTGGCTCAGGCCTTTGCCCCTCTAGGGGGGTGGGTAGCTGTCTCTGGAACGCTTAGCGGATATCCTTGGGTGCTTTCGCTCGGGGTGCTGTTTTGGGTGGCCGGTTTTGACTGTATCTATGCCTGTCTTGATGCTGAATTCGATAAATCTGCAGGACTTCACTCCATGCCTTCTATCTTAGGCCGCGAAAGAAGTTTTCGTATAGCCGTTCTGTTTCATGCGCTGGCCTTTGTCCTCTTTACCTTGACAGGAGTGCTCACAGACCTCAACTTGTTCTATTACATAGGCATCATTATTACTGGGGGAGCTTTGTTTTATCAGCACTTGATAGTGACTCCTACTGATTTATCCCGTATTAAGATGTCGTTTTTTTCAATGAACGGATTTATTTCACTGACTCTCTTTGTGGCTACATGGCTTTCTCTCGCTACATCTGGTTAACAGGTTTTTATATCCATTTCTTCCTTTTCATCGCCTGTTTTGCCGGTTGGGCTGGAAAAGATGCGGCTGCGGAGAACAATATTGTTGAAACGCAAATGGAACACCTGCGACCTGATGTACTGGCAAACATGTTTGATGGGGAAGAGCAGATGCACTTCAGTATCTCCTGGAGTGGTGGCCCCAAGATAGGTGATCTTTACCTGTCAGTGAAAAAACAAGCAGAGACGGATGAGTATATTATTCGTGTCCGGGTGACTGATTATGGCTTGTTTAAGCTGTTTTACCCGGTGGACGATACCTTTACGACCTATGTAAAGGGTGATTTGAAACTGCCGGTACGCTATGAGGTCCTCCAGAAAGAGGGCAGGGGAAGCGAAACCAAACGCTTGACTCACTATGATCAGCAAGCACTGCAGGTCACCTATCGTAAGAATCAACAACCAACAGAAGTGTTTCCCATCCTCGGCACCGTGTACAATGAGTTTTCCGCTTTCTTCATCACCCGAGCCCTCAGGCTGATGAAAGGTACCGACAGAATCATCCCTGCCTTTGTTGATAAAAAAAGGCATGAGGTTGCAGTTCAGCTGCTGAGCAGGGAGCCTCGTAAATCAATTTTTGGCGAAGTGCCGACCCTCAAGGTCAAGCCGGTAATGAGTTTTAAAGGGTTATACGATAAAGATGGCGACACTGTCTTCTGGTTGACAGACGACGAGTGCCGCATACCGGTAGAGATAGAATCTAAAATACTGATAGGGTTTCTCAGTGCTGAACTGGTAGAGTACAGCAGTACTTCTTGCCCCGTTGGCTCAGCAAAAGAAGCCGCTACTAAGTAGCGGTCCTCAGTATTGCTTATAGAAAAAGAATTATCCCATTTTTACTTCTATTTTTTTGGGTTGCACAGGAACCTGTTTGGGTAACATTACTTTCAGTACCCCGCCTGCAAGGGAAGCTTCAATCTTTTCCCTGTCAATGGTTTCGGCAACGGTAAATTTTCGCATGTAGTGTCCACTCTCATATTCTTCAAGTATCACTCTGCCTACCGGCTGCTGATCAGTCATCTTTCCGTGGATGGTTAATATATTGTCGTCCAAGGAGATCTCGACATTTTCCTGGGATACTCCTGGAACATCGGCAATGACGATTACCGCCTCCGGCGTCTCGAATATATCTACTAACGGCGAGAAATAGTTCTCAGCTTTTGTTGCTTCTTCAGTGCTGGCAGCATGAGGGGTCTTGGGTTGTGCCTTGAGATCCTGATTGCTCATCTTGACCTCCTTATTCTGATAGAATCTGTATTTTTCTAGGGGTTGCCTTGGCCGCTTTAGGCAGGGTGATTGTCAATATGCCGTCAATCAAACGGGCAGAGAGGTTGTCCAGGTCTATTTTGACCGGTAGTGCTACCGCTCTGCTAAAGGTTCCTGATTCAATCTCCCTGCGGTGGTAGGAGACTGGTGTGTCTTTGGCGACAGCGTTTTCCCTTTTGCCTTTAAGCGTTAGTGTTTCGCCTTCCACTGAAATGTCGAGGTCTTGATTGGAAACGCCTGGTATTTCAGCAGTGACTATGAGTCTGTCATCCTGCTCATAGATATTTAAAGCCGGAAAAACATTTGATCTCTCCTGCTGCCGGCCACGGTCTCCGTAATTTTTTGACAATTCATCCAAACCTTGTCGGATACGTTCAAATTCAGCCCAGGGATTTCTGAATGGTGCCCTTTCGGCAAAGCGTATAATCGGCATTTGTGCCTCCTTTTAGTGGCATTGGTTTTTCTTTTAATGATTAAAATAAGTTGCTATGTTTCCTTGTCAAGCAGACTCTAAAAAAGGAGTAACTATTCAGCAGCACCCCACGGAGTCTGCGCTTACCTCTCTCCACGATCTGCCCGCCCAGCATACTGATGTATCGAAGTCGGAGCTTATCTGCTAATCGGTCAGCTTGTGAACATTTGGAGCACTGCTGAACAGTTACAGTTCGGGGTAGAGGTACAGTTTTTATCTTTTCGCTGAATAGTTACAAAAAGGTTTTTTATAAAAAACGCCATTAGCTCGATATCTTACATGGCACCAAGTGCATCATTTTGCTTGTGGTTCCATTAATACTATTTCTTTTTTTCAAATCAGTATTATTTATTTCATCTCTTTCAAATTAAATACTATTGTAGGAGTATTTCCATGAGTAACGCTGTCATAACCACCGACTGTCCTGAATTGAAATTGCTTTCCCGAGGCAAAGTCAGGGATATGTACGAAATCCCTGGCCATCCTGATAAGCTGTTGATGGTCGCTACCGACAGAATTTCCGCCTATGATGTGATTATGGATGATCCCATTGCAGGCAAAGGCAAGGTGTTGACCCAGATATCTCTGTTCTGGTTCAACCTGCTCGGCGACATCGTCCCCAATCATTTGATTTCTGCAGATGTGGATCAGTTCCCCGCTGTTTGTCACCAATATCGTGATCAGTTAGAAGGACGTTCCATGCTGGTGAAGCGAAGCAAGGTGCTTCCCATTGAATGCATCGTTCGGGGATATCTCTCCGGCTCTTTTTGGAAGGCCTATCAGAAAGATACTACGGTCTGTGGCTTTGCTTTACCAGAGGGAATGGTTGAATCGGGTAAATTCCCCCAGCCGCTGTTTACACCCTCTACAAAGGCGGAGCAGGGATTACATGATGAGAACATATCTTTGGAAAAAATGGAGGAAATTGTCGGTAAGGATATCGCTGATAAAATGGCTGCTATCAGTACCCAGCTCTATGAGAAGGCTGCCGATTATGCCAAGACCAAGGGTATTATCATTGCTGATACAAAATTTGAACTGGGGATGGTTGGGGACGAGCTTATCTTGATTGATGAGGTGTTGACTCCGGATTCCTCACGTTTCTGGCCGCTCGACGAATACCAGGAAGGCAAGGCACAGCCAAGTTTTGATAAACAGTTTTTACGGGATTACCTCTCCAGCCTGGATTGGGATAAACAACCGCCTGCTCCTAAACTGCCGGCTGAAATCCTGCAGAAAACCGAGGCACGCTATTTGGAAGCCCAACGGAAACTCACTGCTTAAACAGGAGTATTCTTACATCCTCTGCCTTTCTCCGGCAGAGGATGTTACTCTGTTACTTCTAACGTTACGCCATTGAATGTAACTTTGTCGCCGACAACGATTTTGTTTCTTTTCCTTGTCTCTGTCGTACCGTTTACCTGGACCATTCCTTCACTGATTACAAATTTTGCCTCACCGCCGCTTGCGGTAAGATTTTCCCGTTTAAGCAGTTTGTAGAGTTCAATAAACGGGGTGGATATGGAGGTTTGGTAATATTCGATGTTAGTCATGCTATCCTTTTGGAGAAAGGAAAAGAAAAAGAGGGCATTGCCAGGATGAATCGGTCTTTTTTCAATGCCGAATACATTACTTTTGGTCCTGAAAGTTCAGAAGGATGGAATTTCGCTCAGGAACAAAAGGCCGGTAATGAGTGTTGGATTTCTCAAGCATTATTTTAGATGCCCTGACCGATTCGGTATCTTTGTACTTATCCGACATATATATGATTTCACGAATACCCGCTTGAATGATGACTTTTGTGCATTCATTGCAGGGAAACAGGGCAACATATATACGGCAATCTCGCAGGTCGAAGGTGATGGAGTTGAGGACTGCATTAAGTTCAGCATGACAGACATACGGGTATTTGGTATCGAGCAAATCACCCTCTCTGGCCCAGGGAAGATCATCATCCGAGCAACCCCAGGGAAATCCGTTATACCCCACACCGACAATTTTATTTTGCGGGTTGGCTACGCAGGCCCCAACCTGAGTGCTGGGATCTTTGGAGCGCAAACCTGATAATAGGGCTACTGCCATGAAATATTCATCCCACGACAGGTAGTCTTTTCTTTTTTCAGTCATTTTGTTGTGCTGCCTGCTGTGCTTTAAACGCTTTTCTTCTTTCCCGCCAATCAGGCACGGCATCAGTGACTTTATCGATAAATTTTTTGATTGTCTGGAAGTAGATTACACCACCGACGGCGATCAGGGAGTTATGGTCTGCACCAGGGACAACCTGCAGTTCTTTGGTTTTGGCGCCGCACATGGAATGTAGTTTTTCTGCTTGCCACATCGGGAGCAGTTGGTCAATCTGACCGTGGAGCATGAAGGTTGGTTTTGTAAACTGTTCTATCTTGCCCGCATTGTCAAAAGTCTGTCCTTCATGGAGGCCAAATGCTTCAAGGTCGATGCCCAGTACTTTTGCCAACGGCAGCGTGAGGGCAAAACCAGAATCTATGATCAGGCCGGTAAGGTCGTCGGCTCGGTTAACTGCAATATCTATGGCGCAAGCACTACCCAGCGAGCGGCCCATGACAAATATATCACCGGTATACCCGTTATCAATAAACCAGGAGCGGAGTTGGTCAAAGCACTGGTTGCTGTCTTCCAGGAAAGTGCTGAGCAAGGGGGTGCCTTCGCTCCATCCGTATCCTCTATAATCGGCAATAGCAAAGTTGATGCCCACCTGTTGGTACATAGGACCTATCTCGTCATAATCTGGGACGACTTCACCGTTACCATGAAAGAATATAATGATGGGGGCATCCTTGGAGACTGTAAAAATGCGGCATCCGATTTGCAGACCATCACCAACGGTTGCATCCATATCCACCGCATCTTTTGGCGGCGTGTTTTGTGGGGTAGTGCGTGGATGGAAGAGTAATTGTAAAATTTGTGGGGTATCCATCAGGGTTGCTATATCGGTTGTGTCTGGCACAGTTTTCTCCATTGTTGTATTCTGATTTTTCCATCCGGCAAGTAAAAAACTTGCAATAAGCAGCAAGCAGAGCATCGTTTTTCTGCCGGCAAGCAACGGGCAAGAAATTTTTGCCTCTGTCTTGGTACAAGTGGCACCTAGCATAATTGATCAAACGAAAATGGTCAATTTCGACCGCTATGATTTCAGACGATTTCCAGGCAGAATTTAGTCTAATGCCTGTTTGCGCAGTTTAATCGGTTTAATTTGTTTTTTTCGCATTCGCATGTTGAGCATTTCCACCCCCACTGAAAAGGCCATGGCAAAATAGATATACCCCTTGGGCACGTGGACATCAAAACCTTCTACAATCAGGGTAACGCCTACCAAAAGGAGAAAGGAAAGAGCCAGAATCTTTATGGTAGGGTGGGCGTCGACAAAGTCGCCTATGCTTTTGGCGGAAAACAGCATAACCCCCACCGCAACCACGATAGCAATAGCCATGATTGAAATATGATCTGCCAGGCCGACCGCAGTGATCACCGAATCGAGAGAAAAGACGATATCAAGCAGGGCAATCTGCACCAGCATGCTGCCTAGAGTGGCCTTGGCTGATACATGGCTGTGTTCTTCGCCTCCCTCAAGACTGGTGTGAATCTCATGGGTTGCTTTAAAGAGAAGAAACAGGCCACCACCCACCAAGATTATATCCCGACCGGAGATGGTTTGTTCAAAAATAGTGAACCATGGAGTGGTAAGGCCCATAACCCAAGCGATTGAGAAAAGAAGTATCAGTCTGGTCAACATGGCAAGCAGGAGCCCTGTCTGCCGGGCAAATTTTCGCTGGTGTTCGGGCAGTTTGTTTACCAGAATGGTAATAAATATGATGTTATCAATACCCAGGACTATTTCCAATAATGTCAGGGTCGCCAATGCGACCCATGCTTCGGGGCTGGTTAACCATATAAACATTTATTATTCCGTACGTTAAAGAGGGTTGAGAGGTGCCTGACTTGTAACTACTCACCGGGTTGATAGCTCGTTGATTTGTTATACATTGATGGTGTCGTAAAAAGTCCGATCTACGGTGTTGCAGGTTTTGCTCGAGGCTTTGACATACCATATGTATAGCCAAAGCCTCGAGCGAAAAACTGCGCCTTGTATATCGGACTTTTGTACTTAGCCAACTTTAGTGAGTGATGGACTTTTTACGAGTCCATCACACCTTAGCTTTTGCGTTTTTTGGTTGCTATCATGGAATAGGTTTTCACGACAAGCAGCACCAGTGGGGCACTATGGAAAAACAGGTCAAAAATATCAATTGGTCTTTTCAGGGTACCCTGAATAAGCATCCGTATTTTTTCAACCAAATGCGGCTCAGGCGAAAAGGGTGCCAGGCCAATCATTATGCACAACAGCAGCAATACGGGAAAAGGCACCTTTTGTATCCATTGCCTCATTTGTCATTTTATCCCAGTGGTTTGAGCCGGGATCCTCGTTGGTGATTTTTTTTCATGCCTACATGCTGCACTGCCTGTACTGCGAGCTCTTCTATTGAACGACCTTCGACATTGACAACCTTAATGCCATGTCGCGTAAATAATTGACGCGCTTGTTGCAGTTCTTTAGTGCAGTTTTGCAGACTGGCGTAGGATGATCCAGGATATCTTTTCTCTCTTATATCATGAAGATACCTGGGCGAAGATGTTAACCCGATAACCCGTTTTCGATTTCGGACCAGATCCTTTGGCAATTCATGATCGTTCAGGTGATCTGCGGTCAGAGGAAAGTTTGCCGCTTTTAATTCCATGTGGGTGGCAATATAAATGCTCACTGGAGTTTTCCCTGTTCGGGAAACACCGACAAGGATAATTTCTGCCTTGTCATATTCTTTGGTTTTGGTGCCGTCGTCATGGTCCAGGGAGAAATGGATGGCATCTACCCTCTTATTCATCCTGGAAATGGTAAAATGCCTTGAATATCCAGGTTCTCTTCTTGCTTTGGTTTGGAGGATGTCTTCTAGTCGCTCCAGGGTCTGTAAAAAGATATCAAAGTAAATGAGCCGGTTATCATTAAACACGTCTCTTGTTGCCTGGTCCATGATGGTGCAGAAAACAAGTGGTTTCTCCCCTTTGGACTGGTCCAGGATTCTTTGCAGAATTTGTTTGGCCTGCTCGACAGTCTGGATGAAAGGGATACGCTCTTCGCGGAAGCGAATATCTCTAAATTGTGCCAGCAGGGCCCTGCCCATGTCTTCGGCAAGAATTGCTGTGGAACCGGATATGTAGAAGACGTTTCTTGTTTCCATATAGTTTACATATACCCTATTGCTGGGTTCGTTTATGACAAAATAAGCAGCGATATTTTGGTGGGTGATCGTCCGGTAGCGGTGCGACACCATCACTTGAGTGACATTGGTCGCACTGTTTTTCTGCTGCCTTCTTTTTCATGTGCATGAATTGTTGGTGATCATCATCATGAGGCAGAGGTGAGGTGGTTTCAGGAGGCGCAATATAGAGGAAGGTAAAAATGACCCCGCAAACCACGAGAAAGAGGATATTGTAAAAAATGTTTTTCTTTTTGGTGTTCATTACTTAGTGGGAAACTCCTTGACCGAGAAGGTCGCTGAGTGCGCATCCATAAATGGTATTTAGGCCTGATAGCGGCGTTATGCGAGAAAATTTATCCTCGGAGGTAAGCGTAGATTCAGATATCAATCATATGCCTGTGGTAAATTTTTCCGCATGGCTCGGAGTCTGCCGCTTACCTGCTATCAAACCAAAATCCTCATTTATTGATAGACACTCGTTAATAGATTGCACACATCAGTCTGCCATTTCAAGCATGCGAAAATCAAGTATTTTTACCCGTAACAACAAAACCAGCAGGTTCATGAGCAGGCTGCATAATGCCGGGGCGCGCTGTGCATAGTGAATTATTTTATGATGTCTTTGTTGTTTTTTGACCATCCTGGCAAGTTCATGGGCCGGATAGTTGGGGTCAAGAATTTTTTGCGCGACAACCTGGCCGGAAACGATGGCAGGGTATATACCTTCTCCGGTGAGCCCTGAAGCTAATCCGGCCGCCTCGCCGACAAGCCAGCTGTTGCCGAAAGCATAGCCCTGGTAATCGAAATTGATGATTCCGGCCCGTATTTGATCTGCAGGGACGGTTATTCCTCGTGACCGGGCCCAGATGATAAGATTCTGCTTCAGCTGTTTTGTTGAAATTGCTGTTTTAGGGGCATAAGCGCCAATCGATATGTTTTCTTTGTGAGGAAATATCCACGCGTAACCATAATGAAAAAGATGGGGTAGCAAGTGCCACTCCATATTATCTCGCTGAATAGGCAGGATACAGTTTAGCCCCACACCTGATAGGGTGTTTTTCAGATTCAGGTAACGGCGAACGAGAGAGTTGGCACCATCTGCTCCAACCAGTTGCTTATATTCAATGTTTTTTATCTCGGTGCCTTGGCGAACAACGACTTGTCTATTTTTAATTTTTAGGGCGTGGGTGTCTGTAAATATTTTTACACCTGCCTCCTGTGCTTTAGCTGCCATCCATTGGCCTGTTTTTTCTCTGTTAACAGTAGCTACCACCGGCTGCTTTTCCGCAACCAGTACATGCTGTTGTCTGGTGTAGATGTGCTGTACGGGAAAAGACTTTTCAATCAATGTGTCCGGTACATGTTGCAGAAGACCACTCCAGGTTATGCCGCCGGCGCATACTTTGGGACCAATAGCAGGCTTTCGTTCGATTAAAAGCACCTGTTTTCCGTTTTCTGCGAGCATGCGAGCACAAGCGAGTCCGCCGGGTCCGCCGCCTATGATAAGGATATCTGTTTGTTCTTCCTGGGTCAGTGCCATAAAATTATTGTCGAAGAGGGTGTTGGATGTAGCGATAAGAGATGAAGGTGATAATTTAAGCGTGAGGAACATACGTTCCATAACCCAACGGCAGCAGTTTTATTATGCTCAATTGATGATATGGTATTGATACCAGATAGTTCCCTACTAATCATTGCCTTTTTATGAAAAAGTGATCATCATCTATCGATAATAATTTATAATTTTGGCCGAATAGTTACGATACTTTTTTTAATATACAGGATGTTTTTATGACAATCGCTCAAAAAGAAATTTTTCTCAAAGATTACACCGTTCCACCGCATCTGCTTGACGAGGTGCATCTCCGGTTCGAACTTGATCCTCAGCAGACCAGGGTACACTCCACGTTGATCTGCCGACCTAATTCTGATGCAAACCAGCCGTTGCGACTCAACGGCGAGCACTTGACACTTGAAAAAGTAGTGCTGGAAGGGAGTACATTAAAGGAAGGGGAATATACCTTTAGCGACGGGATATTGGAGATTTGTGAGGTGCCGGACAAGGTCTTCACTATTGAAATTACCACCCTTATCAATCCTTCTGCCAACACCGCTCTTGAAGGGTTGTATCTTTCTTCCGGGAATTACTGTACCCAGTGCGAGGCAGAAGGATTTCGACGGATTACCTGTTTTCCCGATCGTCCCGACGTGATGAGCGTGTTTACCACAACAATTGTTGCAGATAAAACGACCTGCCCTGTGTTGCTGTCTAACGGGAACCTGATTGAATCAGGCACTCTTGAGGACGGCCGACATTTTGCTACCTGGAACGACCCTTTTAAAAAACCATCGTATCTTTTTGCTCTGGTAGCCGGCAACCTGGTCAGCATTGATGATGAATTTACAACTGTGAGCGGACGTACAATAGAATTACGTATTTTTGTTGAAGAGAGAAATAAGGAAAAATGCGCTCATGCAATGGCGTCGCTGAAAAAGTCCATGCAGTGGGATGAGCAGGTCTTTGGTCGAGAATACGATCTTGATACCTTCATGATTGTTGCGGTGGATGATTTCAATATGGGAGCCATGGAAAATAAAGGCTTGAACGTCTTTAACTCCAAGTATGTTTTGGCTACCCCCGAAACAGCGACCGATAATGACTTTGATGGTATTGAAGGGGTTATCGGCCACGAATATTTTCATAACTGGACCGGCAATAGAATTACCTGCAGAGACTGGTTTCAATTAAGCCTTAAGGAAGGGCTGACGGTTTTCAGGGATCAGGAGTTTTCTTCAGACATGGGTTCACGGGCAGTCAAGCGGATTCAGGATGTTAATATCATCCGTTCTCTCCAGTTCAGGGAAGATGGCGGCCCCATGGCTCATCCGGTGAGACCGGCTTCTTTTGTGGAGATTAATAATTTTTATACCCTCACTGTGTATAACAAAGGCGCAGAAGTTATCCGCATGATGCATACTTTACTCGGTACCCAGGGGTTTAGAAAGGGTATGGATCTCTATTTTGAACGCCACGATGGACAAGCCGTAACCTGTGATGATTTTGTGCAGGCCATGGAAGATGCCAATAGCTTTGATCTCGGTCAGTTTAAAAACTGGTATAGCCAGGCTGGTACTCCCAAGCTGGAGGTTACCACTTCCTTTGATGACGCGAAAAAACAATTTACAGTCCATGTGGAACAGTCCTGTCCTCCTACTCCGGAAGCTACAGAGAAAAAACCTTTTTTCATGCCGCTATGTATCGGACTGCTTGATAAGCAGGGGAAGGTACTCACTCCGCAGGCAGCGTCCGGTGAATTGGCCGATGAAGCAGGAACCGTTGTGCTGCCGCTGTCCAAGGAAAAACAGGATTTAGTTTTTACTGGCCTGGAGCAGGAACCTGTGCTCTCTTTTTTACGGAATTTTTCAGCTCCGGTACTGGTTGATTTTCAACGCTCGCCCAAAGAGCTGGCCTTTCTCATGGCCCATGATCCTGATCCTTTTAATCGTTGGGATGCTGCCCAGGAACTCAGTCTTGCTTGTATTTTGGAGCAGATTGACGAGTATAGTCCGGAAAAAAAGGTAAGCGTCGCTCCGATACTTATCGAAGGGATAAAGGCACTCTTGGAAGATACCGTAAGTGATCCAGCCTTGCTTGCTATGGCCTTGATTTTGCCGTCAGAAAATTGGATCAGCCAGCAACTGGAGGTCGTTGATCCGGTGATTGTCTTTAGTGTGCGTAACCAATTTCGGGAGCAGATTGCCAGGGAACTCGCGCCGCTGTTTGAAAAACGATATAAATCCTTGCAAACAGATAACCCGTATCAATATGAGACCCGGCAGGTTGGCGAAAGAGCCTTGAAAAATTGTTGTCTCGGTTATCTCCTGGCAAACAAGACGGATGGCGCCATCAATACTGGGCTGGAGCAGTATAACACAAGTGATAATATGACCGATACCATGGCAGCCCTGCAAAGCGTGGTTAATGCTGACCGGGAGCAGGGAGATACGCTGTTGGCCGATTTTTATAACAAATGGCATCAGGATCCCCTGGTCATGGATAAGTGGCTCATCCTGCAGGCGACCTGCATTTTACCGGGAACACTGGAGCGTGTTCGTAACCTGATGGAGCATGAAGTATTCAGCCTCAAGAATCCTAACAAGGTACGCTCATTGATAGGAGCCTTTTGTAGTGCCAACCACGCCCAATTTCACGCTGCAGAAGGCAAAGGTTATGCTTTTCTTGGTGATATAATCCTTACTCTCGACCCATTAAACCCGCAGATTGCCGCCCGGTTGGCGACTCCTTTGACCCAGTGGCGTCGATATGATGTGGCCAGGCAGGAGTTGATCAAACAACAACTCAAGCGCCTGCAGGATACACCGACCTTGTCAGGAGATGTGGCAGAGATTGTCAATCGTTCTCTGCAGCAATAATTGGGACACTCGTTCATAATGGAGTATCGTTCTACCACCCTTACCAAACAGCAATTGGACAAAGCTCTGCAGGTGGCTGTCAGGCTTCCTCACAAGCATATTCATGCCGGCAGATTGATTTTCACGCCCGAGGTCTTTCAATCTCCGGAAAGAGAGACCAATGTGATGATCAGCCGTTTTGCTCTGTTGGATTGTACCGGCTCCATCCAGGTGGGGGCATGGTCCAATATCGGGGCCAGAGTAAGGGTGTACACGCATGACCACATCCATCTGGGTAAAAGACCTTTGTTGGAATTAGAAGAGGAGCATGGCGTCATCTGGCAGGACAAGAAAATAGGCAGTGACGTCTGGATTCATGATGGGTCTATAATTCTCTACCAAGTGACCCATATACCAGATGGGGTTGTAGTAGGGGCTGGATCTGTTTTAACAAAAAATCCTCAGCCTTGGGAGATCTGGGCAGGTAATCCAGCTCGAAAAGTGGGAGAGCGGCGAGATGCAGCCGATATGGAACTGCAGCGCTTGCTTAATCAACGAAAATATCGCTTGGAAGACGATGCATAATCATCCACGTGACACCTTTAGATATATATTCAAGGAGAATTACACCATGTCCCTCTTACCAGCCATAGAGCAAACTACCGATCCTAACCCTGATGCAGCAATTATATGGCTGCACGGTCTTGGTGCTGATGGTAATGATTTCGCGCCAATTGTCCCGGAATTGCGTCTTCCTCCGGAATTGAAAATTAAATTTATTTTTCCCCATGCGCCAAAAATTCCAGTAACCGTCAATGGCGGATATGTGATGCCTGCCTGGTTTGACATTTTTGAGATGGATATCAACAGGAAAGTCGATACGACGCAGTTGATGGCCTCTGCCGAAAAGGTAAGAGGTTTTGTTGACGCCGAAATTGAGCGCGGAATTGCCAGTGAGCGGATTTTGTTGGCTGGGTTTTCCCAGGGGGGAGCGGTTGCCTATCAGTTGGCCTTGACCTACCCGGAACCACTGGGCGGTCTGTTGGCAATGTCCACCTATTTTGCCACCAGTGAGACTATTGAGCGAAATCCGGCAAACGCAAATATTCCCATCGAGATTCAGCATGGTACCCTGGATCCAGTGGTCCCTGAGCCTTTGGGCATAAAGGCGGCGGAAGAACTCACTGCTCTAGGCTACAAGGTCCAGTATAGAACCTACCCGATGGAGCATAATGTTTGTCCGCAGCAGATCGGTCATATTTCAGCCTGGCTGCAGGAGCGGCTGGGGTAATAAAAGCACTGCTTATGTGGCTGGTCAACTTCACCCCGGCAGAGGCCCGGTCCTGGTTGTCTTCGCTGTACAGTTACGTTTTTTTCACGATTCCTGGTGACTGGAATCAGGTATTTTATGGACAACGTAGTACGTTATTCCAGTTGCAAGCAATACCGCTGCCGTGCCCAATACATACATAGGTGACAACTCGTCAAAATCTAAAATAATGACTTTTCTGGCAATAGCCATGAGTGCGGTAGCAAGGACAATTTTTACATGTATAACGTTATCCCTTAGGTAGAGAATGATATTTTGGAAAATTTCTATGGCGATTAAGACGACCATGAATGCTCCGAAAGTTGCTAAAATGTCACTTATACTTAACACAAAGGCAGGGGGAGCAATGATTTTTTGATAAATCATCCATGCCACATCAATCACGCCTAAAAAGATGATAATTGTCATTAAAAGGCTGAGTGCTTTCAGGCATAAATGAATGATCTTTTTTAATGCCCAAAGGACACGGTCATCTTTTCTGTGGAGATCTTTCATGTTTTCACTCCGTGACAGGTGAGATGAAGCCGTCAGGTTTGACTGCTAAAACACTACATTTTGTTTCCGTCAATATCTTTTCCGCACTGTTTCCTATTAAGAGGCCGGGTATACCTGAGCGGGCGATACTCCCCATAATAAGTACATCTATCTCCAGTGAATCCATTACGTACTGGATCACCTTGCTGACTTCCCCTTCTTCCAGGTGCACATGACCGGGGGGGCCGGCTACGCCGGCTTCGGCTAAAGTTTTTTGAAACGTTTCTTCAAGAGTAGCAGCAAGGTCTTGTTTCATTTGCACAAGCTCTTGCTCCGCTACATTAAAACGGGGGCTCCTGAGCATCACCTCGTGTGGGAGTTCCCAGGCATGAAGGTAGTGAGCTTCTCCACTTTCACGTTGCGCAAGAGAGCTTGTCAGTTCAATGATTTTTTTATTAAGCTGTTTTGTTTCATTTTCATTGGAGTTTACATCGATCGCCCCGAGCACCTTCTTAAAATCAGTCGATTGACTGCCATCAATTATCCATACCGGGCAAGGGCATTTCCGAAAAAGGCGCATAGCCAAGGCATCTTCATCTTCAGCTGTGGTGCGTTTTTTTATGACCAGGTCATGCTTATCTTGTAAAACTTTTTGGATAATTGAAACAAAATCTTTACCGTGTAAAAAACAACTCTCCACTTCAAGACCTTTCCATCTATCGGTTGAGAGGAGCTCTTGAATTGCACTCATCTTTTGAGCGGTTAACTGGTTCTCAAGTTTTTCAAATTTTGCGGACAAAAGTTTATTGAATTGTTCAAGCAATGGATGCTCATCAGAGATTCCAGCTAAGGTGACCCGGGCATTATTGAGTTTGGCTAAGTTTGCCACTTTATCCGAAACATTCGCTTCCTCGGGTGATGGTTCAGTGTCTACGACATAAAGAATATTTTTAAAACGTTTCATGCTCTCGCCTCGTCATGGTTCGGATGTTTGTGCAACGTGTCAAATTAATAATATTTATAATCTTTCTTCGGTTAATTTGCACTAAAAGCAGCGGCAAAATAAAAAGATACAGTAGGAGGGTACGGCTCTGAGTGCAGTAGATTCCTGTCGTATCATAGTGATAGCATTAAGACGGCTGGGTAGCCGTATTCTCCTCTGTGGCTTGTTTGCAGGTGGTTATAATTGCTCCAATCAATAAATGATTTTTTAAGAGTGTCTTGTAAAATGCGTTTTTTCAATCAAAATCAGGCCTGCTCCGGTGCCGATCGATATTAAGGATATTTTGAAAAGATGCTCTTGTACAAAGATAAATGACTGGGGCAGGCCGCATTCCCCGTGTTATTTCATGGTTTGTAGAAAGTGGATGCGAATACCCCTTGGCAAGTCACCCAATCAAATATTGATGCTCAGCGGGATTTTCGAAGGGAGCAGGGAGTGTGCTGTATAGATCTTGTTCGATTTGGAATGTTGGTTTTCGTTTCGATATTGGCCAGATTCGTTTCAAATTTTGCCAGACGCCGCCTTTCAGGTTGTTTCGTCCGTCGGGCAAAGGAAGAGTGGTGAAAATGTCTTGATAGGCTTCAATTTTCAGCTCATAAATCTGCAGAGACAGTTGAAACGACTCAGCTGCTTTCCCTCGGTGGGAGATAAGTTATTCAGGCTTACCCTTGGATTTTAACCCAAACCATATAGCAGAAACTATTGCTAAAATAAACAAAAGTAAGGCTACCGGGTGGGATAGGAGAATAGTCAGATCGCCATCTATGATATTAAGGGACTGTGATAGAGATAGCTCAAACCGCTCACCAAGAAAAAAAGCTATCACAAACACTATCACTGAGTACCCGAAGGAACTCATCAGGTACCCCAGGAGGGCAAAAACAAACATCACCGCAACACCAAACAGGCCACCCGTTGCGAGGTAGACCCCGGTCATGCAGAGTAAAAGGGCCGCTGGAAATATTATAGACTCAGGTGCTTGGATAACGCGGGCCCAGAGACGAAGCCCCAGTAACCCTGAAACCAGGTTGAGGAAATTTGCCATGAGAAGCGTGCCGAACAACCCATAAATCAGCTGCCCCTGTTCCTGAAAAAGAAGTGGTCCCGGTTGAATACCGTGGATCATCAATGCACTGATAATAAGGGCTGCAGCAAGATTACCAGGTATTCCTAAGGTGAGCAGTGGGATCAAATTCGCACCGGCGACAGCTGAGTTTGCAGATTCTGTTGCTGCTACACCATGTATGTTTCCTTTGCCAAAGCTCTTGGGATCTGCTGAAGCCTGCTTTGCTGTTGCATAGCTCAAAAAAGAAGCTGCAGATGAATCAAGGCCGGGAATAGCTCCAAGTATGGTTCCTATAACCGACCCTCTGAGTATTGTATATTTACATGCCCAGAACTCTACAAAACTGACTCCTCGATCCGCTTTTTTTTGAGCTTTAGGAATAACAATGGCAGATTTGATCGTGCCCCGGATACGTGCCATTCTTCTCAGAATTTCGGCAACGGCCAACATGCCCAAAGCCATTGAGACCAAAGGAATGCCATCATATAATTCAAAATAACCAAAGATAAACCGTGGAGTACTGTTTTCCGGGTCAAGCCCCACCGTTGCGCAGAGCAGACCAAGCCCGGCAGATACTATTCCTTTGGCCATGGAATCACCCACCAGCCCGGCGATAATAGAAAAAGCGAAAACCATTAGGGCAAAAATTTCGATCGGTCCCATTTTCAAGGCAACCACAGCAATGAAGGGTGCCACGGTTATGAGAATAATATCACTAAAGGCATCACCGGTTACCGAAGAGTAAAGAGCTATTTTGGTCGCTTTTTCAGGTTTTCCTTTTTTGGTCATGGGATAGCCGTCTAACGTTGTGGCGGCTGCATCCGGTGTGCCTGGAGTGTTCATGAGGATTGCTGGAATAGCACCGCCAACAAGCCCACCTTTACTGACCCCCATCAGAAAGCCGATAGCTGGTAATGGGTTCAACGTAAATGTGAACGGAATAGCAATGGCCATCGCCATCACTGGGCCAATTCCTGGTATGGCACCAACGAGTTGGCCGACAATAATCCCGAACCAGACAAAAAACAGGTTATGCAGGGTGAGTGCGTCTGCAAAGCCTGTCAGAATAGTATGTGTATCAATCATCGAGCGTGTTCTTTGTCTTGGGTTAACCTAGCTGGTCAAGTTTGGACTACAAAATATTGCTTCTCTGATGTTTTTAACTGGTAAGTAGCGTGGAGGTCAGGGAAGAGGTCTTTTGAGCAGAAAGTCTATGCAGAACCAGATACATGCGGGCAACAGGGCGATTCCAGTAAAGAGCCATTTCCATCGTCGTTCTCCGATAACCCACATTAGCACCAGCATTAGTATAGGGGCGGCCATCATGTAATTAATTGTCATCATACATAGGCCGAGAATGCCGATACAAAAAAAGAGGAGGGCCCTGAGAGCTGAACTGAGCCTAAACTCTATCCTACCCCGCGGGCAAACAGCATGGAGGATACCCGAGAGGGTAATGATAACAGCAGCAATTGAGGGGAGGGTGGCAGGCTTTAACCACCCATAATCAACAGCTTCTGTCTGGTAGGGAATTACAAAAAAGAGCAAAGCAATTCCAAAAAGCGCAACAAAAATACCTGATATGCGATTGTGCATAAATACTACACCCTCTTGTGTTGCTACGGCGTCTTTGCCGCCTTAACAAGCGCTTTGATATCAACAGCTCCCTGGCTCATCATTGTGTATGTTCCTTCAGGACCAAGATTATACGCATTGGCCTGCATCGAATTCAAAAGGCTGTTCTTGACTGTTTCTGAATTGATCGCTTCATCGAACGCTTTTGCCAGGGTAGCTTTAACATTTTCAGGTAAGCCCTTTGGAGCTGCGATGTAGAAATAGGGCTCCAGGTACAAGTCAAAACCGTTTTCAATCAATGTTTTCGAATCAGGAGAGCAGGCTTGTCTGTCCTTACTCATTGAAGCGATCATTTTTAAATCACCGCTCTCGATATATTTAACATGTTCCCCGGCTGTGCAGGCAATATCGACATGACCGCCGAGAAGACTTTGCACCTGTTCCGCACCACTCTTATGCTTAACGAATTTGAATTTGACTCCTGCGTTTTTGGCGACAGGTTCCAGTACCAATTGCTGGGGTTTGGCATCAAATGCAACGGCAATCCCACCTTTTTGTTTTTTACCGTAAGCAATGAGTTCTTCAAGGGTGTTGTACGGTGCATCAGCTTTTGCGACCATACCAATCTCTCCGCGCATGATGGTGGCGAGATAATCAAAGGTATCGATATTGAAAGGGATTTTATCGCCTCGGGAAGCCAGGTTAAGAAAAATAGGCATACTCACGCCAAGACCTAAGGTCTGGCCATCCGCCTTTTCTCGCATAAGTGAAGAGAACATGGCAATTCCTCCACCGCCAGGTTTGTTTTCTACCACCACATTCCATCCGGTATTCTCTTCAATTTTAGCGGCAACCAGCCGGCCCATGATATCTGTCGAGCCACCTGCACCAAAGCCGATCTGAAGCGTAATAGAACCCTTTGGGGACCACTCTTGACTGTGGCCCAGAGAGGGTAAAACCATAATGCACGCCAGCACAACAATAGAAAGTAACTGTTTCATCTATTTTCTCCTGAATTGTTCATTATCTGCAATTTGCCATAAGTAAGGCACAATACTAGTTGCCATCATCGGTGTCAGAGAGAACGCAGAGAGCCGAAGACGTCTGGTAGGGAACAACGCCTTCTACCACGCTCTCTGATCTAGCTCCTCTCGGGCTTGCCCCTTCTACCCTGAAGTCAACCACATCAATGGGCTTGATGTCGACTTGGAGGGGCACCTCAACCTGGGGGATATATCCGTAGGGGTAGCGATAGGCTCTATACACCATATTCATGTTGAAGTGCTTTCCCCAGTAGGGTGAGATATATTCCCATACAAGCTCATGGGTTGCCGTTATCTCGACAATTCGACCACCACTTCCTTCAGTGATAAGGGTGTTGCCATTGGGTAATCTTTGCGCAGCGCTTATAAAAGGACTATACAAGCGGTTGGAGTCGGTAGGATGTACCAGCCCAGCCTCATGTGGTGTGTATTGCCAAACAATTTTCAATGAAATTGGATCAAATTCAAGAACCCTGGAGTAATCTCGAAGAACATTCTTGGTGCCGGTGGGGCTAGCTGGATGACAGCCGCCATATCCGGCCCAGCCACCATTGTCATATACCAGAATATTGCCTTCCCCTGGAAGTCCTCTGGGAATCATATGAGCGTGATGCTGGCCGATTATCCACTCAAGTTCTTTTTCGGGAGTGTCGTCATAGTAGGGGCCGACCTTCCAGACAACGTCCCCTGTCTCCTTGCTGACAATGAAAATAATATTGGTTTCCCGGCCATCCACTATGATGTTGTCTGGATGAAAACGGGTGTCGCCGGCATCAAACCATTTATTAGGCCCCAGTAGCGACATGGAGTTGAGGTGCATCCAATCGCCCATGCCTCCCCCACACGGTCGCATATTCGGGTCTCGTGAAAGGGCAGTGCGTGCATCTTCGCGAAAATCAAACTCATCGAAGTGATCACTACAGACCCATTCCCACAGGATTTCACCATTCCAGGAAACCTCATAGACAGTGTCATCAAGGAGATTTTTATCGCTGATAGCCTGGCACCTGGTATTTTTATGACCGAGCAACATGGTGTTGCCCTGCTCAGTCTGCGGTTCCATTCCCGGCACATAGTAGCCGACAGGGTTACCGTCGCGTTGGTAGTCATGGTGAACCCTGGCCATCCATTGCGGCTCCTCGCCGGGGTCCTCAATGAACTCATACTTGTTAAATTTCCAGACCACATTGCCATCCCAATCAACCTGGATGAGATCACGATAGTCCTGCATGCCATAAAGGGTCGAACGTTCTCCGGTATGCCCCAGAACCTGTCCTCCGGGGAGGAGCTTGTTCGGAAATCCATGGAGACCACGCCATAATTTTACCTCACCCCCATTCATATCAACGACCAGAGCACCCAGCTCTTTGGCCTGAAATACTGTGTACCCGTTATAGCACTTTGAAGAATTGTAAACAGTTGTTCCTGTTGGATATATGCTTGGATATGTCATTTCTGCCTGTTTCCTATGCCAGCCTGCCGATCAAGAGATCGTTTCACCATTTTTTCTTCTCTGCCTGATTATTTGCTCGAGCGCATCAAAGTGTTTTTTCATAACCAACTCTGCTTTTTCTCCATCGCGGGCCTTGATGTGCTCGTAGAATAATTCGTTAAATCGGATATCCTTTCTGGCTGTTTCCATGTCTGGTTCTTTGTCAAGAACCTGTTGAAAGACGTGGACAAGAGCGGCCATTAAGCTACTGATAAAGCGGTTGTGGCAGGCATCGGCTATTAACTTATGAAAGCCTATAGCCTTTGTCTGGTTCGGTTCACCCTTTTCTATGGAGTGATGAATTGCCGCAATATATTCTTCCATGGCGACGAGATCATTTTCAGTCCTCCGTGCTGCAGCAAGCCTGGCAAGTCCTGGTTCAAGAATCTGTCTGAATTCGGCGAGATCAGTTACAGTCACTCCACCAAACAAAAAAGCGTTGGTGACAACGTTCACCATCTTCTCCACGCCAGGTTCAGCAATGAAGCTGCCGCCAAAAATCCCTCTTTTTTTGACAATCAGCCCTTCACTCTCCAGCTCATGTAAAGCCTCCCGGACTGATACCTTGCTTACCCTGTACTGCCTGGCAATTTCAACTTCAGGAGAGAGCTTGTCACCCGATTTATACACCCCGTCTAATACGGCCTGCTTTAAGTCATTTTTGATCCGGTCTGCAATTTTTTTCTTAGGCGACAACTTGGCCCTGGATGAAGAGGACACAACAAACTCCACAAAAATTAAAGTTAGTTCTTTAAAAGTTAGTTCTTTTACGCGGGTATACTTACAGACATTGTGTGTTTTGTCAAGAAAGCTGAGAGTAGGGGACATGCAGGGGGTGGCGGGATTACATGGATATGTATGAATTAACAGGAAGAGGCTAGCGGGCTTAATTGGCAAAACGGTTTCGGTTGCCGATAGTCCACTATATCACAGTGGATCAATTGACAAGTGTTACCCTCTTTTATATCATAGAAAGTACAAATAATTACTGCCTATTAAAGCAAGAGGAACAACCATGCGCAGTCATGAAATAGATTATGAAATCATTGGTAATGATATCCAGATAATTGAGGTGGAGCTTGATCCGGGGGAAACAGTCATCGCGGAAGCAGGCGCCATGAACTACATGGAAGACGGTATCGGTTTTGCAGCAAAAATGGGCGATGGGTCGGAGTCGGAAAGCGGGATTATGGGGCTGCTTAAAGGCGTCGGCAAACGAGTTCTCACCGGCGAATCCATTTTCATGACCCACTTTACAAATAATGGTGGTGGGAAGAAGCGGGTTGCTTTTGCAGCGCCTTACCCGGGGAAAATTATTCCCATTGATCTAGGCACCATTGAGGGCGGGGAACTCTTATGCCAGAAAGATGCGTTTTTGTGCGCTGCCCTTGGCACTGAGATCAGTATTGCGTTCAACCAGAAACTGGGGGCGGGGTTCTTTGGTGGTGAAGGCTTCATCCTTCAGAAGTTGGTAGGCGACGGTATGGCATTTATCCATGCCGGTGGCACCGTCGTGAAAAAAGAACTCCGAGGCGATAAATTACTAGTGGATACCGGTTGCCTGGTCGGTTTTTCAACCGGTATTGATTACAGTATTGAGCGAGCCGGCAACCTGAAATCAATGTTCTTCGGCGGTGAAGGGTTATTCCTTGCCACCTTACAGGGCCATGGAGCCGTGTGGTTACAAGGCCTGCCGTTTTCCAGAATGGCGGATCGTATCATCGCCAACGCACCATCGGCTGGTGGTGAAAGCAAGGGAGAAGGTTCAATGCTGGGCAACCTCGGCACGTTCTTTGAGAAATAAAGTACTGCTCTTGTCCGCCTTTGCCTGTTTTTATCCTGTAGCAAGAGTACTTGATTTGGAAACCTCAAGTATCAGGTTAAGTTATCATCTGACAACTGACAGGTCAAACATCTTATACTATCAGCTTTAGCCCGAATTTTTTATGAACATCATGGGTGTCTGTACAATTGTAAACAATTTCAACGTGTTGAGCATTAATAAATGAAGTTGTAAATTTTTACAATATTCACCAAAGGTGCCGGTAAACGGTATCAAAAATTTAGCAAGGAGTATGAGGGGGCAACTCTACCACGTCGGTTGGTCTGAATTACCATCTTGTTGAAATTATATTAACAGTGTTTCCAAGGTATAGCGATATAGATTGAAACTAAAATGCAGCTATGGAGGACATATGATTTCGTTACATGTAAATGGAGAGGTCAGTAAGGTTGATGTGGACCCCGATACCCCGTTGCTGTGGGTACTGCGTGATAGCTTGGGGATTACAAGCGTCAAGTATGCATGTGGGATTGCTGAGTGCGGTATCTGTACGGTGCTTATAGATGGTGAGGCTGTCCGGTCCTGTTCAATCACTGTAGAGGAAGTCGTTGGGAGCAAAATTCTTACAATTGAAGGCATCGCTGATGATCATCCTGTCAAGATTGCATGGATTGAAAAGCAAGTGCCCCAATGTGGGTATTGTCAACCAGGTGTCATGCTGCAGACTGTTGACTTTCTCTCCAGGGTGCCTGATCCGTCTGGTGAGCAGATCAATGAAGCTCTAGATGATGTAATTTGCCGATGCGGCTCCCATCCGCGGATGAAGCAGGCAATAAAGCTTGCTGCAGGAATGACCTCAACTGCGGGTGTGAAATCATGACTATCGATATAACAAGAAGGACCTTTTTGCAGCAAAGCAGCCTTGTTATTGGTGTAACGTTACTCTCAAATTCTTTCGAGCTCTGCAATGTGTCTTTTGTTAGAGCAGGTTCAGAACTGACATTTAAACCTCATGCTTTTCTCGAAATCGCAAAAGATGACTCGATAATAATCTGGATGGGGCAGACCAATCTTGGTCAGGGGACGCATACCGGTATCCCTATGATTATCGCCGATGAACTGGATGCTGCATGGGAAAATATTGGAGTGAAAATGGCGCTTGCTGCAGAACCGTTTAAAGACCCTCTGTGGCATGTCCAGTTAACCGGAGGTAGTACGAGCATTCGTCACCGCTGGGATATGCTACGCCAAGTAGGTGCAACAGCCCGTCAGATGCTTGTTGAGGCTGCAGCAGAGAAGTGGGGCGTTTCTGCGGAGAAATGCACGGCAAAAGAATCCAAAGTCTTTCACCCTGACGGACGCAGCTTCTCCTATGGAGAACTCGTAGAAACGGCAGGAAAAAGGAAAATTCCTGAAAATTCTCAGCTGAAAGATGCTGGAAAGTACAAAATAATAGGTATATCCAAGCAGCGACTAGATATACCGGATAAGGTAAAGGGGAAAACCGTTTACGGTATCGATTTTACCTTGCCTGAAATGTGCATAGCAGTGGTAGCTCGTCCTATTGCTTACGGTGCAAGCCCCCAATCCTACAATGAACAGGCTGCCATGGCTGTCAAGGGGGTGGTTAAGGTCATCCCCATTGATGATAAGATTGCGGTATGCGCAGAAACGACCTATGCGGCTATGCAGGGGCGAGATGCTCTCAATATTAAGTGGTCGGAAGGCTCCCATCCAGATTTGAATGATGAATACCTGGATGCCTTGTTTGTAAAACATCTTGAGCAACCTGGTGCGGTTGGCAAAGAAAGCGGAGATGCTGAAGAAGCTTTTGCTCAAGCTCACAAAACTGTAGAAGAATCCTATAAGCTACCGTATATCTCACACGCTCAGGTTGAACCAATAAACTGCACAGCTCATGTGGAAAAAGAGCGTTGTCGGCTATGGGTGCCAACGCAAGGGCAAACAGTTGCCCAGATGACAGCCTCCAAGATTACCGGGCTGCCACCTGAAAAAGTAGAGGTGATGACCACTTTTGCTGGTGGTGGTTTTGGTTTGCGTGGGGAACCTGATCCGGTTGTTGATTCGGTAATACTTTCTCAGGCTTTAGGCAGGCCTGTGAAAGTAATCTGGAGTCGTGAAGACGACTTTGCCAATGACTATTTTCGCCCAGGCAGTCAATGTCGAATAAAAGCTGGGCTCGATAAAGAGGGCAGGGTAGTCGCATGGATACATAAAGTTGCCGCCCCTTCAGTTATGTCTAGGGTGATGCCCCAATACGTAGAGGATGGAATAGATCCTGATGCCATTAGTGGCATCAGGGATATGCCATATTCTATCCCTAATCAGCTTGTAAACTATGTCATGTTGCAAGGGGTGCCTATACCTGTCGGTTGGTGGAGGTCTGTAGGGTATTCTGTCAATGTATTCACAGTAGAATCTTTTATAGATGAGCTGGCCCATAAATCTGGAAAAGATCCGCTCCAATTTCGCCTGGAGCACATGGAGAAAGGTTCTCGCCCTTATAAATTGTTGTCACTTCTCGCTGAAAAAGGTGCATGGAATAGTCCGGTTACCCAAGGAAGGGCAAGAGGGGTGGCCCTGACATTCTGTTTTGAGTCTATTGTTGCTCATATAGCTGAAGTTTCTGTGGACAATCGAGGGAAAATAGCGGTCCATAAAGTGATATGTGCTGTGGACTGTGGAACAGCCGTTTATCCTGATGCAATTAAAGCTCAGGCTGAAGCCGGAGTAGTTATGGGGTTAAGCCTGGCGTTTCATGAAGAGGTTCATTTTGATAATGGCGGGGTCAAGACAGCAAATTATGATGAATACCCTGTGCTGACCATGTCCGAGGTACCTGAAATTGAGGTACATATAGCAAGCAACAACCTGAAGGCAGGAGGCATTGGTGAACCAGTGCTACCCTCGGTAGCCCCAGCAGTTTCCAATGCTGTGTTTAAAGCAACCGGTGTGCGACTAAGAGAATTGCCGTTTAAGACTGAATTGTTGGTTAGTGGCTGATCGAACCAAGAGTCATGGCTTCGACTTGATCATGGGTGACATACAAGGTTGTTTTGCCCAGTTTTCTTTGTAACAGGGAGATTTCAGCCATGATCTGCGCACGCTGTTTCGCGTCAAGGTTTGACAAGGGTTCGTTCAAAAGAAAAACCGTTGGATTCCTTACAAGGGCCCGTCCCATGGCGACACGTTGCCGTTGATCAGGATTTTTCCATCGGTCACACTTTCAAGTCCGACCAGTAAGCGGAGTGCTGTTGACTTGCCGTACCCTGATGGTGCAATCAGGACGATAAGTTCTCCATCGCTTATTTTCAGGTCGAAATCTTTGAGCGCCAGGGTGTCGTCGGGATACCTCTTTGTTACCTTTTGAAAATCTAGCGTAGCCACAGTCAGCCTTTTATTTATTACCTCAAAATGTTTTTGCGTTGAATATGTACCCTGCAGGCAATAATGATATTTAAAGATAGATTCTAGAAAGGAACGATATTCGGCGACTCACATTTTTGGGGCTTTTCATCCAAAGGGAGGTCAGAATGCGGAATCTTTGTTCGAGCTGCCAAATCTGTTTTGCTTTACTTTTCTTATTCGCACCCACTGTTCATGGTGGTGAACTTTACTCAACCCAACAATACCTGACTGGTGACTGGGGCGGGAAACGGACTAAACTCAATGAGGCAGGGGTCCATATCGGTCTCAGTTACACGGCTGAGCCTGCCGCTTCTGTTTCCGGAGGCTTTGAGCAGGAGAGCACCTACCTGCACAACATTAATGCCGAGCTCAAGCTGGATCTCACCAAATTAATCAGTCTGCCCAAGACCCGATTCCTGGCAAAATACTCAAGCAGGAGTGGGGATAACCTGTCTGAAGATTATGTAGTTCCGGCTGCAACTGAAGATGGGCGGTACATCTACGGCGAATATTACAACAAAAGCCAGGAGGCTTTTGGCGGTCAGACCACTAAGCTTGTCAATTTTCAATTCACAACCCTGTTTACCGAGGACCTGTCTCTGGATTACGGGCGACTGGTGATGAATGATCTTTTCCTCCGTTCGGATCTGTACTGCAATTTCATGAACAACGCGATATGCGGTAGCCCCAAAGGGGTCTTCACCCCGTATTCTCTCAACGCCTACCCAGATGCCACCGCAGGTGTTCATGCCGGTTATAAGATTGGAGAAAAGGTGCAGATAAAGGCCGGTGTGTTTGACGGAGGCTGGACTGAGCAGGACAAGAATGGCTGGGACTGGACCCTGGGCGAAAATGGAATGGCCATAGCTGCTGAACTCCAGTTTTATTTTCATCGAGATGCTCAAGCAGGGGTCGACGATGTCGTCAAGATAGGGGTGAATCATCATACCGGTGATTTTCAGGCCTTTGATTCCGATGAAATTTCTGAAGGACAGACATCTTTCTGGGTACTTAGCGACTGGATGCTCTACCGCGAGGAAAGTGCTGATGACCAGGGCCTTGCGGCTTTCGGGTCAATAGTTTTCAACACGGATGATGAAATATCAGCGCTTCCGATGAGTATTACTGCCGGCTGTATCTATAGGGGGTTGATTCCGACCAGGGACAGGGACAAGCTAGGGTTAATGCTAACCTACGCTGAACACTCGGATTTCAATACCTATACACATGATTTCGTTGGTGAAAAGGAAAGAGGCAACGAGACCCTTGTTGAACTTACCTATAATATGGTTCTCGGGTATGGCCTGGAACTGATGCCTTCTATCCAATATATTTTGAATCCCAATGGTTCCAAAGATTTTTCCAATGTGACTGTGCTGGGCCTTAAACTCAATGTCAACCTCTAGTTATCCTCAACCAGTAAAGGAAGAGAAACATGGATAAAGTCATTGTAAAATCACCAATATCCGGAGTGATATACCCGATCGAGCAGGTTCCTGACCCGGTATTTTCGCAGAAAATGGTTGGAGACGGAATATCGATTGACCCTGTCAACAACGTCCTGGTCGCTCCCTTTGGCGGCACGGTCACTCAAGTGCACAGTGCCTGTCATGCGGTCACCATAACCCACCAGACCGGCCTGGAGGTAATGATGCATATCGGTATCGATACCGTTGCCTTGAAGGGTAAGGGCTTTACTGCTCATGTCAAAGAGGGGCAGGAGGTAAAGCAGGGGGATGAGTTGATCTCGATAGACATGGATCTTGTGGCGACCAGCGCCAAAAGCCTTCTTACCCAGGTTATTCTCACAAATGGTGAGCTTGTTGCCGATGTCGTTAAGACAAATGGTCTGGCTGAGCATGCTGTTACCGATCTGATGACGGTGACCCTGAAGAGAGATACAGGCGATGGAGAACAAGAGTCCGGCCTGGAGGTGCTGTCAGAGGCATTGGTTGTACCAAACCCAACCGGTCTCCATGCCCGGCCAGCAGCGGTGCTTGCCGCTCTGGCCAAAAAGTTTGATGCCAGAATCGAGTTGATAAAAGGAGAGGAGCGTGTCAATGCCAAGTCCGTAGTTGGCATCATGAAACTGAACGTCGCCCATCTCGACAAAATCCAGCTAAGAGCTATTGGCCCAGACTCGGAGTCTGCCGTGGCAGAGATATTGCCACAGATCGCAGGTGGCCTTGGCGATGAGGGGACAACTCCCGTCTCCGTACCTGCATCCATGGAACTATCTGAAGACCAGACCATAGTAACAGGGCCCAAAAGCGGTGATCCGAATCTCTTGCTCGGTGTTGCAGCAGCACCTGGGATTGCTGTGGGTAAAGCTGTCAGGGTGCGTGAAGAGGTCTTTGATTTTGAGGAAGAGGCCGATGATGCCCATCACGAAAATGTCCGTCTTGACAACGCAATAGAAGAGGCGAAAAACTATCTTGAGGCGCTACAAATAAACCTGCATAAGCAATCAGATGGGGCCAAGGCAGCAATCTTTGCTGCCCATCGGGAGATACTTGATGATCCGGACCTGCTGGATATCGCGAGGAGCCTGACAGCAAAGGGAAAAAGCGCGGAGTATGCCTGGCAGAATGCGTATACCACTCTTGCTGACCAGCTGGCCGTATTGCAAAACGAGATCCTTGCCGGCAGGGCGAATGATCTTCGTGATGTGGGAAAAAGGGTGTTGCGGATACTAACCGGTAAAGAGCCTGAAGAGTTGCAGCTGCCTGATGTAGCCATACTGGTAGCCGAAGAACTGACCCCATCGTTTACCGCTACCATAGACACAACAAAGGTCAAGGGGTTCTGCACGACCACTGGAGGTGCAACTTCGCATGTCGCCATCCTGGCCCGGTCCCTTGATATAGCTGCCGTGGCCGGGATCGAGGCCGAGGCACTTGAGATACAAGACGGGACCCCGCTCATTCTCAATGGCGGTAAAGGAACGCTGAGGATCAACCCTTCAGATGAGTTGATCCGGCAAACCCTTGAAGAACAGGCGGCTATGCAGGAGCAGAAGGAAAAGGATCTTGCGGCGGCAGGTGAAGCGGCAGTCACCACCGATGGGAAGAGGATGGAGGTTGTCGCCAATATCGGTGGGGTTGAAGAGGCGAGGGAATCGATAACCCTTGGCGGGGAAGGGGTCGGACTTCTCCGCTCGGAGTTTTTATTTCTTAAGAGAACCACTGCACCGACCGAGGACGAGCAGTATGAGGTGTATAGGGATGTCCTGCTTGCTCTTGAAGGTCGCCCCCTTATTGTTCGGACCCTGGATGTGGGCGGCGACAAGCCACTTCCATACCTGCCCATGCCGGTTGAGGAAAACCCCTTTCTCGGGCAACGAGGTATCCGTATCGGACTGGAGCGGCCTGAAATTTTCCGGGTCCAGGCCCGGGCAATCCTGCGAGCCGGAGCGTATGGCAAGATACGGATCATGTTTCCGATGATTGCAACCATACCAGAGTTTCGCGAAGCCAGGCAGATGTTGGAGGTAGAGCGGGAAAAACTCGGAGTCGCGCCAATCGAGGTCGGCATCATGGTCGAAGTTCCGTCCACCGCTGTGATGGCTGAACAGTTTGCAAAAGAGGTTGATTTCTTTTCGGTCGGTACCAATGACCTGACCCAGTACTGTCTGGCCATGGATCGGGGACATCCTAAACTTGCATCCAAGGTGGATGGTATGGACCCATCTGTCCTTAGAATGATCCGGCAGGCGGCAGAAGGGGCTCATAGTCAGGGGAAGTGGATTGGAGTCTGCGGTGGCCTGGCCTCTGATCCCGATGCCGTACCAATACTTATCGGACTGGGGGTTGATGAACTTTCAGTATCCGTACCCGCCCTGCCTTCAATCAAGGCGGAAGTTCGAAACTGGTCGGAGAGCGATTGTCGTAAGTTGGCTGAGGATGGTATCCACTGTGTTTCCAGTTCAGAGGTGCGCGAACTGGTAGGAAATGCGAGGTGATGGCATGATAAAGAGTATGTGGAATCAGGGGTTCGCTTTTCTGCAGAAAATAGGAAAATCACTTATGCTGCCGGTTGCCATTTTACCGGCAGCCGGTATCCTTCTTGGCGTGGGGAGCGCTGAATTTTCAATCTTTCCTGAAATTGTCAACTCCATGATGGCAGCCGCCGGGGGTGCAATTTTCGGCAACCTGGCCCTTTTGTTTGCTATTGGCGTTGCCCTGGGATTGACAAAGAATGATGGTGTGTCCGCATTATCGGCTGCGGTAGGGTATGCGGTGATGGTTGCGACAATGGGGGTAGCCGCAGGTCTACTTGGGTTGGAGACGCGATCCGTACTCGGTATGGACTCCATTGATACCGGTGTATTTGGTGGGATATTGGTTGGTGGCCTGGCTGCTTTTCTGTTCAATAAATACTATCGTATATCCCTCCCTTCATATCTTGGCTTTTTTGCCGGCAAACGATTTGTGCCGATTGCCACCTCCTTTGCAGCCATATTGCTTGGCGTTGTGCTCAGCTTTATCTGGCCCCCTGTTCAACATGGCATTGATGCGTTTTCCGAGTTTGCCTCGACCGGTAATACCACCCTGGCAGTTGGGATCTACGGGTTCGTGGAGCGGCTGCTGATTCCCTTTGGTTTACATCATATCTGGAATGTCCCTTTTTTCTTTGAACTGGGGAGTTTCACCACTCCGGACGGAGAGGTCGTACGGGGAGTTCTGAATCGATTTTTTGCAGGGGATCGTCAGGCAGGAATCTTGGCTGGTGGTTTTGTGTTCAAGATGTTTGGTCTGCCTGCTGCAGCACTTGCCATATATCACACGGCAAAATCTGAAAACAAGGTAAAGACAGGGAGTATTATGCTGTCAGCCGCTCTTACCTCCTTTCTCACGGGTATCACCGAGCCCCTTGAGTTTGCTTTCATGTTTCTTGCACCTCTGCTTTATCTGTTTCATGCGGTACTGGTCTCAGTTGCTTTTGTCGTGACCTACCTGCTGGATGTGCGCATGGGATATTCATTTTCTCATGGTCTGATTGACTATCTTTTGTTTTATGCCATCAATATAAAGCCCTGGATGATCCTTATCCTGGGACCGATTTTCGGCGGTATCTATTATGTGGTATTTAGGCTGGCCATCACCATGTTGGATCTGAAAACACCGGGAAGGGAAGACGCCGAGGCTGATGCGGATGAGGCGCGAAATGTAGCCGCAGATACTATGGCAAAGCAGCTGGTCCTCGCCTTTGGCGGTAAATCGAATATTGTTAGTCTTGATGCCTGTATCACCAGACTGCGGGTGGAAGTAAACGATATCACCAAGTCCAACCCGGATAAGTTAAAAGCACTTGGAGCAGCAGGGGTTGTCACTGTAGGAACAGGCCTCCAGGCCATTTTTGGGACCAGGTCGGAAAACCTGATGACCGATATGCTACTGTATCTTGAGACAGCAGGTGAGGATGCCGAGCTGACAGACCAAGAAATGCCCTCTGAAATCTCCTACAAGGAGGATGCGGTCCGACCTAAACTGCGAGATCAAAATGCGCCGCAGAAAGTTGCCGAGTGGCTGAGTGCACTCGGCGGCGTGGAAAATGTAGGGATGGTTGAAGCCTGTGCGCAGACAAGGCTGAGAATACGTATCAAGGATTTCACCAAAGTCAATCAACAAGCCCTGTTGCAAAAAGGGGTCGAGGCGATTGTTCCCATTGATGATACTCTCGTTCATCTGCTGACTGGGTTGAATGCAGACCAGTATGCAGCGGAGATGGGCGCTCAGGTAGCTGGGTAATAGGAACTTGTCATCAGTAGAGTCTTGCACAGGCGGGAGGTGGGCATGGAGGTTACCCCAAACCTGCCTGTGA
This sequence comes from Desulfogranum marinum, assembly GCF_963675105.2. Classification (NCBI taxonomy): domain Bacteria; kingdom Pseudomonadati; phylum Thermodesulfobacteriota; class Desulfobulbia; order Desulfobulbales; family Desulfobulbaceae; genus Desulfogranum; species Desulfogranum marinum. The sequence continues at coordinate 316,331 of NZ_CAXXRO010000002.1, forward strand.
CGGGACGTTTGTTAATTTTAATAGCAGGAATTCTTTTTCTGGTAGTTCAAATTGACCAGCCAAAGGCTTGGGCTGTTTACAGTTCTACTTTGTCCTGAACAATGCTTATTCGTACTGGTGAGTACTTGCCCACAAGATCACCACCGGGCATAGTTACGGTCTGTTCGGTGAAGCTGGGTGAGTGTAGATATGTACACCACCATGTAATAGGTCCAGCTGTCATCTTCGCTCACGACACTGATCAGATGATTAATTGCAGTTGCGCCGGGAGATATAAATGGTCATGTTTGCTGACCAATGGGGTGAAAAAGAGCTATAGCGTCAAATCAAGAGGTCTAAACTTTCAATTGGGCTAAAGAAAGAGCAAGAAACACATCTTTGCCGGACCAATAGATGCCACAAAGACTATTGACCTGAAATATTTTCGACTATTTTCTGTCCCCTCTTGAGACATTTCTTGCTGCTACTCGTAATATATTTTCCACTTAGCAGTTTGTTCAAATCCTCCAAGCCTCTTTCCTGCTCACACTTCGCTAATTCCCAAGTACAAATTATCCCTTGTTGAGGATTGGTGGTAATCAAATATTTATTTGAAATAACAACTAAAAGAAGATAGATTGTAAAGAGTTGATGATTGATTGGAAGAAGAATTTGTAAGAGTTAGGATTTGTTTACAAAATAATGCCCTATCGTTTATTATCAGTGACAAATGTCACAGTTAAGCCTCACTCTCAACAACCCAAAGCTAGGAGGATGTCACAAATGAAACAGATCGTTAAAATTTCAACCCTGCTTATCGTAACAACCCTCGTCTTCTCGATGCCAACAATGGCCAAGCTTTACGTCTTTGGTGGCGGCCCAGCCGGTGGTACCTTTCAGACCGTCGCCAACGCTGTTCAGGTTTACGGGCCGATTAAAGATCTGGCCAAAGATGGAGTCACCATCAAAACCCAGTCGTCAGGTGGCTCGATCGCCAATTTGCGTAACGTCGACAAAGGCAAAGTTGCCTTCGGCACTGTCTACTCCGGCCATGTTTACCTTGGCGCTAACGGCCTGCTGAAGAACGACACGAAAAAGTACCAAAATGTTCAGGCTGTTGCTTTCCTTTATGGTGCTCCGGCACAACTGGTGGTCAAAAAAGGATCCGGTATCAAGTCAACCAAGGATCTGGTCGGCAAAAAGGTCGGCGTCGGTAACGCTGGTTCTGGAGCCTTCGCCAACTGCGAGCTCTTCTTCACCCACATGGGCGTTTGGGACAAGGTTGAGCGCAACGCCATGGGCTACAACGATGCTGCTGCCGCTTTCGGCAATAACCAACTTGATGCTTTCTGGCTGTTCACCGCTTTCCCATCCGGCGCTATCATTATGGCTGCCCAGACCAACGACATCGAGTTGATTGATCTTGGTGCCGATGCCACTGCTTCCGGTTTCTATGACAAGTATCCCTACTTCGGCAAAATTAAAGTGCCGGCCGGCACCTACAAAGGTATTGAAGCCGACGTACCATCCTTCCAGGACTCGGCTCTTTGGGTTGCCAACAAAGACGTTCCAGAAGACGTCGTTTACAACATGCTCAAAGCAATCTTCACCGACGAAGGCCTGGCACACATGGTCGCTCAGAAGAAAACCTTCAAGGCCATGGCCGTTAAAAAAGGCGCTGACGGCATCGTTACTCCGATGCATCCAGGCGCTACCAAGTTCTGGAAAGAAAAAGGCGTGCTCTAATATCGCTGTCTGAGAACAATGTACTCGGGGCAGGGGATCCCCCTCTGCCCCGAAGTTTGCATACAGTGTAAATTGAGAATATTGGGAACAGGCAGCAGCGAATAATTCGACCCGATTCTATCCCCGGCTTCGTGTTCCCCATAGTATCGTCAACCTTTAATGATCCAGAGGTGTTCTGTGTATCAAAAGCTAAAACGATTTGAACAAATTATATTTGATATCTGCGCCATGGGGCTGCTGCTGTTCTATTCATACGCCGCCATCATCACACCGGCAGCTACCCAGTATCACCGCGGCATCTATGTCATCATTACTTATATCTTGGTTTTTTTGAGCTACCGCTCGAAAAACATCTTACTGCGGGTGCTCGATTACATTTTGATGGTTGCCTCGATCATCTCGATAAGCTACTGGATCGTCAATTTTGAGGTTATCAATTACCGGACAGGCGCCGAAACCCAACTCGACACCATCATGGCGGTCATCGGCGTGGTTATCAGCGTTGAACTGGCCCGGCGGGTGGTCGGTAACGTCTTTGTCGTTATCGGCTCTTTGATGCTTGCCTACGGCGTCTACGGCGCCCATGTGCCGGACCTGTTTGCCCATGCCGGGGCAACATTCCCGGAACTTTGCATCGAAATTTTCTACCGCAGCGACGGCATCTTCGGCATCATGGCCAACGTTCTCGCAACTTACATTCTGCTGTTTGTACTTTTCGGCGCATTTCTGGAGAAGTGTGGCGCACAGAGATTTTTTATTGATTTTCCTCTAGCAGCAGTCGGTCACAAAATCGGCGGCCCAGGCAAGGTAGCAGTCATAGCTTCCGGCCTGTTCGGTTCGATCTCCGGTAGCGCCATCGCCAATACTGTCTCAACCGGAGCCTTCACCATCCCGATGATGAAAAAAGCAGGTTTCAAACCGCATATCGCCGGAGGTATCGAACCGGCAGCATCGATCGGCGGGATGTTCATGCCACCGATCATGGGTGCGGGCGGTTTCATCATGGCCGAATTGACCGGGGAGCCCTATTCGCGGATCATGCTGGTCGCTCTATTTCCTGCCATCATGTACTTTTTCAGCGTCTTCGTCATGGTCCATTACGAGGCCAAAAAGGACAACATCGTCGGTGAAAAGTCCGAACATAGCGCCATGGGAATCCTCAAGGCAGAGTGGTATTACACGTTGCCACTGGTCGTTATCACCATCTTCATGCTCTACGGCTATTCGCCAGGCTACTCTGCTATTATCGGTCTGATCACCTGCATCGTCGTCTCCTGGTTCCGCACTGAAACACGCATCGGCCCGAAGCAATTTCTAGAAGCAGCACGTGAGGGTGCCGAAAGTAGTCTCAAGATCGGTGCAACTGTGGGTGTTATAGGAATTATTATCGGCGTTCTGACCTATAGCGGTCTGGTGCTGACCTTCGCTGATATCGTTATCGAAATGGCTGGCGGTTCGCTGGTCCTGACCATCCTGCTGATTGCCTTGGCTTCGCTGGTTCTTGGAATGGGTGTGCCGGTCACCGCCGCCTACCTGATTACGGCTGTGGTCGCGGTTCCGGCCCTTACTCACCTGGGTGTAAACGAACTAGCCGCGCACATGATCGTTTACTGGTTGTCTCAGGATTCCAATATTACACCGCCAGTCTGTATCGCCGCCTTTGCCGGCGCAACCATTGCCAAGGCAAATATGTGGAAGACAGCTTTTTCTGCCTTCAAGTTTGCCAAATTCCTCTACCTTGGTCCCTTTCTGTTTGGCTATGTCCCAGGGTTTTCCCTCAACGGCACGACAATGGATATCGTCAAGGCCTTCATCTTGATTATCATCGGAACCTACTTCTATTCCTGGTTCCTCAGTGGCATCTGGATCCGCTGGTTTATACCGAACAAAAAGGCGGCATAAACCAGCAGTTAAAAACATCTACGCCCCATTTTTGGGTAGATATTTGCCACGTAGCTCAGAGACCGGTAATTTTATCGAATGTGGTGGTTGAAAAGGAGGAAGTATGCTGGCAGAGGCATTAACCTTCGACTCCTTAAATAGATTAAACTTAGAAAGCGATAAGTATCTGTAGTTAATTAAATAATATTTAAAATTATAGTGTCGTGCGCATGACTTTATAGGGTAACCCCGAAAAAGGCGTACACATGATTCGATACAGGAGCAGCAAGCAGCTCACGCTCGACGGATTTCACCGTGCCATTTGGCGGCAAGCTGAATCCTGACAACAGGTGGGTGAAGGGGGGCGAAATTATTCCCTGGGATGACCTTGCCGTCGGTTATTATAAGACCATGGATGATTGATGTGGTAGGAATTTGTAAAATTGTACGTTTGCCAAAACCTGTTTCCTCGAATGCTAAGTTATTGTTGGGTGCTTTCTCCTTCAATAAGCCTAAAACCAAGATTAATTATATTTGACTCTAACTTTTCCCCGTTAATTCTTTTCAATGCAGATTCTGCTGCAATTTTCCCGATTTTTCTTCTTGGCGAGTGAGTGGTCGTCAGCCTGGGAGACGTTAACCGACCGGTGACGAGGTTGTTAAAACCGGTTACTGCTTTATCTTCAGGCACTTGCACTCCCAATCGATTGAAAGTTAAGAGCATTGCTGATGCAAAAGTATCATTATGAATATACCGTCATTGTCTGTCTCTGAAATCCCAGAATCCTCCTAAAAACCATCTAGTAGTTGAAGAACTACGCTTGAGTGGAGGACTTATACTGTCACTGGTGGCAAACCTTGAAACCAGATAGTTGGCCATATTGCTTTTTCACCGATAAAAATCAACAATCAAGATTCTAAATGGGTTGGATTAGCACCGATTAGCGTTGACCCAAAACATCAAAATAATGGCATTGGAAATAAACTCATAAACGAGGGGTTAGACCGGGTACGTATGTTAAACTATGCCGGGGTTGTTGTCTTGAGTGACATGGATTGTTTCGAGCGATTCGGTTTCAATAATAAACCAAATTTAGAAATTCACGAAGAGCCACATAAAGACACTTATGCCGTTTCACTCAATGCGATGCCACCAGAAGGAAAGATCTCTGTTCATTCGGCATTTTCACGCCGTGCATGGGGGTACTCTTTATCATCAACCTATAATTAGTTGAAATAGCTACTATTCCCTTATGCCTCACATTATAGTGTGCCTAAAGGAGTGTGCATTTTGTAAACGAATTAGTGCCTTGAGAAATAGAGAGTTAGGTGTTGAGCAAAATGAAAACTCTCTTTTAATGGTGCCTGTTCCCTCTTTGCTTTTTCTCTGGCGTTAGTACACAATACGCTTTACCTTACTTACTAACGGTTTGTTGTTTTTGGGTAATTACTAAAAAAATGACAGAGCCAACCGCCAGTCATTTTTTAAGAGTTTACACCACTATTAAAGCTACACGGAGGGTTAGATGGAATCTAAAAAGAGAGTGTATTCTTTTTTTGCAGTAACCGCAGCCGTCGTCCTAGCTGTTGGTGTTGCACAGGCAGAGGCGTCCCCAAAACCTAATATTCTGGTCATCTGGGGAGATGACATCGGAATATCTAATGTTAGTGCGTATACAAAAGGTGTTATGGGATACCGCACCCCAAACATTGATCGAATTGCAGATGAAGGTATGATCTTTACTGACTATTATGGTGAGCAAAGTTGTACTGCAGGTCGCTCCTCCTTCATTATGGGGCAATCAGTTTTCAGGACCGGGCTCTCTAAGGTCGGACTGCCGGGTGCTGAAGAAGGAATGCAGGCAGAAGACCCCACCATTGCCACGGTGTTGAAGGCTCAAGGATATGCTACTGGTCAGTTCGGAAAAAACCATTTGGGTGACAGGGATGAGCATTTGCCTACCATGCATGGTTTTGATGAATTTTTTGGCAATCTGTATCACCTGAACGCCGAAGAAGAACCGGAAAATGAAGATTATCCACGTGATCTAAAGCTAGCAAGTGGCAAAACCTTTCTTGAGACTTTCGGGCCACGCGGTGTGATCCACTCCTGGGCTCAGCCGGATGGTACTCAGAAAATAGAAGACACTGGCCCGCTTACGAAAAAGAGAATGGAAACGGTGGATGATGAGACCTCTGAACGCGCTCTTGAATTTATGGAAGAGCAAGTTAAGGCCGGCAAGCCGTTTTTTGTCTGGTGGAACGGAACACGGATGCATTTCCGTACTCATGTTAAAGAGGAATTGCGCGGTATTTCCGGTCAGGATGAATATTCCGACGGCATGGTCGAACATGACATGCATGTCGGCAAATTCCTTGAAAAACTTGATCAGCTTGGTATTGCAGAAAATACCATTGTTTTCTACTCAACTGACAATGGCGTACACATGAATACCTGGCCGGATGCCGGCATGACCCCATTTCGAGGAGAGAAAAACACAAACTGGGAAGGTGCTTGGCGTGTTCCAGCAATGGTTCGCTGGCCTGGTAAAATTGAACCACTCAGTGTGAATAACGAGATCGTCCATCATATGGACTGGTTGCCAACTTTTGCTGCCATTGCCGGTGATAAGACGGTAAAAGAAGATTTAATACAAGGTACAAAGCTCGGCAACAAAGATTATAAAGTGCACCTAGATGGATACAACCTGCTACCAATGCTGACTGGTAAAACTGATGAAAGTCCCCGCAAAGAGGTTTTTTATTTTTCTGATGACGGTGACCTGACTGCTCTTCGCTATGATGATTGGAAGCTGCTCTTCATGGAACAAAAGGCAGTTGGCACTTTCCGTGTTTGGATGGAGCCATTTGTTCCTTTGCGTGTGCCGTTGATTTTCAACCTCCGCCGCGATCCTTACGAACGGGCTAGTTTAACCTCCAACACCTATTATGACTGGCTATTAGACCGGGCTTACCTGCTTGTCCCTGCCCAGACCTATGTTGGCCAATTCTTGAGTACATTTCAAGAATTTCCACCTCGTCAAGAGGCGGCAAGCTTCAGTCTGGATAAAGTAATGGAAAAGCTCACTGCAAATGGTGGGGCGCAATAAGAGATTTTATTGCGATCAAAAATAGTGGAAAACGGTAACTGACAGTTGTTAGTTGCCGTTTTTTTTCTGCCTGGAGGACTTATGAAACCATTGATTACTATAGTACTTTATGCACTTATCACTGCCAATCTGGCGTATGGGAATGAAGCGCTTCGCTCCTGGAATGATACTCATTCCAAACAACAAATTATTTCATTTGTTGAAGCTGTAACCATTAAAGAAAGTAAAGATTTTGTTCCGATTCCAGAGCGAATCGCTGTTTTTGATAATGATGGAACTCTCTGGGTTGAGCAGCCGGCGTACACTCAGCTTATTTTTGCGATGGATCGTGTAAAGGAAATGGCTGGTGAACATCCTCACTGGAAAAATACGCATCCCTTCAAGGCTGTTTTAGAAGATGACCATCAGGCCCTTGTAGATTCAGGCGCGAAGGAAATTATGCAACTGGTCATGGCAACCCACAGCGGGATGAATACTGAAGAATTCAGCAGCGCGGTCGAGACATGGGTTAAAAAAACAAAAGATTCACGCTTTGGTCAAAAGTACCCCGACCTGGTCTACCAACCCATGTTAGAACTCCTGGAGTATTTACGAGATAACGGATTTAAAATCTATATTGTTTCAGGCGGTGGTGTGGAGTTTATGCGTACTTTTGCTGAAAAGGTGTATGGAATCCCACCGGAACAGGTGATTGGTTCATCCGTGAAAACGCAATTTGAAATAGTGAATGGAGTGCCACAACTAAAGAGGCTCCCGGAAATTTTCCATTTTGATGATAAGGAAGGTAAACCCATCGCAATTCAGACCTTTATTGGCCGTAGACCCATACTCGCCTTTGGCAACTCAGATGGTGATCTCCAGATGCTCCAATGGACCGCTGCAGGCAAACACAAAAGTTTTTGTGGTTTGGTACACCATACCGACGCAGAGCGTGAATACGCTTATGACCGCGAGAGTCATGTTGGCAAGCTCGATAAGGCATGGAAAGAAGCGGATGAAAAAGGTTGGGTTCTGGTGGATATGAAAAAAGAGTGGAAGCACGTTTTCTCATTTGATAAACAGTAAGAATGGCTAAGTCTACTGAAAATAGATCTTTAACGTTCTCTTCTTTCGTTTTTCATCTCCATCCTCCGAAGGTTCACGCTGAGACTCTACGCTTTACGCTGAGCTTCGGCCTCGGTGGTATGGCAGCTACTCTGGTAGTACTGCTTTTGGTCACAGGGTTACTGCAGTTGCTGAGTTACTCTCCCCAGATTGATCAAGCCTACTTGTCCATACAGCAAATGTATCAGCCAGGTGGGCTTGGCGGATTTATCCGTAATTGCCATTATTGGGCTGGGAACTTGCTCGTTGTCATAACCTTTTTCCACTTTCTACGAGTGTTTCTGACCACGGCTTTTACCGGGCCGCGTCGGTATAACTGGATAGTGGGGCTCGCGCTGTTTCTCCTGGTCGTGTTTGCTAACTTCACCGGCTACCTGATGCCGTGGGACCAGTTAGCCTATTGGGCGGTAACTATTTTCACCAGCATGCTTTCGTATATACCTGTGATTGGCAGTGAACTGATGACTTTACTTCGTGGAGGGCAAGAGGTTGGCTCTGAGACGCTGGCAACTTTTTATGCCATTCACACAGGAATTATTCCAGTGCTAATGGTTGTGTTGCTGCTATACCATTTCTGGATGGTCAGAAAAGCAGGTGGCCTTATTAAGCAGGAAAATACCAGCGGAGTAGCGCCCGCACGCATTACCACCCATCCTCATTTGGTTGCCAGGGAAGTAGCTGTAGTGTGCCTCATCCTTTCAATAATTCTATTGTTTTCAGCCGTTATAGATGCCCCGCTTGGAGCGGAGGCAAACCCGGGGCAAAGCCCCAATCCTGCCAAGGCTGCCTGGTATTTCATGGGGCTTCAGGAACTTTTGCTTCATTTGTATCCATCCTTTGCTATTTGCGTGGTTCCACTACTTGTTTTGTTTTTCTTTATTCGTCTCCCTTTTGGGGTAAAGGAAACTCCTGCCAAAGGAGTATGGTTTGGAGGAAGAAAAGGAGCCTTAAACGCTGCAATAAGTGGCATTGCTGGTACTGGTCTGACATTTTTCACTGTGCTTATTGATGATACATTTCTGATTCGGAAAGGTAGTTCGCAACTCTCCTGGCTGTGGCGTGGACTTGTTCCCACCATTGGCTGCTGCCTTATCCTGGTACTCCTCTATTTCATTTTAGTTCGGATAAGGAAATGTTCTGCTGGAGAAGCACAGATTGGAGTTGTGAGTTGTTTTCTCTGTGGAGCAGCCTCCCTCACCGTGATCGGCATTTGGCTGCGAGGAGCTGAAATGGCGCTTGTCTGGTAATCAATACTCTGGCAAAACATTATGAAACTATCAAAAAAAACTACAGGTAGAAGCAAGAGTACTGGTACTGGTCGCAGAAACTTAATGGTTCGCTTTTGGCATGTTCTTGTTGCTTTAGCGAGTTTTGAGTTGCTATGGGTTGCAGGTTCCTTGCTAAAATCAAGGAGAGTTAACAGGGATAAGGCGCAAGGCAGCAGTCACCTCATTGCGGCAGGAAACGTTAACCAGTTTAAGCCTGGAGAAGTGAAAGGTATACCACAGGGCGGTTTTTATTTAGTTTGCCAAGAAGATGGGAGCTTTCTAGCTCTTTCAAAAACATGTACTCATCTTGGCTGTACCGTTCCCTGGAATAAGGAAAAACAGCAATTTACCTGCCCTTGCCACGGCTCGACCTTTGATTCCACAGGCCTGGTTATGGCAGCTCCGGCAACTCGTCCGCTTGACTACTATCCACTCAAGATTGAGAACGGTGAAATATGGGTTGATATTGCTGTGCCCGTAAAACGAGATGCCTTTGCATCTTTCCAGATTGGGCGTTCTTAAAATGGTTGCAGACAACCCCTCTCAAGCACCAGGGCAGCGGGAATCTCAAACAAGGATATGGCAAATCGTTGGCATGGTGGCTGCTCTGCTCTGCCTTATTTCCCCTTTTATCTACCTGCAGCGAAGTGAGTATTCAGTTAAACCTGTCATCAAGGGTGCCCCTTCATTTGTTGGGAGTGGGCAATGCAGGCCGTGTCATCAAGAGGCCTACGCAAAGTGGAAGGGCTCACACCACGACCTGGCCATGGATATTGCAAGCGAAGAGACGGTTCTTGGTGATTTTAACAATGTTCAGTTTGTTGATCCTTACTCAGGGGCTGCAAGCCGTTTTTTTCGCAAAAATGGTGACTTTTATGTGGAAACAGAAGGGCCGGGTGGAGCGGTAGGCGTTTTTAAGATAACTCATACCTTCGGTGTGTATCCGAATCAGCAATATCTTATCCCTTTTCCTGGTGGTCGGCTTCAATGTTTGAATGTTGGTTGGAATGCAAAGCAAAGCACATGGTACAGGCTTCCACCATACGAGGTTGATGGTCCTGATGACTGGCTGCACTGGACCAAAGGCGGACAAACCTGGAATGGAATGTGCGCGGAGTGTCATTCGACCAAACTTGAAAAAAGGTATGATAAAACCACAGACACTTATGATACCCGCTGGTTTGAAATTCATGTCGGGTGTGAAGCGTGCCATGGACCTGGGAGCAATCATGTAAGCTGGGCCAACAGGCCTGTATTGGCTCGTCCTCAGGTTGAAAATTATGATCTGCCTGTCAACACGGCCACCATAGATAATCAAAAACAAATCGCCATCTGCGCGCCCTGCCACTCCCGCAGGTATCAACTTGGAGACAACCTCCATGACGAGGGAGAAATACTGGATAAAATTGTACCCTCTTTGCTGATGGAAGGGCTGTATTATCCAGATGGCCAGATAAGCGAAGAAGTATATGTCTACGGTTCATTTGTTCAATCAAAAATGTACCAGCATGGTGTTCGCTGCAGTGATTGCCACGACATGCACAGCTTAAAGCTCCATAAAGAGGGAAATGATCTCTGCCTGCAATGCCACCGTGCCGGCAGCTACGATACCCCGTCCCATCATTTTCATAAACAAATCCATGAAGGAAAACCAAGCAAGGGCTATCTCTGCGTGAAGTGCCACATGCCGGGACGTGTTTATATGGGGGTTGATTACAGACCGGACCATAGCTTGAGAGTCCCCAGGCCCGATCTGAGTGAAAAAATCGATGTGCCTAACAGCTGTTCAACCTCTGACTGCCATCAGGATAAAGGGCTCGCCTGGGTGAACGACCAGTATACAAAGTGGTATGGTAAATCCAGGAAGCAACATTATGGTGAAATATTAGCTGCCGGTCGAAAACAGAACCCGGAGGCAATAGATGAACTTATTGGTGTGGCGGAAGATTCATTATTACCAGCAATTGTCAGGGCTACGGCTTTGGCTCTTTTAAGTCGTTATCCCCAGGAAAGAACGATTCCTGTTTATACCAGCGCACTGGAAGACGGTGATGCGTTGCTCAGGCACACAGCTCTTCGTAACGCGATCCACATTGATCCTGAGACCAGACTGCACTTGTTACAGGCAAAATTGTACGACCCTGTAAAGGCTGTCCGAATTGAAGCCGCAGCAGGCCTATCTGGTTTCCCGCTGGACGCAATCAATCCTCAACATCAAGAAAGGTTTCAGCAGATCCTGGCAGAGTATCGCACGGCAATGGAGTATAATAGTGATTTTGCACCACAACGGTATAATCTTGGCAATCTCGCTGCGGCCATTGGTAAGGGGGAGGAAGCAATCCAACTATACAGGGAGGCCCTGGCAATAGATGACCAGTTCTACCAAGCAAAGGTCAACTTGGCCATGCAGCTTAATCAACAAGGGGAAAACCTCAAGGCTGCCGATCTTTTTAAGCAGGTTCTTGAAGCGCAGCCTGATCTACACGAGATAGCCTACTCTTTAGGTTTACTCTTTGCAGAGATGGAGGAGTATGAGCAAGCAGCATATTGGCTTGGTCAAGCTGCCGATAACATGCCAAATCATAGCCGGGCCAGGTATAATCAAGCACTTGCATACTTGAAACTGGAGCAATGGGAGAATGGGGAAATGGCCTTGCTCAAAGCCCTTGAAAATAAGCCGGGGAACCGTGAGTATTTTTCCACGCTTGCTAACCTGTACTATAATTTTCGTCTCACAGATAAGGCCAGGATTCTTGCCGAAAAAACTTTGTTAACCCAGCCTGATCATGAGCTAGCGAAACAGCTACTAGAGGCCCTCTCCAGACAATAAATATTGTAAGTCTTGCGACCTTGGTTGACATGAAATGATAAATTCTTGGTCCAGGATCGCAGTTGACCTTCTCTGTACTACTCTTAAAATGGAAAACCCTATCTCAAGTTAAAATTGCCAAGAGCAGTGTCGGATTTAATCACACAACCTTTTAACAACAGGCTGGTCAAGTGTGAATTAGTCCACCTAAAGTAATCCGGCAAGGTGGTTGGCAGCATTGTTCGCTCCGTTGAGATTAATCTGAAAAGAGGGCGAGTGTTGGTCCTGGCTCCGTTGCAGTTGTTGAATAAGGAGGGAATAGAGCTTGTCAGTCTGTAAATCGTTTTCTGACACAGAAGTCAGGAAGTCGTGAGTGAAGCGGGAAAGCTTGTAGAGGTGCTGCTGCTGTTCATCATCCTGCATGCCTCTTTCCAGAACGACCGTAGGTACCTTTGCATGCAGCACATCGGTGATGGAGTTGTAACCACCGTATATGAGTGCTACACGTGAACAGGCCAAAGCCTCATGGTAAGATGGGCCAAAGGGGTGAATGTTGCAGTTTATAAGTTTGTTTATGTTTGATATGTAACTGTTTGTTTTGTCATTTATATATTCTTTTGGCAAGTAAAGCAGCCACTGGCCGTAGCTACTGTCTATTTGAGACAGCACCTCTCCCACCACTTTGAGCAATTGTTTTGAGCTTTCACCGAACCAGGGGATGGCAAGTGTTCCTGCATAGACGTTTGCCTTGATACCTGGAGCCGGTGCGCAAGCCTCCAGCTCTGCCATGCGCGATACATAGCCTGTCTCAAAAGGTCTGGTATCGAATATTGCTGCTAGTTTTTGGCAATGCTGAGGGCCAAGGACTTGGCTGTCTCCATACCACACAAGTGAATGGTAGTAGCGATTATACACTTCTGTAGCAAGCGGAGCCTGCACCTGGCGTACATTGCCGACCACACCTCGTACTCCAAGCACCCATCTGATATCATTAAGGGAAGAAGCCTTCAGTGCAGGCAGCAGCTCCTTGTGCTTGCCCAGTGGGGAATGATCCGCAACTACCAAACGGGGTTGATACAACGACAGCACCTGCTTGAGCATGGTTGCCCGCAGTTCACCGAGCTGCTGGTCGGAAAAATTTGATTTACCGTTTATGCCTTTGGATTTACCGTCCTTTACCACGGTTTCGTACCCTGGTAGCTTGATCCAGTCTAGAGGTGCGTTGCCGCGGAGTTCCTGGGTATGAGGAGTGCCGGACACAAAAAGTACTTTCAGGTTGGGGTGTAGCCTTCGTAGAGCCATGCCAATGGCTATGCTTCTGCTGGCATGACCAATCCCTCTGCCGTCATGGCAGTATAAGAGTATGTCAAGGCGCGAGGAAGTCATCTGGCATGTCCTCACCCAAAAGTTCCGCTACTTTTCTTCCGCACCGTTTTCCACCGCAACTACCGTCACCTATGTTGGTGATGGCGGCGACCTCTGCAAAACTCGTAGCGCCGTTTTCTATAGCTTCAATCAGTGCAATCAGTTTGACGCCTTTGCAGATACAGCCGGGCTTAAGTCGGGCCATCATTTTTTCATCAGGTTTCATTTTCAGTCGCGTGGAGTTGGGTGAAAATGGCATGGGCTAGATCCGGACCAATGCCTGATACTGTTTCAAGCTCATTTTGATCAGCAGCCATAACACGTTTGACGCTGCCAAAATGTTTGATTAGATTTTTTCTCCGCTTTTCCCCGACACCTTGCAGGTCGTCGAGACGCGAACGGAGCGTTTCTTTATTGCGAAGTTTTCTGTGAAAAGTAATGCCAAAGCGATGCGATTCGTCACGGATGCGCATAAGATAGAGCAGGGCAGGATTGTTAGGGGGCAGTAAAATCGGGTTTTTACGGCCAGGGCGAAATAATTTTTCTCCCTCTTCTCCTTTTTCTTTGGCAATGGCCACCAGATCCACGGAACCAAGGAGGCCTTCCTGTCCCAGTACATCGCAGGCTTTTGCGAGTTGGCCTTTGCCGCCGTCTAAAAGCAGCATGTCCGGGAGTTTTCTTCTTTTGTCACTCAGTTCGAATCTTCGCTGCAGGACTTCTTCCATCATTGCGTAATCATCTGGCGTGTCCAGGTTGCGTATACGGTAGTGCCGAAAATTTTTGGTATCTTTTTCGCCGTCGGCAAAACAGACCAGGGATCCGACTGCCTGTTTTCCCTGGAGATTGGATATATCAAGGCACTCTATGGTTTGCGGTACATTTTTAAGATGCAGTTTCTTTTGCAGGTTTGCTGCAAGCGTATTCCAGGACTTTTCTTTTTGTGCCTGTTCGGAAAACAATTTTTCCGCATTGCTGGCCGCCATCTGCATGAGTTGCATTCGTTTGCCCCGCTGGGGAACATGTAGAGTAACCGCAGAACCGCGCAAATCAACAAGATGATCCTGGACCAGGTCTTTGTCTTCTATCTCAAAAGGAAGCAGTATTTCGCGCGGAGGTATTCTTTGCCGGGAGTAAAACTGGAGCATTGCCTCAGTCAAAATGCCTCTATCGTCACCAATAGGATCAGGGATGAAAAAAGTCTGTACTCCGGTAATGATGCCGGCGCGCACAAAAAGCAGAGCGAGTCCAACAGCAGCATTTTGTCTGTAAAAACCGTATATATCCTGGTCGATGTGATGGTCGGCAACCACTGCCTGGTGTTCAATAGTTCGTTGCAGGCCAAGGAGCTGATCCCGGAAAAAAGCCGCCTTTTCAAACTGCAGTTCCTTGGATGCCTCCTTCATTTGTTTTTGCAAATCTGCTGCAACATCATCAGCCTTGCCTTCGAGAATCTGCAATACCGCGGCCACAGACTGCATATATTGATCATGGGACACTTTGCCTGCACAGGGAGCCAGGCAACGGCCCATTTGAAAATTGAGACAGGCCCGTTCCCTTTCTCTGAACTTTTTACAGCGTCGTAAAGGAAAAAGGGTGTAGAGCAACTTTAAGGTGGATCGCATGGCCGAAGTTGCGGCATATGGCCCGAAATAGCGATTTCCGTCACGTAGTCTTTTACGGGTGATGTTGATCCGTGGCCAACGCTCACTCGTTGAGACCATGATTAGCGGATAGTTTTTGTCGTCGCGGAGGATGACATTATAGCGCGGCCGGTGCTTCTTTATCAGAGAAGCTTCCAGGATAAGTGCTTCTTTTTCGGTAGTGGTAAGTATGGTCTCTGCTCTTCGTACATGGGAGAGCATAACACCGGTTTTGGAATGGGGTGGGCCTGAAAAATGAGCATATTGTGAGAGCCTTTTACGTAGGTTTATAGCTTTGCCTACGTACAAGACCTCACTTTTACCAAGCATCTGGTACACGCCGGGTCCAGTGCTGACGGTTGCAAGAAAATCACTGGAAAGTGGTGCCTCTTTTTCCAGTGATTTTGTGGAATCATCAGGGTTTGATATAGGCATATCCTTCGTTCTGTAACTCAATAAGGGTAACAATGCCGGCAGGAACTATCTCGCAATCAGGGACCAGTTCTTCCGTCTGGATTTCAAAATTGGTCAGGGCAAGATTGCAGACTTTAAAGGCAACAGCCTTTTTTTGCAGTTCGATGATTTTGGTTGCATGGTTGACACAGTTTTTTTCTATAAGTGCATTTACCGCAGGCCCGTTAAATAGCATCACCAGATCGTGAGGCTGCCTCTGTATTGTTTTGAGCAGGTTTGTAACATTAATCAGTCCAATCTCGAGTGCTTTTTCATCATCCATGTCAATATGGAAAACAGCCTTATAAATCATGTTGCCTCCTTTGTGATTGTCAGTGAAATGCTGCTTTAAAAAGGGCTTGTGTATACGCATGTTGTGGCTTGGCAAAAACTGTCGCCGCACAACCGGCTTCAACGATTTTTCCGTTTTGCATGACTGCAATGTTATCTGCTATGGCGCGGATAGTCCGTAGGTCATGCGTTATAAAGACATAGGTCATGCCGTACCGTGTCTGTAATTTTTGTAATAAATCTAAAATTTGATGCTGGATGGTCATATCCAGGGCGCTGGTCGGTTCGTCCAAAATAAGCAGCTTGGGGCGTAAAATCAATGCCCTGGCTATGGCTATTCTCTGTCGTTGGCCACCTGAGAACTCATGCGGGAAACGATCTGCCGCATCCGGATCAAGTTCCACATCGGTGAGGGCATCGTAGATCATCCGGCGGCGTTCTGCCCTGTTCTCGCCGATTTTGTGCACTCCTAGTCCTTCGCCGATGATCTGTTCAATTGACATACGAGGCGAGAGAGAGGAAAAAGGATCTTGAAAGACAATTTGCAAATCCTTACGATAAGGGCGGAAGCGGCGGTTGGAAAATGTAGCCAGATCAAGGATCCCGTTGTCCGTGTGATAGAGAACCTGACCGGAAAATTTATAGAGCCCGAGCAGGCACATGGCAAGGGTTGATTTTCCTGAACCGGATTCGCCGACAATGCCCAGTGTTTTTTTCTTTTCCAGGGAGATGTCCACATGGTCTACTGCTTTGACCACTGTCACTTTCGGTTTCATAAACCCAGCCCATCCTGATTTCATGGTAAAGGTGCAGGCAATGTCTTTGAGTTCCAACAGCGGGGGAGTTGCCGGTCGTTCTTTTGCGGTGGCGCTGGGGATGGAATTAAGCAGGTGGACGGTGTAGGGTTGCTTGGGATCCTTGAATATAGAGAGCGTTGTTCCCTGCTCAATAATTTTGCCTTGATGCATAATGGAAACAGTCTCTGCTCGTTGCTTAACCATGGTCAGGTCATGGGTGATAAGCAATACAGACATGCCATATTCCTGCTGGATATCTTGGATTAAATCGAGAATCTGTTCCTGAATGGTGATATCAAGGGCGGTGGTCGGTTCGTCTGCAATAAGCAGTTTCGGTCTGCATGCCAGTGCCATGGCAATCATCACCCTTTGTCGTTGACCGCCGGAGAGTTGGTGCGGATAAGAGGAAAAACGGCTTTCAGGGTTTTTAATGCCGGTGCGGTCCAGCAAACTGATTGCATTTGCATAAGCCTGGGCTTTGGATTGCTTTTGGTGGAGCATCAACGGTTCGAGCAGCTGATTACCGATTGTGTAGACCGGGTTGAGAGAGGTCATTGGCTCCTGGAAGATCATGGCTATTTGGTTTCCGCGCAGGGTCCTGACTTCTTTTTTACTCAGAGCATCTATTCGTTTTCCATTAAAGGTAATACGGCCGCTGCCGGAAACATTGCTAACATCCTCAAGGAGACGGAGTACGGAAAGAGCGGTAACAGACTTACCTGAACCCGATTCGCCAACAAGGGCATGGATTTCCCCTTGAGCAATGTCAAACGAGACATTGCTCAGTGAAAATTGTTTCCCATGCATACCCGATGAG
Source organism: Desulfogranum marinum (assembly GCF_963675105.2). Taxonomy (NCBI): domain Bacteria; kingdom Pseudomonadati; phylum Thermodesulfobacteriota; class Desulfobulbia; order Desulfobulbales; family Desulfobulbaceae; genus Desulfogranum; species Desulfogranum marinum. The sequence goes on from NZ_CAXXRO010000002.1 coordinate 333,591, forward strand.
GCATCAAACTGAAGGGAGAGGTTCTGGATGGATAGCAGTGCTGTCATATAATAAAGAATTCGATATTGCTAACCCGGATTTCTCATTAGTTCAGGCGGCGTCAGGATCAAAGTTTTTGGCTGTGGATAGGTAAGCGAAGACTCTGATAGTTGACTATATTCATTGCCAAAACACTGAAGAACATGGCGCTGGATGGACTGACCTTTGGTGAACATTAAAAAAACAACGCTATGTGGGTTTGCATAACATACAGAAATTGTTGGTAATTTGAAAAAATTAAATAATGTTTATGAGAAATTCGGGCCAAAAGAAAGTTAGGTACTCTACATTAGAGCTAAGCAGAGGGCAACAGGAAGATACAGCTTTAATTTAACTCTTTTTTTGTTCAACGTCTTGAAAAGAACAAGAAAATTATTAGTGTGCACACCAATGTGTCATTATCGGGTAGTCTTTAAAAAATTTTTACCGTGGTCGTAACTTTTCTCTTATCCCTCGGCATTTTTTGTATATTTCCGAAAATACGAATATGTACTAAATACATAATTTTGTTAAAAATAATTTGCGTATCTCTAACACATCTCTATGAAGCCTTCACGATCAAGAAAACAAATTTATCGTGACGTAATCGGCTTTCTTGCTATTGCCTGTTTGAGTGTATGGCTCGTCATGCGAGGCAGTGATAATATTGCTTATAGCTGGCATTGGAAACAGGTGCCCCGTTATCTCTTTCAAATTTATGATGGGGAATTTATAGCCGGTCCTCTTCTTCTGGGCCTGGGAGTAACCTTACAAATTACGGTGGTCAGCCTTTTTTTAGCAGGATTTTTCGGCCTTGTCACTGCACTGCTAAGGATGTCTGCCTCCCCTGTAGGGCGGCTGATAGCCTGGATATATTTGGAAGTTATCCGTAACACACCCCTGCTGGTGCAGATATTTTTTCTTTACTTTGTGATGGCACCGATCCTTGATATTGGCAGGTTTGCAACCGCGGTCCTTGCGTTGAGTCTTTTTGAAGGCGCGTACGCCTCGGAGATTATACGGGCAGGTATCACTTCTATTTCAAAGGGGCAGTGGGAAGCAGCCCATAGTCTGGGGTTGAGCCATTATGATACCTATCGCAGGGTCATCCTTCCCCAGGCAATAAGGAGAATCCTGCCCCCCTTGACCAGTCAGGCTATTTCGTTGATTAAGGATTCAGCATTGGTGAGTACCATAGCCGTATACGATCTGACCATGGAAGGGCGAACCATTATTGCCGAAACGTTTATGACCTTTGAAATCTGGTTTACAGTGGCGGCTATTTATCTGTTTATAACCTTGACACTCTCTGGTTTTGTATCATTTTTAGAAAAATATTTTCCGCAGCGTGCATAGGAGAGGGAACATGACACCCATGGTACATCCGGAAAGTGAACAATATATTATAATTGCCGAACATCTTAACAAAATTTATCCAGGTTCTATCAAGGCCCTTGATGACTTCACTGTCAAGGTAAAGAAGGGCGAAGTGGTAGTTGTCATAGGGCCGTCAGGTTCCGGGAAGTCGACCTTTTTGCGGTGTTTGAACGGGCTTGAAGAAGTCGATTCCGGTCAAATCATTGTTGATAATATTCCCTTGGATGATAATGAAAAACATCGTCTGGAGATCAGGAGGGAAGTGGGAATGGTGTTTCAAGCCTTTAACCTGTTCCCGCACATGACTGTCCTGGAAAACATAAACCTGGCACAGCAGCTGGTGCGCAGGGCGAGCAGGAAAGAAGCCACGGCCGTTACCCGCTCTTTGCTCGAAAAAGTAGGAGTGGCGAACAAGGCGGACAGTTATCCGGAAGCCCTTTCTGGTGGTCAGCAGCAACGGGTTGCCATTGCCAGGGCACTGGCCTTGATGCCAAAAGTGATGCTTTTTGATGAGGCGACAAGTGCGTTGGACCCGGAAATGATCGGAGAGGTCCTGGATGTAATGCGTGATCTTGCTGCTGAGGGAATGACTATGGTGGTGGTGACTCATGAAATGGGTTTTGCCAGGGAAGTGAGCGACCGTGTAGTCTTCATGGAAGATGGGCGTATTGTTGAAGCAGGTGATACAGAGGCATTTTTTTCTGCACCGCAACAGGAAAGAACCAATGATTTTTTGCGGCAAATTCTGTAAGCTGTTTTTGGACCAAGAGTAACTTGTTGGTAATACCACATTTTTTACTGCAATCTAAGGAGGCATAATTATGCAAAGCAAGGCTCGACTCGTCGTAATGGTTTTGTCCTTTTTCGTTATTGCTGCACTTGTCCAGCCGTGTATGGCAGGAGAACTGCACAATAAACTCGCTGCTGAAAGTACCATAGAGCAGATTGTCAAGCGTGGCACGATCAAGGTCGGTATGGATATTTTTGTTCCCTGGGCTATGAAAAATAAGAAAGGCGAACTCGTCGGTTTTGAAATAGATGTGGCTAAGCAACTCGCCGAAGACATGGGGATTAAGGTGGAATTTGTGCCCACAAAATGGTCAGGGATTATTCCTGCGCTGGCTGCTGGAAAATTTGATGTAATTATTGGCGGTATGACCGTGACCCCCAAACGGAACATGAAAATTAATTTCACCAGGCCTTATTATTATACCAGTCAGGGATTGCTGGCCAATCGTAAAATGACAGAGGGCTTTACCATTGAAGATTTCAATAGTCCTGAAGTCACTATTGCTGCCCGTCTTGGTTCCACCGGTGCTGTGGCTGCAAAAGCCAATTTCCCTAAGGCTAGATTGCGGCTGTTTGATGATGAACCAGCCGCTGTACAAGAAGTAAAAAATGGACGTGTTCACGCAATGGTAGGAGGACAACCACTACCTGCACACATCGCTTCTGAATCTCCAGATACTCTGAAAGCATTCGGCGAGCAACTGATGAAGGAGCCAATGTGCTTTGGTATTCGCAAAGGCGATGTGGACACCTTGAATTTTTTTAATAACTGGATCGAGATTGTCAGGGCGAAAGGCTGGATTGATGAGAAATACTCCTACTGGTTTGAGAGCACGCAGTGGAAAGATCAGCTGCAATAGCAGCATGATCGATTCTTTATATATTTTTTAAAAATGCTATCATCCCGTCATAAACTGAGTCTGCTCGACTTTCTGCTCATTACCCTGCTGCTTGGTGCAGCAGGGTTTATTATTTTTAGGATAACTTTACGCCTTGATTATGATTGGAACTGGTCGATAATCCCCCAGTATCTCTTCCGGTATGATCAGGAACAGGGCCGGTGGGTAACCAATTATCTTGTCGAAGGTCTGCTGACAACGCTGCGACTCAGTCTTTGGAGCAGTGTGCTTGCATTTGCTCTTGGCTTGCTTATGGCACTTGCCCGTACCAGTTCAAGTCTTTTTTTACAGTTAATATCTCGCTGTTATATCGAACTGATGCGCAATTTACCGCCATTGGTTATTATATTTATTTTTTATTTTTTTCTTGCCGATCAATTTTTGCCCCTTTTGGGACTTGATGCTTTGCTCGCCAAAAGTTCACCTGGTTTGCAAAAGCTGGTCGCATTTTGTTTTTCGCCGGTGTCATCGTTGATCCCTTTTTTGTCGGCCCTTATAACGCTGGCTGTTTTTGAAAGCGCCTATGTGGCAGAAATTCTCAGATCAGGGATAGAATCCATATCAAGGCATCAGTGGGAGGCAGCGCATGCACTGGGCCTGAAACGATGGCAGACCTTATATTATATTATTCTTCCCCAGGCTTTTCGGAGGGTGCTCCCCCCTCTGGCCGGGCAGATAATTTCGTTGATAAAAGATTCTGCTATTGTCTCTGTTATCTCTATCCAAGAACTGACCTATCAAGGGACGCAGCTAATGGCCTCAACCTATTTAACCATTGAAGTGTGGATTACCATTGCCTGTATGTATCTTTTGCTTACCTTTCCCTGTTCAACAGCCGTGAGCTGGTTGGAGAGACGAATGAGTCGAAATCAAGGGTGAGAACGCTATTGTTGCACTCTTTGTAAGGCTCCGTTATCCTATGTGTGTTTACTGGTAATGATAAGTAGCTCAGCACTGCCGCACTGTCAGACAGTAAATCAGGCTTTGGATTCAGCGCAGATGCGCTGCGCTTATCCAGCCTGCGTACTGGACGGTCGCCGGCTAGAATGTGGTGCAGTGAAGGTTATTTTTTTATTTTAGCTACTTGAACATATGACAAAACATTTTTTTGTTCAGAAAATCCTGTCTTGTTTTCTTTGTATTACCCTGCTTACGCTGCCAACCCATGTGTCTTCCATGACCATTGGTGAAGAGCGTCGCATAGGGGAAAAACTGCTTTACTCTGTGCGTGGTGAGTTTACGGTCTTGGATGATCCTGATATTCATCAGTATATCAATCGGCTTGGGCAGAATGTGCTCAACATTGTTGGCCCGCAATTTTTTGACTATCATTTTTTCGTGGTGCAAAGCTCCCAATTTAACGCCTTTGCCGCACCTGCGGGGCTGGTTTTTTTCTATACCGGACTGATAAAAACCATGAAGAGCGAGGACGAATTAATGAGTGTCCTTGCCCATGAGATCGGCCATGTGGTTAGCAGGCATATTTCTCAACGGATAGATCAGAGTACCAAGGTCAGCGCAGCAACCCTGGCCTTGGGGATTGCAGGGTTGGCCCTGGGAGTGCCGGCCCTGTCACAGGGGATACTGGCAGGGTCGCTTGCTGCAGGGCAGGCTATCCAGCTTCAATACAGTAGAAATGATGAGGAACAGGCTGACCGCCTTTCCTTTGAATGGATGCACGAAATGCATCGAAACCCCAAGGCCATGGTTGGTATGCTGCGTACCATGAGGCGAATTGCACGCTATAGCTCGGGACAATATCCCCAGTACCTCTTGACCCATCCCGATCCTGAGGCCCGACTCGATTATGTTCAGTCTCTGGTTGAACTCGATGAGAGTCAGCAACAGCCGGCGTACTATGTTCCCACAGATAATTTTTCTTTTCTCCGCTTCAAATATCGGATATTGCAGGAGACCATGGATCCGGAAAAATTACGGGTTTTTTGTTCCAACGCCGCAGCTTCAGACAGTGATAAGGAGCAGGCAATAATGGCTCGCTTCGGGTTGGCCTTGGTGGAAGCCGATGAGCATAATATTGACCGGGCGCTCGAACTGCTGAACGAGGTGAAAAATAGGTATAAGGATAAATATGTTCTTGATATAGATGAGGCCGTTATCTATGCTGAAAGTCAGCAGTTTGACCGGGCAAAGGCGATACTGGACAAAATAGTGTATCGGCATCCAGGAGATATGTATGGGGTGAATCAGTTGGCTTTGGTTGAGTATAAGCTGGGTAATCTTAAAAAAGCTGAACAACTGTTTGCCAGGGTAGCCAAAGATCTCCCGCAAAATGCAGAGATTTATTATGAATTGGGCCGGTTAAGCGCTGATAAGGGAGAGCAGGGTGTCAGTAGGTTTTATCTTGGTAAATACTATCTGTTCAAGGGCAGGGTCAAAACTGCAAGGCAGTACTTGGAAAGTGTTTCTAAAGAGAAGGAACTCCCGGAAAAATTGCAAAATGAAGCCCTTGAAATTCTCGATAAACTCAAAAAATTAGAAAAAGAAAAGTAGACTTTAAATTATGCTGAAACGCTTCTCCATATCACTTGAAGAAGAATTGCTGGCCCGGTTTGATACATATATTGAGAACAGGGGCTATTCCAATCGTTCTGAGGCTATTCGGGATCTAATCCGTAAGACCCAGGTGAGCGAGGAGTGGGAAAAAGACAGCGAGGTGGTGGGGGTGGTTACACTTGTTTTCAACCACCATAAATCACAGTTGCAGGAGAAAATTACCGAACTGCAACATAATTATCATAACCTGATCACTTCAACGACCCATGTTCACATGGATCATCATAATTGTCTGGAAGTGACCATTGTTAAAGGAAAGGCTTCTACTGTTCAGGAGCTTGCTGCCCAGCTTATGGCACTGAGGGGAGTCAAAGACGGTAATTTGACTATGTCCAGTACCGGTGGCCATCTCACCTGACAATCACTGGGTTTCTTTATTCCTCCGCCAGTTGGGATGGGTTATGCCAAATTTTTTAACCTTGTAGTTGAGCGCTCTTGGGCTTATGCCGAGCACTTTGGCTGCGTTTTTTTGGACCCAGAGGTTTTCCTCCAAGGCATTGATAATGAGCTCCTTCTCCTGGACGATTAATGGCTCATTCGATCTGGCACGGGGCTTGTATTGGGTGGTGTTTATGTCAGGCAGGTGAATCGCCTCCATGTGAATGGTATCACTTTCTTCCAAGATGATCGCCCTTTCAATGGTGTTGGCCAGTTGACGAATATTGCCGGGCCAGTGGTAGTGTTGGAGCAAATCGACTGTTTCTGCTGAAAATCCTTTTATAGTTCTTTTCAATGAAGTCGCAGCTTTTTCCAGCAGCTTTTCAGCTAGTGGTATGATGCAGAGTGGACGCTCGGAAAGTGTAGGCAGCGGAACAGGGAGTACATTGATTCGGTAAAAAAGATCTTCCCGGAATTTATTGTCATTTACCTGTTGCTGGAGATCTCTGTTGGTTGCCGCAATGACTCGTACGTCCACTTCAATGGTTTTGTTGCCTCCAACACGTTCAAATGTCTTTTCCTCGATAACCCGCAGCAGTTTAGATTGGATCTCAAGAGGAATTTCCCCGATTTCATCGAGAAATATGGTACCCTCGTCAGCCTGTTCGAAACGTCCGATTCGCTGTTTGTCCGCACCGGTGAACGCTCCCTTTTCATGGCCGAATAGCTCGCTTTCCAGCAGGGTTTCAGGAATGTTGGCACAATTTATTTTTATAAAAGGGTGATGGCGTCGTGGAGAATTGTAATGGACGGTCCCTGATAAAAAGCTTTTACCTGTCCCTGTCGCGCCGGTTATGAGGATGGTTGAGTCTGAAGAGGCGAATTTTTTAAGACTGGTGATGACGTTTTTGAAACTTGGCGATTTTGCTATAATTGCATCGAAATCATAGATTATGTCTTGTCTTCTGCGTAAATAAGCAATTTCGCTATCTTTTGAATGGTCATTAAGAGCCTTTTTGACTACCAACTGCACTCTGGTTTTCGAGAAGGGAGGGGCTATAAAATCGTAGGCGCCTTCATCAATGGCTTTAAAAATAAAGTTTGTTTCGTCTAAAGGTGAAGTGATGATAATCGGCGTGTGAGGTGTTTGCGCCTTAGTATTTTTGAGCAACTCAAAAGTGGTACCATTAGACGGTTTTGTATTGATAAAAATGACGTCATACTTGTTTTTATTTATCGCTTGTTGAAAAGATTTGTGATCATACCGGAAGGTAAGATTTGAAGTGGGGGCTAACGCTTCAGTAAGAATGTCTTTACTTCCGGAATCTTCTTCGTATGCTAGAACGGAAACTTTGTGTTTTACCATGGCTGCTGCTCAAGGTCTGTTTCGAATTTGTATTTCAAATACCTTTTTGGTAATTATAAGGGCTTTTACCCTGGAAAGTAAAGAGATGATTTGCAGGACGTCGACTTTTTCTCACTATCTTTTATTATGAAAAATGTGAATGTTGCTTTGGATGCGGCATTAATGGAGGCGGCTCTTGCCTGTGCAAAGGAGTCTGCAGCCATGGAAGAAGTGCCGGTGGGGGCTGTGTTGGCAGACAGTAATGGTAATATTATTGCTGCTTGCGGTAATAACTGCATTGCTGCCAATGATCCGACCGGCCATGCAGAAATACGAACCCTGCGGGAGGCGGCACGCAAGACTGGTAATTATAGATTTCCGGACACAACAATGTATGTCACCCTCGAACCTTGTGCCATGTGTGCTGCCGCAATGGTCCATGCCCGGGTGAAAAGAGTCGTTTTCGGCGCTGATGATCCAAAAACAGGAGCTGTGCACTCTAAATACCAAATCGGCACAGATGGTAAGTTAAATCACGTTTTTTTAGTGACATCCGGAGTGCTGAAAGAGGAGTGCAGCGTTCTTTTAAAAAAATTTTTTAAAAGGCGACGTTAATTTTTATTGTAAATTTTTTACACACAGTATACATACATGCACCCATCAACTCAATTTGCCTAGAGCAATATCAATGGCTCTGAAAAAATATGGAGAGGTGACCGAGTGGCTTAAGGTGCACGCCTGGAACGCGTGTGTACGCAAGTACCGTGAGTTCGAATCTCACCCTCTCCGCCATTTTGCAAAAAAGCCCTTCAGCTTTAACTCTGAAGGGCTTTTTGTTGTGTTGAGGAGGGGCAGGTATTACTCGCAATAATATGAAACGCAAAAAAATAAATTTGCTTGACGTTATTTTGTGTGGATAGTATATAGCCCAGACTCGAAGGGAAAGCAGGACGCACAATCTACAGCGTACGGAGTTTATCGTGCAGGCGTCTCAATCGCTTACTCGCTTACTCTTCGCCAGCCATATGATCGCAGCTTTGATAGCCGGGTCCTGTGCAACAAAGAATCACGAACCCCGTCAGGTCCGGGAGGAAGCAGCGGCAGTGAATCTCTTTGTGTGTTACAGGGGTGCCTGGCTATCATTTTTTTTAGAGTACGGATGTTGATCATATAATCCAGGAAAGTCGATTTGTCCTATCTTGTCTTAGCCAGAAAATTTCGTCCCCGGTTCTTTAGTGAGGTTGTAGGCCAAAAGCCAATAGTTCGCACTTTGCAAAATGCATTGCTGCAGGAAAGGGTCGCTCATGCCTTAATATTCAGTGGCGTGCGCGGAACCGGCAAGACAACGCTTGCACGCATCATGGCCAAGGCCCTGAACTGTGAAAACAGAAATGGAGCCGAACCCTGCAATACCTGTGCTTCCTGCCTGCAGATAACCGAAGGAAACAGCGTTGACCTGCAAGAAGTTGATGGGGCATCGAACAGAGGCATCCAGGAAATTCGCGAACTCAAAGATAAGATACGTTTTATGCCTACCAGCAGCAGGTATAAAATTATTATCATTGATGAAGTCCATATGCTGACTACTGAGGCCTTCAATGCGTTGCTGAAAACTCTGGAAGAGCCCCCCGAACATGTGTTCTTCATGTTCGCTACCACAGAATTACATAAAGTCCCGGTTACCATTCTTTCCCGTTGTCAACGGTACGAACTTAAACGAATTAGCCGCAAGGATCTTGCCGGTCATTTTGCAAATCTTGCCCAGCAGGAACAGGTACAAATAGAACCTGCGGCCCTGGAGATGGTGGTAAGGGAGGCTGAGGGAAGTGTTCGCGACGGACTCAGCCTGTTGGATCAGATATTTTCTTATTGCGGCCGGGAAGTAAAGGTAGAAGATGTTGTAGACGTGCTTGGTCTCGTTAATAATCAGACCGTTGCAGACCTTGCTGATGCACTTTTGCAAAGAGATCTGAGTGCAGTGTACGTGCTTCTGGAAGATATCTATAATCAGGGAATGGATTTTAAACGGTTGAGCAATGAGCTGCTCTCTTGGTTCCGTAATCTTGTCATTTGTAAAATCAACCCCGGTGAAGGGTTCTTCGATCTTCCTGAAGATGATTTGTTGCGACTCCAGCAGAGTGTTAGCGGACAGAGCCTGGAAACCCTGACCGCAATATTTAATCTCCTGCTCGAAGGGCTTGAAAAAGCACATTTCTCTGCCTATTCGCGCCTTTCGCTTGAACTTACCTTTATTAAAATATTTCAAATAGGCAATGTTGTTCCGGTTGGAGAGCTTATCACTCGGTTCGACAACCTGTTGGCAGAGGTTCCGGAAGCTGTTATTGAGCAGTTTTCTCAAGTAACAACGCATACCGTTCCCGTGTCACCGGTCAAGCAGGCTCAGCCTGTTCCAAGTGCCCCTGCGCCTGCCGGGGAAAAGCCAGTCTCTTCGCCTGTAGCCACTGTTGAGTTACAAGAGGCATCGCCGGTAAGTACTGCAGCGCAAGGGGCCCCTGTTGAAGTGACGCCGCCTAAAGCTAAATCAGCGGTTGCTGTGCAGAACAATGCCCCCATAGATTCGCAGCAGGCCGAAACACAGGGTGCAGCATCTTCTACAGTGGAGCAGATAGAGAAAAAAAAAGATATCCGTCGTGACTGGGATGGATTTATTGCCTATGTCCGTGAGCGGCAACCGTGGATGTCTGCCTCTTTGCAGCGTGCTTCTTCGGTAAAACAGGTCGGGGCAGAGCTGGTTATTCAATTTGACGACAGTATAGAGTGTAGTTTGCTGAGGCAGAAAAAATATATTCAGCCGCTCACAGAATTTTTTCTTGATTTTTTCCAAAAAAACCTCACTATTCGTTTTGATGTGCCGGAAGGCCAGGATTGCGAAATAGCTGCAGAGAACGGACAAAAACCGCATTTGGAGCGCAGGGCTCTTGCAAATGATCCGTTGGTACTTACAGCTGTCGAAATTTTTAATGGCCAGGTCGGTGACATTCGAATTGGACCACGATTTAGAAAAAAGAATGAACAGGAAAAAACGCCGGAGGCAATCAGCCCGGCGGACACGCATACAGAAGAGTAACGAGGGTATAATATATTATGAACATGGGCGATCTGATGAAGCAGGCTCAGCAGTTTCAAGCTAAGCTGAGCGATATTCAACAGGAATTAGGAAAAAAGACTGTAACAGGTAGCGCCGGCGCAGGAATGGTAACAGCTACCGTCAATGGCAATAGCGAATTGCTGGATCTCCATATAGAACCGGGAATCGTCAATGCAGACGATGTACAAATGCTGGAAGACCTTGTTACTGCCGCAGTCAATGATGGCCTGCAGAAGGCTAAAGAGGTAGGTAAAACGGAAATGGGGAAGTTAACCGGCGGCGTCAATATTCCTGGATTATTTTAGGTCAATTAAGATGCATATCGTGCCTCCGGCGCTGGAACGTTTGATCAAAGAACTTGGTTATTTCCCAGGGATAGGCGAGAAAACGGCAACCCGACTCGCTTTACACATTCTTCGTAAACCAGCAACAGATGCGAAGCGACTTGCCGAGGCCCTGGCCGAATTACATAACTCCATCCAGCTGTGCAGCGTTTGTTATACTTTCTCAGAGACAGACACGTGCGATGTGTGCAGTGATGTACGACGCAAAAGTGATGTGGTCTGTGTGGTGGAAGAGCCTGGAGATTTGCTGGCTATTGAAAAAACAGCTGTTTTTAAAGGCGTGTACCATATCCTACATGGAGCATTATCGCCGATGGATGGTATTGGACCCGATGAGCTCAAAATAAAAGAATTAGTTAAAAGAATCCAAACGGGTGGCATTAAAGAGGTGGTTCTTGCTACGAGTTCCACTGTACCTGGAGAGGCAACAGCCGCTTATCTTGCGAACCTGCTGCAAAAGAGCCCTGTTGCTACCAGTCGCCTTGCGTGTGGCATACCAATGGGGATGGATATTAAATACGCAGATATTCACACACTTGGCAGAGCAATAGAATCACGGCAATCTTTGGATTAAAGATGTCCCGGTTGAGAAGAATGTCGGGCAGGGTGACTCATAATTGAGAGCAAACTAGAAAGATAACTTTTTTTAAGAGAAAAAAACAACATCTTTGGATCAATTTGCCATTTTCTCTTGACACTCTGGGTGATTGCAGGTATTTAATTACAGTTTTTCACATAAGGCTTTCCACCAAAGCCGCAGGTAAACATAATATGATGTAGGCGCGTAGCTCAGCGGGAGAGCGCTACCTTGACGTGGTAGAAGTCGGCGGTTCGACACCGCCCGCGCCTACCAGAATAATAAAGGCTAGGATGCAGGGGATAGTTTTGTCCCTTGATCATTAGCCTTTCCTATTTACAGGCAATAATGACACAGATAGCAGTCTCGGTTCAGGACGGAGAACAAAAGCAGTTTGCTTCAGGCATCACCATTGCTGAAGCTCTCAAGGACTTGGTTTCAAATAAGCAACGAAAACAAATTGTTGCATCTGTTTGCAATGGTCTCCCGTCCGACTTAGGCACTACGCTTACCACCGATTCTGTGCTCGAGCCTATTTTACTCGCATCAGAGCAAGGGCTGGATATACTTCGCCACTCCACTGCCCATATCATGGCGCTGGCCGTGAAAAATATCTATGGTAATGATGTGAAAGTTGCCATCGGGCCTGCGATAAGCGACGGCTTTTATTACGATTTTGATAAGGAAAAAGCTTTCTCTCCAGAAGATTTCGAAGCCATAGAAAACAAAATGGCTGAGATTGTCGCAGGGCGGCTACCCTTTGAAAGGCAGGAAGTGACAAAGGCCGAAGCTATAAAGCTTTTTGATGAGTTGGGTGAAAGCTATAAGGTGGAACTGCTTAATGATATGGAAGCGGATACTGTTTCCATATACAAACAGGATGGATTTATAGATCTTTGTCGTGGACCACATATCCCTGATTCCTCCTGGCTGAAAGTGTTTAAATTGCTTCGGGTTGCCGGATCGTACTGGCGTGGTGATGAAAAAAAACAGATGCTCACCCGTATTTACGGGACAGCTTTTACCGATAAAAAAGATCTGAAGCGCTACCTTAACCAGCTGGAAGAAGCGAAAAAACGTGACCACCGCAAACTTGGCAAAGAACTGGGCTTGTTCACCATTCAGGATCAAATTGGGCCTGGTCTCATTTTATGGCAGCCTAAAGGTGCATTGCTGCGTAAATTAATAGAAGACTACTGGAAGGAAGAACATTACAAAAGCGGTTACGAACTGCTTTATACACCACACATTGCCCGGCAGGACTTGTGGAAAACTTCCGGACATCTCGATTTTTATGGTGAGAATATGTATTCTGCCATGGAAATTGATGAGGTGATGTACCAGCTGAAACCGATGAACTGTCCGTTTCATATAGGTGTGTACAACGCAACTAAACATAGCTATCGTGAATTTCCTATTCGTTGGTGTGAGCTCGGTACAGTATATAGATATGAGCGTACCGGTGCTCTCCACGGTTTAATGCGTGTTCGCGGATTCACTCAGGACGATGCGCATATATTTTGTCGACCTGACCAGCTCGAAGACGAAATTTTTAATATTATCGATTTAAATCTGCATATTCTCAAGACATTTGGTTTCGATGAATATGACGTGTATCTGTCTACCCGTCCAGAAAAGTATGTTGGTTCTGACGAACACTGGGAATTGTCAACAGATGCGCTGAAGCAGGCACTGGAAAAGAAGGGGCTTAACTATTCCATTGATCCAGGTGAAGGTGTTTTTTACGGTCCCAAAATAGACATCAAGATCAAGGATCAACTTGGACGTTCCTGGCAGTGCTCAACCATCCAGGTTGATTTTAACCTGCCCGAACGTTTCCAGATGACCTACACCGGCGAAGACGGTGCAGAACATCAGCCGATTATGATCCATCGTGCGCTGATGGGATCTTTAGAACGGTTTATAGGTATTCTTATCGAGCATTATGCTGGCGCCTTTCCGTTATGGATGGCTCCGGAGCAAGCCAGGATCATGAATATTACTGATGATCAGGGCGAATACTGCGAACGCGTCTTTAATCAGTTGCGAAAAGCGGGGATCCGTATTAGCAAAGACCTGCGTAATGAAAAACTTAATTATAAAATTCGCGAAGCACAGCTGAAAAAAATCTCCTATATGCTTATAGTTGGTGAGCGCGAAAAGGAAGAAGGCACTGTAACGGTAAGGATGCGAAATGGCAAAAATTTGCCACCTATGCGACCGGAACAGTTTGTCGAATTTATTGAAAAAGAATGCGAAGAGGTAACATCCTGAATACCTTGAGCATAGCAGAGTAAAACAACTGGAGGAACGGACATTAAAAAACGAGGCAGAAAACTTCCACAGCAGCAGGAAATCAAGGTCAAAACCAACGAAGATATTAATTATTCTCAGGTTCGCCTGGTTGATGCTGATGGTACGCAGCGCGGTGTTGTAAGTGCAAAAGAAGCTCTTGATATTGCATATGACCAGGGACTAGACTTGGTTGAAGTATCCGATAAAGCAGATCCCCCTGTCTGTCGGGTCATGAATTATGACAAATATCGTTACGAGTTGAAGAAGAAGCAGCAAGAAGCTAAGAAAAAGCAAACAGTTATCGAAACAAAAGAGATTAAGTTCAGGCCAAAGACGGAAACGCATGACCTTAATTTCAAAATTAAGAAAATCAAGCAATTCCTTGACGCAAAAAACAAAGTAAAGGTGACTATGCGGTTTCGTGGTAGAGAAATCGTGTACGCCCAGTCAATAGGACTTGCCGCTCTTAACAAGATAGCTGATTCTCTGCGAGAAGACTGCGTAATTCTTCAGGAACCAAAAATGGAAGGGCGACAACTCGTGATGTTTGTTGGTCCAAAAGCTTAACTTGTAGTATTGAACGGATAAGAAATATTCCTGAACTCGATCCGGCCAGGGGAGAGCAGGGAAGAGCAATATAAGGAGATTGAGTAATGCCAAAGATGAAGACAAACAGAGGTGCGGCTAAGCGTTTTCGTGCCACAGGATCCGGTAAAATTCGCCGTAGCAAAGCTTTTACCTCGCACATTCTGACCAAAAAATCAACCAAGCGTAAAAGAGGTTTGCGTCAAAGCGGGTTGATCGCAGAATGCGATACGAAAGCAATTAAGCGTATGTTGCCTTACATGTAGGCAATTACAGCCACAGCTTTCTGAAAGTTTAGATTAATAGATTTTTTTATAAGAGAACGTATTGGAGTAAAGTATGGCTCGTGTAACTCGCGGATTTAAAGCACGCCGCAGAAGAAATAAAGTTTTAAAGATGGCAAAAGGTTTTCGTGGTGGAAAGAGTCGTCTCTTTCGAACAGCTACTGAAGCTGTTGATCGCGCACTTTGCTATGCCTATCGTGACCGCCGTACCAAGAAAAGAGAATTCCGTAAACTTTGGATCACTCGCATCAGTGCAGCGGCCAAAGCCAATGGCACTAATTATTCTAAATTTGTCGGCGGAATGCATAAAAACGATATTGAGCTGGACAGGAAAGTACTTTCCAATTTGGCAATAGTCGATCCCAATGCATTTTCCGTAGTAGTTAAGGCTGCAGGGCAGGGTGCTGCCTGAGTTCAATTTATGAAAAACGAGCTACGGCATCTACAAGCTGCAGCTCACAATGAATTGCAGCAGATTATATAATCCCAGGATCTCGTACTTTTTAAAAGGGTATCTTTGCAGAAAAGTTACTTGTGACTGGGATTAATTTTAATTACGTTTCTTTCTTCTCAATAGATAGCACTCGTTTATTTAATTTCTAATCCATCGGAACAACCAAAAAGCTAAATCATTTTGGGTCTTAGGGCCAAAACCAGTGGTTTCCGTGTAGTAAAAGTGTTAGTCAAGGTTCTACGCGTCATAATGGTTGAGATGATATTTTTTTAACCTGCATGTCCTAATGCAGGTGCTGTCTCAAATATTCGCTTTTCCAAGAGCGTAAAACTCACAGCAGTAAAATACTCTGATATCGAATCCAAAAAAGTCAGTGATACTATACTGAAATTAAATGTGCTGTGTTGATGCAGGATGTCCGTTTTTGATGTCAGCATTCTATCCCCTACCTTTGTGTTAAGAAATTCAATCCATTTGCCGAGGCCCAAAAAGCCGGAACTCAAGATTTCCTTAAGTAATGCTAAAAAAAGCCTCGAAAAATTAGACACAGTCTTGTGGTATGTAGCTCTCACCTTTTTCAATGCAACAGCTACTTTCGCAAATTTTACCGTATAAACAAAAAAATATTGAATCTGCAGAGCTGTTTGATGTATATCGTGACAAGCTCGGTAAAGATGGATATACAAGTGTGGTTTGAACAGGTATACTGTTTGAATTCCATCTAACGATTTCAACTACTACCAGTTGACCATGCACATCAATAGATTGTAAGAGCACGCATGCGTCAATTTAATGCACGCTATAGAGAAGGATCTGAAGCATGAAGAAAAAGAATGTCACCCGTAAAGAGTTAGCAATTTCGGTAAACGAAAAACTGGGGGTTTCGCAGCGAAATGCTGCCGAGATTGTCGATACTGTTTTTTCCACTATGAAAGACACCATGGTTGGTGGTGAATCTATTAAGCTTGTCCAGTTTGGTACTTTATCTGTTCGGAATAAGGCTCCTCGTCGTGGTCGTAACCCACGTACAGGCGAATCCATGATTATCACCAAACGGCAGATGGTTTCTTTTCGTCCGAGTAAACGCTTGCGGGAGCGGTTGAATAAATAATTGTGCTATTGTATAGTTATCACGCTTTAAAAAAACGATTGAGGAAGGATAACATCTAATGAAAATGGTTGCGGATATGATCTAGAAACACTGGTTTCTTGAGCATGCCCTCCATCAAGTTTCTTTACTTTATAGACCTGTGACTACCAGTTCACCCGATATCGAACGATTGCCGGATAAAAAATATTTCCGAATAGGGGAGGTTAGCTCTCTGTTAGGTGTAGACGCGCACGTTTTACGATACTGGGAAAAAGAATTTAAGATGGTCAAACCCTATCGCGGTAAATCCAAACAACGGCTTTACAGACGACAGGATGTTCAAACCCTGCTGAATATCCGACAATTGCTTCATCAGGAAGGGTATACCATCTCCGGTGCTCGTAAATTACTGGCAAAAAAGTCTATCAAATCAAGTAAAGAAAAGAAAATAAAGGTGACGCATTCTCCAGCAATTGCAGACAATAGGTTGCAGTTGATTAAATCTGAGCTAAACTTTATTTTGGCTCAGCTTAATCAGCCAAGAAAATAACAGATAGCCCAACTAGAAGTTGACACAAGATGGCTGGAATGCTATCTATGAGCAGCGAATTTCGGAACGTAGCGCAGCCTGGTAGCGCACCTGAATGGGGTTCAGGGGGCCGGAGGTTCAAATCCTCTCGTTCCGACCAGTAAAAACGGGCACTTAGCATATCTTGCTAAGTGCCCGTTTTCCTTTTTGTAGTAATCTTTGTTTTTTGTAAATTGATTCTCCATAAGAAGTACAATCAGGTGGCGCATCGTTTACAGTGCCCTTCATCAGTCGTTGAGTTCCACCGTGATGATCTGGTTGGCCGTGCTGGTTGCCCCGGCATCATCGGTAACATTGAGGATAACGTTGTAGATGCCGTGTATGTCGTATGTATGGTTAGTATTTACGCCGCTGTCTGCACTTGTACCATCGCCAAAGTCCCATTCATACGACACTATAGAACCATCCTGGTCCTCTGATCCGGAAGCATCATAACTCACTGCCAGCGGGGGCAGGCCCGAAATTGGATCAGCGGTAAAACTGGCCATCGGCAGATTGTTAGAGTCTGAGGGGAGCTCGTAGGGAAGCTGATCGATAGGAGTTTGATTTCCACCGATAAAGACGAGATCGGTAGCATTCCCACTCGTCGACTGAACATCAAAATAAACAGTGGCACCAGCTGGGAACTCGAAATCAAGCCCGTCGTACCAGGGCCCCGACATTTGCATATCAAATATAATTGATTGAGGATCAGAGGTGTCCACATTGTCATTTGACTCAAATGTGACAGGCGTTACACTGCTAAACTTAATATCTGACTCGATGCTGCCAGTATATCTTTGCCACCCACTGAGTCCTGCTACCCCCCTCAAATGCCAAACATTTCCTTCTTTCCATAAAAAAATACCATCCTCAGTTGCTGGATCATAATTTGGTTCTCCCAGAATCTGATAAGGAAGCTGATTTACAGGACATCGCTTTCCACCTATAAATACAAGGTCAGTATTATTCTCACTTTTTGTTTGTACATCAAAATAGACGGTGGCCCCAGTAGGAAACTCGAAATCAAGCCCGTCGAAATTAGGCCCCGACATTTCCATGTCAAATATAATCTCATGAGAATTTGAGATGTCCAGATAATCATTTGTATCAAAGCTGACAGGAGTTACATTACTAAATTCCGTATCTGAAGCTATGCTGCCAATATACCTTTGCCACCCACTAAATCCTGCCACAGCCCTCAAGTGCCAGATATTTCCCTCTTGCCATAGAAAAATGCCATCTTCTGTTGCTGAATCATAATTCGGCTCTCCATAAGGAATACAAGTATTGGACTCTTTCACAGTAATGGTCACAGTTGCGGTACCAGTGCCGTCGTTGTCATCATCAACTGTATAAGTAAAGGTGTCCGTACCTGAAAAACCTACTGGTGGTGTGTAGGTGATAAAGTCATCACTTGGATCATCCGGCGAGGCGTTATCGTTGATACTCGTTATTCCGCCTTGGTCGGTTGGGTTCTGTACGGCAAAAATACTCAACGTATCACCGTTTGGATCGTAGTCATTAGCCAGGACGTCCACAGTCGTCGCTGTATCAATATCCGTTCTGGCACTATCAACAACCGCCATTGAGGGCTGAGGGGTACCCGAAGATTCCACAACCCGGATAATTTTATCGGCTGAAAGATTTTCTATTACCTGAACAATCCCGCTTGGCCATTGTACTTCTAGGCGCTCTATGGCTGCATTTTGCCCCAGACCGAAATGGATGCGCTTATGATTTTGTGAAAATTTGTGCATACCACCACTTTGCTCACGCAACTGAGTCACATTCCCTGCGGTCAAAAGCAAGCGCGCACCAATACCGTCTCTATTGGATGTGGTACCGACTAAGTCGATTTCGATCCAGTGGTTACTGTTTCCGTTATTTTTAAAAAGTTGAATCGGACCTAAATGATCAAAAGGTGATGGATACATCCCATTGGTGAGGAACAAGTCGAGAAAACCATCACGATTATAGTCTGCAGTGACTACATGATCCCCGGCTCCTAGAGTAGTGCCGGCCGCACCTCCAGCGTTAGTAACTTCTGTAAAGACACCTGTTCCATCATTCTCCAACAGAATGTTAGGTGTATTCATGACCTTTAAAGAGTTCACTACATAAAGATCTATATCCATATCATTGTCAAAATCACCAGCAACAACACTCCTTCCTGCTAAATGTTGATTAATTCCAGAATCTTGCGCCAATTGCTTTTCTAGATTGGCTCCGTTGTGAATATAGAGGGTGTCTATAGGCGGTGCAAACATAGTAAGATTCAGGGGGGTAAATTCAGTAATGGGACTATCGGTTTCGACGATAAATTTACACGAAAATGTTTCGTCAAGAGATTGAGAAGATACAATCTGCCATTGATTCAATTCGGAATCAAAGCCGACATAAACACCAGCATCGATGCCAGGTTCATGGGGATAAATGCCATACACCCTGGAATCGTCAGACGAAAGCTCTAAATAGACCGGAATTCGAGGCGCGATGCCCCATATTCTAGGGTCATCGGGAGATATATAGGATGCAAAAGTTTCACGAGATAATCCGGAAGAACCGATATAGAAAGGATGATCTGCAGACGAAAGCTGTACAGAAAAAAGAATTGTCACCTTACCATCGGATTTAAATGTTACTCCTTTCTCACACTCACAGCTACTGCTTACAATGTTCGCTGCAAGTTTAGTGGATGTTACCTGTGCGACCTGTTCGCCTCCTCCTCCTCGCACCCAATATAGATCTGGAAAAAGATCACCATTGAAATCTGCGAAAGCAGCGTCAGCTGCATATCCTGAGTCAGGTGGGAATATTTCATCTCGATGCTCAGTAAAAGGAAGTGTTGTCATGCTATACACATAACTGGGAAATCGTGGGCCACCATCATAGGTAATGATATCCAAAATTCCATCGCCAGTAAGATCGGACAACATGCTAAAAACAGCATCATGATCCTCAAAGCCTACCAGGAGACTTACATTTTCAAAAAAACTAGTTTCTGTATTCTGCTGAAATAGGGCCGCATACCCTGCCCCTCCACGTGAGAGACTATTTAGATACACATCTAAAATTCCATCATTATCAAAGTCCATCCACAATGGTATTCGCCCTCGACTTTCAGTGTATGCAATACCGTATTCGCGAGCGCTTTCATAAAGGATACCATTATCGTTTATATAAAAACGGTTGGCGACCCCCTGGGTACAGCTAACCACCACATCTTGATCTCCATCGTTGTCATAATCGGCCCACCCAGCTCCGTGTGTGTCGGCATATGGCCATGGCACTTGATCCCAAATACTACCAGAAAGCTGTTCAAATGTGCCATCCTGTTTATTAAGATAGAGGCTCGGTACTTTTGATTCATGATTGGTAACAAAAATATCTGGCCAACCATCCCCATCATAGTCCGCCCATTGTGCACCCCAAGTGGGGCCGGTATAGGTTAGGCCAGCTTCTTGTGTAGTCTCAGTAAAGCTTATCTCAGTTCTTGCAAGAGTAGGTAGAGTTGCTGACAATAGTGTGATAATGGAAAACACCACGAGAAGTGGATGGCACTTATAAATAAAATTTTTCAGAAGTAAGAATAAAAAAGTCTCAACCTCTTCCTGAGGAAAATTTACCTTTAAAATCATTATGTCATCCCTCAAATGGCTACTAACTTTAGTCCGGATTTCGTTTGCCCCTTGCACAATGAAACCTGCTCTCACAAAAGCTACAGATTATAGAAATGTGGTACGCCGATGTCTGTACCATCACCGTCGCCACATGCACGTGAAGAATCAAATTATTATGGCCCTCTGATCAGGAAGTATCAAAATTCACTGCTGGCGGTCTCTCTTCAAAAACTTAATCAATTGCGAATCTACTCTCACTGGCGGTGTGTCAGGGAAGTAGATAAGGAAGCAGGTCGATGGGACATTGATTTCCACCTATAAATACAAGATCGTCAGCATTCCCACTCGTTACCTGGACATCAAAATAGACAGTGGCACCGGCTGGAACCTCGAAATCAATCCCGTCGTACCAGGGCTCCGACATTTGCATATCAAATATAATCTCTTGAGAGTCAGAGGTATCCAGATTGTCGTTGGGTTCCAAACTGACAGGCGTGACACTGTCAAAATCCATATCTGAAACTATGCTGCCAGTATATCTTTGCCACCCACTGAGTCCTGCTACAGCCCTCAAGTGCCAGACATTTCCTTCTTGCCACAGAAAAATGCCATCCTCTGCTGCTGGATCGTAACTTGGCTCTCCAAATGGATCACACGTATTCGACGATCCAACCGTTATATTCTGGTTGGCTGTGTCGGTGAAACCGTCATCATCGGTAACAGTAAGGATAACGTTGTAGATGCCAGGTGAGTTGTATGTATGGCTGGTTGTTACGCCGCTGCCTGTACCATCGCCAAAGTCCCATGCATACGATACGATCAAACCATCGTCGGATGACCCGGAAGCATCAAAGTTCACGTCCAGCGGCTCCTCACCAGACGTGGGGTCGGCTGTGAAACTGGCCACTGGCAGGGTGTTAGAGGCTGAGGGGAGTTGATAGGGGAGCTGAGCGATGGGACATTGATTCCCACCTATAAATACAAGATCGTCAGCATTCCCACTCGTTACCTGGACATCAACATAGACAGTGGCACCAGCTGGGACCTCGAAATCAATCCCGTCGTACCAGGGCTCCGACATTTGCATATCAAATATAATCTCTTGAGAGTCAGAGGTATCCAGATTGTCGTTGGGTTCCAAACTGACAGGCGTGACACTGTCAAAATCCATATCTGAAACTATGCTGCCAGTATATCTTTGCCACCCACTGAGTCCTGCTACAGCCCTCAAGTGCCAGACATTTCCTTCTTGCCACAGAAAAATGCCATCCTCTGCTGCTGGATCGTAACTCGGCTCTCCATACGGGTTGCACATGTTCGATGATCCAACCGTTATATTCTGGTTGGCTGTGTCGGTGAAACCGTCATCATCGGTAACAGTAAGGATAACGTTGTAGATGCCAGGTGAGTTGTATGTATGGCTGGTTGTTACGCCGCTGCCTGTACCATCGCCAAAGTCCCATGCATACGATACGATCAAACCATCGTCGGATGACCCGGAAGCATCAAAGTTCACGTCCAGCGGCTCCTCACCAGACGTGGGGTCGGCTGTGAAACTGGCCACTGGCAGGGTGTTAGAGGCTGAGGGGAGTTGATAGGGGAGCTGAGCGATGGGACATTGATTTCCACCTATAAATACAAGATTGTCAGCATTCCCACTCGTTACCTGGACATCAACATAGACAGTGGCACCGGCTGGGACCTCGAAATCAATCCCGTCATACCAGGGCTCCGACATTTGCATATCAAATATAATCTCTTGAGGGTCAGAGGTGTCCAGATTGTCGTTGGGTTCTAAATTGACAGGAGTGACACTGTCAAAATCCATATCTGAAACTATGCTGCCAGTATATCTTTGCCACCCACTGAGTCCTGCCACAGCCCTCAAGTGCCAGACATTTCCTTCTTGCCACAGAAAAATGCCATCCTCTGCTGCTGGATCGTAACTCGGTTCGCCATACGGGTTGCACGTGTTCGATGAACCAACTGTTATATTCTGGTTGGCCGTGTCGGTGAAACCATCATCATCTGTAACAGTAAGGGTGACGTTGTAGATACCAGGTAAGTTGTATGTATGGCTCGGTGTTATACCGCTGCCTGTGCCATCGCCAAAGTCCCATGCATACGATACGATCGAACCATCGTCATATGACCAGGAAGCATCAAAGTTCACGTCCAGCGGCTCCTCACCAGACGTAGGATCGGCTGTAAAACTGGCCACTGGCGGTTGAGAGCCACTCGAAGATTCCACAACCCGGAGGATTTGATCAGCTGAGATATTTTCCAGGACCTGCACAATCCCGCTTGGCCAATAAACTTCTAAGCGCTGTATGGTAATATTTTGGCCAAGACCGAAGTGGATGCGCGTGTGATTTTGTGAATCCCTGTGCATACCAGCATTTTGCTCACGCAACTGAGTCAGCCCCCCAGCGGTTACCAACACACTTGCACCAATGCCGTCTCTATTGGAAAGTGTGCCTTCCAAGTCAATTTCAATCCAGTGATTATTGTTTCCGTTATTTTTAAAAAGTTGAATAGGCCCCAAGTGATCAAAAGGCGGTGGATACCTCCCATTAGTGACGAACAAATCCAGAAAACCATCACGGTTATAGTCAGCAGTGACTACATGATCCCCAATTCCTAACGAGGTCCCAGCAGCTCCTCCTGCATCAAGGACTTCAGTGAAATAACCCGCTCCGTTATTCTCATAGAGAATATTAGGTGTGTTTTCAACGAGTAAAGCATTTACCACATAAATATCCTGATCCATATCATTATCAAAATCAGCGATAACAACGCTTCTTCCGGCTAAATGCTTGTTGATTCCGCTTTGTGAGGTTCTATTCTCCAGCTGTACTCCATTGTGGATATAGAGTGCGTCTACAGCCGGATCAAAGGTATTGAGATTCAAATGCGTCACATTAGTTATTTGACTCCCATCAGTTTGTGCGATGAATCTACATTGAAAGCTTTCGTCTGTAGGCACTGAAGATACGATTGTCCATTCATTTGTATTTCTATTAAAGCCGATATAAACGCCATCATCAACGCCCGGATTATAAGAGGGCATGCCAACCACCCTGTCATCGTTAGGCGATAGTTCCAGATATACCGGGATTCGAGGTGCGAATCCCCATATTCGAGGGTCATCGGGATCGAGGGTTACTTCAAAATTTGCAGCAAGAAGTCCTGAAGAACCAATACGTATGGGATGGTCTGCATAGCTAAGCCTTAATGAAAATAAAAGGGTCAGATTGCCAGTGGTTTGGAATGTTATTCCTTTCTGACACCCACATCGCTCGGTCATAATAGCTGCGGCTACCCTGGTTGATGTTACTTGTTCGACTTGATCTCCTCCACCACTTTTTGGGGTATAGAGATCTGGAAGCAGGTCACCGTTGACATCTGCAAAGGCTGCGTCCATACCATATCCAGTGTCCAGTGAAAATATTTGATCCCGAACGTTCGTAAAAGGTAAGGTTGTTATGTCGAAGACATGGGTAGGAAATGGTGCGGAATCATCAGTACTTATTACATCCAAAATACCATCACCCGTAATATCTGACATCACGGAATAGGTAACATTTTGTTCCTCAAATCCTACGAGGGAATTTACGTTTTCAAACCCGGTCGCGTTTTGTTGAAAAAAGGCAGCATACCCTTCGCCTCCCATTGAGTACCCATTTACAAAAATATCCAAAAAACCATCATTATCGAAATCAAGCCAAAGTGGCATACGCCCTCGATTTAAAATATATGAGATGCCGTATGCATCAGCACTTTCGTAAAGGCCTCCATTATCGTTTATGTAAAAATGGTTGTAGTGGTTCCAGGTACCGGCACTGATATATACATCCTGGTCTCCATCGTTGTCAAAATCTGCCCACCCGGCGCCATGAGTGTCACAAGGATATGCCGGTTTATCCCAAATACTATCGGGAAGCTGTTCAAATGTTCCATCCTGCTTATTCAGGTAGAGGCTTGGCACTTTTGATTCATGATTGGTAACAAAAATATCAGGCCAACCATCCCCATCATAGTCCGCCCATTGTGCGCCCCAAGTGGGGCCGGTATACGTTAGACCGGCTTCTTCTGTACTCTCTGTAAAGCTTATCTCAGCCCGTGCAAGAGTTGTTAGGGTTGCCGATACAATGAATATAAAAAAAACGATGAGAAACTGATTGTGGTTATAAACAGTATTCTTAAGAAATAAGAGCAAGGATGTATCAAACCTTTGTTGGAAATAACTTATTTTCGATATCATTGTTTTCTCCCCACTTATGACTACTGCTTTTTGCCTTAATTGTTGATAGTTAGGTTTAAATATTCACCAGGGAAAAGCGTACCTCGTCTGGTAAAATGTCATTATTTTAATTAAAAAAATCGTAAATATTGAGCAGTATCATATGGAGTCTGGGCTTCCCTCTGCGCACGATCAGGTAGAAGAACTTGTCAGTACTCTGGCTATCCAGCCTGTACGCATCTGGAGCACTGCAGATCAGACACAGCTCGAGGTTAAGACAAGGTTATTTGCTATTCGCTAAATGGATACAAGAAGTCAATACCCGGCAGCATGCTCTCTTCGGTTATTTTTAAGAGTATTCTTTTGCAAAACAGAATTGCAAATGTTGTTCCATTTAACCTAAACGGTTTCTCCTTTGATTTATGTATGCGACAGGAAGGATTATGAGCGTAATTGGTGAGGGAGGAAAGGGATATATTGGCGTTGCTGGTGCATATGAACCATAAATGGTGGTTCATATGCACCAGCAACCAGAGATAGCCTTTTTATCTGGAACGAAACCTGAACGTCCAGACGATAAAAGATGGCTCATTGCAAAGCTGGGATGAGTTTGATGCTCTGGAAGTTAGCTACTTCCTGGACACAAATTCCAAGGCATTTAGTCAATTTTATATCTCATTGGCTATAACAATAATAACCTTCTAGGCGCGGGGTAATGATAGAAAATAAGCGAAATACATTACTTGGCCAGAATGAATAAATATTGATGTGAGTAATGGAAATTTAATTACATCCACTGTGATATGTAAAGAGTTCGGCTTATCTGCCAACAAGATAAATTTTATCCTGACTGAAATTGGGTGGATTTACAAAGATATTAAAGGATGGTTGACAAGCCCTTAGGGTGTTATGCAGGGAGAAGAACAAGATGAAAATAAAAAGTCCGGTGTTTCATATGTCTGGTGGCCATCTTCAATAATTGAATCGAAGGTACTGCTGAACTTAATTAACCAGATAAAGGGCAATGTTGAATCAGTAGATTCAAAAGGGCTAAATTTTGAACGGGAGAGCCAGGGGTTTAGGGAAAAGTACATTGCCAAATGAAGATCAACAGATGGTCACTATGTGCGATCGAAAGCTGAAATCTTAATCGATAATTGGCTACAATAATATGGCTGAAATTGTACACGCCTATGAACGGAAGTTGCCTATAGATGTATATTCATATTTTTCCCTGCCTACTGGAAAAATGTATAGAATATTGGGGGATTGAAAATGACAAACGATATTTGGAAAGAAAGGCTATTAAGAAAGAAATATACAAAAAATATAGATTCAATCATTTTGATGAGTGTTGCGAAGTAGGTCAATTTTGCCTACCTCGGTTAATTATGTGATGATAGATTTTGAGAAAGTGCAACCAAAGAACCTTGAAATCCTAAAGGAGCATCCAGTTAAGTAATTGTCTTTGTCGGTTCAAATCAGACGAAAATCCCTCTTGAGTTTGCCACGGCTATGCAAAGCATGGGGGAAAATGTTTAATATATTCAACTAGCAGGAAATGGGCCCAATGCTTTAGATTTTCATATCATATCAAAAGATATTGGGTTCGATCCGCTCATTAAACATCTGAGAGGAAGAAAGTTCCGTGTTCTTAGAGAGAAAGACTTGGCAGAAATCCCAATTTTAAAAATATCGAATGCAACGAACGATGATGAAAGGAAAATTGCTATTGTTGAAAAATTATCTAGTAGGGGCCAATCTAAGCCTCGAAAGGTGAAGACGTTGAGCAATACGATTCATTCTTTGTTCACCCAAAAGTTAAAAGACGATGAATTAGCATCACTAATAGAAGTGATGAAAAAAAAATATATAATGGTAAATTAAGATCGGGTTTCTTGCAAGTTGCCGGTCAGCTTGTAATAGTGAGCTATAAATAAAGGTTAATAAGGATCAAACACTCCCATCCCGAGCAGTAAAAAAGGGGGCTTACAACTTATATTGTAAGCTCCCTTTTTTTGTATGTAAACAGGCTTATAATAGAATTGGGAAGGATCAAATCCCCGTATCCGCTGATTAATAGAGAGGTGTTTATGATGTGGAGAATATTGCTCTATGCTCTGATTGGGTATGTAACCGTGTTGGCGGTTGTTTTTCTCCTGCAGCGGAAGATGCTGTACCTCCCTAGTGATTATCGGCCTTCCGGCAATGAGCTTGGCCGGGACGGCCTGAGCTATTGGCCATCTCCTGATCAGTATCGTGGGTTTGTTGGTCAGTCTCGATCGGGAGAGGGTAAGGGAACCATTATTGTTTTTCATGGTAATGCCGGGACTGCCTACCATCGGAATTTTTACGTTAACGCATTATCGCAATACGGCATTCGGGTACTCCTGGCAGAATATCCAGGTTATGGGGGGAGAGTAGGGCAGCCCAGCGAAGATGTGCTTGTCAAGGATGCGATCACGACCATAGAACTCGCGTACCGACAATACGGGCAGCCCCTTTTTTTATGGGGTGAATCGCTTGGATGTGGAGTTGTCGCCGGTGCCGTCAGCAAAATACAAGTCCCCATACAGGGGGTAGTTCTTTTTTTGCCATGGGACACGCTACCGGACTTAGCACAAACCCATTACTGGTATTTTCCTGCCCGCTGGCTGGTGCATGATGCATATAACAATATTGAAAATTTGCGTCAATTTGAAGGTCGGATCGCTGTCGTGTTGGCGGAAAAAGATGAAGTAGTCCCTGTCCAGCATGGCATGAGACTGTATGAGTCGATTAACACGGACAAAAAACTATGGGTGTTTAAACAAACGACGCATAATGAAGTGCCTGTCCATGCCGGATTGCCATGGTGGCAAGAGGTGGTAGCCTATATAACAAAATAGTGAGGGGACTTTGCAATTAGAGGGGCGGTAGGTCGAATTCTTCAGTCGTGGCCAGTAATCTCATGCGGTCTTCCCTGAAGGGCGATTGAGGTTACGCTAACAAGCAGGCCTGTTTTCCTGTTCAAAGTCGTTCCACTGCACCGGTAAGCGGCACAAAGGCCACCGGAAGGATTTCATGGGTCGTGAATGCATCCTCATTGTTTTTCATTAAGAGTAGTAGTTGCTGAGGCATGTAGGGATGCCCGACCGGGATGACCAACCTTCCGCCCGGTTTGAGCTGCTCTTTGAGCGGAGGCGGGATGCGGTCGGCTGCGGCCGTGACAATGATGGAGTCAAACTGGGCCTGTTCAGGGAAACCCTGGTAACCGTCACCCTGGTGAACAGCAACATTATCATATCCCAGTCGTGCTAACCGTTCCGCTGCTTCAGCAGCAAGCGAGGGAATGATTTCGATGGTATATAGTTGTTTTACCAGTAGGGAAAGGACTGCCGCCTGGTAACCTGATCCTGCGCCGATTTCTAAAATCTTATGGTCCTTTTCCGGATGCAGCAAATCGGTCATCAGAGCAACTATGAATGGTTGTGAGATAGTCTGCGCTTTCCCTATGGGTAGTGGTGTGTTGTCATAGGCTGCGGCCCGCATGGAGGGAGGAACAAATTGTTCTCTGGGTACCTGCCGCATGGCTTCGATAACTCGAGGACGTATTTCTGACTGTCCGGTGAATTGTTTGGTTAACCGGCACTCTGCAGCAATGGTTCGCAGCATCTGCTCAACAGGATGTTCAGCCATTCTGATCTCCTCCTTGTCTTATAAAGATAATCATAATCTAGACAGGTTCTGCACATTTTTTGAAATAGAGATACTTGACGCGGTATAATGGTGGCTTGGTTACACTGTTCAGCCCTTTATCTCATTATAATAGGGTATTGAATCTGGTTGTGTCGCTCAATAATCAACCGGGAGGAGACATGTGGTGACCGCCCTTTTTAACTGGTATAATCGTAAATGATCAGCAGCACCCCAGCTCGCCACGATCTGCCCAACCGGCATACAGATGTATCGAAGTCGGGGCTTACCTGCTAAATGGTTTAGCTTGTGAACATTTGGAGCACTGCTGAACAATCACAGTTCGGGATGGATTGACAGTTTTTAGATCTTCGCTGAAAGCAACCTATAATCCACCTTTTGGGTCCAAGTGCATCACGATACTCAACAACAGGCAGCAGCATGTATAAAGGCGAAAAATTTAATTCTATTTCCCATCTGGCAGGTTCGATTGCGGCCATTATAGGTCTTGTGGTGTTGATTGTTACTACTGGTCGACAGGGGGAGGTGCTGCCAATTGTCAGCGTCACTATTTATGGCATCACCCTTGTTTTGCTCTATGTATTCTCAACCCTCAATCACAGCCTTCGAGGAAAGGCGAAATATATCTTTCAAAAATTAGATTTTCTTGCAATTTACCTCCTTATTGCGGGCACGTATACACCTTTTGCCTTAATTACTTTGCGGGGGGGATTAGGTTGGACCATTTTTGGTCTTGTGTGGGGGCTTGCAATCCTTGGGATAATATTGGAATTATTCCATCATGCAAAAAATAGAAGCAGATCAATAATTATTTACCTGGTTATGGGGTGGGTAATTTTATTAGCCATCAAACCATTAGTATATACAATCGGCATTAGCGGCTTTTGTTGGCTATTATTGGGAGGCCTGTTCTATACCTGTGGGGTCTTTTTTTATGTCAACGAAGATCGAGTCAAACACTTCCATGGCATCTGGCATCTATGCGTTTTAGCAGGTAGCACCACGCAGTACTTTACCGTTTTTTACTATGTATTGTAGCTTTTCATAACCTTGGATAGAGAGCCTGAGTCCACTCAATCGGTCATCTTATTGTTGAACCGCAAAAAGCCTTTTTACAAATTCTGTGAAAAGGCTTTTTGTTTATGAATTATACGCCGGAGGAATATTTACCAGCGTTCTGTACCAACTATCTGACTCACATCCATACATTTTGCTTTTTCTTCTTCAGTGAGTTCTTCTTTGGTTTTGATTCCTTTTACATCTTTGACATAACAGGCATACTCTTTCCCGTCTTTGTCTCTTACCCAGATCATTGATTCGTATCCACCGCCATCACTTTTCATGTTTTGATAGTTTTCATTGGTTTCGGACATTATATTCACCTTTGGTATAGGTTTTAAATGGTGGACCTGTTGGCGTCTGATTGGTAGCAGAAGTGTTTACCAGCGTTCAGTGCCAATAATCTGATTGACATCCATACAATGCTCTTGTTCTTGCTTGGTGAGCTCTTCTCGATCATTAAGGTTTCCGTTAAGTCCATCTACTGAGCAGACATATTCTTTTCCGTTTTTATCTTTGATCCAAGCGAGTGATTCGTATCCGGACATGATGTCCTCCGTTGATGTAAGGTTTAAGGCTTAGTATATCTCCTTTCTTGCTTTACAAAATAAACATCAATGACTGGAAATCAATAAGGTGGAAAAGGGGGTTTACTGGTAGCAGAAACTATTAATTGTGCTTTTTTGACACAGCTCCTGTTCAAATTCATTGACATTATTTGGCAGTCAGTTGGTGTCCGCCATGCGGCCGAGAATATTGTAACAACAAGCATTGATGACCAGCGTTTTGAAAAATACGGCCAGTGGCGTATCCTTCGCTTGCGCTCTGTGTGTTTCTCCGGGCAAAAGAGAAAAAACGCTTGTTTTGTAACGTAGCACAGCTCGCATCCTACAACATGCTGTTGACGATAAACAAATTCCTCTGGCTAGCCGGGAGAGTGCATTATGATACGGAAGTAGAAAATTTTGAATTTCGCCACTCGGATCACTTATACATTATTTTATCATCCTCTTCTCGGGCTGCTTTTACAATGGTTTTTGCAAGATCTGTAAACACAAAATAATGAATCGGCAGAATAGCATACCAGTAGAGTCTGCCAAGAAGCCCCCGAGGGATAAAGTGGGCTGTTTGCACGAGCTGCTCAGGTTGAACGTCAAATTCTAGCCATGCCTGACCTGGTAATTTCATCTGCGCGTACAACAGCAGCCGTTTTCCTGGTTTAATATCTGCAACCTTCCAGAAATCAAGCGCATCGCCAACCCGTAATTCTTTATCCTGGCGACGCCCTCTATTCAGTCCGTAGCCACCGATAAGTTTGTCCATCAATCCGCGAAGGCGCCAGAGGATATCGTATCGGAACCATCCATTTGGTCCGCCGATAGAGCATGCTGCTTGAAAAACCGATACCTGCTTTTCCCCATGTTGATAGCCAACAACACGTATGTCGCGTAAAATAGCCCCGGTTGGGTCATCAAAATCTTTAATATCACATGCTTTTTGGCCACTGCTGTCGCACCAGCGACTGATAACATAATTCTGCTCAAGTTCATCCATTGCGCGACGAACCGTTTCGCGAAAAGGAAGAGGGTGTATATCGCTGTAATATCGTGCTGCATTGTCATTTTGGAGGATGGTCTCACTTTTTAGCCCTTCAACCAGGGCTGCAGCCAGTTTGTATGGGATGGGTGTAAAAAGAATTAACCAGTAGGAAGATAACCGAGGAGAGAGCACCGGAACAGGGATAAGTTTTCTCTTTAGTCCCATTGTTGCTGCAGCCTGCTGCATCATTTGTTGAAAACTGAGCTGTTCTGAACCAATATCAACCACAAGGTCATCAGGATGTGTCAGCGAGATAGACGATTCCAGATAGGCTAGGACATCGTCTACACCAATGGGTTGGGTTTGGGTTCTTACCCACAGCGGGGTTATCATCAACGGCAGTTTCTGCGTTAAATTGCGGATAATTTCAAAACTGGCACTGCCTGAGCCAATGATAACACCTGCCCGCAGCCAGATGGTTTGGATACACTCCGGACGTGCGCTGAGGATTTCTCCGGTTTCGATACGACTGAGCAGGTGTTTGCTGGCATTTTGTTTAACCCCCAGGCCGCCCAAGTAGACGACCCTCCTTACTCCTGCTTCTATACATGCGTCGCGGAAATTTTCAGCACTTAAACGGTCAAGCTGCTGATAATCCTTGTCTGAGCCCATGGAGTGGATCAGGTAAAATGCAGTGTCAACTCCCTGCAGACTTTTTACCAGCAGGTCTTTTTCAAAGGTGCTTCCCTCCCAGACGTCGACCTGATCGGCAATGGATTGTTGGACTTTGGCGCGATTCCGTACCAAAATGCGTATATCATAATGTGCAGAAGCGAGCAGCAGCCTGGTGAGTCTTCTACCGATATACCCGGTGGCACCAGATATAAATATTTTTTTTGCGGGCGTAGTCTCAGGCATGGTTACGGAGTCTCAGCTCAATAGGATGAGGTTTTAGGTAGTATTGCTGTTGTAAATACTGTTCATCGTATTTCCTTACGTAGTGGTTCAGCAGGGTTATCGGTACAATGAGGGGCACATGGTGTTCCTTGAAATTGTCAATGACCTCAAGAAGCTCCTGTTTTTCATCTTTAGAAAGCAGTTTTTTAAAGTGTCCCATTATGTGCAAGAGGACGTTCACATGCTTTTTGACCGTTGGCTTGAGCTTCATTGCCGCCATAAGGGAGGTTTGGTAAGCGGCAAGCAGGGAATCAGAATCAAGGCTACCTGCCTGAGCGACCACATGCCCGAGTTCTCGATAATGCTTTTCACTGTGTGCGCGGAGAAGCATTTTATGGTGCGTGTGAAAGTTGACGAGATTACCAGGGGTGGGGTCGGCAAGGGTATCGCGCCATCGTCGGTAGACAAAAACTGATTCTATGAAATTTTCACGGAGGATCATGTCATGGAGGCGACCTTCTTCCTCAACTGGCAGTAGAGGAAAATGGTCCATAAAGGCTCTGGCAAACATCCCAACGCCTACATTTTGAGGGCTGTTGTTTTTCCCATATACCTTAACCCGCTCCATCCCTGAAGAGGGCGATTTACTCTTAAAGATAAATCCGCAGAGGCCCTCTTTTTCCAGCTCTCGAACACGTTTTGCAGCCCATTTCAGCATTCTTTCTGTATGGTCAACTCCGGTTTTACTGGTCAGCAGACGAGGGGCTTCCGGATTACCGACAAGGCGCATAGATTCACGGGGGACCGGCAATCCGCATTCTACTTCCGGACAAACAGGGACAAAGTCAAAATAGTTGGACAGGGTGTCCGTTATGTATCGGTCCCGTTGATGACCACCATTATAACGAACTTCGTTGCCCAGAAGGCAGGAACTGATCCCAATCCGTATTTTTTCTTGCTCATTTGTCATCATCATTTTCTCCTTTGCTATGAAAACTCTCGATATCATACAGTAAACCACGAAAGAGGAAGAAACAAGAATTCCATTAACGAATACTGATTAACGTAAAAGGAAAAAAATGGGATATCGAAAATGTTTACTTCGAGATTTGTCGCCATTGTTGTGGGCAATGGATAAAAACAAGAGAATGAGCAAACTACGGGGCCCTTCCTTCAGATGTGAAAATTATTCACAACCATTTTATATCCGAATGTGGCGGTTCGGGTGTATATTGTAATAAAAAAGAGATGCCGGTGGAAAAAATGAGGGTTTGTCACTCCATGATATACCATGTATGGCAAAATAGACTGCACTGTGAGCAAGATTTGAATATCCACACCAACACTGCCAGTGTTACACACTGAAAAAATGGTGCATGAAGATAGCAGATAAAATACAAATTTTGGCAGATGCCGCAAAGTATGATGCATCATGCTCCTCAAGCGGGAGCAGCAGAACATCTGCGCCTGATGGAACCGGTAATGCGGCCATGAGCGGTATCTGCCATAGCTGGTCTGCAGATGGCAGGTGTATATCGTTGCTCAAAATTTTGATGTCCAATGCATGTGTATACGATTGCGGTTATTGCATTAACCGTCGATCCAACAATCTGGCCCGCGCCACATTTACCCCAGAAGAAATTGCTGATCTCACCATCAATTTTTATTTGCGCAACTATATTGAAGGGCTTTTTTTAAGCTCGGCAGTTTATGCGTCTCCGGATAAAACCATGGCGGATATGGTTGAGGTCTGCCGACTTTTACGTCAAAAGTATCGATTTAACGGCTATATTCATCTTAAAGTTATCCCAGGAGCTGCCAACGATTTGGTGCATCAGGCGGGTTTTCTAGCTGATAGGATGAGCGTCAACATAGAATTACCCTCAGAGGCATCACTCAAACGGCTTGCTCCTCAAAAGTCGAAACAGGGTATACTTGCCCCGATGAAGCAGATCGGCGAGAATTTTAACGGTTTTAAGCTTGAACGGAAAAAGACGAGAAATGCTCCACATTTCTGTCCGGCAGGACAAACTACCCAGATGATAGTCGGAGCATCAGCAGAGAGTGATTTGCAGATCCTTAATTTGACCGAAAATCTCTACAATAAAATGAGTTTAAAGCGAGTCTACTATTCAGCCTACATTGCTGTAAATGACGGCCCTTTGCTTCCTGCTGTATCAACAGCGCCTCCTCTTGTGCGGGAACATCGCCTTTATCAGGCTGACTGGCTACTCAGGTTCTATAAATTTCAAGCGCACGAGATTCTCTCCCCAGCCTTTCCCAATCTTGATGAGCGACTAGATCCAAAAGCGGCTTGGGCTCTGCGTAATTTTGACCTCTTTCCCATTGATATTAACCGTGCAAGTTATGAAGAGTTGCTTCGCGTTCCAGGTATCGGAATTACGTCAGCGAGACGTATTATCAAGACTCGCAGGGTCGCTGCCATTCGCGAACAAGACCTGAAGAAGATTGGCATGGTTTTTAAAAGGGCCAGATTCTTTATTACTTTAAATGGCAAGTACCTTGGAGATGCTGGTTTATCCCATCAACATATCGTTAGTGCAATGTGCAAGGCTGAGCCACCCAGCTCAAAGAAGTTGCAGTACAACAGTCGCCAGCTACGGCTCTTTTGAAATGAATCCGGTCGTTTACCTGCACGATGGCTCCTTTGAAGGGCTGTTGCACGCTGTTTCGGCAGCAGTAAAATCACAACAAAAAATTCACGGAATCTATGCTGAGCAATGCTATTCGCCACAGATTTTTGACTCACTCGTTCAAATACAGACTGACAGCCAGCAAGCCCTTCGACTTTTTGAATATTTAAAAAATCTTAAAGGAGCCGCAGCCCGTTTTGCGGTGAACGGTTTTTTGAGCGATGACCGTAAGGTTGGGTTCCACCTTTACCAAATGGTTCGGGAGTGTCTGGTACATGGGGCTAAAGCTACACGGCTCTACACCCATGATTCAATCAGGTACCTTGATAATCTGTCCCATAAAGTTAATGTTGAAGCCCATAGATTTACAGGCCTTATTCGTTTTCGAATACTTGAAGACGGCCTGCAATATGCTCCGTTTGCACCTGATTGCATGGTAATTGGCCACTGTGCTCTCCATTTTAAACAGCGGCTGAAAAATAGACGGTGGATTCTTCATGACATCCGCCGTAATCACGCCATGTATTGGGATGGTAATGTATTGCAATCAATTGATATTGACGATGACTTCACCAATCATGTACGACAACATGGGGAAATTCCGGAATCAAGATTGAGCGTAGAAGAACGACATTATCAGCAGCTTTGGAAAGTTTTCCATACAGCCATTGCAAATAAGGACAGAAATAACCTAGATCTCCAGCGGCAGTTTATGCCCAGGCGTTACTGGAAGTATCTTGTCGAGATGAGATAGTCCCACAACAACGTACGCGCAATGCGGTCAGCAGAAGGAACCGCTTGTAGCTGCTTTTTGTCTGATTGGTATTGCTAAGAAAGACCTTAGTCAACGCGAATTGTTCTTGGCCCGACAACTTTAATTCCCGGTACTTCGACGCTCAGGTACAGGTTGCTGTGGTATTTTTTTGCTGTTCCATTCTTCAGAGACATAGAGTGCACAATAACAGGCGCCGAACTCCTTAACATCCGGCTTACGGTATGCACATGGACAGATGATATCCCGGTCAGTTTCCCTGTTGCCTGATGCCAACCTGCAGGGACAAGACATATACCCATACCGATCTTTGTTGGTTAAAAGGCCTCTAAGGAGGTCAAAGGTTCGCTCTTTATCCTGATTAAAATAATATCCTTTGGGTTCATTGATCTTTTGTAATTGTTCGTAAAGAAGGTCTACCTCGGTACGGATACCGATGGTTTCTTTGATCTCCTGGATTTTGTACCCGGTTATAACTGTTTCTCCGATCAAGATGGTGGGAAAAGAACATTGTGGGTTGATCGATCGCAATTCATCGAGCAGATTTTGTTGAGCCTCGCCATCAAGCAGATCCGCATCCACAAATTCATGAGCAACCTCAAGAGACTCAAGCATTTTTTTTATAGCAGCACAGTAGCTGCATGTTGTCAAGCTGTAGAGTTTAATTTTCTTTTCCTGCATAATTGTGCCTCAGTTGAATTGTTTACGGGTAACTGCTCACTGGCACCCCAGGGAGTCTCCCGTTGGTCGCGTACCTCTTTTGACGGTCACTATCCTCCCGTATTGGGCGGCTACCGGAGTCTTCGTTTACCTGCGAAAAAACGCGCCTGTCAAAATATGAAGCTCCTGGGAGATTTTACAAGTTTTGATAAAATAAATCAAATAGTTACCAACCCGTAATGGTTACGTTTACGGTTGACTTTGTTTGTGCGCATTTGTGGGGAGTTTTCCGAAATATGAGTGATCCTGTAAGCCGGCCACTATATCCCATTGCACGGGTATGATTATAATCGTCAGGACTGTTGCTGTACAGAGCCCTGTAACAAATGTCATGGCCATGCTTCCCCATACATTTGAATATTCCGGTATACCCAAGGCCATTGGCAAGAGTCCCAACGTGGTGGTTAATGTTGTGAGGAGAATCGGGCGAAGGCGAGTATTGGTAGCCAATAAAAGCGCCTGGCGCCTTTTGCGACTTTTTGCATAACAGGAATTAAGGAAGGCCACCAAGACAAGAGAGTCGTTCACCACCACACCGGTCACGCCTATGATAGCCACAAAGCTGTTAATGGTAAAGAGGGTGCGGGATAAAAAAGTACCAAAAATTACCCCTGTGAGGGCAAAGATAACGGCAGAAATAATAATCAACGGCTGCAGATATGATCTGAATTGTGCTGCTAGAATCAGATAAATAAGCAGGGTGGCGACAACAAAAGCAATAGACAGGGAGAGAAAAGATTTTTGAGTCGATTCGTGCTCTCCAGCAAAAATGAGTGTAGCACCGGGGTATTGGTGACGAATGGTATTGTAATATTCTTGGGTTTGATTGACCACCATAGCCGGAGAGTAGGGCGCAGCCGGTTGAATATTAGCAGTCAGGGTTATGGCACGTTGTTGCTGGAACCGATTAAGAATCCCCGGTTCCAGGGTGTATTCAAATGAACAGAGATCGCGCAACCTGATAGAACCGCTGGGGTGGTCAATAACGGGTATGTCCAAGATGTTAGCCAGTTCAACTGTTTTCGGTTGAGCAACTTTGACCAGCACATCAACCTGTTCTTCAGGTAGTTTCATGGTGCCGACAATTTGCCCGTTGACAATGGTCGCAGCAAGACGGGCAATTTTAGTGTGGTCCAGGCCCAGCTCCGCAGCTTTTTCACGGCGTACCTGTATTCGGAAAATTTTATTACTTTTCCCCTGGTCATTTTTCAAATCCATGAGCCAGGGAGCGACGCTCTTCTCGCTCTTCAGGTAGGAGTTAATACGCTGCGCAAGCAGCGAAACATTCTGGTCATTGGTGCCGAGGATGCGGATGCTGATGTCTTTGCCGGTTGGTGGACCGTCTTTTTCAGGACGGACGACCATGGTGAAATGTTCTGGTATGTGGGGACGGAGCATGTCTCTGATGTATTGCAGGTGAGCAATAACGTCATTTTCCGGGAAATCCGCAAATTTTCTTTGCCCTGATGACGGCAAGGTCACTGCAACATGGCCCAGCGTACTTCCGTACTGTGGGGTGAAATCGTCATCGATATAGTAGCCGGCAAACCCTAGAGCAGACTCTGTCATGCCGCGGCCTTCATCGTGGAGTATTTTGGCGATTTTTTTGAGGAGTTTGTTGGTTTCAAAAATCGGGGTTCCGGAAGGTCCAAAAAGTTCGACGTAGTAGAGGGAATAGTTGTCAGGGAAGAACTGGATACGAACAAGATTCGATTTACCTTGAAAAGAGAGCGCGAAAATAGTCACTGCAGCCACAAAAAAGAGAAGCAGCAGGCATTGTGAGGTGAAACGAAAGCGAAGCGCCAGGAGAATGAGTCTGTTGAGCAGGGAGCGGGTTGCGCGCATTATCGGTCCCTCAGAACTTTTCCATGGTGATTCGATATGGTCTTGGTTGGCCGTTTTCTCAGTTGGGGTTCGATGGCCGAATTCAAGGTAATGGCAGGGAAGAATAATCAGGCATTCGAGCAGGGACGCGAGCAATGCAAAAACAATGGTCTTGGGGATGATCGCAAAAAAATCGCCGACCATGCCGGTCATTAACAGCATAGGTAAAAAAGCGGCAACCGTTGTCAGCGTTGCAGAGACCACAGGTAAAAAAACCTCAGAGGTTCCTTTGATGATGGCATCATTTACAGACCGGCCCATCTGAATATGACGATAAATATTTTCAACAACCACTATTGCATCATCAACGATAATTCCAGAAACCAGTACAAAGGCAAAAAGAGAAACCTCGTTTACTGAGTTTCCTGTAATGGCCATGAAAATCAGGGTAACAAGGAACGCGAAAGGGATACCTATGGTTGTTAGCGCAGCATTACGAAATCCCATAAATATCCAGATCATAGCGCAGACCAAAACCGTACCAACCAACAGGTTCACTCCCAATACGCGCATGGAATCTTTTATTCGGGTGCTTGAGTCCTGGGTAACGGTAAGGGTAACCTCCTCTGTTGCATACAACGGCTGGAGCTGCTTTATCACCTTTTTTACTTGCTTGGCAATCTGCAGCGCATTGCCGTTATCACTTTTTAGGACCTGCAGCGTCACGCATTCTTCCCCATTGGTTGACGCCAGTATATAGGGCTCCCGGGAGGTGAGAAATGCATCCTCTATAATATCGCCGATACGTATGAAAGAGCCGTCTGCATCAGTTCGAACAATTGTGTCAATAACATGGCTTCTGGTTTTAAACTGTTCGTCAACCCGGATGGTAAATTCCCCACCGCCTGTGAGTACGTGACCAGCGGGAATAGAGACATTAGCCAGGCCCAGGGCACTGGTAACCTCTGCAAAGGTAATTCCGTATCGATTGAGCTTGTCGGCATCAAGGAGAATATGAAACTCTCTTGTGTATGCTCCCTGCAGCTTGACTTTGCTGACGCCTGGAATAAGGGAAAGAGGAATTTTAATTTCTTCTGCAACCAGCTTGAGGGTCGCGTTTGTGTGCAGTCCGGATATGTTGACACTGACGGTAGGAAACCAATCGCCTACATCAAGGAAGTTAAATACCGGAGGGTCTGCCAGTTCGGGGAGTTTTTTTGCGGTTGCCAGGACTTTGATACGTACGTCATCAAAGCGTTTGAGATAATCACTGTCATCAGTAAATTTAATAACAATGTTTGAGCGCTCCCGATAGCTTCCCGATCGGATATATTCGATATCTTCAAGATCTTGCAGGGCTGTTTCTATTTCTTTGGTAATGAGCGTCTCTACTTCTTCCGGAGAACCACCGGGAAAGAAGGTGTTGATATACATTTTACCAAAATGGATGTTGGGATAACGGTCGACCGGTACTTTGAGCAGTGTAAGTGCACCAACGACAATAAGCAGAACAAACAGCAGGTTGACAACGACTTTCTGTTTTAGGGTAAACCGGATAAAGTTATCCATGCTTGTTTTACCTTTGGCATCTGAAAAAATACAGGTATGGAGGGGTGAGCTGTATCACGGCTTAAAATCTGGTGGTATGGTTTTGAGCAGTTTGTCTTGTGTGCTCAGGTCTTTAGCAGAAATGATGGCGGATAAACCATCTTGCGAGGTCCCAAGAAATATTACTTTTTCTCTTTTTCCGTCGGATCTGACCACCCAGTGTGCATCGTAACGTTGGATTATTGCTGAAAGCGGCAGGAGAAAAACGTTGCTTTTCTCTTGCAGGTTGAGATGGAGTTGAACCCGTAGCCCGCCGCGAAGAATCTCTGGAGTAATCACTTCAGAGGTTTCGAGGATCAATTCGACCGGAATTTTTTTTATTTTTGCATCAAATCCCGGTGAGATTCGATATATTTTTCCGCTGACAGTAGTGTTTAAGTCTGGCAGCAAAAGTGGAATATCTTGAGTCTGTCGTAACGACTCCAGTTCGTTGATGCTCAACGCGAGGGGGACAATAACCTGCCGGTAGTCTCCAAGCCGTGCTATTGATTGTCCCGACTGGACAAATTCTCCAGGTTCAACCAACCGTTCAAGAACCTTCCAACCTGGAGGTGCTTGTATAATATATCGTGTCTGCTGCTCTTCAAGACGGCGCTGTTCATTACGGAGATTTTCCAAGGCGATTTGGTGCAATTCCGCATTAAGGCTTACCTCGTCAAGGGTAGCCTGGGGCACTGATTTCTGTCCGTGTAAAGTGGTATACCGCTCCAACGTCTTTCTTTCGTTGGCGAGCTGTAGTTGTATTTTTTCTTGAGCCAGTTTGTTTGCGCGGAGATCAAGGACTAAGAAGGTTGAATCAATAGCTGCCAGTTGTCCTGATGGGGGGATGTTGTCTCCTTTATCGACAAAGACTTTGAGGCATTTTCCTGCCACCTCGCTGCTTACTGTCATTATTTGCTTGGCCCTGGTAAAACCGGTAAGGAGAATTTTTCGTTGATATGGCCGGGGATGTATAATGTCGTCTGCCAACGCCATTGTGGGCAGGTGAAGAAAAAGGACGAGCAGCCCCACAAGCATGTCGAGCGCATTTGGACTTCTTGGTGGTAGCTGGGGAGGTATCATGACGAATGTCCTGAACTGTACTTTTCCTATAAAATTGTGTTCACGGGAGCTGAGATAGTGCTCTTGCTTATAGAGAGAAGAATGAGGCGCTTGCCATCTGTGTACCAGATTGTGATGCCTTTGGTTTCAATGATAGAATCTATTCTCTGCAAATGGTCATTTTTTTGTATGGGGTACAATAATAAGTTCCTCTGTTGGGAATCCCATAGCCTGAGCTTGAGCTATCAGTTGTGAGAGAACATGTTTATCAAGAGTGGGCTGTCTTGAAAGTATCCAGAGATACTCCTTGTTTGGACCGCAGACAAGAGCGTATTGATAGGTTTCTTTGTCTATATCAAGTATAATATATGATCCGTAAAAAGGGCCGAAAAAACTCACCTTGAGGTGTCCAATATTTGGGGATTGGACGAACTTAGCCACTCCTTCAGCGGTTTTCCATTTACCCTTTTGCACTGAGTACCCGCGATTTACAACCCGGATCGTATCGTTGGGCGCCATGCTGTATTCCGCACTCACATCGGTGAGGCCGCGTTCAAAAGAGTGATCCAGCCTGGCAATTTCATACCATGTGCCCAGGTATCGGTTGACCTCAAAGTTCTGGATGGGAGCTAGATTGCCTGGTATTCCTGTACAGCCGCCAAGGAATAAACAAAAAAGGAGTTGCAGTTTCTTTTTCAAAGGAAAACCTTGAGTGGAAATTAGTGATAAGAAACGTAACTCTTCAGCAACACGCCGACTATTCCCGATCTGCCCGCCCAGGATACCGATATACAGAAGTCGGGGCTTATCTGCTAATCAGTCAGCTTGTAAACATTTGGAGCACTCTTGAAAAGTTACAGTACGAGGTAAATTGACAGCTTTTATACCTTCGATGAATAATTACTAAGAAACAATAAAAATCAAAATACATTAACGCTTGTTTACGTGTAAGTAAATCTTTGGTTACGTTTTCATGAACCTCAGAAATAGCAGAGCTTTTTAATCGAAACCTCGGTGGTTACAAGACAATAACTACCTTAAACCGGGATCTCGGTTAATCATTTATTGCAATTCTCCTCTTTTTTTGTTTGCACTCATCATCTCTTGGCGGCAAGGTCACTACAAATGAGTTTCGTCGTCGAGTGTTAAGTCAACCCGGATTTCTCATCAATAAAGTTTTTCGCAGGGCAAGACACAAGCAGCGCAGCAGGTAGCGAAGACTCCGGTAGTAAACTACCGCAATTGTCCTCGTTTACTTTCTATTCTTTTCCTATGTTCCACAATAAAAAGTAAAATTGTCTGCTTCTAAGAGTTGTTCATGAATATTTACCCCGTTAATCTCTAACATGTTGTTTCGTTCCTCAATGGTTGCCCACAGCTGCAGCACCGTTTTCAAGGTTTGATCGTACGGCAAACGTTCTCCGTATCTTACTTGATTGAATACAAAAAAAGCGGTTTCCCCTATTTTGAGAAACCGCTTTTTTGTAGAAAATCTGTTAAGAGGGAAGCTATTTCATGTTAAAGCTCCATAAAATACCTGCACATATGGCTGAGCCGATTACACCGGAGGAGTTGCAGGCCATAGCATGCATTAACAGGTAGTTGGTCGGGTCGGATTTCAATCCCATCATGTGGACTTCACGAGCAGATCCGGGAACTGCGGAAACGCCTGAAGCACCGAGCAGCGGATTGATTTTTCGTTTGAGAAACAGGTTCATTATTTTGGCAAAGATAACTCCGGATGCGGTGGCGATACTAAAAGCGACTGCGCCGAGGATAAAAATACCAATTGATTTAGGATTGAGAAAAACATCACCCTGGGTACTTGCACCAACCGTAAAACCCAAAAAGATTGTTGCGGTATCTATGACAGCTGTGCGGGCAGTCTGGGCCAGGCGTTCTACCACACCACTTTCTTTCATCAGGTTACCGAAGAAGAACGGGCCAAGCAATGGAATGGATGCAGGTGCGAGAAAGCAGCACAGGATGATACCCACCACAGGAAAGATCAGGCGTTCCTTTTTGGAAACCTCGCGAAGGTCCGGCATGCGAATGACCCGCTCTTTGTGGGTTGTGAGCAGTTTCATTATCGGCGGCTGGATAATGGGTATCAGAGCCATATACGAATAGGCAGCAATCGCTATGGGACCGATAAGTTCAGGAGCGAGCTTAGCTGTCAGAAAGATGGAAGTTGGACCGTCTGCACCACCAATAATAGCAATGGACGAGGCTTCATTGGGGGCGAATCCAAGTGCCAACGCACTTAACAGGGTAAAGAAAATGCCCATCTGAGCAGCCGCTCCCAAAAGCATCAATTTGGGATTGCTGAGTAAAAATGAAAAGTCGGTCATGGCACCAAGCCCCAAGAAAACTATTGAGGGGTAGACACCTGAAGTAACACCAAAGTACAGATAATGGAGAACACTGTTTGCCTCATAAATACCGATGCCGAAACCTTTGAAAAAAGGAATGTTGCCGACAATAACTCCAAAGCCAATGGGCAATAGCAGCAGTGGTTCGTATTCTTTGGCGATGGCAAGATAAACAAAGACAATGCCGATTACCAGCATGATGATATTGCGATAATCAGCAAGGAAAAATCCGGTGTTGCTAAAAAATTGTAAAAACAGTTCCAGAAGCTCCATATATTCGTTCCTCCCTTAAACAGATACAAAAAAAGAAAAAATTTACCCTACCAAGCGGAAAAAGCCATCGCCTAAGGATTCGAGTGTGCCGGAATCACGGAGACACCGAATCGAAAGATGGGGGTGGTGCAGATGATATTTTTTAGCAAGCGCATAAAGGTCGGCAAGTTGGAACTGTTCATCAAGTTCCTCGATTAAAGGTCGATATAATTCCAGCGTAACTTCGATGTTAGCGGGGCAATTTTCAGCAGAAGCTGATTCTTTTAAATTTTCTTCGGGAATCTCAACCACAGGAGCTTTATTTTTCTTCTCCAATAAGCCGATGACTTTGTGTAGTTGAGAAATAATAAGGGACAGGATGGCAAGACCGGATATTACAATCGTTGCACCCACTACTGCCATAGCCCATCCATTATGGTGTGTAATAGCTTCAAAACCAGTCAAGCGAGACCTCCTTTTGTGAACGGATTGTTAGCATTTTTCCAGAGAAGGAAGAATGTTTTTAGGAATGGAATGTCATTATTTACATAAAAACCAATATATTGTCAATTCATTAGCAATTTACTGCAAAGGTGTAGAATGAAGAATAGCCCCGCGGCAGAGATCCGGGACCAGTCAATTAGTCAGATATATTAAAGAGCATTGACGAGTTGCTGCATATCTTTGCGTAGCTGCTGATAACGCTCTTTACTCAATCGGATGGCGACAGCCTCATTTCAACTCGGCGAAGGTGTTCGAAGGAATCAGGGCACCATCGTTATAAAAAGTATGCGTGTGGAGTTCAATCATTTTTATACCTATGATGCTCATAGTATCAAAATGGTTAATAGGAAAAGTTCTTTTAGCCGCCAATAGAAGGTGTTGTCAAGTGATTAGCCCTTTCAAGGAGTGTTTACCGGCATGATTGATCGTTACATGCGCGATATCACCGGGGGCGAGGGTATCCCGGGGTTGAACGAAATGAACAATATGATTTGTCGAGGTGCGCCCCTTGCACTCTTTTGCAGTAACGGTTTCCACCATTACTTCCACTTTGTGACCTAAGTAATCATTATTCCGAGCAAGACTGATTTCATCCTGCAGGTTTTGGAAAATCCTCAATCGCTCGCTTTTTACCTCTTCAGGCACTTTATCAGGAAAATCGGCTGATCGAGTGAAGGGACGATCCGAATATTTAAAGGAAAAAGAACCGTGATATTGGACAGTTTTGAGTAAGTCGACGGTTTGTTCGAAATCGGCATCTGTTTCTCCTGGAAAACCAATGATCATATCGGTAGCAAGAGCGATTTCAGGACGATAGGAACGGAGAGTTTCAACTTTTTGAAGGTATTCTTCAATGGTATATTTCCGGTTCATCAGTGCCAAAATGCGATTTGAGCCTGATTGAACAGGAAGGTGAAAATGGGGACACAGATTTTCGAGCTCTGCAAAACAGCGCATAAGATCTTCGGAAAGATCCTTGGGGTTGGAGGTGGTGAACCTGAGTCGTCCGAGTCCTTTAACTGCAGCAACCTGGCGCAATAATTGGGCAAAGGAAACAGGTGTGTCCGCAACAGCATTAGTCATGCCATAGGAATTAACGTTTTGCCCGAGAAGGGTTATCTCTTTTACTCCCTGGTCTACTAGAATCTCTACTTCTTCTACAATGTCAGTTACAGGACGACTGATTTCCCTTCCTCTGGTGTAGGGCACCACACAATAGCTACAGTAGTTGTTACACCCCTGCATAATGGTAACAAAACGTTTTAATCCGCTCTCAGCAGACGCTTTGGGGGTGGTTTTATTGGTCAGAAGTTGCTGGAAGGGAGGGATAGAGAAGGTATTGTCAAGATCTGTAGCCTTTTCATGCACTGTCTGTCCCTCATTGAGTCGATAAAGGATTTCGGGCAGTTGGTAGATTTGCTGGGTGCCGAC
This sequence comes from Desulfogranum marinum, assembly GCF_963675105.2. Classification (NCBI taxonomy): domain Bacteria; kingdom Pseudomonadati; phylum Thermodesulfobacteriota; class Desulfobulbia; order Desulfobulbales; family Desulfobulbaceae; genus Desulfogranum; species Desulfogranum marinum. The sequence continues at coordinate 378,512 of NZ_CAXXRO010000002.1, forward strand.
AATAAAATCAACATGGGGCATTCGCTTAAAGATCTGGTCGCCTTCCTGCTGGGCAACACAACCAGCAACTCCAATACGAAGGTTGGGATGCTGTTTTTTTGTGTCGCGGAGTTGACCTAGAAGGCTGAATACTTTTTGCTCGGCTTTTGCACGTATACTGCAAGTGTTAAGAATAATAACATCGGCATGATCCGGCGCATCCACGGCAAGATAGCCATCCTGGGCTAGAAGCTGCTCAATGATTTCAGAATCCCGTATGTTCATCTGGCAGCCAAAGGTTTTTATATAGAGTCTTTTTTCCATGAATAATCAGCCAAGAGGAGCAACATGTGTTGGAGTAGGGAAGGGCGTTACCTCTCCTGCAACAGCGTTGAGCAGAGCGAACAACTGTGCAAGAGAAGAGTGGGTTGTCCAGATTTTGATTAACCCTTCAGATACTGATAGGGTTGATAGTGTCGCAAGCCCATCATACCCTTCAATAATAAATTTTAACCAGCCAATTTTTTCTTTGCGTACACGAAGATATATAGTGTAAGTGGTGGCGTTAAAAACTTCTTTTTTCAACTAGATGTCCTACACAGTTAAGGTTGAGTCAATGTCTCCGGATAATGCATCCTTGTGTTTTTCCAGCAGTGGTTGTACTTCTTCCTGAAGGTATTCTTCTGTCTGTTCAGCAGCTCGTCCTGTAAATTCCTGATAGTTGCCAAGCAGGTCATCCAGCTCTTTTTGACCAAAAGGAACGCGGTCATCGTTCCCGAGCCGCTGTAGCAGATCATTGGCAACACCATGATTTTTCACAGCAGCGCCGGCTTCAACAGAATATTCGCGTATGATTTCGTGCATTTCCTGGCGACTTTCGCCACGCTCGACACAGGCCATAAGAATTTTTTCTGTCGCCATAAACGGAAGTTCTTCGCGAAGATATTTTTCAATTTGTTTCGGATATACAACCATATCATTAGTAATATTAATATATAGCTTTAAAATGGCATCGGTCAATAAGAATGCCTGGGCTATATCCATTCGGCGAATTGCAGAATCATCCAAGGTCCTTTCAAACCATTGGTTAGCAGCGGTTGCCCCGAAATTAGCCGGTAGTCCCATGAGCTTTCGTGCAAGTCCGGTCATTCTTTCAGAGCGCATGGGGTTTCTCTTGTAGGCCATGGCTGAGCTGCCAACCTGCTTACTCGCAAAGGGTTCTTCTTGAACTTTGAGGTTAGAGAGCAACCGTAGGTCGACTGCGAATTTATGAGCAGAACTACCAATGCCGGCAAGAGTTTCACTGGTTTTCATATCCAATTTTCGGGGATAGGTTTGCCCGGTGACTGAAAAAACATTATCAAAATGAAGTTTCTCGGCAACCCGTCTATCCAACTCGCGTACCTTTTCATGGTCGCCATTAAAGAGTTCAATAAAAGTGGCTTGCGTGCCGACTGTGCCTTTGGCACCGCGTGCCTTGATTTGTTTTTCAAGGTGTTCAATATATTCCAGATCCATAATAAGGTCCTGGATATAGAGCGTGTTTCTTTTACCAACAGTGGTCGGTTGGGCTGGTTGATAGTGGGTATAACCCAAGGTGGCTGTTGCTTTTTGTTGTAGGCTGAAAGTGGCAAGATTCTGAATAACACGCAAAAGGGATTGCTTTATCAGGCCAAGAGCCAGCTTCTGCACCATAAGATCGGTGTTGCAGACTACAAACTGTGATGTTGCTCCCAGATGAATAATGGGCTCAGCCAGAGGGCATTGCCGGCCGTAGGCAAAGACATGAGCCATAACGTCGTGGCGGATTTCTTTTTCTTTTTCAATAGCAACATCAAAGTTGATGTTGTCAACATTTGCTTTGAGCTCATTAATCATTTCCTCCGTCACAGCTGCTAAACCGAGTTCATGTTGTGCTTCGGCAAGTGCAATCCAGCATTTTCTCCAGTGAGTAAATTTAAAGCGCTCACTAAAAAGTTCCTGCATGGCTTTGCTGGTGTATCGGGAAACAAGTGGCTCTTGGTAAATGTCTCTGTTCATGGCGTTCCTGGGGTTATTAATATTTTAAAGGCGTTGTGCAGAGCCTTGTTTATCTATGTTTAACTTGAAATGTTCAATCATATCAGGCAGACATGATTTCTAGAATGTTGCAATGTCGCATAATATATATTATGTTAAATTTTTGTCTGGTTGGGTTTGCATACATCAACTAACTGTATTTCTTTACGCTGTACCCCTCTGTAGGAGGATCGTTTGAGTTTAAAAATAATATCTACAGGCCCTTCTTTTACAGTGGTAATTTTCTCTGCCAGATAAAAACCAATGCCATTGACTGCATTGCTAGATGCGGTTGGAAGAGAGAATTTTAAATGTCCGCTTACATCTTTCACGTTTTTCAGGTAAACCTGTTTAAGGGCGAAAAGGGGTTCTGGATTTGCCTCTCCAAAAGGCTGGAAAAGTTGCAATTTGGCGAGCAATGTATCCGATGTGAGGTCTTCTGAAGTGAGCTCATAGTCCACGTAGATCTGTCGCGCACTCATCGAACTGTCCTTTTCCGTACAACAATCGTCAAAGGCTGCCCTGAAAGCTGGAAATGCTTCCTGATGCAAGGTCACGCCAATAGCCATGGGGTGGCCTCCAAATTGCTCAAGATATTTACTGCATAATCCTAATTTTTGGTAAATATTTATCCCTTCAATAGATCTCCCCGATCCTTTGAGGATGCAGTTTTCGCTGTCGCCTGGATGTTCCATGGTAACAACAATGGCCGGACAATCAAATTTATCGACAATACGCGAAGCAACAATGCCGAGAATTCCAGGATGGCAGGATTTGTGAAAAATGGTAAGGGCGAATGCGCCCTCTTTTTTTAGTGTTTCACATTCTGAAAAAATTTCTTCTAAAACACTACGTTCAAGTTTTTTACGCGTCGAGTTAAGCTTTTCAAGCTTGCTCGCGGATCTTTTTGCCACCGCCATTTCGTCTGTGAGCAGCAGCTTAATCGCATGCTCCGTCTTGCCCATTCTTCCGGCAGCGTTAATACGGGGTGCCAATTTAAAGGAGACGTCTTCGGCTTGGATGAGGTCGGCCTGGTACATGCCGCACTGTTCAGCAAGGGTGAAAATACCAACTCGTCTTTTTTGGTTCAGCACCTCAAGGCCGGCTCGTACCAGAATTCTGTTTGTCCCTTCAAGTGGCATAACGTCTGCTATCGTGCCAAGAGCGACGAGGTCAAGATATTGTTTGAGGTTGGGTATGGCAGCGGAATTTTTCCAAAAGTTTTTTTCAATCAGTGCCCTGCGTACAGCTGCAACGAAAAAGAAGGCCACCCCTACTCCAGACAGTTCTTTGAAAGGAAAACAGCACTGGCTTTGTTTAGGATTTATAACTGCCGCTGCATCAGGAAGAATGTCTGCCGGCTCGTGGTGATCGGTAATGATGACTTCCAACCCTTTTTCTCTAGCATATTCTACGGTGTCATGCGCGGTGATGCCGCAATCTACAGTGATCAGCAGGGTAGGTTCATCGCCTATTTGTGCTTGTATGTTGTCGACGGAATTCGTTGTAAAACCGTAATGGTCAGTGAGTCGGTTGGGAATATAATAGGTTGCCTCCAGGCCAATCCCCTGAAAGAATTTCACCAGTAATGCGGTAGCCGTTACGCCATCTACATCGTAGTCGCCATGGATGATGATGTGTTTTGATTGTTCACATGCCCTTACGATACATGCAACTGCATCTGCCATGCCTAGCATTTGCTCTGGTTTGGGCAGGTGGGCAAAGTCCGGATAAAGGAAATTCTCTATTTTTTCCTCTGCTTTAAAACCACGGTTATAAAGAATAGTTGCAAGAGGAAGCGGTAGGTTAAATTTGCCTGCTAACTGGCTGTATTCACTGTCGTTACTCTGTGGCGGGCTGGCGCTCTTATGCAATGATAGGTTGTCCGGCAAAATGTTACCTCTGCGCTTTTTGTATCATGCGCTGAATATCAGCAAGAACAGCAGCGTCATTATCTTGTTCATACCACTGTAGTTGCCTCTGTTTTTGAAACCATGTCATTTGCCGTTTTGCATACCTTCTGGTATCGCGGACAAGCTCTTTGATTGTTTCTTCAAGTGGCTGTGAACCGTTGAGATATTGAACCGCATGTCGGTAGCCAATTGCCTGCATAGACGTAAGCTGGTCGTTAAAGCCCATTTTTTGGAGCTTTTTCACTTCTTCCATAAGGCCGGTCTTCATCATTATCCCTGCCCTTTTTTCAATCCGTTCGTACAGCCGTGAGCGCTCACAGGTCAATCCAATGACAAGCAGGTGCTGAAAAGATATTGGTGGCTGCTGCTGTTGTTGAGATTCCAGATGTCGGGACCATGGAATACCGGTACTGTGAAATATCTCCAGCCCTCTTAGGAGGCGCTGTGTGTCATTGATATGTATTCGCTCAGCTGCCACTGCATCTATCTGTAATAGTTCGGCATATGCTGCTTCCCTCCCCTTCTCTTCATATCGCTTACGAACTTCCAGTCGAACGGATTCCTGTACTGGAACATCCGTGAACAAACCATTGAGGAGCGAAGAAAGATAGAGACCGGTTCCACCGGTGATTAAAGGAACCTTGCCTCTTGCAGCGATATCGTTTATGGCATCCAATGCATCATTGACAAACCGTGCTGCATTATATTGCTCGTCTGGATCGCAGATATCAATGAGATAATGTGGTACCTGTGTACGTTCTTCGAGTGATGCCTTGGCCGTACCTACATCCATGTAGCGGTAGACCTGCATCGAATCCATGGAGATAATTTCACAGTGGAACTGCTCAGCTATCCTGAGTGAAAGTGCTGTTTTGCCAATAGCTGTCGGACCGACAAGAACAATTACAGGTGTTGAGATGATTTGTTGTTTTTGTCTCATTGTCCAAAATCAAGAAGAGGCTTCAGCCTCTGTAAAGTTTTCTCGCCGATACCGGGTATTGCCTGTAACTCGTGGATAGAAGTAAAGTTACCAGACTGCATCCTATGGGTGTAAATCTCTCGCGCAAGGCTGGGTCCTATACCCGGTAAAAGTTCTAACTCTTTCATTGTAGCCTTGTTTAAAGGGAACCCAAAGTTGAAAAAGCGACTTAACAATGCCGGAGAAACGGGCTGATTGGCGGTCGCCGTTGCAGAGCCTGTAGGGTGTCCGGCATTGCGTTGCAGCGATTGAACATCGGTGATTGGTTCCAATTCGGTGCCGGCTGCGAGGCGTTGTACATAGAGGTGTTGCCCATCAAGGATGTATAGATTTTTCTGTGTTGGCGCGATTTGCTGCTGATTGAGCCAAGGAGTTATGAAAAGCAGGCCCCCTAAAACTGCAAGGGCAAGCACACGCTTGTCCTTGCAGTGGGCATAGGGAGTGTTTATGCCACCCTCACTATCGCTTTGTCTTGTCATCCTTGAGCAATTTGTAATTAATGCTGTCAACAAGTGCTTGCCAGCTGGCTTCAATGATGTTGACGGAAACACCAACGGTTCCCCAGCGGTTCGCGGCATCCGTGCTGTCAACAAGCACGCGTACTTGAGCGCCGGTACCGTATTCTCCCGTCAATACCCGCACTTTGTAGTCAACCAGTTCCATGTCGTTTAAACTGGGATAAAAGCGGGTCAATGCTTTTCGAAGCGCCTTGTCCAAAGCATTGACCGGCCCATCGCCCAAAGCGGCTGTGTGTACCTCACTTCCACCGACATGTAACCTGATAGTGGCTTCGGTAACAGGCGGTCTGCCCATACTGTATCTGTGGTTCATAACCCTGAAGGCTTCGAGCTTAAAAAATTTGCGTTGCAGCCCAAGGGTGCGCCGCATTAAAAGTTCAAAACTTGCCTCAGCCGCCTCATACTGGTATCCCTGATTTTCACGTTCTTTCAATTCGTTAATGATGGAGGACATCAGTGGATCATCCGGTTCCAGAGAAATACCGTATTTTTTGGCCTTGGACATGATGTTTGCCCGGCCTGCCTGATCCGAAATCAGGACCCTGCGAATATTGCCGACTTTCTCTGGTTCTATATGCTCGTAGGTTAATGGGTTTCTTTGGACGGCACTAACGTGAATGCCTCCCTTGTGGGCAAAAGCTGATTCGCCGACATAGGGCTGATATTGATCATGGGGTAGATTGGCAAGCTCGTCCACCAGGCGTGACGTGGTGCAGAGTTGGTCGATATTATTTTTTACTTCGCATTCCATCCCCATCTTAAAAACCAGCGCAGGAATAATAGAGGTCAAATTGCTGTTACCGCATCGTTCGCCAAAACCGTTGATAGTTCCCTGCACTTGATCAAGGCCGAGATTAATGCTGATCAATGCGTTAGCAACCGCTGTTTCAGAATCGTTATGAGAATGAATGCCAAGCTTGACCTGTGATCCCAGATCAGCAAGATATTCTTTTACTTTGCTGATGATAGCAGGGATTTCATGGGGCAAAGTCCCCCCGTTGGTATCGCAAAGGACAATGGTTTCCGCACCGCCTCTAACAGCACTGCCTATGGTCGCCAGACAGTACTCGGCATTGTTCTTAAAACCGTCGAAAAAATGTTCGGCATCATAGATGAGGTGCTGGACCTGGGGTCGTAAAAAAGCTAGAGAATCTTCGATAATCCGGAGGTTGTCCTCCAGCCTGATCCGCAAGGCTTCGGTCACATGAATATCCCAGCTTTTCCCGAAAATAGTGATAGCAGGGGTTTTGGCATCAACAAGTGCCAGCAGGTTTTGATCCTGTTCCGCTTTGTTGTGAAAGTGCCGCGTTGAGCCGAAGGCAGTTAATTTTGCATGCCTGAGTTCAACACCCTGCATTTTACGAAAAAAATCTATGGCAAGCGGATTGGAGCCCGGCCATCCACCCTCAATAAAATCGATACCCAAACGGTCAAGCTGTTTGGATATCTTTACTTTATCATCCACTGAAAGGTTGAAATTTTCGGCCTGGGTTCCATCCCTCAAGGTCGTATCGTAAATTTCTATGGATCTACTCATATACTAGTTGGTTTCCTCAAGCGGCATGTTGTCTTTATCAAGGGCAAACGCATCGTGCAGCGCGCGAACGGCAAGCTCTGTGTATTTCTCGTCGATAATACAAGATACCTTGATTTCAGAAGTGGAGACCATCATCATGTTTATCCCTTCTTTCGACAGGATGTGGAACATTGTTGAAGCAATTCCGGAATGATTCCTCATGCCAACGCCGACAATGGACACCTTGGCGATGTGTTGATCACCGGTAACGCAACCAGCACCAATATCTTGGGCAATTTCGGTGACGATTTCCATGGCCCGTTCATAATCATTGCGCATAACAGTGAAAGTCATGTCTGTCAGGTGACCGTCACGGGTATTCTGGATAATCATGTCGACGAGGATTTCCGCATCAGAAATCGGAAGGAAGACTTGTGAGGCAGTTCCGGGACGATCCGGCACCTTCTTGATAGTTATTCGAGCTTCATTTTTGTTATATGTAATGCCGGATACAAGCAAAGATTCCATAATTTTATCCTCATCAACCACCCAGGTGCCAATAGTATCAGTAAAAGTAGATCGAACATGAACCGGAACCTTGTACTTTTTTGCAAGGCCCACAGCTCTGATGTCAAGAACCTTGGCCCCAAGGCTGGCAAGTTCTAACATTTCATCATAGCAGATTTGATTAATTTTTCGTGCTTTAGTGCAGATGTTCGGGTCAGTTGTATAGACCCCCTCAACATCAGTGAATATTTCACAGGCATCGGCTTCCAGGGCTGCAGCCAGGGCAACAGCGGTCGTGTCTGATCCACCGCGGCCAAGTGTTGTGATGTTACCGTGGTCATCCACTCCCTGAAACCCGGCAATAGTAACAATTTTACCACTGTTAAGGTGTTCATTTATCAGGTGAGAATCAATATTTTTTATGCGTGCTTTGGTATGGGTAGAATCGGTGTGGATCGAGACCTGATCGCCTAGCAGTGCTACGGCGTCCACTCCCCTTTCTTTAACAGCCATTGCAAGCAGAGCAATCGTCACCTGCTCCCCTGTTGACAATAACATGTCCATTTCTCTGGAACTGGGGCGATTCTGGACAGCTTGTGCAAGTCCTGTTAATCTATCTGTTTCTCCGGACATTGCCGAGAGAACGACAACCATTTGGTTGCCTTTTTTATGTTCGGCAATAACTCTGTCAGCCACTGCCTGGATTTTTTCAACGGACCCCACCGAGGTGCCGCCGAATTTTTGAACTATGAGCGCCATATATCTACCTGTGCATCAGAAATATTCCAACTGTTAAAACTTGATGATGACGGCGTAACACTATCTTGCCGATGCGAGGTAGTGTTACTGCGTAACCACATATCGAGATGTTGGGTGGATTTTTATAAATTTAAAAAATCCTGAAAAACGGTGTCTTCAAGATACTACGAAGGCTCGCCTCTATAATAGATGAAACCCCATACAATGAGCAAATAGTGGGCAGAAACCTTCTGGATAAACAGATGTTTTTTGTGAGCAAACTGTTTTTATACCACACTCCAAGGCCGTACCTTAAAAGCAACACATGAATGTAAGACGATTTTTTAAATTTGCAACCTCAATCATTATCATGTACAAACGTGTCCTTAACTGTTACCGCCAACCTTGCCGGAAGGGATTATGAAACCGCTGCATATCGTTCTTGTCGAACCAGAAATACCGCCAAACACTGGATCTATAGCCAGATTGTGTGGGGCAACCGATGCCGTGCTTGATCTTATCCACCCCTTAGGATTCAGCGTCGATGATAAGCATCTTAAGCGAGCAGGGCTTGATTATTGGGAATATGTGTCTATTAACCATTGGCCTGACTTGAATACATTTCTTGAACAACAAGATGAAAGTGAGCTGTTTTTTCTTACGACCAAGGTACAGCGAAGCTACACGCAAGCTGTTTTTTCAGAAGGGGCAAAACTGATTTTCGGCAAGGAAACGAAAGGCGTTCCGGAAGAAATTCTTGCACTGTACCATGACCGTTGTTATACAATTCCGATGAGTAATTCCCGGATTCGCAGTCTCAACTTAGCAATGACCGCCGGAATAGTTTTGTACGAAGCAATACGTCAAATTCACCACCAGTAAGATTTACCAGTACTCCAATTGCACTTACTGCACTCTTTCTGTTCGTCATCATTTTTAATAAGGAGAACACTATGCCTGAGAGAATATATAATTTCAGCCCAGGGCCGGCTACCCTGCCCTATTCCGTACTGCAGGAAGCAGCTACTGATATTGTCAATTACAATGACAAGGGGATTGGCCTTATCGAATTGAGTCATCGCTCAAAAGAGTTTATGGCCATTGCTGATGAGACCGATCGTCTGATACGACAACTTTTGGGAGTGCCTGATAATTACAAGGTACTTTTTCTGCAGGGTGGTGCCTCTTCCCAGTTTTTTATGATTCCCATGAACCTGCTTGGGCCTGGGAAAAAAGCAACGTATCTGAATACAGGCACCTGGTCCAAAAAAGCAATCAAAGAGGCGAAACTCTTCGGAGATATAGAGGTAGCCTATTCGAGCGAAGACCAATCGTTTAATCGTGTGCCCACAGATGGTGAATACAGTGTGAGCGAGCAGAGTGAGTACCTCTACTTTGTTACTAATAACACCATTTACGGCACCCAGTTTCCTCATATGCCGGACAAAAATGCTTTGCTGATTGCAGATATGTCATCAGATATTTTTTCTCGACCTGTTGATGTTTCTAAATTCGGAATTATTTTTGCCGGTGCTCAAAAAAACATGGGACCTGCCGGAGTTACCTTGGTGATTATTCGAGAAGATCTGCTGGACCGTGCAGCAGAAACCGTACCGACCATGCTCAAGTACAAAACCCATGCAGACAAGGACTCCATGTTTAACACACCTCCTTGTTTTCCTATTTACTGTGTTGGCAGGGTTATGAATTGGTTGAAGGAGCTTGGTGGGATTCCGGGTATTGAAAAAATCAACCAGGAAAAGGCTGCTCTGTTATATTCAGCCATTGACAGCACTGATTTTTATCGAGGACACGCTGAAAAAGATTCAAGATCTCTGATGAATGTCGCCTTTAATCTGCCGACTCCGGAACTGGAGGCGCAGTTTATTGCTGAAGCTGCTGCTGTTGGTCTGGATGGCTTAAAAGGACACCGCTCCATAGGCGGATGCCGGGCATCTATTTACAATGCCTTTCCACGGGAAGGTGTTGAGAAACTTGTTGATTTTATGGCGGATTTTGCCAAAAATAACGGATAGCAAAAAGAAAGGCTGTACCCCGGAGAAAAAACCGCGGTACAGCCTCCTTCCCCGTTGTTCTCCCACCCTCTGTCAGAGGTCTCTTGGCCTGTTTGTTGAAAAAATCACCAGGTCTCTCTGTTACTAAAGAACGTTTATCATGGATTATCAGGGCGATATTATACGTCCCCCCAGCGAAGCAAATTCCATTATCCTGCAGGTAACTACGGGGTGCTCTCATAATCACTGCACATTTTGTGGAGCATATCGTGAGAAAAGCTATGGGGTTAAGCAGTGGTCAACTATTCAACATGATCTGGAATTTGCCGCCAGATGGTGTACCCGGCAAAAAACAATGTTTCTTGCTGATGGTGATGCCCTTGCCTTGCCCCATGAATTGATGGTGCAGCTTCTTACCTCTATTCGGCAAATGCTGCCTTGGGTAAGGCGTGTTGCATCTTATGCTAACTGTCATAATATAGAGGGAAAAAGCGATCTGCAGCTTTGCCGATATAAAGAGCTGGGTCTGAGTCGCATTTATATGGGGCTGGAAAGCGGTCATGATTCTACATTGCGCAAAATCGGTAAAGGCGTTGATGGCGCACAGATGGTAACGGCAGGTAGACGTGTCCGGGCTGCCGGGATGTTTCTTTCTGTTACCTGTCTGCTTGGTATTGCTGGAATTGAGGCTTCCTTGGATCATGCTCAAGCAACGGCAGCAGTTCTTAACCAAATGGAACCAAGCCAGATAGCCGTTCTTACACTGATGATACTGGACAATACGCCGCTGTTTAGAGAGTTGCAGGCTCGCCGTTTTCAACCACTTGATCAGGGGCAATTGTTTCATGAATTGCGAATGATGCTTTCCGCAATCGAGCTTAAACGAGCTCAGTTTCAGGCAAATCACGCGTCAAATTATTTTTCCCTCAGTGGTCGTCTGCCTAAAGACAAAGAAGCTATGCTTGCGACTATCGATAGCGCCCTCAATGGGACACTTAACCTTAAAGATGAAAGTTTTCGTTTGTTATAAAAAGCCATGTGTGCACATCAAGAAAAAACAGATTTGAAAAACCTTACCCAGGAACAACTGGTAAACTTTGTTGAATCACTCGAGCAACCTGCATTTCGTGGGCGCCAACTACTGGCTTGGATTTACAAAGCCGGGATAACAGAGTTTGAACAGATGACGGATCTGGCGAAAAAATTCCGCAAGGTTCTTGAACACGCTGCTCGCATGAGTAGGTTCGACCAGGCAGTCATTGAAATATCCCGTGACGGCTCGGTCAAGTTCGGCTTTCGCCTGGAGGATGGCCATGTTATTGAGTCTGTCCTGATTCCGGAAGAAGACCGGAACACACTGTGTGTCTCCACTCAGGTGGGGTGTGCCATGGGCTGTACCTTTTGTTTAACCGGGAAAATGGGGTTTTCCAGAAATCTTTCCACTGCCGAAATTGTCAACCAGGTATGTGCTGTTCGAGACTGGATGGAGCATAATGACAGAGGAAAGTTGTCCAACCTGGTTTTTATGGGTATGGGGGAGCCGCTGGCAAACTTTGATAATTTGCTTGATTCAATATCGATTTTGACTGAGCAACGTGGACTTGATTTTTCAGAACGTCGGATAACCGTTTCTACCTGTGGGTTGATTCCGCAGATGCTGCAACTTGGCACAGCTACTAATGTGAACCTGGCGATATCGCTTCATGCCGTTGATGACACGACCAGGAGTTCGGTCATGCCTGTTAACAAAAAATACCCGATTGCAGACTTGATTGAGGCTTGCAGGAAATATCCGCAGAAAAAACGCAAACGAATTATGTTTGAGTACACTTTGGTGCCGGGTGTGAACGATACCGATGCAGATGCCCATAAGCTTGCAGAATTGCTTGTGGCGATTCCGTGTAAAATAAACTTGTTGGCAATTAACAGTGGAGAAGAAAACAGTGCATTAAAGGTGAGCCGCCAGCGGATACTTCGTTTTCAAGCAATATTGAGGGAGCATGATTTTACGGTTTTTATACGTCAGAGTCGTGGCGATGATATTTCAGCAGCCTGCGGGCAGTTGGCCGGTAAGGAATGGGATGAAAATCGATCAACCCTCCTTTAGGCTGTTGCTATAGCTCAATAGCAATGTTGCGAGATTCGAGCACGCTCTTGTTACGCATGGTGGATATTTTTGCTTTAAAATTCCCTTCTGCATGGTAAGCACGGACAAGAGCCCATGCGCATACAATAATTGCCCGCACTATTTTCTCCTTTGGTGCGTCAGATGAAAATTTTACAGTACCTCTGCTATACTCAAAATATCCCATAAAAGGGTCAAGGTAGGGATAGGTGTCGAGTTGGGATTGAATGTACTCATTAAGGAGCTTCACAGGGTTTTTTTCACCCTTCTCCTGCATGGTCTGGATGAAAAAAAAGAGCAATTCCTCCAATGCAGGTCGTAATTCCGAAGAGACCGGATTAACTACCCTTGGCTCTGCTTTTTTGACCGTTGACCTGGCAGGGGTTTGTTTTGCCTCTACTGAGGTGTTTTCCTTAATGTATGAGCCAAAAGTAAAGCTTCCCTCTCCTGCCTGTACCCTGCTTAACAGAATATTATAATTTTCATCGGATTTGCTCATCCCGCCTTTGGCCCAGGAATAGGAACCGCCTATTCTTGCACCTTCATGGAAAAAAAGCAGACCACTGTCTGGTTTGTTGGTGATTTTTACATCTATAAATCCGGAAAAGTTTTTTTGGCGAAGTCGAAATATGAGATCCGGCAGAGGGATTTCTGATGATTTCAGTGCTGATTTAGCCCTTTGAAAAGGCTGCATATGCCCCCAGAAGAAGATAGCATTGGGGTCAAGGTAATAGATGTTAACAATGAAACTGCTTTGCAGAAAAATTTCACTGATGACAGCAAGGTCTGAAAATGACTGCGCTTTTTTTTTGTTTTCTTGTAAAAGACAACGAATTATTTCGCTTTCATCAAAATAGATCAGAATTTCCCGAGAGACCGCTTTCCCATGAATACAACCAGAGCCGATTTCACCTTGGAGGTGTTCGGCCAGCTTTTCCAGATTAAGGTAATAACTGTTTAACCCTTTAAGAAAAGGTTTTTCTTTGGGAAGTAACATGTTTTACATCAAGCCGTATTGTAGTAGAGGACCTGGCAAACATGAAAGATTCATTAGTTGTAGAAGTCCACAAAAGGATTATCTGCCATTGAGTAAGGATTTTAGTCAGGTGAAGGCCGTCAAGCTTACCTACACTCATTAATAAATCTTTTTTGAAAAATAAATTCAAGCTATGTCGTTAAAAAATAACAGATTATATCTCGTGGCCGCTTGTTGCTAGGAATATTTGTTTTTTTAGAGATGTTTCTTTATTTTGGGTACGAGAGTATGCATCCTTGTGAATAAGGTAGAGCTATGTTTCAGGTTATCTCACATTACTTGCGGCTTATCCTGTAGCTGGTAAAAATATTTGAGTCTGTTTGTTTATGCGTCTTTGGAAAGCGCTTCCACCGAAGGGCGCTCTGTATTGTTTTTTGTTGGTGATTTTGCGACAACAATTATATGGCCGCATTCATAACAGGCGAATCTTGCACGATCACTTTTCATTTTAGATTCGTCTATATTGTATTTTTTTGAACATTCTTCGCAAATCGCAAGCATTGTCTGTCGCTCCGCATGTAAAAAAAGTTGAAGCACCTTAGAGAGTGTTTTCTTCGTTCTAAATAATAGTCGCACAAACCAACCTGCTTTGTATTAGCATGTAAAGCAGGTTGGTCTTCGTTTATGCGTTTAAAAAAGCATCGTGCAATCCCGCGGCATCATCCTCTTAGTTTCTTAAGCGCCCACGCCATGTTTATTCCCAGATCGCGCATGGTGTTGATACCTTCGGTGTCGTCTGAAACCTCACCTTTTTCTCTGCCAACGCCTATATTCCAGTAAGAAGAACCCACAATAATCATTTGACTGATGGTGAAAAAGTGATTCATCGTATCAAAGGCATGGATGGCTCCACCACGTCTCTGGGTCACTACGGCTGCACCGATTTTCCGTTTGAACAAATCACCGTTTGCTCTGGCCGTCATGCCGGTTCTATCGATCAACGCCTTCATTTCTGTACTGATATCAGCAAAATAGGTTGGAGAACCAAGGATGATACCATCAGCTTCATCCATTTTTTGAATACACGAGTTGATGCAGTCGATATCGACGATACATTTTTTATTCTTTAGCTTAAAACATTGATAACAGGCAATACAGCCGTGCGGATGCTCACCGGAAAGCTGAATTAATTCTGTTTGAATACCTTCTTTTTCCAGTTCTTCAAAAATGGTATTGATCATCACAGCAGTATTACCGTTTTTCCGGGCACTGCCATTAAAAGCCACGACTTTCATATTATACCTCATCATCGTCGGTGATTATAGAACGAGGGAGCCCCAGAACGTCAATTTTTTCTGCTTCCTCAATGCCACGTTGCAATGCTTTTGAGTTGAGCTTTTCAGTCCCTTTCGGCACCCTTTGCAGCAGCGCTTTCTCAAGGTTTTCCAGGTTTACTTTTTGACATAGTCTGCCGACAGCCCCCAAGGCGACCATGTTGGCCACCACTTCTTTGCCGAGTTCATTTTTGGCAATGTCGGTAAATGGAATCCCTATTATTCTGCTGGTAGGGTACTGTTCAACGAGGGTTGAGTCAACTAGAAGCAAGCCATCGGCATTGAGATCGTAAAAGTATGCATCGCATGCTGCCTGATTCATGGCTAACAGGAAATCAAGATTTAACGATTTCGGGTAATCAATAGGTGTCTCACTGATAACCACTTCAGCCTTTGATTTACCTCCCCGCGCTTCCGGTCCGTAACTTTGGGTCTGGCATACGTATTTGCCATCATAAACGCCAACCGCTTCGGAGAAGACCACCGCAGCAGTAATAAGTCCCTGGCCGCCGGAACCGCTGAAACGCAGCTCATATCTATCGGTTATAGTTTTGAGTGCATTCATATCTTACCCTTTGTTTTGCTGGCCCGCTCACGGACTTTCTTATACTCTTCGGTTGAAATCGGCATTTCTCTGTCAGTAAGAACCCCAATAGTGGTTTTTCCTTCCAGTTCTTCGGGTGAAAGTTTTTCAGCCTTGCTGACCGTAATTGAATTTTCCTTGAAACTGGTGAGCATGTCAACGGCCCCGCCGAGTTTATTGCGCCGTCCATATTGAACATGGCAGTTGGAGATAACTTCAACAACAGCGAAGCCTCTTTTCCGCATGGCTTGCTCGATGAGTCGGTCCATTAGCTCACCGTGATAAACCGTTGCTCTGGCAACAAATGAGGCGCCGGCGGTTACAGCAAGCTCAGCAATGGAAAAATCGTGCTCAATATGACCATAGACAGAGGTTGTCGAGGTAGACCCAAAAGGTGTTGTCGGCGAATATTGACCACCGGTCATACCATAAATGGAATTATTGATAATTATGGCGGTAAGATTAAGGTTGCGGCGGGCTGCATGGATAAAGTGATTGCCGCCAATGGCTGTAGCATCACCGTCACCCATAATAGCAACTACGTTCAAATCAGGTTTTGCCAGTTTTACCCCGGTGGCAAAGGTCAGTGCTCTACCGTGAGTGGTATGCAGCGTATTAAAATCCAAGTAGGTAGGCATGCGTCCGGAACAGCCAATACCAGAGGCGAGAACAACATCATCTTTGCTAATCTCCATTCTGTAGATGGCTCTAAGTAATGCGGCCATGACAATACCATTGCCGCAACCAGGACACCATACATGGGGAAATTTTTTATTGTGGCGTAGATACTCGTGTCGTATCTTTTGTGCAGTAACTGCCATAATAAGGTCTCCTTAAAGCTTGATCAGCTGTGCGTAAATTTCATTGGGAGTGATGAACTGGCCATCGATCCGGTTATGTTTGGCAACAACACATTTATTTTGATTTACGCGTTGCACCTCACGGCTGATTTGTCCCATGTTCATCTCCGGTACCAAGACGGCTCGGCACTGTTCCAGTAGTGGGCTAACGTGACTTCGTGGGAACGGGAAAAGGGTGATAAGCTGCAGCAGGCCAACTTTTACGCCCTGTTTGCGAGCATCTTCTACGGCTTTAAGTGCTGATCTGGCTACAGAACCATAGGCTATGACTGCAATCTCCGCATCTTCCAGCATGAAGCCCTTGGTCATCATTATTTCAGAAAAACCGCGCGTGATTTTCTTGGTAAGCCTATTTTGAAATTGTTGGACTTCGTTGGGCTTTTGGGTCGGAAAACCATACTCATCATGAACAAGTCCGGTCACATGGTGACGGTAACCATCACCAAAAGCAGCCATATGGGGAACCCCCCTGTTATCACCTTCGTAAGGTTTGTACCAGTCGGGCGGAACGCTTGGTCGAATACGATCTACAACCCTGATACTCTTCTGGTCAGGCAGTTGGACACACTCCCTTGTGTGGGCAACTACTTCGTCTGAAAGCAGCACTACCGGTACCCGATATTGTTCAGAAAGATTAAAAGCCTTGATGGTAATGGAAAAGGAGTCGCTCACGGAAGAAACAGCCATTACAATGATAGGGTGATCTCCATGGGTGCCCCACCTTGCCATCTGTACATCTCCCTGGGAAGGACAGGTTGGCAGCCCAGTTGATGGACCACCACGCATAACGTTAACAACCACGCAGGGAACTTCGGCAATGCAGGCATAGCCAAGATTTTCCTGCATAAGAGAAAAACCGGGACCCGAGGTGGCTGTCATGGTTTTTTCTCCTGCAAGCGAGGCACCTATGATTGCTCCCATGCTGGCGATTTCATCCTCCATCTGCACAAAGGTACCCCCAACCTGGGGCAGCATGGTTGCAAGCATTTCAGAAATTTCAGTCGCCGGAGTAATAGGATAGCCGGCAAAAAAACGACAGCCGGCAGCAAGCGCACCGTAGGCAATAGCCTCGTTACCCTGGAGCAGAAGCCGTTTATTTTCTTGGTTAAACATCGTCTTTCCTCCTTTTGGGGCGTCGATCAGAGACTGTGATGGCAAAGTCAGGACAATGTATCTCGCAGAAGCGGCAACCTATGCACTTGTCAGGCTCTTCAATCATCGGTTTACCCGATTTGTCTGGAGTAATAATTTTTTTTGGACAAAACGCAATACAGATGCCACATGCCTTACACCAGTCATGGTAAAAAGCAATGTCATACAATTTCTTTTTTTTAGGCGGTTCTTTTTTTGCGCTTGTATTCTCTGTAACGTTTTGTTTTTCTACTTTTTCTTTCATGTTATTCAGTTGAAAGTAAATGAGGAAAGAATGAATAGTAAAAGTGATAAGCACTTAAGCAAGGCATCACTTGATTCTCCCCCCCCGCAATACAGGTTCTGCTTAAAAAAATCAAGAAATTCTCCTCCTTTTTTCACGGGGTTGCAAAAAGTCACAAATATATAAGAATAGCTTGTAAACCAACTAAGAATTCTATATAAAAATAGTTTGTTGCAACATAGTTAGGCGGTATCCACCACGACTAATTCAATGGAGGTATGAATGAAAAGAGGACTGTTTCTATCAATTGCCGTAGCAGCAGGTGTATTTATGACTGTTACTTTAGCACAGGCGAAAACTCAGTTTGTCACCATCGGTACCGGTGGCATAACAGGCGTTTACTACCCCACAGGTGGCGCTATTGCTAAAATGGTCAACAAAAAGAAGAAAGAATACGGTCTCCGGGCTACTGTCGAATCTACGGGCGGTTCCGTATTTAATGTCAATGCGGTCATGAATGGTGACCTTGAGTTCGGCGTTGTTCAGTCTGATCGTCAGTATCAGGCCATGGAAGGTCTTGCCGAGTGGAAGGAAAAGGGTCCCCAGAAAGACCTACGCGCTGTTTTTTCCATTCATCCCGAATCCGTTACCCTCGCGGCAGCAGTTGACGCTGGAGCAAAAGATATCAGAGACCTCAAAGGGAAACGTGTTAACTTAGGTAACCCCGGTTCAGGCCAACGACAGAATGCTATTGATGCATTTACTGCTGTCGGCATCGATCCTGAAAAAGATATCATCGCTGAAGGCATCAAAGCTTCCGAGGCTCCAGGTATACTCCAAGACGGCCGTATTGATGCATTCTTTTACACTGTAGGTCATCCAAGCGGAGCATTTAAAGAGGCTACCTCTGGTGCACGAAAGGTACGTTTTGTTTCTATTACCGGTATTGATGATTTACTGAAAAAATTCCCTTATTACGCCAAGTCTGTTATTCCAGTCGCCATGTATCCAGGTGCCCAGAATGATGCAGATGTTCCTACTTTTGGCGTAAAAGCCACTTTGGTTACTTCAGTTAAAGTACCAGATGACGTTGTGTATGCAATTACTAAAGAAGTATTTGATAATTTTGAAGAATTCAAAAAATTGCATCCTGCGTATTCCACTCTGACCAAGGAAGCCATGCTTGATGGGCTTTCTGCACCTATTCATCCTGGTGCGATGAAATATTATAAAGAAGCAGGTTTGATGAAATAAAAGTCAAGTCTGATTGTTGTACACCGGGCAACGGCAACAAGCTGTTGCCCGGTTTTTTCCGGCTGGATTCAGCTGGTCCAGTTTCTGGAAGCACTAGTTTCCATTCCCCCTGTTTGCCCGTAGTACTCCGAATCATCCGGTTGCTCTCCTCCGGATTGACTCGTTCCTGATATCCGGCGGGAAATGATCACATTTTTTACTGTTATACGCCCCACCAACAGGAGGTAGTTGATGAGCAAAATCCGTATTGAAAAAGTTGAAGACGGGTTTGAAGAAGCCCGACGATTGGCTGAAGAAGAAGAAGGTATAGGGCGTAAACCCGATGGCTGGCAAAAATACCTCATCCCCACCATAGCCATAGCCTGGAGCCTGTTTCAGCTTTCCCTTCCCAAATGGTTGTTAATTGATTCCACCTATATTCGCGCAATTCACCTTGGCTTTGCCATTACGCTGGTTTTTCTCAATTACCCTCTTCTAAAAAAGCCTTATTTCGGTCTGAAATATTTTGCCGAGCATAAAAAAATTCCACTACTGGATATGGCGCTGGCCCTTTTTGCCGCCTATTGTGCACTTTACTTGATGATCCATTATGAAGAACTGGTGACCCGCTATGGTTCGCCATCCACCATGGATATTGTCATCGGTCTTGCCCTGGTCGGAGTCTTGCTTGAGGCTGCACGGCGGACCATCGGTCCTGCCCTGCCGGTTATTGCCACCTGCTTTATTATTTATTCCTTTCTTGGCCCCTATATGCCGGATCTAATTGCCTTTAAGGGGACATCCCTGGACCGTTTTGTCGGCCAGATGACCATGTCCACCGAAGGGATATACGGTATCCCCCTTGATGTGTCGGCGACCATTGTTTTTCTGTTTGTCTTGTTCGGTGCAATGCTGGACAAAGCCGGTGCTGGGCATTATTTTATACAGCTTGCCCTTAGTCTGCTTGGTCGATTTAAAGGTGGTCCTGCCAAAGCTGCTATTATGGGCTCTGGTTTAACTGGTTTAGTGTCAGGTTCATCCATAGCCAACATTGTTACCACCGGGACATTTACGATCCCAATGATGAAAAAAGTCGGCTATCCTGCAACAAAAGCAGCTGCAGTCGAAGTTGCCGCCTCCACTGACGGTCAATTGGCACCACCCATTATGGGGGCCGCGGCATTTATCATCGCCGAGTACGTAAATGTTCCCTATATCGAAGTAGTCAAAGCAGCAGCCGTTCCTGCTTTTGCCTCGTATGCCGCACTCTTTTTTATATCCCATATCGAGGCATCTAAACTGGGTATTCGCGGGATGCCTAAAAGTGAACTCCCGCCTTTCTTTAAAACGTTGATCAGCGGTGTACATTATTTGATTCCGCTTGCCATGCTGCTGTATGAATTGATCGTTGTCAGGCATTCTCCTGAGCTTGCGGCTTTCAATGCCATCATGGTTATGTTTGTTATTATGCTGGTTCAGGAACCATTTATAGCCTATAAAGATAAAACGCCAATTCTCCCGGCATTCAAACAATCAATAATAAACATTCTTGAAGCGCTCGCTTCGGGAGCCAGAAATATGGTTGCCGTGGCTCTTGCAACCGCTGCTGCTGGTATTATTGTCGGCGTTGTTGCCCTTGGTCTTGGCAATCTCATTACCGAAATCATTGATGTGCTTTCCATGGGTAATGTAGTGCTGATGCTTTGTATTACTGCCTTTGCCAGTTTGATTATTGGTATGGGACTGCCCACCACGGCGACCTATATCGTCATGGCGTCGCTCACCGCCCCGGCAATCGTCAGTGTAGGCGGCATGCAAGGGTTTATTGTCCCCCTTATGGCAGCGCATTTATTCTGTTTTTATTTCGGTATTCTTGCTGACGACACCCCGCCGGTTGGTCTTGCAGCCTATGCTGCGGCAGCCATTGCCAAGTCACCACCGATCCAGACGGGTATCCAGGGGTTTATGTATGATATAAGGACCGCCATTCTCCCCTTCATGTTTATTTTTAACACTGACCTGATCCTGCATAATGTGTTTTCATGGAGTCAAGGAATTTTAATCTTTGTCATGACTTGTATCGGTAACTTTGCCTTTGCCTCGGCAACACAAGGATGGTTTATAGCTCGAAACAGGTATTGGGAAATTCCTCTTTTTCTTTCTGTGACCTTTATCCTCATGCGGCCTGACCAAATTGCTATATGGCTGGGAATGCCCCATGACCAACGATACTGGACCTACCCTATCGGTTTGGCGCTATATGGGATACTGTACCTGATGCAGCGTCCGCGGGTTTCGCATGATGAAGCCCAGGTTGCTGCAGCGGCACAACAAAGGCGACCTGTACTCTAAAACTTTTTTTCAACATTGGAGCAAACCCTTATGGCTGAAATAAAAAAAATACTTGTTCCACTGGCATTCTCGGATTTTTCCAAGGGTATTCTTGAATATGCTGCCGGACTCGCAAAAGCACTTGATGCAGAACTCATTCTGATCAATGTCATTAATGAAAGGGATCTGGAAGCGGTCCAGACCATCTCTTCTTTTGGCTACGATGTAGACGAGGAACATTATATTCAGGGAATAGAGAAACAGCGGATTGAGGCTTTAGAGGAGATGCTGGCGGGCATTGATGTAGATGAAGAGCGGGTACGCTTTGTTTTTAAGGTTGGACGACCTGCCACGGTATTATTGAAAGTTGCTGTACAAGAGAATGTTGATATGATTGTTATGGGGGTAAAGGCCAAATCAGAACTGATGCATGCCTTTACCGGATCGGTGGCGGAAAAACTGTTTCGTCGCTCCCCTATTACCATTGTTTCCTATCGTGGGGAACGAATTGCTGAAAAATTGCGAAAACGAATCACTCAATAAGCAGTTTTTAGGGGTTAACAATCTCTCCGGCCACTTGAAGGGTATGCTCTTCAAGTGGCCTTTTTTTATAGCATTAATGGTAACATCTCAACCATACCTGAACAGCTAGAGCTCGGAGGTAAAGCAAGGAGATTTGTCATTCGTTGAATGGTTCCTTTTGTTTAGTTTTCTTCTGTGCATCCGGCCTGATGATAACATTGTGGTTTTTCTGCTTGCACTTTTAAAATGTAATATTACATTTGATGAAACGTCTACAATGCATGAGGATAACCATTTATGTCCCAACAACGTCCCCTCACCCCAAAGCAGCGGCAATTTCTGGATTATCTGCAACTGCAACTTGATCAGTCTGGTCACACTCCGAGCCTGAGGCAGGCTGCCAGTGATCTGCATATCAGCCATACAGCAGTGGCGAGTATGCTGCAAACCCTTCAGGAAAAAGGCTGGATTAAGCGCGAAGGACGATATAGCAGGTCTGTAACCTTGATCAATGGAGCGGCGGAAAGTGACCACTCCCTGAGCCGTTCGATACCGATCATTGGCAGAGTTGCTGCCGGTATGCCACTGTACGCTCAGCAAGAGTGGGCTGGATACGTATGTGTTGATAGAACCATTTATCGGGGCGACAACCTGTTTGCTCTCCACGTGCAGGGTGATTCCATGGAGAAAGTCGGTATTCTCGATGGGGACCTGGCGATCTGCGAACCCAGGCAGTTTGCGGAAAACGGGGAAATTGTTGTCGCCCTGATTGGTAACGAAGAAGCTACGATCAAACGTTTTTTTTATAGAGGGGACCATATCGAGCTGGTGCCGGAAAATGACAAGTATAAACCTATGCGTTACGGATTGGGTACAGTCCTTATTCAGGGGCTTTTGGTAGGTATTCACCGTGGGCCGGAACAAATGGCCGGCTTATAATGTCAGTGCCGGATGTTCGTATTGGTACCTGTGGTTTTTCCTACCCCGAATGGATAGAAGCAGGCATTTATCCCGCAGGGACAAAGTCTGCCCATATGTTGACGTTATACAGCAAATTGTTTCCAGTGGTAGAGCTCAATTATACATGGTACCAGATGCCCAGGGTTGAATCCTTGGAACGTATGGCAAGTCGAGTGCCGCCCTCCTTTTTTTTTACCGCAAAACTCACTCGTACTATGACCCATGAAATCAGTGACGAGTGGCAACAGCAAGCTCGGCTTTATTGTCAGGGGGTAGAACCCCTGCTTAACAATGGTAACCTTCTTGCTATCCTATTACAGTTCCCTCCCTCTTTTACTCGTACCCGTACAAACCGCCTGTATCTTGCTGAGCTTTTTGATCAGTTGCATTCTTTGCCCCTTGCCGTTGAATTTCGTCATTGTTCCTGGGCTCATGACCTGGTATTTAAAGGTTTGGAACAACGGAAAATCACTCTTGTTACTATCGACGCTCCTCCCCTTCCCAATCTTTTTCCCTGTCTTGGGATTGTTACCAATCCTGATCTTTTTTATATTCGTCTCCATGGCCGTAATGCAGGAGGGTGGTATTCCGGCAATATGCAGCAGCAGTTTAACTACAGTTATACTTTTCAGGAACTGGATTGTCTCAAGCACGAGGTTATCCTTCCTTGTCGGAATGCCTCCAATCAGGGGCTGATTTTTTTCAATAACCATGTCGCCGGCCAAGCCGTTCATAATGCCCGGCAGTTAGGCAATCTATTGCACTGATTTTTTCCTCTGCCGTTGTTTTTATTGTACAGGCATTATTTACATTGTCTATACTTTACTGTACTTTGCAAGGATGGAAAAAAAAGTTATTCACCTGAATATTGCTGATTTCAGTGTTGCAGTGGAGCGTCTGATTGACAGCACACTGCGTAGCAGGCCACTTATCATCGCACCACAGGCCTCACGGTCGCTTGTCTACGATATGAGCGAAGAGGCTTACCAGGAGGGGGTGCGTAAAGGGATGCTGCTCAGCACCGCCAGAAAACGCTGTCGGGGGGCAGTTGTGCTCCCCCCGCAACAGGAAAAGTACCGAAAAATGCTTGTAGAGTGTTTCAATCGGGCTCGACATTTTACCCCTTTGGTCGAATGTTCCAACGGCAACGGCCACCTGTATCTTGATGTTACCGGGACCCATCGCCTTTTTGGTCCGCCACCTGATATTGGCTGGCGCCTGCGTAAGATTTTGCTCCAAGACTTGGGGCTTGATCCTATATGGTCAGTAGCTCCCAATAAACTGACCGCAAAAGTGGCGAGCCGTCTGGTTAAGCCGGTGGGGGAATATATTGTTGCCGCCGGAGAAGAGGAATCTTTTCTTGCGCCCTTGCCTGTTGCCCTGCTCCCTGGTGTCGCCCCGGCAGATCTGTGCCGGTTACGGAATTTGCATATCATCAAGGTGTATCAGGTCGCAGCTCTGAGCGTAGAGGATTTGAGCATTATTTGTGGTAGTCGTTCCAGGGCACTGTATCAGGCTGTCCGTGGTATCGATCAGACACCTGTGCAGCCACCGACCGCCAGTGCTGCAGGCGGAAGTTTTTCCCATACCTTTTCCCCTGATACGAATCAAGTCACCGTTGTCCGTGCCGCATTGGCAACCCTGGTATCTCAGGCAGGGTACAGTTTACGACGTAGGCAGCTTGCCTGCCGAAGAGTCGGAGTGGAACTGTTGTATACCGATGGCGTAAAGGTTGTTCGTCAGGCTGTCACAAAAAGCCCTGCTGCAGATGATTCTTCCCTGGAGCAACTTGCCCTTACCGCATTGTATCGGGCGTGGCATAGACGGGTACGACTACGACAGTTGGCTCTGTCCTGTAGTCGAAATTGCAGGCCGGTTCAGCAGCTTTCTCTTTTTGAAAATGTAAGCCATAAAAAACAGAAAGATAAAGAGATCAGCAGCGCATGCGATGTGATTTGTCAACGTTATGGGGCAGGTGCGGTCAAGCGCGGCATCCAATTTGCTCAACAGGCTGTATCCCATACTATTCAGTAGGGCTAGTTCCATGTTTCCACCCTCTGTTGCCCTTGGTGTACACTCCCATTATTCCATGATGGAAGGCACCGCCTCCATGGCCGAATTATGTCGCCAGGCACGGCAAATCGGATACAGGACAATAGCTGTAACCGATATGAATAATGTGTATGGGCTTTGGACCTATCTAAGCGCCTGCCAGGAACACGGACTTCGACCAATTATCGGAGCTGAGATACGTACCCGGCAGGGTCGTTTTTTTTGTCTGGTGAAAAATCAGGATGGATTTCGAAACCTTTGCCGCCTCCTTACCTGCTACCATAACAAGCAACCTTTTCAACCGGAACAGGCACTGGAGCAATATCATCAGGGTTTGGTGATTTTGCCGACGTCTATTTCTCTGCTCTACCATTGCCATGCACTGGGTGCTGATACAGCGGCAGCCCTTGTCACTAAGCCCGATCAACACAATAGCGTTTTGCGTAGAGCAGCCATGGGGAGGAGTATCCCGGCAGTTGCCGTTGTTGATGCTTTTTTTTTAGCCCCGGAAGATTATAAGCTGCATCAACTGCTCAGAGCCATCAACAATAATGTATCCATCAGTAGATTATCGCCCCGGGATACGGTTGGTACTGATAAATACATGCCCTCTCCTGCTGCATTTGCGCACCGCTTTAGCCAATGGCCGGAGGCTATGGAGAACGTGCGGCTTATTACTGAAAAATGCGTTTTCAGCAGGCCTTCGACCCAGCTTGTTTTACCGCCATGTAGCCATGGTGATGCAGATACGCGATTGCACCAGTTAGCGCATGAGGGGGCGATTAAACGTTATGGCTCTCCCCTCCCCGCCCAAGTTCTCTCTCGTCTGCAGCACGAACTGCAGGTGATTGGCGATATGCATTTCTCTTCTTATTTTCTAGTCGTTAAAGATATTGTCGGCTCGGTTGCCAGGACCTGCGGCCGAGGGTCAGGTGCTGCATCCCTGGTTGCCTACTGCCTGTTTATTACCAATGTCTGCCCGGTAAAGCATAACCTTTACTTTGCCAGGTTTCTGAATCCAGGTCGAAGTGATCCGCCGGATATTGACGTTGATTTTTCCTGGGATGAACGCGACGCTATTTTAGAAGGTGTACTTGGTGAATTCGGCGTTCATGCTGCTATGGTTTCCAACCACGTTTTCCTGCAGCCACGAATGGCTATTCGTGAAACAGCCAAGGTTTTTGGCCTGCCTGGAGGTGAAATTTCAAGAGTTACTAAAAAATTACCTTGGATGGGGCGAGCTCATCGTCTGCAAAACGGTTTCCTCCCCTATCTGGAAAGTCTACCACAGCTCCGGGACGTACATTTTACAGGGCCCTGGCCCCGTATTCTTGCCATGGCTGAAAAAATAAGTGGTACTCCGCGGCATCTCTCTGTTCATCCAGGCGGAGTTATCATCACCCCAGAGCCGATCTCCGGATATGTACCGGTTGAGTATGCGCCCAAAGGGGTTCCTATCATTCAATGGGAAAAAGATGGTGCCGAAACAGCCGGACTGGTCAAGATAGATTTACTTGGTAATCGCAGTCTCGGGGTAATCCGGGATGCTATTGATAATATCCGTTCTCACCATGAGCCTTTTGACGAGGCCGGCTGGCAACCGGAAGATGATCCTTTAACCCAAAAAAGTATTGCCCAGGGGAAAACCATGGGCTGTTTTTATATCGAAAGCCCTGCCACCCGCCTGTTACAAAAAAAAGCTAGAGTCGGCGATTTTGAACACTTGGTTATCCACTCCTCTATCATTCGCCCTGCAGCCAATGAATTTATTCGGGAATACCTGCGTCGTCTTCATGGTGGTTCATGGGAGCCTCTCCATCCTTTAGTGGGCAATGTGCTGGATGGAAGCTACGGGATTATGGTCTACCAGGAGGATGTCTCCAGAGTAGCGGTGCAGTTTGGATTTAACGATAGCGATGCCGATCGTTTGCGCAAGATCATGTCCAAAAAGGACAAGCAGAAAAAGCTGGCAGACTTTAAAGCCCGTTTTTTTGCCAAGGCAGCAGAGCGTAAGGTTGCCGAAGCAACAGCAACCCGGATCTGGAAGATGATGATGAGTTTTGACGGCTATTCTTTTTGTAAACCCCATTCCGCAAGCTATGCCAAGGTATCCTTTCAGGCGGCATATCTTAAAGTCCATCATCCTGCCGAATTCATGGCTGCGGTTATTTCCAATCAGGGCGGATTTTATTCGACCTTTGCTTACGTCTCCGAGGCCAGGCGCATGGGATTGACAGTAGTGCCGCCGGATGTCAATACAAGTCCCATTGATTGGACAGGCCGAAAAGAACGGTTACAGGTCGGCCTGATGGCTGTGCAGGGAATGTCGCAAAAAACGCTAAAAGCTCTGGTGGCAA
Source organism: Desulfogranum marinum (assembly GCF_963675105.2). Lineage (NCBI taxonomy): Bacteria > Pseudomonadati > Thermodesulfobacteriota > Desulfobulbia > Desulfobulbales > Desulfobulbaceae > Desulfogranum > Desulfogranum marinum. Next base: position 405,443 of record NZ_CAXXRO010000002.1, read on the forward strand.
GGCGTGCGGAGCATCAGTTTGCCTCGGTCATGGATTTTTTGTCCCGGGTCGAGCCGGCAGGTGATGAAGCACTGGCTCTTATCCATTGCGGTGCCTTGGATACACTGGAGCCCCATCAAGGTGAACAGAACCGGGGAGCCCTTTGCTGGCTGCTTGCTAAATGGCAGAAAAACAGAAAAAAACGGGTTCTGTCTCTTTTTACACCATCGGTGAGGCCTCCTGATTTACCCAAGGGTGATTTTCTGGAGCGGTTACGCAACGAGTACCGGGTACTTGGATTTCTATGCGGCTGTCATCCCATTGTTCTGTTTGATCGGCATCGCCGTCAGCAGCAAACTGTTTATGCGCAGGATATTGAGCGATACGCGGCATCACATCAAGCGCAAACCCGTAAGCCTCGTATTCGTTTTCTGGGGTGGATGATCGCTGGTAAGGTGGTTGGTACCAAAAAGGGAGACCCCATGGAATTTATAAGTTTTGAAGATGAAACCGGACAGGTGGAGTGTACTTTTTTCCCAAAAGTCTATGATCGGTTCTGCCATTTGCTGCACAGCAAAGGGCCATTGCTGTTGGAAGGGTATGTTGACCAGGAGTTCGGCGTCTGCACGCTGACCGTGGAGCGGGTTGCTGATCGAAGTACCCAATTTCACCTATATCCAATAGGTGCTTGCCGTCCAAGATAATCTGGAAGAATAGAATGTTACCTTTAAGCCTTTTAGGCTAGAGATATTTATGGGTAATTTCTTATCTGTGGTCACCCTTTCCAGTGATGATATATTTGAAATATCGTGATCGAACCTAGACTTCTCAATTCTCAACTTCCCCCTATAAGCTTTAGTACCATTAGTCAAAGTGAGTATCCACTACTCTGCATCGAGGGAAGTCACCTTCGTTCAGAAGACATAAAATTTGTAAGTAGTTAAAGGGAATGGTATAACCGTTAGAGCGCTGAATACACTGAAATGAAAGAACTATTTATTTATACCACTCAGTAGTATGGAAATATTCCAGCTGGGTACAGATATTCAAAGCATTATAAAACATATAACCTTGAACCGCATACTTCGCTTGACATGTATTTATTCAAGAAGAAAATTTGCTAGAGACTTTTTTTGTGAAACTTAACAATCAAATCGCAATCATGGGGGCAGGCAGCGTACTTTTAACAGCTGTTGCTCTTGTTCTATTGGCTGTATGGCAGAGCAAAGAATACAACACACTGGCACAGGAAGAAGTCAATCTACTAATCGACAGTGATCTTAACCATATCACGCAGGGAATATACAACCTTGTCCGCACAGAAAACGAAGCTGTTCAGCAGCAAATGGATAGTAATTTAAAAGTGGCTCGCCATATCCTTGATAGTGCAGGAAAAATAGAATTAGGGCACGAATTAGTCAATTGGGTTGCAATCAATCAGTTTACAAATACATCAAAACCCGTACGTTTACCTAAATTGCTGATTAGTGGAAAATGGCTACAAAAGAACAAATCGTTCAAACAACAAACTCCTGTTGTTGATAAGGTAAGTGCTCTAGTCGGAGAAACCGCGACAATATTCCAGCGAATGAACGAAAAAGGAGATATGTTGAGAGTCGCGACCACTGTACAGACTGGTACAGGTGAACGAGCAATTAGTACTTATATTCCAGCTATAAATCCCAATGGTAATAATAACCCTGTCGTCACGGCAGTTCTTCGTGGGGAAACCTATCATGGGCGAGCTTATGTTGTGAACGATTGGTATCTAACCACTTATGAACCGATTCGTGATGGTGATGGTAACGTAATGGGGATGCTTTATGTAGGAGTAAAACAGCAAGCGGTTGCCGTTCGTATTCGTAACGCAATTCTGCAAACATCTGTTGGCAAAACAGGTTACGTCTATGTCATAAGTGGACGAGGTGCGGATCGTGGCAGATACGTCATTTCCCGGAAAGGTGAACGTGATGGAGAAGATATTTGGTCTAGTCGTGATCTTGATAATCGTCCAATCATTCAAGATATTATATTTAAAGCAACCCAACTTGAACCTGGAGGCATGGCAACAGTGCGCTATCGTTGGCAGAATCCAGGTGATCCTGAGCCTCGTTGGAAAATCGCCCGACTTGCCTACTACGCTCCTTGGGATTGGGTTATCGGGACGAGTGTCTATGAAGATGAATTGCAGAGCTATAGTAACCAGCTGACCAGCGGACGAATGCGAATGATTAGATCTATGTGTATAGCTGGATCTCTTATTGCTGTTATTATCGCTTTGATTGCTATGTATGCCGTGTGGGTAATTTTACGCCCTGTTAGAGAAATGACAGCAATTGCACAAAAAATTATTGATGGTGACCATTCGCAGATCGTTGAAGTGAGATCCAAAGATGAAATTGGGGTTTTGGCACGAACATTCAACCAAATGTCCATAGAATTGCATCAAGCTATAAGTAGCTTGAAGGAAAGTGAAGAAAAATATAGAAATATTTTTGAATATGCTTTGGAAGGACTTTTTCAGAGTACACTGGAAGGACGGTTTATTAGTGCCAATCCAGCGGCAGCAAAAATGTTAGGATACGACTCACCTGAAGAATTAATCGGAGAAATATCAGATATTCAGACACAATTTTATGTTAACCCCAGCGATCGTGCTATGTTGCTTGATTCGATATCAAACAATCATGAAATATCAAGTTTTGAAGTGCAGTGCTACCGAAAGAATGGTCAGAAGATCTGGGTTGCTATTAGTGCTAGAATGCCTCGTAGTGTTGCAAGGGAAGAACAACTAATTTACGGATTTATTCGAGACATTACAGAACAGAGAAAAGCAGAGACTGAAAGAAAAAACCTTGAATCAAAATTAATCCAGTCACAAAAGATGGAAGCAATAGGCACCTTAGCCGGAGGGATTGCCCACGATTTTAACAATATTCTACAACCTATATTGAGTTATAACGAATTGCTCAAAAGCGAGTTGTCAGGGAACAGCACATGTGAGAAATACGTGAGCCGTATTAATACCGCTGCGTTGAGAGCAAAAGATTTAGTTAGTCAAATTCTTGCATTCAGCCGCCAATCCTCAGAGCAATCTACTTCACCTGTACAAATTAAATCATCTCTCGAGGAAATAATAAAACTGTGTAGAGCAACGATCCCTTCTTCTATCAATATAGTTGAAGATATCCAGCACGATTGCTCGTCTGTTTTAGTTAATCCTTCTCATTTGCATCAGATTGCAATGAATCTGATAATTAATGCCTATCATGCAGTTGAGTTAAATGGAGGGCAGATCATGATCGAACTCCATGAAGTTTTTTTAGATACACTAGATGTCGCTGGAATGGCATTACTCCCGGCAAAATACGTTAAGATGGCTGTCTCTGATACAGGATGTGGTATTAATCCCGATGTAATTGATAAAATTTTTGATCCATACTTCACTACAAAAGGCCAGGGAAAAGGAACGGGGTTAGGACTTTCCGTCGTTTACGGAATCGTGCAAGAAAATCTTGGTGACATGAAGGTGTGCAGTGAGGTCGGCAAAGGAACAACGTTTACTGTTTATCTACCAATAGTGGAAAGTCCATACAAGAAAACAGCTATTGCTCAATCTCCCATCAGCTTTTCTAGTGGTAATGAACATATCTTGTTGGTTGATGATGAGGATTTGATCCTTGAGGTTGAAGAAATGCAACTTAAGGCATTAGGTTATCGTGTAACTATTCAGAATAGCAGTCTTAACGCTTTAAAGCTATTTCGGTTAAACCCAGGAGAGTTTGACTTGGTGATTACCGATTTATCGATGCCGAATATGACAGGAGTTCAATTGGCAGAAGAGTTTTTGAAAATTCGGCCAGATATCCCTCTTATTATTTGTAGTGGCTTAAACGAGAAGAACAACCAAGAAAAAGCAAAATTGGTTGGCGTAACACGATTTATGGCAAAGCCAATTACTTTTTCTGAATTATCTCAGCAGGTAAGCATTGCACTAGAGGGTAAGTGATCAGCTTGCACCTGTGTTCATCATTGCTGTGCTTATTTTTCCGACAATGCCTTGATTTGAAGAAAAAATTGCTCAATCCGACAGGCTCCTATGACACCTAGTTCTTATCAAAGCTGTCCGAAAACATAAAACCTTGCTGAATATACGTGTTGAATGAGTACCATATTCTACACAAATAGAGGGGCTAATTGGTAATGAAATTTTTGTTGAAATGTAGACTGGGCTGCCAACTGTTCCGTTAATGTTTTTTTCGTTTGGCGATTTTTTTACTGTATTTCTTTTTTTTAGATTGCCGCTTGGCTTCGGCCAGTCGTTTAGCGCTTTTTTGAATACACTGCTCCTGGGACGAAGCATTCTCGCTCCGTTGGCTGGGTGTCCTGTGGATGTATGTCCCATCTGCCTGCATATCCCAGGCACCGCGTTTATCAGCAAGTTGTAGGTCTATGATTTCTCGGAGTTGCTTGCACAGTGCCGGCGCCTCTACAGGCGTTATCACCTCAACCCTTCTTTCCAGATTGCGTTTCATCAGGTCAGCCGAACCAATGAAATATTTATCGTCCCCTTTGTGTTTGAAGTAGTAGATGCGGGAATGTTCTAAAAAACGACCGACAATGGAAACTACTCTAATATTATCGGAAAGGCCGGGAATGCCGGGCCTGAGCAGGCAGGAGTCACGCACAAGTAAGTCGACTTGTACCCCTGCCTGAGAAGCAAGATAGAGAGCCTTTATAATGTCTGAATCGGTCAGTGCATTGGTCTTCAGCTGGATCAAACCGGGATTTTTATCGGAATGCAGTTGAATCTCCTGATGAATGTATTCCAGTAGTTTTGCTTTCAGTACTTTGGGCGATGGAAGAAGCTTGGTGTAATTACGCAGAGGCGCATACCCCATGGTCAAGTAGTTGAACAGCTCGGTCAGGTCATTGCCGATATCCGAATCACAAGTCAGTATTCCCAGGTCGCTGTATAATCTGGCGGTCTCTGCGTGGTAGTTGCCGGTTCCTATGTGGGCGTATCGTTTAATACCGTTAAAGTCCTGGCGTACGACAAAAATAACCTTGGAATGTGTTTTTAGGCCAACAACACCGTAAGTAACATGTATGCCTGCTTTTTCCAGGAATGTTGCCCACCGGATATTTGCAGACTCATCAAATCTAGCCATGAGCTCCACCACCACCGCAACCTGTTTGCCGTTGTGCGCAGCATCCAGAAGGTACTTTATAATTCTGGAATCTGCAGAAGTCCTGTACAGGGTCATCTTTATTGCCAGTACTTTGGGGTCGGTGCTGGCCTCTTTTAAAAATCGTTCCACAGACGAACTGAACGATTCATAGGGATGCTGTAGTAAAAAGGGCCCCTCTTCCCTTATGAGGTGGAAGATATTGGGTGAATCGCCGGCAAGGCGAAAATGATCCAAGGGCAGGTGGGGCGGGAAATGTAAATGGGGCTTATGGATAGCTCCTATTTGAAACAGATCCCGTTTGTCCATAATGCCGTCTACTTCAAACACATCCTTGCGTGAATCTATACCAAGCTCTGCTGCCAACATGCCTCGGTGTTGCCGGGTCATGTTGCTGCTGACCTCAAGGCGGACAATTTCTGCAAACTTTCGGTCTTGCAGTGCCGATTCAATCATGGCCAGCAGGTCGGATGCCAGGTCAAGAGTATTTTCAGTGATGGCGTTCCTGGTGACCCTGAAAAATTCACAGGTATCAATAATCATACCAGGAAAGATAGTTTTGAGATTGTTGGCGACCAGGTCTTCGAAACGAACATACACATCTGTCCCTTCGTCAATTTCTATAAATCGGGGGATACCGATTTCGGTAGGGATCTTTATGCGATTGAGGTAGATGTGGTCTTCGTTCTGGTGATGGGTCGCAACCAGTAAATTAAGAGACAGGTTCGATATAAAAGGGAACGGGTGGGCAGGATCCATGCCCTGCGGCGTCAGAAGCGGGTAAATGCTCTCCAGAAAAAAAACATCTAGTTTCTTACATTGTTCGCTGTCCAAACTTTGGTATTCAATTATATGGATACTTTCCTTTGCAAGCAACTGCAGGAGTTCACTCTCTAAGGTCTGCTGCTGGTGGAGTATATCGCGAACAACAGCATAGGATTCATCGATCTGCTGCTGGGGAGTTCTTCCATCATCGGAAAGTTGCTTTAACTCGGCTCCCACCTGTTGTTTGAGACCACCGATCCGCTTCATGAAAAACTCGTCAAAATTATTGCTGATGATGGCTAGAAATTTCACCCTTTCCAGGAGGGGGGTGCTATCATCCTGGCCTTCATGCAATACCCGCCGGTTAAATTCCAGCCATGTCAATTCACGATTCAGGAACCACTGGTAACTATCAAGATCAAATGTAGCCTCTTCTTTTTTGCTCGCTGTGTTATTTGCGTCGGCACTTTTTTTTGGTTTGGTAGGTAAGACCTTGGGATCATTGGTAGCCATTTTTTTCCTTAAACTCGCATTTAATACTACATGTGCAACATCTATTGGTCAGGGTAACGTCTGTCTTATTTTTCACCTTCCTTTTCGTTTCCAGGTGGAAAGTGATTGAGTATGTCTGCGACATAGGTATCAATGTTCTTCTGCATTTTTTCCTGGTTTTTGTAGTTCTTAACCAGTCCCGTGCCAGCGCCCCGCCAGATAAGTTCATTATCTTTGGCTGTAACAATATCAATTATAAGCGTGCCTTCGGTGTAATAGTTAACGTCAATCCGATTGTGGTACCCATCGGTTCCCCACCATGGACCGTACATTGGTGAAGCGTAATAGCCGCCTGCACCGCCCCAGTTTGTAACCCTCATTTTTTCCTGAATGCCGGCGTGGGCAACAACGTAGATATCGGGTTCAGTCGCTATAGCTTTTTTATAGCCTTTGGCAACAAGATGTTTTTCTATCGACGCGAGAACACGTTTTTTCAGCAGGGGGTTGGCTTCAAGCGCATCGTCTTTCGCATTAGCCTGCCGCCAGGTAAAGGTCTCGATTGTTGCAAAGTCAGCCTCTTGGTCGTAGTCATAATTAACACTAACGGTACTGCAACTGACCATTATCAGGGCCGATATAAGCAAAAGGCAAAAAATATGCGGTTTCATGTACGCTCTCCCCATAGTTGCACTGCTTTACAGTTGATTGTGACTTATTGTACTTTGTACTTCCGGTAAATGAAAGGTATCGCCTCAGAATTACACGCTGTTTAAGGACGGCAGGTGTTAAGTGTTGTCTGGTCCGGATACTGCTTTATCAGGCAATACCTGCATTTTATCATTTTCATCTTCCGCTAAGATATAGCCGAGGCCGCAACAGGCAGGACATTCCTCGCGGGTAAGGAGAAACCGGCTTTCTCCCTGGAAAAAACCGATTTCGCCGGTACCTCCACATGTTGGACAAACTTCTTTTTTTTCTTGCTTCATAGCTGGTATTCTCCAATAACTACAGGCATATTGAAACAGAGCCTGTATGGGAGTCTTTGCTCATCTTAAAGGTGTCTTGAAAAATTGTTTTTTTTCCCAATCCCTGCGTTATAGTAAAAATCCAGTCAACCATAAGATTATGCGGCAACTGTCTGTTTGGCGGCCTGTAAGGTGTTTTTCATCAGCATGGTAATGGTCATGGGACCCACGCCGCCGGGTACAGGAGTGATTGCAGCGGCTTTTTTCCGTACCGATTCAAAATCAACGTCACCGACGAGCAGGGCTTTGCCTTCAGCAGTCTCCCCTACCCTGTTTACCCCGACATCTATCACCACAACTCCATCTTTTACGTCATCGCCGGAAATCATCTTTGCCACTCCGGCAGCAACAATTAAAATATCTGCTCGCCTGGTGTGGAAACCGAGATCTTTTGTACGGGTATGACAGAGGGTGACGGTTGCATTGCCGCTATCACGTTTTTGCAGCATCAGGTTGGCCACTGGTTTACCAACAATGTTGGAGCGACCGACGATAACCACCTCCGCGCCTGAGGTTTCGTAGCCGGACCGGGCAAGCAGCTCCAGTATCCCGTGGGGAGTACAGGGCAGAAAGCACTGTTCGCCAAGGACCATCTTGCCTACATTGACAGGATGAAAACCATCCACATCTTTTTCCGGATCAATGGCAAACAGGACATTTGCCTCGTTGATATGCTTCGGGAGTGGCAACTGGACAAGAATACCATGGATCTGTGGATCATTATTATACTGGGCAACGGTTTGCAGCAATGTCTCTTCGGAAGTATCAGCAGGCAGGCTTACCTGTTTAGAATAGATGCCAAGCACGCCGGCGGTTTTGTTTTTGGCTGCCACATAGGAGCGGGAAGCAGGATCATCCCCCACCAGGATAGTTACCAAGCCGGGAATAATGTTATGGCTTTCTTTTAAGGCGGTAACCTCTTCTGCTATTTCCTGACGAATGGTCTTGGCTATTTCAGAACCACGAATTATTTTTGCACTCATATTTCTCTTGTAAGGTAAATAAGTAATTAAAAAGTGTAACTATTCAGCAGCCCCCCAACTCTCCACAGTCTGCCCGCACAGCATACTGATGTATCGAAGTCGGGACGTATCCGCTACATCGGTCAACTTGAGAACGTTTCGAACATTGCTCTACAGTTACAGTTCGGAGTAGATTGAAAGTTTTCAGGTCTTCACTGAATACCAACCTGAAAGTAATATAATCATTTATAATCTTCTCTGACTCTGATCGCTGTAATATTTTTCAACCTTTTTGAGTTGATGCTTAGGCTGGGGTTCTCGTAAGTTCAGACAGCGTCTTGCTCAAGATTTCCGGCTTTGCATTATATTATTACTCCAGGTGATCCAACTCAACATAAAGAAATTCTTGGTTGAGGTGCAAAAAAGGCAATAAGGGGACAATATTCAAGAGAAAATCTACCTAACCCGGATTTCTCATCAGTGAAGTTTTTCGCAGATCGAAGCGCAAGACACGCAGCAGGTAAGCGTAGACTCCGATAGTAAGCTACCGTAAATGGCCTGCAACAAAGAGTCTGCGGAAAAATCCGCTGACCCGGAGGATGAGTTTTTTGGTTATCGACGAAAAAACAGTTTGTTTTTTTAGCGCCACAGTATTTTCTATAAATATCAACAGCTTAAGTCGAAAACAAAAAAGCTCATGAGAAATTCGAGCTGAGCCCCGACTGCAGCAAGTGGCACAATGCAGTCTGTCGCAGGGACGTATCCTGATTTTTAACAGCCATGGCAAGAGCCTTTCTGGTACCAACAAGGACTACCAGCTCTTTCCCTCTGGTAACACCTGTGTAAAGGAGATTGCGAAACAGCATCTTGAAATGCTGGGTCAAGACCGGAATGATCACTGCGTCGAACTCAGAGCCCTGTGACTTATGGATAGTAATGGCATAAGCCAGATCCAGTTCAGTGATCTGTTCCCGGTTGTACTCAACAACCCTGCTATCAGGGTAAAAGACCACAGATAGCTTCAAGTTGGTGTTGTCCACGCTTTCTATCTTCCCTATATCGCCATTAAAGACATTCAGATCGTAATTGTTGCGCCGGTGGATGACCCTATCTCCGACACGGAAAATTCGCTCGCCGACAGTCAGTTCTGCTTTGTTTTCTGTGGGTGGATTAATGGTTTTCTGCAGCACCAGGTTAAGATTGCCGGTACCAAGCGAGCCGCGAATCATGGGAGAAAGAACCTGGATTTCTGTTTTCTTTCCCATGTATTTGGGAATCCAGTTGAGGTAGAGCTGCTGCACCACGTCTTGGGCTGTTAGTCCGTAATAAAGGGATGACCAGGGATGGGTCTTTTGGGCCAGGGTAAGTAGCGTATCGGCACCTGCATCGGCGGTAGCAAGAGCTCCAAGATCGACATGGCTGAAAGGGGAAGGCACGGGGAGCGCACCGTAGGTCGTGCCGCTCTCATCGATTTCAATATCAAAAGGAGATTGGTCAAATGCTGCTTCGCGGTTATCAATATCATGATAATGTTGTTTTACCTTTGCCGTAAATTTAAGCTGCTGCTGTGTTGCCTCGTCTGAATCGACAAAAAAACAGTCTGTTGTACGCCAAACTTCAGGTTTTTTAAAAGGTGAATCCAGTCTTGGTACCCTTCCCTTGTTTATTTCGTGCGCCGTTGTAATTATATGGGATTGCTTAGCTTGTCTAAAGATAGCGGTGAGTTGAAAACAGGGAATAATACGGGAGTTGATCATGTCCTTGAGGACATTGCCGGCTCCAACGGCGGGAAGTTGGTCAGCGTCACCGATAAAAAGGATAGCCGTGCTTTTGCTGACGGCTCGCAAGAGCGAAGCCGTCAAGGTAATGTCAAGCATAGAACATTCATCGATAATGAGAAAATCTGTTTTAAGCGGGTTGTCCTCATTTTTGTTAAATCCCGTTCCCTGGAATTCCAGTAATCTGTGAACCGTCTTTGCCTCCTGGCCAATGACTTCTCCCATTCGTTGGGCTGCCCGACCGGTAGGTGCTGTCAGCATCACAGTTTTTCCCATGGCCAATACTAAAGCTACGATCGCTTTGGTGGTGGTTGTTTTGCCACAACCCGGCCCGCCGGTAAGAATGGAGCACTGCTGGTTGGCAATAGAACAGACCGCCTCGGACTGTTCAGGGCTGAGTGCAAGCTGGACCTGCTGCGTATAGCGCTCAACCCACTGCCGAATGCGTTGCTCACTTTCTCCCAGTGTGGCTACTGCCGCCAACAGTCTGGTTGCGGTATATTCTTCATCATAATAAATCGATTTTGCGTAATAACAGGACGAAAGTTCCTCATTTTCTCCCAGTGCTAAACGACGCACGCGCAATTGGCCTTGATGTTCCATAGCATCCAGGTGCTCAGGAATGACGGCAGCAAGCTCAAGTGTCAGGAGTTTGTTTACCCGTTCCGTGACCTGCTTTTTGGAAAGAAAGCAGTCCCCGGAATCACGCGACGCTGAAAGTACATGCCTGATGGCTGCAATGATTCGAACGTGTGAATTTTCTGCAAATCCCAGAGCAAGCGCTACTTTGTCGGCTGTGAAAAATCCGATACCGTAAAAGTCGATAGCCAAGCGATAAGGGTTCTTCTGGACAATGGAGATTGCTTCATCTCCGTATTGTTTATAGATACGCACGGCAAAAAGAGTTGAAATACCGTAAGACTGAAGAAACATCATCACGTCGCGGATCGCCTTATGTTCAGTCCATGCTTTTTCTATGGACGCAAGCTTTTTAGCGGCGATGCCCGGCACATTCACCAGTTGCTCGATATTATTTTCAAACACTTCCAGAGTATTTTCACCAAAATGACGAACAATTCTTTTTGCGGTCTTAGGCCCGACCCCTTTAATCAGGCCGGAGCCCAAATATTTTTCCACTGCACTGGTGGTGGCTGGTTTGAGTTCAGTGGCAAAAGCAGCCTTGAACTGTTTTCCAAATCGCGGGTGAAGGGTCCACGCGCCCGTAAAGGCCATGGTTGCCCCGGCAAAAACCCTGGTTTGATGGACGGTCACCGTCACCAACTCCCCGTAGGCCTGAAAAGGACTTACCTTGAGCACAGACCACCCATTGGATTCATTGTGGTAGGTGATCCGTTCCACTACCCCTTTGAGTTTTTCTTGAATACGTTCGTGTTGCAAATAGTGCTCTCTTCAGTCCCTGGTTGTCTGTGTGCTGGAATTGTGGTAATATACAGTACTTTTTATTAGAATTAGGTCTTTCTTTAGAAGCTTTCCAGAGGATGATCGATAGGTGCATTCTTTAAGCAAACCACCTATATGGATATCATGATAGAAGTTCATGCTCTATTGAGCAAGTTGTAAAAGGAATATTCATGCATCAACTACAAGGTAAGATACTTGAAGCACTCGACGATATTCGACCTGCCCTGCAAAAGGATGGGGGAGATGTTGAGTTTGTAGATGTGGACTTGGACAATATCGTCACTGTACGCCTCACAGGAGCTTGTCAAAATTGCCCCATGTCCGAGGTAACGTTGAAGGAGGGTATTGAAAAATTTTTAAAGAGCGAGATTCCTGCGATCAAGTCAGTACAGGCAGTAACCAAGGATTAAGGCAAAATGAGTTTTCTAGAAGGATTGCTGTGGCTTACCCTTAATGTGTACCACGAAGCACGAAGTGAGCCTGAAATCGGCCAAATGGCCGTAGCCCATGTAACTCTTAACCGGGCCATAGCAAAGCAAAAAAGTGTGGGCGAGATCGTTACCGCACCCTATCAGTTCAGTTGGACTTTTCAAAAACAGTCCTACCTGCCCACCGAGTTTAAAGCGCTGCAACAAAGTGCCAGTATTGCACTCAAAGCGTTAACTACCCCTGATTTTACACAAGGAGCAACTTTTTACCATCATACCAGGGTTCATCCCCACTGGGCCGATGACATGACCTTTATTGCCCAATACGGATCACATAAGTTTTACAGCAACTGATTATGTGCAAGGCCAGTTATCCTTTTGAATAACTCTATTTTTCGACGATTAAAGGCTCTTTTTGCTATAGTGTTACTTCCCAGAATTCCTGATGAAAATTTTGCCCGTACTTGCTTAACGCTCTAACAGGACCTGCAATGCGGAAGCCTAGATCTGCATATAGTTTTCTCGCATTTGTGAGGCAGCTGTATGTTTCCAGGCGAACCTTTTTTACACCGCCTGTTTCAGCGTGTTGGATTGCAAAGTGCATCAACTCTTTTGCTATGCCTTTTTCTCGGTAGGCAGGGAGAACCAGCAAAAAATTAATAAACGCCACCCTTTCATCGACCTTGGAGATGGCAAGTGATCCTGCGTTGTTACTGTTGATTTCCTTGAGCCAGATACGTGTAAATGGATCATCTCTATCGCAAATTGAAACTGCTTTACGGCTAATGTCTATTTCAAAATGCACATCAAAATGAAATTCTTGCGCATAAAGCAAACCATGTTGTGATATAATCCAGCCAATATCCCTTGGGCTGATCGGTCTGATCTGTCCTGTTGCACCCGTTGTTTGAGTATTCTTACATGATCTGTTCATCGCTGATCTTCTGTGCCGTCAGCCTTGATATGTGTTAGCTGCTTGTAGGTTGTCAAAATCCAAGAGCCTGTCGTTTGGTTCTTCTGCCGTGGAAGTGAGCTTGTGGGTGTTTCACCAGTAGAGCAGTACCCCTCTCTTTTATTTTTCATACAATAAAGCAACTCCAAACCCCATAAAGACTCCACCTGTGATTTTTTGGAATATTTTCATTGATTTTTCACCGCATAAATAAATTGCAGCCTTTGCAGAGAGTAACGCATAACTTGTTAGAATAAAAAAAGATATGCCTTCGATGGTAAGGATGAGTATAGTAAATTGCGGGATAAACGATCTGCCAGCGTCTATGAATTGTGGAAACAGGGCTGTAAAAAAAACGATAGCTTTAGGGTTGCTTATGCCAACCCAAAGTCCTTCCTTGAATACAGAGGAAAATTCTTTGTTGGTTTGCGATGAAGGGGAGAAATTTTTACCTTTTGAAGGCAGTGGAGACCGCCAAGCCCTGACACCGATATAAATTAAATACATGCAGCCAATTATTTTCATTGTGGTAAATAAAGCTGAAGAGGCTAGGATAATAGCACCTAACCCGAAAGCGGAGATTGTTGCCATAACGACCATGGCAATGAAATTGCCTAAAATGCCCGCAACAGATATTTTAACCCCATATTTAATAGTGTTTTTGATTGTTAAAACAACTGCAGGGCCTGGAATGGCAACAATCGTAACCGCCAATATAACGTAAACAAGATATTCATTAATCACTTGGTGTAGATCCTTATGGGTGCAAAACTCGGTGTTTTGAAAATATCCTTGATATTTTCGTCACAAAAAAACTACAATAATGTTAATCGTTCTGGAAGCTTTTTTATTTTCAATACATCGAGGCGCCATGTTTTCTCATGGTTAAAAAACATTGGTTGCAGACCTTTAGAAAATTTCAAAATGCTTAGTTTTCCAGGGTTCATACTACTGAGCCAATTAGGTGAGCTGTAAATCGATTTAGTTTTAATAATTATTATTGACAGGAAAACACTTTTTTGATAATCATTATCAATAACAATAAATTATTAATAAAATGGGAATTGAACAGCACAAAATAGAGCCAGAGAAAAGACTAGAGCAGATGGTAAGGCGACTCAAGGATAATGATCACCGTATCACCCCTCAGAGGTATGCTGTTTTAAAAGCCTTGTCCGACAGCAAAGACCATCCTTCAGCAGAAAGCATCTATGAAACACTTGTTGCTCATTACCCAACCATGAGCTTGGCGACAGTGTACAAGACGCTGAATCTGCTCAAACAAAAAGGTGAAGTGCTTGAATTAGAGTTTAGTGAATTAGGTAACCGCTACGACGCAAATAAACCCTATCCCCACCCGCATGTTATCTGCACGGAATGCGGGAAGATTGTTGATCCATCAATGTTTGATTTAAAAGAAATAACAGAAAAGATGATGCAGGAAACAGGATTTAAAATCGAAAGCCATAGACTTGATTTTTACGGACTTTGTCTTAATTGTCAAAAGAAGTAGTTTTTTTTGCCCTTTTGCGGATAACCGTTATTAGTAGACACCATGTGTCACGTAGTGGCACTTGTCGTAATAGTTTTGGATACCAAATGGCCCGTGAGTGAATTCTCGTTATTATTATTTTCGATAACAATGCTTAAACAGGCATTTAAATCTTTTTTATTGTTAGGTTCTGTAAGATATGATGACCCTGGAGCATAGCAAATTATGCTTACCAGCAATAGTGTTAAAGTATAGATCCGATATGGAAACAGGGGTGCTAAGGCGATGAGTATTAACGTGGATGAACTTGCGCAAACTCTGTGCTTCATCCTATACCACCAACTGATTATTGGTTAAACCATCGTTCCTTCCTGGGTAGCGACAGCGTCTGGATGGAACAACAAACAGAGAGGTTCACAATGAAAATTCTTAAAATTAATCATCTTGGTATTGCCGTTAATAGCATTAATGAGGGAAAGAAATTTTGGACTGACGTTTTAGGCCTTGAATTCGAAGGAGCAGAAACGGTTGAAGAACAAAAAGTCACCACAGCATTTTTTCCTGTTGGCGAAAGTGAAATTGAACTGTTGGAGTCAACTTCTCCCGATGGACCAGTAGCCAAGTTTATAGAGAAGAAAGGTGCTGGTTTTCAACATGTTGCTTTTCAAGTGGAAGATATTGCTGCCGCCCTGGACGAATTAAAAGAAAAGGGTGTTAAGCTCATCGATCAAACGCCACGAATTGGCGCAGGAGGAGCAAAGATAGCATTTCTTCATCCTAAAGCTACCGGCGGCATTCTTGTTGAACTCTGTGAAAGAGGATAGCAAGAGCAATGCTCTTTTAAAATGTGATCATGATATTGCAGTACCCGTGATTCCGGTTCACTGTGAGTGTTAGTGGTAGTCTTTTTTTGAGTAGGAAGTCTCAGCAGGAATAAGCAGTGCACCACATGCATGTAACCTTTACCTAGGAGAATAGTATGGCAGAAGAAGCTGAAGTTGGATGCGCACGGCCAACCGGTGGCCCAGTGGGTGAAGAGCAAGTTGAAACGCAAGAACAACAACAAGTACAGCCAAGGGAGGAACGTTCAATGGTAATGGTCGGTCAAAAGGCCCCTGATTTTGTTGCCCCAGGGTATCAAAAAGGTAAATTTGTTAATGTGAAGCTCTCGGATTATCTTGGCAAATGGGTGGTCCTTTGCTTTTATCCGGGCGATTTTACCTTCGTCTGAGCTACTGAAATTTCAGCGGTCGCTGAAAAATATCCAACTTTCCAAGAGCTTGGTGTAGAGGTCCTTTCCATGTCCATCGATTCCATGTTTGTTCATAAAATGTGGGATGATAACGAATTATCAAAAATGGTCGACGGAGGAGTGCCCTTTCCGATGTTGTCGGATGCGGGTGGCAAGGTGGGAAAAATATTTGGTGTGTTCGATGAAACAGCTGGTGTAGAAGCCCGTGGCCGTTTTCTCATCGACCCAGACGGCGTTATTCAGGGATTTGAAGTGCTGACGCCACCTGTAGGCAGAAATGTAAGTGAAACTATCCGTCAGATACAAGCTTTCCAACTTATTCGCGAAACTAAAGGTGCCGAGGCAACGCCTTCCGGCTGGAAACCCGGTAAGAAAACCTTAAAACCAGGTCCTGAATTAGTAGGTAACGTGTGGAAAGAGTGGAACACAAGTATGGCTTTTGATTGATCAACTACTCTCCTAAAAATAAAGTCGGACATTCCTGCTCCGGCTTTATTTACTTTTTTTATGTAGTTACAACTTGTTGAGCAAAATTACATCATTGCCGAAAAAGCTTACTTTGGCGCTGAAACGTTTTGCAATGTACTCAAAAGAAGAGCGGTTATAAAAACAAATATGTGTCAGGTCGCGGATATAGTGCCAACTCTGAAAAGCCTGTTTGTCGATTACCATCTTCGTCATAATACCCAGCCAGCCGTGTTGTTTTAGTACCTGAAACAATGAGGTAAACGTCGCGCTGGGGTTGTGTAGATGTTCCACGACTTCTGTGGCACATATAAAATCATACGACTTAAAAAAAAGAGAAGGATCATCGTAGTAAAAAGGGTCATATAAATCGACTTGGTGGCCTTGCTCCTCTAGAATGTACGAAAGAGTTGGACCTGGGCCGCAACCAAAATCCAACCCCTTTTGTTTTGTGTTGAGCCGTTTTAATAACGGATTGGTCAATCTCGATAAAAAAATTCGATACCCTTCATCAGATGGAAAATTCTGGTGCAAATCATAGATCGCTTTTTCATTAGCGGAATTAAGCCAGTAAAATTGAGGGACGAAAACGAGTTCACAGTCTGAACAACGCAGGTATTTTCTTGTGGTATCTTGGTAAAATAGGCTGCAGGTTTTACAGCCGCATAAAGGGCAAATGTGGGCGTTGAGTTGGTTTTTCATCAATATCGATTCTTCTTTTTATGACTGCATTTAGGATTTTATTTACTCAGCTCTTAGCCTTTATAGCAAACCAGCACGCCTTTTTTCTTAAAATGGCTATACGCTTGAGTTGCCTATCATATTTAATCCATCCTTTGGCTGGAAATCTCGGCAGTTGCATAAGTGCATCGTTTCTTTTCTGGATTATAAGATGTATGTAGTTTTTGATGTAGCTATATCTCTCCTTTCATGCAGTCCTAGAACAATGCATTCCCTTACCATTCTGATTATGCTTTTCAATTATTTACTTTTGTCTTGCAACATTAACTGTTCTTTCTAAAGCACTGAAATAATGTTTTTAATTTTGTTCTTTTATAGTTAAAAAGTATCTCTTCTTGTAATGTTATTATCTTGTTGACAAAACCAAAAGGCTCCTTTATACAAGAAGCCATCGCTAGGGGTGCTGTCTCTGCTGAGAGGAATTTATCCAACCCTTACAACCTGATCCGGGTAATACCGGCGAAGGGAAGCGGCTTATAACGAATTTACAAAATTATTTTATAATTTTTTTATTTTTTCAAGCCACTTACCCTAATTGGGGTAAGTGGCTTTTTTCGTTTTAAGGGGTGAAATTATGCAGTTTTCTATCAATGGAAAAATTGAAACCAGTAATGCGAGCACTATTGATGAACTGGTGAAAGAGCTAGGACTCGATTCCAATTCGTTGGTTGTTGAACACAATGATCAAATAATTCGACAGGAACAGTGGCCAGCAACAAAGCTTCAGGAAGGTGATGGACTGGAACTGCTTAATTTTGTCGGTGGAGGGTGAACCATGGTGGAACAAGGGCTAAAAATCGGCAATAAAACCTTTACAAATCGTCTCTTTACCGGAACCGGAAAATTTTCGACAAACGCGCAGATCCCTGAGATGCTTGAGGCCAGTGGTTCCCAGATGATCACCGTAGCCTTGAGGCGGATAGATTTCGGGTCAAAAACAGAAAACATCCTTGATTTCATTCCTGATAACGTCATTCTTCTTCCCAATACCTCGGGTGCGAGAACCGCAGAAGAGGCAGTACGGGTAGCCCGAATAGCAAGGGAGGCCGGCTGTGGTGAATTTGTCAAAATTGAGGTGATCACCGACTCCAAATACCTGATGCCGGATAATTACGAGACGCTCAAAGCTACGGAGTTGCTGGCTAAGGAAGGATTTGTTGTACTGCCTTATGTCCTTCCCGACTTACCCCTTGCCAAACGGCTTGAGTCCGCAGGTGCTGCTGCAGTCATGCCGCTTGGTGCACCGATTGGTACAAACCGTGGCCTGGAAACAAAACCGCTAATCGCGATGCTGATTGAAAACTGCACCGTCCCGGTAGTTGTTGATGCGGGGATAGGGATGCCTTCTCAGGCCGCGGCAGCAATGGAGATGGGTGCAGATGCGGTGCTTGTAAATACTGCTATTGCTACTGCAAACGATCCGAAAACAATGGGAAACGCTTTTGATTTGGCAGTTCGTGCTGGCCGAGCTGCTTACCTGGCAGAGGCCTCGGGTACGAGTACAACAGCTCGGGCATCCTCGCCATTGACAGGGTTCCTAAATTGATGAGGCTATTTTTACTATGTACTCATTTCCCTTTGACAGGAGTGAACCATGTCCTTCTCTCAAATAGTTGAGCAGTATAAAGAATTTCCTTTTCCAGATTTTTTTGCCCAGGTCACGGATGAAGAGATAGAGCGTATCGTTGCCAAAGATTCAATCCAACCCATGGATTTTCTTGCCCTGCTCAGCCCCAAAGCGGCTGAACATTTAGAGCTGATAGCTCACAAGGCGCAACGTCTGACAGTACAGTACTTTGGTAAAACTATTCAGTTGTTTACCCCGCTTTACATATCTAACTTTTGCTCTAACCAATGCATTTATTGCGGTTTTAATAAAACTAATCATATTGTCCGTCGCAAACTGTCTATTCAAGAAATCGAGAAAGAGGCCCAGTCTATTGCTGCAACAGGATTGCAGCATTTACTGCTGCTTACCGGTGAATCAAAACATGCGACCCCCATGGATTATTTGGTTGAAGCCGTTACCTGCCTTAAAAAATATTTTGCATCGGTTTCAATAGAAATTTTTCCAATGGATGTTGATGAATACAGGCAGTTGAATCAGGCAGGGGTGGATGGGCTTACTATTTTTCAGGAAACCTATGACCAAGCGATTTATGCTGAGGTCCATTTGGCAGGAAAGAAAAGAGACTACCATTTCAGGCTCGATGGGCCTGAACGGGGAGCAAAAGCTGGTTTCAGATCTGTCAATATCGGTGCCTTGCTGGGTCTAGGAGAAAAGCGGAGTGAGTTTTTCTTTACCGGTTTGCACGCAGCTTACTTGGATGAAAACTATCTTGATACTGAAATTTCCGTATCCCTCCCCCGCTTTAACGAAGCTGAGTGTGATTTTACTCCTAAGTATCCTGTTAACGACAAGACCTTTGTCCAGTTTTTGCTCGCATTACGGCTTTTTCAACCACGCGCTGGCATCACTGTTTCCACTCGGGAAAATCAGCTTATGCGTGATAATTTAATCCAGCTTGGCGCCACTCGCCTTTCAGCCGGGGTATGTACCAGCGTTGGTGGTTATACGCAAAACGAAGAGACCGATACCCCACAGTTTGAAATTACAGACACGCGGAGTGTGTGCCAGGTCGCAGATGCTATTGCTGCCCATGGTTACCAGCCTGTTTACAAAGACTGGGACGCAAGTCTATGAAGATCGGGATAGCTGGTGCTGGCGGGATTGGGTCCAATGTTGCGGTGAACCTCGTTCGTAGCGGCATCACTGCATTGAAAATTATTGATTTTGATCGGGTTGAATCGTCCAATCTGGATAGGCAATTTTATTTTGCTGATCAGGTTGGAAAAATGAAGGTCGATATGCTGCGTTACAACCTGATGCGCATCAATCCTGACGTCGAAATTGAAATAAGCACTGAACGCATTACACCTTCCAATATTGATCAGCTTTTTATTCACTGCGACACCATTGTCGAAGGGCTGGACAAAAAAACTGACAAAAAATTGGTGCTTGAACATTTCGGGCAAAGCAAACGGTTGGTTATTTCTGCAAGCGGTATTGCCGGGAGCGATATTGCAACCATCCAGGTCAAAAAAATTGGCAACACACATGTTGTTGGCGATTTTATCACTGACTGCTGTCACGCAACTCTGTATGCCCACAAAGTTATTACAGTGGCTGCCGGCATGACAGCGGTCCTTCTTTCTTCTTGGAAAAGGCAATGACAAATAGAAACTTACTTCTTCCCTCAGGAATTTACGGCATTACAGCAGAAAAGTTTTCCTGTGGCCGTTCCAATATTCAGGTTGTTGAGGAGATGATCAAGGGCGGCATTAAAGTTATACAGTACCGAGAGAAAAGACACCTGAAAGATTATTGTGACATTTTATCAGAATGCCAGACGATCAGAGAAATGACCCGGGAGCATGAGGTGACCTTTATCATCAACGATTTTGTCGACATTGCCCTCCTGGTAGATGCCGATGGCGTCCATGTGGGCCAAGAAGATTTACCAGTGGATGCGGTTCGTCGTCTGCTCGGACCTGACAAAATTATCGGATTGTCGACCCATTCCCCTGAACAAATGCACAAGGCTCAAGAGGTGGGGGCAGATTATATCGGGGTCGGTCCGATTTATGCCACTCAGACCAAGGAAAATGTCTGCGCACCTACCGGGTTCGACTATTTGGAATATGTAGTGGAAAATGTCGCCATTCCCTTTGTCGCCATCGGCGGCATTAAACAACACAATATTGATGAGGTAGTAAAACGCGGTGCTCAGTCAATCTGTTTGGTAACAGAGATTGTCGGTGCAGACAATATTACCCAGACTGTGAAAAACTTAAACAATGCCTTTTCGGCCTGATGTATTTATCAAAAACGAGAAACATATACCTTTCGGAGTGAAAAAAATGACCACATACACAACCCAGATGGATGCAGCCAGGCAGGGTATTGTCACCAAGCAGATGCAGGACGTATTGGCTAGCGAAGCGATTACAGAAAGCGATCTTTTGACCAAAATGGCCAACGGTCATATCGTTATACCTGCCAATGTGAACCACACCAACCTTATTGGTTGTGGTATCGGCAGTGGGCTGCGGACGAAAATTAACGTCAATCTAGGTGTGTCTGAAGATTGCTGCGATGTTGAAGCCGAGCTGACGAAAGTTCATCGCTCGGTGGAACTCAAAGCAGACGCTATTATGGATTTAAGTACCTTCGGCGATACCCAGACGTTTCGTAAACGAACTATAGAAGTTTGCCCAGCTATGATTGGGACTGTACCGGTATATGATGCTGTAGCCCGTTATGGAAAAAATGTTGGTGCCATTACTGTAGATGATTTTTTTGATGTCGTTAAAATGCATGCAGAAGACGGGGTGGATTTTTTAACTATTCATGCCGGGCTGAATCGCACTGCTGTAGAGCGGTTGAAAAACAACCCACGTCTCACCCACGTAGTCAGTCGCGGCGGCTCGTTATTGTTGCATTGGATGGATGTTAATGATGCGGAAAATCCATTTTTTGAACACTATGATCGTTTGCTTGAAATGTGCAGAAAGTACGATGTGACCCTCAGCCTTGGAGACGGCCTGCGCCCCGGAAGCTTAAATGATGCTACCGATGCTGCTCAGATACAGGAATTGATTGTCTTGGGTGAGCTGACCAAACGATCATGGGAGGCCGATGTGCAGGTAATGATCGAAGGTCCTGGCCATGTACCGCTCAACGAGGTGGTTTCTAATATGCAGATCGAAAAAAAACTCTGCCATGGAGCGCCTTTTTATGTCCTTGGGCCCATTGTCACCGATATCGCCCCCGGTTACGATCACATCACTTCTGCCATTGGCGGAGCGCTGGCTGCAACCTATGGTGCAGACTTTTTGTGTTATGTTACTCCAGCAGAGCACCTGCGCCTGCCCGATCAGGACGACATGAAGGAAGGCATTATTGCCACTCGTATTGCTGCCCATGCCGCAGACGTAGCTAAAGGCATCCCCAATGCCATTGACTGGGATAACAAAATGAGCCATGCCCGAAAACAACTGGACTGGGAAAAGATGTTTGATCTTGCCATTGATCCTGAAAAGGCACGTGCCTATCGTGCCTCTTCCCAGCCTATTGATAAAGATGTGTGCACCATGTGCGGCGATCTTTGTGCGGTCAAGCGCAGTCGTGAAATACTGGAGAAGGTATAGACTTAATATACTGCATTATGTAGGCAGGATAAAGCCACGTTATTTTGTTGAAAAGTGATGCTGCCGTAGATGTCTATTCTAAGCCATAAGAAAAGCGCAACATTTCGAGGTAGCAGAAATGTTGCGCTCAAAATAAATATAGGCTTTAGGAACTAATCCCTATTCGTTCCGTTGCTATTATGCTTTATTGTTTACCTTCATCTATGCAAGATCGAAACGATCTGCGTTCATAACTTTGGCCCATGCTGCGACAAAGTCCTGAACAAACTTTTCCTTGTTGTCATCTTGTGCATAGATTTCAGCATAAGCTCTGAGAATAGAGTTAGAACCAAATACAAGATCCACTCTCGTTGCCGTCCACTTAACTGTATCAGTCTCACGATCACAGATTTCATAGAGGTTATCACCGACCGGCTTCCATGTATAACTCATGTCAGTCAGGTTAACGAAAAAATCGTTCGTCAGGGTACCTTCACGATCTGTGAATACGCCGTGCTTTGTTCCGCCATAATTGGAACCAAGCACGCGCATGCCACCAACCAGTACCGTCATCTCCGGAGCAGTAAGCCGCATCAGTTGCGTGCGGTCAAGCATTAGCTCCTCTCCACTCACCACATAGTTTCCCTTCAGATAATTACGATATCCGTCATGGAGTGGCTCCAGAACTTCGAAGGATGCGACGTCGGTCATTTCATCGGTTGCATCTCCGCGTCCGGGCGAGAAGGGTACACTAATATCAAAGCCGGCTTTCTTGGCAGCTTGCTCGACCCCGACGTTACCTGCCAGAACAATTACATCCGCAACACTTGCACCACTTTCAACTGCAATCGGTTCAAGTACGCCAAGCACCTTGGCTAGACGTTCGGGTTCGTTGCCTTCCCAGTCTTTCTGCGGGGCCAGGCGAATACGTGCTCCGTTGGCACCACCACGATAATCTGAACCGCGGAAAGTTCGAGCGCTATCCCATGCAGTAGAGATCATTTCGCTGATGGTCAAACCACTGGCAGCAATTTTTTCTTTTACAGCCTGTACGTCGTAATCGCTGCTTCCAGCCGGAACCGGGTCTTGCCAGATAAGTTCTTCCTGCGGCACATCGGGCCCGATGTACCGTGCTTTTGGCCCCAAGTCGCGGTGGGTCAGTTTGAACCATGCGCGTGCGAAGACTTTAGAAAAATATTCAGGATCTTTGTAGAAACGTTCAGCTATTTTGCGATACTCAGGATCCATCTTCATGGCCATGTCTGCATCGGTCATCATCGGGTTATAGCGAGTGGTCATATCCTCAACATCAACAGGCTTATCCTCTTCCTTGATGTTGACAGGCTCCCACTGCCAGGCGCCGGCAGGACTTTTCTTTAACTCCCACTCATAGTTGAGTAGTAATTTAAAATAGCCATTGTCCCACGTGGTTGGATTCGTGGTCCATGCCCCTTCGAGTCCGCTCGATACAGTGTCACGACCGATGCCGCGTTTTGTCTTGTTGTTCCAGCCCAGGCCCTGCTCTTCAAGACCGGCTGCTTCAGGTTCCGGACCAAGTAAAGAGGCATCGCCGTTACCGTGACATTTACCCACAGTATGTCCACCGGCTGTGAGTGCAACGGTTTCCTCGTCGTTCATCGCCATACGTGCAAAGGTTACACGCACATCATGAGCTGTCTTCAGTGGATCCGGGTTACCGTCTACACCTTCTGGATTAACATAAATCAATCCCATCATCACTGCGGCCAGAGGATTTTCCAAATCACGTTCACCAGAATAACGACTGCCTTCGCTGCCACTAGGGGCAAGCCACTCCTTTTCCGCCCCCCAGTAAGTGTCCTTTTCCGGATGCCAGATATCTTCACGTCCAAATGCGAAACCAAAAGTCTTCAGTCCCATGGATTCATAGGCAATCGTACCTGCATAAGCAATCAAGTCCGCCCAGCTGAGTTTATTGCCGTATTTTTTCTTGATTGGCCAGAGCAAACGGCGTGCTTTATCCAGATTCACATTATCAGGCCATGAATTAAGTGGCGCAAAGCGCTGGTTGCCGGTACCGGCTCCACCACGACCATCAGCGATACGGTAGGAACCAGCCGCATGCCACGTCATGCGAATCATAAGACCACCATAATGTCCCCAATCAGCAGGCCACCATGACTGACTGTCGGTCATCAGGGCATGCAGGTCTTTTTTGAGCGCGGCTACGTCGAGTTTTTTGACCTCTTCACGATAGTCAAATCCAGTCCCCATCGGATTGGTCTTTACATCATGTTGATGGAGAATATCGAGGTTTAGAGATTTGGGCCACCAGTCCATGTTCGACATGCTGCTTTCTGTTGCACCACCGTGCATTACCGGGCATTTCTTTTCTTCGCTCATCAAAATACCTCCTATTGGTATGAAGAGTTTTGGGGTGTTTTTTCCGCAACGCAATTTGGGCAGACGCCATGCACCTCAAAATGAGTTGTTTTTATCTTCCCCTGTGAGTCAACGACTGCATCAGGCAGTGTAAAATTATCAAGTTCAGTACTGTAAAAGTCACGAATAATGCCACACTGATCACAGACAAAATGGTGATGGCCGCTGAGATTGGCTTCAAAACGGGAACGCTCGCGGCCCAACCCAAGTGTTTTGATCAGTCCAAGATCGTTCAACAACCAAAGTGTCCGGTAGACAGTATCTAATGACACCGTTGGCAAACGTTCTCTGACTCGCTGAAATATCTTCTCGGCATCTGGATGATCACCGGAGCAGGCAACTTCTCGATATATCAAAACACGCTGTTGTGTCATCTTGATCCCTCTCTTCCGACAGATCGTCTCGAAATGGGCCATTCGCTTTTCTATTTCCTGTTTTTCGATTTCCATAGCTGCCTACGGTTAAGAATGAATTATTATCTAGTATCTAATCATCAATAATAGGCTGTCAACACCTGAACTCAATCATTCTGTTTACGGACTTGACATTTATAACTGAGACAAAAATGATAAGGCCTTATTTCGGATATATCCATAATACGCACGGTCGTAGGTTGATGATGACCTTGGAAGTGACAATACTTTTCCTTACACCTTTGACATTCAAATAGTGTTATCGGATAATACCGAATAAGGGTACTTCACGGGTTGATAACTCTTTGATTTAGTATGTTTAAAGCTTTACCTACTTACAGGTGCTTCGCGGAGTCTCTCGTTGGTCGCTTCTTATTTGAACAGCCACGATTTTCGCAGGAAGCGAAGACTCCGGTAGCCCTCTATGCAGGAGGAGTGACCGTCCGAAAGGTAAGCGGCCAACAAGAGACTCCGTGGGGTGCTTGTGAATAGTTATGACTAGAAATATTTGAGGAGAATGCAATGGCAAAAACAATAAGACTTGTACTTGACGTCCTTAAACCTCACCAACCAAATGCTCTTGATTTTGCATCCACTTTGGCTGAGATCGATACAGATTTTCGAGTGAAATTAACTGTTACTGAAGTTGATAAAAAAACTGAAAGTACGATAATTATCATAGAAGGATCAAATATCAACTTTACAGAAATCAAAAACTCAATTGAAAAAATGGGAGCATCGGTTCACAGTATTGACGAGGTTGAGATCGTTGGGGATATGCAAGAAGAATAACTCACCCATCATTTAGAAACCAACTATAAAGTTTCCTTCAGCTGACGTGTAAGATTGTGCGGACCCGATAATATGATAGAGAATAAAAAATATATATTGTTGCACATCAGCAGAGCGAAAGCCATTGCCCGAAGATATTTCGTCACAAACGGCTTTGATGGAGCTTTGACGATGTTGGGCATGGTTACAGGGTTTCATATAAGTGGAATGCAAGAACTAACAACAGCTATTAGCGCCTGCGTAGGAGCCTCAATAGCATTATTTGTTAGTGGTTCGTGTAGTGCTTACTTGAGTGAGAAAGCAGAAAGAGAAAAAGAATTGCAAGAGATTGAACAGGCTTTGGTAAGCGAGCTCAAGGAAAGTTACTATGGAGAGGCAAAATTATTTATTCCAATATTTGTAGCGCTGGTTAACGGGTTATCTCCTTTATTGTTCTCCCTTGTAATCATTATACCAATTTTTTTAGCTGAGCATGGCTATCTTTTACCTCTTCCACCTTTTATTTGTTCTATTGTAGTTGCTCTTGTATGTATTTTTCTTCTCGGTGTTTTTCTTGGAAGAATCAGCAAAAAATTTTGGCTCTGGTCGGGTATCAGTACCTTACTCATTGCATTGGTTACAATAGCTGTTATTATCTTTTTAGGTGGTACCTATGATATATAGTTAATTTGTAAATCGTATGTGCTACCAGCCCTACCCTAGCTCATAGCGCATACATTTATTCGGAGATGCCAACATAGCGAGTGAATTATTTTCTCTTCCTATCTTACAACAACAAGCCAATCTACTTGGAGATACCCTTTTTCCTCTCTTCCTGATTATCGAAACGTTATTTGTTGACATTTCACTCTTTGTCGAAACCATCGACAACAATCGCTCCCATTGCTGCCGGCATTGATATTACAATCATTCTTTTTATTGCGATTAGTGGCTCTATTCTCAAGGGGAACTTATCAATTGAGAACAGTACAAGGGCAACGATGCACGCCGTGATCAAATAAGCTGCTACTATCCGAAAAACGAATACTGGTACCCGGTTTTTTATATCTCCTTGAAAGACGCTTTGGTAGGAAAAAAAAGAGAGAAATATCATTGATAAAGTAAAAATGAAAAGCAAATTGAATGTAGGAAGCGATTCCCCTAATTTCCAGGCCTCTTCTGAAAAGGATATAGGCACGGCTAATGCAAAAGCCCCTACGGATATCTGGCTTATATCCTCTAAGTTAAAATTTAGTTGCATTCGTTGTAACCCAAATTGTGTTTTTTAAGATACCCCTTATCCTTTACCCCCAAGTTTTTTTAAGGAAATTTTCCCGGCCGGAGCCAACGCGATACATTTTGTACCTGGTTGGGCTTTTGAGGTAGTAATCCTGATGGTAATCCTCTGCTGGGTAAAAAGCCGGAGCCGGAAGGATGGGTGTTACTATTGGTTTGTTGAAGACGTTTTGTGCTTCAAGTTGTTTTTTTGATTTTTCTGCTGCCACCCGTTGTGCTTCGTCGTAATAAAATATGGCGGTAGAGTACCCGTGACCGCGATCTACAAATTGTCCACCTTCGTCTGTGGGGTCAATCTGTTGCCAGAAAATGCCAAGTAATTGCTCGTAGGTTATCTTGTCAGGGTTATACACGACTTCCACTACCTCTATATGACCGTTTCTGTGGTAGTTCTCATAGGTTGGTTTGACGGTTGTGCCACCAGCATATCCAGCAACGGCTTCATACACGCCATTCATCTTTTCAAAAGGGGCTTCCATGCACCAGAAGCAGCCCCCTGCAAACATTGCTTTCGCCTGTTGTTGTGCGTCGTTTTGCATGGTCAATGTGTTCCCTCCCTATTACCTTTTCGTATAGATTTTAATCGGATTAAAAGTACTTATGTGGCGCATGGCAAATAATTTGCCTTAGACTCAATCTAAAACTGTTCGGGTAAACAATGCTCATTATCTGCTAACTGGCAAGGAGGGAGAGAGGTGTGTCGAAAAGGGCGACACACCACAAATTCACAATTGTGGAGTGTCGTGAGGGTGTTATTTGTCAAATCCGGGTAGTCCCGGTGCGGTGAGTGGTTGTTTACGGGGAGTGCCGGTGAGATTGCTCACCCGCCGTACAACCCGATTGGAAACGCGCTTGCCTTTGGCGTTTGCGCCCTTTATCAGGTAGTCGTCAAAATCCAGTTCCAGGCTGTTGTACTTGGCTCTGGAGGAAGGAACCAGGCTGACCCTGGCACGGATCTCTTTTTCCCCAGTCATCAAAAAAAGGATGGCAGAACGTTTATGGTCCTCAAAAAGGTGATACTCACGATTGAGAATAAACTTGGGCGTGGTGAACCTTTTTATATAGGTAAGGTTTTCCAGTCCGTTACGATAAATAAGATTAAAGGTCTGCTCCGGTACGACCAAACCCATCCAGACAAGATCACTACCGATAAAAAGTTTTTCCTGCACGCTGACAACCTTATACATCCCGTTTTTGAATATAAGCAAGATTCGATCGTATTCAGAACAACTCAGCTCAATGTCCTTACGTGGATTTTCAACTTTCAGTTTACAGCCGAGAAAACCACTTTCTTTTTGATAAACTAAATTAAGATTGGAAAGGGCAGCTGCTCTGGCATCAACCTCACCCAGAATACCTAACTGACTTTTTCGCGGATATTCGGGGCCGTACTTATCAAGCAGTTTTTGAATATAGTTGATGGTAAAGGCCACAATATCTTTGAGATCATTTTTAATGAGTTTGATGTTCTTTTCGATCTCTTTAAGCTCTTTTTCCTGTCGGTTGATATCGTACCTGGAAATGCGGCGGATTTTTATTTCCAGCAGGCGCTCGATATCTTCGGTGGTGACTTTACGCTGCAGTTCCTCCGCAAAGGGGAGGAGTCCTTTGCGGACCACACTGATAACAGCCTTATAATTGGTTTGCTCTTCGATTTGCTTGTAGATCCGTTCCTCAATAAAAATCTGCTCCAGCTTGCGTGCGTGCCATTTTACAAGTAATCGCTCAAGCTCAATTTCCAGTTCCTTTTGCAGGTTGGTAACCAGCTTATCCGTATTTCTGCGCAAGGCGTCCTCAACTTTCACCACTCTAGGCATGTTGTCTTCAATGGCGATAAGGTTGGGTGATACGCTTATTTCGCAGTCGGTAAAGGCATAGAGTGCATCTATTGTCTCCTCTGCGTGAATGTTACGAGGTAGTTTTATTTCTACCTCAACTTTTTCCGCAGTATAGTCGTTGACCGAAGAAATTTTCAGCTTTTCGCTTTTGGCGGCTCTCTCAATGGACTCGATAAGCGAAAGGGTAGTGACGTTATAAGGCAGTTCCGTAATGTGAATAGTTTTACTGTCAGGTTGTTCTATCCGTGCCCGGCAACGTAACTTGCCGTTGCCATGGTCATAATCGCTGACATCAATGATACCGCCTCTGGGAAAATCAGGGTAAAGGGTAAAGTCCCTGCCCTCTAGATAATCTATCTGTGCCTTGAGCAGTTCGTTAAAATTGTGAGGCATAATTTTAGTGGCCATGCCCACTGCAATGCCTTCAGCACCGAGCAAAAGGAGCAAGGGTATTTTCACCGGAAGACTGACCGGTTCCTCCATCCGCCCATCGTATGAATCAATGAATTGAGTGAGATCCTTGTTAAACAGGGTTTCTCTGGCAAGCGGAGAAAGCCGACATTCGATATACCTGGGAGCAGAGGCCTGGTCGCCGGTGAAAATATTGCCGAAATTTCCCTGCCTATCGATAAGGAAATCTTTATTGGCCAGGTTAACCAGGGCTGCAAAAATAGATTGATCCCCATGTGGGTGGAGCTTCATGGTTTCTCCGACCACATTGGCTACCTTATGGTAGCGGCCATCATCCATATTGTGCAGTGTTTGCAACAGTCTTCGTTGCACCGGTTTAAGGCCGTCGTCGATATCAGGAATGGCTCTTTCTCGGATAACGTAAGACGTGTATTCCAAAAAATTGGAATCAAAAAGTTTTTGCAGCTTACCGGGCTTTAATTCAAAGGATTCGGTCATACCGGCTCCAGAGTGAGATGATCCATAATATACTGACGGCGTTCAGGAGTGTTCTTACCCATGTAAAATTTGAGTACTCTGCCCACTTCGCTGAGCGAATCCATTCTAATTTGTTTTATGCGCATATCATCGCCGATAAACTGTTTAAATTCCGCCGGCGAGATTTCTCCTAAGCCTTTAAATCGTGTCACCTCAATACTTCTGTCCCCCTTGCCTTTACCCTTAAGCAAGCTGATAGCCTCGTCCATCTCTTTATCGGTATAGCAGTAATGGGTTTTTTGTTTATTACGTACCCTGAAGATGGGTGTTTCCAAAATATACAGATGACCGAGCTTGATCAGCGGTTCAAAATAATGCAGGAAAAAAGTAAGGAGCAGGTTACGGATATGGAGGCCGTCAACATCAGCATCGGTTGCAAATATTACTTTGTCAAACCGAAGGTTGGATATGGATTCTTCAACGTCCAGTGCTCGCATGAGAGAATACATCTCATCGTTTTTATACAGTACGTCCAGTCGTTGTCCATAGACATTCATCGGCTTACCTTTGATGGAAAAAACAGCCTGGGTCATGGGGTCTCGAGAACTGACAATGGATCCTGCTGCTGACTGTCCCTCGGTGATAAAAAGCATGTTTTCCCTGCCGTCTTTTGACGGCTTGCCCCTTGAAGGGTGATATTTGCAGTCTTTTAACTGGGGGATTTTGAGAGCAACTTTTTTGGCCTTTGCCTTTGCCTCTTTTCTTACGGACTGCAACTCCTTGCGCACCCTTTCGTTTCGCTGTATTTTGTCGAGCACCAACTCCGCAGACTCGGGATGCATATACAGGAAATTGGCAACTGCATCCCTGGTGGCGTTGACAATATCGGAACGGATGTCGGTGTTGCCGAGTTTGTTTTTTGTTTGAGATTCAAAAACCGGTTCTTGCACCTTGACTGCCAACACAGCGACAAGACCGTCGCGAACATCCTGGCCGGTGAATTTTTTGTCACTGAACTCATTAACTCCTTTTAAAAATCCTTCGCGAAAGGCAGACAAATGGGTTCCACCTTCACTTGTGTAGGTTCCGTTGACAAACGAAAAGTAGAGTTCCCCATAATCATCGGTGTGGGTAAAGGAAAACTCAAGGGCATTGCCGCTGAAGTAGCCAGGTTCGTAGATCCTTTTGCTGTTGACTTCTTTTTCCAATAAATCCTGTAGACCTTTTTTAGAAAAATATTCAGTGTCGTTAAAGTACAGTTTCAGTCCTGCATTAAGATAGGCGTAGCGCCATAGTCGTTGGTCAACATATTCATGGTCAAAGGTGTATTCCGGAAACAGATCAGGATCAGGCAAAAATTCGATCAGGGTGCCGTTTTTTTCCTTTGTCTCCCCTTCCTCTTCTTCTTGAAGGTTGCCATGATCAAAAATCGCTTTTTTATATTTTCCATCACGAAAGGCACATACCGAAAAAAAGTTTGAAAGCGCGTTTACAGCTTTTGTCCCGACCCCGTTTAAGCCGACAGAGAACTGAAAGACATCGGTATTGTATTTGGCACCTGTATTGATAACGGAAACACACTCGACCACCTTACCCAGAGGAATGCCTCGACCATAGTCACGTATACGGCAGAGCCCTGATTGTTCAATGGATATGTCGACTGTTTTGCCGTATCCCATAATGAATTCATCCACGGCATTATCCACCACCTCTTTAAGAAGGATATAAATGCCATCATCCGGATGACTGCCGTCACCCAGTCGCCCGATATACATTCCCGGTCTTTTTCTTATATGTTCAAGGGAACTGAGGGTTTTAATTTTTGATTCGTCGTACAGATGATTTGACATAGGCAGACTTTTATCCGGATTCTTAAGATTTCAATCTCGTAGTTATAGAAGGTGCTTTTTTTGCCAGCTGGATATCGAGAAGGATTATTCCATCATGTGCACCCGTTCACAGTCCGGGCAAATCCAGGTGGGCCCATTGCTCATACCCCACTTGTTTTCGGCAAAGCATTCGGGGCAGATTTGGAAGCCACATGTGCAATTCCAGCAAAATGGCTTTTCCTGTTTGCAGCAATGACACTTAAATTCCTTACGACGCCGTCTGCGTTTGTTTGATGGAGCGCTGTTACTCATTAAATTACTCTGTTCTTTTATATGAAAAAATGCTCAATATATTTATGCCGTATCCATATTCTGCAACTCACCAGCAAGCCAATCTAAGTAGGTTGCGGAGCCGAGTATGATTGGAGTCGCAATAATTTCAGGCTCGTCATAGGGATGGATCTGTTTAAGAGTCTCTTTTAGGCGGTTAAAAAGGCTGCTGTGCGATTTCATGGTGCAGAGATATTCTTCCTCCTGATGTATTTCGCCCTGCCAACTGTAGACAGACGTGCACTTGCTTATCTGGACACAACCGGCAAGCTTTTTTTTAACCACTTGTCCGGCGATTACAAGTGCATCTGTTTCGTTGGCAACCGTTGTCTGTGCTTGAATATATGTTGACACTATTTACACCTCGTTAAATAACTGGTACAGAGTTTTCAAGATACGGGGAAGAGAGTCCACAATGTCCTTTTGCCAGAGGTATATTAACAACCTCGGTCAAAAAAAACAAATATTGCCCAAGGGTAAAGTAAACAGCTGGAGAGAAAATGCTTTTTACTGTTGATGTCGGCAACTCCCACACTGTCAGTGGGGTAGTGCACAACGACAAATTTATAGCCAATTGGCGACTGCAGTCCAATCAGGATAGAACAGCCGATGAACTTGCTATCCGTTACAATGCCCTCTTTCAGATGGCGAATATCGATCCTCGGCAGATTACCGGCTTTATTGTATCTTCCGTCGTGCCGACTTTGGAAACAAGCTGGCTCAATTTTGCCATAAGTTACCTGGTTGAACTCAAGCATCCGCCTCTTGCTGTCAATCATCTTTTGGATTTGGCCGGTTTAACAATTAAAATTGAAAATCCGGCTGAAGTTGGTGCAGACCGGATTGTCAATGCGGTGGCAGCCTGGGATCGTTTTCATTCGGCTTTTATAGTGGTTGATTTTGGGACAGCCATCACTTTTGACTGCATCAATGCTCAACATGAATATCTTGGTGGCACCATTCATCCTGGAATAGGTATTTCTCTGGATGCCCTGGCCTCAAGGACAGCAAAATTACCACGGCTGGATATTGATGTTACTCCGGAAAACCCCATTGGAACGACTACTGTAAAAGCAATACATTCCGGTATGTTATATGGGTTTGGCGGTTTGATAGATCGTATGACCGCCATTCTGGGGAAAGAAATTGCTCCTGAACAGGAAAAAGTGCAAACCATTGCCACAGGCGGGATGGCCGATGTTATACTGCCTTATGCCAATTCTCTTGACATTGCTGATAAGCAGTTGACCCTTTTAGGACTAAAACATCTGTATGCCATTAACACCAAATAGTATGAAACCTGTTCTGCCTCCCAGACTCAGAAAAGGTGACACCATTGGTTTGTTTTGTCCTGCCGGACCAGTCAGGGACATCAGAGCATTTGAGGGGGGAATCAATCTTATCAAAGAGCTCGGCTTTCAGGTTAAACTACAGGGAGCCTTCCAGAACAATGACAATTACCTTGCTGATGGTGATGCGGCCCGCGCGCAGAATTTTCACGCCCTATGGGAGGATACTCGTGTCCAGGCGGTGATGGCAATACGCGGCGGGTTCGGCTCGGTCAGGATGATGGAGCATATTGAGCTTGATCGACTGCAGCGCAATCCTAAAATGCTGATAGGTTTCAGTGATGTCAGTGCTCTTATCAGTGGAATGATTAGCCACGCAAATCTTGTGGCCGTGCATGGACCAGTTGTTACTTCCCTCACCTTGCATGATCAACAAAGTGTTCACCAACTATTCTCCCTGTTGACCGGCGAAGCAGAAGATTTGATTGCCGGTAAAGGTATGGAGATTTTACGCGGCGGCAATCGGCGAGGAAGAATTATGGGTGGTAATCTGACCACCTTAGTGCACCTAATAGGTACTCCTTGGGACTCTTCCTGGGAGAATGCTCTTCTTGTACTTGAAGATACGGGTGAATCCTTATACCGACTGGATCGGATGTTAACCCAGCTTGCCTTCAGTGGCCGTCTGGACCGTTTGGCAGGACTTATTTTAGGCACTTTTGATCCTGGCAATTCTGATCGTCTGGAAACTCTGCGCCTGCAGGAACAGGTATGGCAACGTGCGCTGGAGCTAACCCAGCGTTTTGATTTTCCTGTGTGGGCGAATTTCCCAGTCGGTCATCAAGCGGCTAATTTTGCACTCCCCATGGGGATGGAGGCGACCATGGATTCACAGACCGGCAAGCTGCGACTGCATACAGACTCTGTGCAGGTACTGTGATGTTTTACTTTTTATGATAAAACGTTATTTTCTCACCATCATTGCCTTTCTATTGCTGTTGCTGGGATACGCTGTAACCTTGACACCACTGGTCGTCATCGGAACCAGCCTGGAACAGCAAACCCATTTGCTTGCCTTTGGTATATGGGGGGTACTTGTATTTGGTTCACTGATACCGTTTCTGTCAATGATCATACGCAAAATCTGGTTTTTTCGTGGACATGGAGAACCTGTG
This sequence comes from Desulfogranum marinum, assembly GCF_963675105.2. Taxonomy (NCBI): domain Bacteria; kingdom Pseudomonadati; phylum Thermodesulfobacteriota; class Desulfobulbia; order Desulfobulbales; family Desulfobulbaceae; genus Desulfogranum; species Desulfogranum marinum. The sequence goes on from NZ_CAXXRO010000002.1 coordinate 439,825, forward strand.
GCGCTGAAAATGCTGCAAGAAAAACTCCTTGCCGTTAATCATGGTAAAGGACCGGTCCTGGTGCAGGAAAAAAAGAAAAAATTTATCGTGACCTGGCACTATGCAAATCCTCAATGGTGCGAGTTGATGAACAGGATCGGCATGGATAGGCTTTATGAACTGCATCTGTTCTTTGATAATGCCACTAAAACAGTTGTTTTTTCTGACAAAAATCGTTCACTACGCTTCGTAGATTGTCCTGAAAAGGTAAGGACTGGTTTTATAGCTAAGCCAAAGCTTTTTTTGAAAGTAAGTTTAGGGGAGCAATGGAGTGTCGATAATTATACCGGAGCGGAACCGCAGGACTACAGTTTTCTCCCCGGGGAAATTAAATCACCGGTCTTAGGAACAGTCCTGAAGTGCGGCTGGAATGTCCGGTTCAGTTTTTTTTAAGGGGTTTAAAGCTGCCTGATGCATGGCTCCGGACCAGATGAGCTGCCATCATCATTGACACCGCTTTTTCGGTTTAAGCAATTGATTTTTTAGTATTTTTACCTCTGCGCAGGCGTGTTTCTCGCAGGCAAGCGACCTGCGGGAGACTCCGTAGTGTGCCTGTGGCTTACCGTCTTGTTGAATGATGAGATATTGTAGTTCATTGCTATCATACAAACTGTATTGGACTGAGAAAACCCTCTGCCTGTGTCATTTACCAATCACCTGAAGCACCACCACCACCGAATCCTCCGCCACCTCCACTGAGCCCATCACTTTTCATTCCACGGTTGTTGTTGCTATTATTATCACCAATATTTCCAGGAAAGATCATTCGGGTTCCACTACGGCGAGTGTGACCTCTTCGCTTAACCACGTAACTGACAATGGCGCTACCTAACATCCCGAGCACTGCCACCAAAAGGAGCATGGCAATGGATTGGATAAAAGGAGCCGCAAGACCAAGCCCCAAACCATAGAACCCACCTGCCGCAGCCGCGATCTTTTGTTTTTTGCGGAAAAAAAGGCCTATAAAAAAGAAGCCGAACAAAGCGGCAATGATCCATCCGGCAGGATCAGTTTTTTGTGACGAATTCGCTAAAGAAGCAGCATCAAACTCTCCCTTGACAGAAGCAATAATTGCTGCAACCCCATTGATTATTCCTTGATCAAATAGTTTTTTTCTAAACTCCGGGACGATGATTTTACTGATAATCCTACCGGCAACAAGGTCGGTTAGTACATCTTCAACCCCGTAACCTGTTTCAATACGGATTTTCCTGTCCTTTTTTGCAACTAACAACAACACCCCGTTATCAAACTGCTGATGGCCGATAGCCCATGTCTCTGCGACTTTGAGAGAGTATTGCTCCAGGCTTTCATGGCCAAGCGAGGTTATGGTGAGCACCACTATCTGGGTTGAATCTTGGGCCGCAACCATTCGCAATTGTTGTTCCAGTAATTGTTTGGTACCGGAAGACAAAAGATTGGCAGTATCATTCACATGTCCTTTTAACTCGGGAACAGGAAGCGCAGCAGCCTGGATAACGCAAAAAAGTAGGCCTAAAGTAATTAAGCAGCCTTTTACAAGCGTGTTAGGAAAACTCAGCAAAAGCATGATATTATTTTTAAATTGATGTTAAAATTATATCTTGGGTGCATCCTTAGCCTTCCTTTCCTCTTTCAAATATTCTTTTTTTCCAACCGGAGCAGATATTTATTGGTTTATATATGTAAAAAAAATGTACTGCCGTTTCATTTTTTTGCCTCTTTGATGCATAAATGTACGATATTAAATCTGCTTGAAATCAAAACTCATTTTTGTCTGGAAATCGGCGACTTGAGCAAGTGCTTCCCTGAGCAATACCTGCTCCATTTCGGTCACCTGTTTTGGATTGATGTAATTATCAGGAATGTCGCCTGCTCTAAGGCTCATAATTTGGTGTTTAAACCGCAACTCAAGCAAATATTTATACACAAGGGTCAGTTCCTGACATTCTTTTTTGCTGAGATGGCCTTTTGCCTGCAGTTGGTTAAACCGGGCAAAGGTGTTGGTTTGAGCTATCCCATGGCGCAGTGCGTAAATGCGTGTGTAATCAACCAGTGGGGTCATCGCCTTTTTGATACTGAACATTTCTCGATGTTCACCACTGGATTCGACTACAATCTTTTTGAATAAATTTAATGGGGGTTTCGATTGGAGGCAGTTTTGCACCAGATGATAGAAAAAAAGTGGTTTTTTGGCGGTGAGATCATTGAGAAAGCTTCGTAATTCGCTTACAAGCCGCGGATCGCCATGAACCCATCTGAAATCAAAAAATATTTTTGTATCCAGTAAATCAGCCGGCTCCATTGCTGATACCCAGGTCTGGAAATATTCTTGCCAAACATTAACCGGTTGACACCATTTTGGGTTTTTAGCCATGACATCTCCCTTGCAGAGAGCATAACCGGCCTCATCCAGCCAGGTGCATACCTTTTCCCCCATACTTTGAAAATATGATACTGTGGTATTTTCCTGTTCTGGGTCGACATTTTCGTAGATAATTGCGTTATCCTGGTCCGTAACCAGAGTTTGTTCCTCTCGACCGACACTGCCAAGAGCCATAAAAGCATATTTGCAGGGAGGAGGACCAAGTTCCTCTACTGCCAGTGTGAGGCATTTTTTCATAAATGCTTCGGCAACGGCGGAAATTATACGGGTCAGGTTACGAGCATCAGGACTGCTTTCAAAAAGCCGTTGAACCAGCAAGGGGAGCTGGTCTTTCAAAGAAGAAATCTGGAGCGGCGATTCTACCTTGTTGATGTCGCTTATAAGTTTGGTCAGGATATACTGCTGGTTTTTCAAGAGATTTTTAGCGCTAATAACTTTAAAATACGCTCCCTGTGGGTCACGAATCAGGAGATGATCCACATTTTTCTCAAGCATTTTGACGATACCTTCAAAAATAAGAGCATCACCTGATATGCCAATAAGAGGAGCACTCATAATAGTGGAGACAGGATTATTACTACTTATACTCCCTGTAACCATCCGTTCACGGATATCGTTATCGGTAACAATACCAATAGGATCAGTGTCGGAATCCGGCTTGACCAGAATTGCACTTGATCCAGCATGGGTCATAAAACGTGCAGCAAGTTCTATGGAGGTTGTCAACGTGCATGTCGGAACGGCAACCGAGTAGGCCCGGTGAATGGGTTCGTTTTGAAAAAGAAGGCTTGCCTGGAGTTCGCTTATTAGGCCCTCCCTTTCCAATTCCCGTTTGTGTCGTTTTGTGATGTCCTCCACAAAACCATCACAGTAGGTGAGCTTGCCATAGGCATTCTTAACCAGCACGGCTGTTAAAGAAAGGGTTAACCGGTTACCGTCTGGCTGTTGATGGTCCAGGATCATGTTTTTAACAGAACCTTTGGCCCGTAAAGTTTGTTTAAAGAGCTGGTATTGCGAGGAACTGTCGAAAAGATCTTTTATGTGCAGTGCAAATAAATCGTCAACTGATTCGACCCCCAGAATATGCGCGGTTGCCGGATTGGCTTCTACAAAAACTTCGTTATCATCAAAGGTGGTACGAAAAACGCCTATGCTGACATTGGCTGTCAAATGTTCAAATTTCTGCTTACTAGCACCGAGCTCGCCATCAACTTGTTTTTGGGTGCTGATGTCCTTGATAATAAGAATGATACCCGACTGGCCGTTTATTTCCATTGGCGATATGGCAAGCAGTATATCAAATATTGCCCCGCTCTTGTGATGGAATAATGCCTCACATTGAGCCTGTACCTCCAGGACCAGAATTTCATCAACCTGACTGAAGGGTTGGTCCACGGAAGGCAGCAAAGTTATAAAATCAGCAAGGGGCATGTCTGTCATTTCCCTTTCTGTATAGCCACTGATGTCTTCCAGTATTTTATTAGCGTAGACGATCTCCTGGTTGATAATCATCATTACACCCTCAGTGGATGCATCGACCAGGGATTTATATTTTTCACCAGCTAGACGCAGGCTGTGTTCTGTTTCCTGCCGCTTGGCTTCTATTTTCATGCTCTCCCGGGTCATAAAAAAGAGGAGTGCTGCTATAATGCCGGTTATAGCAAGCGATATGAGAAGAAGTCGGTTGGTAAGGGCTTTAATTTCTTCACGTACATCCTTCAGGTAAATGCCTGTGCCGATAATCCAACCCCAGGGTTTAAAGAGTTTTACATACGATAATTTAGGAACGGTTTGACTCGAATCATTTTTGTCCTCCCATAGATAGCGGATATAGCCATCGCCATTAGTTTGTGCTATATCAACAAATTCGGCAAAAAGGTGCCGTCCCTCTTGATCTCTGAATGTCTGCAGTTCCTGTCCTATAAGGTCGGTTCGGTAGGGATGCATGAGCATTTTAGGGGTCAGGTCCATAACCCAGAAATAATCCTTGATTTCCTCTCCATATCTGAGAAACTGGATATATTGCAGAGCCTGCTTTTGTGCCTCTTCACGGTTTAAACTGCCCTCTTGCTCCTGTTTTGCCGCTTTATTGACAATCGACCAGGCGGCAAATGAGAGTTCTTTTATCGTTTCTCTTTTTCCCGCCATCATTGATCGTTCTAAAGACGGGATAATAAGCAAAAATATGACTGAAGCAAAAAGAGAGATTGCCAGGAGAGACGGCAGAATTATACGGATAAAAAAAGGTCGCCAGACTCGAACACCCTTCTCAGGTGGCATGGATATCCTCCTCAGGGAAGTGAGTAGTAGATAAAGACAGCAGCAGAGGTTGTAAGCTGATAGGTTCCGCAACCTGACTGGAAAGACAGTCTAACTAATGTGGGGCTGACATGGATTGAGGTACCAATGATTACAACAAAAAAATAATTATTATATTTAATACTATAGTCTTATATATTTCCAGCTTATAATGTTTAAATATGTTGATTGAACCCAATTGTCTGTGATCAGGGCGTATATGAAAAAAACTGCCTGTTACAATTGTGCCAGGTTGGACTGTCTTATATGAGGAAACTATGGCTGGAAGAACGAAAAACTGCGATGTTAAAGGCGGGCGCATTCGAGTTGTTTGCAGTCGATGTAAATCCATCAAATATGTTACGGTTTCTTCTTCATTCCGCCGGAAACAGGTCCGTTGTAAATGCGGCAAAGTAGCAAGTTATATCCTTAACCATCGCGGCTTTATGCGCGAGAGCCTGAGTGGTCAGGCAATGGTTAATATTGGGGGCTATAACGAGTTACGGGTGCAGCTGAATGATATTTCTCTTGGAGGCATTGGCTTTGCTGTCAGGCCGGGGCAGACAAGGAGGATGCGACTTGGTCAAGAAGTGACCGTGAAATACCGTTCCGCCTCTGGGGCAGCGGTTCAACGAAAAATTCGCCTGACGAGTATGGCCGGTATGCGTGTGGGGGGCGAATTTATTGACAGTTTAGCGAGTTTGAACAAGCGGACCTTTTAGTTCACCTCTTGCTTAGTAAGCTGTAGTAACTCATGGAATCATGGTGGGTTATAGTTGAATATGCTGAAGTATCCAGCTGACCGCTTGCTGTAGATCTTCCGCTGTATAGTCTGGTTGGATTTGTTGGTGGGGGCCGATATATTGCGCATCACCTCGCCCGTATCCAGTAAGAACCAGTATTGAAGTAGCGCCCACGGCTTTACCGCAACGTATGTCCGACCACCTGTCACCCACAACAAAAGATGCCGGCAAGTCTATGTTCAGTTCCGTTGCTGCCTGTTCAAGAAGACCGGTCTTTGGTTTTCGGCAGTTACAGGCACGGCGATATTTTTCCTCTTTTGCTTCCGGATGGTGGGGGCAGATATAGATGCCGTCCACATGGGCACCTGCGTCTGCAAGTTGTTTTTCCATTTTTTGGTGTACCTCATCCAGGAGGGAGGCTGGAAAATACCCCCTGGCCAGACCTGACTGATTGGTAACCACGATTACCGGGATATGCAGCTCATTCAACCGGCGAATGGCCTCTCCAATACCTGGAAGAAGCTGAAATCTCGAAATATGATTGATGTATCCCATCTGTTCATTGATGGTGCCGTCCCTGTCGAGGAAGACAGCCGGTCGTAATGTTTCAGTCATGATGGTAAGCTTGTGTATGCAGCAAGTCGGTGACAGCTGTAAGAACTTCGTCTGGTGAAATTTCTCTTAAGCAACGCAGATGTTTTTCCGGACAGTGAGTCTGTTTACAGGGGCTGCAAGGCAACGGCTTTCTAATAATTACACTGTTGTCTGAAAAAGGACCGGTGGCAATATGATCGGTTGACCCAAAAATAGCTGCAAGGGGGACCTTGAGCGCGGCTGCCACATGCATGAGGCCGGAATCATTTGTGACAAAGGCATTGCATTGCTCTATCAGCGCCATGGCTTCTATCAGGTTTGTTTTTCCTGTGTAGTCCAGAATTTTGCTCGGATCCGGGACACTTTGTTTAATACACTGCGCTGCTTCGTTATCGGCTGCCGTACCAAATACAGCTATATAGGCCTCGTGATTACTACAGATAGCACCTGCCAGATCAGCATATTTCTGAGCAGGCCACCTTTTTGCCGGTCCATAGGCTGCGCCCGGATTAAACCCGATAAGCGGAGAGGTTTCAATTTTGCCGTTGGTGATGGAAAGGAGTTTTTCCCTCGTGGCTTGCTGAACAGACTGTGGGATAAAGAGCTCAAGAGCGTCATCACCGGGATGCAGCCCTAGCCCTTGGACCATTTCCTGGTAATAATGCACTTGATGTTTTTTGTGTATGGCCGCACTTTTTCGCACCCCATGGGACAGAAGAAGACCTCGGGCATCGGTTGTATAGCCTCCACGGCAGGGAATGCGTGCCAGCGTTGTAATCAGGGCAGCTTCAAAAGCATTTTGCAACAGGATTGCACAATCAAAATTGTAGGCGTTGAGTTCCCTCGCTAGATGCCATTTCCCGGCAAGCCCCTGATGACGACCTTTTTTGTCGTAGGTAATGATGGTATCTACTCGTGGGCTGCAGCGGAAGATATCACTTACCCAAGGAAGGACAAGGATCGAAATTTCGCTGTCAGGAAAGTTCTCGCGTATCGTCCGTACCGCAGGAGTGGTCATAACCGCATCACCAATCCAGTTGGTCGAACGAATAAGAATTTTACCGGGATTTTTGGGGAGAGAACGTTTCAAAGGTTAAGCCTCTTTTGATTCCTGAAGCAATTTTTCCAATCGTTGCATTGCAAACTCGATGGTTGGATCCTGGCCAAGCGCAACCTGGTATTGTTCTATTGCTTCTTCGCGCTGTCCTGTTTTTTCTAAATTGAGGGCCAGATTGGCATAATCAATGGCCGACACTGGATTGAGCGCCACTGCCCGACGAAAATGATGAACAGCCTGATCATACTGGTCACACTTGTAGTGACAGACACCCATAATATTATGCATATCAGGTCGTTCTTCATCTGCAGCTAGTCCCTTTCTCAATGCTTCTATGGCTTCTGCATAAAGCCCCATATCACGCAAGCAGCTCCCTTTGTACGAATAGATATAAGGAATATCCTCTTCATTGGGATCTAGTTCCAGTGCCTGGTTAAAGTTGTCAAGCGCCTGGATGAGGTCACCATTATTATAGGCATCCCTGCCCCGATAAAACTTGAGGTAATAGGCCGTTGGCAGCACCTGCTCCATCGAGATAAGTTTATCTGTCAGATCCTGTGCTTCCAGCAACTGTGACGCAAGTTTAGCTGCAAACATTGCCCCATTCCCTCCCATGGCTCTTTCACGAAAATGAGCTCCGGGAATGATGGTATACAATGCCGGTATATCCAGCTCCGGATGGGTGGTGTCTATGACGTAGATATCTGTATCCATTTTCCGGACTGCAGCAATACAATTTTTAATTTCCTGGTACATATCAGAATCATCAACATCTGCTATGTCGGCAAGGTCAATTTGTTTACTGCCCTTAAGTACGTGTTCAACTTCCTCAAGCTGAAGCGGCTTAGGGAGACCACTGGCCACGTAGTTTGAATTACTGTTAAAGTCTCCCGCCAATTGAGCAACTTCGGTTAGGGCCCGTATTACCGCTTTGGTGGCATCCGGCGTTGTTCCTGCGGTATAGACAATCTCGCTTTTTTCCGGAAATGTTTGCGGATCCCATGCCAGTGCCCCGATAGTCGGAATACCTGTGTCCAAAGAGAAATCGTTGAGGCGGAGTTCAATGTTATTGGCCTTGAATTTTTCAATCAGATTTACCGCTACCGGGTCATGGATTGAGTCGAGGTCTATGGCAGGCGTTGAAACGTGATCCTTGGTTATGATGGCACAGACGTGTCGTTCTATGATTTCACAAATGCCCTGCATTACGGCTTCTTCGTACGTGTTACCCGCAGAAGGACCGTTAAATTCGTTTATCGCATAAAACCAGCTGAACGGGATCAAAATTGATTCCATGTCAGAGAGACGGGTTGCCCAGGTCCAGAGCATGGGAAGACCTGTGAGCAGTTCTCTCAGGGCTTCATGGCCCAGCGTTTCATCATGTACGGACTTGAGCAAGATGGGCAGCGGTAGTACCGCGTGGCCGGCATCTTCCATGGTTTTGTAGTCGCCAACCAGGAAGTTCTCAGCGTTTTGCACAAAGCTGAAAAAAGAGAATCTTTCGCCGAGTTCCATACATGCGCTTGCCCGCGATTGTTCCGGCGTCGATCCTTTACCCATCTGTTTTTTGTTGCCGATCATCTTTTCGGCATCCGTGCCGCAAACGCTGAAGTAAACAGGAATATCCAACCGTCCGTTGTCTATTCGTTTGACCTCTTTTAAGATGTCGAGCTTGGTGGCTTTCAGTCGTTGGTGAAAGCGGTGTACTGTTTCGGTCGGAGAGCACGCCTTATCCTGGTCATAGGTGTATTTTTTTCTACATGATTGCAGAGAAAGTCTTTTCATAGTCATGAGTTTGTAAAAATGTTATTCGGTAAGGAGATAGGCGGGTGATGGTGTTTGCGGGAAAAAACGTTTTTTATGCGTTTAAAAGGTCTGCCCACCGGAGCGCTTCAAAATATAAATTGACCATTTCTTCAGGAGTAACGCCAATTAAGGCCAGTTGTTTTACACACGTGTTAATATTACCGTGTTCATAGGCTTCAACCGCGAGCAGAAAAGGCGCTAGCGGTCCTTCCCTTTCGCCGAGGGCCTTGTTCAAGTCTTTTGCCAGTGACATTTTAACCAAGAGCTCCTGCATGGGCATGTTTAACATCGCATCAAGCATGGAAAACAGGCCTACCAGAAAAAGCTGTGATTCGTCATACCCTCCACTGCTTTTTTGGGCAAGTAATTTACACAACTGGGCCCGGATAATAGAGTGCTTTGTGAGTTCGGGAGTCTTCTCCACTGCTAATTCAGAAGCAACTGCCAAGCACACAAATTGACAGGTTCCAGCTTCTCCAAGATAGGCCAGGGCGTGACGAATGGATTTAACCTTGGATACCAGTGAATAGTACGCCGAGTTTATATACCGCAACAGTTTATAGGAGAGCGCGACATCAGGGGCAATCATTCTTTCAACACGGGAAAAGCTGAAATCAGCCCGATTAACTTCTGCGATAAGTGCAAGCAATGTTACCTTGGTTATATCCAGTTTTTGTTTTTTTATTATTTCAGGCTTGCTGAAGAAAAAACCTTGAAAATAATCAAAGCCCATATCATGACATTGTTCAAACTCCTCATGACTTTCAATCTTTTCTGCAAGTAGCTCCAAAGGGTAATGGGGAGTAAAATATTTGAGTTTGTCGCGGATTTTTTCAACGGAAATGGCTTGGCAATCTATTTTGATAATATCAACAAGATCAAGCAAAGGAGCATGGGCGAAATCAAAGATATAGTCGTCCAACGCCAATAGGTATCCCGCTGTTTTCAAAGCCTTACAGGCTGCTAGTACGGCATCGGTAGGTGCTACGTCCTCAAGGATTTCAACTATGCAATGCTCTTTTGGGAGCTGGGAAGGAGTGCCTGCCAAAAGATGTTTTTCGGTAAAATTAATAAGCGCTTTTTTGCCGTTGGTTACCCCTTCCAACCCAATGTTGAACAGAGTATGCGCAAGTACTGTGCTCGTTGCAACTTCCCCATCTGTATTTTGCGGGAAATAGTTATTTACGTCGCCTCTGTATAAAATCTCGTACCCATAGAGCTGTTTTTTACGGTTAAAGATTGGTTGTCGCGCCAGGTAAATATCCATTATGCAACTTGCTGGTTCATTTGATCGACGATGCTGACGAGTTTTGAATGTCGTTTCTTCCAACTTGGCCCACAGGCAGTAAGGGTAAGGGTGCGGTGTTCACTATCCGGGATGTTGATTTCAATCAGGAGATAGTTGTCCGGCTTTTCCGTACCCAGTCTTTCCGGCCATTCAATCAGGCAGAGCCCGTGGTGCTCAAGGTAATCGAGTAATCCTGCGGCCTCTACGTCATCTTCGTCTGTCAGTCGGTAGAGATCCATGTGAAAAACCTGCAGTGTTCCGGAATATTCATGCAGTAGGGAAAAAGATGGGCTGGATACATATTGATCATTTCCAATTTCAAGATTGCCGGCGATGAACTGTACGAAAGTAGTCTTCCCTGCACCTAATCCCCCTTCCAATAAAAGCGTATCTCCCGGTTCAAACAAAGCGGATATTTTTTGAGCAAAGAATTTCAGCTGCCTGAGCGTAATTGGCTGTGTGCTTATGGGATAGGCTGATGACAAGGTAATTGTGAAAAATAATTGTAAAGGTGGTTAATGAATTAGCAGGAATGGTTGCACCAAAACCTGCTATTACTCTCTTGAGGAGATTGTAGGAGCTTTGACAGGTCTGAGCAAGTTTTAACTTTTCAGGTGGTTGATTAAAACGGTTTTCAAATGCTGTAATTTTGGCATCGGAAGTTGGATAATGTAAGCAAAGAGCTTGGTTTATCGTAAAAATAGAAAGCCAAGGAATTTCCTCAACTGTAAACAATGTGTAAATATTTTTTTTTCAGGTTGTAAAAGTTTCCACGATCACCTTTATAATAGATCTAGGAGTATCTTCTTATGAAACGTTCAGCTGCTGTAAATGGATTTGTAACTGCTCATCAGTACCCCAGTTCTTCACGATCTTTCCGCCCAGAATGCCGATGTATCGAAGTCGGGGCTTATCTGCTGAGCAATCTGCTGATGAACATTTGGAGCACTGCTGATCAGGTACAGTTCGGGATAGATTGACAATTTGTAAATCTTCGCTGAATTCAAGTTACGTGAATTTTTCCGTTCCTATTAGATACGAGGTGAGACGTGAACTTCACATTACCAACTTATACACCGCCTGATTTTACCTCTCCCCTTCTTGCTACTGCGCCGATCGTGACCTTGGATAAAGTTAAAAAGGACGGCGTAGCACCAACAAACTATCATGCAACAACTATCTTTCCTGAATATTTCAAGCTCGATATTGATAAATGGGAACTTGTTGCTCAATCCCGAATGGACAGTGTTGTGGTGTATACAACTGATGGGAGATTGGACGTCAGGGAATTTAGAAGATTAAAAAAAGGTGATTGTGTTGTTGTGGGTCGATCTGTGAATGGCGAAGAAGGCATCTATGTTCATACCCAAGGTTTTCATTTCCCTGAAGAGGAACGTGGTAAGTTCTCATTTCGATCAAGTCGAAGCAGGGAAACAGCGTTTAGTATAGATTATGACCAGCTTTACGGCTTACTTGAGCATGATAGAAGAGAAGGACGGATTGTTTGGGTGGTTGGCCCTGCGGTTGTCTTTGACCATGATGCCCGGGAGGCCTTTGCAAAACTGATCAGACAGGGCTATGTACATGCTCTTTTAGCTGGTAACGCCATGGCAACCCATGATATTGAAGCAACTTTTTTTGGGACGGCATTAGGCCAGCAACTGTACCATCAAGCAACTATTGCCTCTGGGCATTATCATCATCTTGATGCTATCAATACTATAAAGGCTGTAGGCAGCATTGAGCAGGCTGTAGAAAATGGGGTGCTGCAGGAAGGGGTAATGCATAGCCTTGTAACTAATCATGTCCCTTATGTGCTTGCTGGGTCCATTCGTGATGACGGTCCACTGCCGGGTGTTATTGGTGATGTGTATGAGGCACAAGACAGAATGCGCGCTCACACGCGACAGGCTACTACCGTCATTGGGCTGGCAACCCAACTGCATACGATTGCCAGTGGCAACATGACCCCTTCCTATAGTTTTGACAAACAAGGAAATGTGCGTCCGGTGTATTTTTACCTGGTCGATATGAGCGAATTCGCTGTGAATAAACTTGCTGATCGCGGCTCCCTCATAGCCCGGTCGATCCTTACCAATGTACAGGATTTTATTGTTACACTACAAAGAGGGTTGAAAAAAAGAGCTTCGACCTCTCCCGAATGATTTTCACTTATGATATTTATGGCCGGCTTGGATAGTACATGCTCGATACAGTTGCTCGAGCAGCAGCATGCGGGTCATTTCGTGGGTAAAAGTCATCTTTGAGAGAGAAAGCACATGGTCGGCCCGGGTAAGGACGGATTGGTGTAAGCCTAGGTGACCACCAATAAGAAAGGCTGCCGTGTCAACACCTCTATCCTGCCAGCGACCAAGAAGGGTTGCGAGCCCTTCTGAATCAACCATCTTTCCATAAGGATCCAGAGCGATGACTATTCCTTGTTTACATTGGTCAATTTTGCCCAGTAACTGCTCTGCCTCAAGAAGCTTTATTTTATCATCAGGTGTTTTTCCGGCTGCCTTTTCTTTAAGGACAGGGGTCTCAACCTGAGCAAAGTGACTGAGCCGATCAGCATAGTCACGGATCCCCTCATCGAGATACCCCTTTTTTGTTTTTCCCAAAAAGGGAAGCATAAATCTCATGGCTGATCATCTTGTTTTTTGTTCTCCAGAATAGCCTTCAATTGAATACAAAATTCCTCATAGCTTAACTCGCGGTTAAGCCCTGGACATGACTCAACGATAGTTGTGTAGTTATTTTTGTCAAAAAGCATGCTGGGGTGCAGTGGCCATTCACGACAACGTTCCGGTCTGCCCTCGTGAACAGAGCAACCCATGAGTTCGGAATCATAAAAAATGCAGTGCCCGTCAACAACCTTCATCTGCACCACATTGCCTGTGATGCGCCAGTATGTCTCTTTAACCTCCTCCAGTGACATATCAAGTGCTGCAACCATACGCTGCTGGTCAAATGGGGTTAAAGAGACTGTTGTTTCACCATGGCAGCAAAAGCCGCATCTAGTACACTGAAAAATAGTTTCTGAGGTATTTATATTGTGTTTTTGCATAATTGTAAAAAAAGAGCACTGGTGGCAAAACACAGCGCCGTGGAGGAAAGTGTATGTGTTGTTTCAGGCAGAACCTATGGTATCACCCAGCATGGAAATGTCGATACCTAAACGCGCGGCAGCTTTTTTCCATTTTTTTTCATCAGGTGTGTGAAAAATTACGTCAATATGGCCTGGTACGGTTAACCAGCTATTATCAAGCAGTTCTGTTTCCAGTTGCCCTGCTCCCCAGCCGGCATAGCCCAGCAAAAAAAGATATTCCTGAGGACCCTTGCCAAGGCTTATGTCTTCCAGCAAGCGCGTATCACGGGAAAGAGAGACCTCTGGAGTAACTGCCAGCGAAAAAGGGTCTTCTTTGGTGGAACAATATAAAATAAATCCAGCATCCATCTCAACCGGTCCGCCGATGTACACCGACGGTAAAGGTCCTTCTGGGATAGGTAGATTGGCTCCATGAAACACTTCCAGGAGGCTAATTTCATCGTTGGGGTTGTTGATCACGAGTCCCATCGCCCCTTCTTCATTATGGGCGCACATGTATATGACCTGTTTTTTGAAACGAGGGTCAGGCATCTGCGGAGTGGATATGAGAAAATGACCAGCTAGACTTTCCATGATATCTCTGTTTAAGGGTAACTACTCACTGGGATGATAACTACTTATTTTAGTATCTTTAAAACCTGTAACTGCTTACAGGTGCCTCATATTTGGACAGTCCCGATTTTTTGCTATAACCAATCTATGCGGGTAATCGTGACCGCCCGAAGAGGTAAGCGACCAACGGGAGACTCCGTGGGGTGCCTGCAAGCAGTTACGTTTAAGGTTCTTTTAAGGAAATCCTATCACCCTTCGGTTCAAACAGTCAAGGATGATGATTGGGTAAGAAAAAAGAACCGTTTCAATGGTTGCTACCCTCTTTTGTTTTGTGCTATGAGTCAGAGGCAGAAAAAATGTCTTTATACACAATAAGGTAACCAATATGAATGATAATACCTCTTTATATTCTCGTTCCGATAAAATTAAAAAGGCTTTGCTCTGGTTAAGTGAAACTCAAGAAAAAAAACCAGGTGCCAAGAGGCAGAAGCTTCTGCAGGAGGCTGAAATCCGTTTTGACCTTTCTCCTGCCGATTGTACTTTTTTGGATAAAAACTTTTCAAGCTCAGAGTCCTGTGATACCTGATAAATCCCGAACCATTCAAAACAGTTGTATATTGATTTTGTGTAACTACTCAACAGGTCGGTAAATCTTTGATTTATTATACCTAAAAGCTGCAACTGCTCACAGGTGCCTCAGATTTGAACAGGCGTGATTTTTCGCAGGTAAACGAAGACTCCGTTAGCTTCTCTATGCGGAGGATAGTGATCTTCCACAGAGGTAAGCGAGCAACGGGAGACTCAGTGAGGTGGCTGTGAGTAGTTATGCTTTTGCGTAAGAGCAGTTTTCAAATAACAAGATCACGATTGTCCACCGAGGGTAACTGGATAGTAACCACCGTTCCCTTGCCTTGCTGACTAGCTATGCTAATAGAGCCGTTATGGTCTAAAATTATTTTTTGTGAAATAGCTAGTCCAATTCCTGTACCTTGCTGTTTAGTTGTAAAATAAGGGTAAAAAACTTGCGAAAGAACATTTTCGTCCATCCCTGTTCCTGTGTCTGAGATAGTGAGTTGTACAAAATCATCAGATGCACTGTTTTCAGCTTCAATTGTTATTAGCCCCCCGTCCGGCATAGCCTGTATACTGTTGAGTAAAACGTTCATGAGCAACTGGGTGAGCCTGTCCTTGTCACCTTTAATTTGCTTAAGGTCATCACTTGTAGTGAGTAACACTTCAATATTATTTTCAAGCGTTTCCGCTTGTATTAACTCTACTTCTTTCTCGAGAAGAGTGGTGACATCCACAGGTTGAAGTTTGAGTGAGATTGGGCGAGAAAAGCTGAGCATCTCGGTGATGGTTCTGTTCATTCGCTCTGTTTCCTGGATCAACAGCTGGGCCGTGTCACGCTCCTTACTTCCAGCTACGAATTTGTTTTTGAGTAACAGAGCCAGCCCTTTAATAGAACTTAAAGGATTCCTGACTTCATGCGCTACCCCACCTGCCATTTTTCCTATGGCAGCGAGTTTTTCACTTTCACGCATTTTTTGTTCAAGCTTTTTGACCTTGGAAATGTCGGATAAAAGCAAAACCTCTCCCATATATGTTTTGTTTCTATCAAATATCTGTATTAAACGGCAAAGCAGTACATACATGTCGCCTGCAAAAGCAATCCGGATTTCTCTTTCATCTGGTGCAAGGGGAGACTTCGGCTTGTTTTCATCAAAAAAGGCGGCGAGTTCTTCATGAAGTATTTCCTTAGGGGTCTTGCCAACGGCATTCGATTCTTTTATGCCGGTTATTTTTTCAATAGCCTGGTTCCATGTTTCAATCCGACCAGATTTGTTTGTAGCAATAATACCGACAGGGAGTGAGGTTATGAGCAAAGTGGTAAAGGCTTGTATTTCATTGAGGGTTTTTTGTGAGACCCTGTAACCCTGTACTACTGAGAGAGAAAACCAACCGGCCAGGCCGACCAGGAGCATGGCGAGCGAAAGTATGAAAATTTGAGCCCTGAGGCGGCCAAGAGTATGATCATATTCTGTCATATCAAGCCCGACAACAATAAAAAAAGGTTTGTTGAGGTCACTCTCACCAGGTGTCCTGTCAATGATGGGTGGTCCTGTATCCCACCTGTTTTTGCCCATGAAAAAATTTCGATGCCCTGAGTGCTTCATGGTCATTGAAATACGCGAATGGCTGGGTACAAACGGTTTAAAACGACGTGTTGTCTCAAAAAGGCGTTTTTTCCCTTTATCTGTAACAATAGAGTAATACAACCTTGATCCATCATCACGTTGAAGCTGGTTTTTTATAATGGGGGAAGTTGGCAGGGTGTTGCCAATCTGTTTTTTATCATTGTGGGCTATGATTCTACCCTTATCGTCAATGAGAGCTATTTCACGTATGTCGGGGTCTTCAACGAGGTGATCTATCATTTTTTGGACATGACTGTACCATGAATCACTTTCCCAAAAATTTCTTCTTATATCAGAGATGTATGAGGCTCTCGCTCCAGATTGTACAGCTTTTATCAAAGTGGCTCCCTTTTGAAGCATGGCATTCGTCATCAAACGTTTTTCCAGCCTAAGATTATGAAAGGCAAAGGTCACAACAATGATGATGAGCAACCCAGCTGCTGCAGTCAGGAGCCAGGGTGATGCAAAAAGTAACCTGGAGCGGAGAAGAGATATCATTTTATTCATACTTCAGGGAAAGCAATAAAGGGGCCATCATGCCATGTTGAGCAACATTCGAATACCGGCGGCTGTTTACGAAGCATCTCAAGTGATGAACACCTTAGGCAGGATTTGTTCCGGGTATTTTTTACCCAGTCTTTTAAAGCAAGGTGGGTAAAAAGTGAACACTCGTATATCGGAAAAAACATATTTAGAACAGCTGTCTTGTTGTTTGTAAATAAAAAATCAATAAATTCATTATGTTAATTTGTTTACCGCTAATTTGGCATGGTCTTCGCTTATTTGAGAGTGCAACAGGCGAACACCATAAACTTTACAGTTAGGAGAATGCTATATGATGAAAAAAATGAACACAAAAAGCATGGTACTTGCTGCAATTCTCACCAGTGGTATTTCATTGGCGATTACTCAAGCAGCAATAGCGAGTCCAAATTGGCATGGAAAAAGCCTAGCACCTTGCCAGGTACAACAGTTGGACAGTGTAACACAAAAGGCACAGCAAAAATTTTTACAAGAAACTGTTGAACTCCGCAAACAAATGATGGAAAAAAGAGCTGCCATGCGCGCTATCATGGGTGCGGGCACACCCGATGCAAACCAAGCCTCAAAAATTGCAGGAGAGCTTTTTGATCTCCGTGAGAAACTGCGTGTTAAAGCAGATGAGTACGGGCTTGCAATACCTGGAATCGGATCGCGCGGCACCTGTATGTCCATGGGCGGTTCCAGAGGTATGAAGTACAAAAACTATTAATTCTATCTTTTTTCTTCCCCTCTCCCCTGGCAGGTTTCCCTCCTTTTTTCCTGCTGGGGGAGTTTTTTTTTTCAACACCCTTTGTTTGACTACATCATATTTTCAGGGTCGACATCTACAACCATTCTTACATTCGACAAGCATAGAGAACGTCTTTCGTCTAATATACGCGTACAAACAGCATGGAGAGTCCTCGCGGATGCACTCTTAAGCAATAACTGCCACCTGAATTTATCTTTTATTTTTCCCACCGGGGATGGAGATGGACCTAACAGATCGATATGATGCTGTTTGCAATCTTCATGTATGAATGCAGCTGTTTTACGGGCAGCTTTTTCTACCTTGGTTTCGTCAGTTCCGTTAAATTTGATATTGATCATTCTAGAAAATGGTGGAAACCCCATGGGGGAACGAGTTGTTATCTCCTGTTCATACAGTGCTTCATAATTATGATCTTGCGCAAACCTGATTGCATAATGGCTGGGTTGATTTGTTTGTATAATAACTTTTCCTGGTTGATCCCCCCTACCCGCTCTACCTGTGACCTGAGAAAGTAGGGAAAAGGTTCGTTCACCGGCTTTATAATCGGGGATTGTAAAACCAGCGTCTGCCCATATGACACCAACCAGAGTAATATTTGGAAAATGCAGTCCCTTTGCTATCATTTGGGTGCCGACCAGGATGTCTATTTCTTTGTTCCTGACTGACTGGAGAATCTCGAGATATTTTTTTCTTTTTACAGCAACATCGCTGTCTAGCCTTGCCACTCGTGCAGCAGGAAAAAGCTGTTTTGCTTCTTCTTCAATACGTTCAGCCCCAATGCCTACTCCTGCAACATTTTGCGAACGACAACCGGGGCAGATGATTTGCGAAGGCATGGTAAATCCACAGTAATGACAGAGTAGTCGCCCTTTACTTCGGTGATAGGTAAGAGAAACCTGGCAATGGCGACACTGGAGAACATGCCCACAATCTCGGCAAAGCATGGTAGAGGAAAAACCTCGTCGATTAACAAATAACAGCGCCTGTTGTTTATTATCCAACGTGTTACCAATTTCTCGAATCAGTGTGTCGGAAAAGAAAAGGTCGCGCCGGCTTCTTTTTTTGGTTGAAAGATCGACCACCGCCACCGTGGGCAATGGCTTTTCCTGCACTCGCTTTGTAATGGTCAATAATTTATACTTTTCCTTAATGGTGTTACTGTAGCTTGTTACCGATGGAGTTGCTGAGCCAAGTATAACGGGGCATGAGGTGAGTTTAGCGCGCATGACAGCGACGTCTCTTCCGTGATACCTGGGACCGTCTTCCTGCTTATAAGCAGGTTCATGTTCTTCGTCTACAATAACTACTCCCAGCTTGTCCATGGGGGCAAATACGGCTGAGCGGGCTCCAAGAACCACCTTTGCCGATCCATCCCTTACTCGCTGCCATTGATCCAGTCTTTCTCCTTGGGAAAGACCACTGTGAAACAGGGCTAGTTGATCACCGAAACGTGTATAAAATTGGGCCTCCAGTTGTGAGGCAAGCGCAATTTCAGGCACCAGTACCAACGCTGTTTTACCCTGTTGCAAGGCTGCCTCGGCTGCGCGCAGGTAAACCTCTGTTTTCCCGCATCCGGTTACACCAAAAAGTAAAAAAGGTTGGAACTCCCCTGCTGCGATGCTTGGTGTAATTTCTTGTAAGACTTTTTTCTGTTCTGCGGTAAGCTCAAGAGGTTGGGCGGTAGTGGTAATGGTGTTGCCAAACGGATCTCTATATACCCGCTGATCATGTTTGCTGAGAATACCTTCCACGCAAAGAGATGATAATGCTTTGGAGCAGTTGGGGTACAAGCTGAGGAGAACTTTTCTCGCTACCGGTTTGGATCCCGTATTGAGATACTTATCTAAAAAAAGAGTAAGGGCTTTTTTTTCAGAGGGCTTTAAAATTTGTGCTAACCGATGCTCATCTTCTGGTTGTAAAATTGAAAGGGGATCGGTTGTTTCGAGTCCCGTGTTTTTAAAAAAGGTGGGTGCCAAGACATAGACTGTTTCTTTTTTCGCCTTTACCTGCGATGCAATTAACTCCGGCACCAACTCGACAGCGCCGCTCTTGATTAATATTTGTAATTGTTTGTTTTGAGCTTTATCCTGACGGATTTTTGCAATCTGAGCTGGAGGAACTTCTTGAAATTGCAGCAACTGCTGAAACCAAGGAAGGGTGGTAAAATAATATTTTTCGGGCGAAACTTCATAAAGTTTCAAGGTTTCGATATCGAGTACATTTATCCTGTAGCCGCTTTTCGCTGAAGGTGCCAGAGGAAGAGCTGTTTTTATAACTTCACCCAAGGGATGATGGTAATAAGACGAAATCCAACGGTACAGTGGGATAAGAAAGGGTGGAAAAAAAGGAGCCGGTGCAAAGACATCAAGGATAGGCTTGACAGTAAAATCGGTTTTTTGGACCCTTTTTAGAGGGGATGCTTCCAGGACATATCCGGTCACTCGCCTTCTTCCGAGTGGCACCAACACACAACTGCCGACCGGAATAGCATCTTTTCGGTCGGCAGGATGGCCGTAGGTCAATGTCTGATCGACAGGGGCGGCGACGGCCACCTCATAAAGGGTCATTAATGAGATACGCTCATATTCCACATCCATTGCAGATGCTTTCAAGATGTTTTCTGAACGGCTCGCCCAACGTACTGTGTTGCAGAGAAAAATCAACAATGGCTTTCAGGTAGCCGAGCTTGTCACCGGCATCATAGCGTTTGCCCTCAAACTCATAGGCATACATGCCCCTTAAGTTGGAAAGGGCTAACAAGGCGTCTGTCAACTGGATTTCTCCGCCATGACCAGGCGTGGTTTTGCCCAACAGATCAAAAACTTCAGGCATTAAAAGATAGCGACCAATAATAGCCATATCCGAATTGGAGGTGCCAGGCGCAGGTTTTTCAACCATCCGGTTTACTTTAAAGGTTCGCTCTTTTTCGATAGCCTCTCCCTCAACGATTCCATACTGGTAGGTCTCATTCATTGGTACACGCTGGACGGCAACAATAGACTCACCAACATCCTTGTACAAATCAATCATTTGCTTACAGCAAGGTACATCGCTCATAACAAGGTCATCACCCAATAGAACCAGGAATGGTTCATTGCCGATGACATTACGAGCCATCCATATGGCATGGCCCAGGCCGAGCGGTTTTTTTTGGCGGACAGAGACGATATCAATCAGGTTGGAAATATTTGTCAGTTCTTCGCTCAGCTCGACTTTATTTTTTTCCTTCAGCACGGTATCAAGCTGGAAGTCATAATCAAAATGGTTTTCTATAGCTGACTTGCCTTCACTGGTAATGAGAATTACCTCTTCAATACCTGAAGCGACGACTTCTTCCACAATATATTGAATGGTTGGTCTGTCTACAATGGTTAACATTTCCTTGGGGATGGCTTTTGTAGCCGGTAAAAAACGAGTACCAAGTCCAGCAACCGGAATAACGGCTTTTCTTATTGCCTGCATTGTCGCCTCAATGAATGTATAATGGAAATTGTAAAATACCCTACAAAGATAAGCTTTAAAATACTCAGCAATAAACTATACTCGTATTCCCCTTTTCCTCTCAAGTATTAATCTATTTTTTATGCACATTACATATCCACCCACTCTTCCCATTTCAGAACATAGACAAGAAATCCGCTCAACCCTGGAAAATAACCAGGTCATTGTTATTGCAGGTGATACTGGTTCGGGGAAGACGACGCAATTACCAAAGATATGCATTGAGGCCGGCTGCGGAACCAAGGGAAGAATAGGTTGTACACAGCCAAGGCGTATCGCCGCTGTTTCGGTAGCGGAAAGGGTAGCTGAAGAAACACGATCAGGTGATGAGGTCGGATATAAGATCAGATTCCAGGACCGTGTTACAGAAAATACCATCGTCAAATTTATGACTGATGGTGTTTTACTTGCAGAGACCAGAAATGACCGATTGCTGAAACAGTATGATGCCTTGATTATCGATGAAGCGCATGAGCGGAGCTTAAATATTGATTTTCTGCTTGGATATATTAAACAACTGCTTCCTACAAGGCCGGACCTCAAGGTTATCATTTCTTCGGCCACCATTGATACCGAAAAGTTCAGTAAACATTTTTCCAATGCTCCTGTTGTTTCCGTTTCAGGACGGTTG
Source organism: Desulfogranum marinum (assembly GCF_963675105.2). Lineage (NCBI taxonomy): Bacteria > Pseudomonadati > Thermodesulfobacteriota > Desulfobulbia > Desulfobulbales > Desulfobulbaceae > Desulfogranum > Desulfogranum marinum. Next base: position 461,300 of record NZ_CAXXRO010000002.1, read on the forward strand.
TTTCCCATTACGACCATGTACCAGGAAGATGAAAATGATGATAGCTTACAGGAAGGTACCTATGTTGAGCAGGCGATTCGGGTCATTCACGATTTAGCAACCGACCCTTTTGGTGGTGATATTCTTGTTTTTATGCCCACTGAAAGAGATATTTTTGACACCATTGATGGGCTGGATGAATATATACGCGAAAGTAACCTCATCTTACCCCTTTTCGGCAGGTTACAGGCTGCAGATCAGCGCAGGATATTTAAGCAATCTTCCAAAAGAAAAATTATTGTTGCCACCAATGTCGCTGAAACCTCTATCACTGTCCCTGGTATCCGATTTGTAGTGGATACCGGACTAGCGCGTATCTCAAAGTACAATGTTCGAACAGGAACCACCAGTTTACGGATTTCTAAAATCTCCCAGGCAAGCTGCAATCAGCGTCAGGGGCGATGTGGCAGGACAGGTCCCGGCACCTGTATCAGACTGTATCCGGAACAAGATTTTTTAAGTCGCGACCAATTTACATTGCCCGAAATTCAGCGATCAAATCTTGCTGAAGTTATCTTGCAGATGGTTAACTTAAAGCTAGGCAAACCAGACCAATTTCCGTTTGTCGACGCGCCGCTGCCACGTGCTATCCGAAAAGGGTTTCAAACCCTGATTGAACTGGGAGCATTGAAGAAAAGCCATGCCCTCACCCAAGATGGGAGGTTAATGGCAACTTTACCGCTAGATCCCTGTATCTCGAAAATTGTTATAGAAGGCGGCAAAAGAAACGCTCTCAAGGAGACCACTATCATTGCCGCCGCGCTCTCTGTACAAGATCCCCGGGTTCGCCCCCTTGACAAAGAACAGAAAGCCGATGAAGCTCATCGGCAGTTCCTTGATAAACGCTCTGATTTTCTTACCCTGCTCAATATCTGGAACGAATTGTTTCAACAGGAAAAAAAGATCAGTTGGTCCAAATTGTCAAAATTTTGCAAAAACAGCTATCTTTCCTGGCAGCGTATGCGCGAGTGGATAGATGTCTTTGAGCAGATATCACGGCTTCTTAAACAAAGAACCGATTTCAAAACACTTGATGAGCCTGCCGGCTATGAAGCTATTCACATGGCATTGACCAGTGGATTTTTACGTAACATTTGTCGAAAAAAAGAAAAGAAATTGTACATCTCCAGTGGCAACAAGGAAATTTCTCTATTTCCTGGCTCCGCACTTTACAAAAGTGGTGGTGAATACATCGTTGCAGCACATTTTATAGAGACAACCCAACTCTTTGCTCGTACAGCTGCAAATATAAAAGCAGAATGGCTCGAAGAGCTTGGTGGTGAGCTGTGCAAGCGTTCATGGACCAATCCCCGCTGGGAAAAAAAGAGTGGCAGGGTTGTTGCCGATGAACATATCAGTCTCTTTGGTCTACCGGTAATTAGTGGTCGCAAGGTTAACTACGGCAGGATGAACAGTGTAACGAGGCAGGAGGCAAAAGATATCTTCATCAGGGAAGCACTTTTGCATAATCGACTAGGCAGAGGGTATCCTTTTTTAGAAGCTAATCAGCAGTTGCTTTGTCGGTACCGGGAAATCGAAGAGCGGATTAGGCGTCGCAATGTTGTGGCCGATGAAGAGCATTTTTTCCGATTTTATGAAGGTCGGCTTGGAAATGTCTATGACAGATTCACCCTGAACAGGTTATTGCGGCGTAAAAAAAGCGATACGTTTCTGCGGATGACAAGCGATGATATTGTGATTGACGCGCCTGTTGAGGATGAACTCTATCAATATCCACCGACGTTACAGGTAGGGGAGTTAACATTTGCATTGCAATATACCTTTGTGCCGGGTGACGAAAAGGACGGCGTGACGGTGTCTATCCCTTGCCAGGTTATTGATCACATTAATCCAGCTGTTTTTGAATGGCTTGTTCCCGGCCTGTTGCCGGAAAAGCTTCTTTTTTTACTTAAGCGTCTGCCCAAGAGGATTCGTAAAACCCTGGTACCGCTGCCGGATGCTGTCGACCGAATTATGGATTCTCTGGAACTGTACAAAGGATCCCTTTATCAAAATATTGAAAAAATACTGCTCAAATCCTATCGGCTGAAAGTGGAACGGACTGATTGGCAACCTGATGCTTTGCCGCTTTTTTTAAAAATGCGGTTTGACTTCCTGGATGAAAAAGGAAAAAGCTGCCTGGTTTCAAGGTCTTTTAAAGAAATTCATCACCATCTAAAAACCGAAGTCACTTCTTCTACAAACAAAATTGCAACTGATCTGCCTGAGATGAGTAATATCACAGCCAATGATTTGGATACTATTCTCCCACAAATAAGTGTAAATGCAGGCCCCTCAGCAGCCATTCGGGTTTTTTCTCCACACCTGGAAGTCGATCCTATAAAGGACCAGGTCCATCTTAAATATGGCAAAGAAAGTGCAAATAGCCAGGCAAACAATAGAGCCGGAGTGGAAGCATTGTATTGTCAGCAATTTCCCCAAGAGGCAAAACAGCTGAGAAAAGAGTGTAAAGTACTGGTGTCGAGCAACTCGGCAAGTTGGTTGTCTCTTGGCGGCAAAGTGTCGGCCGCTAAATTGAAAGACCGTCTTTTTTCCTATGTTATGAGTAGCATTTTTGACATATCTGCAAGAGAGCTTCCCTCTGCTGCAATATTTACAGAAAAAGTCGATGAAATACGAAAAAAAGGGCTCTTAAGAGCAGCTGCCCCTGTTACTAAATTGTTTTTAGAGAGTCTGCAAAAGCGCAAGCAGGCAAAACAAAAAATTAACGATTGGGCCCAGAGAGCGAGAAAAAGTAGAAGTTTTGATCAAAAGCTATATGACCAATACCTATTGACCCTTGAACAAATATTACCCCACGATTTTCTGTTTCAACCCGGATATTCTCTTTCGCTCCACACTATCAGGTATCTACAGGCCCTTATAGTGCGCGTTGAGCGCGCTGAGCATTCACCTGAGAAAGACCGTAAAAAGGCAGAAAGGCTAACCAAGGCTCTTAACCGTTTAGCCCAGTATAAGGAGTTTTCCGCTCCTTCCAAGACCTGTTTGGAATGCCTTGCTGTATACAAGGAGCTTGTTGAGGAATTCCGTGTTTCTGTTTTTGCCCCTGAACTGGGGACAGCCGCACCTGTGTCTGAAAAGCGGTTGCAAACCTACTGGCAAGAGGTCGAAAACAATTGCCGGACAGTAGAATAACTTTTTTAACCCAATTTTCCGTTCAAGTTTGATTGAAAACACACTTGCTTGCGCAGGATGTCCGTAAGTTAACATTTCTTTGATGGTAGCTGTCAATATTATCGATAGCAATGAGTTATACAGCGCTTGAAATAGAGTGAAAATAAGTGCTATTATCATTATTAAAACGAGTGTAAAAAATAAGAATAAACTAGTTATTGTAATCCCCCTTGGATATTGAAAAATCGTATGAGGGGCAGCAAAGAGGAAGACCATTACATTTGTAATTCCATGAAAAGGAGGGAAAAGGTGTATAAAAAATTTATTAAATTGTTACCTGGTTTGCTAATTATCGGCCTCTTGAGTTTTGGCTGTGCACAATCACCGGATGTCAAGCAGGAAATGACGCCAAAAGCCTCGCAGACACAACAGCAGGCAGAAAAAAATGTCTATAAGGGAACAATCGTCGGCAAATCCAATAAAGCCAAAACTATTTCAATAGAAGTCGGCAAAGGAAAGCAAGCCCAAACCATGATGGTCAAATTTGATGACCAGACCAAAGGGGTTGAACACGCTGTTAAAGGGCATGCTGCGATCATTACTTTTGAAAAACGCGGAAATGATGTTTATGCAAAAGTCATTAAACAAAAATTAGCTAAACTTCCTCAAGGTGTTACAGAAATCAAGACCGAGGAGTTAAGTGCCTTAGTGACCAATGCGCATAAGATGTACTTGGTTGACTCCAGGCCGGCCAGTCGATATGGTCAATCGCATCTCCCTGGAGCAGTGTCCATCCCTGTCCCCATGCTGAAAGAAAAGCAATCAGCCTTACTTCCTGCTGATAAGAATGAGCTATTGATTTTCTACTGTGGAGGGCCTACATGAGGCATGTCAACTGCCTCCGCCGGTCTGGCGAAGAAATTTGGTTATAAAAATGTTCGCGTTTATTTAGATGGTGAACCAGCCTGGGCTAAGGCTTATTTACCAACATATGCCACCCATGATTTTATCAAAAACGGCAATGTCGTTCTCGTAGATGTTCGCCCCAGTGAAGAGGCAGTCAAGGGACGTATCAAAGGCGCATACTCCATTCCGTACGAACAATTAGATGATCGACTTGATGATATCCCCCGTAACGCACCTGTCATACTATACGGTGATCAGGAAGTCCTTGATGCCATGGAAGACATGCGAGACGATGGATTCAAATTCGTCTCTCTTGTTCGGGGCGGCTTTGCAGGTTGGATAGCTTCAGGGGAAGCGATTGAAAAAGGACCGATTTTTAACACTGAAATACGCTGGGTGCGCAAACTTGGCAAAGGTGAAGTGTCTTTAGATGATTTCAGGAAAGCGGCTTCAGGCGAAGACAAAGATGCTATTATCATTGATGCTCGAACCAAGGAGGAAGTTGCAGAATTAGGAACATTCAAGAACACGATCAATATCCCGCTGGACGAAATCCCTGCTCGTATGAACGAATTACCCAAAGATAAAAAGATTTATGTCCATTGTTCAACCGGAGCCAGGGCGGATATGGCTTATAAAGAGTTGATAAAAAGTGGCTACAATGCAAAATTTTTGCTACTTAACATTGCTGACGCTGAATGTGATTGTGAAATTATAAGACCTTAATTTTTTTCACAAGTTACCTGCAAATGGCAGGTGAGGTATCGCCACACCTGCCATTTGCACTACAAAACACTCCGCTTTTTCTTACAAAAGTAGATTAAACTGCACGAGTAATTCACCCAACCCAGCCACTTTTTCTTCGATGGGCTGCGCCTCGCGGGCATATTCCTCTATCTCCAGCGCCAATATACGGATGCCTTCAATACCCAGGCTTGAAGCAGCCCCCTTAATGCTGTGAGCGGCTGTGAGAATACCTTCAATGTTGCGGGCTGTTGTTGCCTCTTCCAATTGTTGATAATCTGCAGCAGCAGAATCTCTAAAAAGAATAAGCAGTTCATCCAAAAGTTCTTGGTCACCAGCTGTCTGCTCCAGAGCAAATTTTTTGTCCCACTGTAAAGATGCCATGCTTACCTCCTATTCGTTGAGCCTCTGTTTATCACCAACTGAGGTTGTTCTCTTTTATGGTCTGAAAGTCAATCATTCCCTGGCGGATGCATTCAATGGATTCATGTTCACATTTGACAAGAGTTGATCCTTTTGTACCTGGTGTCTCTCCGCCATCCAGGATAATATCGATGCCTTGTCCAAAGAAAGACGCAACCTGTGCCGCAGTGTTTGCGGGCGCACCACCAGACAGGTTAGCACTTGTAGCGGTTATCGGTCTACCAAAAACTTGGACAAGTTGCTGAGCTACGTGATGAGAAGATTGGCGCATCCCAATGGTTGCGGTGCCACCGGTGAGCTCGGGTGCTAGTTCAGGTCGAGCCGGGCATACCAGAGTAAGAGGTCCTGGCCAAAATTGGAGGGCAAGTCGAGTAAAACTCTTCGGCAATGGAAGAACTGCTAACCTTTCTGCTTGGTTGATATCCGCAATTAAAACAAGAATAGGTAAATGCGCGGCTCTTTTTTTGATTGCGAAAAGTTTTCTTAAAGCTTGCTGATTGTAAGGGTCTACGCCTAAACCGTAGTACGTCTCAGTGGGATAAGCAATCAAACCACCGGACCGTATAATATCAGCGGCCTGGCGGATTGATTGCTCGTCGGCAGGTACGATGATCATGTTTTTAAAGCATTATTTTTTTCCAATACTTGCTGTTCCATATCCAGGGCATGCTGTGTCAGCTTTTCCTGCATCTCTTTGTCGGTAATTCCAAGTATGCGCGCAGCCAATACGGCAGCATTTTTAGCGCCTGCTTTTCCTATGCCCATGGTCGCAACGGGTATTCCAGGAGGCATTTGGACTGTTGAAAGTAATGCATCAAGCCCATTAAGCGATGATGCGTCAATGGGAACGCCAATGACAGGTACCGTTGTATGTGCAGCCAGAACACCAGCTAGGTGAGCGGCCATTCCTGCACCGGCAATAATCAATTTTATTCCTCGTTCAAACGCTGTTTGTGCATATTCTGTAGCTTGAGAAGGCGTCCGGTGTGCCGAAGCAATACGAATTTCATATGATATATTAAAACTTTTCAAAACGTCTACAGCACCTTGCATCACAGGGAGATCGGAATCGCTCCCCATAAGAATTCCTACCGATGGTCCATCCTGCTGTTTTAGTCGCTTTAATGCACGGTGACCAATATCCCGCCGGTAATAGCACTCTGACCAGGTAATCTCGTCCACTGCCTGGTAAGCGAGTTCAATCGCTTTTTCAATATCTTGACCTATTGCTGTAACACCAAGCACTCTACCACCGTTGGTGACTGTTCGCCTATTGGCAATGGTTGTTCCGGCATGGAAAACCTCAACGTTTTTGACTCTGCTCGCCTTGATCAAGCCAGTGATAGCCTTGCCCTTTGTATACTCTCCGGGGTAGCCACCGGATGCCATAACAACACAGACTGTGGGACGTGGGTCAATATCAAGCTCTATTTCGTCAAGGGTTTGGTCTATACAGTGTTCGAATACGTCAACCAAATCACTCTTTAAACGCATTAATAATGGTTGGCACTCTGGGTCACCGAAGCGGCAGTTAAATTCGAGAACGTTAATTTTATCGTTCTCAATCATGAGGCCCGCATAGAGCATGCCTTTATAGGGACGTCCTTCTTCCGCAAGCCCCCTCACCGTGGGAAGCATAACTTCATTCATTACCCGCATGGTCAGATGGTCGGTTAGGATGGGAGCGGGTGAATAAGCGCCCATACCCCCGGTATTGGGCCCTCTATCTCCTTCAAAAGCGGCTTTGTGATCCTGTGAAGAGGGTAAAGGCAAGACGGTTTTACCATCAGTAAAGGCAATAAATGAGGCCTCTTCACCACGCAAAAAACTTTCGACAACAACTTTTTCTCCGGCAACTCCAAAACGTTTTTCTTTCATGATGGAGTCAACAGCTTGTTTTGCTATATCCTTACTCTCTGCAATGATGACTCCTTTACCGGCAGCTAGGCCATCTGCTTTGACTACACAGGGGGCACCGATTTTATCTATATATTTTTTGGCTTGTCCCGGCTTGCTGAATACTTTGTAGGACGCACTGGGAATATTGTATTTTTTGAGAAAATCCTTGGTAAAAGCCTTGCTTGCTTCAAGTTCAGCCGCAGCTTTTGATGGACCAAAAATACGGAGACCTTTTTCTTCAAATATATCTACTATTCCATTTGTCAGAGGATCTTCAGGGCCTACCACTGTAAGATCTATGGACTCTGTGAGCGCAAATTGAAGTAGACTTTCCACATCGCCGGCAGCGATATCAACGCATGCCGCAATTTTACTTATGCCTGCATTGCCGGGTGCGCAGAATATTTTACTTGTCCGCGATGATTGTTTGAGTTTCCAAACTAGAGCGTGTTCGCGACCGCCACTACCGATTACCAAAATTTTCATTATCCAATCTCCTAAGCCAAAATTTTAGGCTGTTGATTATTTTCCTGCATACCTAATAAAAAGATATAGCATTCGTCCAGTAAAAAACAGGTTGGTTGCACTGGAAATGCTTGTTTAAATAATAAATTGTGTACTAAATTCTATGAATTAAAGAAGGCATTTCTCTTGACACTCAGTGTCACTGTTGTTACGCTCAAGAATGAGGGCTCATTCATTTTAAGGTCAATTCCCGTTAAACATATAAATGAAATCAGCTGACAAGCATCGAAAAATTATTCGTGCTGCGACCAAGGTCTTTGCAAAAAAGGGGTTTTTTAATGCCCGAATTTCTGACATTGCAAAAGAGGCCAAGGTTGCAGACGGTACTATATATCTCTACTTTAAAAATAAGTTTGATATTCTTATTTCTGTTTTTGAACAGGAAATAGGCAAGCTCATCGAGCAAATCACCGAACTTATAAATAAAGAAAACGACCCCAAGGTCAAGTTGGAGATTTTTATTGCTAAACATCTTCAAGAGATGAAAAAAAATAAAAATCTTGCTGAGGTTATTCACATTGAACTTCGGCAAACCAATAAACTTGTCCGCGACTATAGGAAAAATAGTTTTAGTAATTACTTAAACATTGTCTCTTCCATTATTGAGGAAGGCAAACAGAAAAATATTTTCCGTCAGGATATTCAACCAGATATTGCGAAACAAATACTCTTTGGCGCATTGGATGAGATTTCCCGTATCTGGGGCTCGGGTAATGAAATGGGAATGGACTTCTCTGTTGAAGACGTAACCGAACAATTAACAGCTATTTTTCAGCAAGGGGTTTTGGAAACCGACCATGAGTCGTAATTCTTCTGTTTAGTAAAAAACAAACATTTCACGCATTCTGCAAACGTCTATCGAGTTAAACAACTCGATTTAAACTAGACAAAGTATTGACAGCACTCTTCGCTGGCTTAAGTGGACAACAGCTCTGAGGACCCCCTCTCTAGAGCTGTTGATCACAAGACATCAAAACATTATGTAGGTTAGTGTAGGTTAGGCTCTTATTGGATTGTGCCAACAGCTATATCGACCACCTCAAATTCACGAACTCCGCCAGGTGTCTTGGCTATTACTTCATCTCCTACTTCTTTACCAAGCATGGACCTGCCAAGTGGCGATAAAACAGAAATAGATCCTTTTTTTACATCCGCTTCTTCCGGTCCCAAGAGCTGGTAGGTCATTTCTTCATCGGTCTCCATGTCCATAAGCGTAATAACGGTGCCGAAAATGGCCCTTTCTATGGGCACTTGAGAGCAGTCAATAACCTCAGCTCTTCCGAGTTTATCTTTTAGCTCCATTATTCGGCCTTCAATCATGCCCTGTCGTTCTTTTGCAGCATGATATTCGGCGTTTTCTTTAAGATCTCCATGTTCCCTCGCGACCTCTATAGCCTTAACTATTTCGTGACGCTCCACTCTCTCAAGTTGATCGAGTTCGTTACGAAGTTGTTTGTTTCCTGTAAGGGACATAGGTATACGTTCAACCATTACTTCTTCCTCTAACTATAAATTGTTGTGTTTGAAGGTACATTTTCATTAAGCAATCCATGGAAAAAATCAGTGCGGAAACTTTCCTGTTTTTTTCAGGGGTACTGTGTCTAACCTTGATTTCTCTTCAGTTCGGGCAGTGCCGGATTTAATCTTTACTGAAAATGACAAAATGCTCATGAAATATTCGTGTTAATGGATGTGGCCTAACCCAAATTTCTCATGAACTTTTTGATTTTAAATTCAATCAATTGATATTATTGCTTAAAGAGTAATTATGCAATTAACAGCCTGTTTTTCGTTTTCAATCAAAAAGTTCTCCCTTGGGGGCAATATATTTTTCCGCGGGATCTACATTCACAAAACACTTGCAGTAGTTTGCTGACCGAGTCTTCGTTACCTGGTGCGCCGCTTGTAGCTTGTTCCGTGAAAAACGTTATTGATGAGAAATTCGGGCTAACCCTGCTATTATCATCAAATAGTAGTAGGTAATTCAACGAAAATCTAAAAGCTGTAAATCTGCCCGAAACTGTGATTGTTCAACAGTGCTCCAAATATTCACAAGCAGACCGATTTAGCAGATAATCCCCGACCTCGATACATCGCAGTGTTGAGCGGACAGTTCGAGGAGATTTTGGGTACTGGTGAATAGTTGCAACTGTTAATTGAAACTCTGGCCACCACTTTGCTGAAGTTTTTTATGCAAAGCTGCGAATTCTTTGCCCCTGCCCTGAGTTTTAAGCAGTCCTTCAAGTTCCTGCCACACGGGATCACTCTCTGGTACCTCTTTGGCAATAAGGAGTAAAATGTCTGCCAGTTCGTTGAGTTCTCCCTTTTCTCGTAGGAAGTCTGCCATAATTTTATAGACTTCCACTCTGTAATAGGTAACCTTTAGCAGGTCTTCCCACAGGAGTTTTGAACCACTGTTTTCGACAAGTGCAAGCAGGTCCGTGGCTAAGGCAACTAAAGAGGATCTTCGCAGGCGGAGCAACGATTGATCATCTGGATATGTAGCTGTAAGCGAATCACATATTTCGAGCGCCCTGTCGGCCCGACCTTTTTTGAGAAATATTTCAGCTTTTCGCTTAGAGAGCGAAATATCCTGGTCACTGGTCTGTAGTAATCTTTCCAGATGGATTAACTCCATGGAAAGATTACCCTGGAGTTGATAATAACTGACCAAGGCAGAATTGGCTGCGTTGTCATAGGGCTTTACAGCTATGAGTTCCTGCCAAAAACGTGCTGCTTTTTCTTCATCACCTTGTTGCCCTGCAACTTGTGCGCATCCTTTTATCACTTCTGCATCAGTGGGATAAGCTTCATATACCAGGGACAATAGTTTGTCTGCCTTGTCATAGCTTTTTACTTGAACGTATAAAAGAGCTGCACGGCGAATATATACCTGGTTATCTGGCCTTTTGGCCATTAACTTTTCAACGACCGGCAAAGCTGATTGATGCTTTCCTTGTTCGATAAGTGCTCTACTTAAACCGTCGAGCGCTTTAATATTATTTTGTCCTGCTGGGAACAAAGTCAGAAGTCGTCTATACAGCTGTTCCGCCTTTTGTTGGTTGTCGGTATGGAGGGCAATTTTTGCTTGGGCAAAAAGATATTGCGTATTTTTTTGCCCTTTAGCCAATAAAAGATTCAATTGCTTTTCCGCTTGGTACCACTTTTCCAGATGAAGCAATACTGATATATACTCCCACCTAGCTTCGTCGAGGTTTGGTTTGTTGTTCAGTAAAACGGCGAAATTAGCAAGTGCCTTCTGATAGTTCCCATTGCGGGACATTTCACGCGCCTTGTCCCAAGTGAGCTTCCACACTGGAACTTCTTCTGAAGCATATGAAATGTCCCGTGCAGGTACCAAATTATTAATTTTATTGCCGCTGGTCATAGCCTTTGCTGACAGGTTGTTTCCTGTCAGCAGGGCTGCGGCAACCGGAAGTAAAACTGCACTTTTCCAGAATGTTTTGTTTATCATGGAAATTTCCCCGATATAGGAGGGGATTTATTGATAAAAATTCTTTATTGTGCGAACAACATATTCCAACTGTTCTCCAGAAAGTTCTGGGTAAATCGGCAACGCAAGAGATGTCATGGCCGCTTCTTCGGCAATTGGAAAATGTTGCTTAGCAATGCCCGGCATCCCAGAAACACATTCCTGCTGGTGCAAACATAATGGGTAGTAGATTTCACTACCTATGGAATTGTTTGCTAGGTGTTCCCGTAATGCATCCCTTTTGGGAACCTTTATGACAAATTGGTTGTATATATGGTGATTATGCTGCTCATGGTCAGCATATTTACCATATACAGTGTGTGGTAGCTCTACCGGTTCATTTACTAAACCTGCATCTGTAAACAAAGAACTATAGGTGGCCGCATTTTTACGCCTTGCCTGATGCCATTTTTGGAGGTGCTTGAGTTTTACGGATAGTACAGCCGCCTGGATAGTATCGAGCCGAAAATTTCCTCCAACCCTGGCATGATAGTATTTGGGCTCTGCCCCATGATTACGGTTATAGCGCAATATGGCTGCATATTCCTTGTCAGAGGTCGTAACCATACCACCATCGCCTATTCCACCTAGGTTTTTGCTTGGGAAAAAAGAAAAGCAGCCTGCAATCCCCATGCTCCCTGCCCTGTGCCATTCAATGGAGCCATCTTTTTCTAATGGATATTCAGCGCCAATGGCTTGGGCCGCATCCTCAATGATTGGAATCGAATATTGCTTACTCAGGTCTAATAATGGTTGCATATCTGCACACTGACCATAAAGGTGTACAGGTAAAATAGCTTTAATGGGATTTGAGCTGCCGACAGCTTCTTCAAGCGTTTCTGCCGCCAGGCGCGGGTCAACGTTAAAACTATCTTTTTCTATGTCCACAAAAACTGGAGTAGCGCCTGTGCGGAGAATCGTCCCCATCGTGGCGAAAAAAGTATACGGGGTCGTTAAAACACGATCACCTTCACCAATATCCAGCGACATCAATGCGGCCAACAGAGCGTCTGTCCCGCTTGAAACGCCAACTCCGAATTTTGTGCCGGTATACTCAGCAACTTCATTTTCGAAGCGCTCGACAACAGGTCCTAAAATATAACCGGTAGAATCAATCACGCCTGTAACGGCATCAAGAATCTCGGCTCGAAGTACCTCAAGTTGAGGCTTCAAATCAAGTAATGGTACGTTCATAAAATATAAGTCTATAAGAAATTAAAAAATAATAGAAAAGAAGGACAGAATTAGGTCGTTTCTTTGATGGGCTTACTGGCGAGAATCATGCTTTCACCGGTAAAAAAATCATGGATGTCGGGCATCTCTTTTTCCAGCTGTTTACGCAGCTTTTTAAGAAGATTTGCTTCAATCTGGCGAACCCTTTCCCGTGAAATATGGAATTCGTCGGCAATGGTCTGCAATGTCTTTGGCTCGTCGCTTAGAAGGCGAGTACGGAGAATAACCTGTTCTTTTTCGTTTAATTTGTCGTTAAGGCCTGCCAGAATTTCCATTAAACGCTCACGCATTTCCTGACTGGCAACAATTTCCTCAATACCGGGACCATCTTGCGGCAGGAAACTCTTTTGTTCATCTTCAGAGTCACTTCGTACTGGTGCTTCAAGAGATACATCCCAATTATCCATTCGCTGCCCCATTTCAATGACTTCGCTTTCTTTGACATTGAGCCTTTCGGCGAGCAGTTTAACCTCTGGTTTAAACCCCTGAGCTTCTAGAAGTTTTTTTTCTTTGTTTAAACTGAAAAATAACTTGCGTTGCGCCTGTGTTGTGCCGATTTTTACCAGGCGCCAGTTGTCCATAATAAATTTAAGAATGTAAGCTCTGATCCAATAGGCGGCATAGTATGAGAATTTTACTCCTCTATAAGGATCAAATTTTTTGGTTGCCTGTACCAACCCTACATTGCCTTCCTGGATAAGATCCATGAAGTTTTGCATCCAGTATTTTTGGAAATCCATGGCAACTTTGACGACGAGTCGTAAGTTTGCAGACACTAGTCTATACGCGGCGTCCGGGTCACCAGTTTCTTGAAAACGAGTAGCCAGGTCCTCTGTTTCCTCGCGACTTAACAACTCATACTGACTAATCTCCTGGAGGTACCTGTGTAATGCAGGATTGCTCAATGCCGGCAGGTTCTCTTCGTTGGAGCTTACCACCAGTGGATGATGCTGTGCGTTATTGGGATCTAGTGAAGCTTTCTCTCGTGATTTAGTCATATATAATAAAAGCGGTAAGGGCTTGGTATTGCGCAACCTATCATGTACTTGCCTTTTAGGCGGCACTTCGTAAAAAGTATTCTTATAATTACTCTGTTACGTTGTGGAGAATGAAGATAATGACAATTAGTGCAATATGCTGTGAATATTTCTTTATAACAACTGTACTATATTAATTAATTTTTTTCACTTTAATATAGTGAGAATTCGCAGAAGAGTTTTTTTTTATCGTAAACTATGCTATTTATAGCCGCTTCTTTTTCAAGTAATCCCTAACCTAACAGATGGCAGATGGATAATATAAGAAATTTCAGCATAATAGCTCATATAGATCATGGCAAGTCCACTCTTGCTGATAGGATAATCCAATATTGTAAGATGGTAACGGATCGCGAGTTTAAAGATCAGTTACTCGACAACATGGACATCGAGCGTGAGCGTGGAATTACCATCAAGTCGCAAACAATATGCCTTCCTTTTACCGCAAGTGACGGCACAGAATACACCTACAACCTTGTCGACACTCCCGGGCATGTTGATTTCAGTTACGAGGTTTCCAGAGCTCTTTCTTCTTGTGAAGGAGCATTGCTGCTGATCGACGCAGCACAAGGTATTGAAGCCCAGACCCTTGCCAACCTGTACCTTGCCATGGAGAATGATCTTGAAATTATCCCCGTGATTAACAAGATAGATCTACCCGCAGCAGAGCCTGAGAAAGTAGCAAAACAGATAGAGGATGATTTAGGCTTGGATGGGGACAGTATCCAGCTCTGTTCAGCTAAGACAGGAGAAGGAGTACAAGAGCTGCTTGAATCCATTGGCCGTATTTTACCGCCCCCAGAGGGTAAAGTAGATGCACCACTGCAGGCCTTGGTTTTTGATGCAAATTACGACCCTTATCGTGGTACGATCATTTCCGTCCGTATCGTTAATGGTACCCTCAAACCAGGTGACCACATCCTTTTCATGTCCAATGAGGCGGAATACAGAGTAGAGGAAATCGGTATCTTCGGCCTTAAGCGAGTTCCGCAAAAAACGCTGAGCGCCGGGCAAATTGGATATATTATCGCTGGGGTAAAAACTGTTTCCGATACGCGCCCAGGTGATACTATTACCCTGACAAATGAACCGTGCGCTACTGCTCTACCTGGATTTCGCGAAGTACAGCAGGTTGTCTTTTCCTCTATCTATCCTATTTCCACAGAGGATTACGAAGACTTGGCCAATGCGCTTGAAAAACTCAAACTCAATGATGCCGCATTGACCTATCAAAAGGATTCTTCTGCCGCTCTAGGGTTTGGTTTTCGTTGCGGTTTTCTTGGGCTGTTGCACCTGGAGGTGGTTCAGGAGAGGCTTGAACGTGAATTTGACATTTCGCTGATTCTCACGGTGCCCACTGTGAAATATATTTTTTACCTTCAGGATGGTTCCGTTGTCAATGTGGATAACCCGGCCTACTTCCCTGATCCAGGTTCAATTTCCAAAATTGAAGAACCTTTTATTAAGGCCACTATCCATATACCCGAGCGTTATATGGGGGCTGTCATGAGCCTTTGTATGGATCGGCGCGGTGAAAATACCAATTATCATTACCCAATGCCTGGGCGGATTGAGTTTACATGTGAACTACCGCTGGCTGAGGTTATATATGATTTTTATGATAAACTGAAATCAGTTACGCAAGGATACGGCTCTTTTGATTATGAGTTGCTTGATTACCGTATTAGTGATCTGGTGAAGTTGGACATTCTTGTCAATGGTGAACAGGTAGACGCCCTCTCTCAGTTAACTCACCGGATCAAAGCACGTGAACGTGGTTTAAATGCCTGTGACAGGCTGCAAGATGAAATTCCTCGCCAGATGTTCAAAATTGCAATCCAAGCTGCTATTGGTGGCAACATTGTCGCACGGAAGAATATCTCAGCACTGAGAAAAGATGTTACTGCAAAGTGCTATGGCGGCGATATATCGAGAAAAAGGAAATTGCTAGAAAAGCAGAAGGCAGGAAAAAAGCGCATGAAAACCGTTGGTAACGTAGAAATTCCACAAAGCGCCTTTTTGGCAGTGCTCAAATCTGAGCAGTAATATTCCTATCCAATTTTGGCGCGCTCGGTAAGCTCCTGTTTGAGCGCGTCAAGCCCCTGTCCTGTTTTTGCAGAAAAAACAATTCTGTCATTCGCAGTAATCGACAATCCCGCATCCAATGCTGCTGCATTTTTTATCTGTCTGTTTTTGGGTAGCTTGTCGGCCTTAGTGTATACGAGCTGGCAGGCAATATCATGGTATCGCAACCAGTCAACAAGATCTCTGTCGAGTTGCTTGAGCTCATGACGAATATCAATAATAACCACAACCACTTTTAGCGGTTCTCTGTTTTCAAGGTAACCGTTAATCAGCGCCAGCCACTGATTTTGTACTTGTTTGGATACCTTGGCAAACCCATAACCGGGAAGGTCGACCAAGTAAAGCTGGTCGTCAATAGTAAAATAATTCAAGCTCTGGGTTTTTCCCGGCTTAGAGCTTGTTTTCACCAAACTTGTTCTGCCAACCAGACGGTTGATCAAACTGGATTTCCCTACATTGGATCTCCCGGCAAAGGCTATTTCAGGATAACCAGTATCCGGCAACTGCTTAAGCGCGAACGCGGAAATAAGAAAAGCAACCTTGTTAAAATTAACCTGTTGTATCATGTCTTGTCTGGTTGGCATTTGCCACTATTTTTAGATAACTTTATTAAGGGTGTACTCAATTATACCCTCTGCCCCTGATTTTTTTAACTGCGGCACCAAATCTCTTACCTGGTGCTCAGAAATGACTGTTTCCACAGAAAACCATTCCTGCTTGTAAAGTTGTGCAATCGTAGGTGCGTTCAGGCTGGGCAAGAGGCTTATGACCGTGTCAAGCTTATCAGCGGCGACGTTCATTTTAAGGCCAACAATCCGGTCTGCGTTAAGTGCCCCCTGGAGCAACATGACCATGCTGTCAATTTTGTCACGTTTCCACGGATCTGCGAGCGCGCTTTTGTTAGCGATCAATTGTACGTTCGATTCCATGAGCTCATGGATAACTCGAAGGCCGTGTGCTCTGATTGTTGATTCTGTTTCAGTTACCTCAACAATAGCATCTGCAAGCCCTGATACCGCCTTTGCCTCAGTTGCCCCCCAGGAAAAGGAAATATCTACATTAAGCCCTTGTTGATCAAAAAATCGGCGGGTGACGTTGACAAGTTCGGTGGATATCCTTTTGCCGTCCAGTTGTTCCACGCTGGTGATATCCGAGTTACCGGGAACTGCGATAACCCACCGTGTTGGTTTTTTGCTGACCTTTGAATAGACTAAATTAGCAACCACCTCCACATCAGAGTCGTTCTCTAATGTCCAGTCTTTTCCAGTTATGCCGGCATCAAGCATTCCTGATTCAACGTATCTCGACATCTCTTGGGGGCGACAGATTGAGCATGACAACTCATCGTCATCTATTTCCGGAAAATAATTTCGGGACATCAACTTGATCTGCCATCCGGATTTTGCGAAAAGTTCTATTGTTGCCTTCTCAAGGCTTCCTTTGGGTATACCTAATTTTAACAAACTCATGTAGTTCCTCGTTTACTTATATTGCGAACCAGAATGTAAGGTACATTCCGGATGATTACTCATGCATATCAATAATTTGCGAACGTCAGCATTGCTTTTTTTCAGTATGGCTTGAATTCCGGCAAAGGAAATTCTTATGCAATATGCTTTTACTTTTTGCCGTATACTTTTTCAGGATCAAACACTTTTTCTTCAGTGATGACGAGCTGTTCTTTATCAACTGTTCTGTAAAAACAGCTTCGATATCCTTTATGGCAGGCAGCTCCCCCGAGTTGTTCGACTTGAAAAACAACTGTGTCCTGGTCGCAGTCTACCCGTACGGCTTTAATGATCTGTACGTGACCAGAAGATTCCCCTTTGAGCCATAGTTTATCCCTGCTGCGACTCCAATAGTGCGCCTTGCCCGTTTCAAGCGTTTTTTGCCAGGCCAGTTGATTAATATATGCAAGCATCAATACTTGACCAGTTTCGTGGTCTTGTACGATTGCAGGAAGTAATCCGTTTTTATCTTTGGAAAAATCTAACTCTATCATAATCTTTTTTTCATGATGCAGTGGTTTGTAGTCATTGTTATTCGACCCTGCGTTTGGTTTTTAAAACAAATACATCAGGAGCAAGTATCTACACCCCCGGCAAAATAAGACTGCCAGGCGTCGACGACTATAAGGCACGAAACCTTGGCCTATTGGTAACAGTATGTTGAATGAAAGGTCAAGGGAGAACAAATGAGTGTTCATTTACTCTTTTGGGAAAAAAACTCCTGATACGTACCACACTCACGGTTGCCCATCAGTTCAGTCAGTGGCAGGTTCAAAAATTTCGGTAGTAAATAGGTAAGCGTAGAATCCGATAGTAGGCTATAGGAGTCTACGCTTACCTATTTACTGCTAAAATACTGAAGAAGATGTTACCGCATGGACTGACCTTTGGTAGACATTTTGTTGATTGTATATCTCATTAACTATAATTGCGTGGGTATGAAGTTAATATTTTTTCATGAAATGATAAAAAATGTTCATGAGAAATCAGGGTTAAAGAGCTCGGCACAGGATATCTATGCCCTCCTGTCGACTTTGTCAACCCTTGACTTGAAGAACTACCACTATTGTCAAACCTATGCAGGATGTTTATGATACAACACAAATTTTAAACCCATTTAATATAAGGAATCAAAAACAATGTGTCCCGTTCAATTTACAGATAGCGTTTTAGTCAGTTATACTGCCTCGTTAGACAGTGGTGAGGTTGTTGAAAGTGTACCGGAATCAAAGCCCATTCCCGTTTCTATCGGTTCGGGTAGAATTTTACAGGCTGTGGAAGCATCCTTACTTGGAATGGAACCCAACGAAACAAGGACTGTGAAAATATTTCCTGAAGATGCGTACGGTCTTTACCATAAAGCCCTTGTTCATGAAGTCCCTCTTGCAACTTTTAGCGATAAAATACAGCCACGTCCCGGAATGATACTTTCTCTTTCCATAGAAAAAGATGGGCAGGAGCAGCAAGTGCCGGCAACCGTTCTCGGCATTAGCAATGAATCTGTAACCATTGATTACAACCATCCGCTTGCGGGCAAAACCATAACCTATGAGGTTAAGCTCCACGCGATTGGTCATTAATTTTTGCAGTCTTCCTGGCCTGTGAAATACGTCTTCTGAAGTCCGAGGATGCTTTCTCCATTGCAGTTACCAATTTTGCAGGCCGGTTTTTCTCCTTGAATGGGTGGCGAGCACTCCTTTTTTGCCTGTTTTTTTTGAACTGGGTGAGTTTTTCAAAATTCCATAGTGTCGCTACTCACCTTCATCACCCCAATGCCTCTTTCAAGTTATCTTCATTATCGCCATTACTGTTAGTCATTTTTCCAACCCAATTGGTATTACTGCTTAAAGAGCGATTACAAAATTAACAATCCGTTTTGCTCTCAAGCAAAAAGTTCTTCCTTCGAGTTAATAGATTTTTCCGCAGCTTCTGCGTTGCAAACCACTTGCGGTGGTTTACTACCGAAGTCTTCGCTACCTGCTGCGCCGCTTGTGCCTTGCCCTGCAAAAAACTTTATTGATAAGAAATCCTGGCGAGATGAAAACTTTGGATGGACCTGAGAGAGCCGACTAACGCGCGATTTTTCAACATAGCTCAGAAGTGTTTAACAGGTGTGGTTTGTTGAGCGAGGTCGACCTGCTTTTTTCTTTTCGTTATTTTTGTACCAGTAAAAAAAAACTGTACAACCCCTTACCGATACGTACAATACAACTATACTTTACCAACAGTGAACACTCAAAACCGTATGTTCAACTGATTTGCCCCTTTGCCTGACAAACCAGGCCGTAAGCATGCTTTAGTCTTGCAGGAGAATTGTTTATGACTTTTGAAGATGACGAAATATTACAAGGTTTTATCGAGGAATCTCTTGAGCATTTAGCTGACATAGAAAACGACCTTCTCGCCATTGAAGAGGGGGGAGCGGATATAGATGTTGATTTGGTCAATAAAGTTTTCCGAGCTGCTCACTCTATTAAAGGTGGCGCAGGGTTTATGGGCCTGACCGCGATCCAGGATTTAGCACATGCAGCAGAAAATGTATTAGGGTTAATCCGCAGTGAGAAGCTTGTCCCGACCCCTGAAATAGTCAATATTTTACTGATGTCTTCCGACCAACTACAACAGCTTATTGAGGATGTGGGTAACAGTAACAAAGCTGACATTTCCCCTAATGTAGATGCCCTGAATATAATCTATGAGCAAGGCGAAGCACCAAAAACAGCGGCCGCTGAATCTTCACCTGCTGTAGAGGAGCAATCACAAGAAGAGGTACCCATTACTCAAAAACATGTCGAAGAAGAAATTGCAGACGCACCCATTGGTGCTGTAAGTGACGAAACTGTATTTAAAGAGGAAGAACCAGCCATACCTGAACCGAATGTCGAAGCAGAGGTAATACCCTCGACTGTAGTCCAGCCTGCCTGTAATAAAGCACAATCAAAAACCGCGACCAAAACCGACACCTCAATCAGGGTGACTGTCAGTCTTCTTGACCAACTTATGAACCTTGCCGGCGAGCTCGTGCTCTCCAGAAACCAACTTCTCCAGACCATCACCTCCGGGGATGTCAGAAGTGCAGAAACTGTTGGCCAACGCATCGACCTGGTCACCTCAGAACTCCAAGAAGCTATAATGCTTACCCGAATGCAGCCCATTGGGAATGTTTTCAATAAATTCCCTCGGGTTGTCAGGGACTTGTCAGGAAAGTTGAATAAACAGATTGACCTGACCATCGTCGGTAAAGATGTTGAGCTTGATAAAACAATCATTGAAGCTATTAATGACCCATTAACACACCTTGTTCGTAACTCAGTTGATCACGGGATTGAATCTCCTCAAGAACGACTTTCTAAAGGAAAGGATGCTAGAGGCTTAATAGTCCTGAAAGCTTATCATGCCGCCGGTCAGGTGGTTATAGAAATCAGTGATGATGGCAAAGGAATTGATGGAGATGTTCTTGCTGAAACGGCTATTAAGAAAGGACTGGTTACCCAGGAACAAACCAATGTGATGTCCGAAAAGGAGCGTATTAACCTGATTCTCCTTCCTGGATTTTCCACAGCTGAAAAGGTAACCGACGTCTCTGGCCGTGGCGTGGGGATGGATGTAGTAAAAACCAATCTAGATCAACTTGGTGGTTCAATAGAGATTGAATCAGACGTTGGCAAGGGTTCCACCATTAGCATTAAGCTCCCCCTCACTTTGGCGATAATCCCTTGCCAGATTATTATGACAGGTGGTGAACGCTATGCCATTCCCCAGGTAAATCTGGAGGAGTTGCTCCGTATTCCGGCATCAAAGATTGCAGAGCGTATAGAAAAGGTTGGTAATGCGGAAGTTGTACGTCTGCGAGGGAATCTTTTGCCCCTTATCCGCATGTCGGATGTGTTCGACATAGAACGTACTTACTTTGATCCTGTTAAAGAAGTCACAGTTACAGATCGAAGAAAGAACTTAGCTGACCGAAGAACAGGGAGGTTGTTAGCTGAACATGCTCATGATATTGAAAAAAATACATCAGAAGACGACAGCAACGACTTGAAAGAGAAAAGGACAACCGACCGGCGCCAAGGCCCTGCAAGTGCGCTGAATATTGTTGTTGTCTCTACTGGAGCGATGAAATATGGACTTATTGTTGATCGCCTTCATGACTCAGAAGAAATTGTCATTAAACCTTTAGGTAGGCATCTTCAGCAATGTAAAGGGTATGCAGGTGCAACTATAATGGGTGATGGTAGAATCGCTCTGATTTTAGATGTAAATAGTATCGCATCAATGGCAGGGTTGACTTCTCTTGAAGGATCGGAAAGAGCTCGCCAACTTTCTGAGGCTAACAAAGAGGCTATTACCAAGTCAAAAGACCGGCAAGCCTTACTCACTTTTTCCAGTTCGCCGCAGGAAAATTTTGGTGTCCCATTGAATCAGGTTGAACGGGTTGAAAAAATCAAATCAACCGACGTCGAAGATGTCGGAGGCCGCAGGGTCATGCAGTATCGTGGAGGCAGCTTGCCTCTCATAAGTATAGATGAAGTGGCCATGGTACAGCCGCTGGATGTCCAGGACAACTATCTGGTCATTGTCTTTCATTTGGCAGGAAAAGACATTGGGCTTTTAGCTACCGGCCCAATCGATGCCGTCGAAATATCGTCAGATATTGATGATGTCACCCTCAAACAGACAGGGATAATGGGATCTGCTATTATCGATGGTAATACCACCATGTTGATTGATATTTTTGAAATAGTGCAAACTATCAATCCCCAATGGTTTGAGGATATTACCCTGGAAGATCGTTTTGGTACAGAAATCGAAGCGCCCACAATCCTGATAGTTGAAGACTCCAATTTTTTCAGAAACCAGGTAAAGGGGTATCTCGAAGAAGCCGGCTTTAATGTACTTGAAGGTGAAGATGGTGTTGAGGGGTGGCATATCATCGAAGAGCAACATGACGAAATTACATTGGTTGTTACAGATATAGAAATGCCGAATATGGATGGTTTTGAACTTACTGAAAAAATAAAGCAGCATCCGGAATACAGTGTGTTGCCTGTTATTGCGCTTACCACACTGGCTGCTCAAGAAGATGTCGAGCGAGGTGAGGCTGTTGGCGTCAATGAATACCATATAAAACTCGATAAAGAACGGCTTATGGAAAGTGTCCATAAATATGCCCAGCCGAAAAAGGCTACTCATTGATAGGCTAAAATAATGGCATATGCGTTTTTTATGCTCTTTACTGGGCACCTGGCTCTTTGTGGACCATTATTTCCGGCACATTGTTGACAAGGTCAATGGGATTCGCATCAAAAGATCATTTACCTCTTTGGAGATTTTAAATAATGAAACCATCATCTCAATCCAACAAAACTATGATAGAACTTGCCACTTTTCATGTGGGTGACGCCTTATGTGGAATGGATATCCTGAAAGTTCAGGAAATAAATAAAATCATGGAGATGACCATAGTTCCGCAATCCCCTGACTATGTGCAGGGTATCTTGAATCTTCGAGGTCAGATCGTCACGATTATTGATCTTGGGAAAAAACTTGGGCTTGGTCAAACTGATTTGGGTAGCGATCCTCGAAATATCATAGTCAATGCTCCTGGAGAATACGTAGGGCTGTTAGTAAACAAACTAAGTGATGTGGTGGCGGCAGAGCCTGACAAGATAGAGCCGGCGCCAGCCAACATGAGTGGAATACAAGGCAGTTTTTTTACAGGCGTTTACAAAACCGAAAATAAGCTTATTGGGGTGCTTGATATCAAAGAAGTACTTCGTATGGATACAGAAAACATTAATCGTGTGTAATTAATTTGCTAAAAACAAAAATGTTAACAAGAAAAACCAAGGTCCTGGTTGTTGACGACACCATAGTATATCGTAAGGCTGTGAGTGATGTCCTTAAAGAAATACCTGGAGTTGAAGTGGTAGGCGTCGCACACAATGGAAAAATAGCTGTCTCTAAGATAAAGAGTCTCAAGCCTGACTTGTTAACGCTTGATATAGAAATGCCGGAGATGAACGGGCTGGAGGTTCTTCAATATTTACAAAAACATGCTCCTGATATTTCTGCAATCATGGTTTCAACGTTGACCAGCGAAGGTGGCAACATGACGATGAAGGCTCTTGAGCTTGGTGCCTATGATTTTATTCTTAAGCCAAACACCTCAAATATCGCAGAAAGTAAAAAATATTTAAAGGAAAACCTCGCCCCTTTAATAAAGGCCTTTGTCACCGGGCGCACAGCTATTGGTCAAATGGGGACGAACCGCTTAGTAAAAAAACAATCGCTTAAAGCAAAACCTGCTGTACAGACAAAAAACAAAAGTACCGTACCTGGAAGACCTGGTCAACGTGTACCGCATAATAGTTCAGAAATAATTGCTATTGGTATATCAACGGGTGGCCCTAATGCACTCGCACGGATGATGCCGATGCTACCGGCAAACATAGGGGTACCTATTGTTATAGTACAGCATATGCCCCCTGTTTTTACCAAATCACTTGCTGCCAGTTTAAATAAGAAATGCCGGATAACAGTTAAGGAAGCTGAAAATGGAGAAGCACTTGCTGCAAATGTGGCCTATATTGCTCCAGGCGGCAAGCAAATGAAATTAGTAGCTGCGGCTGATGGTGTTAATCGCCTGGTGAAGATAACAGATGATCCGCCCGAAAACTCATGTAAACCATCCGTGGACTATCTGTTTCGTTCTGTTGGAGATTTTTATGTTGGTAGGGCAACGGCTGTAATCATGACAGGAATGGGGTCAGACGGTACTAAGGGCCTACAGGTGCTCAACCAAAAGAATGCCTATATAATCGGCCAGAATGAAATGTCGTGTGTTGTTTACGGTATGCCCAAAGCCCCTGCTGAACTTGGTCTGTTAGACAGTGTGGTACCGCTTGATAAAATTGCAGGTGAGATTCTTAACTCACTTAAATAAACGTGAGGTTGATCCATCACGAAGAGGGCGTGAGGGATCTTAGCTCAATTTAGTTACAAATTCTTTGACGGCTATGGCGATTATCTTTGTACGCCTTTATTGAAAAAAAGAGTAACTGTTCAGCAGCAATCCAACGCTTTAGGATCTGCCCGTTCAACATATCGACGAATGGTTGATCAGTCGGCTTGTGAACATTTGGAGCACTGCTGAATAGTTATAATTTGGGGTCGAGTGATAGCGTTTTGATCTTCGCTGAATGATCACGAAAAAGATGTATAGAAGTAATGAGCGCAGTAAAGGTAAATGCTTGAAATTCGTGCCGTAAGGAAAATTTAAGTTAGAATATCTTTTTAGGTGGTGTCTCTGGCTTGTCCTAAGCCTGAGAAAAAGCTGTATAAATTAAAACTGTTAGGCCGAATGCTAAAAATTACAACAGCAGAAACAAAATTATTTTCACAATATATTAAGGACATTTCAGGCATCCACCTTGATGAGTCTAAAAAATATCTTCTTGAAACCCGCCTAAATGCTATCGCTGAAGAATTTCGTTGTTCCAATTATCACGAACTTTATAATAAATCAAAAAGCGAGCCTGCTAAACTTATTGAAAAAAAAATTATTGATGCGATTTCAACTAATGAGACTCTGTTTTTCAGAGATAACAGCCCGTTTGAGCTGTTGCGGCATAAAATTTTGCCGGAATTAGTAGACAAGCGGTCGCAGAAAAATCCCAGAATAAAAACACCACTTCGAATATGGAGTGCAGCTTGTTCTACTGGCCAGGAAATTTATTCTGTTGCGATTGTGATGCAGGAATTGTTAGGTGATCTGTCCAGGTACTCCGTAAAACTTTTAGGAACAGATATTTCCGACGCCGCGATTGCTCAAGCAAGCGCTGGTAGATATAATAAATTTGAAATAGAGAGGGGCTTAGCCAAAGATAAGCTCAACCGATATTTTTCTCCTGCAGGAGGTAGTTGGAAAATAAAAGATGAGATTCGAGCAATGGCTAATTTTCGAAAAATTAATCTGATGCAGCCTTTTACGGGCATGGGTAAATTTGATATAATTTTATGTCGCAATGTGGCTATCTATTTTACCCCTGAAGACAGGAAAAAGCTTTTCAATAAACTTGCCCAAAATTTAGAGCCCGACGGGTACCTTATCATTGGTTCCACCGAATCTCTCACCGGAATCAGCCCGCGTTTCATCCCCAAAAGGCATATGCGATCCATTTTTTATGAGCTGAAATAATTCGGACTCAGCGTAGTTCACTCTTCCTTGTTTTTTTCTTATTTTAACCTACTTCTTTTAGGTAAAATCCCTTGAATGTCGAAAATACAGATATTGGCAAAGAACTTTCCCGTCTCGTCGAAATTATAGCAACTTTAAGAGGTGATAATGGATGCCCTTGGGACAAGCGGCAAACACCATTGTCATTTAAAAAATATTTAATAGAGGAATGCAAAGAGCTCATCGACGCAATCGAAGCTGATGACACCGATAATGTCAGCGAAGAAATTGGTGACATGTATTTTGTTATTACCATGTTATCCGCGATGTATGCAGAAAAGAAAAAATTTTCGGTCTTAGCTCCCCTTCTTGCTATTAATCAGAAAATGATTCGTCGGCATCCTCATGTTTTTGCGGGCGGTGAATGCAAAGATGACGAGCAATTACGACTTCAGTGGGAGAAAATAAAAAAACAGGAAAAAACAGGATAAAGACAGAGAATATGACTAGCTGGATTCTCTCTTGACTGCGTCTCTTTTTTTTTGTAGATTGTCCCGTTCATCACACTAACCTTCTCGCTCTCATCATCCAGATAGAAGCGAGGGCCACTATGACCACGAGGAGGAATCATGCGTCATTACGAAACCACCTATATTCTGCGCCCTAATATCGGTGAAGAACAATTCACTGAAATTATTGACAGAACAAATGCCCTTATCACTAATGATGGCGGAACAATTATTTCCGTAGATCGTTGGGGCATGAAAAAACTCGCCTATGAAATCAAAAAGGAAGTTCAGGGGTATTATGTTTATGTGAACTATGCGGCTCCTGGGCACACAATTGAAGAGCTTGAACGTATTTTTAGGATTGATGATCGTTTACTTCGTTTCCTAACGATCAAGCTCAATGAATCAATGGATGAGGCTGCTATTACTCTTGAAAAAGAAAAAATAGCTGCGCAGGCTGCAGCTCTAGAAGCTGCCGAAGCTGAAGAAAGCGAAGAAGAATCTGCCCCTGTCGAGACTAAAACTGCAGATGTTGTAGAAGAAAAAGCCGCAACAACAGCAGAAGAACCGACAGAAGAAGCATAAGAAAATTTATTTATCCAGTTAAAGGATTCACATAGAGGAGATTATCCCCATGGCCCCACCTAGAAAAGTCTTTTCTCGTCGTCGTGTATGCAGATTTTGCACAGATAAAGAAATCATTATAGATTATCGCGACCCAAAAACTCTGCGAAATTTCGTAACCGAACGCGGTAAAATTATACCTCGACGTATTTACGGTACTTGCGCCAGTCATCAGCGTCAATTGACCGAGGCTGTTAAGCGGGCAAGACAACTCGCACTTCTGCCGTATACTGGTTCAACTCAATTTTAAGCGTTTTAGGCTTGCAAAAAAGTGATAAAGGAGGAAGGACCATTTAGACGTGCCTCAATTTTAAAATACATGCTGCTGACGGCAGCTGTATTTTTTTTGCCATCTTTCTTCCCTCTTTTACTTGGGTGGTCACAAGGTGTATTGAGCATTCCGGTATTTCTGATTTTTTGCTTTTTGGGTCCTAAAAACGGCTTGAAATTTTTGAGAAATAGCCTGCTCCTCGCTGGAGCGGGCTTGATCATTGCTCAACGCATTGAGATATTTCTTTTTTCACTCACATTTATTCCACTGGGGTACACGCTCTACCAAGGCATGATCGCAGAGGAAAACGCTGTAGTTACAGGCGTTAAAGGAATCGTAACACAAGGTGGTAGCTGGATAATCTTCTGGATTATCTGTAGTTTGATAACCTCGGAAAATTTGTACACGCAGTTGGTCACCATGCTCGATGCCGGCTTTGCGCAAGCATACGTGGTATACAGCAAGCAGCCCGATATTTCGGCTGAGGTGCTTTACGCCCTGCAAATAGCCATTGAAGAAGTGCGCAGGGTCATTCCTCGTATACTTCCTGGTATATTAGGTTGTATGGTGATTGCTACAGTTTGGTTTAATCTGGTTATTAGCAACATTCTAGCTAAAAAAATGCAGCTCACCGAGAAAGGATGGGGCAAATATACAGCATGGTCTTTACCGGAGCAGCTAGTTTGGTTGCCCATATCTGTAGTCGTTGCCATGCTTGTAGGAAGCGGAGCAATAAAGGATACAGCTATATGTCTCCTGCTGGTGAGCGTTTTGCTCTATTTTTTTCAAGGGTTGGCCGTTTTTATCCACCTGCTGGACAAATGGAACGTTCCCGGCTTTTTCAGGCTTGCTCTATACTTTATACTTATTATACAGAGTTATGGTCTGATTTTTCTTGCTATATTAGGCTTTGCTGATGTGTGGCTTAATTTTAGAAAACTTCCGGGTAGTGTTACCGATCACACAGATAAATAAACAAAGTTATCATTATCGCCAAAAGGCAATATATCGTTGATAAACGAACCAAAATACATGTAGAGGGTTCACTCATGGAAATCATACTTAAAGAAACAATAGATACCCTTGGTCAGGAAGGCGAAATAGTTAAGGTAAAAGATGGATATGCCAGAAATTACCTGATTCCGCAGAAAAAAGCAGTAATTGTTAATAAAACTGCGCTCGCACTGTTAGAGAAAGAAAAACAGGCAATTGAAGCACGACTTGCTCAGCAACAAAAAGATGCTGAAAAAATGACGGCACAACTTGCTGACAAGGTAATTACCATCACCAAGCGTGTTGGTGACGAAGATCGCCTTTTCGGCTCAGTAACCAATAGCGATATTGTTGCTGGACTTGAAGGAATGGGAGTAAGCGTGGATAAAAAAAGCATTGTCCTCAAAGAACCCATTAAACAACTGGGAGAGTACAAAATCCCTGTAAAAGTCGGTTTTCAGGCCATTGCTGAGATTGCTGTTCAGGTTATTCCGGAAACCCTTGCGGAATAATCCTTTTTTATCTCACTCTCAGCTGTTTCGCGTTTTTGAGTAGCTCTTAATTGGGTAGAGCTCCTCTTTTTCGTTGAATAAATAGTTTATTTATTTTTATAGTTTTTTTTGTAAAAAATAAATATTATAGGTCACCACAGTGCCTTTTCTGATACCAGAAAAGGCACTTGTAATTTGGGCGTGCATAAATATGCAATGACAGTATAGTTGTTGCTAACGTCTTCGTATTATCCCATAGCATCTGTTTCAAGGCATGGAAATGCAACAAGCAACAGCTCCGCCCCTCACCATACTTCCTAAAATGCTTCCTCCGCAGAACATTGAAGCTGAACAGGCTGTTCTTGGTACTATTCTCATTCAAGATAAATCATTACTTCAGGTCGCAGAAATTATCGACCCTGAAGATTTTTATAAAAATGCGCATAAAATTATTTATGCAGCAATGGTATCACTTTTCGAAAAGAGCGAACCACACGATCTTATAACCGTTACGGGGCTGCTCAACGATCAAAATAAACTTGAAAAGGCTGGTGGCGCCGGCTACATAGCTTCTTTAACCGATATCATCCCCTTTACCGGTACTCTTGTTCATCACGCCAATATTATCAGAAAAAAATCTGTATTACGGCGACTCATTCAGACGACTTCCGAGGTGGCTGCACGTTGCTATGATGCGCAGGATGATATTGAAACGCTGGTAGACGAAGCTGAAAAGACTATTTTTGAAATTGCCCAGTCCAAAAAAGGACAGGGATTTCAGCCAATGGCCAACATTGTTCCAAAAGCCTTTGACAGAATTACCAAGCTTTATGACCGTCAAGAACTCATCACCGGAGTTGCCACCGGCTATGATGAACTGGACAAAATGACTGCAGGATTTCAGTCATCTGACATGATAGTTCTTGCTGCTCGTCCTTCCATGGGTAAAACAGCCCTGGCAATGAACATTGTTCAGCATGCTGCACTTATTGAAAAAGTACCTGTAGCTGTTTTCAGTCTTGAAATGTCTATGGAGTCCCTAGCCTTACGAATGTTGTGTTCTTTAGGGCGCATTGACTCGCAAAGAATGAGGACAGGCAAACTCCTAGAGACAGATTGGCCCAAGTTGACCCGTGCTACTGGTATGCTAGCCGACGCTCCCATCTATATAGATGATACTGCAGGGCTCACCGTACTTGAAATGCGAGCCAAAGCGAGGCGACTAAAATCAGAAGATAATATCGGAATGGTAGTTGTAGATTATCTCCAACTCATGCAAGGGAAAAGTGGTATTGAAAACAGAGCCCAGGAGATATCTGATATTTCAAGGTCGTTAAAGGGGATGGCCAAAGAACTTGATGTCCCTGTGGTTGCTCTCTCGCAGTTGAACCGGAGCTTGGAAAGCCGTACCGATAAAAGACCACAACTCTCAGATTTACGTGAATCCGGAGCCATCGAACAGGATGCTGATGTTATCATGTTTATCTACCGTGACGAGGTCTATAATAAGGCTGAAGATAATCCCAACAGAGGTTTGGCTGAGGTTATAGTCGGTAAACAGAGAAATGGCCCAACCGGAATTATTAAACTTACCTTCCTTGGAGAGTTTACTACATTTGAAAATTACACTACCCTTGCTCCACCTCTTACATAATAGCTTTTCAAGAGTTGGTTCGAATAGGGAAACATATAGGTTTTCGTAACCAGAATATTCAATTCATTACCGGCAACTGATTATGCAGCAGACAAACGAAAAATATGATTTTCAAGCCATCGAGAGCAGGTGGCAACAGCAATGGGATAAACTTGCGCCATACAAGGTTACTCATGAAAGTAACCAGAAAAAATATTATGTATTGGAAATGTTTCCCTACCCTTCTGGTCGTATTCATATGGGGCATGTACGCAACTACACAATAGGCGATGTTATCGCCAGGTACAAAAGGCTTCAGGGATATAACGTTATTCATCCCATGGGGTGGGACGCTTTTGGACTGCCCGCTGAAAATGCTGCCATGAAAAGAGGTGTGCACCCTGCTGCCTGGACTTACGAAAATATTGATTACATGCGTGAGCAACTTAAAGCCCTTGGACTCAGTTACGATTGGGATCGGGAACTTGCCACATGCAATCCCAAGTATTATCGATGGGAACAACAATTGTTTCTTGAAATGCTTGAGAAAGGTCTGGTGTACCGAAAAGAAACCACGGTAAACTGGTGTAATGATTGTCAGACCGTCCTTGCACGGGAACAAGTTATTGATGGACTTTGCTGGCGCTGCGATCAGCCTGTATTGCCTAAAACAATGTATGGGTGGTTTTTTAAAATTACCGAGTATGCTGATGAACTCCTAGAAGACCTTGATTCACTGACCGGGTGGCCTGATAAAGTTGCAACCATGCAGCGTAACTGGATTGGCAAAAGTACAGGTCTTGCCTGCGATTTTCAGGTGGATGGAGTAGATGCTGTTGTTTCTATATTTACTACGCGGCCAGACACGATTTACGGAGTCACCTTTATGTCTTTGGCTGTTGAGCACCCCTTAATCGAAGAACTCATCTCCGGAGAACAGCAGCAAGACGCTGTAAAAGAATTTATAGAATCAACTCTTATTGAAAAACAACGGGCAAGTGCAGATCAGGAGCCTGAAAAGAAAGGTGTTTTTACAGGGAAATACTGTATTAACCCTTTTAATGGTGATCGCATCCCCATTTACGTGGCCAACTTTGTTTTGATGGAATACGGTACTGGTGCCGTCATGGCCGTACCTGCCCATGATCAGAGGGATTTTGAATTTGCCCAAAAATATGACTTGCCCATAAGGGTTGTCATTCAACCTGAAAACGAATCCCTTTCCGGTGACAGCCTTGAAGCTGCTTATGACCAACCAGGGCATCTCGTTGATTCCGGCGAATTTACCGGACTCGATTCATCTGCGGCGAGAAAAGCAATTATTGATCACGCGGTTAATAATCAGTTTGGTCAGCCGCACATAACCTATCGTCTTCGAGATTGGGGGATTTCCAGGCAACGATACTGGGGAGCACCGATTCCAGTTATTCATTGTGACCAGTGCGGAGTTGTTCCAGTTTCTAAAGAAGACTTACCTGTTGTTTTGCCCGGCGCTGACAAAGCAGGTGGCGAGCACACTCCGTTGCACCAGCAGGAAGCATTTTATACAACCAAGTGTCCCAAGTGCGGCAAAGCTGCACAAAGGGAAACAGATACCATGGATACCTTTGTTGAGTCATCATGGTATTTTATCAGGTACACAAATCCCGGCTATCTTGACGGACCCATTGACCCTGATGCTGCCAAGTACTGGATGGCGGTTGATCAGTACATCGGTGGAGTTGAACACGCCATCCTCCATCTGCTTTATTCTCGTTTTTTCACGAAAGTACTCCGAGACCTTGGCTACGTTACCATCGATGAACCATTTACCAACCTTTTAACGCAGGGGATGGTTATTAAAGATGGTGCAAAGATGTCCAAATCCAAAGGGAATGTAGTTGATCCCAATGATCTTATTGAAAAATTTGGTGCAGATACTGTCCGTCTCTTTTCTCTGTTTGCAGCACCTCCGGAGAGAGACCTTGAATGGAATGCCCAGGGTGTAGAGGGCTCCTCACGATTTCTTAATCGAGTGTACCGGTTGATACAGCAGAATGTGGGCGCTTTTAACGATGATAGCACCATTTCTTCCGGCAAACTCAATGAGGCGTCAAGAGAGTTGCATCGGAAAACACACCAGACCATTCGCAGGGTTACGGAAAGTATTGAATCGAATTTTCATTTTAATACTGCGATTTCCGGAGTGATGGAGCTAGTTAACACTACAACGGGAGTACTCGGAGGAAAACAGGAGGTTGATCAACCTGTACTCAAGCAGGCACTTGAGACCATTATAGTGCTGCTTTTTCCTATGGTGCCTCATTTTTGTGAAGAATTATGGCAGGCTACCAATCACCCTCAAACCCTTGACCAGGCTTCATGGCCAGAGTTTGATGCTGAAGCCGCTAAAGAGGAAGAACTCACCATTGTCGTCCAAATAAACGGCAAGGTTCGTGCCAAACTTCAGGTTGCTTCAGATATTAGTGATGATGATATTCAAGCTATTGCGCTTGCCAATGAAAAAGTTCTCAAGTTCATGCAGGACAGTACACCCAAGAAAGTTATTGTAGTTAAAAAGAAACTTGTTAATATTGTATTATAATTTACTACAGTTACGAAATAACAATAATTATTATAGACTGAAAGGAGATAGACAGTGAAAATAAAGACCCAGGGACTGGCCGCTATTGTGTTCATTACTTTCTGCCTCTGCAGTTGTAGTGCATATTATTTCCCTCATATTTATGAAGGGCCAAGCCAGGTTATTTATGCTCCTACATGGAAAAACCGGACCAGCAAGCTTGGTTTGGATTCACAGATCTATCAAACTTTATCTCGGTGGTTTTTGAAATCAGAATCCATTACCTTGACCAAAGACCAAACTAAAGCTGACCTTGTTCTTGCCGGTGAAATTGTTTCCATAAGTTTACCTAGTATCTCGTGGGATGGTCAATCAAATGCCACTGATATTAAGGTCAGACTTGGTGTTCGCTATGTACTCAAAGATCTGAAATCCGGCAAAATACTCTGGGAAGTGCCTGAACAACTTTGGACAGAAGACTATCCTGCAGAAACAGTCAATGCCACCATCGAAGCAGAGGCACTTGAAACTATTGTCGATGATCTCTCTGAGTCTATTTATCTCGGTACATTAAAAAGATTGCGACAAAAAAACATGCCACCCACAGAAACAGTTACCAAATAAACGAAGCAATCATTCCCTGCAAGGCGCTTCAGAAGTTGGTTTCTGAAGCGCCTTTTTTTATTGTGATTTTAATTGAACCAAATGAACCCACCGCTTAAACCCCTTCAAATCGGGAATCTCGTTTTACCCAATCCTTTTCTTCTCGCCCCACTAGCAGGTTATACAGATCTTGCCTTTCGCCTTTTGTGCCGAGAAATGGGTGCTTCTCTTTGTTTTTCTGAAATGATCAGTTGCCATGGCTTGGTATATGGTCAGAAGAATACTCTGGTCTTGTTGGATACCGTGAGTGAAGAACGACCTTTTGGTATTCAGTTATTTGGAAGTGATCCAATTGCGATGGGTAAAGCAGCTGCTATCGTTTCTACTTATCCCGTTGATGTAATTGATATCAACATGGGTTGCCCTGTAAGAAAAGTTATTAAAAAAGGTGCCGGTTCCGCACTTATGAAAATCCCTGAACTTGCCGAAGCCATAATCAAAGCGGTCTGTGCCAATACTTCGCTCCCGGTGACCGTTAAATTTCGTAGTGGGTGGACTCACGAGAGTATTACCGCCGTCAGCTTTGCTCACATGGTTGAGAATGCAGGTGCCGCAGCACTCACCGTTCATGCCCGAACATGGTCTCAAGGGTTTGGAGGGCTTGCAGATTGGGATATTATCCGCCAAGTTAAACAGGCTGTTTCTATTCCGGTTATCGGCAATGGCGACGTACTTTCTTATGAACAAGGGGTACGGCGAATACAGGAAACCGGATGCGACGGTATCATGGTTGGCAGAGGGGCGCTAGGCAATCCTTGGGTTTTCTCCCCACAGGGGCGGCCTGCAACTCTTTCCGGAAGACTTGTTCAGTTACAGCGACATATGGAGCTTTCTGATAAGTATTTGCCGAATCAAAGAATGCTTTTTAGAATTAAGAATCACGCGGGTCGGTATTGCGCGGAAATTCCTGGCGCTGCCCGTATGCGAAAAAAAATTTATGATTGCGAAAATATGATTGAATTGCTGCAGCTTTTTACAACAGAGGCAAACTATAATGGGCCAATAGATGAAGACTAATAATCATCTTGTTTATTGTTTAATTGGATTTTTCTTCGCATAGAAAGGTGGGCGCTGGATCCGAGAGATTGGGTGAAAAAATGCTGGACAGCCTAATCGTTGGTTTTGTTTTTGGCTGTAGGCACCCTTGGTTGAGTTTGTAGATTAAAACGTTCTATTTGCTGATATAAGCTCACCGAAATGGCCTGGGCGCGGTTAAGTTCTTCCCAACTCATGTCAGCCATAAGACTGTTTCGGCTAATTCTGGCTGTGGTGTTTCCCTGGCTGGCGGCTATCGAATACCATGCATACCCCAGGGCAAGGTCTCTTGCTGTGCCCGTTCCTGTCGCATGCATCATACCCACATTGGACTGAGCTAAACTATCGCCCTGCAAGGCTGCTTGGGTGTATAGCTCCAGGGCCCTGGACAGATCACTTTGACCATCAAGGCCATGATAATAAATAAAAGCAAGATCGGTAATTGCCGCCAGATTGTTAGCCTGCGCTGCAGGGATGAGCCATTTTTTGGCTTCTTTGTAGCTTTGCGGAACACCGCTTCCGCGAAGGTACATGCTGCCTATTATCTGCATAGACTCAGGGGTACGCTTATTTTGTTTTGCAGCCTTCAGCAGCCATTTAAAGGCTTCCTTTAAGTCCGGATCAGTTCCCATCCCTTTAAAGAACATTCCACCTACCACAAACTGTGCTTCAGCGTCACCTCTTTGTGCTGCCACCTTGTACAAGTTTAAAGCTTTTGCATAGTTCTGAGGTTTTCCTATGCCGTTATAATATTTATATGCTTGAACTTTAAAGAGTTGGATTTGTTCATCTATTTCTTCTGCAGCATAGACATTAGAGCCATGAACGGTAGACAATAACAAGTAAAATGCCGCAACAATTCCAAGAAGCAGTTTCAGGAGATGTAATGCAGGTAAAATCGTAGATGCAAAAAAAATGTCGTGTTTGCCATTTTTTTTCATGTTGTTAATACTTTGTAAATTTCCGGAACTAATGAAGGCAACCGCACAACATCGTTAACAAAAATATAATTAGCTGGTCCGTACATATGTGCCATATATGTTTGAGCGTGTCTATCTATTGTTATGCAGAATGGGTGAACCCCTTGCGATTTTGCCTCCAATAAAGCTTGTCTGGTGTCTTCAATGGCATATTTCCCTTTATAGTCATCATAATCTTCCGGTTTACCATCTGATAAAATGATGAGCAACTTCAGTTTTGCCTCGATATCTGCAAAAAGAGCATTCATATGGCGGATGGCAGGTGCCATGCGTGTGTATTCTCTGGGGCCGATACCTGTTATTTTTTGTTGGACGGTCGTATCATATTGCTCTTCAATGGTTTTAATTGGATATATTTCGCAGCGAAGGCGACGCATGCCGGAAAAGCCGTATATGCCGTATCGATCATCAAGCATTTCCATCGCTTCACTTAACAGAACCAATGCTTCTTTTATCGATTTCCCCACCCATCCTGCTGTGGAGTTTGACATATCTACCAGAAAAAGAACGGCAATGTCTCGTTGATCTCGCAGGAGCCGAATAAACAATCTATCTGAAGGCGGATAGCCTGCAAGGGCATCGGCAAGGGACTCGACCAGAGCATCAAAATCAATGTCATCTCCATCACGTTGCCGGCGAATAAAATGTTCACTGGTCTGCATGACTTCAAACTGGTATCGTAATCGAGCAATCTGGCCACGATATTTTTTGAGTGTATCTGCAATAAAAGTCGATTGTACAGGTTCAATCTGTTTTTCAACCACTACACACCAATTTTTCCTGAACCCCTTTCGACGGTAATCCCATTCATCATAGACCACAGGTGCTATAATACCTGCACCTTGTGCAGCAGGATAAAGATCTGGAGCACCCCTACTCTGACCTGCCTGACCGGCAGCACTGCTAACGTAATGTTCGGGCAGATAGCCCAGGTCATCTATGATATCCTGTGCTAGGGATGCAAGTTCATCTGTCAGTTTAATCTCTTGGTTGTTTATTTGAATGTATACAGGTTCAGATAAATGGGGCTGGTCTTCGTTATTTTTATTGCCAATGACGATTCTTGCCTGATCTGCGGAATGCGAAGGCGGTGATTGAGGTTCATCAGATGCGTTTTCCGACGAAAAGGTAACAGTGTCTGGTAATTGTAGCAACAACGTGGAAAAAGCATCAAGGAAATGTTTTTTATCCTGTTTCCTTTTCTCTAGGACTGCAGCAACGACGGCATCCAGCCGTAATTCACCTTGAAAAAAAAGAGGCATTCCCAATAGTTGGTAAAGAGTTTCTTCCTTAAAAAGTGGGTAGATAGCTTTTGCCGCTTTTTTGCTGACAGTAAAGTCGGCAGTATTTTCTTTACAGGTACTCAGCCACTGCTTGACCAATGCTATTGTCTTGGAGGATACGTTGTGTTCAAGGCGAACAAAAAACATGTTTTGCAGGAGCTCAGTTACAGTGGAACACTCGGCTCGGGTGTTCAAATCAGGTAAAAAAGCAGGTAAAAGCGTTTTGACCTGTCGCATAAGGCCCGGCAATTCCTGATCCAAAAAGTGGGTAATCCGAATAGTTTCACAAAAATGATAGAGTCTGCTTCCCAGAATGTTGTCCCTAAAAGACGCAAAAAAAGTATCTAAAGGGTGAGTGGCAAAAGCAAGGTCACTGGATTCTTTGATGGCAAGGGTTTTGAGTTTTATAGATGCCCACTGAAAGGAGACCATGAACTTGTACAATAAAAAACACTGTTCTCTATCTGCACACAGACGTAATTCTTGTGGAACAAAAATAGCAGAAGTGTTGGTATAAAGATTTTCCGCAGGAAACAGCAAGATCTCTCTTCCAGCCAAGCCGTTAATATAAGGTTGTAATCTTCCCTTTGCTTCTTCAAAGTTGAGTCCACGTTTTCCCTGCAGGTGAGAAATGAAATAAGGTATCCTGCTTATGCATGACTGTGCAGCCTGCAAGCCTCCTTTCTCGTAATGATCAAGCAACTCCTTGACCCATTCGGCTAAAAAACCGCTCTTCACAAGAGGGAGTATTTCCTCAAATCGTGTAAGGAAAGTAAAACAAAGCGCATTGGAGACAGGCCAAATGACGGGGACTTGAGCTAGTATAATATTTTGGATGCGCTCTTGCTGATTGGCAAGCGGCAACAGAGAGTCTTCAACTTCCCATTCATTTGGCAAACTTGGCTCTACTAGAGCAAAGAATTGTTTGATCAGTGTTGTTATCTGCATTGATCACCAAAGAGAACTCACCATCTCATCCAGGGCGCTCATCAGTTCGTGGTCATCTGTCAACGGTTCGACAATCGCGACCCGACAGGCCAAATGGATTGGTATACCTTGAGCCACAAGCTGACCAGCCTGAATCAACAATCGGGTACTTGCACCTTCGACAAGTCCTGAGTCTTTCAGCCCGCGTGTCATATGGGCAAGTTTCACTAAAGAACCGGCCAGTTCAATGTCAACGTTTCCTTCTTTTTGAACAATTTTAACTTCTTGTTCAATTGATGGGTAATCAAAAGAAAGAGCGATAAATCGCTGCCTTGTTGATGTCTTTAGGTCTTTTAAGACACTCTGGTATCCAGGGTTATAAGAAACTGCAAGCATGAATTCAGGCGGCGCCATAATCAGCTCACCCTTTTTTTCAACAGGCAGTTCTCTTCTATCATCAGCAAGAGGGTGGATAACGACGGTTGTATCTTTTCGCGCTTCTACTATTTCATCCAGGTAGCAAATCGCCCCTTTCCTCACTGCAAGGGTGAGCGGGCCATCGTTCCAAACAGCTTCTCCACCGCGGATAAGGTACCTGCCTACCAAGTCACTGGTTGATAAGTCATCGTGACAGGACACCGTTATCAGAGGACGTTGTAATTTCCAGGCAAGGTATTGCATAAAGCGGGTTTTTCCGCATCCTGTTGGTCCTTTGAGAAGTAGAGGCGCGCCAATGGTATAGGCAGCCATGGCTACATTTACCTCCTCGGCTGTTTGCAGGTAATACGGCTCATCGACAATGATATGTTCTTCTATTTTTGTGTTTTTATCAGCCATCAATGTTCTCCTTTTTGTTTGAATGATTGTAATGTAATGATTTGGATAAGAATGACAACCTATAGTTATAAATGGTTTTTATTTGCCTGTTGCAGAAAAGGACATGCGTGATTAAGCTGGAAAACAAATCCAAATGAACCACAAATGCTCCAGCTCACCATTACTCATTTTTTTCAATGTGCATCGATTTACACACTCACTCTATTTACTCGGACGGCAGTTCCACCCCTTTAGAGCTTGTCGAACTAGCCATCAAACAGGGGATTACAGCATTAGCGCTGACCGATCATGACACTATGGATGGTGTTGAGGAAATGATGCAGTTAGGGGAGGAGTACGACCTAACAATTCTAAGCGGCGTAGAAATCAGTGCCATGTACAATAAACAGAGTATCCATCTTCTTGGATATGGTATAGAGACGACCAACAGTACATTTACGCAGTGGCTTGCTCTGCTGCAAGGTGGGCGAACGGAACGTAATCATAAAATTCTTGCCTCATTGCAGGAACTAGGATTTGAAATAACCGACAGAGATCTACAGCAAATGTCTGGCACTGGACTAGCAGGCAGGCCTCATATTGCTAATATACTGATAAAAAAAGGTATTGTCCGTTCCTTTGACGAAGCTTTTCGATCGTATTTAGGGAGAGGTAAAAAAGCCTGGCATTGTCGATTCTGCTACTCTGCGATTGAAACAATTAGTGCCATCCATCGTGCCGGCGGCATCGCAGTTCTTGCCCACCCAGGCCAGATAGATTCCAGTATGAAACGTCAGCCCGCCCTTATTCGCGAACTAGCCTTGTATGGATTGGACGGTATTGAAATTTATTATCCGTCCCATTCAAAAAAGATGAAAAAAAAGCTTTTTGCACTCGCTGCCGAAAATAATCTCCTTGTCACCGGGGGCAGT
The DNA here is from genome assembly GCF_963675105.2 of Desulfogranum marinum. Lineage (NCBI taxonomy): Bacteria > Pseudomonadati > Thermodesulfobacteriota > Desulfobulbia > Desulfobulbales > Desulfobulbaceae > Desulfogranum > Desulfogranum marinum. The sequence goes on from NZ_CAXXRO010000002.1 coordinate 500,226, forward strand.
GATTACCACGGAGCAACTCGTCCTGCTAACATGCCGGCTTGTAGTGGGGGGACGTTTTGTCCACCAGTGGAATTGCTTGCACCCATTGTAGAAAAAATTAACCAATACAAATAGCTATAATCCATTTTTCAATGATAATGCCATGTATACGATCCTTGTAGTCGATGACGAACCGAATTATCAAATAGTCCTGTCCGAATTACTTCGTGATGAGGGATATGAAGTTTTTACCGCAGACAGTGGTTTAACAGGTTTGCCTATCGTACATGAAGCCGATCTTGATCTCGTTATTTCTGATATGAAAATGCCGGGAATGGATGGTATTGAGTTCCTTGCTAAAATCAAAGAATATAACCGCGAACTACCTGTTATCCTTCTTACAGCCTTTGCGGAGGTTGAAATGGCTGTTGAAGCCATGCGACTGGGTGCTTTTACCTACCTAGCCAAACCTTTTTCCAATGAGCAGTTGCTTGCCGGCGTCGGCAAAGCCATTGAACACTATAACCTTATTCGTGAAATTCGAAGGTTGCGCGACGAAGCTACCCCACGTTCCGGTTTTGGCGGAATGATAGGGAAAAATCCTTCCATGCGTGCCGTGTATCAGCTCATTGAAAAAGTTGCTCCCGCTCCATCTTCCGTGCTTATTACCGGTGAGTCCGGCACTGGAAAAGAACTCGTTGCACGTGCCATACACAACTTGTCGCCACGTAAAAATGCTCCTTTTATTTCGGTCAACTGTGCCGCCTTATCAGAGCATCTTTTGGAAAGTGAACTTTTCGGCCATGAAAAAGGCGCTTTTACCGATGCAGTCAGCATGCGTAAAGGGCGTTTTGAACTGGCCGACAAAGGGACACTTTTTTTGGATGAAATAGGTGAAATGCCACCCCAGTTACAGGCGAAATTACTGCGTGTTTTGCAGGAAAAGACCTTTGAGCGGGTGGGCGGTAGTTCAACCCAGAATGTGGACGTCCGGATCCTAGCGGCAACCAACAAAGACCTTAAAGATGAGATTGAAAAAGGGAGCTTTCGCGAGGACCTTTATTACCGATTGAATGTCATTCACATTCACCTCGTGCCGCTTCGTGAAAGAGTCGATGACATACCGGCCCTTGTCACTCATTTTATAGAAAAAAATAGTAAAACACTAGGGAAAGAATTAGATATTTCCCCTGATGCTCTTCGTTTGTTGGTTACACTTCCCTGGGAAGGAAATGTACGAGAATTGGAGAATACCATTGAGCGGGCTGCGATTTTGTGCAGTGGTGATAAAATTGAACCGGAAGATGTGCAGCCGGACTCTTCTCAGCTCCATGATGCGCAGGAATGGAGTACGGGCTTGGAGCTCAGCCAGTTTATCCCTGAGAACCTCAGCCTTGCAGAGATACTTAATGGGATTGAGGAGAAGTTGGTTCGCCAGGCCCTTGAAGATGCTGCCAATGTGCAGGCAAGAGCTGCAGAACAATTGGGCATTACCAAAAGCCTGCTTCAATATAAAATGAAAAAGTATAAAATTAAACGAAAGAAAAAATAACGCAGCCCAGCAACTATACTGTGCTGAAAATGTACTATTTAGCAGTGCTCTGAATGTTCACAAGCTGACCGATTTAGCAGATAAGTCTCGACTTCGACACATCGAAATGCTGGGCGGACAGATAGTGGGAACTGGGCTACTGCTGAACAGTTACAAAGATTTAACAGTGTCGGCAAACTAATTCGGGTAAAGGTAAATCAATGCTTGAGCCGCCCCAGTTCAGTTTATTTCTCAAGATGGTAAAATAACTTTTTAAAGGCGAGCTGATAAGTAAAAGCGGCTTGGATGCTTTTTGCACCAGGAGGTAATCATCATCGGTTATTTTCCACTGTAGAGACCCATCAATGATAACCTTGACATCTCCGGCGGGAGCAAGCAACTGGCTCGTTATTTTCGTTTGCGGGGCAAGCAGCACTGGTCTGGATTCCAGCATAAAAGGACATATTGGGGTGACCAGAATAGTATCCAGTTCGGCATGGGCTATAGGGCCACCTGCCGACAGATTGTAAGCGGTTGAGCCTGTTGGAGTGGAAAGAATAAGCCCATCTGCCCTGTAGGTGGCTATATATTCTTTATCAGCCCAACAGCGTAGCCGTACCATATGTTCTGTGCTGTCCTTAACGATAACCACTTCATTGAGGGCGTACACAGGAGCGCTTTTGGCACCGTCTTTACCATGGATGACCGCCGCTGCGAGCATAATTCTTTCTTCTACCCTATAATCGCCTGCAAGTACTGTCTCCAACGAGTAGTACATTTCGTCGGCTGAAACTTCAGTAAGAAAGCCAAGATTGCCTAGATTAACGCCTAGTATGGGGATGTCTGAATTGCTGGCCTGTTTTGCCACATGAAGAAGCGTGCCGTCTCCACCAAGCACAACCAGCATGTCCAGGCCGGGGGTGAGTGGTTGGTTTAAGCTGGCGTCAATCCCTCGATCTTTAAACCAGGTAACCAGTTGCTTCCCGATTTTTTCAACATCCGGACTGTCCAGCCGTGTGACAATCCCAACAGCTTTCATCCTCACGCGCCCAACTCCTTTGATCGGTTGGCGGCAGCCAAAACCGCATCCATCAGCGCAGAGCGTATTCCACGTTGTTCCAACAGTTGAATACCTTTAATTGTTGTGCCGCCTGGAGATGTGACCTGGGCTTTCAGAGCGGCTGCGTTTTTATCGCTTTCCATGGCAAGTTTGGCAGTACCATATATAGTCTGCAAGACTAGCTGTTCAGCTGTGTTTCGTGGCAGGCCGGCCAGTACCCCGCCATCAACAAGACCGTCAATAATGGTGAAAAGATAGCCAGGCCCGCTGCCGCTGAGACCTGTTACGGCATCAAGTTGAGTTTCCTGGACTTCTATACAAAGACCAATGGCAGAAAAAATAGAAAGCGAGAGTGTGCGATCTGCTTCGGTTGCGTTTGTATTCAAACTTATGGCGGAAGCACCGGCCAAAACAAGAGCAGGAGTGTTAGGCATTACCCGGACAATACGGGAGTTGTCAGGTAATATAGATTCGAGTTCTCCAATGGTGACTCCTGCAAGAATCGAAATAAGCAGGTGATTAGAAGTCAAAAACATTACATATTGGTCGAGTACCTGGTGGCAGACCTGGGGCTTTACTGCAAGAATGAGGACCGTGCATTGCGCGCACAACTCCTCTGCTGTATCGCATGTTGGTATGCCATAAACATCATGCAAATATTTTTTTCTATCAGGGTCTGGATCTATGACTACCAGCTGTTCTTTTTGGGTCACATTGGCAGCAAGCAGGCCACGGATTAACGCCTCTGCCATCTGGCCGCCGCCTATAAACCCTATACATTCGTTTGGTTGCAACATATCAGTCTTTCAAAAGGTGTTATTGTGAACTGTTCAGCCGTATTACAGGTGTGCGCAAACCATCAGGAAACAATACTAATATTATTTTTTTCTATCTGACTGCGTGCAGCTGGGGGTGGTGCTGGACCGTTACGTTAGTGTTGTAAAAAAAAACCGCCGGTAAAACCGGCGGTTTAGTAGGATAATATAGCGAAGTCTTTAATTTATTACCACATCATTTGTGGACTTACATACCGAGCAATCAAGTATTTAATACTATCAGGCTGCGCAAACAGATTGTTGAACTCTGGACTCTGTGCCTGGAATGAAAAAGGGCGTTAGGCAATCACCTGCTGTTTTTGTGGTATTTACAACCTGACGCAGCAGGGCGTCACCTTTTTTCTGAAATTTTACATATTCCCAGGAGTCAGGGTTCTCGGCAATGGTTTTCATTAGTCCAAGGTGCAGGCCGTGACCGGAACGATCAGCTGTAACGTGTCCAAGAACAGGCGTTCCAAGCAGTGCAAGGTCGCCAATGAGATCAAGAACTTTGTGACGAATAAATTCGTCGTCAAACCTAAGCCCATCTTCATTGAGTATGGAACGACGGTCCCAATGAATAGCAATAGTATTTGCGAGATTGCCACCAAGAGCAAGGCCATTTTGCCATAGATATTCAACCTGCTCTACGAAACCGAAAGTTCGAGCTGAGGCAATTTCTTTGCAGAATCGTTCCTGGTTTACGTCGAGACTGTAGGTCTGCTCATTAATGAGTTCATTATCAAAGTGAATGCGACCAGTAATCTTGAAACCATCGTAAGGAACTATTTGAATGGATTTTTCTCCATCAGAGTATCGCAGAGGTTTTGTAATACGCAGAATCTTACGCAATGCCCTTTGTTTTGCTTTCCCACCTCGCTTAAGCAAATGGATAAAAGGCTTGGCGCTACCATCCATAATGGGCACTTCATGTGAATCAATATCGACTTCGGCATTATCAATACCAGAACCGCGAAGCGCTGCCATCAAATGCTCTGTTGTAGAGATGCGGTTTGCTCCCTGGCCAATAGTTGTTGCCAAGTTCGTGTCAACAACATTTTCAGCCCGCGCTGCTATTTCAGGTGTACCAAGAAGGTCTGATCGCAAAAAACGAATACCGCTGTTGGCTGCGGCTGGTCGTATTGTCAAATTGACGGTTCGACCGGTATGCAACCCTACCCCGCAACAACTTACGGATCGTTTTAAAGTGTATTGATGAGGCTCAATAAGTGATGCCATATTTAGTCCTATATATATTAAAAAAGTAAATTGCCTGTATGTATGGTTTCATCTCATGCAACAAGTGAGCCAAAAACAGACATCATTTCTTTTGAAATAGATAGCACTTTAAAAAGGTCTAAATATCAAATAATTAGGCGGGTAATTTTAATTGTTTGCCAGAATGCGGCCATATGGACACCTGTGTCAAATAAAACACACATCAGTAAATAATCTACAAATGTTGAAATTTCGACACATCTAATGGAGATGAAACGAAAACAATATGTTACCGCTGTATCTCCTTCAAAATATATTGGTCGAAAGTTGGATCAAATTTTGTCTCCATTCTCAGAGCATACAGTGGCAAAGGCAATGTTTTCTCTTTAAATTTTACAAGGTCCTTTTCCGTTGTCAACAGTGCTTCGGCGCCAACTTTATCAGCTTTATGAAGAAGGGTTGCCACGCGTTGATCCGTATACTCTACATGGTCGGGAAGGCTACTGAAGCCGACGATATTTAGCTGTTGTTTTTTTAAGGTTTGTTGAAAGGCTTGTGGATGCGCAATTCCACAAAAACCATAAGTCGGCACCTGATTCAAATCTGTAAGTTCAGATGGACTAAGAGTGTCGTTACTGTCCAGTTGAACTAAGCGTTTCTTTTCATACCTTGCAAATTCTGTTTTTATTTCAGGGAATTTCGCGTGAAGAAGAGAAGCAAATTGATCAGCGCGATCATGGTTTTCCTGATGTACATCCGTCATGACAAATGTGGTAGCTCTCTTAAGCGCCGTAACAGGTTCGCGAAGATCGCCCCCTGGAAAAACGCGTGAATTTCCAGCTAATACATCTGTTTTAAAAAGGACCAGGTTAATGTCTCTGGCGAGTTGCATATGTTGAAAACCATCATCAAGCAAGAGGACGTTAGCCCCCATAACTATAGCCTGTTCTGCTGGTAATTTTCTCACAACACCGGTTAGAATGGGAATTCCAGGAAGGGTATCAGCTAGAAAACAAGACTCGTCACCTGCTTCCTTTGCATCAAGGAGAAGTTCAAACCCGTTAGAAACTATATTAACAGGTTTACGTGATTCTCCTCCATATCCCCTTGAAATAACTGCAGGTTTATATCCATTTTGCTGCAACAATCTGGCGAGATATTGCACGACGGGTGTTTTGCCGGTTCCACCTAATGTCAAATTACCAACACTGATGACTGGTACGGAGACGCGATGGGTTTTGAAATAGTTTTTTTTGTACAATAACGCCCTGAAATGCATGGCCAAGCTGTACAAAGGTGAAAACGGCCGCCCTAAAGAGAAATAAAATTGTTTTGAATTCATAGCAAAAAATAATCAAAAAAAAACGAATTGAAAAGGTGATAAAGGGCTACAATAAAACCTTATTATACAACTCGCTACAAGCTTTTTGCGCTTATCCTGCCCTGTATAAAAGGTTAAGTTTAATTAAAAAATAAATACACAAACCTTCAAGCCCTACAATGTGTGAATAGCATTATTGTTCTTGCCGGCAATTTCATTTACTCGTGCAAGTCATTTTTAGTGTAATTTTCTTTTTGAATGGGGTATGAGTGAGCGTTATTGTTTCTAGAATTTTTTAAAAAATACATTAAGGAGGGACATCACGTGATTTTTTCAAAACGAATGCTATCCATTCTTGCAGCATTTGCCCTGGCAGCAGGCATCGCTTCAAATGCATCTGCAGCAGAGACCATCAAAATTGGTGTTGCCGGCGCTCACAGTGGAGACTTGGCATCTTACGGGATCCCAACCATGAAGGCAGCCCTGCTTGTTGCTCAAGATCTTAATGAGCAAGGAGGCATCAATGGTGTGAAAGTTGAGGTTTTAGCTGAAGATGACGTCTGTAAGCCTGAAGTAGCTACCAACACCGCCACCAAGTTGGTTTCCGAAAATGTAAACGTGGTTATCGGTCATATCTGTTCTGGAGCCACCAAGGCTGCGCTGCCGATATACCGTGATGCTAACATCATTGTTATGTCTCCTTCCGCCACCAACCCTGATCTTACCCAAAGTGGTGATTACCCCAATTTTTATCGTACTATTGCCTCTGATGATGCTCAGGCTAGAACATTGGTCGATTTCGCTACGGATACCTTAAAGGTTGGTAAAATCGCAGTTATTCATGATAAAGGCGACTACGGAAAGGGATTGGCTGAGTTTGTCAAAAGTTTTCTCGAAAAAGACGGCAAAGCTGAAGTCGTCTTGTTTGAAGGCGTGACACCTGGTGCTGTAGATTATTCAGCCGTTGTTCAAAAGATTCGACGCAGTGGAGCTGACGCTGTTATTTATGGCGGTTACCACCCAGAGGCTTCCAAAATAGTCAGCCAGATGCGCAAAAAAAGAATGAAGACCATGTTTCTTGCACCTGATGGCGTAAAAGATGATACGTTTATCAACGTTACCGGGAAAAATGCAGAGGGCGTCTACGCTTCCGGACCTGCTGATGTTTCCAAGAACCCATTGACCAAAAAGTTTCGTGATAAATTCATGGCCACCGAAGGTGCTGAGCCCGGTGCTTTTTTTGACAATGGCGTAACCGCAGCTCTTGCCCTCACCAATGCCATTGCTAAAGCAGGGACTGATTCCGCTGCAATCGCAAAAGTGCTGCACACTGAAACTGCCGACACACCTTTTGGGGCAGTAAAGTTTGACGAAACCGGTGAGCCTATCGGCATTGGATTTGTTGTTTACCAGGTTAAAGACGGCAAATTCGTCACAGTTCAGTAAAGTTTTCCGACACTGATTTTCATGCCTGGAACTGTAATAACAGTTCCAGGCATTGTTGCGTTAAGGTTTCTTTAACTATCACCACACAACCAAGCCAGACACCGCATCTACTGCTGCGCATTCTCTTATGGACTATTTTATTGAACTCTTTTTCAGTGGTCTGACACGGGGCTCTATATATGCTTTAATTGCCCTTGGTTATACAATGGTTTATGGTATCATTGGGCTTATAAATTTTGCTCATGGTGAGATTTATATGATAGGAGCTTTCACCGCTCTTATTGTCTCCACCGTCCTGACCATTTATGGTTTTCCCCTTCTGGCAGTGATCGTCCTTACAGCATTGGCTGCTGTTATCTGGGCTGCATCATACGGGTATACCATCGAACGTCTTGCATATAGGCCATTGCGAAGTGCACCTCGTCTTTCTCCATTGATTTCAGCTATCGGCATGTCAATTTTTCTTCAAAACTACGTTTTGCTTGCCCAGACCTCGGATTTCCAACCCTTCCCTGCCTTAATTCCTGAATTTGATTTTATGGAACCGTATGCCCATATAGTCGGTTCCTCTGATCTGGCTATTCTTGTTGTGTCAGCAATTGTCATGATTCTTTTGACCTTCATGATCAAATTTACTCGCACCGGCAAGGCAATGAGAGCAACGGCTCAGGATAGAAAAATGGCAATGCTGGTCGGTATTAATGTTGATAATGTTATTTCCATTACCTTTATTACCGGTTCCGCTTTGGCCGCTATTGGCGGACTTCTTATCGCATCCCATATTGGCCAAATAAATTTTTATATCGGTTTCATAGCCGGTATTAAAGCCTTTACCGCAGCTGTATTAGGTGGAATCGGCTCAATACCCGGAGCAGTTCTGGGAAGTTTTATTCTCGGGCTCACGGAAGCTTTTGCCACTGGGTACGTTTCCAGTGACTATGAAGACGTGTTTGCTTTCAGCCTGCTCGTATTAATTCTGATTTTTAAACCAGCCGGTCTTCTCGGCAAGGCAACCGTAGAAAAGGTTTAATCGTCATTTTTACATCAATAAATCCCTATCAATTTCAGGCCCATGCTCTCTTTTAAGGATTTTAGAAATGGATTAATGGTCACCCTCTGGTTTGTCTTTCTTACCTTTCCTTTGCTGGTGATCAAAATCAACCCCATTGAAAAAAGTGTTGTTTGGCGATGGCATAATATGCTGTATGTCGCTTGCGGCACTTTTGTGTTCTATGTACTCTCACGTCTCTATCTAGCCAGGAAAAAAGAACAGCAACAAAAAATTAAAACAGGCATTGTAGAAGACAAGGTAGCTTGGAGTGCCAAGCTTTTTTCCGAGCCTAAATTTTACATACCGATAGCCGTTGCTGGTTGTCTTTTTGCTTTAGCTTTTCCTACCCTGTTTTCGACCTATCAGGTAAATATCATGATTACCGCCCTCATGTACGTTGTGCTTGGGCTTGGGTTGAATATAGTGGTCGGTGTAGCAGGGCTGCTTGATCTTGGGTATGTTGCTTTTTATGCAGTTGGTGCCTACGCCTACGCCCTATTGAACATGCATTTCGGACTCGGTTTTTGGACAGTACTTCCAATAGGCGGCCTTCTTGGAGCATTGTTCGGCATTTTATTAGGCTTTCCCGTGTTGCGCTTGCGCGGGGATTACCTGGCAATCGTCACGCTTGGTTTTGGCGAAATCATCAGGCTTATTCTTGAAAACTGGGGAGAGTTTTCCCAGGGACCCAGTGGAATTTCCAATATTGCACGCCCTGGCTTGTTCGGCATTGATCTCTCGTTAGAGATGTCGATCAACTTTATGTATTATTTGACCATTCTCATGGTTATCTTTACTATTTTTGTAGTTAACCGATTACAGGATTCGCGAATCGGGCGAGCTTGGTTTGCGCTGCGTGAAGACGAAATAGCTTGTCAAGCCATGGGTATCGACAAAATGAAAACCAAGCTGACCGCCTTTGCACTTGGAGCCACCTGGGCAGGTATGGCGGGAGTTATGTTTGCTGCCAAGACAACCTTTGTTAATCCAGCCAGTTTTACATTTCTAGAATCTGCAATCATTCTCTGCATAGTCGTGCTCGGCGGGATGGGATCCATTCCAGGTGTTATCGTAGGCGCCCTGGTGCTTATCCTCCTACCTGAATATCTACGCGCCTTTTCTGATTACCGTATGCTTGTGTTTGGCGCGATCTTAGTCATTATGATGATTTTCAGGCCTCAGGGGCTTATTTCCACTGTTCGACGCACCTATTCTCTTAAAGATTAAACAACCTGTTCGAATTTAAGTATGGAACCTATTCTCGATGTTAAAAACCTCACCATGGATTTTGGTGGGATTCGTGCACTTGATCACCTGAGCTTGCAGATTAAACCAGGTGAAATAGTTGCCCTCATTGGTCCCAATGGTGCCGGTAAAACCACCTTTTTTAATTGTATCACCGGGATTTATAAACCCACCAAAGGTGATCTGCTTTTAAACCCGCCAGGGAAAAAAACAAAAAAGCTCAATGGACTTAAGCCCAACAAAGTAACAGAACAGGGGCTAGCCAGAACATTTCAAAATATTCGGCTGTTTCCTAACATGACAGTGCTCGAAAATGTCATGATTGGGCGCCATTGCAGAACCAAGTCCAAAATTTTCGGCGCCATTTTCAGAGACCCACGTACCAAAAAAGAAGAAAAAGAGATCGTGGAACAGAGCCTTGAGATTCTAAAAAAAATTAATCTTGATAAGATGGCGGATGAGTACGCCAAGAATCTTCCTTACGGTGCGCAGCGTCGACTTGAAATAGCCAGAGCCCTGGCTACGGAACCAATCGTCTTGCTGCTTGATGAACCTGCTGCCGGAATGAATCCTCAAGAGACCCAGGAGCTCGATGAATTAATAACCAAGATTCGTGATGAGGGGCTTGCCATTTTGCTTATCGAACATGACATGAAACTGGTCATGAACATATCCGACCATATATTTGTGGTTGATTACGGTAAAAAAATCGCAGAGGGTAGCCCGGAAGAAATCGGTAAAAATCCTGACGTCATCAAAGCCTATCTTGGAGAGGATATTTAACATGCTTGAACTCCGTCAAATTGATACCTTTTACGGGAATATTCAGGCCCTGCATGAAATTGATCTTAAGATCGAAGAAGGTGAGATCATAAGCTTGATCGGTGCCAATGGGGCCGGCAAATCCACTACCCTGATGTCCATAAGCGGTATTACCCCACCCAGGTACGGCGAGGTCCTTTTCAAGGGAAAACCCATTCACGAATTATCTCCAGATAAAATAGTGACCCTTGGCATTTGCCAGGTTCCTGAAGGAAGACATATTTTTCCCGAACTGACGGTTTCGGAAAATCTAGACATGGGAGCCTTTTTAAGAAAAGATAAAAAAGGTATCGAAGATGACCGTGAATATCTCTACGACCTTTTTCCTATCTTAAAACAACGTCGGAACCAGCCGGGAGGAAACCTCTCCGGTGGAGAACAACAGATGCTAGCCATGTCCCGGGCTTTAATGGCACATCCTCAGCTCTTGCTGCTGGATGAACCCTCCATGGGACTTGCTCCGTTAATCATTAAACAAATTTTTGAAATTATAGAAAAAATAAACAAAGAACAAAACACGACCATTTTCCTGGTTGAACAAAATGCCAACTTAGCGCTGAAAATTGCAGATAGGGGGTATGTACTTGAAAATGGCAAAATCATTATGCACGATCAGGCTGACAAACTCCTGGTAAATAAAGATGTGCAAAAGGCATACCTCGGTATTTGATGTTATTTCAGCCGTTCTTTTTTAATTCCAATATAATTAATTTTTACAGTGAAAACCATTAAAGTAGGTGTATTAGGTGTTGGGTATCTTGGTCGCTTCCATGCCCAAAAATATGCTGCCATGAAAAACGTCGAACTCGTCGGCGTTGCAGATACAGACAGCGAACAAGCACATAAAGTTGGAGAAGAATGCAGTTGCAGGCCATTTATTGATTACAAACAACTGCTGCCTCTTGTCGACGCTGTTTCAGTCGTCGTACCCACCAGTCTTCATCATCAGGTCACCAAGGACTGTCTCAATCAATCAGTGGACGTAATGGTTGAAAAACCTTTTACTACTACTCTTGAGCAAGCCGACGAACTGATAGAACTGGCCAGTAAAAAAAAGGCTGTTTTACAGGTCGGCCATTTGGAAAGATTTAATCCTGCTGTGCTTGCTATGCAGCCGCTACTTAATCACCCGTTGTTCATCGAGGCCCATAGAATATCAGTGTTTAAGGACAGGGGGACAGATGTAGACGTTGTCCTCGACCTGATGATCCATGATATTGATATCATTTTTTCTATCGTAGATTCTCCGCTGAAAACCATACATACCGTTGGCACGCCTGTCATGACCCAGTTGACTGACATTGCCAATGCGCGTCTTATCTTTGAAAATGGTTGTACCGCCAACGTCACGGTGAGCCGTATCTCCATGGATAACATGCGCCGCATGCGTATTTTTCAGCCGGGGCGATATTTATCTGTTGATTTCGGTAAAAAAGAAGTCATGTCTATTCAACTCAAAAAAGAAGAGAGTGCTCCCTTTCCTTTACCAGATGTAAAGAAATATGGATTCCGTGAACAAGATGCCTTGGAACTGGAATTGACCGACTTTGTTACTAATGTCAGGCAAAGAAGTAAACCTATGGTTTCAGGGATAGAAGGACGTAGAGCGTTGGATATTGCCTTGCAGGTGGTTGAACAGATTTCAGTCAACCAGGAACAAGTTCAACATTTGCTTACCCCGGAAAACAACATTTGTTTGTAGTGCGAATTACCTCTTCTTCTATTTGTTAAATAATCCGCGACTATTATGCCTAGAACCAGCTCCTCTTCATCAGAACATATCATGATTATTGCAGGAGAAGCATCCGGCGACATGCACGGCGCAAACCTGGTCAAAGCTCTGCAGGCAATGCGGCCTGATATTACTTTCAGTGGTATGGGTGGGAAAGAACTGGCAGCTGCCGGCGTTGACATTCTCTTTGACGCCGCAAAGATTGCAGTAGTAGGCGTAGTCGAGGTTTTCAGTCATCTCAAGGATATTTTTAAAGCGCGACAAACCCTTATTGAAGAAATGCGGCAGAAAAAACCGGCGCTGCTGATTCTTATCGACTTTCCTGACTTTAATATGCTGTTGGCTGCCCAGGCCAAAAAATTAGATATTCCTGTTTTTTATTATATAAGTCCTCAGGTATGGGCTTGGCGGTCCGGACGTGTAAAAAAAATTGGCCGGCTATCGCGCCGGGTAGCGACTATTCTCCCTTTTGAGCAACAATTTTATAAAAATTATGGATATGAGGTGGACTTTGTTGGCCACCCTCTCCTGGATACCGTTACTACAACCATGTCCAGGGCGGAATTTCTCAAAAAATATGATATACCGCCAGGAAACAGGCTCATAGGAATTATTCCGGGAAGCCGAAGTAAGGAAATTAAATTCCTGCTTGCAGACTTTTTACAAGCAGCGGTCCTGTATGAGCAGCAAACCGATCAGTCCTGCACTTTTTTATTGCCACAAGCCTCTACCATATCAGATGCCCAACTGGAAGAGAACGGTCTTGGTGAGTTTGGTCATGAGCTGGACATACGGGTTATAGCTGAAAACAGGTATGATCTGATGGCAGCCTGCGATGCAGCACTCACGGCATCCGGAACCGTAACCCTGGAGCTTGCGATACTGGGTACGCCAGCCGTTGTGGCGTATAAACTAGCGCCTAAAACCTATTTGCTGGGCAAAATCCTTATCCGCAATATTCGTTTTTTTTCGCTGGTTAATCTCATCAGCGATAAACAAATTATTCCAGAGCTACTTCAGGATGAAGTAACACCAACGCGACTTGCCTCGGAACTCGACAAGCTACTAACAGACCCGTTAGAGCACCAGCAGGTCCATCAGGGGTTGCAAGCACTCAAGTCGTTATTAGGCGGACCAGGAGCCTCTGCCAAAGCGGCATCGATTGCATTGGAGATTATTCGTGAAAACCGATGATTTTTCTCCTGAAAATGAAGTTGATGAGCCAGTTGCAATTCCCATAGACGGTACCTTAGACCTGCACCCTTTTAGTCCCAAGGATATTAAATATCTTATTCCTGATTACCTCAAAGAATGCCAGGCCCAGGGCATTTATCATGTCCGCATCATTCACGGCAAAGGGACAGGGGCGCTACGACGAAGTGTCCATGCCATTCTGCAACGATTGCCCACTGTAAAAAAGTTTGTCCTTGCCGATGAGACAGGAGGATCTTGGGGAGCCACCCTTGTTACTCTGGAGGAGGAGCGGCCTGAAGGGGCTTAACAAGGCCATGTTGAGCCCCCAGGGTTCTGACTGAGAGCATAAAAGTTGATGGCATAGGCAAGGCTCGATCTTCCTGGAGGATACCCAGTGCTTTTGCCATTAACAAAGAGGGAATCGAATGAATTCCTTCCTGATTGTCACAGATGGCTTTCATGCGCAGGCCATCGGTAAGAAAAGGACAGAGCTTTGGGAAACGCTCGCCGATATTGCGTAACTCTTCTTCTACGCGTTCCCTGTTTTTGCCCGCAAAATCGGTAATCCCTGTGTCAGCAGGTTCAGTCCCGAATAAATTATTTACCACTGCCCCTGCTAACTTGCGCTGGTCATCTTCTGCCAAATCCGTTGTCCTGGAATCGATATCTTCTTGAAGTTGCTTGAACAAAACCATCTGTATCATGGTGATTGCCTCACGCATGGCAGGAACGACTTTATTGTCTACTTGTGGATTTTCTTGCGACTCTTGGGTTGTATTATTCATAAAACAATTTTAATTACTGGATTTTTAACAAGTTGGTCATAAAGAGACAGTCGTTGCTCTTCAGACTGCACAACAAGTTCAAGGTTCATGCTTACATAACGTCCGCCTGAGCTGGTATGAGAGTTTGCCAGCAGATGGTCGGTAGTTGGGAGTAGATCCATTACAGCATCAATGATCGAATCACGATCAGTGCCAATAATCTTATACTGCCATAAACACGGATACGATATTTCCGGTTTACAGCCTTCAACGGGTATATTCGGTGTTTTTTTCTTCATGTCAGCCTTATACTGTAGCTATTCGAGCAAAACAACGGCAAAAGGCAATAAAAATTATCCAACTCCAATGGCCGCAGTGGTATACTCTATTTCTTACTCATTGCAACGTAACGGAGCACAGGGTTTGAAACTCCCCCGCACCCTTTGCCTCCGAGCTGAAAGTGATTTTAACACTCTGTTAACGCATAAAAAAATAAAAAAATGTTTATTCTCTCACCGTCTAAAGGACAGGATTTTGACACCCCCGTTTCAGGAAAGCCTGCCACTGTGCCTGTTTTCCTTGATAACTCCCAGAAACTGATTGACTTGCTCAGAGAGTATTCAGTCGAGGAATTGCGCGACTTAATGCAAATAAGTGAAAAAATAGCACAGCTGAATGTTGACCGTTATCAATCCTTTAGCCAGCCGTTTACCAAAGACAATGCAAAACAAGCCATCTTTGCCTTTACCGGTGATGTGTATCGGGGCATTGCAAGCGACAGTTATTCAGCAGAAGATCTCCAGTTTGCCCAGGAACATATGCGAATTCTCTCCGGACTATACGGATGTCTGCGCCCCCTGGATTTGATTCAGCCTTACCGGTTGGAGATGAAAACCAGACTGGCAAACGACAAAGGACCCAATCTGTATACATTCTGGGGTAACAAAGTTGCGGAGGCCATTAACACAAGTGCGGCAAACAGCGATTCTCCAATCCTTTTTAACCTTGCCTCAGTCGAATACTCCAAGGTGATAACCAGAAAAATACTAAAAATACCTGTGGTGGATATCCTCTTTCAGGAAGAAAAAGAGGGCAAGTTGCGGACAATCGCTGTGTTTGCAAAACGAGCCCGTGGTCTTATGGCTGATTACATGATCAAACAACGCGTTACTACGCGGAAAGGGGTACAAGCGTTTACCACCGATAAGTATGCGTTTGCCCCGCATCTTTCCGATGATAAACGGTATGTTTTTACACGTCCACAACCATAGGCCATCTTGCATAATTGCCTTTTTGCCCAACCTTTTATTATACTTATAAAATTAACCTCGGAATAGTAGTTATATGCCTTTGGTAATTTTTTAAATATGTCTCAAATTTGTACAAAAATTCACTTATTCAAGATACCCCATAATCAGTTGGGGGAAACTATTGTTCCCGACCCCTGGCTTTTTTCATGGTTAAGCACGGTTATCTGGTCATTTATTGTCCACATGTCATAAATGTAGCCAAGTCCGAAGATGCCGAAAGTCAGCAGGTAGATAATACCTGTAAACCATTTTCCCATATACATCCTATGGATGCCGAATAACCCGAGAAACACCAGCAACAACCAGGCGACTGTATAGTCAATGGGGCCTGCTTGAAAACGAATATCTGCTTCTCTTTCCATTTTCGGGATCAGGAATAAATCAACCAACCAGCCTATGAAAAAAAGGCCCAGTGTAAAAAAATAAATGGTGCCGGAAATTGGCTTACCATAATAGAAACGGTGCGCACCAAGAAAACCAAATACCCAGATAATGTACCCAATAACTATACTGTGGGTCGGTTGTTGTTCTTCCACGGACGTTTTCCTCCTATTTTTTGTTTTAAATACCAGATATTTCGTATTGATTGCTCTATTCGCTCTTTACTCACCCTGCCCTGTTTCAACAATTCAGTGACCGCATCAATCCCTTGTTCTACAGCATTTTCCTGGTTACATAGATTATTGCCGATAACCAGCATGTCAACACCTGCCATCACAGCTTCCTGCACTGCCTGGCGATAGGACCACCGTTTACTGATAGCTGTCATCTGCAGGTCATCACTAAATACGACGCCTGAAAAACGCAGATTTTCGCGCAAAAGATTATTGATCATCAATGGCGAGAGGGTAGCTGGTTTACCTTGCCGGTCAAGACCACGATGGACAAGGTGTCCGGTCATTACGCCGTCACTGTATCCGTTGCTGATTAACTCTCTGTATGGCTCCAGTTCAATTTCCTGCCAATCTTCTGTGATATCTACAAAACCGAGATGTGAATCATTTTTAGAACTTCCATGACCTGGAAAATGTTTTATACAACACCCTATTCCGTATTTATGGTGCTGTTCGATAAAAAGCCGGGCATGGGCAACAACCTCACTGACATTGGTGCCAAAACTGCGCTCAAATTTACCGATTATAGGATTGTTAGGATTCAGGTTAAGATCAACCACAGGTGCAAAGTTCAAATTAATCCCATGGGCATGAAGCGTCTGTGCCAACAAGTCGGCCTGCTGTCTGGTTGCATCAAGCCCCTCTTTTGCCATACACGCGGCACTGCATATGGGTGGGAAATTGTTATTTTCCTTTAGCCGGCACACTTTTCCGCCTTCCTGGTCCACCGCAATAAAGAGTGGTGTTGCAGCCAAAGAATGCAAGCTGTCAACAAGGCGGGTTAATCCTGATGGAGAATCGAAGTTTTGTATTGCACCGGAAATATTGCGATCAAAAAGGATAACACCGCCAAGATCACGATCTTGTATACTTTTTACAATCCAATCTGTTGGCTTAAGTTCGCTACCGCGAAAACCCACCAGAAACATTTGTCCTATGTTCATTGAATCACCTGTATATGTTGAAAAATATCTCTTTCTGCTGATTCAGCGTGTCAAAAATAAGTCATTAATATATATAAAAACGCTCTTTTCTTTGTCATATTTATGACTTTGCCGATGGCTTGATTTTCTAACGTTGCCCTGTTTTATATAACCTCTTGTTATTTAACAGTAAAATTTACATGCAACATAGGCATCAATTTAGCAAGAGCAACCGTGAAAGCATTGAAAACCGGATACAATTTTACCAAATAGGACATTGGCCATGAACGCAGCTGTTGTAACAAGCCGGCAAGACCCAACGCTGACTAAAACCGTTGACACGCTCCTTTCCGAACTTGAGCATTATCGGAAACAGTCTGAATCATTGCAAAAGGTAAATATTCTCCATCAACGTTTGTCCGGCGTACTGGACTTACCGACAATGCTGGAAACATACTCCATATGGATGATGGAGCATATTCATCATGACCTGATAGGGTATTACAACCCAAGTCATGAAAAAATGCATATGTATTGTTCAAGTCATGGTCCTGAAAGACGCCACGCCGTAAAAATAACAGAGCATCTTCTCAGGCAGAGTGCCCATGCTCCTAAAATGCAACACGTCGAGGACCTGTTCACATTCACCTGGCATTCGCAACTGGAAGCAACCAGCGGAACTTTTGTGATGATCCGCAAAGGTGTTGCATTCACCCAATCTGAAACAGCCTTTCTTGAACAAACGTTTGCCATTGTTGATGCACCTATAAAAAGAGCACTGGAATTTGAAGAAGTATTTTATCAAGCCCGCAGAGATACACTTACCAATCTGCCCAACAGGTTTGTCTTTGAAGAAAGGATTGATGCTATTATTGAGCAGGCAAAACGATATAAGCACCCACTGACATTAGCTGCTCTCGATCTTGACCATTTCAAGGCTGTTAATGATACAATGGGCCACCTGGAGGGTGATAAAGTGTTGCAACAGGTTGCTGCAGCGCTGAATCAGGAGATTCGTGGTTCTGATTTATTAGTCAGGATGGGTGGCGATGAATTTTTGGTTGTGCTGCCGGATACGAACTTGCGTGAAGCCGAATACCTGGCCACACGCCTCTGTTCTGCTGTCAAAGCATTGAATATCTCAACCAGTGCCGGTATGCTGGGTGTCAGCATCGGGCTTTCTACGTGGGATGGTGAGATGAGCAAAGAGCAATGGTTTGAAGCCGCAGACGATATCCTTTACCAAGCCAAAGCAAAAGGTAAAGCAAAAATAGCCGTCAACTGATCCTTTTCCACCCACCGGGAAGTGACTCAGGTTAAAAAAAACCTGTCACCTCCTGCAGCCAGGGGAGCACTACAGTAAGCTCCCCTACTCCACCTTTTTCACCGCTATCACCAACGGTATTGAGTGCAAAGCACTCTGTTGCTGTTGGGTGGCGCCAAGTTTCCACTCCTCGCACATATAATCGTCACCCATTAGGGCATCGATATCCTTTATCAACCGGGTAAGATTAATAATCGGGTGCCGGGTAAAAACATCAGGTAAACCATAGGTTAGGTTGCATGCCAGACACTTGCCTGGACGTTCATGTAAATCCAGGGTAAAGTGTAAGGTCTCGTCTGCGCTATCATAACGATTATACGCAAGACGAATATCAAAAGCACCCTCTTCCGCGTCGCCAAAAAGAGCTTCAAAGAAGTCATTACTTCGCTGTGGAGGAAATAATTCGGCTAATTTTTCTGCGGTAAAATATTCGGTAAATAAATCCATAATTCGTATAAATATCCCTTATGTGCGAACCCTATAAAACAGCTAATAAAAAGCCATCCTGATCTAAAAAATGATAGAAGTGTAAAGCGAATTATATCTAATCTGTCTTTATTATAGTGTCAACAGCCATTGCTTCTCGTGATTTGCTATGGTACGTATTGCCCCCATGCAACAACACTTATTTGAACATACAGAGCAAACCCAAGATTCTGCATCCGGAATGACTGCTACCACAGATCTCAATCCTGCCCAGCATGCTGCCGCCACCCATGATGATGGTCCGGTACTTGTGATTGCCGGTGCAGGCAGCGGCAAGACGCGAACCCTGGTCCACCGAATGGCGTATCTGCTCAGCCAGGGGGTACCACCCGAGTCAATCCTGCTGCTCACCTTTACCAGAAAGGCGGCGCAGGAAATGCTATGGAGGGCGGGTCAACTAACCGATCATGCCTCCCAACGGATTGTAGGCGGCACCTTCCATGCCACTGCCAATATCCTGCTCCGTCAATATGGGCACTACCTTGGCTTTGGGCCGCGTTTTACCATCATTGACCGTGGCGATGCCGAAGGGATCGTTAATCTTCTCAAGTCTTCCCTGGGACTTTCCGGAGCCGGAAAACGATTTCCCAGTAAACGGGTGATTATCAACCTTATTTCCGGTTCGATTAATAAATCGCGCAGCATAGAAGATCTGGTCTATGAAGGTCATGTCCACCTATCAGAATTTCTAGAAGATTTTCACGCAATCCATCAGCATTATAATCAGTTTAAGCAGGATCATGGACTCATGGACTATGATGACCTGCTGGTTAACTGGCAAAGATTGCTCAGTGAATCCACGGAGGCAAAACAAGCCATCTGTAATCGCTTCCAATATGTGCTGGTTGATGAATACCAGGATACAAACCTTATACAGGCTCGTATTATTCGTCTGCTTGCCTCCAGCCATGACAATGTGATGGTGGTTGGCGACGATGCTCAGTCCATTTATAGCTTTCGCGGTGCTGATTTTTATAACATAATGCGTTTTTCGGAACAATTTCCAGGCACTGATGTCATAAAGCTGGAAGAAAACTATCGCTCCACCCAGCCTATTCTTGAACTGACCAATGCTGTTATCCGCAACGCCGAAGAAAAATTTACCAAGTCCCTGTTCTCCAGTATCGAAGGCGGTGTGAGACCCACAGTGTATTCTGCAAAAAATGAAGCAGCAGAAGCACGCTATATTGTCAAGACAATACGCAAATTGCGGGAAGAAGGGACACCTGTCAATGAAATCGCTGTCCTTTTTCGTTCCGGATTCCACTCCTACAAGCTCGAGATGGAGCTGACCAGTCACTACCTGCCCTTTGAAAAACGCGGCGGTATGCGATTGACCGAATCCGCGCACATAAAAGACATCCTTTCATTTTTCAGGATTCTGGTTAATCCGTGGGACAGTCTGTCCTGGAACCGGATATTGCTCCAGCTTGATAAGGTAGGTCCCAAGACTGCTCAAAAAATCATTAATTTTATCAAAACATCCGACACGCCGACAGCTGCGCTCTCGCAGTATAAACCAGGCAAAACCTGGAAAAACGGGTTTGAAGCATTGCTGGCAACCTTACAAGAGATAGACCAGCCGGATCTCCCTCCTTCTACCATCTATGACCGGGTTATAGAGTACTATCTGCCTGTTTTTGAAAAAATTTATTACGATGACTACCCGAAACGGCGGAAAGAACTGGATCAGATAAGTGCTCTTATCGGCGGATATGGCGATCTCCAATCGTTTGTTGATGATACTGCGCTTGATCCACCAGAAAACGTTGCCAACACAGCAGACAAGGAAGATACAAGCCAGCTGATCATTTCCACCATCCATTCATCCAAAGGCTTGGAATGGGATGTGGTTTTTGTTATGGGACTTGCCGAAGGCAGGTTTCCCCATCAAAATGCGACCCCTGGCAGCCAGTACGAGGAAGAAAGACGACTGTTGTATGTGGCTGCCACCAGGGCCAAAAAACAACTCTTCCTTACCTACCCATGTGAGCTTGTCACTCCAGACAGACAATTCCGTCGCACAGGCATGTCTCCGTATATTCGCGAAATACCTCAAGGCCTGTATATAAAAGACCAAGGCACCCCAGCCTACGGAAACAGTGCACTCCCAGATCCCGGGGATGTGCCTCGACCTCTCAAAAAAACTCAATCTGCCCGGCAAACGTTTACCACAGGCATGGTTGTCAATCACTCCTATTTTGGAAATGGCAAGGTTGTCAACATACCTGGTCCTCGCAGGGTGGAAGTCATGTTTGACCGCCACGGAACCAAAATTTTACATCTTGATTACGCAAAACTAGAAATTATAGATTAGGGGAACTCTTCAGCAATACAACTGTGGTCCCGGCCACTATTTGAAAAGAAACTTGCATAATCGGATGATAAAAATATTAAAAAAAGCAAAGTAATCCTAGTCACTTAATCAGTATTAGCTCGCGATCATTGCACACGCGCCTGGAGCAGTACTAAAGTTACGATATTTTCTACCTTACTTTCATTTCCAGCTAAAAGCCGATTGCTTATTTTACCCGCCGCTATCCATGCACTATTCTGAAGCCTGCACCTATCTCAACGAGCTGCAATTTTTTAAAATCAAACTCGGCCTGGAGGCTGTAAGCAACCTCCTCCGAAAGCTTGGCAGCCCTCATACTACCTTTCCTACTGTTCACCTTGCCGGGACCAATGGCAAAGGGTCCGTTGGTGCTACGCTGCTCAGTCTCCTCAGCCATAATGGGTATAAGGTAGGCTTTTATTCCTCCCCTCATTTGTCCAGTGTCCGGGAACGTTTTTGCATCAATGGAGAGCCTATTGATCGCCATAGCTTTGCCGAACTTGCTACCACCATTAGAGATACACTGGGCACGCAACACATAACCTACTTCGAATTTACCACAGCCTTGGCCTTTCTCTGGTTTCAGCAGCAAGGGGTGGATATAGCGATTATTGAAACCGGCCTGGGCGGCAGGCTCGATGCAACCAATGTTATAACTCCGCTGGTTTCGGTGATCACCACCATAGATCTTGATCATCAGGAGTACCTCGGCAACACCCTTACCCAAATTGCTGGAGAAAAGGCAGGGATTATAAAAAATACTGTTCCGGTGTTATCTGGCGTGCAGGACCATACTGCCCAACAAGTCATCAAAGCCACTTGCCTACAAAAACAAAGCCCGCTCTATACCCTGGGTGTTGACTTTACCTGCCAATCAATAACACCAACTGTTTTTACCTACACCGGTATTAATGGTGTCCAGTTCAAGGAACTGCACAGCGCACTACAAGGTAAACATCAACAGACTAATACCTGCCTGGCACTTGCAACCGCAGAGCTACTCCAGCAAAACGGTTTTCATCTGGCCGAGGAAAAAATTGCCGAAGCCCTGCAAAAGACCAGCTGGCCTGGCCGCATGGAAACTGTTGTCAGTGGTGATGGGCAGGATAAACGTCATTTCCTCCTTGATGGCGCCCATAACGAAGCCGGCATACAAGCGCTTAACTACACCCTTCAAGATTCGTTTAACGGCAAAAAAATCATACTTATCTGGGGCAGCATGGCCGACAAGGACCTCGGCCCAGCTTGGCTTGCTCTGCTTGAAAAGGTTTCTGTTATTGTCTTAACCCAGGCAGAAACAACCCGGTCTGCAACCGCAGAACAGCTTGAAGAACGGGTCCCTAAGCATTATCATTCAAAAGTACGCTGCAAAACCGAAGTAGACAGCGCACTCGGATATGCTGCAGCGCACACTACCCCGGAAGATCTTATTTTAATCGCCGGTTCCTTGTACCTGGTCGGCAAGACAAGAGAATTGCTTCTGGGAAAGAATACTTTATAAACAAAAATATATAATGGTAGATTATTACAGCTTAGGTGGGATCGACGATTCCATTATCAAAGCAGAACGAAAAAAAGCCAAACAGTTGCGCAGTACCCGTTGGTGGCAGCAAAAAACATCCACTGAAACCTGCTACTATTGTGGAGAAAAAGTCGGCTTTAAAAACCTGACCATGGACCATGTAATTCCGCTTGGCAGAGGTGGAAGAAGCACCAAAGACAACCTGGTTCCATGTTGCAAGGAGTGTAATAATAAGAAAAAATCTCTTCTCCCGGTCGAGTGGGACGAGTACATGACTCACCTGCACAAATAATCATCACCAAGGTAAAAATGTAATACTGTTTTCCATACACCAGTAGTAAGCAACGCCTGTAAAGAAGTACCGGCACTTGCACATTCTTTCGTTTACATGCGATTGCAACCAGTGTATATAAACTTCACTTTGAATTGTGTGCAGTTCAACTAACATTTTCTTCTGTAGCACACTGTTGCATCATCTTTGGGCGGGTAGCTCAGCTGGATAGAGTGTCGGCCTCCGAAGCCGAAGGCCGTGGGTTCGAATCCCACCTCGCCCACCAGTAACTTCAAGCACTTAGCGATATTCTTGCTAAGTGCTTTTTCAATTCAAGCATGCTTGTCCCGCTCCTGTCCCGCCTACTCCACAAAAGACGCGCTACCTTCACCTGCTCATACCATTACACTGTAACGGTGGTTACCACCCACAAACCTAAAAAATCTACGCGTGGGGGATGTTACCCGGCAGCAATAGCCGCCTCTTTGATCTTAAACCCTTCTATGCAGTTCTTGCAGTTGTAATGCTTACATGATGTCCGGTGGAAGGTCTTGCTCTTAACATTTCCACGAGAGGGTCCGGCTACACTATAAGCTTTAGAATTTTTCGCGGTGCGTTTCTGCTTACTCCATCCCCAAGGTGGGATAATATCCGGATCTTGCTACATACACTTTTCCTGATACCTGGCAAGGGCTTCGGTTTTTTTCCAATCTCTGCAGAAACTCTTTTTGCAATACTTGCTATACACCCAAGCATAACCTTCCTGAACTAAATAATTATTCAGGCTTTGCCCGTTTACGTCAACCAGCGCAACAGTACACCCGTACCTGTCTGTGGTTATTGGTTGTTACCTCTACCTGCCGCGTACGTACAAGCGTATTGGTCGCCTTTTTTGCATTAGCCTAGCTTCACCGCATTGAGATGCTCAATGATAAGCTTAATATTCAGTGGAATGAACAGCGACCGATTTCATTTTTTCAAAATGAGCTCTGATACATGTTATAGCCAGTTCAACATTCTCCTCTTCTATCGCATCTAGCAACGCCAAATGCTCCTGGTTGGCGTCGTTGATTCTCCCTGCGCTTTGGATGGCCTGGATTGAAATAACCTGAATAAGATTTTGTAGGTATGAATAGAGTTTAGGTAGTCGTTGGTTGGGACTCAGGGCAAGGATTGCATTATGAAATTTACTGTCGGTTGCAATAAAGACCTTGGAGTCAGTACTTGAAGAAATCTCTGCGAAATTTTGTCTGAACTCAGCTACCGGGAAGGTGGCAAGTCTGCTGCCCGATGTTTGTAGGGCATAAGTCTCCAGCAGCAAACGTAAATCTAGAATATCTGCAGCATCTTCTGCTGAGATTTGAACCACCGAATGACTGGTACGCGGAGTGATGATAATTAAATCATCCTGCGCCAATTTATGTAAAGCATCCCGAATGGGGGTAACGCTTAAATTTAGTCGGCTGGACAGGTCATCTAGAACTATTCTTTCTCCCGGCCCGAGCTCACCAGTGAGAATCATGGTTTTAATCTCATCATAGGCAATCTCCCCCAAATTGGGACGTGGCCTTCTGCTTTTCTTATCAGCGCTCATTCAGCTTCACTCAGGGTAAAATTAATGAATTGACAACGGGTCCCCAAAAATTGCTTTTTATTCTTCAGACAATTGTCCCCCGGCGCCCATCAACCTCGTTAGCGGTCCTGACGATACAATGTAGTAATACATCCGCTCCTGCCGCACAATCGTCATAGGAGGTATCTTCACTCGGCGAGTGGCTTTTACCGCCAATACTGGGCACAAAAATCATTGCCCCCGGAGCAACTTGGTTAATGTAGAGCATGTCATGGGAGGCACCGCTGTACATTCTTTTGGAACTAAGGCCGACTTTATCCGCACTTTCTTCCACCATTTTGGTCAGGCGGGGATTAAAATCAGCCCGCTGTTCCTGCCAGATCTGTTGAATATTGACACGACAATTTTCCTCTTCGCTAATCTCTGTAATGACCTGCTCCACCTCTCTGCAAACCCTGCTGGTAGCATCCTGGTTCCACCCTCTTATATCAACCGTAAAGCGGACTTGGCCAGGTATGACGTTTCTTGAATTTGGGTTCACATGCAACTCGCCAATCGTTGCCACAAGATGCTCTGTCTCAACAGCCAGCCTACGTATTTCTGCTGCCATCCGACAAAAAGCCTGCAAGGGGTCTCTGCGCTCGCTCATCGGTGTAGAACCGGCATGATTTGCCTCGCCTTTTATCTCAATATCATACCAGTGGGGCGATACTATACCTTCAGGGATGCCAATGCTGATCTTTTCCTTGTCAAGCACCGGCCCCTGTTCAACGTGTAGCTCAAATGCAGCATGAAGGGGCAAAGAGGGACCAACAGCATCACCTGCAAACCCGATCTCTTGGAGTGCCTGCTTCAGGCTGGTGCCAGTTTGATCCTGCAATGCATACATATCTTCCCGTTCGAGTTTTCCACACCACACTCCTGAACCAGTGCAACCGGGAGTAAAACGGGTACCTTCCTCGTTGGTCCAATTAACCACGATAAAATCGCGCTCCAGCTCAATATTATTTTCGTTCAACACACTCAGTATCTCCAAGCCGGCAAGGACCCCCAAAGTGCCATCAAACCTGCCCCCGTTAGGCTGGGTATCATTATGTGACCCTGTGAGAACTGGAGCCAGCTCCCTCCTCTTCCCCGGCCTGATTGCAAAGATATTACCAATGGCATCAATCTTTACCTCGCACTGCTCTTCTCCAAACCAGCGAATCAACTGCTCACGTCCCAACTTATCTTCATGACTCAAAGCAATGCGGGTAATGCCTTGACCGACAATTTTTCCAAAGCCTGCCATTATTTCAAGACGCTCCTGCAAGCGTTTTTTATTGACTCTTATATTCTGCAGCATCACATTTTATTATATATAGTTTACGTTCAAAGTGCACCTAACTAAATGAAATTCATATTATATTTCAGGGTCACGGTTGCAATCTTTAGAGTAAATATAGGTCAAACGGCCTCTACCTGTCGCATAAACAGCCTGCTGAACAAACGGCCCGAAAAAAATAAAATCTTCTTTTTCCACCTGTATCCATTCTTCCCCAAGCAGATAAATACCCTCACCTTCATAGATATAGGCGCCATGCTCCTGAACGTGTGTCTCAACAAAAGGATGACAGCCCGATGGCAGAAAGCTTAGTGTATGCATGTTCATGTCAAAGCTTAGATCTGTTGGCAAGAGATCGCGCACAAAAACATTTTCCATGTCATCATAGATCTGTTCATCTATCTCGTTAATATTTCCGACAACATCATGGGGACGTTTTTCTTCAAACGGGATATAACGTTGCTTATAGAGTAAAAAGCGAACAGGCTTCTCTGTCCGATTAATAAATGAAAGATTGCTGTCCGGTGATGAGTATGCATAGCCACAAGGCTTTAGGATGTATTGGCTACCATTCAGCACCACTTCCATTTCACCTTCCGGATCAAGGAGAAAAATAAAACTTTCTATATTGTTATCATCTGCAAAGGGTTTTACGGTTCCGCCGCCTGGATGGGCCGTCCCTATATACTGCACAAAACTCGCTCCCATTTTAGGAGAGGCAATAATGGACATATCACAGCCTTCAATGTTTGGGATAACGTTTTTCACCCTCCCTTGAGGAGGAATTACCGCATATTGACCTGGTTTTATCACTGCTCTTGTCTTTAAAAGTCCTTCTGGGTAACCCATGATTGCTCCTTTATGCTGTGCTCATATGATGCTATGAGATATCTTGCCTGATAGTAATGTAACTTCGTTACTGTACGAGTTTCCTGAATTCCAAACAGTATGCTTCTATATCTGACTCAAGTGTGAATTTTTCCTTATCGATCTTGCAGATCTCCTGCCAGGGATCTGTAGATGCCTGAATCTCACCAATGGTGAAAGGAAGCAGTAACTCGGTGGCAAACTCAACCGGTTTGCTATTAGTCATCATCTGGAGGATAAGCCTGAGCGCCACCGGGTACCATTTACCTGTCTGCGCATTCCATTTCACCTGAACTCGTTTCGTCTCCCCCTTTTGATCTTTTTTTATACATTGTAACTCTTCATGGGCGATCTCAACTAACCGTCTTCGACCAAAACGGCCATGATATACCTCATGCCACACTTCCCACCTTGAGCGCTCTGCAGTAGCAAGATCATCCATGATGCGTACAGGTTGTCCTTCTAGGGCTGCAGGCAGAGCAACACAGCCATTGCCAGTAAGCCAGTCTGTTATGTACTGCAGACTTTGAAAAACATTGTACCGAACTTCTGCCTCATCGTTGCTTGGATTCTGCTGTGATTCAACAAGGTCTGCAGCCAGAAGAGCCCTGGGGAAATTGCTGCACGATGCATCCAGGCCGTTAATATCTTTTCCGTATACAAAGCGTAAAATCTCTTCATGGTACTTGGGCTGCAGCAGGGATCGGACCAAATCATCCATTGATGCCTGATCCCCTTGCTGATATTCATTCCATGCCTGCATCAGAGCCATTCCGACACGAACGAAATCAGGATGGGCCACCCAAAATCCATTCAAATCGCGTTTTAGTTGGGTCACGACATCCCGAATAAAGCCCTTGATGGAAACCTGGAAGGAATCACTTGTTATATCAACTGAATCGGGAAGCACACCATACATGCCTCCGACTTTGATTCCCCCTCGTTTACCAACCACATTGGCGAGCAATTCATGACTCGCCTTGATGTATTTAATCACGATATCCGGATCGCTTTTGACTGGGATTCGATAGTTATGGTCCTCTTTAAATAACCTTGCCGTCGCAGCAATGTAATCGTGCCATCCCAAGGATGCCCCTGCGAAATAGGGTGCTAGCGCATCCATTATTTCATTCACCCGAAAAATCGCCCGTGGATTTTCAATTACAATCATCAGGCGAATTGTTCCTAGCTCATACTGGGGGTGACGATCCTGGATCAGTGATTCCGCAGTGGATATGAGTGTTCTCAGGTATCTTGCCTCTTCCTCATTTTCCAGCTTTGGGATGTAGAAAACCAGAGCCTTTGGATTATCCCAGCAATGGTATAGGTGAAGGGCAAAATCATACACATGCAGTGGAATCGGATTGTCTTGATAAAAAAGAAAATAGGAGGGCAATGCTATCCCCGGAATTCGTTTTATAGGCAGGGAAGATTTATCCTGAGAGATTGTATACTCTCTACCCTGTTCAACGACCGTAAGAGATCTATCAAAACACTGCGTCAAATTCTGGCTGGCTAACATCAGGTCGTGGCGTAAAGGTGTTTTTGAATCCTCATCATCTGCACCCCACTTGGGCCTGCTCTCCGATTTTGCAAGAAGCCGACTTATAACTTCTGGTTCTTTTTTAAGCTGTCGATAAAATGCGTTCATGGCATTAATTGACAACTTAGCAGAATCAGGTGGCCCGAAAAGCGTCACATGGGGGGGTGCCAGCCATCTTGGTATTCTTGCAACCTGCGCGCCTTTGCCTCTGAAATAGTGGTCGGAAACAGGCCCGACTACAACCCTGTCCTGGTGATCTCGTAACCCGATAACGGTGGCATAGGTATCTGCAAGATAGTTGATATCCTGTTGTTTGTTCTTTTCAAGGCACTTGGTGGTCTCGGTATCAATAAATTCCCGGTCTCTATCTCGCTGCTCAAGGACATGAATTAAATCATTTTTTGTCTGCTGGTAAAGCTCGCAAACAAACTGCAGGCTATTATCGTTTTCAAGACCTGTACACGAGCCAATTTCAGCTAAACCTGGTACACCTGAGACAGGAGTAGCCCGATCAAGGAGGTAGCTGAGGCAGGAATCCGACAAAAAACGAGTAAACGGAAGTACTTCACGATTCATGGATGTTCTCTTTTATGCAATACTGCAGGTTTCTGTTCAGAGTCGAGTAAAAACCTATCAGGGTTATTGTTAAGAAACCGATTTGACAAAGGATGCCAGCTCTGGGGTACGGGGATTGGCAAACAACTCGCGGGGACTCCCCATTTCATGTACTTTGCCCTGGTGCATAAATACCAGGGTATCTCCGACCTCACGAGCAAATCGCATCTCATGGGTTACCATGATCAAGGTCATCCCTTCAGCTGCAAGACGCTGCACAACCTCCAGCACCTCGCTCACCAATTCCGGATCCAGGGCTGATGTAATCTCATCACAGAGCAGGACCTTGGGTTGCATTGCAAGGGACCGTGCGATGGCAACCCGCTGCTGCTGCCCCCCGGATAATTGATCGGGAAAGGCATTAAACTTATCAGCAAGCCCGACCCGCTCAAGCACATCTTCAGCAAGCTCGCGAACTTCTCGTTTAGACACCTTTTTTACCACTTGAGGTGCCAGCATTACATTCTCACCGGCACTGAGATGGGGAAACAGGTTGAATTGCTGAAAAACCATGCCCACTTTTAACCGGAGAGGAATAAGGTCTGCCTTGAGGCCGCTTACCCTTTCGCCCTCGATATTGATGACCCCATCATCAAATGACTCCAGCCCATTCAGCACCCGAAGCAGAGTACTTTTTCCCGATCCGCTACGTCCAATAATGGCGACGACTTCGCCTTCGTTAACTTTGAACGTGACCCCTTTTAACACTTCGAGATCACCAAAACTCTTATGTAGTTCTTCAACGTGAATGAGTGACATGCAACCCTCTCTCTACGCGCCGGGCAAATGCCGACAGTGGAAAACAAATTAAAAAATATCCCAAAGCAACTAACCCATAGACAAGCAGCGGTTTAAATGTCGCATTGGCTATCATGGTGCCGGTTTTTGTTATTTCCATAAAACCGATAATGGAAGTAACGGCAGTACCCTTGACCACCTGAACGGAAAAGCCGACTGTGGGTGGTAGAGAAATCCGAACCGCCTGGGGTAGTATGACATAACGCATCTGCTGCCAACGGTTCATTGCAAGGCTCGCAGAAGCCTCCCATTGGCCGAAGGGGAGAGACTCAACACATCCCCGCCAAATCTCGGCAAGATAAGCACTGGTAAAGAGCGTCAATCCGATTAGGGCAGTAATGATTGGTGAAATATCGATCCCAATGAGCGCGAGGCCGAAAAAAAGTAAAAACAGCTGCATGAGCAAAGGGGTACCCTGGAAAAACTCAATGTATAATTTGGCAGCAATCTGTAAAAATGGCTTTGGTGAGATCCTGGCGAAAAGTGTTACCATTCCGGCTGTACTGCCGAGAATGAAAGCAGCAACAGAAAGACCTGCTGTCCACCCCATACCTATTAGCAGGTGGGAGATGATGTCCCAAAGAGTAAACTGAATCATGCCCGCCTCCCTTCAATAAAATACACACCGATCAACTGGAGACATTTTCTCACCATAACTGCGAGCGCCAGGTACATTAAGGTACTGGCAAAGTATATCTCAAAGGCCCGAAAGGTTCGTGTCTGTATAAGATTTGCCGCGTAAGTCAGCTCCTGGGTGGCAACCTGAGAACAGACAGAAGAACCCAGCATGACGATGATGATCTGACTACAGAGGGCAGGCCATACATTTTTAAATGCCGGTCGCAAAATCACATACCGAAGTGCCTGCCAACGATTCATAGCAAGAGATTCAGCAGCCTCAAGGAGTCCTTTGGGAATCGATACAACCCCTGCCCGGATAATTTCAGAAGAATAGGCACCCAAATTAATGATCATCGCCAGTATCGATGCCTCCGAACCGTTTAGCTTTACCCCAAGTGCCGGGAGGCCGAAGAAGATAAAGTACAACTGCACCAGAAAGGGGGTATTGCGAATACATTCGATATAGACGGTAAAAAAAGGTGATAAAACAGGCAGTGACCAGGCACGGGACACTGCCCCCACAGTACCCATAGCGATTCCAACAATTGAACCGATTGCTGTCAGCATCACTGTCAGTGCTGCACCCTTTGCCAGTAACTCCCAGTTACTAAGAATGGCTTCAAAGGAAAATTGGTACACCATACTGAAGGCCTCCATAGAATGAGGGGAGTGGCAGCCACTGAGGTGACCGCCACGTTCTGCTTACAGCTCCTGGGGAAGTTTGATGTGGAGCCATTTCTGAGAGATAACCTCAAGAGTACCATTTGTTTTTGAGGCAGCAATAATCTCATTGAGTTTGCTCATCAGCTTGGATTGCTTCTTATTGATACCGATGTAACAGGGCGAATTTTTAATGAGGAACTTTGATTCCAACATTTTAGTAGGTTTTTGCTCATTAATGGAAGCCGCAACAACGTTGCCTGTAGCAACCAATTCCACCTGACCAGAAAGGTAGGCAGAGATGGTTGAGCTGTTATCTTCAAAACGTTGAATCACAGCTGACTTTGGCGCAATTTTTGTGAGTTCAAGGTCTTCAATGGAGCCACGGGTTACAGCGATTGTTTTTTCCGCAAGATCAGCGGCTTTTTCTACTTTTGCATTCTTTGGCCCAAATACACCGTTAAAAAATGGTGCATAGGCATCAGTAAAATCGATAACTTTCTGGCGATCGGGGTTTTTACCCAATGAGGAAATAACCAAATCAACTTTACCTGTAGTGAGGTATGGGATCCGGTTAGTACTGGTCACCGGTACCAATTCAAGTTTGGCGCCAAGTTCACCAGCTATTAAGGCTGCCATGTCAATATCATAGCCAATGGGCTTCATATCCGTCCCAACAGATCCGAAAGGGGGAAAGTCTTGAGGGACAGCTACTTTAACTACTCCGGAATTCCCAATTTTTTCCAGAGCATCTTCTGAGCCCTGTGCATGTTGCGGCGTTGCAGCCAAACCCAGGCCAAGTGCAAAAGTTAAGCAAAGGGAAAGAAGTTGTCGTTTCATCATTTTTCTCCATGTATTAATTTCGTGTCCACTTTAATTAAGCTTCCAAGCATAACTAAATGCTAAGCAGCTACACTAAAAAGCATCTTACATGTTATAAGATACAAGATAAGTAGCATGTTTTGTGCCAAAACGGCCTCAACGTGTGACACCCCATTAATATGGTTATAATATACTAATATTATGGTATTTTTCTGAGTACCTGAGAGGTGGTTGGAAAGAAAGCATCTTGCAGCATGACAACATGCTTGCTACCTTATTGTGTGTATTTGTTCAAATTTGAATTTAAAAATTACATAAATGTAAGCTCAGAAGTTTTTTCTTTAGGTTAATGACCTTCTCTACAGAGTGACTCGCTCTCAATTTGTTGTGTTTTGGAGAAATCCGCGCAAGAATAAAAACAGAACAGGAGTGGGGAGATTTCGTTATCTGTCAGGCATTATGTCTGTCAGGGTAAGCTCTAAGAAACACTAAGGGGTTTCTCGAATAATTATTACAGCAAAACGAGCGAGAGAAGTGTTTTAACTGTCTGGAATATTGATATTATGTTATGCTTTTCCATCATCTTCTAAGCCGTTTTTTTTACTTGATGGAGCCGACATGTTTCAGCCAGGATTCTTCGACCTTGATAATCGGATGCGTAAAATCGACAGCAACGGTGACCCGCTTACCAAAATCAATCAAGCTGTTGATTGGGAAATCTTTCGTCCTGCACTTGAAAAGGCTCGACAGAAGCCCCGTAAGTCTGCAGCGGGACCGAAAGGATATGATGTCATATTGCTCTTTAAAATTCTTGTACTTCAGTCTCTGTATAACCTTTCCGACGACGCCACCGAATATCAAATTCTCGATCGCCACTCTTTTTGCCGTTTTCTCGGGTTGCACATAGGGAGCAAAGTTCCGGATGCAACAACTATATGGCTTTTTCGTGAGGATTTGAAAAATGCTAGGATAATCGAAGAGTTGTTTTCTCAGTTTGAAGTGCACCTGCAGGAGTGTGGCTATACAGCCCTGAAAGGGCAGATAGTAGATGCCTCTATTGTGAAGACTCCGATACAGCCCAATAGCCGTGAAGAAAATGAACAGATAAAGCGCGAAGGCAAGACCCCGGTTCAATGGGGTGAGAACAAGCGGCGTAGAAAAGATGTTGACGCTCGCTGGACCAAGAAGAACGGCAAATCCTTTTTTGGCTACAAAAATCATATTTCCGTTGATGCTAAGCATAAATTCATCCGTGGCTGGAAAGTAACTGACGCTTCCGTCCATGACAGCAATGTGTTTGAGGAAATACTTGCGGAAAACACGAATCGTAATGTCTGCATGTCGTCCTGGCCTTGGAGCAGCTTGGCTGGCATGATCACCGGGCTTCGTGGTAAGGAGAGAATCTGAAAAAAGGTACCGTCAAAAGCGACCAGATCTTTGTCTATCAACAGGTTGCGGGCAACGATATAGTCATCCAAAGACAGGCAGAGCAAGGAACATATTTTGTCATAGTGATAATAGGAAAGCCCCTGACGGTCAGCCACAAGCACCAGGAAAAAATACAGGAGCAGTTCATGGTGGCCGAGGCTGGTAAAATAGCCGCTTCGTAGAAAACGGTGGGCGATCCAGGCGAAGCTGCCATCTATTTTCCTGATTCGATCGTAAATAAGCGGTTTTCTGTTGGTCATGTGCCCCTCCATGATGTCAAAATGATGTATAATTGGCTCCTGAAAACCGCCTTCCATATCCCCGCCGGGGAAAATGCTCCACAACCAACCCCACTCTGCCGCAAAAGTGACAGCAGGGAACGGTAAACGGGTGACGTTGAGGCAATCTATCATGAACAATGACAGGTGTTGAAGATGCATCATCCACGGTTTTTTCAGCACCTTGCATTCTTCGCCTTCTTTCCGCTTGTCGGTGGGCCTCCTTACCTTTTACGGTCCTGCGATATCTTTGCTGGGCTAAACGGTGGGCTTCTCGCTGGGAACGGTGCCGACAGAAATCACAACAGTAAGCCTGTCCTCGCCAGCAGCTTTGGCAGATATAAAAAGTTCTGCCGCAACGCCTGCATAAAACAGCCTTCAGTAAGATGATCTCCATGCTTCCGCCTTGAAGAAAAACGGAAGCCGTGGTTAGATAAAGGCGTTGGTGGGGCTTCCGTATTAACGGGGTTCCGTAGAAAGGCTCGAAGTGGCAGCTTCGGGCCTTTCGTCCGTTATGACTACTTTCCCGTTATTATCGCTCAAGAAAAGGAAGAAAATCCAAAGAAAAAGGAGGAAGAAGAGGTAACTGATTTTAACTGCAAAAACAGAGAAGAAAAACAAGCAGGGAAGAAAAGACGCAACATAACTCAACTCGCAACATAATTCCTGTTGCTCTTAAGGTGGGATGAGGTGAGGAGTCGGTCACTGACCTTGGGAATCAAGATCAGCGATGGACAGGAAACATCTTTACCAAGCCAGACTGGTGATTGTTAGATATTACCAACACCCACCTTAATCTTTCTCGATTTTGTTCAACAAATCATACCAACTCCTCTGACCGTAAACCTTTTTTCTTACCCCACTATTTTTTAATCATACAAATTGGTGCTTGGTTCATATCCACCAACTCAATTGCGCCATATGCACCAACTTCCTCTTCAAAGTCATATTGGAATAAACATAAATATATTGAAATTTGATATATTAACAGATAGTTGCAAGCAAGTTACGATAACGGCATAGAAAATGCCTAGTTTTCACGAAGAAAACCTTTCATAAAGCACCTTATTATTAACCACATAAACGCTGGAGGCAGTATGAACAGGAAATTTCTATTATTACTTGCAACTGCAACGCTACCTTTAACTGGCTGCTCAAGCTTGCCTCATGCAACTATTGGATATTATTTGCCAAAAAGTCAAGCAGATATCACGGTGATAAGAACAGTATCATGTGATGCTAATCAAAATCCTATCATTGCTAACGCGGTAATACCTTCTGTCACTCACGCCGCATCTGATAACAAAGATGATTTTGTCTTAATCGATCTATCTAAAGTCAGAGGTGCCTTTTCTGATAGCGACGTGAAGTTTGATTTTTACGACGATGGACGTCTACAATCTTTTAATTCAATAAACACAGGCCAGGGGGAAGCAATATTAAAAACAACTATCTCAATTGGAGCTGCTGCTATTGCCCTCGAATCACCTGAAACCGATATAGAATCTCCGTTTATAAAAGAGTGTAAATTCATAAAGGACACTGGAAAAGGTGATCCTTTAACAATCAAATATCATGGATCCTTGAGCCTCAACAATAATAGTCTTCAAGCTATCACCCCAGATCACTCTAGTACCTTTTACGAAAGCAACCTGCGTAATATACTTGGAAAGTTATTTGGGCAAATAGGAAGAGTGCCTAGTTCAGCAAATATACCAGTTCTGTATGAGAAAAAAGATCATGATGCAGTACTAAAAGCTCGCCATCCCGGCATAGTTAACATCGGTGTTCTGGTTAAAAATAGCATGTCTCCAGCTACTGATAGTAAAATATGGAAAGGCGACATTCACGTCTCGCAGTTTGGCACTCTTTACGATATCCCCATTCCTAAACCAGCTTTATTTGGCAAAACTACTTTAGCAACTACCTTTTCAGAATCGGGGGCTCTTACAAGCATTCAGTACGCTGGGGAGTCAGGTACCAGTCAAGCACTAAGCGTATCTGATGCATTGTTAGCAGAATTTGAAAAAGAGACAACTGCTGAAGAAGCAAACCAAGTAAAAGCTGAAGCGGACCTAATCGCTCAGCAGCAACGATTAGTTAAGTGCAAAGCAAATCCAGAAAAATGTGAGTGAATGACAGTTTGACCTTATCTGGAGGATATCCCTACTTTAATAATTATCGATATATGAGGAGAATGAGATGAGTTCAATTTTCAATGAAAAGCTAATTTTCCCTCAAGAAAACGGGAAAGATGTGGAGTTACTGGTAAATGGGGATGAATTTTATTCAAGATATGAAACGATTGACGGGTATACAGCAATATACGATAGCGATATCGGAGAGTTCTGTTTTGCAGAGAAAGTACATGGATGCTTGGTTTCATCTCGTATAACAATTGATCGAAAGCCACCTAAGAGAATAAAAAGACATTTAAGGGAGAACTCTGATATTCGACGCAAAAAGTTTGATAGTCGCTTTACTCTGATGCAACCGGAACTGTCTCCTGTTTTACCATTTGATACGCTAAGAACATTCGGTCCAAATAATGGGTTGCTTAATGGCCGTCGAGTTTCAATGGGAAAAGTAATTGGTCTTACCATTATAGTTGAATTTGCTGATGTTAAATCAGCAGTAACAAAAGCTGATGTTGAGTCGATGCTTAACGATGACAGCTATAGCAGTCACGGTAATCATTGTTCGGTTCGTGAATATTTCTCAAATATGTCAAATGGTGAATTAGACTATGCAAATGACGTTTTGGGTCCAATCACGCTCCCCAAGAATCGTCAATTCTATGTGAATAGACCCTTCTTTGCTGATGTTCTGAATGAAATAGTTGCTCAAGGAATAGAACTGTCCCGATATGACTCTCTTGGAGAAGGAGTAATCGACGCAATAAGCTTTATGTATGCTGGTCGAACTTTATATCAAGGATGGTTATGGCCTCACAACCACACGCTCGACTGGAGTAGCAACGGATACTCATCGAATTTCTATCAAATATCGAGTTTAGGACTCGATACTGATGGTCTTAGTATCGGAACATTCTGTCATGAAAGCGGGCACATGCTATGCCGGTTTCCGGATCTTTACGATTATGGGAAGCGTGATGGAGATTTCCAAAAAAGCGCCGGAATGGGGCGTTATTGCTTGATGAGCTCAGGCAACCATTTAGATAGCGGCAAGACACCATCTTCCATTTCTGCCTATTTAAGAGATCTCGCAGGGTGGCCTAAAAGAGTAAAAGTCAATTCACCAAAAAAATACGAAATCGAACATGGGGATTACTCGTCTGTATATATATATGAGACCGATGAGTTGAACGAATACTATTTGATTGAAAACCGGCATACAAAAGGGCTTGATAGCCATCTACCATCGTCAGGGATTGCTGTATATCATTGCGATACACTTGGCTCCAATGAACATCAGGGTGGAACTCCCACGGCACATTACCAATGTGGTTTACTGCAAGCGGATGGCCATCTAGATTTGGAGAGAAATCAGAATACAGGAGATAGTGGTGATTTTTTTGATGATGTGCAGGGAATTGCTCTTTCACACGACAGCGTACCTTCAACATTGCTTTGGGACGGCTCTGACTCAGGATTATCAATAAAGAACATATCAAAAAGCGAAGAGAAAATGACTTTTGAGGTTGTCGAAAATTAGACGGCTAATCTGGTAGCCGGGGGATTTTCTCCCCCAGCCCCCACACCACCAAGCATGCGGGTCCGCACTTGGCGTTTCCCAAAGAAAATCGGACCGTAGTCGTATAGAGTACAACCAACAGATCTTTGACAAGAAGGAGGCAACTGCAAGTTTGTACCTGAGAGCAAACATCCATCATAACGCGCCCGAGGCTACTTGGCCAACGATTGATAGAAGAGCAAAGTGAGATGGTATTAGAGAGCATCTTGAATGGCATCTCAAATGCCGTGTACAGCAAAGATAATCTTCGGTTGCCAAAGGCAGAAATCGAGTATGTGTTTCCACGGCTTGAGGGTTCATCAATTGATCATGCAAAGTACATACTGGCAATCACCTAACAAGCCGCACCAGCATCGCGCAATAAATTACGCTAGACGCTCAATGCGTTCGCGCCGCTGTGTACGGCGTTAGGTCTGAGAAAACAATGGGCCCAATTTAGTCTGAAGGATATTGCTTATGAATAACGAAAATAGGTCTCAAATGGGGAGAATAAAGTTAAAATGGGTTAGCATTGCCGCCCTGCTCACCGCCGCAATCCTTGTGTTTGATTTTATAACTAAAGCGGTTGGGGTAGTGGATACAATTAAAAATATATGCTGTGCTCCGAAACCAGTGGCGGCGGTAGTTTCAGTCAGGACAGTAGATAGTGATTGGGGAGGGCAATGCCTTGAATTTGGGTTTTCTAATCTCCCCAAAACATTCGCTTTAGGAAGAATAAAACTGGATATAGAATCCACTGCAGGGCCGACGCCTATAGGTGGTAATCAGGCTGCGGACATACTAACACGTGAGATCAATCAGGTATTGCCAGCGACGGTATTTACGTTACCTAAACCTATAGATTTCAATGTACGCGTCCAAGCCGAACAAGGAAGAGATACGCTTTATGTAGACTACTGCCCAACGTTAGATCGACCTGGACTCAAAGGTAATTTGGTGGTAGTGCCGGAATTCTTAAATCC
Organism: Desulfogranum marinum; assembly: GCF_963675105.2. Taxonomy (NCBI): domain Bacteria; kingdom Pseudomonadati; phylum Thermodesulfobacteriota; class Desulfobulbia; order Desulfobulbales; family Desulfobulbaceae; genus Desulfogranum; species Desulfogranum marinum. The sequence continues at coordinate 538,394 of NZ_CAXXRO010000002.1, forward strand.
GTCTGGAATGCCAATCGAAGGTCTTCAGATCGTAATGCCTGACTCAGAATCAAAGAGCGTAGAGATGACTGTAACCCGACCTCGAAACCTAGTACCTAGAATTGTACCTGGTCAAGCGAGGAGTTCTCTATGAGGCTTATGTTACGAGCGCTAATTATAACTTGGGCCTTATTTTTCGCTCAAAACACGCTGGCTGACTTAGATCCAAAAACATTAGCAGTATTAGCAGAATTGCAACCGGCGAACAATGATGCAGACTTGTTGAAGATTGCCGCAGGGTTTACCGCACTTCGCGAAGATCCTGTACTCATGCGTGATGCTGTTGCTATTTCCCGTAGTAAATTGCGGGACGAACCTGCTGGCCGAACCGCGATTATCCGGCTACTTCGTCTATCTCTCGTATTGAGAAGTAAGGGGAAAAAAGGAGAGGCTCCAGAATGGATGGATATGGAGGAGTCCATTGACACTCTGACGCGTAACGACCTGGCTGCTTTACGTCGAGCAACTGGCTTTCCACAATTAGGTGACTCGATTAACTATCTATTCGATCGAAAACTAAGCCTTAGACAGGTGCCTGAGTCAGGTGAATATACTGTAATTCGAATGATATCGGATACAGGAGAAACAGTCATACTGGAACGAAATACAGTACCTTTCATGGATTTAGGTCCTGAATGGACCCAACGGACGGTTTCGAGCGACACGGATTCTGTACAAACCCAAGACTCTGAGCGAGCGCAAACCAGGCGGTTTTGGGTCAAAAGCCTGCCAAATCTTGTATTGGCTGCCAAAGCATTTCGTATAGCAGAATTATCTAAGACTACTCTAGAAGGCTACGCAGCCTATGTGGCTAGTGAGGCAATTGCTGACGGTCTTTCAGGGCTGGGGTTCAAGGCAGGAGAAGGAGGGCAAATTGGATTTTCAGTTTGGGGAATTCGGCAATCGACCTTAAACATTCTTGAAGGATATCCTGGTGATTCGTTTCTCGTCGAAATGTCTAAGCAAATTCGCGTCAATTTACCAGCCACAGCATTTTCGGCACGCGCATTTTTAGAGGCCGCGGAGTTCTATAGATCTGCTTCGGGCACTTCCCCTGAACGTCAACTTTGGTCAGCGTGGGGAGAAGGGATATCAAATTATGCAGCGCATGAGTTTGAAAAAGCTAACGAAGCATTCAATCGTATGAGGGGACTGTTTCCACATGCGAAAAATGCGGCCTCATATGCTTATGTTTTTCGGTCTTTTTACGACAATTTACCGGAGAAAGATCGTAAAGCATTGGGCGAGTTGTCGTCTGTAGCGGAAGCTGCATATAAAAAGCTTTCATCAACAGAGCTTTCTTTAGAGCAGAGGGTTTCTTTAGACAAAGACTTTGCCAATATCATGGTGACTATTGGGCGGAGTTACATCGCTATTCCCCATATTATCGACAGGCTTAGCGCCCTAGATGAAAAAAGTGGCGTAGGATTGAAAGGCGTAGAAACACGTTACCTATGGGAACTTGGTGCGCTTACTAGAGATATTTATTATGATATTTCTTGGGTTATGTCACCTTCACTAGGATGGGTTGCGCGGCCTACTGAAAGTTATCCCATGCAATTGGATTTTCTCCACAATGTTAATAGTGATGGGCAGTTAGTCGCACCCGGAGAGGTAGTGATTCATGAGTCGGGCACTCCTTACGGAATGTTGAGTCCAGAGGAGGACCTTGCTACTTCAGTAGCTGTTTATGGTGTGATCGAACACTCTTCAACATCTGCAGGAATCCTTCAAGCCACCCCAGTGAAACAGAAAAATAGAGCCACATTGGGATTTGGAGGTTGGGCCATCAATGCGCGAGATCGAAAAAACCCAAAACCATCGATAGTGCCGTTACTGAAGCTAGTTTGGGTGGAATGGTTCGCACAACAATTCGAACCTCTCAAGACGGGGCTATCTGCTAAAGATTTTATTTACAGACCTAAAAATTACTCTGGATTGACTGATTTGCAACAGGTTGCCGCTCTCGGGCAACACCGCGCAACAACTTCTCAGCAGCGAGAACTCATAGATTTGTTCTTATCTGTTCGAAGGCTTCTTGAGCAGAGATACAATTACGCTTATAAAGAGGGTAAATAGGTCGATCTGCTAGCTTGCAAAATACTGACCTAACAATGCCATTCACGCCGGTGATGGCAGGCGTTACTATAGCCATCTCGAAGCTCTCTAGTTTCATAAATTTCTAAACCATTACCTTTTTCCTGTCCATCGCTGAGTTTGTTCCACAAGGCTAGCATCGGTCACCCACTTCACCCCAGCTTGAGAGCAACAGGAAACACCCATTCGTTTGCAGTCTTGTTTAACTATTAAGATTGGCGAGGGGTTTCTCTTATCGCTGGAAAGTTCAGATGGCGTCTCAAGTAAACTGAATCACTTCTGGTTCCTGGTTGATATGAGCCACCATGTTTGGTGCATATGCACCAAACTCTCTCTTTTTACACCTCTCTGCCAGACATACGACTTCCCTTGCAGTTAGATATGTATCTGAAATGATGAGCGATGTCATTTTCATTGTGCCTATGGAGCAATATCTGCAATTGAGAATAACACTTACAGTATATTGTAATTATCTTCACATGTTCATTAAAAAATGAATTGGATAAATAATTACTGATACACAACCATAAATCAAAAAGGAGGATCTCATGAGAAAAATTGGAAAAATGTTATCCAGAACGAAGTATCACAATACGATTAGGTTAGGATACATATTCGTAGCAGCCGTGTTCTCGGTGCTCTTGGTAACCTCGATATCAAATGCTTTCGATGATAAAGGTATCGAGAAGGTGATGGGAAATACCTACGGAGAGTTGGCAGCAAAATGGACGCAGTGGGCATATGACACAGAATTTGCTCAATTCGGCGACGGCGAGGTTGACTGCTCTGCGGGACAGAAAGGGGCAGTGTGGTTTCTAGCGGGAAACTTTTCTGGTGAGCCAGTCTCGAGGACGTGCCTTGCCAGTATTCCAAAGGGAAAGCGCCTGTTCTTCCCACTCGTTAACTTTATCTTCTACAATCCTGACGGCAGTTGTCCCGAAGCCGATGGTAATTGCACAGTCGCAGAAAAGCGCGAGAATGCGAACGGTTTCTTCAGTGATCAGATCCCGGGAAACCTAGGGGGCGGTTTGGAGACTTATGCGTGCCAGCTCAGCGCTACAGTGGACGGGGTACATGTTCAAACCATTGGCTATCCTATCGTACGGACACAAACTCCGGAGTATCCATTAGTACAGGAAAATGATCTACAGACTATCGACGACGGCTACTATGTCGCATTACCGCCATTGGGGACTGGCGAGCATACCATAAGTTTTACGGGTGGCATCTGCGGCTTTGACCAAAGCCCAGAAAATGTAGCTAGCAGCGGCCCTTCGATTTTTAGTGTCGATGTAACGTATGTTCTCACTGTAAAGTAAAAAAGAAAGGGAAAAGATAGTGCATAGTGGGCGAAACCATCATTTGGGCATGCAAAAAAAAGGTGGTTTATCCGGCAAACGAGTACCTGGTACGGTGAAAAGAGTTAAAGATAGACATGACATGATGATGGTTGTTTGATGACCAAACAAGCAACCAGATCAAAAATGCATGTCATGTCTACATTCAATCCTTAGCGGGTCCACGTATTCATAAGGCGACATTTACTATCCTGAAAATCGTCTAAAGCGAACATCCTAATCGTAAGACCCTACTTTATAAGCACGGTTTTATTGAATTACCGTGCTTTTTTTCTTGTCTTTAAACGTGTGCGTATTATAATTATACGACCATCTTAAAGGGGGGATTATGTATGGCTAAGCCAATAACAGGAAAAACTCACGTCGGTGAACGGCGCGAAAAACGTCCGAATGGTGACATTTACGTTTATGAGCGGGTTACTGCCTATAACGAAAAGACCAAGAAGACCTATACGGTCAGTCAAAAGCTCAAAGGAAAAATCAAGGCGGGCACACAAGAAATTGTGCCTACTCGTCCGAAAAAGCTCAAAGGTGAAGGAAAGGTTGTCAATGCAACACGTCAGCATACCGGCCTTACAGACATCCTGGACTGGGTTGGGAGGACTTCCGGTATTGATAATGAGGTACGTACTTCATTCAGTGAAGGTGATGCGGAGAAGATGCTTTCTATCGCACGCTACTGGATTGGTTCCGGCGGCAACACACTGCCTCGCCTTGAAAGTTGGCAGGTAATGCACCCCCTTCCATACCAGGAAGCGATTACTGAAGACGTATATGGTAAGCTGTTCAAGGATGTTGGTCGCAATGAAGATGGTGTTCAGCAATATTTTTCAGCCAGGGCCACCCGCCTGGGAGAGTCTCCTGTACTGGCGTTTGACTCAACCACCATCTCAACCTACTCCGAAAACCAGTCGGAGGCACGGCGAGGATTCAATAAGGACGGCGACGGACTCAACACGATCAAGCTTCTGACCTTATATTCCGTTAAAGGCCGCGAACCAATGGCCTTCTCCAAACAACCCGGGAATATTCCAGATGTCATATCCATCGAAAATACCCTGACACAACTCAAGTGCCTCAATCTGGAAAAGCCTCTGATCGTCACTGATAAATGCTACTACAGTCAGAATAACATGATGGAGTTCGCCTTGCGTAACGTGAAATTCCTAACCCTGGTAGATCCAAATATTTCCTGGGTTCGTGAAACGGTCGATGAACTTCGTGCAAAAATTGCCGGCATGTCCAGCACCTGTCCGTTTGATCCGACCATCTGCGGAGCAACGTCACGAAGGATGCACCAATTCAGCCGTGTACGCAGGCGGTCACGTAACGGCAAAGTCGCCGGTGAAAAGGAAACGATCTCAAAGCGCCTGTATGTGCATGTTTTTTATTCTCCCGACAACGAAGCCAAGAAAGAACTTGCCTTCAGAAAGGATCTGTTTGAGTTGAAGGCGCAAGTAGAAGAGGGACAAACCGAGTTCACTGATTCAGCGCAAAAGAAAATCGACAAGTACCTGACCTATTCCAGGAAAGGAAGGGGAGGACGACTGAAGGTAGGTTTCAATGACGAAGCCATTGTCGAAGCAAAGAAGTACTTCGGTTATTTTGCCCTCGTCAGCAATCAGGCTATGGATACATTTACCGCACTGGAGAACTACCGAATGCGAGAGAAAATCGAAGAACTCTTTGCTGTGCAAAAGGGAAGGCTGGATGGTGCGCGTCCACGCACATGGTACCCGGACAATCTGCGCGGAAGGCAATTCGCACAATTCATCTCATTGGGCTATCATTGTTTCCTGACGAAAAAAATAAAAGAAGTGCGAGCCAGACTCAGCAAAAAAGACCCAGAAAAAACCAAAGCACTTATCAAGCTTGAAAAGAAACTGGAGAACTGGCTTGCGCAGCGCTCTCTCGCCCAGATCCTGGACTGGTTCGACTGCATTGAAACCACCAGGGTTCAGACGGCTATGGCAGACTATCGATGGTCAACAGAATCAGTGGCTAGAGACAAACTGTTCTTGGAGTACCTGGGGATAGGTGCCAAGTAGTGTACGCTTTAAACGACTTTCAGGTTACTATAGATGCTGGTGCGATCTACCGGATCTCGTTGAAGTTACCAGCAGCGATCATGGAACTATAGCTTCTTATGCCCCGTGGAGTATTGGTATTGTCATAGCTCTTCTGAAAATTATAGCAGTCCACCGTCTTGTCGAGGCAAAAAAAATCATCACCTATACACGTGTCTTGATGATTCAATTTAATACTCCACAAACAAACGGTTGCACACGGACCCTGCAAACGAATCGGGTCTGGTAATCCGTGTGTTAACACTGCCAAATCCAAGGTATCAATTTCTCATCATTCCCGCTGGTTAACACTATTCCTGTATCTCTTCCGGAAAGGAGAAGATAGAAAATGATTGCCGACCAGAGATTCAAAATCGGCGATGTACAGGAATAGTATTAACCATAGAGAAAAGTCAGAAATTGATATCTTGGGCTTGGCAATGTTAAGCTCAAAGCTCAGGTGCTGAAATTATCTGATAAGGATTTTCCCGCATTTGATGACCATCAAGAGCTGATGATGAAGCCGGATGATGCATTCGTTACCGTCCAGTACCAAGATATGTGGTTCTGGGACGAGAACACTGACCATGAATCGAAACGGTCGTTAGTATAGACTCTTGCATTGATCACATTGCTGGACCCTGACAGTAAGACTGGCGGTAGTGTTGTTATTCCGATGAATTTAGCGAGTATAAGGAGTGTTAAATGAAACTGATTCTTTTTCTTGTGATCTCAGCAGTGATCTTTTTTGTCTCCTCGGTTAATGCTACACCTCGGAGCGGACTGAGGCCGCAAGGAATCTGTACCAGTGACATCAATTCTTGGGGGCATGCGAGTCAATGTTCTTGTAGTGACGGTGAGGTCTACGATGAGCGCTCCGGGTTGTGCCTGAAAAGAGATGGTGCTGAGAAGGTTATGGCACAAGGTACTGTATCATCTGGCGTGATGGCAATCGGTGGAGAAACTACCGGGTTTACGATTAAGACCTCTGACGGCACCTCTTATGAGCTGATATTGAAAACCGCCGACCAGGAGAAGCTCTCCAAACTCAGCGGAATGTGGTTTGAGATTGAAGGTGAGCTGATAACCATTGAAGGTGTCGAGATCAAAGATCGAAAGGTTATTATTGCCGACCGAGTGGCGGTATTAGAGTGATGGAAGAATAGTTGTAATCCAAAACAAGTGTGTCACGATTGCCAGTATAAATCAGATGAATTTCAAGTTTATACTTCTACGATGGGCCTACAGGGATACGCATTATCGCAATGGTAGAAGCTAGTACTGGCTAGGTTAATTATTTCAGAAATAATGAATGCCACTCAGGACTATTCCTGTCCATGACCCAAGCTGATAGATAGGTTATCAGCTCTATTTCTTACCAGAAACATTGGTCCACTTGCCCGGTTAATAGGTGGGTGCACCATCATGTTTCTGACGCAAAAGTAAGCGGTGAGGCCCTCTGGCAGGCAATACTACCACATCATCCGATTGAAAAGAAAAGTGGTCGAAGATACCCCCTCTGACAACTGTTTTCGGACATAAAGATCGGCGTCTCTGGAGCAGTTTAATGTTCTGCAAAAAGTGCTGATAAGGTTAAGTCATACCTCAAATGACCTACCTGCTGCCGTTTTCGGCACCATAGTCTTGTTCAGATTGCCTTCACCAGAGGGTAATTTCGGAAATGTACAAGAATTATGTTAAATGATAGATAAGGCAAGTATACAGACCTTCTACCTGGCAATGATAATTTGAACATCCTTATAATACCCCCATGGTTGATATTAAAAAGAAAATCATTTAGTAAGCTGCCCCTAATTCCCTCCCACGAATAGTTACCTACATTTTTTGTTCAACTTTCCGGTAGCACGGTATGCATAGAGTCTTACCGCTAAATCGACGGGTTCGGGACTCCATGGTATGTTCACCGCAGTCCTCGCAACCCAGGGAGTGTAATATGCGAGGTGGTCGAGGGGGCTTGCTTTTCAGTTCTTTAACTGAAAATAGATCTTCCAGCGGCAGAGTCATAAGCCTGTTTTCCATCATGGAGCGAAGTTCGGTCAGTTTAAGGAGCTCTTCTTCAGATAAAGTTCCTGAACCTTTTTTTGCCATCATTTCAGTTGTTTCACTCTGAGAATCTCCACGACTATCAGGTTTCAAAAGCAAGCGAATGCCTTTATTTTTTTCCCGGTCATAAAAAGAAAAAGCAGTCTTACCGTAATCGCAGTGAATCAGATTGCCCTTACCGAAGGTGCAACCGGTAAGGTACTGGATTGCATCCACGCCGCACATGTCCGTTTCGGTAACACAGACAAGAGCTGCCGGGGAAGTGTCTGGAAAACTTTTTTTGACATATTCCGCCACCCGAATACCGATGGCAAGTCCTGGGCAGTTATGACCATGAAATGCTATTGTCTCTTTGATTGTTTGTTTTGAATAACTACAGGTCATTTACAGCTCCTTTTAATTGGGAAACTCTTCCGGGACTATCACCGGATTATCATCTATATGATGAATTGATACAGGAAGCCCATAGACCTCTTCGATGATATCCGCTGATATTGTAGTGCAATTGCATACCGCATGAATAATACCACCCTTGAGGAAGCAGTAGCGGTCTGCATATCGAAGAGCGCTGTTCAGATCGTGCATTGTCATAACAGCTCCGATTCGATGACTATCTACTATCTTTCTAATTACCGATAATATGTTGATCTGGTTTCGCAAGTCGAGTGAGCTGGTTGGTTCATCTAGCAGTAGCAACTGTGGCTCTTGGACAAGTGCACGTGCAATAGCAACCTTTTGCAGCTCACCGCCGCTCAATTCATCGATATAGCGTAAAGAGAGCTGGGCAAGGTCAAGCTGCTGAAGCGCTGCATCAACAACTTTCAAATCCCGCTCTGCCACACTCCACTTGATATGCGGTTTTCTCCCCATCAAGACTGCATCAAAAACTATCAACCGACTCGTTTCGCTGCGTTGAGCTACATAACCTATACCGAGCGCAATCTCATCAGGACTCATTTTAAGAACATCGCGGTCCTCAACCAGAATGCTTCCTTCTGATGGCCGATGTATTTTGTTAATACACTTTAAGAGAGTTGTTTTGCCCACTCCGTTTGGCCCAAGTATTGCCAAAAGTTCTCCAGGCTCAACCTTGAGGTCTATATTACTTATGATACGGTGGCCATTATAACCAAATGCAAGTTGATTGATATCCAGAATCATCGACGTCCTCCTCGTATAATCAACCAGAAAAATGCCGGTGCGCCGAGGAAGGCTGTCAATACAGACACTGGCAAAACATGGGGTGCTAGCACCAATCTGGCAACTGTATCTGAAAAGAGGAGCAACACCGCTCCTACCAGCATACACGCAGGCAGCAGAAACCTGTGATCTGAACCGATAACCCGACGAACCATATGCGGCACAACCAGTCCAACAAATCCAATGATGCCGAGAAATGCGATTACTACCGCTGTCAGCATCGATGCGAGCAGCATCCCTGTAAGCCGGACATGGCCTACACGAACACCGAGCCCCTTGGCAGTTTCGTCACCAGCGTCTATGGCGTTGTAATTCCAACTGTTACTGAAAAAGTAGACCACACAGAAAAGAGTGACTGTTGCAATAAATGCCAGTTCGGTCCAGGTTGCCCTGGCAGTATCTCCAAAGGTCCAGAATACCATGGCCGCGAGCTGCATATCATCGGCAAAGAACTGCAAAAACATGGTCCCCGCAGTAAAAAATGCACCGAGAGCTACACCGGTAAGTACCATTACTTCCGGAGTGGCACCACGTGTACGTGTCACCCCAATGATTAACAAAGAAGCGCTGATGCTGAATACAAAAGCCGATGCAGTGGTGACATATGGGTTAATGATGGATACAGCACCCACATTACTGGATGTCATAATACCACCTCCCAGCACCATGACCGATAAAGCTGCACCAAAGGCGGCAGCATGTGATATTCCCAGGGTAAATGGCGAGCCAAGCGGATTGCGTAAAATCGATTGCATAACAGCGCCGGCAACAGCGAGACCGCCACCGGCTATCATAGCGGCTAGTGCCTGGGGTAGTCTGATATTCCAGACAATTATCTCAACCTGTTTGGTAGTAACCATCCCCAAGAGACTCTTGGTTACCGAAGATACAGATATATTGGCGGCTCCAAGAGAGATGGCAACAACCAACACTGCAGCCAGACCGCATGCCATAACCAGAACAAACAGAGCTTTTCTGCCTATGTATTGCTTGTATTCTGCCGGTACCTGGCCGTGATCAAAATGCATGACTATTTTAAAGGTACCTTTTTAAACACCAGATTATTAAACAATCCGTTCATGGTGGAAAAAACCGGTTTGCCTACCAGAAACTGATAGATCTCGTCAGCTTTCTTGTCAGGATCAACATCGGAGAACCGTTCAGGATAAAGCAATTTACCAATGTAATAGGCATTTGCTAAAATTGACCCGTAGTTTTTCGTATATAAATTATAGGGAAGCAAACCAAATACCCGGTTTTCTTTTACTGAGCTGAGAGATAGATATGCCGGGTCAGTTTTCAATTCATACAGTCCACCAGCCTTATCTCCTAACAGCAAGGTTGAGAGGTCGAGAAAAAGGTATTCTGGGTCCCAGGCGACAATTTTTTCTTTGGCAATATTGGAGTTACTCAATTCCTTTTTCGACATTGCCTTATCATAGGCAAGGTTACGGGCATGGACGAATTTGAAAGGAGGGTATGCGGGTTCAGTCGATTGAAACCCGTGCGGCCCTTTAAAGGCCACACCTCCAAGATACACGGTAGGCCGTTGGTCAACCGGAACATTTACGGTACGTTTGTCTAGATCAGTAGTTGTCTCTTCAAAAAAAGAAATCACCTGTTCTGAACGATTCTCCTTACCCAGAACCGTGCCCATAATACGTAATGATTTATACAATTCGGGACGGAGATGAGTAAAATTACCGTAGTTGAGCACAACAACCGGAATACCGGTTTTTTGCTGAAGTTCCACAGGATCATAGCCCATCTGTGAAGAATAAGTTTTAAAAATTACCTGCGGCTGAGGTGCTAAGGTTAAAATCCGTTCCGGATTATCGTATCCTCGAAATTCTCCGAAAACTGGCATTTTTTTAAACTGAGGGTTGGCAAGAGCATACGGCCTTGCATCAAGTTTCCTTTTCCTGGTTTCAATACTGTCAACCCCTACAATCTTGTCCTGGGCCTGAAGATAGGTTAGCAAACGAAGACAACCAGATCCTGAACAGATAACATGATCCACAGAATCTGGCAGTTGAACCGTTTTGCCGCTGGAATCCTCTATAGCTTTTGCGGATATCTCGCTGCAGAGCAGAAAAAAGATACAAGCAACAAGGAATATTCGTGTAAACATGTACCCCTCTCAACAGATCAAGTGTGAAGAATTGTAAATTCGTGTTACGGAGGTAAAGCTTTATCAAAACGAGCCTCACGAGTCAAGCCAAATAACACATTATTTAATTTCGTAACACTTCTTAAGCAAAATCCATAGTAATTCAAGTTAAATAAATGATAAATTTCTATTAATTTTTTTATATATACAGCATGTTATAGCAGCAATAAAAGTTTAGAGGAGTGTGAAAAAATTACGATTTCTGGATAAAAGCCACTATACAAATAATGTCATTATGCAACGCATTGACGTTGCCAATCATTATAATTCGTCATATTTTCAATCTAGCGGTTTGAAATATCTATTGTGGTGTTAAGGGCGCATACTACAATGCAAAGATATAAATTCGAATTGGCAGCATTAACCATTTACACAAATCACGAAGTTAACCCTAATTCCTGTTCACCCTAATCCCCGCTAATTGCGAATGAGACGGTTTATCAAAATCCTCTTCGCAACACTTGAATCCGGGCAGATGCGCCGATTAACCGGCGCTGCACCCAAGAGCCCGTTTCCAACTTCCGCCTCGACAAACTTAGCGTACGCAGTTCCAGCATTAGGCTTGAGCTAAGAGGCTTTGTGGCCCACGCCTCACGCTGTATGAGTTGAATCACATGTCTATTATTCTAGGTGTGATACACATTGTAATTTTGAACGTAAATATCACCGATTTCTACGGTTAATTGATTGACAAAATCAATTAGTCCCCTTTATTTCAAAAATTTATCATGCCATGTACCGAATTGCGTTAGTTTAAGCATCGATAACGATGTTCGGTAACACCTATCTGCCTGTTATTTGTTTAATCTATCATGGCAAAACATCTTAACCTAGCAGCATCCCGGTACGTCCCCTATTATTCTCTCCCTCAGGTAGCCGATAACCATATCAACTTCCAGAGAGTCCCGAAATCATTCCGCAGACATATCCAATCAAAAAGCCTATAGCAAGCCAGTTGATTTTCTGACGCCTGAGCCAGTCATGGAAAGCGTATCGCGCCCCGTCTTCTTTGAACATGTGATCGTAATCGGTTTTTTTCTCTCCAAGCATATCATTCTCCTGTATTGTTCATGGGTATGAACTGGTCGGGTCCATAAGCCAATTGCCTCATTGATCATTGAAACATGTCAGGCTGCCAGCTTATTCTATAAGTTCACCGCCGCAAATCTCACAATGACTTTCGCTCACTTGCTGTTTTGTTCCAAATGCCTACATCATGCTTCATCAGCTTCATGGTGGTGTAGTCCATTTGGAAATCAATATCAAGATATGGGATCTCATTATCTTCGTCAATGTATGCATGATACATGAGTTATTACGTTGGTTTTTGCTTAGAAATGGGATGTGCCCCTTGTAACCGTACGTAACATAGGCAAAACTCATATGGAGAAAAATGAAAAGGGGGCAAATCTTTGTTTAACTCATTATGCAATTTTCAATACTCTCTGTTTCATGGCTAGCCCTCTTCGAATCGAATATCCCAACGCAAGGTATCACGCATGCAATCGTCGAAGACGGGGCGAAGATATCTTTCTAGACATTGGTGATCACAAGGCTTTGATTGCTCCTACTGACAGTAGGAAACATCGGAGTTGTTTAACCTCCTAATTTTTACATTTTGCCTTATTCAAAATTATCATCATATTCTGGTGCAGATACTTGCCGGCCGTTTTTCACAAGCGATACGACGTCTAAACGGCCTTTATACTCAGCGTTACAACCGAATTTGTAACACATAGCAGGACAGCTTTTTCGTGATCGCCACAAAATTTCTCTTGTTCAAGGAAACGATCATTTGTTGGAATTTCTGCGTTATCTTGCGAGAAAAAGAAGGGCTTGCGATTGGCGGATTTTGACCAGGAATTTCAGCTTTTGAAATACAGATCGTATGAGCATCATTGTCACAAAAACAGAAAAACAGTTTTTAAAAACCAACAACTCACAAAGCGGAATAAAAAAATCAGCCTGAAGACTGACCCGAGTCAAGCAAAGACCAGCCTCCCCACTTTCTCCGGTGGTCGGGCTATCGCTGCAAGGCAAGAGGAAGTAATATCCGGATTATGGATTCCGACACATCATACCTGTCTTTGGAAAAGGATAAAACGGGATAATACGCCAGCGTATATGCAGTCTATTTGTGACACAATTTCTGAGGCAGATATCAAGTTAATCAGAGATACACTCCAAAGAGAACCGTTGACCGGTAGGGAACTATTTCGCCAAGAAGTATCTCAGAGACGGGGTATCCGTATCTCAAATAAGGGGCCTGGGCAACCTAGAAAAGCCAATAAACAATTCTGCCTCCCTTTTCGAACGTGAAAATTATGAAAAATAGATATCACAGAATTTATATTTCTATATAGTATGCCCACGCCCTTCGCAAAAAAATTTCATGAAAATATGAGGATTTAAGGCACGTAAAGTTTTTAATAGTAAGTATACTACTCCAAAGAGACAATGCGAAAATAATGGAGTGTTGTGATCACTACTTTGTCATATAATTGTATTATCTTGGGAGCGCTACCAGCTTCCCGGCGTTTTTTCCACTGGATATACAAGACATTAAGGGGCTGTTGACATGCAATTTCTCTTCGTTCTTTTACAATTAGGTGGTGGGTTGGCCATCTTCATGTTCAGCATCGGTATGCTGAGTAACACCCTGAAAAAAACCGCCAGTGCCCGTCTCAAATCCATTCTGCAGAAAGCAACAGGCAACCCTATAAAAGGAGCACTTACCGGCGCTCTGGTAACTTTTGTGGTGCAGAGTTCCAGTGTGACGGTCCTCTTGCTGCTTGGTCTTGTCAATGCAGGGATCATGAACCTCCGACAATCCATATATGTTATTCTTGGCTCGGAAATTGGTACAACTATCACTGCCCAGATAGTTGCGTTTAATGTGAAAATGTTTTTTTACCCGTTGATTATAACGGGATTTGCCATGAAGTCCGGCTGCTCAAAGGAAAAACTTATCAACGTCGGTGAAATATTCTTGTATCTTGGCATGATCTTCCTCTCCATGAAGATTATGACTGACGGTTCCTCGACGCTGAAAGATTACCCCTTGGTTATTCAGCTGCTGGCTGATTTTGGCGTTTATCCATTACTTGGTATAGTGGCTGGCGCTTTACTCACAGCCATCACCAACAGCAGTTCAACAACCACAAGTCTGGTTATTGCCATGGGGATTGAGGGTGTCATTCCACTTAATTCAGGCATTGCGTTGGTCATAGGCGCAAATATTGGCACCTGTGTGCTGGAGTTGATCGCAATCATAGGAACGAACACAGCTGCCAAGCGGACGGGAGTGGCCCAGTTTATTATAAACGTTTTTGGTGCCCTCATTTTTTTCCCATTTATTGAGCAGTTTGCAACATTGATATCCTATACAGCGACGGATACCGCTCGCCTCATTGCCAACGCCCATTCAATATTCAATATTTCGGTCAGCCTCATCCTGCTGCCTTTTGTCGGGGTTTTGGTATCTGTTTTGAATGTGCTAATACCTGGTAGAGAGGAGATTTCAGTATCGGGCCAGGGCCGTATTGAAGACAAGTTTCTTGCTGTTCCAGCACTAGCTTTGTACGAGGCTGAGCAGGAGGTTGTTCGAATGGCGTTCTTGGTTTCAGAATCGCTCAAAAACGCAAAAATGGCATTTTTTGAAAATGATGAGCATGCCATCAAACGTGTCGATCAAAGCGAACAGAATGTGGACATCCTTTATAGTAACATTTCCACTTACCTTAATAAAATCAGTACGATTACGCTAAGTGAAAAAGACCGGACAACCAAGAGAGCGCTGTTGCACATAATACACGATCTGGAAAGGATATCGGATCTGGCTGAAAATATTGCTGGGTACAGTGTTCATGATAAATTTTATTTTTCGGATATCGCTAAAAAAGATCTGGCACATTTCTTTGATAATGCTGTGCAAGTGTACAAAGCTGCAGCCAATTCATTGAAAAAAAAGGGAGAAATTTTTGCGGGTGACATCCGTGCCATGGAGCATGAGGCAAGAGAGCTTAAATCAGCTTACAGAAACAAGTATATACTTACTTTGAGAGATCAGGAAGCCGGCCTCACTGTTGATGCAATGTACCCTGCTGTGCTGAAGGATGTAGGGAGAATAAGCGTACATTCTAATACCTTTGCAGAACATGTTCTGAAGATAAGATGAGTGACATTGGAAGGAAAGGTAATAGAGGGGTAAAGAACCTGATAACAATTGACTGAAAACATGTTGATCAAAATTTCTCTTTTTTTCAGCTCTGATTTTAGACATTTGTGATAAGATGCGCGGTATATCGCTATCAACAGCAGCTTTATTTTTTTTACCAAAACCAAAATGGTAAATATACATTATTGAGTCTATTTTTTCCATACAATCAGATTGTTATGCAAAGTAAAACACTGACTTTTATACTGGCAGGAGGCGTGGGGTCCCGATTATTTCCTCTAACTTCGAAAAGATCAAAACCATCTGTCCCTTTTGGTGGTAAATATCGGATTATTGATTTCGCGCTGGCAAACTGCCTTCACTCGGGACTACGTAGAATCCTGGTCCTCACCCAGTACAAATCTCATTCCCTAAATAAACATCTGCGTGACGGCTGGTCTATTTACAACCCCGAACTAGGAGAATATGTAACTGCAGTCCCTGCCCAGATGAATCGTGGCGACCACTGGTATCAGGGCACAGCTGATGCAATTTGCCAGAACCTTAATCTGCTTGAGCGCAGTGATGCACAATATACGCTAATTCTCTCCGGCGATCATATTTACCGAATGGACTATGAAGCGTTACTGAAATCCCATAAAGAGCGAGGTGCGGATGTAACACTCGCCTGCATGGAGGTTAGTATTGAAAAAGCGACCGCCTTCGGAGTTATTGTGGCCAATAAAGATCTGCAGGTTGTAGAATTTGAAGAAAAACCAAAAACCCCTGCCCCGCTTCATAATGACCCGCAAAAATGTTTGGCCTCCATGGGTGTATATGTATTTTCCACCGAGTTGCTGAAAAATGCACTGACAGCAGATCAACAAGACAAAGATTCGAAGCATGATTTTGGCCGAGATATTATACCAAAACTGCTCAAGGAATATTCTGTTCAAGCCTACAAATTCGGCAAGAAAAAGGGCCGAGTAACTCCCGACCGTTACTGGAGGGACGTTGGTACAATTGATGCCTATTACCAGGCAAACATGGATTTGCTCAAACCAATTCCTCCAATGAACCTGTATCAGCAGGATTGGCCCATTCGTACATATCAACCTCAGTCTCCACCAGCCAGAACAATTCCTGGAAGTTCAGGGACGAAAGATGTCTTTGTTAATTCAATGTTGGCTAATGGTGTGGTCATCTCCGGAGGTACTGTCCTGCACTCCATCCTGTTTCACGACATCTATATCGATGATAAAGCAAGCATCGCCAAATCAATACTTTTTGATGGTGTCCATGTGGGAGCTGGTGCAAAATTACGAAACTGCATCGTTGATAAAAATGTTCAAATCCCTGCCATGGAGCAAATTGGTTACAATCTGGAACAGGACCAGCAGCGATTTACCGTCTCAGAAAACGGAATCGTTGTCGTGCCTGAAGGATACACCTTTTAATAGGTGTAGTTAAATGGGTCAAGGCTACCTATCAGCAGCTTCAACATCAAAACGAAATACCTCAATCAAAGCCTTTGGCTCCTACAATATCCGCAAATAAATTTGCAGTATGCCAATGCTATGCTGTTGAGCCAGGGGAAAGAGAACAATCAAAGCGAGGTCAAGAGAATGAGCCTCGCAACGCGGCTGTATATCTTGCCAGAAAAAAAAAGCGGTTTGCGATTGACGGATATCTGCCAAGAATTTCAACTTTTTAAATACAGCTCGGTGAGTAGTATTGTGACGAGAAAAGAAAAACAGCTTTTGAAAAACAAACAACTCAAAAAGCGGATTAAAGAAATCAACCTGAAGATTGACAAGAGTCAAGCAAAGATCTGCCCCCCATCCTCGTCCAAGCAGCGTGTTTTATGATGGCGCTTAGACGATACTCATACATGGAGGACTGAGTGAACAGGTCAGCAGCCCCACTGCTGCACATTGACGGCTCACAGGGTGAGGGAGGAGGTCAAGTCTTGCGCACTGCGCTTGCTTTGTCGTTGTGTCTTGGCCGACCTTTTCGGATGGTTAATATTCGCGCAGGTCGAAAGAAGCCAGGGCTCCGGCCACAGCATCTTACCGCTGTAAGGGCTACGGCAGAAATAGGCCTGGCAAAGGTTGAGGGCGATCAACCGGCATCCCAGGAACTGTGCTTTCAACCAGGAAAACTAACACCGGGAAAGTATCAGTTTACCATGTTGACCGCAGGCAGCACTATTCTGGTTCTCCAGACTATTCTCCCAGTGCTGCTGACCGCTCAGGGTCCCTCGCGCCTGGTTCTGGAGGGGGGAACTCATAATCCCATGGCACCGCCCTTTGATTTTTTGGTGCATGCTTTTTTACCACTGCTTACACGAATGGGAGCCAAGGTAAAGACTCAACTTCTCCAGTATGGTTTCTATCCCGCCGGCGGGGGACGCATCCGGGTGGACATCGATCCGGTCGGCACACTCAAACCGTTGGATCTTACGGGCCGTGGGCGTCTGCGGGGTATAGAGGCTCGGGCGATCGTTTCCCGCTTACCCGAACATATCGCTCTGCGCGAATTGGATGTTATCGCCCGTGAACTCGATCTGGGCAAAGATTGTCTTTCGATGCAGGTTGAAACAGGTGCAAACAGTCCGGGTAATGTTGTTTGGGTTGCGGTGCACAGTGAACATGTTACCGAGGTGTTTACCGGTTTTGGTCGACGCGGCGTACCGGCGGAAGCGGTTGCCGATGAAGTTGTGCAGGAGACACGTCGTTACCTCCAAGCCGGCAATGTAGCTGCAGCCGAATACCTAGCCGACCAGCTGCTGCTTCCACTTGCCCTGGCTGGTAAAGGTTCTTTCACTACCGTGGAGCCCAGCCGGCATACACTAACTAATATAGAGGTCATACGACAATTTACAGGCTGCAGGTTTAGATGCCTGCCCATTGGCGAAGATGCCTGCCGCATTGGCATTGGATAAATCGGACTCTAGGAAACGGACAGTCCGGTGCAATTCATAATAGCTCAAGAGGAGGGAAAACCATGTCTTTGGCAATATGTTCCAACAGTTTCAGGCATAACCATACGATTCCTGCGTCTCATACCTGTGACGGCAACGATCTTTCCCCTCATCTGGCCTGGTCGGGTCTGCCGCGGGAGACCAAAAGCCTTGTCCTTATCGTTGACGATCCGGATGCACCTGATCCTGCCGCACCGAAAATGACCTGGGTCCACTGGCTTCTCTATAACATACCGGCCACAACCAGCAGCCTGCAGGAAGGGATCCAGGAACAAAATTTACCGCAAGGCATCCTACATGGGCTGAATGACTGGAAACGGACTGGCTATGGTGGCCCTTGTCCACCGATCGGCTGCCATCGCTATTTTTTCAAGCTGTATGCCCTCGATACTTTGCTGCCTGACCTAGGCACCCCCGATAAACCTGCGCTCGAACAGGCCATGCAGGATCATATTCTCGCCAAAGCCGAACTGGTTGGGACATACCAACGTTCTCGTTAGGGAGCAGGTACAAAGCTGTGCCGTTTACAGCAACGAATCTTGGCAATATAACTAATCAGGCAACAGGGGCTCCCTACCAGAAAAATATCTGATTACGTACAAAACTCAGCCAATTATCTACCATACAGACAGGGGACTGATTTTATTTCTCTTTTAAACCCGGGAGACTGATCGAAGACTCCGATCTGCCTCCCGAGTCCCCAAAAAAACGGCTGAGTTTCATGGGTAATCAGAAAAAAATATTGCTAACTCTTTGTATTAAAAAACACCTGCATCCACTCGAAAATGTGATAGAATAGTATCATATAGCACCAATTGGAGTTGCGAGCTCAACAGGGACCATTTTGCCTGCGATCTGGTTCACCCTCTGAACTCTATGCTCCTGCAAATTAACCGTTGCCGGGGAGATGCGACCATGACTCTTAAACTGGCATATTTCGAAATCAATGATATCGTTTTCGGCCAGGAAACCATCATAGACGGTTCAACACTGGTTATTAACCGGGAGTCTCTGAAAAACACCCTGAAAACAGCGGATAAACGGATAAGCGCCATTGGAGTCCACACGGCCATGCCCGGAGATTCGACTCGGATACTCTGCGTGAAAGACGTCATTGAACCACGATGCAAGATTAACGGTACCGAACTAGGGGTAGGCAATACCCATATCCTGAAAAATGTTGCGGTGGTGACCTGCGGGAAAATCGTTGGCTTCCAGGAGGGTATTATCGACATGAGCGGGCCTGGAGCTGCACATACTCCCTTCTCAGCAACACTCAATGTCGTTCTGGATATTCAGGTTGTACCTGGTTTATCCCCGCACGAGCATGAGGAGGTTGTTCGCCTAACCGGGCTGACGGCTGCGACTCTTCTCGCACAAACATCCACAAACAAGAATCCGACCCTGGTAGAGACCTATCCGCCAATTGACCCAGCTGCCGTTCCTTCCAGTCTGCCGCGCATTGCTTATGTGTACATGCTGCTCAGCCAGGGACTGCTGCACGACACCTATGTGTTAGAAGAAAATGCCAAGCAGGGGCTCCCCCGCATCCTTGAACATACCCTCTTGCTAGATGGAGCAATTATCTCTGGAAACTGTGTCAGTGCCTGTGACAAAAACACCACCTACCACCACCAAAACAACCCGGTGCTGCGGGAACTGTTGCGGGAGCATCACAAGCGTCTTTCTTTGGTCGGCGTGGTGTTAACCAATGAGCCGATAAGCCTGGATGCCAAAAAGAAATCAGCGCAACAATCCGTTGAACTGGTACAGACACTCAAGGCGGATGGCGCTATTATGAGCAAAGAGGGGTTTGGCAACCCGGATACCGACCAGATGTTACTCATCCGAGGATTGGAGGAAGCCGGCATTCCTACCGTTGCCCTGACCGATGAATTTGCCGGTGCCAACGGATGTTCGCAGTCGCTTGCAGATTCGACCCCCCAGGCAATTGCCATGGTTTCGGTTGGCAATGCCAATGAACGGATCCTCCTTCCTCCGCTGGAACAATTGTTGGGTCCCATCAGCGACCTGACTAAGCTCGCTGGTGCCTACCCGCATAGCCTGCATGATGACGGCAGCCTGGAAGTTGAGCTCCAGGCAATTATCGGCGCAACCAACGAACTCGGCTGGCAAACCTTACGATGTAGGGAGGTCTGAGTATGTCCATCCAATATCGAATCATTCACTGTCTCAATCAATTTTTCGGCGGCATAGGCGGAGAAGAACAGGCCAGTACCCCCCCTTCCCTCTTTTCAGGAGCAAGAGGTCCGGGGATGTTACTCCAGAAGGAATTCCCGCAAATTGAAATTGCAGCCACCCTTGTCTTTGGCGACAACTATGTCGCAGAAAACCCTGAAGCGGCGATCAGGGAAATCCTCGGTTTGCTTACCCCGTACTGCACGGAAAATCGACCAGATCTGCTGGTCGCTGGACCGGCATTTAATGCAGGAAGATACGGTATCGCCTGTGGCGCAATATGTCAGGCGGTGCAGGAAGAGCTGGACCTGCCTGCGGTAACCGGTATGTACCCCAACAATCCCGCTGTTGAGCTCTATCGACTACACACCTTCATAGCCCGCACCAGCGATAATGTTATGGGGATGGCCGATGCGATAGGCAACATGATTCCGTTGGGGCTTAAGCTGGTACGTGAGGAAGAGGTCTGGCCGGAGAAGGACGGTTATCTCCTGCAGGGAAAAAGGAAAAATATATTTGTCCGCGAAACAGGAGCCAAGCGAGCGGTTACCATGCTGCTGGCCCGCATGAACGGAGAACCCTTTACCACCGAATACCCGATGCCGGTCTTTGATCGGGCCGAACCGGCCCCGCCGATTAAGGATATGGGGCAAGCCAGACTGGCCCTGGTCACCTCTGGAGGAATTGTGCCCAAAGGCAACCCGGATCGGATTGAAGCGGCCAATGCTCAGCGTTTCGGTACCTATTCCCTCAAAGGGCTGCAGGCATTGAGCGCCCAAACCCACCAGACAGCCCATGGAGGCTACGACCCCACCTATGCCAACCAAGACCCAAACCGGGTGCTGCCGTTGGATGCGGTTCGAGAGTTAGAGGCCGAAGGGGCGATTGGTTCTCTGCATGAGCATTACTATGCCACCGTCGGCAATGCCACTTCAGTGGAAAATGCCCGGAAGTACGGGCAGCAAATTGCCAAAATCCTGGTGGCCGACGGAGTGCAGGCAGTAATCCTCACCTCCACATGAGGAACCTGTACTCGTTGCGGTGCAACGATGGTCAAAGAAATTGAACGATCAGGCATCCCTGTGGTGCATGCCTGCTCCATAGTCCCCATCTCTCTCACGGTAGGCGGCAACCGGATTGTGCCGACCATTGCCATCCCTCATCCCTTTGGTAGACCCGATAAAAGCATTGCAGAAGAAAAGGCACTGAGGCGGCAACTGGTGGAAAAAGCGTTACACGCCCTGCAAACGCCGATTGAGAAGCAAACAGTTTTCGAATGAGACGACAATTGGATGGGTGAAAGTGCCCGACTCCGACGACGCTGCCGACGCCGACCTATTCCCCGCGCGATTGTTTCAGTATGCCGTGGATCTCCGCCCAGAGTGCGTCCTCGATTTCCAGCTCATGCATCGCCATCTGCTCCTCCCACACCTCGGGGGGAATATACTGTTTAAGCTCCAGGATATGATAACTTTTCAAGCCAAGCGCTACACCACCAAGGGCACCGGCGTAGCTTGGATCTCCGTCGCGAAAGGTCCGAGCCATGATTTCCAGGGTGGTTGGCTGATTTAAGCCAAACACCACCAGCAAATCAGCTGTTCCATGCTCTTCGGCGACTTTTTTCACCTCTTCCTGTTCTGCAAGACCTGCAGCACCTGCTGAGGTTCAGACAAAACAGGCAGTGTTTTCATAGACCACTTCAGCTCCTGCCGTTTTAAGGCAGTTCGTAATCGTTGTGGCTGTAATATCGTCCCGTTCACCAAACACTATTATTTTTTTCCCTTGTAACATGACAGCCTCCCATCAATTGATTGAAGTAACCGGCAACGTAAAGAGTTGTCCGTCGCTGGTTTCCTGTTGTGGGTTAACTACTTTCTCTCTCTGTTTTTGTTTCTTCCTGCGAGCTGCGGGTTACGCTCCAGGATAAAGGACACACCGTCAAAAAGGTTGGTGCAGCGGTTAAGAAAAATGCTTGCCTTGGCAAGGAACATTACCCGCTTCACCGAACCGGTACGCATTGCCTCCATGGCATGGCCTATATATGGAACTGCCGACGGAATATGCCCTTGAGTAGGCGCAAAACCCGGCATGCCGATGGCGGCAATCCAAGTCTCCATATCTTTCTTTTCCAACGCATGGGAAAGGACCGCCATGGCTGCGATCTTGCGGTAGTTTTTTTTCACTACATCACCTGATCCGGAAAATTCTGTTATTTCCGGATTCTGTAGTTCAGTTGCGTACCTATCGATATCAGTAAAGCGTAAGCCAAGGTTACGCAGCGGTTCCACCAGATACGACCTATAAACTGATTCCTCAGAGGTACTGGCGCCTATGGGTACCTTGCCCACGGCACCAGGCTCTATCCGAAGCACAGGACTGACACCATCATCCATGGTGACCAGGAAGGCCATGGACGCAAGACAATCTTCCAGAATAAACCTTTTCTGAGCAATGAATGGTTCAAATTTCATTCCCAATTTGGCTAGCGAGCCTCCGCCAACCACTACGATGCGTTCATGTACTCCAGCCTGCACCAGGCTACCGGCAAGGATTAGAGCAGAAGCAGGAGCAGCGCAAAAATTTTTCACATCCACCCCGGAGGCGTTTACACAGCCGCACATTTCGCCAATGGCCTTGGCCATGCCGCCGCCGCCTCGCTGATAACGATCCCCACACGCCTCTTCTCCACAACTGATCAGGAAATCGACATCCTCCGGGCCGATACCTTCCCGCGATAACAACCATTTCAGGGCCAAGGCACCGCTTGCCTTGGTGCACAAATTCTCCAAAAGATCATGTGCAACCAGGTTTTCATCATCCATTCCCTCGGCACGCTCATCCCTGTGGAAAAAACCATACAACTCTGCCTGATTATAGATCGGCAGAGCTTTGAGTGATGTATCGTCCTGCCGGTATTTTTCTGTCTGACTAATGACTCCAGATGCCTGAAAACCAAATAAAGGGTGACTGTGCAGTCTGGATTTTAAGGTGGCGGTGTGATGACCGTCGGTCTGGAAAAGCGGTGGAGTGAGAATGTCGGCGGCCTTGAGCAGGGCGAGAAAGAACTCCTGGTCTACTATCTCGCCGAATTTACCGACTTGTTTTTCTTTTTCCGGCTCGGCGCTGCCGGTAGACCGGTACCAGGGGCGCGGTATTTTGGCCAACTCCTCTGGAGTGGAGTTCCCTAGAAAAGTCTGGTTTGGAGGGTAGCTGACCGCTTCGGAATAGGAGCGAAGAAAGTCTGTGATATGTTGCTCAACAGCCGAATTCCTGGCGATTTCCCTCCGTGGTTTTGAGCCATAGCGCACCAGGTCCGGAACATGGGCCAGACAATAGGAGCAATTGCGGATAACAGGATATGATACCATAGGCTTTTCCTCCCTTTCTCCTTCATTATCTCTGTATATTCTGGACATTGTCAATGAAAATATGGTTGTCAGACTAAACCGTGTAGAGGTGGAATTTGCTTTGCAAAAAACTGTACAATATACTTTGTATAGAAATGGAGGAAAGAAAAGCTTAGAAAACAGGGCTTCCCTATTTTTCTCCGCTCTGAGTGTAACGTTGGCATTGTTCCATGTTCAATAAACAGGAAGAGGCGACGACGTACAGATGAAAAAGATACTGATCACCGGTGCAACCGGGCAGATAGGCACTGAACTGACGCCCGCTCTGCGCAACAAATTTGGCAACGAGAACGTTTTTGCTGTCGGCCATAAACGCCGACCTGATCCGAACCTCCATGCATCAGGGCCTTACTTCTCTCTGGATATCAGAGACTGTCATGGACTGGAGACGATAGTGGCAGCACACGATGTAGATACGATTATTCACCTCGCATCTCTATTGTCGGCTACGGCTGAAACACAACCGCAACAAGCCTGGGACATCAACATGAATGGGCTGACCAATGTCCTGGAGATTTCCCGCCGTCAGCAGTGCGCAGTTTTTTTCCCCAGTTCCATAGCTGCCTTCGGCCCGACGACTCCTTCTGACAATACTCCCCAGGATACGATTCAACGCCCCAACACAATGTACGGCATCACCAAGGTCTCCGGTGAGCTGTTATGTGATTATTATTACCAGCGTTTCGGGGTCGACACACGTGGCGTACGTTTTCCGGGCCTGATCTCCTACAAGGCAATACCCGGCGGAGGTACTACCGACTATGCGGTTCACATTTTTTATGCCGCCCTGCGCGAGCAGCACTATGTTTGTTATCTCAGGCCTGATACCCGGCTCGACATGATGTATATGCCCGATGCGATTGCGGCAATCATGCAGATAATGGAGAGTGATACAACCGCCCTTGCCCACCGCAATGGATTTAATATTACGGCCATGAGCTTCACACCTGAGCAACTTGCCTATGAAATAAAAAAACTCATTCCCGAATTTACCATCACCTACACCGTTGATCCGGTACGGCAGGCTATCGCAGATTCCTGGCCGAGGCATATGGATGACAGTGTTGCCCGCGCGGAATGGCGATGGGCTCCGCAATATGACCTGGCAGCGATGGTAAGGGAAATGCTCGATAGCCTTTCCTGACGGATAACCACCCACAAGGAGTAGAGGTCATGTCATTACAGTATATCGAACTCAATTTCACAGAGCAATTATCGGTATTACAACAGAGAGGGGTCCTCAAAGGGAAAGAACAGATCATCACCGGCATTGAACCGGCCCATAATGGTTTTGGTCCCCGATACACGCTGGCCGACGCCGGCGGACGTCTCTTTTTACGCCTGAATGCAAACGGTTACCTTGGGCTGGCACTTCACCCACAGGTAATTGATGCTGAGAAAGCTGCGGCAGAACTGTTTGGATGTGGGCCGGGAGCGGTACGGTTTATCAGCGGTACCTATGCAATCCATACGGAGCTGGAAACTGCGCTGGCGGAGTTTCACGGGCGTGAAGCAGGGATGCTTTTCAGTAGTGCCTATGCCGCGGTCACAGGCATTTTACCCCAGCTAATCAGCCGAGACACTTTGGTGATCAGCGATAGCCTGAACCACAATTGCATCATCAATGGTATTCGTCTGGCTCAACCGACGGCAAAAGCAATCTATCCCCACTTAGACATGGATGAGCTTGCAAATCTACTACACACTAATCAGAGGGTATACCAAAGGGTTGTGGTAGTGACCGACGGCATTTTCAGTATGCGCGGCGACCATGCGCCCTTGGATGCAATTGCGGCCCTTTGCCGCAAGTATGAAAGCAGCTACAAGGAAGGAATCATAACCGTGGTCGATGATTCGCACGGCGTAGGAGCATTTGGCAAAACAGGTCGCGGGACAGAGGAGTATACAGGCGCCCGTGCGGATCTGTATATCGCGACCCTGGGCAAAGCCCTGGGCGTGAATGGCGGGTATGCAGTCTCCAGCAAGAAGGTGATAGATTTTTTCAGGGAGACATCGCCCTTTTACATCTACTCCAACCCCATTACGCCGGCCGAGGCAGCGGCGGCGATGGCAGCCCTAAGCATACTCAACAGTGATGAGGGTATAACGTTGCTTGAAAAAACGCGTACTCTGTCTGCACGCCTCAGACAGGGGCTGGCAGATATTGGGATCGAAACCATCAGTGGCGAGCACCCGATTGTACCGCTCCTCGTACGCGATACGCAAAAAACCGCAGCTATGGTGGATTACCTCTTCGAGCGCAATGTGCTGGCAACGGGCCTTAACTACCCTGTAGTGCCAAAAGGGGAAGAGGAAATACGGCTGCAAGTGACGGCAAGCCATACCGCAAAGGATATAGAGTATCTCCTCAGGATTCTCGCCGATTTTAGCTGATAGGTAGGCTGGTAGCTTTTACATAACTTCTTCCGACCACTTGCTTGGCGTTATTCTAGGAGGTGAATATTCTTGGCTGCGCAGATATCTTTCAACTCCTTTGGCCACACCGAGACCGTTACCTCTCCGAGGTGAGCGGTACGCAGCAGGTACATGAAGGTCCTTGCCTGCCCGATACCGCCACCGATACTCAGCGGAATAGCGTCATGAAGAATAGCCTGGTGGTAAGGTAAACCAAGCATCTCTTCCTGGCCGGACATCTTGAGCTGGATCTTCAGGGTCTCTTTGGTTACCCGAATTCCCATTGACGACAACTCATGGCGCCTTTTCGTCACAGGGTTCCACACCAGGATATCCCCATTTAAACCGTGAAACTGCTCACCGTTCCTGCTGACGGTCGCAGTCGCCCAGTCATCATAATCTGCAGCTCGCAATTCGTGGGGGTACCCGTCTTTCAAGGGCCAGCCGATGCCGATGATAAATACGGCTGGTGCATGCTCTTGAAGCAGCCTGTTTTCACGTTCTTTTCGTGGTATATCTGGATAGCGCTCAAGGATTTCCTCGGCATGAATAAAAACAATCTCTTCTGGGAAATCAGGATAATTTGCGACTTTCAACTGAGGATACATGTTTTGCACCATGCTACCGGCAGCGCGAATCACGCCCCAGATACGTACTACAACCTCCTTAAGGAACTCAAGTGTGCGCTCTTCAGGGCCAATTGCCAATTCCCAGTCCCATTGATCCACATAGGCGCTATGATCGTGATCGAGAAAATAGTCTTTGCGAATCGCCCGCATGTCCGTGCATATCCCTTCGCCCTTTTGGCAGTTGAATTGCTCAAGTGCCATACGCTTCCACTTGGTGGCGGCCTGAACAACCTCGGCGCGTAGAGGGACATCAAGCCCCAGCCCGCAAGGAAATTCTACCGGTGTCCGAGCTCCATCCCGGTCTAGCATATCGTTTACGCCACTGTCCTTGTCCACAAGTAAAGGTACCTGTACCATCTGCAGGTTCAGCTCCTTGCAGAGATTGGTCTCTATGTGGTGCTTAATGGCAAATACCGCCTTCATCCTATCCATGGGGTCGAGAAGCGGTTGATAGTTCTGCGGCAATTCACGAGCAAGCAGCCCGTAATCACCAATTCCCGGTCCGGCAAGACCTGCTTTTCGTTCTGGCATAATGTCCCCCTTTTTTGTCGAGGTGTCCAGATTTCGGTACTCCCGCCTTCATATGATATTTCAAGTCTCTTGGACTACCCAGCAAATGGAGTCTCCCTCCTACCTCTGCTGGCTGACTGTAAGAGATTAACACTCGAATAGAGTCAGGGCCGAACTGCCCTCACGTACCCTTTTTCCTTGGAATAATAAACCCGCTCCGGTCCACATCCGTCTCCAATTTCCCACGCCCCTGCTATGATTTTCCCTTCAGGTTTGCGCATCCAGTAATTTCCTTCGATACTGATTCGTACTTTACCGTTATTTTTCAAATCAAAGACGGTAAAGAGGTCATACAGCTCCTGCTTGGTTGGTAAACGCCAATCATTGTATTCTCTTTCATTGAGTCGAGTAAGGTATTGCCGCACCTCCGCAACTGTATCCAGTTTTTTACTCTTTACTGCGGTCCACATGGTCTGTGTACGCTTGTCCTGAAAATATGCTGTACCAACAGACGATAAATAGCTTTTGTCATTTCCTGCCAAGGATATTGCGGCTGCGCAAAACAATACCACGGTAATCACAGTACATAACAGCCACAGCCTTTTATGACTATGGCCTGCCTCTCTTCGTTTCATAAAGAGTCCTCCACATCAATTTACAGGAACCAACGCGTATCCCTGGGCCTGATAACCAATAAGCGAGACAAAGGTGTTCTCAACCGGTATTACTCCTGGTAAATACGATGAGTGGTCAACTTTAAACAGACCAGCTGCTATAGAGCAAGCCTCGATCTTTATTCCTCTTTTTCGCAACCCTTCCAGCAAGCTTGCTGCTTTGGCCAGATGACGTTGGTCTTCTTCAGTATAGGACCATGTTTCCGTTGAAAGGTAGCGGATAGAAGGTCCACGTACTGCCACCACCACATCGGCACCAACTCCCCGAGCGAAAAGCCCGTCATATGCTTTGCCAATCACATCGAGAAAAAAAGCAAAACGCTTTGCATCTTTTACCCGAACATCATATATCGCCTTTACCTCATCAACACCGTCAAGTGCTCCCCCTGCATGTACCAAGCTGCTCATGCATGTCAGCAAACCAAAGAGAGCGCATACTACCAATGCACATTTATTCAAACGATCCATAAGATTAGCCTTTATTAAAACTAAGATAGAGCACCTAAAACCGATAGGCCCACTACTTAAAATAATGTCTGCAAAAAAGAATAATCATCCTTAAGAACAATGTAAAAAAGGGATCTTCCCCAGTTGCGGCTTGGCTGGTATCCTAAATGAGAGGAGTAAACTATGATAAAGAAAAACTGTCTTGAAAAATTGCCGGTTCATCCAGCTTCTTAATTATTTATCGCCAAACAATCGGAATACTGAACTTTTTGCTTTTCAGACGCTAGCTATTATTTATAGTTTCACAAAACGACTACGTTTATCAACCACTAACAGGATCCCGCGTGGATACACTTCGAGTTTGGACGAATTTGTAATTTTTCAAGACACTTTAACAATAAAGAAAGGACAGGTTTATTGCAGGAAGCGATAACCTTTTTGTGGAGGTCAAAGCCGATATAATGCATACTCTTCCTAATAGATGTCCTTGTGGCCCTATTTCCTGCGCACGGTTAAATTGAAGATGTCCATCAGAAGATTCACAGCTTTAGGTACAGCCAGCCAAGTACCCAACACTCGCCGGAATCAGCACGGCTCCTTTCTTAAATGGGATAACGAAGGTTTTCTTTTTGACCCTGGAGAAGGCACGCAAAGACAAATGATTTTTGCTGGTGTTACGGCTACCGACATAACCAAAATCTTTATCACACACTTCCATGGAGATCACTGTCTCGGGCTATCAAGCATCCTACAACGCCTTTCCTTGGATAGAGTTCCTCATACCGTACAAATTTATTTTCCTGCTTCCGGTGCCCACTTCTTTGAGAATATAAAAGGGGTAGCCAGTTATTATGATGTAGCGTTTTTGGAACCTCATCCCATAGAGGGTGAGAACTGCGTTGTTTATGAAGACAATCAACTGATAATAACAGCAAAACGATTAAGTCATACCATCGAAACCTTTGGTTACCGTATAGAGGAAAAAGAGAGTGTAAACATGGACCAGAAGGCGTTAACTTTGATAGGGATAAAAGGACATCTAGTCGGCGAGTTGAAAGCAAAAGGTCAGGTGTTTTACAAAGGAAAAGTAATACGGCTTAAGGACGTCAGCATCCACAAAAAAGGTCAATCTTTTGCTTTTGTACTGGATACCAGAATGTGTGATGCAGCCATTGCTCTGGCTCAAAATGTGGATGTATTGGTTACCGAATCAACTTTTTTAGAAAAAGATGCTGACAAAGCGGAAGCCCACGGTCACCTGACTGCCTTACAGGCAGGTAAATTGGCCAGTGAAGCTCATGCGACCACCCTGCTCCTCACCCATTTCTCCCAACGGTACGGCCCCAATCAAGATTTTGCTTCTGAAGCAAAGGCAGTACATCCAAATGTGATTCAAATGGAGGATGGAAACCAGTTTGAGCTGCCTCTTTTAAGAAGAAAAGAGGTGTGAGGACCGTGTGAACAGCATTCTGCAAACTATTAATAGGTATGAGGCAAAAAGAACAGAGAGTCACATACTCCGAAACCACAGGCCGTGGATTTGAATGGGGACCAGTACCTGCATTTTCTTCAACCTCGTGAGCTAAATCCTGAGACAGCAAGCACCTTGTTTTTTGATTACTTATCGAACTATTGGGTAACCTTTTTGAGCCCAATCAAACAATCCTTTTCTCAAATTGTAAATGCGGGTAAATCCTTTATCTATCAATATTTTTGCGGCGACTGTACTCCTGTTGCCGGTGGCACAGTAAATAAAGATATCTTTGTTTTTATATTGTAACAGCTCTGTGTATCTTTGTTGAAGTTCTTGAATCGGTATGAGCATCGAATTTTCAAGGTGGCCTGACGTGTATTCCCGATTGGTGCGAACATCTAAAATGAAAGGAGAATTATCATTGATAAACGTATTAGCTTCATCTGCCGTTAGGGCCTGGTAGTGAGGCTTTGAATACTCAATAACCTTTATCTTGCCTTGAACACTTCCAACTGTAAAGGGATACAACCCGACTGTTTTCATCTTAAAGTAAGGCGTATTACTAAAATCAGTGGGGAGTTTCCGGTTGATCTCCAGCCTAGGGATTTCAAGCACGGGGTTTTCTTCTAATGCGTGAAGTCTGAATTTGATGTAATCCCCCCGATAGACTGTAAAAAACAAGTCAGTTTCTTTGCCCGAAATCGTCAACACCCGAAACCCATTCTGCAGTTCCCCCGAAATATCGGTATGCTTAATCGTTGAGGAAAAGCAGTGTGCTGCAAAATTGAAAAATATAAAGATGAAAACACAAGTTATTCTTAGGGGGTGCTTATTTATTATCTTCATCACATTTCCCTGGCATTGAAGCTTCATCACCGAAAATCTAGGGCCCCTTTGGGGCAGTTTTCAACACAGTTATAGCAGCGCAGGCAATCAATTGAAGGAACCTTGGCACTATCTGCATCATGAAAATTTCCTGGGTAGGTCGAAATTGGGCACAGCCGCTGGCATGTATGGCACCCAACACATTCATCTGAAACATGTAAACGGAAAGTATTTAGACTCATGGCCCCTTGAAGTGATCCCATGGGACAAATGACACACCAGGTTCTTGCTTTATAATAGAGGCCCATCCCAATGGCTAATGCTATTGAAACAATCCACATCATCCGAAATACACCACCAATGGCTTGGGCATCTCCCAGCGCAAGGCTCAGTCGATATGTCATAACCCCCATCATCGCGGCAAACACAAACACACGAAAATAGGTTGATCTAAAAAACGATGGAACTACATTATGCCGACTGATTTTTGATAAGAATCGTTCATGGAATGACCCCATTGGGCAAAGCCATCCACAATATAAGCGGCCTCGTTTACTTGCCAGTGTCATAAAAAACACAATCATTCCGACAATAGTAAACCCTATAGCAGGATAAAAATATCCTCCTATAATCACAATGGGCAGAAAAAGGGTCATTACCCACTGAATGCTTTTTCTGTATTTTTTCTCTTTATAAGAACTATTACTCATAATGATGATATGGTATTTATAACATAAGATAACTTAACATAGCTGCTGAACTTGCAAAAAGTAAACTGTCAAGTTCAGCAGCTAAATAGTATGGTACTTCAAATAGAAAAATATTGTATCAGCTCTTCTTCTGAAAATTTGATTCAAAACTTTTCACTTCAAATTCACCGAAAAAGTTGCTTACCGGATAGCCGTCGGTGATCCATTTGAGAATTCCGCCGTCAAGATTGTAAACATTTTTATATCCCAGCTCTTTCAGGGTCGCAGCAGCAAGCGCTCCTCTTCCACCTTTCTTACAATACACAACAACCGGCATGTCATGATCTGTTATCTTTTGAGTAAATACAAACTCTACCAAACCTCTTGGAATATCCATCGACTCATCAGCTACAATTTTTGCAGCTGACACTTCACCAGGTTCCCTGATATCTAAGAGCACAAACTCTTTTCCACCGTCTTCAATCCAACCATGTAATATTTTGTTATCAATGGACTGTGGGTATTTACAGGTCCTCATTAGGTCGCTTTTATGGCGCAACTGTACAACTAAAGTTCTCTAGCTGTTTGCCATTAGACAGCCAATCTTCCTGTAGCCTGTTCATTGCCTATTGAGGTATCGGCGGAACCGGCGATTTCATTTCCCCCGGCATTTGCATGCGCCCCTCGGGTGGTCTCGGGTGTACCCTAGGTGCTCGTGATACGAATTTGCAGGCATCCCATTTCACACCAGGTCCTCCCCACGTCCGCAATACCTTGTAACCACTGCCGCACAGCCCGGACGCTCTGCACATGGCACACTCCGTATTGGCATCACACCATTCCACGCAAGCCCGTCGGTTTCTCTCCGAAGCCTGCTTATTCAGATCCATCACCGCAGTTCCGGTACCAGCACTCGCTGTGGCTGCCGGGGTCTGACTTGATACGCTGGTCATCTTGTCGCTCTGGTTCTCGCGAACTTGATCTGTTTTTGTCGCGCCGGCGCCGTACGAGGGAGCTGTTATTGCCATTGTCACAGAAAATAACAAAAATGTGCGTAAAACTAGTTGGTAATTTCCCTTCTTCATCAGATCACCTCCATATTATTTTGCTTCTCCTTGTACTATGGTCACTGGTTAAAGCCACTCTGGTGATTCACAAATTGAAATCTGATTCCTCATGAAAATCAGCTATTTTTTGGGAATCTGGAGACAAGGTCTACGCTTTTTTTCATGTTTTTTTGATCAGTCTCCTGGTTTTAAAAGAGTAATAAAAAAAATAGCCGAACTACCTTATTTTAAGGCAGCTCGGCTATCATAAATGACCCGCAGCTTTCCGTCCCCACCTTGCGGCAGGTTTGGCTTTTCTTATTTATTGTCCGTTATTACGTTAATTATACGGGTAAAGAGAAAAGCTAGTCAAGGTCTTAAAGTGACTTCTTTTCCACTGGCACCCCTCCTTCACGGAGATGTCATCCAATAAAATCAGCTGTAATTTTTATCTGGAGTTTGCACAAGAAAACCGTGCGGTTAATAGTACGGTTTGATGGAAGTACTGTGACTCCCATGTATGTATTGCTTGTTCCTTCCAATTTGTTCTTTTGCCGCTTATGCGCAAGAATGAAAAAATTATCGAGGTTTGACAAGGATCTCTCCGTTATTTGGAGTGAAAAGAGAAATATGTTTTGACGTGACAACAAGATTTTTTTAAGCTAGTTAGTTGATATTCAATGGTATTTACTTTTTTGTCCTGTTTGTAGCTCTACAGCATGTGGTTTCCCTGTTAAACGACAACTGGAAAAGGATCAAAAATGAAGCGCCGTCTCCTTGATTTTCTTGTTTGCCCCTCCTGCCTCCCCAAAAATGCTCCGTTTGATGTTACAATTATTCAGGCCGACGACGATGATATTGAAGTCGGCACTCTTGCCTGCACTGCTTGCGGTGCTGTATTTCCCATTCATGATGGTATTGCCCATCTCGACCCTTTCAAGGATCAGTATGGAGCAACGGAGAATAAATATGAACATCAGGAGGTGGTGTCTTCCTACCTCTGGAGCCATTATAGCGATCTGTTTGACCAGGAATATGCCTCTGAAGCATATGCTGCATGGTCCAGGCAAATAAACCCTGCCGAAGGGATAGGTGTTGATGCAGGCGGAGCTGTTGGCCGTTTTACCTTTGAGTTAAGTACCAAATGCGATTTTGCCATTGGTGTTGATAATTCTGTGGCCTTTGTTCAAACTGCCAGGCAATTGATGAAGGAGAGGTCAATTTCTTTTGCACTCAAAGATGAAGGACTGCTCACCCGCGCTGCGTCTTTTACCCTGCCTGAATCATGGCAAAGCGAAAAGGTAGAATTCATTGTTGGCAATGCCCTTGCCTTGCCACTGCGAAGTGCAAGCATTGCTGCGTACGCTTCGCTCAATCTTATTGATAAGGTGCCTTCAC
The DNA here is from genome assembly GCF_963675105.2 of Desulfogranum marinum. Lineage (NCBI taxonomy): Bacteria > Pseudomonadati > Thermodesulfobacteriota > Desulfobulbia > Desulfobulbales > Desulfobulbaceae > Desulfogranum > Desulfogranum marinum. Next base: position 572,240 of record NZ_CAXXRO010000002.1, read on the forward strand.
CTCTGCGTCACTTGAGGGAAATGAACAGGGTAACACGTGATACCGATGCCCAGTTTCTCTTATCTGATCCTTTTTCCTGGTCAACTGAGGCAGCACCTGTGGAGGAATGGCTCGGTGGAAAAAAAGAAGGGCTCTATGCCGGAAAAGGGTTGGACAATGTTGTTGGAATACTCTCCGCCAGTGATCCTGAAAATCAATTGCCCTGGCAGATTATGCACAAAGGCAAGGCCTGGTGGAAGATCAGGACCCACACTAATCATTATGAGCTGATTCAAAGCTGTTATCTCAAAGCTTCAAGATAAACGGAGGTATCATGGAAAAGGATACTGTCTGCCGCTTATGTTCATCGTGTTGTCCGATTACAGTAGATGTGGTTGATGGAAAACTAATTTCGGCCCAACGAAAATCTTTTCTGGATAAGGACAAGCGGCTCGTCTGTCCAAAACTCAAGGCTGCTCCGGATATCGTCTCCTCCCCTACTCGTTTGACCGTTCCTCTTGTCAGAGACTCGGCTACAGGCGATTTTTGCGAGACCACATGGGAGGAGGCCCTGCGGCTTGTTGCCCAAAAATTCAATTACCACAAGAAACATTCAGGAGCTGAATCCGTGGCCTGGCTGCGCGGAATGGCCGCAGACTGGGGGGCTCCTTGGGACTATCCCAACAGGTTGATGAACCTTTTTGGTTCACCCAACACCATCGGCAATGGGTCTATTTGTTTTGTGGCGCGCGATATGGCGCACTGCTACGTATATGGTTCAATGGCCTTTCCCGAAGCCAAAAACAGTCGCTGTATTATTGTCTGGGGGAAAAATGATGTGAACACCGCCTTGGGTGCAGCCGAGGCCATCTTTTTTGCCAAAGAACAGGGTGCCAAACTCATCGTTATTGACCCTGTGGAAACCGCCCTTGCCAAAAAAGCGGATATCTGGCTCCGGATACGACCTGGGCATGACGGTCTGCTGGCCATGGCTATGATTGACGAAATAATAGAAAAGGAGTTATACGATAATGATTTTGTCGACGGCTATACCACTGGTTTTGAACGTTTAAAAGAGGTAAGCGCCAACTATTCTGCCGATAAAGTGGCGAACCAAATCTGGCTGAAGCCTCGACAGATTAGAGAAGTGGCCCATCTCTACGCGACCATAAAACCAGCCTCTATAATTGATGGAAACGGGCTTGATATGCACCGGCACGTGTTTGACACGACCCGGGCTGTAGCTTTTTTACGGCCCCTCACCGGTAATCTTGACACATCCGGCGGTGATGTCCTACCGCAGCCGATACCTGTAAAGGATATGCAATTACGGGACAGGCTTCCAAAGGAGGCCTTACCCATTACCTCTGCCTTTCCGCTGTTCAATACATTTAGTCCAACGTGGGGGAACCAGGTCCAAGGCTGTATTGTCGATGCTATCCTGGAGGAGAAGCCCTACCCGCTGAAGATGGTGGTGGTCCAATCCGGGAATCCTGTGGTGACCATGGCCGATTCAAAGCGAACCAGAGCCGCCTTTGATAAGGTGGATACGCTTGTGGTTATAGACATGTTTATGACCGAGACCGCAAGAATGGCCGATATAGTTTTGCCGGCTGCGAGCTGCTTCGAAAAGACACAGCTTAACCGCGCTTCTATCCGCAATAATCCTATCATATTGCAAAATGAAGTCATTCCACCTGTGGGGCAATCATGGCCGGACTGGAAAATTACCTTTGCCCTCGCTCGGGAATTGGGATTTAGCAACGAATTTCCCTGGCAGACTGCCGAAGAAGCCATCGATTATCAACTCGAACCAACAGGGGTTGACGTGCAGTCCATCCGAAACCAGCACAATGCAGTTAGATTGGAAGAACTCCAGTATGAAAAATATCTGCAGCAGCCGTTTAACACCCCAACCGGCAAGGTAGAGTTCTATTCCGAAAGACTTGCCCAAGCAGGTTTTGCTGCTGTGCCGTTTGAAGAAGGGAAGATAGAAAATCCGATCAGCTTTTTCGATCAGGCTGACGAGTATCCGCTGCTTGGCATCAGTGGCAGCCGGGATATTCGTTTTACCAACTCCCAGTTTCGGACCGTCCCGACCCTCCTTGAAAAAAGCAGCAAAGGGAAGGTGGATATTCACCCTCGAGATGCGGCGCTTTTAGGTATTCTATCAGGTGATGTGGTTGAAATTACAACCCCTAAGGGATCGATAGAGATAGAGGCTGAGCTCTCCACCGTTGTGCGGCAGGGATCGATGCGGATTGCATGGGGTTGGGGGGAATATAGCAAAAGCTGCAATCTTAATACACTTACCGAGGATGATGCACGTAGCCCTGTAACCGGCACATCGACCAGCCGCAGCTTTATGTGCAGGATAAAAAAGGTGTGAGCGCCGGATGTGGGGCAGGAATATTACATTGCTATACACCAACGACAATAAAAAAATCCCCTCACACATATGCAGTACCTTTCAAGCTGCTTTTATCTGAGGGGACACGTGGCAAGTAGACCATACCGGCATTCCATATCCCGGCATGTTGCTGCATGGCAGCTATCCTTGTTTAATGGGGAGTTTCGTAACTGTCAAGCAGGCCTTCTCGTTCAAATGTTACAGTAGGTTTCATCGCTTGATACTCATTCATTAGTCGGGCGCAGGCATTCCATCGCAATACAGCCTCCTGGTTGTCCTGCTCGGAGCGGGTCAATGCCTCGTCAAAAGCCTGCATGGCTTTTTCCAGCCAGGAATAGGCCATTTCTTGGGCATTTGGGCCACCGATTCTCAAATGTGCCTTGGCTCTTCGCTCATAGATAACCCCGGAGTAATACGACCGCAAACTATGACCTGCAAGTCTTTCGACCACCTCTTTGGCCTGGGAGAAGGACCGGGTGATTTCGTTTGAGAAATTATCCGTTAAAGCGAGTAACAAGGTTATTAACGCCTGCTCATTGGTAGGCTCTACCTCCAGAATGTCCCTGCAAATGCTCTCTGCTGCCTGAGGTTCATTGAGCAATCTATATCTATGTGCCATCTCTAGAGCTGATGGTACAGCATCAGCAGATATTTTTTTTAGTTCAAGCATTGTTAGTCTCCTCTGATTGTTTTGGACTAATAACTGGGCCTGTAACAAACAAGGATAAGCAGCTTAAACACGATTGCAATCAATAAATAACGGAAAAACAAATGTAAAAGTCGCGGACGCCGCAGTTCCCACAGATTAATTGCTACTTTTCCTTCGCAACTTGCGGGGTCGTAGACATCCGGCCAAGCGTTTCCAGTTCACGAAAGGGAAAGACTCCTCGTTGCAAATCCTTGCAATACACTCGCAGGACATCATTGATTACCGGGAACGCCAACTCATCCCAGGGGATATCATTAGGTTCAAAGAGTTTTACCTCGAGGCTTTCTGTACCTGCGCGAAAATCGGTATTGATCAATTGGGCTCTAAAAATCATATAGATCTGGTTGATAGCGGTGATATTGAGCAAGGCGTAGGGCTGTACATTGTCCAATTCTGCATAGGCCTCTTCCATTGCTTCACGTTGTGCGCCCTGTGAAGCTGTCTCACCGTTTTCCAGATATCCTGCCGGAAGTGTCCAGCTGTTTTTCCGTGGTTCAATCGCTCGACGACAAAAGAGAATTTTTCCATTTACTTCAGGAATGGCTCCCACCACCATTTTGGGGTTTTGATAATGGATAGTACCGCAGTTATCGCACACAAAACGAGGGCGATCGTCCCCAGCAACCATCTGCAGGGTCACTTTCCGGCCGCATCCTGTGCAATAATTCATATATATTCTCCTCTTTGGTAAGTTCGACTAAAAAAGTCCTCAAAAATTGGGTTAACGCCTGTTGCTCCACAGCCCCCAAAGAAAACTTAACAGGGCAAGGCCTAATAATACGGGAGCTACAATCTCTTTTTCATCATTGCCTTCAATTCTCATACCGACTGCAAACAGGACAACAGCTAGCAGCATCCAGGACAGCCGGTTGACCGCTTTTTCCAGCCGCACTAAAACTTTTTTACTTTCCGGAGCAAAAGATGTTTGTATTTTGAGTTTGCCGCGTTGGGCCTGGGTGAGAACGTTCTCCATATTTTTGGGTAGTTTGTAGACAATCTGGCCTAGTGCTACTATTTCTTTAAACCATTGCTGCCAGTTCAGGCCAAGTTCGTTTGCTGCGAGTCTATCGGCAAATGGAATGATTTCCTCCCATGGGTCGAACTCATGATTGAGCTGGGTGGCTACACCGGAAAGAATGGCCATGGCCCGTACGGTAAATAACATATCCGCCTGGAGCTGAAAGGGGGCAGCATAGATAATATCACGATACTCACGCATTAAAGTGCCGGCCTCGGCCATCACCACTCCTTTCATCTGGCTGACGTTTGCCCCCCAAAACTGGTTCAGCAGAGCTTCGTGGGCCTCTTCTAACCTTTTGGTATCAGCACCTGGCAAGAGTGTACCTGCCTTGACGTATGATTGGACAATACGGAAGGCGTCACGTGTTCCCACACCGATAACATATTCGCGAAGGGCCAGGCGGAGTCGTTCTGGAATTTCCGTGACCATTCCAAAATCAACAAAAACAATTTGGAACGAACGGTCTGCATGGTAAGGGACTTCGTCCTGTGGGGTAAACATAGCTTTGCCATTTTCGCGTTCATCTTCTGTGGGCAGAGGTTTGATGAATATATTGCCGGGATGGGGGTCGGCATGCACAAAATGGGTTTCGAAAACCTGGCGTAAGTAAAGGGTGTACAGCTTTTTTGCTATAGCTGCTGGGTTAATACCTGCCGCTGCAATCTTGTCCATTTCGGAAATTTTGATATAACTGACGTTCTCCTGAGTGAGGGTACGCGGTGCGCTGTAGTCCCAGTAAACTGAGGGGACATACACTGAGGAGTCATCGGCAAAGTCATCGGCAAATCGTTCCGCATTGTTACCCTCAGTCGTAAAATCAAGTTCTGCCTGTGTTACTGAGGTAAACTCTGTCATGAGCCAATCAAGACAGACACGTTTGCTCACTTGTTTGTATGGTTTGAGCCAACCCAACGCTTTTCGGATGGCTGCCAGGTCGGTTTCAACAAGGATATCTATCCCAGGACGCAGCACTTTAATCACGACTTCAGCCTGATCCTTTCTTAGTCGTGCCCGATGTGCCTGGCCCAGTGATGCCGCCCCCAGTGGTTCAGGTGATATCCAGGCAAACATATCACTTACCGGTGCACCGAAATCCTCTTCGATTTGAGCAATAATAGCGTCAATATGTTCAGCCGGAATCTCATCGCGAAGCCCTGAGAGTTCGCTGGTTACCTCGCGTGGTAAAATATCTACCCTCACACTGAGAAATTGGCCAAGTTTGATGAGAACACCGCCCATTGCAACAGCCAATTCACGGTAGTTTCGGCTGATCTTTTTCCAACGCGGAGCGGGATCGGTGCGGAGCCATCGCAGCGACGGTCGATTCAACAGGATGTCCCAAAAGAGCAGATGGACAAAGGTCCTGATGAAAAAGTTACGTACAATTCGGTACCGTTTCTTATCAATTGCATGAGGCAGCTCGGTCGCGGCCGAATTGGTTTGGCACAGTTTTTTGTCCAAAAGATATAAGTTCCGCTCGTGTGGTAGTTATGAGGGTGGCATGTGGTGTATGCAGCACCAAAAAAGTACGCTTTTATTGCATTACAGCACATGCAGCCTGTATAGGCTGTTTTCTTTCTCTTGAGCTCGTGTGCACCAATTAATGACACATGATTGTACTATAGGCATCCTCAGTCACTTGAGTAAGGGCTAGTAATACAGACTATGGTGATGCTGAAAAGGTATGGTCTTTTTGCTTCAGGCTTCCCTTAACAATTACTGTTCTCCCAATCTCTTTTTTTATGGTTAAAATTTAATCAAGGGAAAGAGGTTGTATACCTGTAAGGATAGGAACATAGATAGCTAGAGCTTGTGTACAAGGCTTGTTTATAAATGGCTCGAAAGGATTTTAAAAAACACCTTCTGTAGAGCTAGAGGACGTGAGACGGCTGCTATAGGGAGAACACGAGGCGTATCTTTACCATATGTGATTTTTTTGATTAAGAGCCCAAAAGTGAGATCATAACACATCTCCGATGAAAAAAGGTTCCGCCTGAATCATTCAGGATGGAACCTTTTTCTCTAGGATATTTCGCAGGTTTTACGGCAATCAACTGCCAGGGGTACAAATGGAGTTCTCGTTACAGCGTATCGACTCGTTTCTGTCGGTAAACCTGGCTTGAGAGGAAATGCATCAGGTTATGGCTTGGCCTTTTTGTTTAATTAACCATTCCTATGCACTATTTTTGCATGCAAGCAGAGATTGTTTCATTTGAAAGGAGACAATTCAAAAACTCTCTTTTGGCCCCCTCAATTAGTAGCAAATCTGTATCTTAACCCTATGCTAATAAGATGTTGTTTGTTTTCAATGTCCAATTTTCCTGGAAATAAGGAATTATCAACCTCAACATCATCGGTCATGCGAAATGCATATTCACCATAAATGTCAATAGTGTCTGTACAGCGGTAGGTTGCACCGGCTTTCAGTTGAAATCCAACTTTTGTTTCATCATCATCTATAATTTTAACCCCTGAAGGTTCATATTCCACATCAACCGCCATCACCCCTATACCTGCACCAACGTATGGGTAAAATGACCCTAGTTCAATAAAATCATAGTAAAGGTTCAGAAAGATCCCGGTTGATGATATCTTGCCCTGCCCGTCAGAAACGACCTGCCCAACTGTTGCTCCAAGTTGACTGGAGGAACCTGTGAGAACAGCGGCATCTACGCCGTCAATTACGGTTCCGGCCACATTTACGTTTTTATGTGTGTCGACATCTGCACTTGAGTAGGTTAGTTCTATGCCCGATCTTAAGCCACTGTCATACATCAGCCCGCCTTCGCCGGAAAGAGCCCATCCACTATCAAACTCGGTTTCCCAACCATAAGGTGTGCCCGCAGCAATTGGAGTTCCAAAAGGTATAACCGGAGCACCATTACCAGTAGTAAAATCCCCCGTCGTGCCACTGTTATCGCTATCGCTTTGCATAAGATAACTGACTGAGCCGGCAACGTACCATTCGTGTTCGGCATAAACGGTAGAAGCCATGACAAGTGTTAGAGCCATTACAATTACTAAACAAGTTCGCATCACCATCCCTCCTTATACTCGGTAAAAGGTAAAAAAGGCCAATTAACAATGATAGGACGGCCACTTACAAACATAACCATTGACCGGTAACATGAAAAATTCCTAAACGCAATATTTTTTACACTCACATTCAGCAATTGGTTCAATTAACCATATTTTTGTTGAAAAAAATATTTGCACTGAGTGAACTCAAAACTAGTTGCAACGATGAATGCATTTATCAGTGATAGGACTTTTTTGTCGGACACCCTATTGCAGAAGGTATTGTGTTCAAAGTTAATGTAAATGTCACTCCAATGCTTTCAGCAGGAAAACACCTGCGTATAAGGAATAGATGTCCAACATGTAGCAAAAAAATATTCAGGTTGTAAACTGAGGATCACTTAGAAAGGCGAGCAGCAAAGAGAATAATACGTTACATTCTCCCTTTATTAGCTTTCATTGAAAATGTTATTATTTTTCAGGAAAAAAATTTGAACTACCCTGGATAGTTTGTTGATTATATGGAACCAATCGGCATTTCATTACACATTATAAGAGTTGATAAAGATAACATCGATTGCCGTATTTCTAACGATACAGAAGACAACACGTTAAATTTCTTTGTCGCAGATGGCGCTATCACTTTCGCTAAAGAAAATCACCTGGCATTAATTACAAGAAATAACCAACATCAATTGAGAAGAATTATTCGTTCGGCCATCAAGGGCAATATTCATGTTGGACAAACCATCAACTGTGTTTTTATCGAAGGTTTCAAGTTTTTAAAAGAAAGTCACTTTGGTAAATTTATTCGTCTTGATCGGCGTGATGGACGATTAGATATCACAACCAGTGAATCGGGCTTGAGTGAGGTTCACAAAATTTATGCTGATGGCTCATTTAATGGTGAAACTAACCAGTCCGGCTATGGAGGGTTTACAGAATCGCCTGATGGGAGACAGGAACTCTATTCTCAGTCTTTTATGGGAGGTAGCAGCAATTTAATGGAGCTATTAGCCATAACAGAAGGCCTACAGCGGTTATCTTCTCAAAAGAACATTCAAATTAATACCGATAGTCGATTCGTTATTCGGGGGCTGGTTCAATGGGTTCATTTCTGGAGGTACAATAACTGGCAAACAGCTTATGGCCGTGCTGTGAGAAATGCAAAGTATTGGCAACAGGCCTGCGATTTATGCGAAGGTAAATGTGTTGAATTCAAGTGGATTAAGGGCCATTCCGGTAATGTAGAACAAGATTTTTGCCATCAATTGGCAAAAATATCTACAACCCGATATAGTCCCAATCGAAAAATTGAATCATGGAAGAGCTGATTTACCCCTGACCCTCTTTGTTCCAGCTGGTATTCCCAATGGCAAGGTACATTGTTTAGACAGAGAATGTGCCAAAAGATTAAAGAATTATGTTACGAAGTTTAGTATTGGCGTTACAAATCTTCTACCTTATACTGCATGATATCGCCGTGCTGCACTGCCCTTTTATCTACTCTCGAAATAGCATAGAGACACGCTCGAGGCCGCAGTCCAGGGCAGGCCTGGATGAGGTCCCTTATGAAATAGTATTTTTATTGATTGCGCAATTCTTTTAGATCCCGGATAATCTTATCCAACTCATGCTGAAGATGCCGGCGCTGCTGAGGAATAAAAGTAGTGGAAAGGTCAGCGATTACCTGAGCCAAGTGACGTCTGTTTTCAGATACAGCCAGACGGTATGTATGCTTATATATTTTTTGGGGGTTGAGCAGGAAATTGCTCATATCATCCTTGAAATTGGCGGAGTGACGTCTGTTCAACAGCGCAATAAATTCTTTCCGCCAGTCATTTCTATAGTTCAACCAGCCGTTGGTAGTGTTTTTTCTTGTTTCGCTCCATAAACGGATTATGGCCGCCTGTTGGTCCGTGACGCTGCCAAGCCAGTCATCAACTACGTCATACATTTTCTCTCGCAAAAATTCACGCCGCTGAATGTCACTTTGCTTTCCGTATTTAGTCTCTAATTCCTTGATATCCTCTCTCAGAGCGCCATTAATTTCCTTAAGCTGTTTTTCGCTTAGCTGTGTTGACAACCCTAACAGATACGGCATTGATTCTCTTAGCAGTGATGTCCAGAGCGCCTCGGCATTATCAAAGAATTGAAGAACCTGCTGCTGGCTCATGGGAACTGCTTGTGATTCTTTCAAACCAACAATAAAATTTTCATATCTGGACAATTCATTTGTACGATGCCAGTTGAGAAATTGGATTGTGGCATGATCAAAAAACTCTTCCTGTTCATCAGTCAAGCTCAAGTAATCATCCATATAGTATGGGATGATCCAGTCCAGATAATTGTACATAATTCGCATCGAGCAGGCCGACATGAAAAGAAGGACAAAGACAACTAAAAAGGTCAAAATTGGTTGCAAACTTTTGAAAAGCTTCATGAGCGACAAAGCCACTAATTAAGACAGAAACGTCTGTTAATATCCCATCCTATAAGGAAATAAAATTAAACAGCATTTGACCTCCAGTGAACCGAACATACGGGAAAAGTGTAACTTTTTGATTTGCATAAATAACTATAGTTCCATTCATTTTCACAAATTCAAACTGTTCAGAATTTTGTTAAAAACGTTTATTAAAAGTTACGCCGAGAAACACACCCGTATCATATGATTCCTTTTCAATGGTTTGCCCATCTTTATCTTCCACTTTCAGCTCTCCCCCTAATTCAACCCCCCCAACAATGCTGAGATTTGCTTTGGGATCAATGGAATAAGTACCGTTTACAAATACAGGGAATGATGAATCCTCACCAACTCCACCGGCAGTCCTGCCGTTTTTATCCAGGCGAAAACGAAGTTTCTCGTAGCGGCCGCCGACGCCGAACCTCCATGTACTGTTTGGTTGGAAATTGAGTGTCAAACCTGGTCCCAGTGTAGCACCAAGTCCCCGGCCGGTATTAAGACTCCACTTATCATTAATTTTCCAATCAATAATGAGAATTGGGATAACGGTTGCAGAATCTTCCAGCTGTGAAATTACCCCTATCCCCGGCCCTAAGGTCAATTTGTCGTTAAGTCGATAGGAAAATCCTCCAAGAACACCTCCGGTCAATGTATCATCAAAATTGGCTCCACTTTCGCCTGTGGAGCGTATGGACGGTATCATAAAGGCTGTCCAGTTATTATCTATTGCTTTACGCATTGGAACACCAAGGGATATCGTGTGTATATCTTCCCATGGATTCAACGAACCTAAGCCGGCATCGCCGGAAAAATCATAACCGTCGTAGCTGTAACCTATCGAAAAAGAAACATTGCTTTGCGTATCCCAACTGTATCCAGCCCCCGTCTGGATAGTAAATCGAGTAGTATTATAGCTTCCATCTTCATCAAGATCGGTATCAAATTGGTAGACAGCACCACCGCGCGCGAATGATGACCAGCTGCTTGGACCACCTGCATATGGTGGTTGTAAGTTTGTTTCCTGTGCAAAAGGTATGGTGGGGATACCAATACTGATGAACACTAGAAGACTTTTCAGGAATAATGAATGGCTCATTTACGACCTCGATTTGTATGGTGTATGTATGACAAGCCCAGGTTAAATAAATAAAGAATAGGCAGCATATCATGTTAACAATTAATTACCGAAAAAAATAACTCAGTGTTGTATGTAATGCAACTGGACTAACAATCGTTGTTTAGTATGAAGAAGTAGATAAAAGAGGACCGATAAGGACCCAAATTCAATTTCATTAGTCTGACTGAACTATTCAATATAAACGTATTATACTTTGGAGAGTGCTAGTGGAGAAGATAGATCAACCAATTATTATTTTTGACGGTGTATGCAATCTTTGTGAATATTCTGTAAACTTTATTATCAAGAATGACCGTCAAGGGAAGTTCAAATTTGTTTCTGCACAATCAGAGATAGGAGAGAATCTTCAGCGCCTGAATGGCGTCGATACTCTCCAAGATGGTACGGTCATTCTCCTCAAAGGTGACCAGGTGTATGTTAAGAGCGATGCTGTTATGGAAATAGCGAAGGATCTCGATGGGTTTTGGCGTTTTTTACGTGTATTTAAATTTTTACCAAAGTCAGTCAGAAATTATATGTATTCAGTAATCTCAAAAAACAGATATCAATGGTTCGGCAAAAAAAATGAGTGCCTGCTTCCTGACGAGAATATAAAAAAAAGATTTTTATAACCACAGGGTATTGAGCAACAACAGCAAACAGCCACACGCTTAGCGGCAAAGGCCGTTTGTCTGGAACTTCATTTAATTACCCAGGACGAAACCCGACTCAAATCGGTTCGTCCAGATTTGCAAGAGCCGATGAAAACTTTATTGGTTTAAAATCCGGGTTAGCCGAAGAATTACATGCCAAAGCGAATGGGTCGCAGCATTGGAGTACCCCAGCAGACTTACTCTGAGAGACTCTTTTTATCTAAATGTCGCATTATCATTTTTTCAGTCTCTACCAGAACAAAAACCGTAAAGGTAAAACCGATCAGACGAATCCAATCTCCAAATGGAATCGCTGCCGTTCCAAAAACATTCTGAAAAAAAGGTGCATAAGTAAAAAAAAGCTGTAGTAATGTTATGCCGGTAACAGCCATTAATATTGCAGGATTACCAAACAATCCCTTGCGAGAGAGCACTGATTCTTTGAGATAACGTGCGTTGAAAAGATAAAAAATTTGAAAGAAGATAAGTGTATTCACCGCTGTTGTGCGAGCCATCTCCAGTGTTTCGCCATGATAACGATCCCAGAGAAACAAGCCAAGGGTGCCCATTACCATTATCGCTGAAATAAAAATTATGCGCCATGAGAGAAATTGATTGAGCAGCGGTTCCTTGGGTGAAAGTGGAGCCCGAGTCATGACATCTCCCTCAGGTGGCTCAAAAGCGAGAGAAAGACCAAGGGTTACCGCGGTAATCATATTTACCCAGAGAATTTGCAGCGGTGTAATTGGCAGGGCAATCCCCATCATCACCGATGCTATAATAATTCCAGCCTGGGCCCCGTTTGTTGGGAGAATAAACGCCAGTGTTTTTCTGATATTATCGTACACGGTGCGGCCTTCTTCCACGGCATGGACAATGGATGCGAAATTGTCATCGGCAAGCACCATTTCCGCTGCCTCTTTGGCAGCCTCGGTCCCATTCATTCCCATGGCCACCCCGACATCAGCACGCTTAAGTGCAGGCGCATCGTTTATACCGTCACCGGTCATGGCTGTAATCTGGCCGTTTGCCTGCAATGCGGTCACCAAGCGGAGCTTGTGTTCCGGACTGACTCTGGCAAAAATGTTGGCCTTTTTGGCTATAAACTCCATCTGATCATCGTCCATGGCTTCAAGTTCCTGTCCGGTGATCGCCTTAGTGGAGACATCAAGGCCTATCTGTTCCCCTATCGATGTAGCAGTCAGAGCGTGATCTCCCGTGATCATTTTCACTTTGATTCCAGCCCCAAGACAGTTTTGTACAGCCGCAACGGCTTCATCCCGCGGTGGATCAATTATACCAAAAAGACCAAGCAAAATCATCCCACTCTTAACGTCCTCTATCGATATGGTTTCTTTGTCATCTATACTAATGGTGGCAACTGCCAGGGTTCGCTGTCCCTGGCTGGCAATCGCCTCTATCTGCTTCTGCCAATAAGTAAGATTGATGGGTTTGTCGCTATCCTTGTGTCGTTCCTTGACGCACATATCAAGGACTCGCTCCGGCGCTCCCTTGAGGTAAACGACGTTTTTACCGCTGGAATCCTGATGCAAGGTAGCCATAAACTTATGTTCGGATTCAAATGGTATAACATCTATTCTGGGCAACGCCTCATTGCATTTCTGTGAATCCAAACCAGCCTTGAGAGCAAGGGTGATGAGTGCTCCGTCGGTCGGATCACCCTGGACACTCCAACTCCCATCTTTTTCAGATATGGAACCATCATTACACTGCAAGCCGGCCCGGGCTAGCTCAAGCAGTAAATGATCCTTCTTTGCTTCCAGCATGTTACCTTCAACATGGAAAGAGCCCACCGGTTGGTAACCCACACCATCAACAGTATATGTACGGTCTGCCCGCAAAATGGTGGTCACTGTCATTTCATTACGAGTGAGTGTCCCTGTTTTATCTGAACAGATAACCGTGACTGAACCAAGGGTTTCAACTGCGGGCAGCCTGCGGATAATGGCTTTTTTACGTGCCATCCGTTGCACCCCCAGAGCCAGGGTAATGGTGATGATTGCAGGCAATCCTTCAGGGATAGCGGCAACAGCAAGGGCTACACCGGCAAAAAAAAGCTCGGTGAAGGAGTAGTCACGAAGTGCCAGGCCAAAAAATGTGGTGCCTATAGCGAGAATCAGAATTGCTCCTGTCAGCCATTTGCTGAACTCGTCCATGCGCTGTGTCAACCTGGTTTTTAAGGTTTCTACTCCGGCAAGCATGGCACTGACCTTGCCGAGTTCGGTTGACTCTCCCGTTGCCACGACGACTCCACGTCCCTGACCAAAGCTGACCATGGTCCCAGAAAAAGCCATGCAACTGCGATCACCTAGTGCAGCCTCAATGTTCGCCGGCTCAATCGATTTATCCGCAGGTACTGATTCACCAGTGAGCAGAGCCTCTTCAATACGCAAATCTTTTGATTGAAACAGACGCAGATCCGCCGGAACTTTATCACCTGAGTTAAGGAATACAACATCGCCGGGCACCAGATCCTCAACCTGAATAGAAACTTTCTCACCATCACGGAAAACAATGGCCTCATAGCTGAGAATTTTTCGAATGGCATCAACTGCTTTTTCAGCTTTTCCTTCCTGTATGAAACCGATTACCGCATTAATCAGTACCACACCGATGATGACTATGGCATCAACCCAATCTGCGAGAAAAGCAGTAACCACAGCGGCACACAGCAGAACGTAAATCAGCACATTATTGAACTGATTGAGAAACTGAATGAGTCGACTAGGCCTTGGAGGAGCAGGCAAACGATTCGGACCGTATTGCTGTTTTCTTCCTGTCACCTCATCAGTAGTCAGGCCACGGGTTGAGCTGTCTAAATCTTCCAGGACTTTTTCAGCTGGTAATGCATGCCAGGTTGATAGATTTCCCTCTCTATTATTGCCCATCGATGTCATATGGTTGATACCTTTGCTGAGGTGACTGTGATAAAAAATATTTTTTTAAAATTTGGCACAAATAACGGCCATCACTTGAGTTCACAATGACCAGATGAATAATAGATTCCCGGTATATTATATTATAACTGAATTATTATATTATAACTGAATTAGCGTGCTTTTTTTCAATAATAAAAGCTTGTCATTGCAAATTTACAACGAGTTCAAGGCCAGTCCCGTTTAGAGACTTCCTGAAAAATTGCTCTCAACCAATGATCACTGAAAATTAACATTACCACCACGAAGCTAATCAACGTTCCAGCATACTCTAACTTATTTTGCTTTCTGTTATATGAGCCAGCCGTTTTGTGTGAGCACTTAACCTTACCATTGGTTAGTTAACTTTTTCGCTTAGTGTGTCTTTACGTAATGAGTACAAAATTGGTCAGATACGTGGGTGTTGCAGTAGCTGCTATGGATAATCTTTCTAACATAGTCAACGAATTGAACTCACCGGTGGCTATCTCCGAGAATAAGAGCACGTTTATTGTGGCTACAGCTGTAAAAGATCATTTGACTTGCTTGTTTGTCAGAGACATTTTTCAGGCGATTCTTGTTATAGAAATTGAAAAGGTAAAGCGAACAGGGATTGATCTCTGCCTTCTAATGATTGATTTGGATGATTTTAAAAAGGTAAATGATAATCACTGGCATATTGCCGGCGATGAAGTTCTTCGCCAAATTGGCAAAACCCTGTTGTCCCATATACGTGAAATGGATGTTGCTGCACGTTACGGGGGAGAAGAACTAGCGATTATTATGCCGGAGACCTCCATCGAGACCGCGGCCAATGTCGCTGAACGTTTACGAAGCAAGATTGAACTCCTGCAATTTGATTGGGGATCGGTGACGGTGAGTATTGGTGTCAGTCACGCTGACCGTGATGTCAACAGTGCCGAAAAACTTATTAAAGCCGCTGATGAAGCATTCTATGCTGCCAAAGAAGCAGGGAAAAATCGAGTTGTATACACACAATCTTAGCCGCCTAAAAAGGAAACCCCATACTGAGAAAAGCATTCTCACAAAGTAACTACTCACAGGCACCCCACATAATCTTCCGTTGGTCGCTTATCACTTTGGACGGTTACGATCTCCCGCATAAATTGGCTAACGGAGTCTTCGTTTACCTGCGAAAAATCGCGCCTGTCCAAACATGAGCATCTGTGAGCAGTTACATTTTTTATATACAACAAATCAAATAGTTACCAACACAAGGAGGACTCGTAAAGCAGAAAACAACTCTGGCTTTCCATGCAAGTACCTGTGCGCATCTTCTCGACTAATCAATAGTGGCTTTGTATCAGGTTATCCAACTAGATCGCGTAAATTTTCGATTAACTCCTTTTTCATCTCTGGTCGCTCGAGAGCAAATGCCATATTTGCCACTTGAAATCCGACCTTGTCTCCGCAGTCATACCGTTTTCCTTTAAATTTGTAGCCAAATATAGGCTGCTCTGCAAGAAGCGCAGACATGGCATCTGTAAGCTGGATTTCGTCTCCCGCCCCTTTTTGGTGCCGTTCCAGGTGTTTAAAGATACGTGGTGTAAGAATATATCTCCCAATAACCGCAAGGTTTGATGGAGCCTCTTTCGGACTTGGTTTTTCTATCATATTAACAACCTGAACTGTTCCGCCTATCTCAAGACCCGGATCTATTATTCCATATTTGTGTGTTTCTTCACTGGGAACTTCCATGGCCGCAACCATTGAAGAGCGTAGTCTGTCAAATTCGTTGATCATTTGGTAAAGGGGAGGAACTTCGCTTTGTAGCAAGTCATCGGCAAGCAGGACGGCAAATGGTTCATCACCGACAATATCCCTGGCGCACCATATTGCATGACCTAATCCAAGCGGCTTGCTTTGCCGTGTATAAACAATGTTCAGTGACTCGGGGACGATGGATTGGACTGAGCGCAAGAGAGTATCCTTTTGCTTTTCTTTTAATATCCTTTCCAACTCCCTATTGGTGTCAAAATGATCTTCAAGGGCACTTTTACCAGATCCGGTAACAAAAATGATTTGTTCAATACCCGAGGCGAGAGCCTCTTCCACTGCATATTGAATCAAAGGCTTATCCACGACAGGCAGCATCTCTTTAGGCATAGCTTTAGTAGCTGGAAGAAATCGAGTACCCAGACCCGCCACAGGAAATACAGCTTTCTTTATTTTCATTATTTTATCCAGGAAGTTGATGGTTTGTAATTATGAGACTTGTTATAATATTCAGTACTAATTTTTTCTTATTCCACTCCATCGGTTTAGTAAAGCTGAGTATACGCAGGTATCCTGGATGACAGTTCCAGGGACTGATACGATTAACAATGCAAACTCTTGCGCATGTGTAATTATTTTCCCTAAACTCCAATTGTAAGACAGGCCTAAAATAAACACCTACTAAACACATCCCCTGCTCCCACGATATCAACTATGCTTGTTCCTTCAACCGGCAGCGTGGTTTCACTCTCACCGTTGCGGAGATAGATTCTCGAATCTTAAGTATCATGATGAGAAAATAACAATGTTTGCTATTCATTTTCCAAGTTGACATGAAACTATTTTTTGGCCTCTTGCATCCGCTCCACCCATTGCAACAAGTTTTGGAACCAACCCAAAACAATACAAATATCATGCCAATTTAAATGGTGCGCCACATACTACTTTTGTGCCGGCAGCGAAAATAGAGGACAATATTTTTCTATAGATGATCGTCTGTTTTTCGGCCATACTTTCCTCTAAAAGAGAAAAGAGTCATGCTTTATGGACTCGTAAAAAGTCCATCGCACGCTAAAGATGGCTAAGTACAAAAGTTCGATATACAAGGCGCAGTATTTTGCTCGAGGCTTTGACTATATATACGATATGTCAAAACCTCGGACGAAACCTACAACACCGTAGATCGGACTTTTTTCGACGCCATCATGCTTGACAATTCATTGATTACCGATATAGTATCGCTCAACATAGTATTATGCAATACTATATTGAGCGATACTAATATGAGGGTTCTTATTCAGGGGCGACCAATGATTCTAACAACGACGCTTCACTACCTCACTGTGGTCTTACTTATAGGCGTTCTTAGTTTCCCTGACTGGGTAGCAAAAAGCATCTTTATGGCACTTGAAAATCAAGTCGCGGGTTGGGTGATACAGCTCGTAGCGGCCTGTATCCTTTTGCTCCTGATATTTGTTCGTAGGCACCGTAATCATATAAAGAATCGAAGAGTTTTCTTCGATGATGAAACAGTCAAAAATCGTCTTAAATTTAACGAGACAAACAGTAGAAAAACGTTTTTCCTGCTGAAATCTTTTGGTTGTACAGTACTTATTTTATGGCTATTAATGTTTCCTGACAATGCTTCAGGAGGATTTTGTATGAGCTCTGTCACCACAAACAGCGCAAATCTCATACAGGGGGAGCTACTGAGCAAAGAACTTAGACAAACTGATCTCACTTTACTCAATAAACGGCCTTAACCCGGATTTCTCATCAATAAAGTTTTTCGCAGGGCAAGGCACAAGCCGCGCAGCAGGTAAGCGTAGACTCCGATAGTAAACTACCGCAAGTGGCTTGTAACGTAGATCCTGCGGAAAAATCTATTGACCCAAAGGGGGAACTTTTTGATTTAAAACAAAAAACACACTGCCAATAGCATAGGTTTTATTTTAGTTAATAATATCAATTGTTTGAGTTTGAAATCAAAAAGTTCATGAGAAATTCGGGTTAATTCTGGAATGTTCCAGCTACGCCTTTCATTCCAGCTCTGTGTCGACCGGACCACTGGAACAATTTATCCGGCTAACCTGAAGCTTACTGGACATGCAACGAGCTGGGACCAAATAAATTTCGCATTTTGCCTGCCTACGCAGCAATTCGGCCGTCAAAGGTTTCTTGTAAGAAAATATCGTTACTTGGCAGAATAACGTAAAGCCACTGTGCGAGGGTTGGAAGACAGAAGATCTTGCAAAATCGATAGCAAAAAGCTACGTTGCTACGAATAGATACCAGGTTTCGATATGGACCCGTTTTTTGTAGAACTCTCTAAAAAAGGGAATACTTCGCGCCATCACCCACCTACCTATTCCCTTTTTCTCATTCTTGTAGAGTTCAAAGCGACAGTACAATACAAAGATAATCATCTGCCCCAAGAGGTATTCCATGGCAATTCCCATCACTGAAATAAAAGGAGTCGGCCCCCTGACTGCAGATAAACTGACCGAACATGGCTACCGTACTGCAGAGGATGTGGCAACAGCTCAGGCTGATGATCTGGCCACAATTTCCGGTTTTGGCTATGTTCGCGCAAAACTTGTTATTGAGTCGGCCAAAAATTTAACCAGTGAAGTCGTGGAACCACCTGCATCTGAGCAAGCCCCTGAACCAACAGATGATTCCAACCGAGATGTAGAGGTCCAAAAGCAAGAACCCAATCCACCTAAAAAGAAATCAACCAAGAAAAAAGAGAAAAAGGCAAAAAAGAAAAAAAAGGACAAGGCCGATAAAAAGGACAAGAAGGCAAAGAAGGCAAAGAAAAAAAAATAAGCTTTTTTTTAGAGCCGCGCAGCATCTGCTTGGTGAAGACAGTTGCTGCCAACTGTAATGGCTCGGATTCAACCTGACATTTTTTACAATGCTGGTGGTCCACTTTATTAGCTTCTAGTCCGATTTCACAGACCTACTTACCGTGGCTATGAACTGCACAGGGATTGGTACCGAAAATCAGGCCAAATCGATAAGCGTCTATCCATTTGATCGAGCTGCAATAGTTCTGTTTCTGTACATACTTTAGGGTGCTTTGAAAAATCAGATTTTTCAAAGCACCCTAATCGTTACTTCCCCTTTTTGGGTTTGTCCAAATAGTCGACGCCTTCCTCGTATAATTCTTTGAGTTTGCCCTCTATTTTTTCACACAGAGTCTTGAGCACTTTGATACGGGCAAAATATTTACTGTTTGCCTCTACCAATGTCCAGGGAGCATAATTAGTACTGGTTCGATCTACCATATCACAAACGGCCACTTCGTATTGCTCCCACTTGTCCCGATTACGCCAATCTTCATCGGTAATCTTAAAACGTTTGAAACCCGTCTGCTCCCTGTCATGAAATCTTTGTAACTGCTCATCTTCGGTGATGGCCAACCAGAACTTGACCACCACGATATGATGGCGGGCAAGTTGTGCTTCAAACTCGTTGATTTCACTGTAGGCCCTCAACCAGTTGTCTTCTGTACAGAATTGTTCTACACGTTCCACCAGTACGCGGCCATACCAGGATCGATCAAATATAGTTACCCGACCTTTTCGGGGCAGGTGTCGCCAGAACCTCCACAAATACGGTTGAGCCCGTTCCTCCTCAGTTGGTGCGGCAATTGGAATAACTTGATACCAGCGAGCATCAAGTGCCCCTGTAATACGACGTATTGCCCCTCCCTTCCCTGCTGCGTCATTGCCTTCAAATACAGCTAGTACGGAGGTGTATTTAAACTTTGGATCCCTTGTCAATCGGTTCAGTTTTCCCTGGTATTTTTTTAGTTGCGCCCTGTACTCCTCCTTGCTCAGGGATTGCGTCATATCCAATGTCTTCAATAAGTGCAAATTATCTATAGACGGCATAACAGGCGGAGCGAGGATTTTCCGGGAAGGGAGGGCCTGCTGGTCTAAACGTTCGCGAATTGCACTAAGGACTAACTTACCTACGGTCACGTTCCGGTAGCGGGCATCTTCTCCTTCAATGATCAGCCATGGAGCTTCAGCAGTTGAGGTGTGACGAATAACCTTTTCATGCACCGCACGAAACCTATCGTACATTTTGAAATGCTTCTTATCCCGTTTGGTGACTTTCCAACGAGTAAAAGGATTTTTTTCTAGCGATTTCAGCCTCTTTTTCTGTTTTTCCTTGGAAAGATGAAACCAGAATTTTATCAGCAGAGCCCCCTCGTCCACCAACATTTTTTCCAAACTTCTTGCCCTATCCAGGCTCTGCTCCAGATCGGCATCCTTGGTTCTGCCATAAGCTCTGTTCAGCATCGGCCACGTGTACCACGATCCCAGGAAAACCCCGATGTTACCTTTTGGCGGCAAAGCTCTCCAAAACCTCCACATCATTGGTCGATCCAGTTCTTCATCGGTTGGTTCGCCCATACCATGGGTTTGAATATGCCGGGGGTCCATCCACTCATTTAATAGATTTACAGTGGCTCCGCGTCCCGCACCGTCCAACCCGCCGACCAGGATAATCACCTGAAAAGCGGCCGACTCTGTCAACTCCATCTGAACGTTGAGGAGTTCTTCTCGTAGGACAGGTACTTCTTTTTTGTATTCAGATTTTTTTATTTTATGTCCCAACTCTGCAGATTCAAACATACCCTTACTCCTATATAGATATTGGCAGAATTTCATTCCGTTTCCTTGGCCACATGGCACCTTCGCTCGAATATACTATATACATTTTCCCATCCCGCGGTGTCCCTTCAATCCATTTACAGGGTATAGTATTGCGGATATGAACGGATCAGCATTCCAAATGGCGACCACAACGATGGATAAAAACCTTCCGATTCGAAAATACCTTTCAATACCATTGAGTCGTTGCGAGCTACAAAGAAATAGCACTGCCGCCAAGATCTAACCCCATTCTATCAAAAAGCTGCATGGAGGATGCAGAATCATGAAACCAGGGAAAATTATCACATCGCACTGTGTAAAGATCTAGGCTATTTTCTCTTGATACTTGCAAGTTAAGGTATATATACTTCTTAGTAATCCGGCGTTGACTTTACAAGTAAGAATAGAATACAAGAGGAAAGAACCTACCATATTGGCCTTGTCTCTATGCGGATACAAATTCTACAGCTGCGAGGTGCCTATGTATGTCAAAGTGATCAGCAGGCGGTTGTTCAGGATATCAAAGAAGGAAAAACTTATTCCACTTCTTCAGAGTCTTAGAAAAAGCGCTGAAAAGGAAAAAGGTTTCATTTCACGATCAACTTACTCAAGTATGAACGACCCAGGAGAATATATTGTTATCAGTGAATGGGAAACGGCTGATGATTGGATAAGATGGATAAACAAAAAGAAGGTTCAACAACTTCAGTGGGATATTGATTCAATATTGGGTGAAAAAACGTTGTTCGATGTATACCTACCCGAGGATTTTTAACTTTATTCCCTAAATAATATGACCAGATAAAGGATTGTAGAGCGTAAGCTCAAATATCAAACCAAGGTACATTGCCGATTCTACACCGTCGGCACCTATACAGCATACTCTTCATTCTGCTTTTACTGTATTTTGGGATGCAGTCTGGTGGGTTTTTACCGGTCCGGGTAATCTACAGCAGAGTTTCCACCAAAGCCCCTGCTAGCTTTCCCCCCTTCTCCTACCAACTGTTTGACATGCCGACAAACAATACAGTTGCAGGTAAAGAGTATTACGATTACGACAACTTTCTAAATCGCCCACCTACTTTGCCAAGGCTACGGGTAACCTGACCCAAGGCAACATACCGTCCAGTATGGAGCAGTTCAACTAAATATTACCATATCCTGAAGTTACTTCTTCAAGCCTTTTTTCCTGAGGCATCCAATAATCTGAAAACGCGACCAACAGTGATCATGCATCAGCTCAGTCAGGTTGATCAACTCTTTCAAATCAATATTTTTTAACATTCTGACAGAGGGCGCATCTGTTACATTTTCCGTGTTTCAGAATTTATTTTCCTTTTAACCGTAAAAACGAACAAAAAAAACAGAGCATTGATAGATAGTTAGCACGTAACACATTGTAATTCCAGCATTCCACATGGTGCCACAAAGTGGCAGTAGCTTTGCATGTAAAAAACATGCAACTACTTGAAAATGTTATGGGACGGTTACCGCAACAGTCTTGAAAATATTTTCTTCCTGCAGGTTAACCTCTACTGTTCCTGTTCGGGACTGGAGGCTCATTTATGATACAAGAATCCTACCACACAAGGCTTGATAATATCTTCAGCAAGTGTTCTGCCGTCAAGGCCGGCACAGTCGCACTGATTGGTGGTGCAGGGGTGCTTTTTGCCGTGGGCATTACCACCGCAGCTCTCTTACCAGGAGATCTAAGTATTTCCAACAGTAGCATCGCATTCGACACAGGTGCTTTTGCCACTGTTGGTGATTCTACCTCTATAACAGGCAGCAGCTTTTCTGCAAAAGTAGGGGGGGCTGACACGGCCACTGGTTTTGATAAAACCGGCCCGTTAGGTCCTGGGACTAACCCCATCCCCGGCAACTTTACCGACACCGGCGATGGTTTTGGTATTACGGTGAATGCGCAAACTTCTCACAACGATCTAACCGCAGATCCTAGTCCAAGCCCCAACGACTCAACCCTTTTCTCTCTAGGGGTAGATATGGGCTTTGATATTAGCAACACCTCCGGGGTAGACACCTATGATGTCGTTATCAAGTGGATGTTTGACAGCTCGGTGACCGCAAGCGGACTAGATGCATACTCCAATTCAGAGTTTGATCTCTCGGTTGGTTCGTCGAATGTCTTCACCGACATTACTGCTGATACATTATTAGGCAATGAATTCGATGGTAACCTGATCACTGACCCTAGTCCTTCCGATCCTACAGACCCTTATATATACGGCGGCACAGTGACCGATGCTGACACCCTCCTCTTTACCTTGGCCCTGGCCCCTGGTGATATGTTCTCAATAATTGGTGCATATAGTTTGGACGGCGAAGCATTTGAAGGATCAACTAGTGCCAGCTTTTCATCATTTTTAAGTATAGACAGTGTTACCAAACATGGGGCAGCAGCTATCCCAGAACCGACAACCATGCTCCTTTTTGGAGTAGGCCTGGCCGGACTTACCGCGGTCCAGCGACGTAAAAATCGTTCATAACTTTTAAATGGTTATGCTCTGATATATCAAACGAGCAAAGTAGCAATCACTTCAACAAGAGGAGACAGTATAATGATTAAGAGAATCACAAAAATAAACATAGTCGCCAGTTGTATTGCTCTTTTAACTGTTGGCATCCTTTTCAGTAGCCCTGCCGTATCTCATGCAAGTGAACCTTTTCTTGCTGAAATCAAAATGTTTGGCGGCAACTTTGCACCACGTGGCTATGCATTCTGTGACGGGCAACTTCTGCCAATATCGCAGAACTCTGCGCTCTTTTCCATCCTAGGGACAACCTATGGCGGGGATGGCCGGACAACCTTTGCACTTCCTGATCTGCGAGGGCGAACAGCTGTGCATCCTGGCCGTGGTCCAGGACTGACAGAAAGGAGGCTGGGAAGCAGATGGGGGGCAGAACAGGTGACCCTTACTGTAGCCCAATTACCTTCACATAATCACGGTTTGAGAGCCTACAGTCAAACCGGAGACACCACCACCCCGAGTGCAAATACCGTGCTGGCACGCGATGGAAGGGATCGAGCATATTCGACAGCAACTCCGGATGTTACAATGACTGTCGGCACCAGCAATACCGGCAATGGACAGGCGGTTGAAATCAGCCAACCATCTATTGGGATCAACCATATCATTGCTCTGCAGGGTCTCTTTCCTTCCAGGAGCTAGCCTGTCCATAAACTAGCTCTGTATTTGGGCGCCTTTAAGTATAAGGCGTCCTTTTTTTATCAAGAGACACTGTGGGCTCTCTCTTTTTACAGCGCTGAATGGTCTTTTAGCGGCAAAACACATTAAATCAGACACATATCAAGGGGCTTTAATGAGATATCCGATCATATTTTTAGCTATAGCACTGCTGGTTACCGTTTTCCCGCCTTGTATAACAGCAACTGATTATGCGCGAGAAAGTCGACGTGCCCAGAAGCTGCTCAGTGAAGGAAAATATGATAAGGCCTACCAGATGTACTCTGAGCTGGCAACCGAGCAAAAAAATCCCCTCGCTCAATTTACCTTGGCCCTTTTTTATGAATACGGGTGGGGGCGAACACCGGACCGGCAGCAGGCCTGCCGCTGGTATGGGCAAGCGGCCCAAAGAGATATTCCGACAGCTGCTCATTTCTATGCGGCATGTTTTGAGGAAGGTATTGGGGTTGATCAATCACTTTCAGATGCCATTTATTGGTACGAACAGGCTGTTGCCTTGGGACATGGGGGGTCACATTTCCCAGCAGCGCAGCTGCTGCTAACTGCCGATAACGTTGCTGACAAAACAAAGGGGCTCCAGCACCTGCACCAGGCAGCCTCCATTGGCAATCAACAGGCCCAACTGCAGCTTGGCAACATGTACATGCAAGGGCGTCAGGTGGAAACCAACCCATACCAAGCCCTCCATTGGTACCGGCAGGCCGCTCAACAAGATAATCACGAAGCTCAGTATCTCTTAGGAATACTCCTTCGCGACAGCCAATCCGCAGATTTGCACTCTGACGAAGAGGCATTGAAATGGTTGGAAACGGCGGCTGCAAACGGATACCAACCAGCCTATCTGCCCACTGCACGGTATTATCTGGGGGGGGAAGACCTGAAAAAAGACGAGCATATCCCTGCTCCAGCGCTAGCCAAAGCCTATATGTGGCTTTCGGCGGCCGAACAACGGGCTGCAACAGAAGAAGAAAAAGCAACATGTAGGAAACTACTTGGACAGGTATCGGCTACCATGCCTGAAACGTGGAAGCCTGAACTTGATGCCGAGGTGAAAAAGCACTTAAAAAAAATTGCTGTCATCCAGCAATAAGTCGGCATGGCGTATATTAAAGTGGTACATACAATCGCTTTTTCTTTTTCCATAGCACAAGGACTGGCCGCTCTATGCAAATGTAGGTGAAAAATGCTGCAAGAGTGGCAAGACAGAAGCTAACAAGAACAAAAATAAGAGGATAATCCGGCGCATTGAGATGGACTTCAGCCATCCCTCTGTCTGCCCATTGTAATATTGGGTGGTGGAAGAGATAAAAACCATACGAGAGAACACCAAACATCTTTATCGGCCCCCATTCGAATAAGCGAACAGCATATGTGGTGAAAGGCAGTGCCAGCAGAAGTCCACCCATGAGCAGGGCGATCAAAGGAAGGCCATACCGTCCATGGGGTATCTGTAGAGCAGACAGAAAATCTGGGGCTGCCAGCAAAATGAGGAGCAAACATGAGACTGCCCAGAAAAAAACTTCACTGCCCTTTTGTACAAGCAAAGGTCTTTTTTTGCGCGACTCATTTAACTGTAAGAAAAAAAATGCGGTAAAAGCACCTATAGCAAAATGGGGTAAATGGGCTAATAATGAATAATTGAGCACCGCCCCATTCACCCGTATCCACGTTAATCGCTCGTCCAGCGGCCATAGAACCACTTGGGTGACCGCATTGATCAAGACACAATGCACAAGGTAGGACAACGCTGCCGTGATCGCTAGAGTTGCAAGAGATATGTATATGGAGGATCTGTGTGCCAGATAAAAAAACACAGGCACTAGGCAATAAAGCTGCATTTCGACAGCCAAAGTCCAAAATGAGGGATTAAGGCTGAAAATAGAAAACTCTACCAGGTTGAAAAGAAAACTGTAGTGGAGCAGGATATCTGACCAGGCACCTGGAATTGCCCAGTGATTATAAAAAATGAGAAGGACCGTTACAGCAAAAAAGTAAGCAGGGGTAACCCTGACGATTCGTTTACAGGCATAATTGATGGTTCTTGGCAAGGGCGTTTCGTACCTTTTCGATTGCCAGTATGGCAGGCTGAGCAGAAAACCGCTCAAGGAGAAAAAGAGAGCAACACCATATTCTCCGTTGGCAAGTAGTTCATAAAGATCAAACGGTCCCCAAACAGGATCTAAAAGAACAATTTGATTATAATGGACCAGGAAAACTCCAAATGCCGCTACACCTCGCAGACCAGTGAAACCGGGAATGTATGTGTTGACTGATTGGCGCATAGCTTATACGACATATCGTAGGTGATATTGTATACTTTCTGCCTGATACGCCCCTTGTCTTTACTTTGTTTACCTGAACGCTCAAGACTACGAATATATATGTTTACCTTTATACACATACTCAATAAAGATTATTTCCTCATCAAGAGAATACTCCTTTTTACCTGGTGGTTCAGCCTTTGCTCATTAGCACCCCCCTCCTCTCTTTTTGGTGCGACCTTTGATCTTCAACTACAGGATAACAGGCTAAGCATACAAGCCAAAAATTATCCTCTTGAAGAAGCGCTGAAGGAAATTGCGTCTCGTGCAGAGTTCAAACTGGTAATATACGGTACTCTCTCATCAACTGTAGATATTGAATTCCACAATAGTCCGCTGGAAAGCGCGCTGCGTCGCATTGTCGGCAAGCATCCAATGGTTGTTCTTTTTGAGCAAATAGATGCACTAGATCAGATTAAAGAGGTGTGGATCTTTCAACAAGGGGGGGAAGAAAGATCCATGGCCGAGGCGTCCGCAGAGGAAAGAACTAGTGGTTATACAGTGCCACGCACTGTTTTTATTCACAATCAAACATCTCACGAGATAGAGGTAAATCCGGCAGAAGAAGACTATTACGATATTTCACGGCTGCAAAGAGCCATACTCCAGGAAGAGGACACGAACAAGCTTGAACTTACTGTAAGGGAACTGGCCGCCATTGGAAATGATGAATCTGTTCAAGTCATGGCGCAAGTCCTTGAAAAACCTGATCCCGGTCTGCGTAGTTATGTTGCAGAACAACTCGGGCAAATAGATACGTTGAATGCTGTTTTAGTCCTAGGTCAAATTGTTTTGGGAGAAAAGGATCCTGCAGTAAGGTTGGAGGCGGTAAAATCCTTGGCCGGAAAAGACAGCGTACCAGCCAAGGCATTTTTACAAACAGCGACTCAGGACAAAGATGGCGTTATTCGTAAAACCGCTGCAAATGCTCTGTGAAACAATGGCTGGATCTGCATTTACGGTACTCCTTGAGTGCTATTCTTACCAGAAATCGCTTTCTTGGCAATAAGGAGCCAAGTAGTCAAAACAATCCCGCCGCTGAATAGAGCGAGCATAGAAATCACATCAATTTTGTTCGTCCATTCGAGGGAAATAAACCACATGGAGAACGCTCCAATCATAAAGTAAACAAAAATCATGAAAGATGAGGCTGTCCCTGCACTTTGCTTCACCTGTTCAAGGATAAGGTTATTACTTGGCGGCCGACTAAAACCAAAAGAGAAAGAGGCTACAGCCATGGGTACTGCCAGCCCCCATGGTCCAGGAACAATCCCGGAATACATGAGCATGCCACTCAACAAGATGCCGACAAAGCTTATTGCTAAAAGTCGCCTGCTGTCGATAATTTTATGGAGGCGGGTAAAAGCATACGACCCCGACATAATTGCAAGGGCATTAAATGCAAAGAAGTAACCAAACTTCTGCTCCGATGTCCCAAATGTGTTGATGTAAATGTCTGCTGCCGAACCAATGAAGGAAAAATGCGGGAGAACAATAAGAGAAAAAAGTACAACCATACCCAGATATTTTTTGTTGTGTAAAAGCTGCAGATACATTCCTGCGATGGCTCTTGCACCGGTAGCTGATCGCTCTTTCAGCGGTTCTTCCAAATACAATACTCCTCCCCATGCGAATACGCCAATAGCTGCCTGGCAAACAAAAATCCACGGCCAGGAAAACCATGTCATGATCCATGCGCCTATAACAGGAGCCAACATAGGGGCCAAGGCCATGATCACCCCCATGTAAGCCAGTAGCCTTTGTCGTTCGTGTCCTTCATATAGATCTTTTGTTGTCGCCATGGCAATAACCGAGGCAGATGCAGCCCCGGCAGCTTGCAGTATCCTGAACACGATCAAGCTGAACACATTGCCGGAAAAAGCACAGAGCAGACTGGCTGATATGTAAATTCCAATGCCGACCAACAGTGGTGGCCTGCGGCCAAACCTGTCGGAAAGGGGGCCATAAACCAAGAGGCTCAGACAATATGTGACGAAAAAAACCACCAAAGTAAGGTTCATAATCGACATCGGTTGCTGCCAGGTCTTTTGCAAAAAGGGTAAAGCTGGGAGGTACATGTCGGTCGAAAGTGGCGGAAAAGCCGAAAGCAGCGACAGAAGCAGGATCATTTTCAGGTTATTTGTTTTTTTCATTTTGATTTGGATAACAGTAAACGTGACGTTGCGAGTGCGACCACTCAAATCGAACTTACTTAACAGGTTAAGTAAAATATTGCCGGATTTATCCTTTTAAGTTGCCGGTGATTTTAAGAATGGTGGTTTTGAGCAGTTCAATATCGTCGTTTGGAATACCTTTGCACATTTGTGAAATATTATCTTTGGCAGAAGATATGAGTGAGCGTTGCAACTTTCTTCCTTTTGCGGTGAGGTATACCCGCTTACATCTTCCGTCGACAGGATCACGTCGACGAACTACAAGGTCGTCTTTCTCTAATTTATTCAGTAAATTCAGAGCAGCTACTTCTGTCCTGTTCGACTGCTTGGCAAGATCCTTTTGCGTGACACCATCGCGATGTGCTAAATGCGTGAGGAGTAGCCACTGTTCCGATGTGAGCGGGCTGCCCATATGGGAAAAACGAAGATGTAAGCTTTCCCGCATATATTTAACACATGTTGCCATCAGCATCGGCAGCGATTCGTCGACATTATATGTATCAGCAGCAGCTACTTTTTTTTGTGATGAGTCGTTATGGTTCGTCATAATAATTAATGCATTAACTAATTCTAGCAATATGTCAATTTATATTTAAAATTTTTGCCATACTCAAAACAATGGTGCTGCAATGCGGGCCGCTTTTGGACAACGACTTTCCACATTTCCTCCCATTTTCTTCCTCATTATTTTGTCACTGTAGATTGGAATGGTGCGAGATGTGTAGTTGGAAGGTATCTAGCTGAATTCTGCGTACAGGCATGATAGCTAAAGTAAGTTTGTCACCAGTACCTAATTTGTAAATCTCCCTTTAAGCATAAATCAATTCTATTACACCACATCTTAAGATACGGGACGATTACCGGAGGATAAAAAATGATAAAAATATACCCGAAATCACTTACACCACTTATCGCAGGCACTACAGCAGCTCTTTTTTTACTGACATCTGTAGCTGTATCGCCAAGTGAAGCCGGACCTAGGCCCCACGGTGTACCTTTTCCAGGTGGAGCAGCAAATACCATTATGTTCGGTAAACTTACCTACTTTTTTGTAGACGGAATTTTTTACACAAAGAAACCAACTGGTTATGTTGTTGCTCCTGCTCCTATTGGGGCAAAGATCCCGGTTCTTCCACCTGCGGCTGTTATAGTCAACATAGATGGGAGACCTTATTACACTTACTCCGGAACATTTTACCAACAGGTACCAGGTGGTTATATAGTCGTAAAACAACCGAGTTCTAACATGATAAGTCATTTCAAACAGAGGCAAAAGTTAACGGTAATAGTTGAATCTCTCAATGTACGTTCAGGGCCGGGAAAAGAGAATCCGGTTTTACGACATGTCAGCCAAGGGGAGGTCTTAGTTGTGGAGGATGTTAAAGCAGGCTGGTGTCTAGTCAAACTGCCTGATAATTCATCAGGTTGGGTAATGTCTCAATATACGGCTACAATAAAAGCTGAACCAAAAGGATAGTTATTGAAAGGCTGCATTATTACGGTACCAGACTGTTAACGCAGAAAGATTGAAAAATCGGCAGGGAGTTTCCTTTGTCTTACCTACAACAAGTTCCAATGCACTAAAATTTTCTTTTAGCCCTCTTTTATACAACGATCCGAGACACCGAAAGCCTCGGATCGCTGCTGTCCATTAAATGTTACTGCTGTCTGGTTAAAGAAATAGATACGTCTTGAAGAGCTCTTTGCCAGCATACTGCTTTTTACGATAACAGATTAACATAAAAGGAGATTCATGCCATGTTTCATGTTAAAATGGCACTTGCATAATTGCTCAATTTTATAGATAGACATGAATTTCAATTGCTGCCACAGGGCCTATATTGCTTTTATTTGGCTGTTGCTCAGCAAGGTAAGATTGGAGAAAAAATGAGCGGTGAAAATAATCGAAGTGTCTATTGGGATATTTTCGGATAGTATCGGTTCTGGAAATGACATCCCCTATGGTGCTACCATGATAACCTATGGCATATTTCAGCTATTTTGGAGAAAAATATGAAAAAAGTAACAGTTAATATTGCAGTGGAACTTGAGTTGCCAGATGATTGTGACGTTATTCAGCACAAAGACGGAATTGACGCCTTAAAATATAAAGATAAATTTTGCACCTTCTCTACTTTTTGCATGACGACTGCCTCGAATCAAGCAGGGGTTAAATGGATAGGCGACCAGCAAGTTGATAGTGAAATTATTGAATATGTTACTAGCGAGCAGGCAGCTATCAGACTTGTCGAGTAATTTTTTCGTATGAAAACCGACAAGAATGCACAATAAATTGCCGCCCCCTGAAAAAATCATGACTTTTCCAAAAAAGAAACCAAGCAATTCCTAGAACATGGTCAGAAGGTTGTTCCTGCCCCTTCTGACCTGGGTTAACTCACCCCAGCCCTCTATCCGGTTCGTCTTGGTGCTTCCCCCTTAACGGTAACTGTTCCTCCCGTATCTCATCCGTATAAAAGAAGGTGATTACGATCATCATCGTTCATTGGCAGTGGTGCCCATATTCTTTTTAAATACCTCGTTGGTATTGGTCGTTTGTTACAGGGTGGATACAGCGCGCGAGCATCTCTGCTGCGGCGGATTTCCCGGATAATAGATTTTCAAAAAGTTTGATAGTGCCAAGTTTGTCAGCGCTTATGTGCGTTTCAGTTGTTATATCTCTCAAGTCGATTGAAAAGCTTGAAAAAGTATTGGGCATGTCTGCAACGATATCGGTGTTCAGGTAATTTTCGTTATTATAAATGCTATGCAAATTTCCAGGTGTTTTTTCAATAAAAAGAGGAACATTGTCCACGTTTTTAATAGATGATGCTTTCCGGCACCCTGAGATGCACTCTTCATCTACGCTCTCTTTCTCGCAACCAATAACTTGATGCAACAAACATTGCCTGCTGGTCATAAGCATAATGGGATGATAGATGCTGTAGTATAATTTCAAATCATCCGCTCTTTTTATATACCTTATCTGGTCCTTGTTTATTTCATTTGAAACAAATGCTCCTGCGCAATTAAAAACTTTCTTTAACGCTAACAAACTATACGAATTGACGGTGTTGAAATGAGGACCTGCTATCCATTCGATTCCTCTTGTAAAAGCCTCGTAGGCGATCCCTGAATTATTGGTTACTATGCGCTCTGGTTGTGTTTGTTGAAGGAGCTCTACGGCATCATCGTAGTCTTTACCTATTAAAATAGATGGGAACCATGGAATTAACCTTTTGTTTTCTATAAACATATTCACCAGGCGAGTCTGTATACCCTTCAAACAGTTGGGAATATAAAAACAAACATCAGCAGTTGTCTCGCCGCAAAGGTGTACATCTTTTTCAGAAGAGATCACAACTGAAAGCGTAGGCCGGATGGGTAGGTTATCTTGTTTTATTAAAACTGGAACGGTGGGTGGTGTAATGGTTTCTTCGGAACCGTGCAAAATACATATAATTTCTTTTTTGATAGCATGTAGCTCTTTGAAAGGGATGAAAAGATTACTTTGCAAGTGTTCCAGGTCTATGGCATCGATATAAAATCCTGTTTCATTAAGAGGCTTAAATATTTTTATAAAACTTTCATATCCCAGGCAATAAGGAGGTGTTTTTTGGATTGCTCGACTACTGCTACGGCTGTCTGCATTATCAATGTTGGCAGGTACTAGTTCACTCTTTGAACAGAGAGTAAAAGAGGTATCCGGCGTCTGTACATCTACTTTCAGGAGATTTCCGAGTGTACCGGAAACAGTGATGACAAGAGGCTCTTTTTCAATGCTAAGGGTGGCAATTTTTTGTTGAACACAACGTATTATTTGTGTTTTCTCATCATAGAGTTCTCTTTTTGCGGCCTGTATATTGTCTTTGGTTGCTCCACCCTTTGTTTCAGCCAGATGAATAGCTGAGTTATCCCTGGGATTATCGATAAACATATTTTTGTTTATCTCACCCGTTAAAAAAGAGCTGGAAAACTCCCTATTAAATACTTTGTAAAGAACTGTATTGTCAGTGATAAGGGTTCCATGCCGGTAAAATCTGTTTATTTGCTCTTTCCATGAACGCACAACAGAATACACGTAATGAAATTTTTTTATTCTTCCTTCTATTTTTACTGAATCAACGCCTGCTGCAACGATTTCCCTTAAATTAAAAAATGCGGAATTATCTTTCAGATTAAGGGGAAATTTTTTTCCTTGCGGGGTGGTGAGATATCTATCTCTGCAAGGCTGACTGCACCTTCCACGATTTCCAGACTTGCCTTTAAGGACAGAACTTAAATAACAAAGACCTGAAAAAGAGAGGCAATACGAGCCATGAACAAACATCTCGGTTGAAAGAGTATTAGCATGCGCAACATGGGTTAACTCCGAAACCTCCTCTATATTTAACTCTCTGCATACATTTACTCTGGTTGCCCCCAGTTGTTTTAAAAAATGTATCTGCCCTTTATTGTGGGTCGTCAGCTGGGTTGATGCGTGTACTTTTAGAGAGTGAAAGTATTTGTGTACAAGATAGAACATTCCTAAATCCTGAAGGATTATCCCATCAACACTTGTTTGCATTAATGTATGCAATAAACTTATGAATGCTTTTGTTTCGCTCTCTACTACTATTATGTTGAGTGTTAAAAATATCCGGCAATCGTGCTTATGAGCAAGTCGTAGAATTCCATTTAACTCTTTCAGCGTTATATTCGTAGCCCTGGTTCTTGCGTTAAATCTATCCAGACCGCAGTAAACAGCATCCGCACCAGCCGCAATGGCAGCCTTGATAGAATCAGTATCTCCACCTGGGGCAAGTAATTCAATTTTTTTGCTCATAAGATTAACAGCAATATCTCAAGATAATGTTGATATTATTTAAGATGGTCATTTTTGTAGTAGTTTTAACGTGCATGTGTCATGTACTTTCTGTTGACCTTAATAATCCCCAAACATTTTACCCCAAAAAAAATCATTACTGCGATGACTGACGAACAGCCAAATAATCCATTACATGGGATTACCCTGAAAGAGATACTCATAAAACTTGAAGAGCACTACGGCTGGGATGGTCTGGCGAGTAGAATTCGGATAAACTGTTTTATAAAAAACCCTACGCTGAATTCTAGCTTGAAACTGCTACGAAAAACTCCATGGGCTCGAGAAAAAGTTGAAAAACTCTATATCTCCACTTTTGTAAAGCCACGTTCTCGTAAAAAGAGATAGGACAGGAGGAATGATCAACTTTAGGCACACTTTTAAAGCCACCATTCATGATGGCTTTTTTCTTTGCATTTGCTGCACTATGGGGCATACCTGATTTTCATCAAATAGTCTAGTTTTTCAGACCAGTCAACACTGGCAATTTAGTTCAAACCCGCAAAAAACAGCTCCCAAAATGGGTCGGTGTCCGGTTCGGTTAGAAGTTGTATCTGCTTTTCCCTACGAACCATGTTTTCCTTTAGGCCGGCATCAAAGCTGCCAAGTACAAAGCTCTCAATGCCAATATTTTTCCATACCTGCTGCACCTCTTCGACCTGGGCAGGTGCAACCGCTGCCAGAAGAGTTCCCTCACTGATGGCTTGCCAGGGATCAAAACCCAATTCCTTTGCCAAGGCAGCGATATCTGCAGGAAGAGCTATCTGGTCAAAATCGACCATGACCGGGATTCCCGCAGCAGTGGCCATCTCCCACAATCCCCCCTGCACGCCACCTTCGGTGGCATCGTGCATGGCATGAACTCCGCCGACTTTAAAAGCCTGCAGAGCATCCTCAACAACGGTAATCTCATCCACCCTGGATCGGAGGATGTCAAGGTGCTCTGGGGAAAGTTTTTTTGCGAGCCGTTCTTGGTGAACAATGGAAAGCAGAGCTGCGGCCTCAATGCACGGCCCTTTGGTCATCAGAATTATATCGCCATCCTTAGCGCCACCAGGAGACACCCAACTATCCATATCCGCCGTACCCCAGACTGTTACGCCACCAACAGTTGGTACGGTTACAGCTCCATACCATCCGGTATGACCACCGACAATAGAAATGTCTAACTCTTTGGCGGCATCAGAGATAGAATTGATAATAGTACGGGCGTCCTCCTCCGGACATCCAGGAGGTAATAAAAGGGTATAGGTCATGAATTCAGGTTTAATGCCGGTCACAGCCACATCACTGGCTCCAATATGGACTGTGAACCAGCCCATAATTTCCAACGGAAGCCCTGGAGCAGGAAAGATCGGATCTTCGGCAATAGCCATAACCCTGCCATCTGTAGTTTTCAGGATCGCTGCATCAAGTCCCGGACCGGGTCCAATCAGTACTTGGTCGGACGGTTTTCCCAGTGCCCCTTGCACCAACTTCTCTAACCTTGAAGGGCTGGGTTTGCCCACTAGATTACTCATGACTAACCCACCTTTGTAAAACCGCCTCGACATCAGCAACTTTGCCTTCCATGCGACCAGTTGCCCCCTTGCGATCGTCGAGGGTAATAGAGGTGAGTACTCGAGGTGCCCGCTCCATCATCAGGTTATGGCATTTCATTATCAATTCCATCACATCTGATTGCTCACCTTCAATGGTGGTCTGCATAGCTCCCAACTTATACTCCAAGCCTGAGTCTGCAACCAACTTTACCACTGCAGCCACATGTTCCTTTAATTCTTGCCCCACCCCGCAGGGCAGGATTGCAAAACTTGCCAACATGAAACACCTCATTTTTGTATTATTTTTGATGCAGACTTGGCTCCGATTCAGTCTATAGTGCGGTTTGAAGTACTCGTTTGCATCAGATATAGCGTCCAACAGAAAATATTGGGCCAACTCAAACAAAACTACTTTATGGAAGAAATCCAGGCCTGATTAAAGCATTCGCATTATAGGCACGTGTAACAAAATTTAAAGAACAAACCATGAACTATTTATGCGATAATATCGTCGTAGCACTCGAGAATAGTGACATTGTGGTAATCGGCCTGTGTTAAAAGGAGACGAAACATCTACACTAATTCGGGATACGCCAAGAGGACGTACGGTTACAATTGTTTCCACCTAACCCCAGACTGATATTGTTTTTATGAGATACTGCCAATCGCATAAAAACATGTCGGCGAGATTTGCTCCTTGCAACAGTATCTATTCCGAAGCTTCTTCCTGGCATTGCTTTGTCACAACCCTCTTTTGCCATTATAGAAAGAAAGTGCTGGTCAGTTCAGGGGCCATTAATTTATCAAAAAATAGCCTTTTATGGCTTGCCTGGCTCTTCTCACCTATACGATGTCTCCAAAAATTGAATTTTCTACAGGCGATATTTCCCCTCTCTATGATGATTTGAGACTCAACCTGTAATCCACGCCTCTCAAAACTTGATAAAACACCAAAAGTTTATCTTTCAACAACCTGCTTTATCATCTTTTTCTACTGTTCGACAGTGCCTAAACAATCTACAGAAAGAACATTTCAGTCCGGTTTGCACTGGTCGCCTTACGACGAGTATTTGTGAGTGCTTTTCATCTTTTTTGAAATACCCTTTGCCAATTTTTCTATTTGGCGTTACACCCCGAGTATATGCACAAAACAATTTTTATTGTACTGCATTACTACTCCAGTAGCGCATTTACCACAGCGAGCTTTTTTATTGAGGAGGTTAAAAGATATGCCACAGGACAATGAGAAGAGTCTGGTAGGTAGCAAGTCCGGGAACGATCAAAAACAAAACGACCAGGGGCAACAAAAAGACAACACTCCGAGACCAAATGGAGGCAGAGGGTTAGGCCGAGGCGGCGGACAGGGTCGTCGTGATGGAACAGGCGGCGGTAAAGGACGCGGTGGTGGAGGTATGGGCGGGCGACGTAATTAATCTGTACAAGGAGGGAATATATTGGCAACCTATACCATCCATCCCATTGTCGTAGGCACCAAAGTATTCGATAAAAGTATGATGACCTACCAGCATGGCGCAGGCGAGACCTACACCATCCCCATCTACAGCTGGTATATAAAGGGTGGCGACAAAAATATATTGGTTGATACCGGCGAGATCAGTCCTATTCAGTCCGAGGCCAGGGAAAAGGCAATCGGTGGTAAGATTTATACTTTTGAACAAGGTTTGAAACAATTTGATCTAACGCCCGAAGCCATAGATATTGTAATCCATACCCATCTCCATAACGATCATTGTGAAAATGATTTTAAGTGTACCAATGCCAAAATCTATGTGCATCAACAAGAATTAGAACACATCCATAATCCACATCCA
Organism: Desulfogranum marinum; assembly: GCF_963675105.2. NCBI lineage: Bacteria > Pseudomonadati > Thermodesulfobacteriota > Desulfobulbia > Desulfobulbales > Desulfobulbaceae > Desulfogranum > Desulfogranum marinum. Next base: position 608,913 of record NZ_CAXXRO010000002.1, read on the forward strand.
TTGGATTTTCGTTACTTGGAAGATTATATTCAGGATGCCGAGGATAATGGGCAACTGCAGGTGATGACACAAGACACTGAAGTGCTCCCAGGTATTAACTGCATCCACACGCCCGTCCATACGGAAGGCGGGATGAGTATAGCCATTGAAACCAGTAAAGGAAAAGCCATCATTACCGGTTTTTGTGTTATCCAGGAAAATTTTAACCCCCCCATTGAGATTCGAGCAATGGAGATGGATGTAATTCCGCCTGGCACCTTGGTCAACGCTTTTGACTCTTACGACATTATGCTTAAAATCAAGGACATGGCAGACATTCTTATTCCACTGCATGAACCAAAATTTGCAGCTGTTCATTCCATCCCATAATTTTCCACCTCGCCAGTGAGCACTTTGCCGTTTAGGCAAAGTGCTCTTTCCCACCTTACGAAAGGCTTTGTTCAATTATTTTGCTTGCAACTTTTCTTATCTTTTTCTAGTTTCTACACATAGAAACAATCACAAAACGACTCTCACCCCTGCGCTGGTAAATTCCCCAGACCGTTATATACAATCACCTGACGGGCGTGACCGTGGAGGCATTCTCAACGGACATGTTTTTTTGTGTCACCTGTACGTAACCATTACAAGGAGTAAAAAATGAAAAAAATCGGCCTCACGTTATTGTTGCTTTTTACTATTGTGCAGCTTTCTACCGCTGCCACCGTGAAAATTGGAATGGTAACAACCCTATCAACAAAAGCAGGATACCTGGGCGAGGATATCCGCGATGGTTTCGCATTAGCAATCGAACAGGGGGCGGGTACACTCGGTGGCATTCCGGTTGAACTTATGGTTGAGGATGACGGCAGAAAACCTGAAAAAGGGAAACAGATAGCGGAAAGGTTCATCAAAAAAGAAAAGGCGCACATCCTTACGGGCATCGTTTTTTCAAACGTTGCCATGGCAGTGGTGCCAAAGGTAGTCCGCCAGAATGTGGTGTATCTCAGCACCAATGCGGCGCCCTCTAAGCTGGCAGGCAAAGGATGTAACCCCAACTATTTTAGTGTTTCCTATCAAAATGACAATCTTGATGAAGTTGTTGGCCAATATGTAACCGAGGCTGGTCATAAAACAGCGTACCTTATTGCCCCAAATTACCCTGCGGGCAAAGATCACCTCGCAGGTTTTAAACGTTTTTATACTGGGAAGATAGTCGGCGAGGTGTATACAAAGCTCGGTCAGTCTGACTATGCAGCGGAAATTGCAGCGTTAAGAGCTGCCAAACCGGAAGCGGTCTTTTTCTTTCTCCCTGGTGGAATGGGGATCAATTTTTTAAAGCAATACGCACAGGCAGGCCTCAGCAAAGAAATTCCCGTCTACGGTCCTGCATTTTCCTTTGACGAGCGCATTCTCAAAGCCGTTGGCCCTGCCGCTCTTGGCGTGAAAAACGGTTCCCAGTGGACCCATGATCTGGATAACGCTGCCAATGTCGAATTCGTCAAGGCATATCAGGAAAAATACGGCCGCATGCCTACTCTTTATGCTGCACAGGGATATGATACTGCCCGTCTGATCGGCAGTGCACTCAAAGCAGTAAAAGGCAACATCGAGGACCTGGATGCTTTCAAGGCCGAGCTCAAAAAGGCTGATTTTGCGTCTGTTCGTGGCAACTTCAGCTTTGGCGTGAACCAACATCCCGTACAGGACGTCTATATTCGAGAAGTTATAGAGACTGAAAACGGTGGCTATACGAACAAAACCGTTAAAAAAGTTTTTTCAAATCATATCGATGCCTACGCAGCCGAGTGCAAAATGTAAGTGTAGGCACCATACAATATATATAAATAGAGGGCCGTTAACCGGCCCTCTCACAGTCTATGCTACTTGTCGTTGAACAACTCCTTAATGGGCTCCAGTTTGGAATCACCCTGTTTTTAATGTCTGCCGGGTTAACCCTGGTTTTCGGCATTATGCAGGTGATCAACCTTGCCCATGGCTCATTTTACATGATTGGTGCCTATGTAGGGGCAACGGTGACTGTATATACCGGCTCTTTCCTACTCGGCATTGCAGCCGCCCTGCCCGCTTCTGCGGTCTGCGGCATGGTGGTTGAGATCATTGTGCTCAGAAAGTTGTACAATCGAGAACATCTGGATCAGGTACTTGCCACTTTTGGTCTTATCATGTTCTTTAATGAGCTCACCCGCATTATCTGGGGACGTCAACCGTTGTTTATGGATGTCCCCCCCTGGCTCAGCGGCAACATTGAGTTGTTGCCCGGTCTTTTTTATCCGACCTACAGGCTGGCTGTTATCGGTGTGGGCATTCTGGTCGCCCTGGTACTATGGCTCATTTTTTCGCGAACACGAATCGGAATGCAGATCAGAGCAGGCGCTTCCAATCGTGACATGATAGGTGCTCTCGGCGTTAATATCAAGCTGCTCTACACGCTTGTTTTCGGCATGGGAACCGCACTTGCCGGACTGGCAGGAGTGATGGCCGGACCCATCCTCGCCGTTGAATCGGGCATGGGAGAAAGCATTCTCATTCTTACCTTTGTTGTGATTGTTATAGGGGGAATCGGGTCTATTCGCGGTGCTGTTGCCGGGGCGTTACTGGTTGGTCTGGTAGACACCATGGGCAGAGCATTTTTACCAGCACTCTTCCGTTTTCTGTTTGATTCTGCAACCGCAGACAGTGCAGCGGCATCGCTTTCATCCATGGCCATTTATATACTCATGGCTGCAATCCTTGTCTGGAAACCTAAGGGCCTTTTCCCTGCCCACAGTTAATGAATCCTTTATTTCGAAAATACGTTTGTATAGCAGCGGTTGCTCTCCTTTTGGCAATACTCCCCATTGCGGCGTCCATGCTTGGCCAGGAGTATTATATCTCTTTGTTTTCCCGAATCCTAATTTATGCCATTGCAGCAGTAAGCCTTGATTTGCTACTCGGATTTTCCGGAATGATAAGCCTGGGCCATGCTGCCTTTGTCGGCATCGGCTCATATGTTGTCGGCATATTTTTTTACCATTCAGCAGAGATGGAACCACTGCTTACCCACCCTTTTACTGTAGAAGGCAGTGAAAACGGGCTGATAGTGATCCCTCTGGCCGTTCTTGTATCCGCCATCTTTGCCCTTGTCATTGGCGCGCTCAGTTTACGGACCAAGGGGATGCATTTTATCATGATCACCCTGGCCTTTGCGCAGATGATCTATTATTTTTTTGTTTCTCTTGAAAAATATGGCGGCGATGATGGATTATCGATGTATGCACGATCAACCCTTCCCGGCTTAGACTTGGGCAACGACCTCCAATTTTACTATCTCTGCCTCCTGCTGCTTTCACTTTTTCTCCTCTTTACGACCCGTCTTGTGGCATCGCCTTTTGGAATAGTCATTCGCGGCTGCAGTAATAATGAGCGACGTATCAATGCGCTTGGCATAAATGCCTATGGGTATAAACTTGCCTGCTTTGTCATTGCCGGGGCTGGTGCCGGATTAGCAGGAGCCTTGCTTGCAAACCAAACCGAATACGTCAGTCCCGGTCTTATGCACTGGACCCTTTCCGGCGAGTTGATGGTCATGGTGCTGCTTGGAGGACTCGGCACCTTGTTTGGCCCAGTGTTGGGAACAGCAGCATTTCTGCTTTTAGAAGAATTTCTTGCCATGTATACGGAACATTGGATGCTCTACCTCGGTCCGTTTCTGATACTGGTTGTCATCTTTGCCAAAAGAGGGCTTTACGGCGTGCTTGTTGGAGGGGGAAAAGATCATGGCTGAAATGCTTCTTGAAGTTGCTAGCCTCAACAAATCCTATGGTGCCATTCAGGCAACCCAAGATCTGCATTTAAATATTGAAAAAGGACATATACACGCGCTGATAGGTCCCAACGGAGCCGGGAAAACCACGCTCGTCAATCAACTTACCGGTGATATCTTTCCCGATAGTGGCAGGATAATATATAAATCCAGTGAAATTACCCGCATGAGCGATTACAAGCGTGCCCGTCTCGGAATAGCCCGCTCTTTTCAAATAACCCATATTTTCGAAAATCTGACCGTCGCTGAAAATATGGCCCTCGCAATCAATGCCCGCAACGGTCACAGTTTTCATTTTTGGCGAAACAGCTTAAAAAGCAGTATCGTTACAGCAAATCTTGATAATGCGCTGGCAAGAGTCGATCTTGGCCATCGAGCCAGGTTAAAGGCAAGCCATCTTTCGCACGGCGAAAAACGGCAGCTTGAAGTTGGTATGGCCCTTGTCGGCAATCCGGAGCTGCTTATCCTTGATGAACCCATGGCTGGTATGGGCTCTGGGGGCACGGTTGAACTCTCCAAATTAATTTCCAGCCTTAAAGGCTCGGTAACCATTCTTTTGGTAGAACACGACATGGATGTGGTTTTTTCATTGGCAGATATGGTGACGGTCCTGGTGTATGGCCACAATATATTAACAGATTCACCCTCCAATGTACGGACTAACAAAGAAGTGCAGGCCGCCTATCTTGGAGAATCCGTAGATGCTTAAGGTCGAGAGTATCGAAACCTATTATGGGCAAAGCCAGGCCCTGTTTGGAATAACCCTCAACCTCATGGAAGGTGAGGTGGTAACATTGCTTGGCCGAAACGGAATGGGAAAAAGTACTACCATCTCCTCAATAATGGGGCTGACGCCTATATCTAAGGGAAAGATATCCTTTCTCGGTAAATCTATTGATCGTAGCCCTAGTTATTCTATTGCAAGATTGGGGATAGGACTTGTACCTGAAGGGAGACAAATTTTCCCCACTCTAACGGTACGGGAGAACTTACTGGCTACTGCTGCCGATTATACCCATTCATCATCACCCTATACCCTCGCTGATATACTGACCATCTTCCCCCGGCTCGGTGAGCGGTTAAATAATTACGGCAACCAACTCTCCGGCGGCGAACAACAAATGCTCGCTATCGGCAGAGCATTAATGATAAATCCTCGCCTCCTTATCCTGGACGAAGCCACTGAAGGGCTCGCCCCGCTTGTGCGACAAGAAATTTGGCACGGGCTAGGGATATTGAAAGCTAAGGGATTGGCTATTTTGGTGGTCGATAAAAACATCCAAGCCCTCTTCAAAATTGCAGAACGCCATTACATCATAGAAAAAGGGAAAGTGGTATGGACTGGCACCACTTCACAACTGCAATCACAGCCTGAATTGCAGACTCAATTTCTTGGCGTATAAAGGGTAGCATCCAGATTTGTCAGGAAATGTTAATACGCGAATCAATGGCCAGGTAGATTGCGCTAATATCGTCCACCGGTTCTCCACAAAATCTGCACTTACTTTTTCGTCGGTTATCCGTCTGTTACGTAGTGTGGATAAGCATAACGCATCCACGCTGCTTCGCAGTTCAGTTACAAACTGGATACTCCATTCCTCTGTCGTAAATCCATATTTATAAGGAATCTTAATCCAAACTCTCGACCGGATAGGAATTCCATATTTGTAATAATTGCCAGGGTGGTTATCATAGGACAATCGATAATTCACAAATAGTAAAAACCTATGCAATTTACAATTGAACCATCTTTCACACCATCCTCATATCCCTCGCTACAGCTGCCGGATGTGCAAGTCGTACATGAAAAAGGTAGCGGGGAAACCAATGAAGATCTGTTTCTCAATGATGATGGCCTGTACGGAGTTTTTGACGGAGCCACGTCTTTATCTAAAAGAAGATATAGCCAGGGGCTAACTGGTGGGTATATTGCCGCAACACTTGCCGCTGAATCCTTCCGTAAAAATGGGCATGATCTGTATACAAGTGTAGTGGAGGCAAATAACCGCCTTCGTATAGTCCAGGAAGATGCCGGAGTCGCAAGCGACCAACGGCATGGTCTTTGGTCTACAAGCCTTGCAGTTGTTCGATTAACAGAGGATAGGCTAGAGTATTGTTCTTTGGGAGATGCTTCCATCCTTATCCTTACTGAGGATGGTGGTTATAGGTTGCTGACTCAAGAAATGGATATCGACCGAGAAACACTCTCCATGTGGAAGGCATACAGTGGTGACAAGTGTTCCATTTATGAGGTCCTATCAGAGCAAATCCTCAAAGTACGATCACGAATGAACATCGATTATGGTGTGCTTAATGGAGAGAATGAAGCGCTCAACTTTGTCCAAAGCGGGAGCATCTCACTTGCGGAGGTCACTGATGTGCTGCTTTTTACAGATGGCTTGCTCATCCCCCGTGAAAATCCGGAAGCACCTCATGACTGGGCCTGTTTTGTAGACTTGTATCAGGCCGGAGGTTTAAAAGAAGTACGGGATTACGTAAGAGATGTACAGCGCCGGGACCCTGATAACAGACGCTATCCTCGCTTTAAAACCCATGACGACATCGCAGCAGTGTCGATCAGCTGTTAAAATTTTAGCCTGGTCACTTTTGCAAAGGTTTTTCACCTACAATCCTTTCATAAATCTCTTCAATTTTCAAAAAGAAGCCTTCAAGACTGTACGGAGTAACAAGTTTTTGTACTGCTTCCCTATCTGGGGTACTTTTTCTTTGCACACGCCCTGCCATTTCCAATATCGCATCTTCCAAACGGCTGTCAAAGATTGGCAGTTCTGTTTTTTCTGGTGTATCAACATTCTTCATCGACGGCAGCGGTAGAAATCGGACATGATCGCTATCAGCCTGACCCAACAACTCCATGCAGCCGGACAGTTCCGTGGTGATGACCCTGCACCCACAGCTGATCGCTTCAAGGAGAACAAGCGGCAAGCCTTCGTACCAGGAAGGGAGAATAAAAATGTGACATCTCCCCATGAGTTCTGCTAATCTGGATTGGTCGATTGCACCGTGGACCGTAATTTTGTGAGGCAACTTCGCAGCAAGTTCAAGACACCTCTCTTTCTCCTTCCCACTCCCTGACCCAGCAAGATGCAGGTGCAGGTTGGTAGTATCCATGGTGGTGAACACTTCGAGTAGCCGATCCACTCCTTTGGCAAAACTGAGCTTACCAGCGTAGAGCAATTTCACTGGAGGCGCGCTTTCCTTGTCTTTCATCCTAAAGATTTCGGGATCAAAACCTGCTCCAATAACAGCGATTTTTTCATCCGTTAGCTTGATGAGCTGTCTGATATGTTCCTTCTGCGCAATACTGAGCGCTAAAATATGGTCAAGGGATCTACACGGTTCAAGAACCCGTTCGTGCAGATGTGTGCATTGAATAATTTGTCGAAGATCTGTGGAATGACATGAGGTGACCAATGGAATTTTTGGAAATTTTCGAAACGCAACCGAAGTGGCAAGCCAGAGATGATGGCTGTGAATCAAGTCCGGAGCAAAAGACGCAACAGCCAGAGACAGGACTTTTGCAAAGGCATCTTCATAGGTATCGAGTTGTTCGTTGGTCAGGTCACAAAAGCGAGAACTGGGGTATGGCATAACATTGCTCATCCCAGGGATTGTGAAATCCGGACCACCGGCTTCAAAACGTACGAAATGGCAATGTTCCGGTACAACGTGTTCAAGCTCTACCTCCATTGTCCCGCTCAAACCCGCAACAAGGCCATTTGTATGGCCATGGGCTGCAGCGCGTGCGATCACATTACGAAGGTAATAGCCGGAGCCGGTGCTTTCGGGATGCTGGCTTATAAGATGCAGGATTCTCATGGGATGCTTTTTTTAGCTGTTAAGCACATCAGGCTGTTTTCGGAGCGTTTTTCAGTTTGAAGTCGTTTGTAATATACTATCTCCCCGTATTCATTGCTATGGATCGAGCTTTTTATAAGGCTGGCAGTCTTGCAGTTCATTTTACCTTTTTTTCTTCGAAAAACAGTTCCTCCCCTTCCTCTACCCGCCCCTCTCTTATCAAAGCCTGACAACTCAAAACTAAGCGAAGTAAGGACTCTCCCGCGTCTGGTTTAAACTGCAAGCTAATCCGAGAGCCACTCGATGGCTTTTTCGGCTGCCAAATACCCTGATGAGGCTGCCGCCTCAAAGGTCGGATAGATAAGATAATCACCAGCCAGGATCAAACCTTGTCCATCTACCTTATCAAGTTCTACCATCCGCTGGTAACTGCCGGGAGTCATCACAGGAAAGCCATGTCTGAAACGGGTGATCTCATGTCCGACCACGTGTGCGGAGGAACCAGGCAGGACTTTGTCGATCGCGATGAGGACTTCACTCAGCAATTCCTTGTCACTCAACTCCAATAGACTGTGGTCCCTATACGATTTCGGGGCAGCACAGATAACTGAACCCCAGGCGTCACGGTTCTCTCCTTTACGTGGTAGGTAATGGTCTGCAACCCATGAGGCATAATAAATGTCTGTAAGGATATTGCCATCTTCGATGGCCAGATCAAACCCTTTGTCAAAGATCGGGCTGTCGCTGAATAAAGCTATGGTCGCGTAAGGGGCATATTCAACACTGCTAAGTAATTGCCGTTGCCGACCGCTGAGAGCCCCATCACCGATATCAAGCGCAACAGCTGCGGAGGTTGCAATGATCACAGCTTCAGCCCGGTAGGAGAGTTCCTTGTTACCATTCTCTATACAGCTAACCTCAAACAACTCTCCTACCCTTGCGATGGCCGTCACTCGGGTATTTGTCCGGATCGAATCACCCAGATCCTGGCTCAGGGCAACAGGAATTGCACCAATACCTTTATCAAAGGTATACATGCCGGTGGAACCATCGGTCTCAGACAACTCCAGCGCCAACTCATCTTCATCGTCTACGCCTTCAAAGCCATCAAAATCAAAGGCAAACTCAGGCAGTACTGCAAGAGCTGAAATTTCATCAAGAGCAGCCCCAAAGAGGCCTCTTGCAGTAACATTATAAACTTCATGGTAAATCTGAGGAAAGTGATTTTCGTCAAACCATTGTTTTGCCGTTATGTTGTCCATCCTGGCCAATTCGCCTTTCAGAGAAATATCCGGAATTTCATCATATGTGTCATACATTTCCTGTAAACGTCGGGCAAAACGGTTAAACTCGCCAATATTACTCTTTTCTACAAGCAGGCGAGCCTTACCAAGTTCACCGACATAAAACTTTCCACCACGAAAAACAATATCGGCCGGAGCCGGTATCTCGCGCAGGGTCAGGCCCAATTCGTCAATCATCTCAGCCAAGGCATCTTCTGGCTTGCCCAGATATTCAGCTCCTCTAGCAAAGGAAACTGTCCGATACTGACCCGTTGATGCCCTGCCGCCGACCTCTTTTTTCATTTCCAGAAGGAGGACATCGTAATCGTCCAGGTTATAGGCAGCAGTTAGCCCTGCTATGCCACCGCCAACTATGACGACATCATACACCTTCGGCGTATCATTAACCTCTCCTGCTCCCAAGGCAGCACAGGGTAAGAAGCAAATAAGAAACAAAATTATAAAGTGTATCACAAGGCCACCTCACCCGCCGGAGTTTGAACTTCCCGCATTTCTTCATCTTCAAATAGTTGCATTCGCCGACCTCAAATCCTGCCTACCCCACATACTGTTCTAGTACATCTTCAACAAAAACAGCCCTATTTCGCCCCTGTTCCTTCGCCTGATATAATGCTGAATCTGCAACCGCCATGAGTGATTCCGCAATATCTCCATGGGATGGAGCGGTGGCAATTCCAAGACTGACTCCAACTCGGGCAAAAACTCCATGCTCAACTTCTATAGGCTGACAGACATCAGCAATGATCCGTGCTGCCACCGTTTCAAGAGCAGAACGTTCTACAAGATCGAGAAGGATCACAAACTCATCACCTCCAACTCGGCAGACCAGGCCGGCACCTTGAACCGCAGTTGTCAGACGTTTGGCTACAACCTTAATCACCGTATCACCAGCCCCATGCCCATGGGTATCATTGACCTGTTTGAATTTATCGAGGTCACACTGCACAAGCGAAAAAGGAACCTCAGGCAGACGCTCCAGTGCGGCTGTTAAGGCCCGCATAAACTGGAGACGATTGGCAAGGCCGGAGAGAGTATCGTGCATGGCCAGAAAACGATTTTGCTCCTCACTTTTTGCAAGGGAAACGGTCAACTTGCCAATCCGCCAGGCAATAATAAAAGCCAGCGCACCCAGCATAACAGCCAGTACCGCAATTACCGGAATAACGGTCTCCCAAATATGCCCCCCTGGAAGATTACCCTGCCAGGAAAAAACTCCCAGTGCTTCACCAGCCGGTGATGTAACAGGGTGATGGTTCAAAGATGCGGATGCTGCAGATTGCAGTCCAAACTTCAGATGTGAAAATGCAAGCTGGGCATTCAGCTCTTCGATCAGCTCACTATCAAGATAGAGGGCTGAAATCAGTATTACAGGATTTCCATCCGGCAAGACGGAGTTGCCATCATCAGGAACTACGGCCATGGCATGAACAAGGGAAACCTTATCGTCCAGTTCAAGGAAACCATGAACAGTATGGCTATGGAGTGTTCCGGAGCTAATCGATTGCTGTCCGTAACCACCTGCCAAGGTTATCCTATTTTTAAAATACTGTGCCCGCGCCTCTTCAACAAACCTGTATAGCGAATCAGTTTCAGCAAGAACGCCGGCACCAAACTGCACTTCTTCGCCTCGCGAATTGACAAGGATATTGTTGTTCGGCCCCACGAGCAAGTTTCGGTCCAGACCAAAATCAAACCAGAGGGAATCGATAAATTCATCAACCACAAAATCTTCATCAAAGCGAAGACTTATCTTTCGAACAGCTTTATCCCAGCGGGCAAGACTTAACTGATCCCTGCGAATAATGACAAACCAATTATCAAGAGCATTTTCAAGCAGAAGCTGCTGATCGGCGATGGCTATACGATCTGCCTCTTTCGAGGCAATTCGGCCGATGAAAACCAGCGATATTGAGGCCAGAATGATAAGAACACTGGCAAGCAAAAAAGCGAGACGAGCGATATGAGCATTTGACGACCGGACAGTTATGTCACCATATCGACGAAGCGGTGTTTGTCTTTCAACCTGCTTTTCAGCTCCAATCATTTTTCACCCTTGTCGTTAAACAACTCAAAATTCGGAGTACCCCTCAAACACTGCACAACATCTCAACCAGAAAAAACAGCATAGGAATCCCATCCACCGACTGTTGCTTCTCATCTTCAGATGAGTATCTCATAAACCATTAAGCTCACGCAAGGCCGTAATTCAAGACGCGTAGCAATTTGATTTTTAATTAAAATTTTCTACCTTAGTGGCCTGTTCTTTACACTCAAATCAATGTTATCAAAGCTTGCACGACAATAAACTTGGCATGGGTTAGAGACATTGAAGGCAAAGGGATCTGTTTTGGTAGTTGGTAAAAACATTCAGGCTCTCTTTAAAATTACTGAGCGCCATTAGATCATAGAAAAAGGGAAAGTGGCGTAGAACGGCACGACTGTGCAGCTGCAATCACAGCCTGGAAGACAGACTCGATGTGTAGGCGTATAAAGGGTACCACCCAGATTCGTACGCAAATGCACGTTAAAGGAACACATTAGACTCTAGGGAGTAACAAGTTTTTGTACGGCTGTCCTATCAGGGGTACTTTTTCTTTGCTCACTCTCTGCCATTTCCAATATCGCACCTTCCAAACGGCTGTCAAAGATTCGCAACGCAGCCTGTGCAAAGGACAATTAGATTATTCTCCCCGGTAAGAAAGCCCCTCTTTCTTTATTCGTTTATGCTCGTACATTTTGGAATCGGCCTTATGCACCATCTCTTCAAGACTATCTTCCTCACTTTCCGTGACGAAGTAGCCAATAGACATACTTAATTCGACATCATGCAATGTTGTATCTACCGCTGACATATTCTGCTGCAGACGTCGTAGAAGGGTTTCTGCTTGTTGCTCGTCACAATCCTCTATGATAACCACAAATTCATCGCCCCCGAGTCGTATAACAACGTCCTTGGCCCGAAAAATCTTTCTTAAAGTACTTGCAGCAACTTGTATTAAAGTATCCCCAGCAGAGTGACCATGAGTATCGTTGACATTTTTTAATCCATCAACATCAATTACAAATACTCCTCCAGGATAAGAGAGGGAAAGTGTAGAACATAATTTGTTATAGTAAGCTCGATTGTACAATCCAGTCAGATCGTCGTGATAGCTTATGTACTCATACTGATTCCGAGAGGCAACCAGCTCTTCATAACGCTGGGCATTAGAGATAGCTAACGCCGCGATTTTTATAACTGAATTAAAAAGCTCATTGTATTTACTGATATTCTGAGGGAAAAGAAAGCCTCCCGCCTCAAAAACCCCGTAATTATTTCCACCCAATTTAAGCGGAGCGTATAAGGTTGTGGTTTCATCATCCAGTATAAACGACTGCCCATCTGGTAATTCTAAGTTTTTAATGCGGTCTGGGCAATCAGACTCTGGATCGGCATCCGGCCAATAGCGGCTCCGGGTGGCGCCAAAGATAAGCAGCCAAAATTCATCCAGCATGGAAATTACATCTCTCTTGTATCCAGCCATTGCAATTCGGGAGATAATGTGGAGTGCTGCCGCATTATTGGCATTTTGTTCCTGAATCTCTCGTACTTGACTATCCTTATTGATGCTGGGGAAGCTGTGTTTTAATTTCCAGGCATAAAGCTTCTCTTTGACCAACAACCGCAAAGAATTTATATTTACCGGGATAGTTTGATTAGGTATTTCCAAATATGCAGAGAGTTTATCAAGTCTATCTTTGGCCGCACCATCAATTCCAGAATCAAGAAACAACAACTTACGGCACCAACTCTTATAATATTCCCTGGCAGTTCCCTGGGTAAAACCTTGGCGTTTCAAATGGAAATCCCATTTATTAAGCCAACCTAAGCTAACAACATAATACCCCTCTTCAGCAAAAAAACGGCAAAATCGTTTTCCTATCAAGTTAGAATAACAGTAAGGAGATTCAACTATTTGAAACCACCCTTCTCCATTTGAAGCTTTTTTCGGAGCAGGACAAGTTTGGCCACAAAACAACACTGCATTGGAATAAGAACTTCTTTGAAACGCAGGGTTGTCGAAAATTTCATTCGGAGTAAATCCGCCGTCACAAAAAGTCGGAAAAGATACCAGTTCAATGTCGTCAAGCTGTTCTTTCTTTACCAGGTACTCGAACTCAGGAATATAATTTTCACACACAAAAATGCTAAATCTCTTCAATTTCTTCCCTCTGAAAAGTATCCCACTCTCTACACCGGATAATAGCCGTATTCTTCAACGGCATCAGAAATTGAAATGAGGACTTTTTCAGGCACTTGCCAGGGAATTTCGCCGTGCGAATCAGAAAGGATAAAACCTCCTCCAGGAGCTGCTTGTTGAATCACTTCCCGAACTTTGTCAGATGCTGTTTCTTCACTCCAGTTCGGCATCTCGACTCCATTTAAATTCCCCAACAAAGTGATCTTACCCTTGGTCTTTTTCTCAATCAATTCAACACTTTCATCAATTCCAACTCCTAAAATTTGACTTCCAGTTTCAATAATTTCGTTAACAATAGGCACCACTCTCCCCGAGGCAAGGTGGGTGGCAACAGGCCCTTTTATTGCGGCGATTGTTGCACGGTCCACAGAATACCCTGTAGAAAGATAAAGTGATTTTTCTATAATGTCTGTAGAGCAGAGAGGATTAAAATAGCAAATAGCAGTCGCCCCGGCCTCTAATTGCGCATTGGCCCAAGTCTGACAGAACTGTTTGTTGATTTTCATCAGTTGGATAAATCGAGGCTGATCAAAATAAAGGAGCTGAAGATACGTCTCAAAGCCTAGTTGCATCACAGGTAGAGAAAAGGGCGACATAACAACTCCGATAATCGGAATTTCTCCTTTGGCTTTCGTCGCAAGCTGCTTTGTAACTTCCAATACCCGCATAAGACTTGGCACCTGTTGTATATCTGGTACATACAGACGATCAATGCCATCTATTGTAAACACGGGCTTTCCAGCATTTGGTGGACCTTCCGCAGGAAACAACACCTCTCCGCCCCAAGCTTCTGTTTCTGCAGCTGCATAAGAGAAGGTATAGAAGCAGTCATTCCTGTATTTTTCTTTCATGAACAACTGGTATTTGACCACATTGTCAGGTTTTGAGAAATATTCTTTTGGCGAAAGCCCTGATTCTCGGGCACCATAGAGAGATAAGAGCAGGAAAAGAGGCACTCTATCCGGCTCATTATGACTTAGGCTACAGAGAACTCTTTCCATGGATGTCATCGGTGTCGTCATATCAACTCCCTCTTAAGCCGGGAAAGGATTTCGAAAATTTCACCGGCATTTTTACCCATCTCATGAGCACCCACTTTTTCCGATAAATTTGTATCCAACCTAAAAGGAGCTCCACCAACAACTATTTTTACATCAGGATACGTCCTTGCTATTTCCTGGGTTAACTCTTCCACAGCCAAAGCTGACGGAAGCATTAATACAGAAATGAGTAAGATTTTAATTTCTTCTTTTCCTATAAAATCAATTACATTGTCAACATTGACTCCTACTCCCAAGTCTACTACAGGGTAGCCGGCAGACCGAACGAGAGAGGAAACAATTTTCATCCCCAGATTATGATGATCAAGGAAAACTGCAGTCCCGATTTTTGGTTGTGTCAGCTTGCTCAAATAATTTGCAGGTAGAATACTGTTTAAAATCTCTTCAGATATTACTCCACTCATATAGACCTGAGCAAGAGACATGCTGCCGTTCTCCCACGCCGTTCCAATCTCTTCAAGAGCTTGCTGAAGAGTATCGGCAACATGGTCAATTCCTTTTGTAGTAAACTCAGTGCTTAATATTTCAGAAACTGCTGATTTATCGACAGATACAAGAGCTCTTACCAGCTGTTGTTTCTTTTCTAAATCTTCAGACATTTTATTACCCGATAAATTTTTACAATTATATTTGTACGTTATATGTCGTGATTACCACTGATATTCAGCCTGTCTTATTCGGCCTCGGATAATCTCTTACAGGCGAAGCTTTCCCGAAAAAAAACGACAAAATCTGGATAGGAAAAAAGTTAACCAACCACATAATGATTACCGGTTAACCTTACCTCATAGAAGCTGCAATACTCAGGCATAATCAAGGAGAAAAAACAGGTATATAGATTTTAAAAACAGTACCTTGGTCGATTGTACTTTTAATAGTAACGCCCCCTTCGTACGAGCGAAGAATTCCAAGGATCACCGATAGGCCCATGCCCCGACCTGTAAATTTGCTTGTGAAAAAAGGATCGAAAATTTTTTCAATATCCTCATTTGATATACCGGATCCATTGTCTTGTACGGTTAGACAAGCGTAATTGTGTTTCTGCGGCTGCCATTCGAGAGGGTATCGAAATTTATCAGTAATCTCTTTAGAACGTGCAACGTAAATGGTCAGGTGAATATTACCAGGTTTACCATCTATAGACTCCCAGGCATTGATAACCAGATTGGAGACAATTTGCTGAACCTGTTTCCTGTCCACCATGACACATGGTCCGGGAGCAGGAAAATCAGTAGTTATTGTTATACCACGTGGCTTGGCGAGGTCGATCAGGTGAAAATCTTGATTACAGGCCAAGGAAAAATCTACAGGTTGTCTAGCTGAGGCCTTTTGCCCCAGATAGGTAAGCATAAGACTACTTAATTCCGAGGCTCTCCAGGCAGCCGACAAAGCATCTTTAACAAGCGGAGTTATAGTCTCTCCTTCTCGTTGAGCATCGTCCTGTGCAAGCTCAAGATTTCCTACGACTGCAGCTAGTATATTATTAAAATTATGAGCTATTGCTCCTGCCATGACGCCGAGACTCTCCGCCTTTTCTATTTGTTTCAATTGATTATGCAGCTTAATTCTCTCATGTTCGAGTTGCTTGCGCGCGGAAATATTTTGATGCCGCAAAACGATTTTCCCATAACCATTATCGGCGATCAGTTTTGTCGCCGTTCCTGTAAACCAACGCTGTTCATCCGGTGAATGACATGGGTATTCAAAGGTGAATGTATCTTTCTCATCCTTTAAGATAGCACGTATTTCAGCAGCAAAAAGACGAGCCGTTTCCGTTTCTGTCTCATCTCCCTGGGCATTGTCACAAACATCCAGATAATTTGCCCCTTCCACAAGATTGCTCGTGCTGGATGCATTTTCGGCCGCAAATCGTCTCCATGCTTCATTTACCAGCAGAATAGTTCCATCTTTATCGAGAACACAGACATTTGAATCCAGTGAATCAATAATAGCCACGATAAAATCCTGGAATTTTTGCAAAGACTGCTCGGCTTTTACACGGGTGGTTACGTCAGAGACTGTGACAAGCAGTTCATTGGCTGTTTGTTCCAAAACCTCATAGCTATTTTGCATCGTGGCCGCAAGATCGACATATCTAACTGATTTGTCATTTGATTTTAGACGCAGCTCAATATGTTTATCGATAGGCTGTTTGAAAAATGACCTCAGGCGGGCACGAAAGATTGGCTGATCAACAGGTACAAGGAATTCAGCAAAGGGTTTACCATGTATATGGGGACTCTCTGCACCCACCATATTGGCAAAAGTTGTGTTTGTTTCCCTGATAATTCCTGCTTGGTTTAAAATTACATAGCCCACTGGTGCATTGTGGTAGAGCTTCATATAGCGGGCACGATTTTGTTCAAGCTTGGATTCAGCCTCACGCAATTCTTGATTTTGCAGCTCAAGTTCGACCTGATGAACTTGAAGTTCTTGGATGAGCTGATGAAGATCTTCCTTCTTCTCCAAGTCAGTGTTTATATATTGCCCGCTAAGGAGCTTTTCTGCTCTACAGCGAAGTGTAGTGCTATTCTCATCTTTTTTTTGTGACATAGCTTATTGTTATGCTTGTGATCTACATTGCGGGAACCTACTTGTGCCTTTTAGTTTTGGTACAATCGGCTAAGAGGCAGTAGCGGTCAGTGATATCCTCAAAGGTTGAGTACACCTGATATGGTTGTTGTTCATTATGATGAAATTGAGGACTTGAATTGACTAAAATCCACCTGGTAGCTGAAAAGGCAGGACTGTATACACCCATTATGAAACCAAAGACTGGTTGACAGGTGGAAAGAGCAACCATTGCCGGATGTTTTTCTCCAGGCAGTACCGATCCATCTTCAGCGATGGCCTGCCAACGGGGATCCATGGAGTCAATCCCATGCATCTGGTCTGAGGTCAACCCAAGGATCTTTTCCGCAGCAGGATTAGCCGATATGATTTTCCCATCGCAGTCCTGATAGACCAAGCCCTGGGCCATGGTTTCAAAAAGCTTCCGGTATTTGCGCTCACCCTCCTCCAAATCACGGCTCATGCGTTGCTGTTCTGATATATCTTCAAAACTTACAGCCAATCTATTTTCCGGCAGACGAAAGATGTGGATCCGATAGGCTCCCTCTAACTTGTCATCTTTATATTCATAGTTTTCCAGATAGCAGGTTTCACCGGTTGCCATCACGGTATGCAACTTATCGACAAGCCCATCTCGGTCAGTTGCCGGCCATACCTCTTCAAAACGTTTTCCCCTATACTTTTCAAGGCGTATCCCGGTCATACGCTCCGCCTCGGGATTGCTTTTCTCCAACAACAGTTCACCTTTATCATTTTGCTGATACACAAACAGGCCGGACGGCATGTACTGGCTGATATCCAAGGTGGTCTGTCGGCTATGGGCAAGATGATCCCTTATTGCTTTTGTCTCAGTTATATCTATGAAGGTTAGCACTATGCCTGAATATGCATTGGGGCCAATTGCATAGGGAATGATGCGGGCAAGATAATAACGACCGCTTGATGATTCGAGTTCCTGTTCGATCATCTGATTTGTCTGGAGAACATTTTTAATTTTTTCAGTTAGATCTATATTGATCAACCGATGGGCGACATGGTGTAGCGGACGACCAATATCCTTTTCCATGACATGGAAGATATTGACGATTTCAGGAGAGAATCTTCGAATTTCCATGTTTTCATCGAGCAGAAGAGTACCGATGCGGGAGCTGGTTAACAGGTTATCAACATCGTTATTCAGTTCTGTGAGTTCTATAATCTTAGTTTGATGTTCTGCATTGACGGTGTACAACTCCTCATTGGTCGATTGCAGCTCTTCGTTTGTACTTTGCAACTCTTCGTTGCTTGCCAGCAGCTCTTCATTAGTGGCCTGCAGTTCTTCATTAGAGGTTTCCAGCTCTTCGATGGTTGCCTGTAAATTTTCTCTGGCAAATTGCAGCTCCTGTTCCAAATCGGCAATACGCTGTTGCGCTTCTTCGCCCACATCGTAACAGGTGGCCTCTTCTGTACCAATTGTAGGTCGGCTATCTATTTCTTCAAAAAAAATAGCCACCAAGGGGTCAAAACCTTTCTTCTCCGGCAGGGGGATTATGCGGATACGAACTGTTCGCGCACCTTGTGCCCGCTGCAATCTGATATTCGTATAATGTAGAGGTTCACCAGTGCGAAAAACTTTTTGTACACCTGTAGAAAGAGGTATGGCCAGTTCTGGTACTGCCATTTTTGTGATGTTGTATTCGGCCGGCCCTGAGGGTATTTTAAAATACCCTTCAGTGTCACCGACAATATGGACCAGCTCCAGACTTTCGTTGGCGATAACGGAATGTGGCAGATAGTATTGAGTCGCTATCTCCAGGTATTGCTTAACGATGCGATTGCCGTCGTGATCTGCAACTCGCCGATCCCGTCCTCGGTTGGTGAATGGCTGAGTGGAATACGTTTTATCTTCCCGGGTTTGACTGATAAGTCTGCTTTGCAAAGACTGAGGCTTACCTTTTGATCTATAAATCTTGTGTTTATGGTGCACTGACGTAAAGCATTCTTTCATCTCGCCGATGCTTTCACTGGTACCCAAAAAAAGCAGGCCACCCGGGTTTAAAGAAAAATTAAACATTTCAAAGGCTTTCTGCTGAAGAACAGGTTGTAGATAGATAAGGAGATTGCGACAGCTTATCAGATCGATATTGGTGAAGGGTGGGTCCTTGATAACGTTGTGTTGAGCAAACACGACCATCTCGCGTAAGTGCCTGGCAATCTGCAGCTTTTCTTCTTTATGGTAGAAATATTTGGCAACAATTTTCGGGTTCAGGTCACCTATAATACTTTCGGGATATATTCCTGTACTTGCCGAAACAAGAGCATCTTTGTCAATATCGGTAGCAAAAATTTTGACATCCCGACTGATTGCAGATTTCTCCATGGCCTCTTTTACAAGTATGGCAAGCGTATAAGCTTCCTCTCCAGTCGAACAACCCGCTACCCAAAAACGTATCTCCCTGTTGTTGGAGCCTTGCAGCAATTCAGGCAGCCATTTTTCCCCCAACTCATGCATGGCCTTTGGGTCTCGAAAAAAATTGGTGACTCCAATGAGCAGATCGCGGTAGAGAGCGGTTACCTCGCCGGGAAAGTTTTGCAGATATTCAACATACTTTTCAAAATCATTGATCTGGTTGACCGACATTCGGCGCTCGATGCGGCGGGTGACGGTAGTTGGCTTGTAATGGGTAAAGTCGACCTTGACTTTGTCTCGTAGTTCAGCAAAAAGCCGGGTCAGGGCATCAGCGTCTTGCAACAAGAGATCAGATTGCTTTTCCCCTGTGACATAAGGGTGAGCCACATAAGCGAGGAGTTGTTCCGGCATTTGTTCCGGCGCCAGTATAAAATCGGCAACCCCTGTTGAGATGGCCGATCTAGGCATACCGTCGAATTTGGCGCTTCCTTCTTCCTGCACCATAACCATTCCGCCGAGCTCTTTAATCGCCCTCACGCCTCTGGTCCCGTCACTGCCTGTACCTGAAAGAATGATAGCTATGGAATTGTTGGCTTGATCTTCGGCAAGTGATTTAAGGAAAATATCAATAGGCAGGTTGATCCCCTGCTTGATGACCTTATCATTCAGCAGCAGCTTACCATGAAAAATGGTAAGATTTTTCTTAGGAGGGATAAGGTAGACGTTGTTAGCGAGGACTTCCATACCTTCTTCAGCACGGTGAACCGGCATCGCGGTTTTTTTTGACAGCAATTCGACCATCAAGCTTTTATAGTCGGGGGAAAGATGCTGGACGACTATGAACGCCAACCCACTCGTTGTTTCCATATTTTTGAAAAACAGTTCGATCGCTTCCAGGCCGCCTGCAGACGCTCCGATACCTACATAGTGCTTAGGTTTTTGTGTGCTACCTGTTTTTCTATTGGTTTTCATATCCTATACTCAACAGCAAACTTATTTAAAGCCATGGGAATACTTTCCATTGTGTACTTCAGCTCAAAATACTTTGTAGTGTGTGGGCTAATTGATCGAGAGAAAATGGTTTTTGGATAAACTGAACACCTTCATCCAAAATTCCATTATGTGCAATCACGTTGGCAGTGTAGCCTGAAGTAAACAGCACACTGACGTTGGGATAAAGTGGCTTAATACGTTCAGCCATTTCTTTTCCGGTCATTTCAGGCATAACGACATCAGTAAAAACCAAATCAATATCTCCGGAATAATCTTCTGCAATTTGTATAGCTTCACTTGGCCTGCTAGCAGGCAAAATACTATATCCTATTTTTTCAAGCATCTTTTGGGTCATTGCCAATACAGTAAGGTCATCTTCTACCAGCAAAATAGTTTCTCCCCAGCTCTTCCTATTGCTAGAGGTAATAACTTTTCCTGTTTTTCGATTTTCCTCATCACAAGATGGAAAATACAATTTGAAAGTGGTTCCCTTGTTTGGCTCACTGTACAAATTTATGAAACCTCCATTTTGTTTGACTATGCCGTAAACCATTGACAACCCAAGCCCTGTGCCATCCCCCAGCCCTTTGGTAGTAAAGAATGGTTCAAAAATATGCTCCTGATTTTCCTTATCAATGCCACACCCGTTATCGCTCACAGACAGCTGGATAAACTCTCCAGGGTAGAACCCGAAGTGGTCTGCGCAATATTCCTGATCAAAGGTAACCCTCGCTGTTTCAATGATTATATTTCCAGAACCGGTAATAGAATCTTTAGCATTTACGCAAAGATTGGCAAGAATCTGATCAATTTGACTTGGATCTATTTTGATTATGAGAGTGTCCGAGTCCGGAACCCAAGTGAGGTCGATGTTCTCACCAATTAGGCGGTGGAGCATCTGCAACATATTTGCGACCGCGCTGTTTAAATCGATAACTTTCGGAGAAATCGTCTGCTTCCTTGAGAAAGCGAGTAATTGGCGAACAATAGTCGCAGAACGCTCAGCAGCATTAAGGATTTTCCCTAGTAATCCATAAAGGTTGTCTTTGGGATCAACGTCCTCAAGCGCCATCTCGGTGTAACCAATTATCACCCCGAGAATATTATTAAAATCGTGAGCAACCCCACCTGTGAGCCGACCGACAGCCTCCATTTTCTGAGCCTGCTGCAATTGAGACTCCAGCGATATCTGCTCAGTTATATCGCGTTTAACGGCGATAAAGTGAACCAATTGTCCCTCAGGATCAAAAACAGGAGATATTGTTGCTTCTTCTGTAAAAAAATCACCATCCTTGCGCTTGTTCACCATGCGGCCTTTAAAGGTTTGGCCGCTGTTAAGCGTTTGCCACAAATCCTGGTAAAAAGATGCATCCTGCTCATCACTTTTCAAGATCCGCGGGTTCTTATCAAACACTTCCTCAGAGGTATAGCCGGAGATGATTTCAAAGGCTGGATTGACATATTTTATTTTTGCATCTTTGTCAGTGATGACAATAGCATCACGGGTTTGTTCAATTGCAGCAATTAAGCGGTCACGTTCAGCCTTTCTTTCCATGCGTTTGGAGACATCACGCATTACCCCCAAGTTGCCTATCCATTTATCATTTTGGTCGTAGAGTTTTACGCCGAAGGTTTCGCCGGGAAATTCTTTTCCCGAACGATGTTTGTATGAAGTCACATACACTTTGTCTTCTTGCTGCGCATCTTTGCCGAAAATCCTTTTGCCTGCTGTTTGATATGCATCAGAGGCAGCATAGAGAATTTTTGTGGTTTTCCCTCTTAATTCTTCGGGTAAATAACCGAAAGTTTTTTCCATCCCTTTGTTAGCATAGAGAATTTTTCGGTCTGTATCGGTGATTACCACACCATCATCGATGGCGTTAAACATCGTTTCAAAAAGTATATTTTGTTCAAGAATTTGCCGTTCGGCAGCTCTTAACTTACTTATATCTCTGGTTATCGATAGAATATGAGGGGTATTTTCCAGGGAAATGATCTTGGCAGACATTAACGTAGTGGTAACGCTGCCATCCTTTTTGCGGAATTTTACTTCGATATTTTCGCAAACACCTTCCCTTTGCAAACTTTGCACCAACCGTTGTCTGTCTAGAGGATCGTGCCAAATGTTGATATCCAGTGAGGTTTTTTCAAAAATATCGTCTTTGGTAAAACCTGTTAGCTCTGTGAATCCCTTGTTAACGTCTATATAGAGGCCATCTTCAAGGCGGTTTATGTTGATTGCATCAGGGCTGGCATCGAAGGCGAGAAAAAATTTATTTTCACTCTCCCGCAGCCTCTCCTCCGTTGTTTTTTGTTCTGTTATATTAAAGAGGAGACAATGAATCTGGCGTGATCCATCTTCTGCATGCTCCTCACAGGTACCCTCAAATGAAAACCAAATTATTGTGCCGTTTTTATTAAATATTCGAAATTTAACACCTAAAACAGTACCCCTGTGCTGTAGAGCAGAAAACTTCGCATTAAAGCTTTCGATGTCCTCAGGATAAATAATATCAACAAAAGAAGTCCCGATAATCTCTTCACGGCTATAGCCAAGAGTCTTAAGCCAAAGCTGGTTTACTTCCAGGATATTCCCATCCATATCAAGAGATTGATACGGGACAGGTAAGAGCTCACAATGTATGATTTTTGATTCCTTATTTTTTTCATGTTCTGAAAAAACAATACTTTTGGGCATTTGTCGTGAACCTGCTGTCTTGATAGAAGTGTTTCCCGCCAGTTCGCAACAAGAATGGCAAGAACAAAGTTGAATTACCTCTGATATTCTTCAATACGGAAGGAAAAGACAACAGGTTTTAACGGGACCAAAACGGGACATTAATTGTCCCACTGCTCCATACTCATAAGATGGGCTCTTAAATTAATTTTTGAATTTTGCAAATTGAGTCGAGCACGAATGCGTTTTCGATACGTTTCGACCGATTTGACGGAAATTCCCTGCAACCTGGCAATTTCTTTATTGGTGAGTCCTTTTCTTATCATATCTGCAACCTGCACTAATGAAGGGGTGAGAGCACTCTTTACAGAAGATAAATTTTTTGCAAAAGGAGAGGTGATTGTTTTCAGGTTGCTTTCCAGCACGTTGAGCTGCGATTTTTGCTGGGTATCAAGGGCTCCTAGCTTTAATCGTTCGATACAGGGTAAAACCAGCTGATGGACATTGATTAATATCCCGCGGTCATGCTCCAGCAGGTCTTCTTCCCGATTCCTGAGCAGTACTTTGAGGGCAGCATTCATTTCCTCGAGCTCTGCCTGCTTTATTTTCAAGTTTTGCTCGGCAAGTTGTTGGGCAATAGCCACGGCAATATGCCCTGCAAGTCGCTCCATCAACGAGACAAATTCAGAGGAGAAACGATTTGCCTCTTTGTGGTTGAGTTGAATCAGGCCCAAGGTGTTTTCACCTACTTGTAGCGGAACCAGTAAAACTGATTCATACCCAGCCGCATTACAATGATTCGGCATGCCATGATACATGTGGGGAGTGTCATGTCGTGTCATAAACAGACTGGTGTTATTTGAACAAAAACTCCCTCTAGCAGTAAAAAAAGGGCGCGAGGCATCATGTCGACCATTAATAACCAAATCACACATGCACTCTAAATGTTGCTCATCTTCTCCGCAGGAAAATCGTGTGCCCTTATCATCCGTAGTGAACACGCTTTTTGCTGTACGAATAAATTCTTCTGGAAAACCAATGGATGCATAATAGGGGAACATCTTTCCTTGCTTAAGACGAATAGCAATGGCATCTACACCAGACCAGGTCTTGAAAAAAAACAAGACACTCTCTAACATTTTGTGCAGGTCATTTTGCTTGCCGATGATGGAAAAGAGTTCAAGCTGAATATCCTTTTCTTCTTCCATCCGTTTACGATCATCAATTTCAATCATCATCGGCAAGAAATACATGGGGTTTCCCTCATTATCCCGGATCAATCGAACTGACAGGCGCACCCATATCTTTTTTCCACTTTTATGGACAAGAGGTTTATCCATCTCATACGAATCGATGAGGCCCTCGACAAGGTCCTCGGCTTGCTTGAGGTAAAAGGATAAATCTTCGGCACAGGTAATAACAGAAAAATGCTGACTGAATAATTCGGATGATTGATATCCGGTCATTGTACACAGTTCGTCATTGACGTTGAGAAACGTATAGTCGAGACTAATAATAGCGGCCCCAATGGGGGACTGATCAAAAGTGCGCCTGAAAAACTCTTCGTTTTTATAAAGAGCAATCTCAGAAGCCTTACGTTCTGTCACGTCTTCCATACAGACAAACACCCTCTTTTCTCCCGAGACAACAACAAGACTGGTTGAAAATCGTACAATTCGATCTTCCTGCATGCATCTCAGGCATACTTCAAGCTCCGTATGGAACTGGCCGGTGGAGAATGTATCGGTAATGGCACTTCGTACACCACATTTTGCACAAAACGGACCAAAACCGCAGCCTTCTGTGTGATCTGCGTTGCGTGAACAGTCAAAAGCGACTCCGCAGGACTCACCAATTTTCGAATCAACATCACCACCAAATATTTTAGCCAAGGCTGGATTGGCTTTGAGTACTCTCGCATCACCATCTGTCAGAAACAGAGCAATCGGGGCTTGAAAAAAAATTGTCTGAAGTTCTTCTTCCAAATCAATTCGATGAAGTTTCTCTCTGTCTGATACCTCTCTGGCTTTGTCGCGGTCCAGCTTTAGGGAATCCCTGGTATTTTTTTCTTTGAGCCTGGCGTTTACCCGAGCTAAAAACTCTGCATTGGGCAAAGGGCGAGATATATATTCACTCACTCCCGCATGGTAACCCTTAACGTGGTACTCTGCCGCAGTTTGGGTACTTGAAATAAGAATGGTATCAATTACTCCAGGCTGTAGCGAAGCCTGAATGTGTTGACATACTTCAAGGCCATTCATGTCAGGTAGCACGGCATCAACAACAGCTATATCAGGTTGTTGTTCTACAGCTAAACGAATCCCTTCCGCCCCGGTAGACGCGGTTATAACTTGATGTCCATCCCGGCGAAGAATGCGAGCCATGCCTTCAAGGAGATCAGGGTCATCGTCAATTACCAAAAAAAGTGCGGTCGAATCCATTGGTTCTTCAGTAGTGTTTCTATTTTAGTACTCTTACGTATAGCTCTATGGAAAGAGGTAACATAAATGTCGATAATTCTCATTGACGATTATTGCGGTCCTCTTGTATCCTCTGCAAATACAAGGTTTTTCTATAAGCGTAAGATTTTTCTTCATCGGTCATTTTAAAATTATCTTTGGCTGATCCCTCTAACTTTATTAAGAATATTAAAAAAGAAAAAGATATGGAAATAATGGCAATATTGAAAGCGGAGACAGCAGACTACCATGTAAAGCTTGAATCGTTGCCATATTTTTGCGAGTTGATTGCACACCGACTGCCTCTGGAGTGTTATGTGAACCAGCTTAGGGCGCTGAGCGTCGTCCATAGTGTTCTGGAAGACCAGCTTGCCACTTCAACAAATCAACAGATTCTTAGCGTCTGGAATGATGATTTAAGAAAACTTCCCCTCCTTTTAGAGGACCTTCTCTTTTTCGAACCTAGGGTCTGCTCAGACAACATCCCTTCTATCGACTCGGCTCTGTCTATGGTGGAAAAAATCCGCTTAATAAGCATTGAACGCCCTCTCTCTCTTTTAGGATATCTTTACGTAATGGAAGGCTCGACATTGGGCAATTATATGCATCAGCCTGATATCACCGAAAGTTATCACTTAGGAGGACTCAATGGCAGTCAATATTACGCCGGCTATAAAGACAAAGTTAGAATTCATTGGCAACAATTTGCCGACAAAATGAATAGAGTTATTAGTACTCCTGCATTGTACCCTCCTATTATTGAAGGGGCTCACGAAACATTCATTGGTTTGGAAAAGCTTTACCGCAGCTTGTTTCCTTTGAAGAAATCCAACAACACTTTTCATGTTGCCCGAATCAACCCGGAAGCCGGCAATCATCCTATCCCTACTGACAAAAGAGAAATTCAAGCAGCGCTAAACGCCAGTAACCGCTGCTGGAGCGAGTACCCCTATTATGAAAAGCGCTACGGAAAAAGGGGGAAGCGTTTTAGTGACAGTGACACTTGTTGGCTGGCTACCCTTACAGCTCTTGACCAAATTGCTCTGCAAAAACAGATTGACTGGCTTTGCCGGGTGCTCGCTGCTAGAGGAATGCCGTCTCTACTGTTAGAATCCCTCCTGTATTACCTGTCTCAGGAGCTAACAACAGCTGTCCCTGAAAACAAAGGGCTCTATCAAAAACTGCTCATCTCTGCAGACAGACTCAAACTCAATAGACTTAAAAAAATTGAGGAACAAATTTTCAGGAACTTGGCCGAAGAGTTTGATCAATTTGTAGAATTAGACATGAGAAATGAATATAAAAAAATTGGCTTTCTACTGGTCAGCGCAGTGGTAGATGAAAACAATGGTATCCCCGAAGCACTCAACAGTTTACACAAATGGCTGGTTGATAGCGATCGTTTCCCCGATGGCTGGATTGCTGCTGTTGAAAAAACTATCAACAAGGCAACAAGCATAGTTTCAGAGTAGTAGCCGACCTAAACAGACTAAGGATAGAAGATGATTAAAGATGAACTCTATCAAGCCTATCTCCATGCAATCCTTAATGGTGACAGGGGAGCATGTCTCAACATTGTCACGAATCTTCTTGAAAACAAAATAAACATACGGGAGCTCTATACCCAACTCTTTCAGAAGAGCATGTACAGGATCGGCGAACTCTGGGAAATGAATAAAATAAGTGTCGCCAGGGAGCACCTGGCAACAGCAATAACCGAAAATATGCTCAGCCTCAGTTACCCGCACCTCGTATCCGGCAGTCAATCAGCCAAAAAGGTTGTTATATCCTGCACTGCAAACGAATACCACCAAATTGGCGGCAAGATGGTAGCGGATATATTGGAATTTCATGGCTGGGATGCACACTTTCTCGGTGCCAACACCCCGGTTGATGAGTTGCTGCAATGTATTGATGAGGTCAAACCTGATTTGATTGGTTTGTCTCTGGCCATCTACTTCAACCTACCGGCCCTGGAAACAACTCTTGACGCAGTGTGTTCTCATTATCCAAATAGCGATATCCTTGTCGGCGGCCATGCTTTTATATGTGGTGGAACAAGTGCGCTGAAAAAGTATTCAGGTACGCACTACCTAGAGTCACTTGCTCAGTTGGAAAAAAACATATAATTGTCTCTATGTCCCTTACCCAGCCACAATCGGAGATTGTGCTCAAATATTTTCAAGATGATGCGCCAATCCTTTATTTCTTGCTGAATGAAGGGGGGGTAGTACTATCGATCAATAAATATTGCAGGAAACTTCTGGGTGCGAACATTGTTGGTGACAACTTTGAGGAGTTACTTGTTGACTTCCAGCAATCATTCACGCTGGAAAAGTATATCCATAAAAGCGATACGCATCATCTTCTCCATCTCAACATACCGAATTCATTGCCGAGATCATATCTTTTCACCTTTCGCAGGGTAAACGATGCCATCCTGGTATTTGGGAAAAGCGACGCAGAAGAGCTAGAGCTCCTCCGTTCGGAATTACTCCGTGCTAATCAAGAATTGAACAATCTAACACGCTCGCTCCAGAAGAAAAACGCCCAGCTCGCTCATCTCAACAGCGTCAAAAATCAATTTTTAGGAATGGCAACCCACGACCTGCGTAAACCTATATCGGTGATCCTTACGTACACTGAGTTTTTGCTTGATGAAACCAGTGAGCAGCTTAACAGCGAACATACCGGTTTTCTCAACAAAATTGAAAATTCCGCCCTATTCATGAAACGACTGGTCAATGACTTCCTCGATGTCAGCGCCATTGAAGCTGGGCACTTTAATCTCAACATCACCCAGGTGAACCCTGCAGAGATATTGGAAAAGAGTCTTGTTTCGGCAAGGATTCCAGCGAGTAAAAAAAGGGTCGATCTGGACGTGAAGATCCAGACGGGACTTTCACAAATTCCAGTGGACGCAGATAAAATAGAACAGGTTATGAGTAACCTGATCGGCAATGCCATTGAACATGCACCGCTTGGCACAACTGTGTGTGTTGCCTTACAGGAAACGGAAAACAAAATTCTTTTTTCGGTGGAGGATAGAGGGGATGGCATGAGCCGGGAGGCAATAAAAAAGATCTTTAGTCCTTTCTCTAGAAGCAGTTCAACCAAGACGGGAAGCGAAAAAAGCACTGGTTTGGGACTAACAATATCTCGTAAAATAATCGACGCTCATCAAGGTAAAATTGTCGCTGAAAGTGAGGAAGGCAGAGGTACATGCTTTATCGTATATTTGAATAAAAAATAGACTTAGAATAATCTACAAGCGGTATCCGTTAAATTTCTAACACATACATGAATAGTGTTGTACGAATCGTTATTCGTTGATGTTACGAGTAGAAGTCGTTTTTTCAAACAAATCCTCTCCACCCTTTTCTCTCAAATGGTTTTGCTTATTTTCCCACTACATCAGCTGAGTATGGAGCTTGTAAGGGAAGTATTGCATGTCGCTTTATATGGTGTTTAAAGGACTACTATGCAGGGTACGAAAGATACCCCGCACAGAGCTTATTCAACCATTTTATTAGGTAAGAAGGAAACAATCTCAGGAAAGGCAGTGATCATGATCACCATCAAAATCATAATCAAAAAAAAGGGAAAAGTAGCCTTAAGAATATTGCCTACTTTTTCGTTGGAAATGCCTTCTATCACAAAGATACTGAATCCTACCGGCGGCGTTATTTGCGATAACTCCACCATAAAAACAAGAAAAATACCAAACCAAAGCGGATCAAAGCCGGCAGCAATAATAATTGGCAGGACAATGGGCAAGGTCATGACCACGATGGAAATGCCGTCAAGAATCATACCCAGAATGAGGTACATGATAGCCACGACAAAAATCAAAAGATATGGCGAAAGGCCAAGCCCTGATATATACAAACTCAGCGCCCTTGCAATCCCTACAAATCCCACCACCTGAGAAAGAAATGCCGCACCGACGATAATAAACGAGATCATCGAGGTTGTTTTCACTGCGGAAAGTACGGCTTGCCTAAAATTGGCTACAGTCAGATTTTTAAACCAAAGGGCAAGCCCAAAGGCACCGACAACACCTATTGCCGCAGCTTCCGTAGGGGTGGTTATCCCCATGTAGATTCCACCAAGAACAATAAAGATAAGCAGCAGGACTGGAAACAATTCCTGTGAGGATTTAATTTTATCTCGCAGCGTATATTTTTCCTGATCCTCCGGCATGACGCCTGGATTGATGATGGCCCGTATTGCAATATACAGTGCATATGCAGAAGCCAGCAACAAGCCGGGGACCACACCGGCAATAAACAGCTTACCAATGGAGGTGTCCGAAAGGATACCATAGATAATCATGATCAGGCTGGGCGGAATCAGAAATCCAAGCGTACCTGCACCAGCTAAAGAGCCGATGGCAATGCTCCTGTCATAGCCTCTTTTCGAGAGCTCATCCAAGGTTATCTTCCCTACCGTTGCAGTGGTGGCAGCGCTGGATCCTGAAACCGCAGCAAAAAGCGAGCAGGCGACAACATTAATATGAAGCAGCCTCCCCGGGATATTTGACAACCATGGTTGTAGGCCATTAAGCAGGCGAGTGGAAATCTGGGTCCGGTACAGGATTTCTCCCATCAGGATAAAAAGGGGCAAGGCTGTCAACGACCAGGAGTTGGTACTGTTCCAAATAGAATTTGCAAGTAGACCACCAATTTTGTCCCAAATAGAAATAGTCGGCGGCAGGTTGAGATCAAACAGAAGCATACCTGCCACACCTGAAGCCATCAGTGAAAATCCTATCCACAATCCGGACAGCAGCAGTAAAAACATGATTCCGAACAAGGCAAAGGTCAGGATTAACGGGTCGGAAATGATAACAGCCTCCTCAGGAAACCGCTTGCCAGTTGCAGGATGAAGAGCAACAGGCCCACAGGGATAACCAGCTGGGGAATAAAAATAGGTGTTTCGGAGATCGAATCAGCAGTCATACCCAAATCCCAGACATCATAGGTCATCAGCACCGAGTGATACAGGGCAAAGCAGGATAGGACAAGGGCAATCAGTAAAACCAGCAAATCTAAAATATGTTGCCCCTCTTGAGATAATCTGCTTCTGACAATACTGATTCGGATATGAGCGCCCTCTTTCATGGAAAAGGCGAGACCCGACATGACAACAGCCACAAAAAAATAAGCGCTGTACTCGTCGCTGATCAGGGTTGAAGCGTTAAACACGGTACGTGCTACGATTTCAACCACTATAAGGAGCACAATCAGGATCATAAACAGGCCGGAGACATACCCTCCGGCCCGTGAAATTGACTCAATGATAGCAATGAGCTTTTTCATTACTTTATGTATTTTCCAAGAACAGCGGCTTCAGCTTTTTTAGCCTTTTCCAGAAACTTTTGCTGGATCTGAGCAGCAGCAGCATCCAGTTCTGCGGTAAAGGCAGCATCTTCCATGGACACAGAAATACCCTTTTCTTTAATAGTTTGCAGAGCCTCTTCACTTCTTGCCTGGGAATTTTTCCACTGCGCGGTCTCCGTTTCCTCTGCGGCTTTCACCATTGCTTCCTGCTGCTCAGGAGTCAGTGCATTCCAGTAATCGAGATTAATGGTGACCATGTTCAATGGGTAGGCGTAATTAATGGGTTTAAAATTACTGAGAACTTCCCAGAACTTCCCGTTTTTGGCAGATTCAGAAGAAGTAAGTACGGAATCGATCATACCTGTGCGCAAAGAAGCATACACTTCCCCCCAAGGCATTGACAGCGGCATGCCGCCCATTGCTTTGAGAAATTCCGCCCCGTTTTTATCATAGGTGCGAGTCTTGATACCTTGTATGTCGGCGGCACTGTTGATAACCTTTTTGGTGACAAGTCCACTAGGTGGCCATGGTGCGGCATAGAGTAACTTCTGATTCCATTTGGTAGCAGCCTTTTCGTAGAGCGGCCTGATATCGTTATACAGGGCACGGGCATCATCGTAGGATCTAACAAGGCGCGGCAAAGAGCTTACGCCGAAGACGTGTGAGCTCCCTGCCACTACGCCCATGAGGATGTCTGACATCGGAACCTGTCCGTCTTTCACGACCTTAAGCAGTTCCGGTCCCTTAAAACCTAGGCTGCCGCCGGGATGAACGGTTATGAGCACGGAACCATTGGTATGGGTTTCCACTCGTTTGGCGAAATCCATAGCACCTTGGGTGTGGAAGCTTGTCGCGCCGTACACTGCATTAAGGTCGAGTTTTGTGGGGGCGGCCGAAACTGCACCGGCAGAAAAAAAGACAAGGGCTGTAACAGCTAACAACGTTTTCAATCTGTTCATGAAGTGCGTACTCCTGTGTTGAGGATTGACTGAATGTATATGAAGGTTAAGGATCAGTACGTGTGAACTCTACTTACGACCTGAAGTGTGGTTGTTCGCTTCCTTTTCCTGACTCGCTATATCTGGCGGAGGAAGTTCATAATCTTCTCGTTGAATATCTCACTTTTATAATACTGTTTGCCCAAGACGGCAAATGATTGCTCACCACTATATTCGTCTTGTAGTAAACTGAGCAATTCTTTGTTTTTCCGCTCAATATCGCGAGCTTCTTCAATGGAAACTTTCCGGAATCGGATAGTGTCCCCCGGCATTGCCTGTGCGATTTTAGCGATATCGTCTCGTATGACGGTTGCAATTTTTGCGTAACCGCCAACAGTTTGTTCAGAAAGCAGGATTATGGGATCACCTCCTTCTGGAATCTGCACTCCACCGGGAAGACTTGGTTCAGAAATAATACTTGCCGGCATTGTTTTTTTACGTTCTATCGTAGGTCCTTTCAGTCTGTACCCCATCCGATTAGCCTGTGGGGTAATGGTGAATTGTTGACTGAAAAAAAGCTCCAATCCCTGATCGAAATAATCATCTTGTGGACCTGGAATAGCACGGAGCTCCCAGTGAGAGCTGTACGTTGGTCTATAGGCCACAGGAATAACTCTATTTTCGAACGTATCTCTATCTATCTGCTGTTCGCAGGAAGCCAATGTATCGCCGGCCAAAAGAGGACGTCCTTCATGCCCGCCCAATCGGCCGTCTGTATAGCAGGAGCGACTCCCCATAATTACCGGTACATCTATTCCACCATTAATGCCTAGGTAGGCTCGACAACCAGCCTCAGCATGCCCAATCGTCACAACATCACCTTTGACAACTGGAAAAGATGACCAGTTTTTGACGATGGTAGCGTTGAGTGTGATGGGCATGGCTGCACCGGTGACAGCCAGTGTGCATGGAGCCAGTATTTCAAGAACCGGCCCGCTCATGGTCATTTCCAGCACAGCACAGTTTTCATGATTGCCTAACAATACATTTACTGTTTGCGCCGCAAACCTGTCCAACGCGCCGCTGGGGGGCACTCCGTAACGCTGGTATCCGAATCTACCGAGATCCTGGACAGTGGAGTATGCTCCAGGCCGGCTAATTTTAAACGCTGCAGGCATCAGGTCGTTTCAGTTTGTAATGCAAAAAAATCTTGCCGGGAAACAGGGATGAAGCGAAGTTGATCACCTGCTTTGACAAGAAAAGGGTTAGAGCGAAGCGGATCAAAAAGTTTATAAGGGCATCTCCCTATTAATTGCCATCCACCGGGACTGTCAATGGGATAAATACCGGTTTGATTGTTAGCGATGCCTACTGATCCTGCAGGAACAAGCGTTCTTGGCGTTGCAAGCCGTGGCGTATGCAGTTTTTCTGAAAGACCGCCAAGATAAGGAAAACCCGGCGTAAATCCGATCATGTAAACTGGATACACTGTTCCCGAATGTATGCTGATCACTTGATCGACGGACAATCCATTGTGGGTTGCCACGTACTCCAGATCTTCTCCAAATTCCCCGCCATAGCACACTGGAATTTCAACTATTTCAGCATTCAAGTCTGTAGCGCTTTCCACATCACCATACAGGATCACAAGCTTTTCCTGTAACTTGGGCATATCGACTACCAGTGGCTCATACACTAAAACCAAAGATCTGTACGAGGGTATTATTTCGACAATCCCCTCAGGTAAATCATCTTCAAGTAATCTGCAGAAGGCATGTATTTTTTGATTGGTTTCCAGATCAATCTCAGCACTGAATTCGATCAGTAACCCTCTTTCTCCCACATGCCGAAAAACAGGTTGAGAAAATATGGTATGTTGCTTTTCTTTATCCATTTTGCCAAGGATCAAGCGCTGGTTTCACATTTATACCTGCTTTTTCCAAAGTTTTCCGGATAGTTCTCACCAGGGTTCCCGCATGGATTGTATCTCCGTGCAAACACAGTGTTTCAATTTCGATTTCGATGATATTGCCCGCCGTATCGACAATCTTCCCTTCTTCTGCCATCATCAAAGCACGTTCTGCGATTTCGGAAGGATCGGTCTTGACAGAACCCTCCTGGCCACGGGGGGCAAGATTACCATCGGGGGTATATGCCCTATCCGGAAAAGCTTCGTATATAACACGGAGTCCGAACTCCTCCCCTACCTTTGCCATGATCTTTCCCTTTTCGCCGGCCAGGGCAATAAAGGCAATATCCGAACTGACGCTGACAATTCCTTCAGCAATCGATTTGGCGATGTCTTCGTTTTCAACGGCTTTGAGGTAGAGGCTGCCATGGGGTTTTACATGACTGACCCTGGTATTATGAACATTGCAGAAACCCTGAAGTGCGCCTACCTGATATATAATGTAATTGCGAATTTCCACAGGGGTGAGATTCATTGGCCTACGACCAAAACCCATGAGATCGGGATAGCCTGGATGCGCACCGGTATTGACGTTGTGTGCAATTGCCATACGAATGGTACGATCCATAACCATAGGATCACCAGCATGCCATCCACAGGCAATGTTTGCCGAAGTGATATGCGGCATGACCTCATCATCGGCTCCCATCTGGTAAGCACCGAAACTTTCTCCCATATCGCAATTGAGGTCAATCTGTTTCATAGTAGCGCTCTCCCTTTGCTAAGTGAGTGGTGTGTGTAGCCTGAGAATATGAGATATGGCAAAATTTGGTTAAAACCTGATATTAAACCAACTCATTGGAATGACCCAATAAAAAAAATTGCTTACAAGGATAATTGACTGTTTAGAGGCAATTTCAGGTGGCGAGGTGCCGGCCTGAACACGTCAGGTCGTCATTTATAGATAAAATAATACTAAATATATGCTCAAACGCAATCTAAATATATTTGATTTATATTCATAAGCATTATTTCACCCTATCTCTTTAAATTTACATGCATTGTGGTATGATACTCTTTACCTTAGAGTAACTAAAGAGGAAAAGGGGTGAAGAGGCAAGATGACCAAACGTAAGTTGTCAAAGGTAGAGATCGCGTACGACAAGATTTTTCAACAGATAATGACCACCGAGTTTCAGCCTGGACAGCAACTTGAAGAAAAGTACCTCATGGAAGCCCTTAGTATAGGGCGGACCCCCATTCGCGAGGCATTAATGCGTCTGGAGATAAACATGATGGTTGAGTCCAAATCAGGCAAGGGATTCACAGTCAGGCCGGTTACCCTCCAGTCCACCAGGGCGGTCTTTGAAACATTGGCAATTCTTGAAAAAGGAGTTGCAGACCTGGCAGCAACCAAGGAGATTGAAACTCAACTAGAGAAAATGGCGGTGGCCAACCAAAATTTAGAAAAAGCAGCCGAAGCATATGACACGTTGGCAATGGTCAAGGAAAACTATAGCTTTCACCTGGCCTACGCTGAGTGTTCCCACAATGAGTATCTGATCCATGGTATTACAGCAGTCCAGTGTGAAACCAGGCGGCTGGCCTATCTTTCCTTTGGTAATCGGATTAATGACCGGAAAAGTCTTAGCGAACATTACCGGACAGTGATTGACGAACACCAGCAAATTATTGATTTGCTCAAGACCCGCGACATCGAACGGCTTAAGCACATTATTGATCTCCATGCCGAGGCATTTAAAACCAGAATCGTGGGTTTTCTGGTCGGATAAAGGATGTAAGTCAAGGAAAGCAATGATACCCCTTTAATCTTTTTTGCATAGCCACCCCTTTCCTTTACCATCCGCGATAGAAAGCACAGCAGAAAAAGAAGGCTCTACCTGGTAGCCTATTTCCAGAAGTTGGGCAAAGATGCTCAACTCTATTAATGACGGTTACAAGGGCCCCGCAAATTCGTTTTTCGCTCAAGGCATTGGGAACGTTAACTTTTGTCTTATTCACACCTTACGCTAATGGTGATGCACATGTTTACATATCACGCAGATGTAGATTACATCAGCAGTGAACCCCAAGGTATTACCCTTGGTATGGATAGTTGTGTCGCTTCAGGGTATACAGGTCGCGACCAAGAGAGTGTACAAACGCATATTGATGAGTTAAAAATAATGGGCGCCCTCCCCCTATGCTACCCCAGCACTGTACTGGATCTGTCCTGTAAGATTGACAAATGCGGATAACGTGTTGTTTGTTGGTAATCAAACAAGCCCGGAAGTAGAATTTTTCTTGGCCAAAGATACAGAAGGTACCCTCTACATAAACGTTGCCGGTGATCATATCGATCGCGAATCGGAAGCCGTATCTGTCGGGAAGGCAAAACAGATATGCGACAAAGTACTAGGCGATATTTTTTGGAAAGTAGATGATGTTGCCGGACATTGGGATCAAATCGAGATCCACTCCCAAGTATTCCAAAATGGTGAGTGGATTGCCTATCAGGCAGGGCCCCTTGGCCAAATACTCCAATTCACCGAACTCCTCAAATTAATTGCAGATGACGGTCCAACAGGGAAACAGCCTTCATTGCTGAGCGGCACCATTCCCATCATTGGTGGCGAGACGATTTTCACCTCTGCCTGTAAAATTTCGATGCGAGATCCTGTGCTCAAACGGGAAATAGTCAAGAGCTACCAGATAACTTCGATACCGGACAGGAGTTAAACAGCTTATGCAGATTGCGATAATTCAACCAATCATTGTTAGTGGGAATAAAAAGGCTAACTACTTAAAGATGAGCCAACTGATCGAGCAGGCTGTTGGCCTTTTCCCTAAACCTGATGTTATAGTGTTGCCCGAACTCTGGTCCACTGGGTATGCGCTGCAAGAGCTTGATCATATTGCAAGCGACCAGGGATTAGAAGAGGCCACATTTCTAGGTGACCTCGCCCAAAAACATGGCGTCTGGTTTGCCGGTGGATCAGTAGCTGCCAAAACCTCCGAGGGCGTAACCAACCGTGCTCAAATCATTAATCGTCAAGGGCAGTTGGTGGCATTTTACGACAAAATCCACCTGGTCCCAATGCTCGACGAACACCTCTACTTAACTGCCGGTAATACGATTTGTGTGCACGACATTGAAGGAATTACCTTTGGTTTTTCCATCTGCTATGACATCCGTTTTTGCGAATTTATACGAAAATTAGCTCTTGAAGGTGCACAGGTTTTGGTTGTTGCTGCCCAATGGCCCTTGGTAAGGCTTAGTCACTGGCAGGCGTTGCTTAAAGCAAGAGCTATTGAAAACCAATGCTACCTGGTAGCTGCTAATAATACAGCTATGGGCAATGTACCTTTTGCCGGCCACTCCACTGCAGTAGGCCCTGACGGCAGCACACTTGTCCAATTCGAATTTGTTGAGGGGGTGCAGCAGGTTGTTATTGATGTGACCAAGGTCGAACAGATAAGAAATGCTGTACCTGTTTTTCAAGACAGACGACCGGATTTGTATTGAGCAAGGTATTTGTCCTAAATTTTCGCGGGAGCCATTTTGCCACTCATGTGCTGGATTTCAATTTTTATAACTTTTGTGGCCTTATCGAGTTTTTCGATATATTTTTTTCCTTCCTCCATAAAATTTGGCGAATACTTTTCCAGTAACCATTCAAGCGCATTATAACGCTCAGTTTCCTTCACCTCAGACGCGACCCCAGAAACTACGACACTTTCAAAATTAGTTGAAAATTCGGCAGGTAACACTTCCACGTCCCCTACAACACAGAAAGATACTTGAGGGTTCTTCTCAATGTTATCAAGCTTGTGTCCTACCAAGGCACAATGAAAGTAGATCGCATTCTCCTTAAAAACATAGTTCAGGGGCACGCCGTAGGGTTGCCCATCTTCTCCGACAGTTGACACAATGCCGTATTCTGCCTGGGTGAGTAAATCGGCAACACCAACAGAACTCATTTGTTTATCTTGCCTTCTCATATTTTTCATAAAAATCTATTCATCTCCCTTATCTTTGCAGAAAAAATAGCTTACACAGCATACGCTTTCAACATTTTGCAATACTGATGGCGTCGTAACTTTTATACTTAGCCATCCTTAGTGTGCGATGGACTTTTTACGAGTCCATCAATACTGTGCAATTCTCTTTTTCCGTTACACTATTGCGGCTCAACAATGCCGCTACATCGACCGTGATCATAAACAGACAAGGGATAAGTACCAGAACGATGGTTGTTGCAAAAACGATCCCGTATCCCAATGACAAGGCCATTGGGATCATGAACCGTGCCTGCCTTGAGGTCTCAAATATCATCGGTGCCAACCCCCCAAAGGTTGTCAACGTGGTTAACACAATGGGACGAAACCTTCGTATTCCAGCTGCATGAATAGCTTGGTACGGTTGTATTCCTTTTGCCATTTGTTTATTGGCAAAATCAATAAGCACCAGTGAATCGTTTACCAATACGCCAGACAGTGCCACCATGCCCATCATACTCATAACACTGAGATTATACCCCATCATCATATGTCCCAAGACAGCCCCTACAAGCCCAAAGGGTATCGCCATCATGACGACAAACGGCTGTATATAGCTTTTAAAGGGAATCGCCAATAAAAAATATATAAGAACCATTGCTCCGCAAAATCCAAACAGCAGACTTTGCATGCTCTCTGCTCGGTCTGCCTGCCTGCCTTCATATCCATACGAAAGACCAGGATATTTCCGTAAAAGTGCCGGCAGGATAGTTTTGTCAAGAGCGGCACTGATCGTATTGCTTTCCCCGATAGGATCGACATCGGCCCCGACAGTTACAGTACGACGTCCTTCCCGTCGACTGATACTGGTATACGCCCTGCCCCTTTCCATTTCAGCAACATAACTAAGTGGCACAAACTCACCATCCGGCGATTTGATCAACATCGACTCAATAGCATGTTCACTGAGTCGCTGGGATTCAGGCAATCGTACTCGAACAGACACCTCATTTCGCTCCCGTTGCTGTTTCAATGCAATAACACCCTGAAAACTGTTGCGTACCTGGCTTGCGATCGATTGGGCAGTCAAGCCGAGGCTTTCCCCTTCCGGCGTAATTTTGAAATCCAACTGTTCTTTACCCGGATTAAAACCATCATCAATATCCTTTACCTGGGGAAAGTCGGCAAGCTGTTGGGCAAGATCGCTGCCGGCCTTATCCAGTACACTTATATCACGATGGGAGAGTTCCACGGAAAGTGATTTCCCCCTGCCTGGCCCTCCTTTATCAAATTCAAATCGAAGAGACTGAAGGCCGATGATCGGCCCTGTCTCTTTGCGCCATATTTTTGTCATTTCCCGAGTTGACAAGGTGCGTAGTTCCTGATCTGCCAGGTAGGCGGTTATATTCACCTCATTGTTATCAATGTGGGTAAAAATATCGGTAACCAGGCTCCTGCCACCGTTGCGCTCAACAACGTTCTCCAACGATGCAACAAGTTTGTCGCGTACAGCGATTGCCTTGTTGTCCGGGCTACCGTAAGGCAAGGTCGCAGTAACAGTGGCATAGTCTGATTCAACCCTTGGCATGAGAATGATACCAACTCTCCCGCTAAAGACATACCCCAATACAATAAGTAAAATTGCTACCCCCGCGGCAACCGAAAGATATCTTCTGCGTAGGAAAAGATGAAGAGCAGGGCCGTATCCTTTGTCAATAAATTTCAGTAGCCCTGTACTGAATCTTTGCTGCCAGGCGTAGAGCGTTTTTGTGACAATATTGCCGCCCCCGGCTTTACTATGGCCAAGATGCGAGGGGAGGATAAAAATCGCCTCTACCCAGGAGACAATAAATACCGTTACAACAACTATAGGTATAACCTTCCAGATCTTTCCCATAACTCCGGGAACAAACAGCATCGGAAGAAAAGCTGCGATATTGGTAAGGATACTAAAAGTAATGGGTACGGCAACATCTTTTGCTCCCTGTATAGCCGCCTCCACAAACCCCATATTCTGCTGCCTGTATTCATAGATGTTTTCGCCGGCGATAATTGCATCATCAACCACGATTCCTAAAGCCACAATAAAGGCAAACATGGAGATCATATTGATCGATACATCAAACAGGGGAAGAAAAAGCATTCCACCGAGAAAAGAGACCGGGATGCCCATGGTCACCCAGAAGGCAAGCTTAAAGTCCAGGAAAAGACCGAGCAACACCAACACCAGCAATAAACCGATAAAAGCATTTTTCAGTAACAACTCAAGCCGTTGCTGGTACACTATTGACTGGTCTCTGTTTATTGTCCACTGAATACCAGGCGGGAGATCGGTCTCTATGTCGGCCATGGCTGTACGCACCGCCGCAGCGACTCCCATTGGGGTCTGGTCTCCAACTCTGTACACGTCGAGAGCAATAGTTGGGTTGCCGTTAAAAGTGACCACATGATCTGATTCTTCAAATCCTTCCTTGACCGTTGCAATATCTTCAAGATACAGCACGGTGCCGTTTGTACCTGTCACAATAGGAATCCGGCTGAATTCCATGGCCCAATCATGGCGGTCTTTTACCCTGAGCAGAATATCACCGCTGGTGGTTTCAATTTCTCCTCCAGGCAACTCGACAGAGGCTGTCTTGATGGTTGCAGCAACCGTTGCCAACGTTAAATTATGGGCGCGCAGTTGGTCTTGGCTGATTTCTACCTGAATTTCATAATCCCTTGCCCCAACAATACTTATCTGTGAAATTTGCTGCTGCAACAGGAGTCGATCGCGCACCTGTTCACCCAGTTCTCTTAATATTGCTTCCGAGACCTTTCCATGCAGGCTTAATTGCAACACTTCCCGCTTTCTGGAACTTAAGGACACAACAGGTTCTTCGGATTCATCGGGAAAAGTGGTGATACGATCTATTTCCTGTTTGATTTCCTGGAGCACCTTTTGCCGATCAGCACCATCAAGCAGCTCGGCGGTCACGGTACCAGAACCTTCAGATGCTTTGGCTGATATTTCTTTTACGCCCTCCACCGACTGGACCGCTTCCTCAACGACCAGCAAAATCCCCTGCTCCACTTCCTCCGGGCTTGCCCCTGAATAAGCAACGCTAATGGCTACATTATCCAATTCAAAATCAGGAAAG
Source organism: Desulfogranum marinum (assembly GCF_963675105.2). NCBI lineage: Bacteria > Pseudomonadati > Thermodesulfobacteriota > Desulfobulbia > Desulfobulbales > Desulfobulbaceae > Desulfogranum > Desulfogranum marinum. Next base: position 649,560 of record NZ_CAXXRO010000002.1, read on the forward strand.
ACCTCTTTTTTAATAGTAGAAGAGACAAGGAAACCACCAATAATAAGAAATATCATCAATAGGTTGGAAGTCACTCCATTGTTGACCATCCATGCAATTGGCCCTTGAGATGATGTGCTTTTTACTTTCATCATTTTTTCTCATTATCGTGTTGTACATATTGATTACCTGTCTCATTTTCACTTAACATCCCTGATGCAACAGGAGTGGAACGACGCAGAAGCATGCCAGGCACAGGTGTAGAAAGATTCGATACAATCAACTCTTCTTTTGCATCTATGCCTCCAGTAATCAAAACGCTTTCCTGATTTTTGAAGGCAATGGTCACTGCACGGACATCCAGGGTTCCATCATTTTTCAACACCCACAGTTCTTTCCCGTTATGGAGAAATTCTCTGGAAATTTCCAATGCATCTGCAACTGGAAGTCCTTCTATCTCCACCCGTACGAATGAATCAATAAGTACCTGGGGTTTATCACTATTGGCCTGCTCGATGGCCATGGGGTCATCAACGGCAATCAGTAATCTTGCCATGCGTCCTTCGCTCTCTAAGGCAGGCAAAAGCTGGATTACCTGACCTTGCCGAAAATTCCCTGCACCCCAGGCCGCTGGATTATAAATTTTTACTGCAGAGCCTTGTTGCCCAACTTTAGCGGGTACAGCTATCCATTGGAGTTGATTTTCCGGGACAGATACTTCTACCCAATAGCTGTCTGTACCGACAAGCGTGGCCAGCGAAGAAGATGAAGACACCCAGGTTCCGATATCCACCTCACGGCTTTGGATCATGCCATTAAAAGGTGCCATAATCTTCGTTCGTTCCAAGTCGAGCTGGGCTTGCTCATATTTCGCTTGGGCAACATCCAAATCATTTTTCAGATTATTCAACTGCGGCTGGCGAAGCATCAGGCTTTTTTCAAGCTCAGACACTTGTTCTCCCAGGAGATCTAGTTCTCTTTGAGCCACCAGTTGATTACCTTTTTCAAGTTCAATGTTGTTTTTGGCCTGCGCGACTTGACTTGCCTGCTGCCGCACGATCAGTTGATAGTCTTTAGGGTTGATTTGGAGCAGGGTATCTCCCTTGGTGAAATTACCACCTGGGACAAGCTGCCCACTTATTGCAGTCACCTCTCCGCTTATCTGCGGTTTGAGGTCAATGGTTTGAGCAGGCTTAACCACACCCATAGCATTAATGAGCGTTGGATATGTGCCAAACAGAGCCGGAATTGTGTCCACTAAAACGGTATGCCTGCTTTGCGGCATTGGTTTCGCCTGAGGGCCGGTTTCAAACAGATGCAATGTAATCAAGCCACCAGCTATAAGGACGGTCATCGGCAAGAAAACAGTCCACACAAAAAAAGCAAATTTGGACTGCTTAATGTGTGGTATTGTTGAACAGGAATCTAATCGTTTTTTTTCCACAGTACGAGATTGGTTGGTGTTCATAGTGCTCCTATGTAGCAGGGCTTATATAATTTGTTTTGTTTAGTTTATATACGGCGTAGATTACCGCTATAATCCCAACCACTTCCAAGGGAGCGGCATAGCTGGATTCGATTGACTAGAATATTGGCCTGGGCAGTGAGTTCGCTTTGCTGCAACGACTGTAGAGACGTTAAAGCTGAAAGTACCCGCTCGTAATTTTCAACGCCTTTCAGATACCGTTCCTTCACCTGATCCATACTTTGTGTTGCCAGATCAAGCTGCATCTTCAGGCTGTTAATATATTGAAGTTGTTGCTTTTCCTGGATCAGTGCATCTTCCACCTCACCTGCAGCAACAAGTATGGCTTGGGCATAATCATGGAGTTGTTCGGCTGCCACTGCTTTTGTCCTCTCCACTTCAGCCTTGCGCCGCCCTCCATCAATAATCGGTCCGACCAGGTTTGAGGCAAAGGATGCTATGTAGTCACTGAAAATATCACCGCCATAATTGCCTGATGTCTCCACCGAAATGGTAAACCGTAGCGCCGGAAACCTGTCTGCAATTGCAGCCGCCACCCTTTTGTCGGCTGCTTGTACTGCCAAAAATGCGCTGCGTATATCCGGACGCTGACGGATCAATTCTGCAGGTATTCCAGTCCGTGGCAGCTCAGGCAATAACGTAAGCGTTGAAGGTACTTGGTAAGATTTGGCCCCTGGTGCCAAACCAAGCAATATGGTTAACTGGTGTTCACTTTGTTTACGTTCAGCCTCTTTTTGTATTTTCTCGCCGTTTTTTGATTCTACTAGCTGGCGTTGTTGGAGAACATCCGCTATCGAGACCTGTCCGGTCTTGAACTGAGCAGAAACGATTTCCAGTCCCTTTCTGTTGGTTTCTATCTGTTTTTCCAATAAACGGATGGCGCAGGTCTGTTCAACCAGTTCGTACCACGTGGTGGCCACCTCTGCCGTTAACGTCATTGCTGCTGCATCCAAATCTGCTTCGGTTGCCTGCATATCCAGCATGGATGCATCCGTAGCTGAACCAATCCTCCCCCATAAGTCGAGTTCATACTGGGCTGAAAGACCGAGGGCGAGCGCATCGGTCTTAGTAGCGGTGCCATCACTTTCAGCCGCACTGTGCGATCCTTCTGCTTCCCCATCAAGTGTTGGAAACAGCTCCGCACTGGTTTTTCGATAAACAGCCTTTGCCTGCCGAAGCCGGTCCCAACTGCTCTTTAACGAAAAATTATTTCCCAGAGCCTGCTCAATTAAATCGTTCAGTGTAGGGTCATTGAATGATAGCCACCACGATGGTGCCTGCTCCACTGTACCTGACAGCGAAAATGAAGATGGCAGTTCAACCGGCACATTTAACGCTACCGGCTTGGTGCTACATGCCGTTATCAGCAATACCGTGAGCATGCCTGCTGCAAGATTGATTTTCATTGATCCAGTTGTATTCATATTTTTGATAGTCATTCAAATAGTGAGACTTTGTTTGGTAGATGATGCTGCAAAAATACTCTGACAATTGGTAAGAAATGAGGAAACAATGTGTAAATGGAATTTTTCTGTGCATATTTGCCATCATTTGCTTAAAAAAAGGAAAATCCTTAAATCAGTCCAGTTCACATCAGGGAGAATTATTCAAGTATGAAAATTACCATTCAATACAAGCTTTTTATGTCCATGCTTGCTGCGACAGTATTGGTAATCGGATACATGGGGGTGGTCACTCAGTGGAGTTTTGATAAAGGATTCCTTGAATATATCGACACCCAGGAACAGGTAGAGCTGGAGTTGGTTGCCACCGAGCTAGAGGCGTATTATGCAAAGCATCAAAGTTGGGAGAGCTTAAAACAAGACAAGTACGAACTTTTTAGCATTTTCGCTAAAACCCTCCCCGAGGGGAGAAAGAAACGATATCTGCAGAAAAAAATTCGTAACAAGGAATTACCAGCGTGGATGAACGATAAAGAACCGCCAAACGATAAAAAACACCCCACCCATCCGTTGGAACGTACAATAATCCTGGATGAATTCGGCCTTCTTTTTTTCGGTAGTCAACGTGGGGATGCTTTACCCAACCTGCGAATGCTTACTTTTGAAAAACAGGAAATCGGTGCTATCGGTCTTTACCCTCCTGAGTTTTTCCAGGACAGCCACCAGCTGCTTTTTGTTAAAAAACAAAAATTAATCATCGTGCTGGTAGCTCTGGCCGCCATCCTTATTTCCATTGGCTTATCTCTACCTCTGGCCTTTCAGCTGACCAAGCCTGTACGCCGGCTTTCAGCAGCAGCTAGACGGCTCATTGGCGGCGACTATTCCACCCGTGTGCAAGTTACCTCGAACGATGAACTCGGCGCGCTTTCACGAGATTTCAATACCCTTGCAGAGACGTTGGGCAAAACTGAAACCCAGCGAAAACAATGGATCAGTGATATTGCCCATGAGCTCCGGACCCCCTTGACAAGTCTCCAGGGCGAAATAGAGGCAGTACAGGATGGAATTCGTCAGCCTGACCAGCAGACATTTTCCAATCTGCACCAGGGCGTATCGAGACTAAACAGGCTTGTGGAAGATTTGTATGACTTGTCTCTTTCTGAATTAGGAGTACTCTCGTTTTACCAGGAACAGATTGACTTTCGCGCCTTACTTGCTGACGAGGTAACAGCCAGACAAAACGATGCTGAAAAAGCTAAACTCCGCCTCCTTCTTGACACGGAACAGAAACCGCTCATTATCTCCGGCGACAAGCAACGCCTGCAGCAGCTCTTCAATAATTTGCTGAGCAATAGTATTACGTATACAGAGCAGGGGGGAGCCATAGAAATTAGTTTGCATAGAGATAACTCGAATATGAAATTGGACATTATGGACACAGCACCAGGAGTTCCAGACGAAGCGTTACCGCAACTTTTCAACCGTCTATTTCGGGTTGAGCAAAGCCGTAACAGATCCCTTGGCGGTGCCGGACTTGGTCTTGCAATCTGTCAACAGATAGTGACTGCCCATAATGGAACAATCACTGCCACCCATTCTCCCACAGGAGGATTATGGGTGCAGGTTACTTTGCCCCTTTTGGGAGAATCATCATGAATAGGAAAATTTTAATAGTCGAAGATGAACCTTCAGTAGCTGAGCTGCTGTATGATTACCTGAAAGCATCACACTATTCTCCTCACGTTATTGACAATGGTATGGAGGTAAAGCCCTGGGTGCGACGGCATAATCCTGCACTTATTCTGCTGGATATAATGTTGCCTGAATTGGACGGGGTTGCTGTATGCAGAGAGTTACGCACTTTCTCCACAGTACCTATCATCATGACCACGGCCAGAGTCGACGAGGTGGACCGTCTGCTTGGCCTTGAGCTGGGGGCAGATGATTATATCTGCAAACCTTATAGTCCACGTGAGGTGGTTGCTCGGGTGAAAGCAGTGCTCAGGCGAACGGAAAATGGAGAGCAAGACAGGACAGCTAACCCGATCACCATTGACGAGGCCGGATACAGGGTGTTGCTGAAGGATAAAAACCTTAATCTGACGGCTGTCGAATTTCAATTGTTTGTCACTCTCTATGCACAGCCAGGAAGGATTTTCTCCAGGGATCAGCTGATTGATACCATCTATCCTGATCGTCGAATTGTAAATGACAGAACCATTGACAGCCATATCAAAAAACTTCGCATAAAAATCAGCAACATACAGCCAGGGTTCGAACTTATTCACTCAGTGTATGGGGTCGGGTACAAATATGAAGAGTCATGAATTGAAATAAAAAGAGAGGACAAACGTTAGTTTGAGAACAGGTTACCTGCAAGATACACTTCACGGTCCTACTAACGTGTTATATTGTTTAAAAAAAATGGCTAAATTAAAAATTATGTGCTGGCATTCTGTATTTAATATCATTATATCATTTAATGATATTTATGACTTTTTCGAATCTGCTCCATTTATACCCAGCCGCTCCTGGTAGTGGGAAGAAAAGCAAATTTGAACAGTTTCAGACAAACAATCGGCAACACGGACCTGCTCAACCGACCCGCGTATTGCAAAGTAAGAAATATTCTCCAAAATAAAAAAACAGGCGGCCAATGATCTAATTCTACAATTGGATTATGAAAAGAATGCCCATACCACATATACGATTGCAATCGACCGGATTTAGACAATACTGGACGATCAGTTTGTTTATGCACCTGCTTCTTTTTTTCATGCTACCTGTCTCCTCACCTGCTAAGGAAGTAATCAGTATAACGAATGGTAGCTGGCCACCCTATCTCTCTAACAAATTACCTCATTATGGATTTGCTTCTCATGTGGTTTCAGAAGCATTTGCATTGGTGGGAATTTCCGTGGAATATGGGTTTTTCCCCTGGAAAAGATCGTATGCTTATGCCAAAGCGGGAGAAGATGTTCATGGTAAAACGTGGAATGGTACAGTCATATGGGTGTATACAGAGGAGCGGGCCAAAGATTTTTTATATAGTGACCCTGTTATCATAGACACCGAAATTTTATTTCATTTAAAAAGCAAACCGCTTGACTGGAAGGTTGTTGAGGACTTACAGGGCAAAACCATCGGTGGGACACTGCATACAGCATACCCCCTTTTTGAAGAAGCCGAAAAACGTGGCATTTTAAAAATTTCGCGGGGTGGAAATTACAACATCCTGTTTAAAAAATTATATTGGCGGGATGTAGACGCTGTGCCTCAAGTGAAACATGTAGGGCGCTACTTTTTGAACACTACTTTAACCGAAAAAGAGCGCAATCAGATTGCCTACTCGCCAACTGTTGTTCAAGAACGAAAATATCATCTACTCTTATCCAAACAAATCCCAGAAAACATACGATTGTTAAAACTATTTAATGAAGGACTGCAAAAACTTCGTACTCATGGACGATATGATGCCCTTCACAAGGAGCTCGAACAGGGAAAATATGACATGCAGTTATCTGAATAGGATCTAAAAATATACAGGATAACGTCCTATCAACACTGCAAATGAGTACAAGAGCGACAACAAAGCTTACCCAAAAAAAAACAGGAAAGAAAATGAACAACATTCACGAAAAAGATTGGGCAGACGATAGCTGGTGCGGACATACCGGCATGGATAATTTTTCTGATTACTGTGTTGTCGAAAAAAAAGAAAACAACGTGGCAATAGATAAGCCTGACGGCGCTACAGAGGAGAAGAGCAGTAGCGAAAAAGAATAAACATTTTGTGAAAAGCTTTCTCTTTGGGTGAAATTTGCTTTTATCATATGCGGCGTTGTCGCAGGAGCAGAAAATACAAAAGATTGAATGGTTGAGAGCTGGGCCTCGTCTCGAATCGCGCCAAGCGGCAAAGAAGAATTATAACGTTTTTCATGGGCCATCGCGTCAATCTTTTTTGCTAAGATTGTACAAAAGGAAAAAAGGGCTGTTGGCCAACATGACCAACAGCCCTATCTACGATATACGTGGTGAAGGTTTATTTGGAGTATGAGGAGTTATCACTCATACCCTTCCGTGTATCCATGTTGAGTCGACCTTCTGCAGCTGCCTTCTTATTCCATTCTTGCAGCAGTGAGGCTTTGAAAGCCAACTTTTCGTCCACAAGCTTTTGTAAGGGCACACCAGCTATTTCTTGGGCCTTTTCTTTGGTTGAAAAATCGGGCGCGACGTAATCAAATACATCATGCTTGGCCAATACCATGGTCAGTTTTAATCTTGCCTGTTGGGCCTTCTCATTTGCGACACTCAGCAGTCTCAAGGTTTCTTCCGGTGCATGGTAAAAAGAACCGTGACTTGCAATCGAATAATCCCACAGCCATTGTCCGGATCGGATAAGTTCGAGGCTTTCAGTCATCTCCTCTTCAGTGGCCCCTGATTCCCACGCCTTGCCTGCTTCAAGGTGTGCTTTTCCAAGGTTATCCATGGCAATGTCCATAAGCTGATCTTTTCTATCAAGCTTTCGTTTTACCAGCGATTTAAATTCCTCTTCCGATTCTTTATGACAGTTAAGGCATGTGTTTGCGATGTTATCCAGAGGATTGCCGATATGATGATCGGAGTATTTCACTGAACCTTCCTGCTTGTATGGCATATGGCAATCAGCACATGCAACGTCTCGTCGGGCATGTATGCCGGTTTTATATAACTCATAACCAGGATGCTGTGCCTTCAACATTGGAGCTTTGCTAATTTTATGCGTCCAGTCTGAAAATCCATAATTGTTGTAGTAGATCTCCATTGACTCGCCACTTAAACCTTCTGCCCAGGGAAGGGTGACAACTTTAGCAACTTGTTCCTTGCCGTCTTTGTCAGTATATTCTGTCGTTTTAAAATAATATTCGACATGGCACTGAGCACATACCAGCGAACGCATATCCTGGTGGGTGATATCTGCAAGATTGGTTCCACTGGCTTCTAACGCGCGTTTAAGGTATGGACGCGAAATTGCCAGATTTGCAGTTTGGCTGTCATGACAATCGGCACAACCAATAGGATTAACGATCTGGTCACCAAGCCGAGCCCATTTTCCAGTAAAAAATTCATTTTCCCCTTCTTCTTCCATAACTCGGGGAACATCAGGTGATTTACATGTCCAACAGGCTGTGGGCATCGGTCCTGTAGCAGGTCCAACCGGAGCCCCTGTGCGCAGTGTATTAATATTACTTTGCAGCGCATAAAAATGTCCCCTGGGAGCATTGTAATCTTTTGCAAATCCATAGCCAGCCCACAGCACAGCCAGCTGGGGTTTTTTGGCCAGCATATCATCAATTTTATCGTTTTTTCGGGTCTGTTTCCAGGAGTCATACTGTCGTGGAAAATATTTAGCCCAAACCTCGTTTTTACTCTCGATGCCTTCCGCCTTCACAACAGGACTGGTAGTGAGTTCTTTTCTTTCGGCTTGCTTGCCGTTTATAGAGTTTGCCATAAACCCCATGGCAATTATTGCTGTAACAGATCCGCCTAATAGTAGTTTAAACTTGTTCACCATCTCCTCCACGAATTAAAGTTCTCGAACCCCAAGATTGTTGGGAGTTGTTGATAAGCTTCTTACCTTGCCATGGGGTACCTCTCGATGGCACTCCCAGCATTTTCTCACCGTTCCGGTAGTACCATTAAAATCATGAAATCGATCGCTGTTGGAAACAATCGTTTCTGCAAGTTTTGCATGGCAGGACAAACAATTCGCCTGAACGCGATTTGCACCATCTTCACTTATCTGAATATTGTTTTGATAGGTGTTGAGGGTAAAGGCAACAGAGTGATTCCAGCCGTCCCTGGCCTTAGCCATATACTTACCGACAAACGAATGAGTAGGAAGATGGCATTCGACACAGCTGGCAACTCTGCGATGAGAATTGTGCTGCCATGTGGCGTACTGGGTATTCATCACGTGACAGTTGATACAGGCAAGGGGGTCTTTCGACAGGTAAGAGAGGGCTTTGGATGCGTGTACCATATATCCCAGCATTACAACAGCTATGATAAAGGTAACGACTGAACTGAATGCAAGTAATCTACCTGTTTTCATATATGAGATCCCAATGAGTTCAGTGATTTAACCAATCACAAAAAGAAAGAAAAACACGATATATGAACCTCCTCACGTTTCAGGTTCTTGCACCATGATATCACCTCCTTAAAGTGTTGATTGATAATTGCATTCATCGCAAATCGTAACTACGTACAGGTATTAGGTATAATAAATCAGAGAGTTACCAACCCGGTGAGTAGTTACGTAAAATTTTACAATGAAATCCAAGCACTCAAGACGATTTCTTATATGAACAAATACGGTATGAATTTCTACAAGCTTTTTAAATTAAGGCTGACAGTTAGGAGCGCAAGAGATACCAGAATCCCCTACTTCTAATCCTATATTAAGACACATTATTAACATGATCAGGAACAAATGCCAAATGTGTTAACGAAAAATCACATTTTATGGGAATCTTGAATCTCCAGCAATGTAGTGCCTGGTCAGGCAAGCCATGGACTCGAGGCATGCGATACATTTTACTACGGCCCTATATCTCATGGTGGAGTCTGCACTTAAGTGTGAGTATTATTTCCTCGACAATACCACCTCTCCTGACCCAACAGGAAAGTACTATCTTGCAAGGGGAAAAAAATATGGAACAAGCTTGTCGGTGAAATTATCGAATAGATACAGGAAGAAGCATAACCGCACATATTTGGGTCTCTCTTAACCTTGCCACTCCTAAGCTCCCTCAATTACTTTTTTTACTCGCATGGCAATTCATCCAAAAGTCAATACCTCTCCATCATCTGGGATAAACGTTTTTGACAGCAAATCATGTTGTTTTAGGATTTCTTTCAGTTGGGCCCGAGTAGTAGGGCAGTGGTTGAGAGCCTCCAGATGATTAGCGATAACTATGCCAGGTGCTTTCTGAACAAAAGTCAGAATTTCTTCTAATGTCATTAATATGGGAGGACCAATGTCAAGACTCGCACTTCCGGCTGCAACTACAGCAATATCTGGCTTCAGTTCGTTTAGAGCCCGCTCAACATCGTTTGTATAAACGGTATCACCACTAATATAAATTGATGGTTCATTCGGTAACTGAATGTAAAAGCCAGCCCCGTTAGCCATCAACCGATGGTTCCAGCCATGGCCGTGTTTGGCTGGAACTGCAATGATCTCTCCCCCCTCAAAAGATTGCGCGTCCCAATAGCCCAACGCCATTTGGACATTGATCCCATATTTTTCTAGATAAGCAGAATCTCGCCGTCTGCAGAGAACTGGTATATCTTTTCGTATCAGCATAGCTTCTCCAGAAGCATCCAGATGGTCTGTGTGCTGCAAAGCTTTGATACCAAATGTCCGGCTATGGGTAACCAGACAACATGTCACCTTGTCAAGCAATTGAGCTGCGATTTCTGGAAGAGGGACAATGGGGTTGCGTCTTGCTTTGTATTTAAAGAATGAAAATGGAGGTAACTCCCCTTTATCACTCAACATGGGATCAATTAAAATGTGATGCTTGCCTGCCTCAATTACAAATGTTGCGTTTCTCAAATGATGTATCTTCATAACTCATCTCCATGTTTGATTTCTTACAAATATATAACTATATGTTGGCGATGAGAAGTGTCACTATCGACAAAAATAATGCGAATTAAGACACGTAGGTTTGGGCAATTATGATCAATATCGCTATTTTAGCTGTCGAAAACAGTATGAAGTCTAGTATTATCGGGCCATTAGACGTACTCACTATTGCATCACGTGAGTGGAGTCGTTCGGTTGATAATACACAGAGTGATTTATTTCGTTTAAAAGTCATTACAGATGATGGATCACCTACAACCTGTTTTCTCGGGACGAAAATATACCCACACCACGGTAAAGATAATTGCAAGGACCTAGATGTTATTTTTATCCCTGTTATTCATGGAGACTTGAATCAAGTCTTATCAAACATGGAGCTGACAGATTGGTTATACAGGCAAAATAAAAAGGGGGTTATAATATGCGCTGTGTGTGCCGGAGTATTTCTGGCTGCAGAGACCGGTCTTCTCAACAACAGGGAAGCGACAACCCATTGGAACCTTGCAGAAGATTTTCAGAAACGTTACCCGGATGTACTTCTTAAGGAAGAAAAAATGATAATTGATGAAGGTGATTTTATCACCGCGGCGGGAGCAACAGCTTATCTGGATTTATCAATCTATCTTGCCGGCAGGTTTGGATCATCAGAGCTGGTCTCAACATTGTCAAAATTACTCCTGATCGACCCTTCCAGAAGACTGCAAACTCCTTACAAAGGACTGAATTTCAACATAAGGCACAATGATAAAGAGGTTTTAAAGGTACAACAATGGATAGAGGAAAATATCACAAACACAATCTCTCTTTCGATTCTTGCTGAAATTGCTGGTTTGGGTTCGAGAACATTTATGAGAAGGTTTAAAAAGGCAACTGGCAATACACCCCTTGAGTACATTCAACATCTCAGGATAGGGAAAGCCAGAACACTTCTCGAAAGGACAGGCCAACCATTTGATTCCATAACATACGAGGTGGGATATGAGGATACGAGTTCATTCCGTAGATTATTTAGAAAAAATACCGGCCTTTCCCCTTCCGATTATAGGAAAAGATTCTCTTTGTTCTGAAAGGCTTGTTCTCGATTGAGCAATTAAAGATTGGTATGACAAAGGTATAATGGTTTCTGAAAAACAATTGCGAAACCTTATTCCTGTGCACCTACTGATCGGCAGGCAGGTAGGAGAGAGCACCCTATTTTTTTGTTGAATCCGGATCTTCACAGTAATAAGCTAATCCCAGAGCAAAATGGAAGGAGTATAAGATTTAAATCGGCAATCCTAATGTTACATTATCGATTTTTGTTTTTAAGGCACCCTTCCACCGCATTCCGTGATCAAAAAATGGATGTTTGCATCATTTACCATGGCCACCTACATAGAAAGAAAGCGTGACACGTTGATTCCCAGTGAGTTTAAGGCCAACTTCATCAGAGTAGTGGAAAATAAATAACGGCAACAGAAAATAAAGCTTGCAGCTTGAAGTAAATGTATTATTGGGCACTGGCCGTCTCCTGTTGCTAAGGATCTTAATTTACCCTTGTTTGCAACCAGTTACCGACTTCTGATTTCATTTTTGGCAAAAAATAATCAGCTGAATTTCCAGCCAATACTGAGGTCTAGGGGGAAGGTATCTCCATTTTGGTAACTTATATGGAGTTAAATTCCTGTCACAGCATTTTGTTGCGAAAGTTATCAGCAAGTATCTTAATCGGATCGTACGACCAGCCTCTTGTCATTAGTTATATAGCCCAGCATAACCTTTTCAATGCACACAAAATGAAAAGAAGCAAGGGTATCGCGCTTTGATTTAAGCCCTCATTTTTGCTAACACTTATCAGGCGAAAAATTGTACCAACTTTCGGCTAGTTGCTCATAGATAAAAGTTGCATCTTCAATTTCTTTTATCGGGCAATACTCATCTGTTTGGTGTGCCAAAGATGGGTCTCCTGGGCCAAGTATTAGAGTTGGAATGCCTCCATAAGCAGCTTTTAAGGGAGGGCCGTCAGTAAAGAACGCAACTGTTCGCGGTCGGGGCACCTCTCCTAAAATTGGAGCAACAGTAGCATATACATTTTTCACCCAGGGAAGATTAGGGTCGGTCCACAATGGAGAAACATTGACTTTCGCTGTAATCTCAGCACTGCCGCCAAGCAACGAACCAATTTGCCTGATGCAATCTTCGTTACTCATGCCTGGAATGGTACGAATGTCAACTCCAACATTCGCACCATCAGGAACAGAATTAACATTTATCCCACCATGAAGGTATCCAACACTCAATGTTGGACACGCTAAGTAGGGATGCGGCTCCATATTAAAAGTAAACTCCTCTAATTGCCGTACAGCTTCAGCAGCCTTATACACTGCGTTTACCCCTTTATGCGGCATCGCGCCATGCGCAGTTTTCCCTTTAAAAGCAATATCAAGCCAGAGAGCACCCTTGTGGCCGACCAAAGGGTAATTGTTGGTAGGTTCAGTAATCACAAGGGCACCTGCCCTACCTATAACTCCCGCATTTTGTGCCAGATGATAAGAGCCCTGGCACCCGCTCTCTTCACCAGCTACTATAATGAGAATGAGTTTGTTCTCTTTCGGGAGCCTTTTTTTTAAATTACATGCCGCAGTCACCATGGCGGCAATACCGCTTTTCATATCACTTGATCCGCGACCATATAAGCGCCCCATTTTTATATCCCTACCAAAAGGATCTGACGCCCATTCTTTCTTTCCCAACGGCACTGTATCAATATGCCCGGCAAAGCAAAATGCCGGTCCTTTTTCTTCTCCGAAACTAGCAACCAAACTTGGGCGATTTTCATCAAATGACAATACGGTTAAATCGAACCCTTCCCTGTTGAGTAACTCTGAAAGAAAAGTGATACATTCTAACTCGTTACTTCCAGGGTTTCGGGTATCAAAGCCAACCAGTTGTTGGGCAAGTGCTACAGAAGCCGATAATTTTTTCATGCGATACAAGGTGGATGAGTTTCAGGGGGTATATACTTCAAAATGTGCTTCAGTGGGGGTACACTGTTCACCATTTATAGGTACTATATCCTGCGGGCAGGCAGACATGGCGACAATACAGTCCATTTCAGCCTTTAATATAACGTAATCACCAGGACTTGATTTTGGCGGCAGCCATTCTATTGTGTTACCGGTTGCAGGGGTGTTCATCCACAGATTTAACGGACTAGGACACTCAGGAGCTTTGTACCCAAGAGTGGACATAGCAGCATACATGTTGTCTTGGCAGTTATCGTGATACTCTGTAATGCCAAGACCTATATACCTATAAATATCGCAGGCAGCGATAAGGGTATCGTGAACACCTGGTGAGGTATCTTTAGCGAATGTAAGGATTGGCCGCCGTCGATTACTTACCAGCACATCCCCTTCCCCAGGAATGACTTTATCAAGGTAGGCGCGCATATGCTCCATAGAAAGGAACTCCGTCAAATCATGAGTGCTGAAGGCCCACGTGTCAACAATTTGTGCCCCATGAGTGTTAACAATTTTTATGCACTGCCCTTTAGCAACTCTTGCCGCCATTCCTTTTCTAGCTGGTATTGTTTGTAGGTTACTCATTGTTTTACTCCTTCAATATTTAATTTATTTTATTGTTATCCCCCCGCCAGTCTCCGAGAAAAGTTTGAAGGCGAGGATTTTTGGGGTTGTTGAAAATCATTTTAGGAGGACCAAGTTCTACTATTTTTCCTCCATCAAGAAAGGCGACCCTATCGGCGACTTCAGCAGCAAATCCCATCTCGTGGGTGACAACCACCATGGTCATTCCTTCTGCTGCCAGTTCTTTCATAACTTCGAGCACACTGCCGACAAGTTCAGGGTCAAGCGCTGATGTAGGCTCATCAAAAAGCATAATTTCGGGTTCCATAGCCAATGCCCGTGCAATAGCCACACGCTGTTGCTGTCCGCCGGAAAGGGACGACGGATATGCCTCTGCTTTCTCAAGTAAGCCAACTTTATCCAGCATTTTACGCCCCTTGCGGGCAGCGTTGTTTTTACTCATCAACTTGACCGAACGTAACGCCTCCGTCACATTGTCAAGTACTGTCATATGAGGCCACAAGTTAAACTGCTGAAAGACCATCCCCAGATATTCGCGCATTCTACGAGTATTGCTTTCAGGAGCGAGTCTTTGCTTCCCGCCATGCACAGCTTCGTAGCCGATCTGCTCACCACCGATGAGCACTTTTCCGCCCTGGTATACTTCCAGAAAATTAATACAGCGTAGTAATGTGGATTTTCCAGACCCTGAAGGTCCAATAAAACACACTACCTCAGAAGGGTAGATATCCAAGTCAATCCCCTTTAGCACTTCAGTATCGCCATAGCTCTTCTGGAGATCCTGTATGGAAATGATTGGTACAGAGTGTTCTTTGTGCAGCATGATTATGGCTCAATAGTTGTTGGTCTCAGGTATCGAGTAAACCGTTTTTCCAGCCGCGCGCCTGCGAAAGACATTATTTCCGCAAGCATCCAATAAAGCAGGCCTAGAATAATAAGCGGCTCAGTAGTCGCGAAGGACTCGTTAATGATACGGGTTGTGATTTTTGTTAACTCGGGAACGGTAATTATAGACAATACAGCTGAATCTTTGAGCAGAGTGATTGCCTGGTTGATTGACGGCGGCATAATCAAGACCGTCAATTGAGGAAATATTATTTTTCTAAACGTACGCATTCTGCCAATTCCTAAGCTGGCAGCAGCTTCCACCTGTCCTTTAGGGATTGACTCCAGTCCACTTCGAAAAATCTCAGCAAAATAGGCCGCACCGTATAGCGTGAGGCCAACTATCCCCGCAAGCTCAGGTACCAGCATCAGGCCGAAATTCGGAGCAACATAGTACAGTAGAAAAAGCTGAATAAGGAACGGTGTTCCTCTGAAGAGTTCTATATAGGCTTTGCAGAACCAGCTCACAGGCGCCAGCTTTACTCTGCGTAATAATGCTATTCCCAAACCAGCAACCAGCCCTAGACCAATTGCTATAATGCATATCCTTATGGTTACGACCAATCCGCTGAAGATTAAGGGCCAATATTTTACAAATATTTCCATGAGGTCACCCTGCAACTGCCATCTTCCTACTGAACGCAGAGCCTACAGCCGCAATGGCCATTGTCATCACAAGGTAGAAAGCAGCAGTAGTCATATAAATCTCCATAGGACGATAAGTAGAGGCAACCAAAGTCTGACTGACGCGCATGAGTTCTGTAACTGCGATTGCAGAGATGAGCGACGAGTTCTTCAACAAGATGATTATTTCATTGATAAGTGATGGCATAACCTTCTTCATGACCTGTGGTATCAGGATTTTTCTGTATAACCTTAAAGGGCCTATTCCCAAGGCGCGAGCCGCTTCAATTTGACCATGAGGAATGGAGGCGAATCCTCCGCGGTATATTTCTGCTTGAAACGCAGTAGTGTTGAGGGCTAGTCCAGTAATAGCAGCAATCAGAGGCGGGGTTTCAATCCCAATTTCCGGTAGAATGTAGTAGACAATGAGCAGAAGCACTAAAATTGGAATGCCCCGAAACACGCTTATATATAACTTGGCTCCAAGCTTCAGAATTTTATGGCTGGAAATCCCTACTAAACAGACTAGCATGCCGCCTACCATTCCAACCGTAATCGCCGCTAATGACACACATAGCGTTGCAACGGCACCTCGAAAAAAAACCGGCAGATTGCTAATAATTGTGGCAAAGTCAAAATCCATAAGGATGCCTCAGAATCTTTGGGAACACAGCTTGATGTTCCCAAAGAGATGATTTGTTGGCTGTTACTGAACTGGAGTAGGTAATGCGTCTGCCGGAACAGGCATGGCAAAACCAAACCATTTCTTTTGCAACTCGCCCATCTTGCCACTTTCATTGAGCTTTCGTAAGCCGGCATCAAAAAAGTCAGCCAAGGATTTGCTCGCATCATCGTTTCTAGCTGCCCAGGAAAAGTAAACCTTAGGTCCGAAAGGTGGAGTGATAATGCTGAAAATATTTGGCCGCTTCTTCACTGCGTCAGCAAGGTTTGGAAAAGATTGGGCTACTGCATCGACACGACCTACAGCAAGATCAGCGTACGCTTCGTCAAAGGAGACGTACTCTTGAATTTTTTTGACCGGCTTGCCTTGCGCATCAAGTTTATCAGCTAATGCCTGTAATGCTTTTAACTGAGCAGATCCTGTTTGTGATGCAACCACCTTTCCTGCAACATCTTCAGGGCTCTTTATTTTTGACGACTTTTTCACAAGTAACGCAACCGTAGCATCTGCAATGGGCAGGCTGAGCGCATATCTTTCAGCTCTTTCCCTGGTAGCTGTTACGGATGTAACAATAAAGTCAAATTTACTGGCGGCTAGCCCTGGAAGTATCCCTTGCCATGGAATATCGAGTTGCTTGACCTTGACATCCGGCAAATCTTTCATGATCAAGTTCAACATGTCGGATGAATATCCTACTATTTGACCTTTTTCGACGAATTCAAACGGCGGGAAAGCTGCTTCGGTTCCAATAACTATCTCTCCCTTCTTTTTGACATCTTCCAGGAGATCGGCTTGTGCTGATGAAAAAAGAGTGGCTACCAATACACAAAGCAGCATGAGATAGGTTAGGGGCAATTTTAGATGTTTCATTTGTACCTTTTCCTCCAGATAACTTGATTGTTTGTTTATGAATCTGAACGAGGAAAAGCAGGAACCATGCCCAAAACTTTCCCAGCAGGAAAGAAAAGGCTAGTGCACTGATATCGTAATATTTATTCTTGTCTTGCGCGAAGAGAGGTCAACAGCAATTTTTCACATTATTGTAAATAATTGCTCAAATAAAACACAATAGTGTAGCGAAACTTTCTTAAGGGGAAACTTAAAAGGTAGGAGGGGTGTTCACCCAGATAATCCGAGCTACAGTTGCCCCGGGGTTGAAAAATTTATGCGGCAGTGATGAATCGAAGAAAAAGGAGTCACCTTCATGGAGTATATATATATCATTATCTATAGTTAATTTTAGTATTCCTTCAAGCACATAGCCCATTTCTTCTCCCTCATGAGTAATTTCACCGGTAGAGCCACCTCCTGGGTCAACTATTTGCACATGGGCTTGCAGTATATTATGCGGTTTATGAGGAGAAAGGTACTCCAGGGAAACGCCATTTCCCTGCCCACCTGCTATTTGAGTCACAAGTCGCTCACCTTTTCTACTTACTATTTCCGCATGAAGTACATTCTGCATGAAAAGAGTACCGATATCAGTGCCAACGGCTGAGGCAATGGCATGAAGGGTATTCAAAGAGGGGTTACCTCTACCATTCTCGACCTTAGAAAGCAGACTTTCAGAGCAATTCGCCATATCTGCCACCTGCTTAAGAGTCAGTTTTTGGTATTTTCTAAGTTGTTTTAGGTTTTTTCCAAGAAGCTGCCTGTCTTCCATACTGCCCACCGAAAATAAAAGAAATAGTTTACAGGAAGTTTACAATCCATAACTTTCCTGTCAAGAAAGATTTTTGGTTTTGGATATACATAATGAGGGGCCTTCAGCATGCAAGCACAAATAAAATCTAAGTTGTAATTCCGCAAAGTTAGTCTTTGTCTCGTATGGAGAGACCTGACATAGAAGTAGGCGATAGCACAAAAACGTATTTCCTTCTTGAAAGAAGTGGGGCTTAATTAGCTTTACTAACTATTTTAATAGTAGGTGGGATCGCTTTACCTGCCAGATAGTATGTCCGTCCCCCTCACTCATTATCTTACTTTAAGGCAGCCTTCTTTAAGGCTCTAGGCACAATCCTTAACTATTTTCCTATCGAAAAAAATGGCTAAAGAGGATGTATTATTATAATATTTTTAATTAAGTAGATCGTTTTCGCGATGAAAGATTTGCCACGGCAATCTCTTTTTGCTTTGAGAATACAAAAAATGAGGTGCTTCCTATGCAGATAGACTTCCTTATTTTATTGAAATTGTTCAAGAATGGAGCAACTGCTGGCATTACCTTACCAAAGAAAAAGCTTATGAGTGCAGGGAGGTGATGCCAGTCATCCCATCAGCAGTCACTCTACACTGTCGTGGACCAGCTAGATTACATAGGTCAGAATAAATAGTTTTACGAAAATGAGGTTAAATTGCACTCCGAGATCGAGATACCGACTTCTTTATGAAAGCCGCTGTGATCCTAGCGCTCGAATGTCTTGCCCCCACGATGTTTCTTGCAACAGGGCCAATTTGGAGTTCAGAGAGGGGGCCGGTGACGAAAATCCGATCATGCCACTGGAGGGATGGCGTTATCACCGGAAATCCACAGGCCGCTGTTTTTAGGTTGAATTCATCAACTGCCTGGTTCACGAAACCGCCATCAGGTCGTTTTTCCATAAAGCCCGTGGCTAGAACAATTCTTTGACAATCATATCGACCTTGCCGTCCAATCAGCAAGGCATCTCCATTTTGACATTTCGCGTCGGTTATATCGTCAGTTATGAAGGTGAGTTGATTCAGTGCCGCCGCTTTGTCCAACGCAAGTTTCATGTCTCCGGGAACACTGCCTTTAGCTCTGGCTGCCGCTATCTGCTGACGTCGCTGTTCAATCGGTGACCGGTAGAACCCTTCCGTATACCTTGGACCTATCCAGCCTGGAGCAAAATCGAAATTACTGACGAAAACATTCTTTCGGGAAATCAACAACACGCCAGCGTTCATTCTTTCAGTTACTCTCAGAGAAACATGTCCACCACTGATACCACCACCTATCACCCCAACCGGACCGTCGCCTTGATAATCATCGAGGCAAAAGCGGGGATCGAACACATGATTTACCGATGCTCCCATTTCTCTGAGCCGGTCTGCCCAAGTTGGCCACAGGGGTTGTTCACCCATTCCGATCGCAAGTAGCACAAATCGAGCGTTGAGCACCTCCTCCGCGGTCACAACGCTTACATAATTTGACTTTATTTTGAAGTTCTAAAGCCCGACCTTTAATATGCAAATAATTCAGTTGATGATCATCAACTACCATCCGGCAATGCGCATCAAATAATTCCACGGAAGGCCTGTTTTTAGGGGCGATAAAATTGGTGTCTTTTCTGTTTTCTGGTAGTGCGGCGTACTCATTCCTAACACATAGTCTATTTTCCCCTATTGTCCCTTTTTTGATCGACAAATTTCGCTCCAGAAATAATCAAGTCCTGAACCAATAGGAAAGTACTATCTTGCAAGGGGAAAAAAATATGGAACAAGCTTGTCGGTGAAATTATCGAATAACATAACAGGAAGAATATCAACCAGAGGGAATCACTAATTTTCGTTGGATTTGAACCGGCCATCTTAACTATTGTGAAGCAGAAGAGGTCGGCAAGCAGATTTTTTTTTAAACCTTACTTGCCAGACCTTGAAAAACAGTTCAATTCATTTCGTTAAATTTCACAGCATCGGCATTGGTGCTGCAACGTTGTTTTTGAGCTACAATTACTACGGATGCGCCCTCATTAAATAAATAAGTGTCAAGGATGTTCCACTGCCCACCATTCACCTGTTGATTCACAATAACTGTGTCTATTAGGGTATCACCATCATAGATTTCAACAGGTACATTTCCACAACGTTTTGACGATTGTGTCCACCAAAGTGAGATATCCTGCATACCTATAAGGCTGGTTGCGTATCTATACTCACCATCGCTGTTCTGGCTGTACTCCGACGGGGTGCCATAATAGTCAGACTCGCTTGCTGTACGCCATTTTCCGATAGATGAAGTTTCCGAGTCTCCGTTGTCAATAATAACTTCAACCGGTTCCACTGTTGCCTTTTGCAGGGTGACGTTTAATTCATCAATGACCGCCGTAAAACCATTTTCTTCGTAGATTGCTGTAATGGTGCATGATTCATCCTGTTGCACATCAAAAACCGTCAAATCACCATCCGGTGAGATTACAGCCAATTGCTGGCAATCAGTACTCCACAACGGTTGCGCCTCCATACTCATTCCGCTTGTGTAGTATACTTCTGCACTGTAGGCAGCCGTAGTATTGCCAACAACGGTACTTGGGCCTGAAATTTTGAGATAATTAGGCACTAATAAATCCTGGTCATGAATAGAGATGCCAAGCTCTTCATTAAAAGTGAGACCATTTTCTTCATATAAAGCAGAAAGCACACAGGTTTCATCCTGAGCTATATCATAGACTGTTAATAAGCCAGAGGCTGAAATTTCTGCCACACTAGGACAGTCAACACTCCACAGCGGCTCTACGAACATGTTGCTGTTATCTGAGTAGGATACTCTCAGATCGTAGTCGGCTACGCTATTATCAAGTAGGAGAGTATCCCCTTCAATGGCAACATTTTGGGGCTGAGGAGGTATTACCCCTGCAAGCTGCACTGCATCGGCATTGGTGCTGCATGTTCTTTTTTGAGCAGTGATAACAATGGAGGAGGCACCATCATTGAAGGTATAGGTACCCAAGAGATTCCATTTTGAGTGTTTGTTAGCGGATTAAATAAACATAGAAACAGTACAGTCAGGCCAACACAAAATGGTTTTATGATTAATCTTTACGAATCCACGTATAGGACCATCTTGGGAAAGAACAAAGACGATTGCATTTTCATGTTCTCCAACAAAATCTATAGCAGACTTGTGACGTGTTCCAAAATGATCATATCTAAAATCTTGTCCACCTCGATTGAAACCATCAGGGCCAACAAGGACTTCCCCAGACCATGTACCAGCAGAAAGCTTTGTTCCAAATGAAACTACATCGAGCAGGTCGGAGAGAATCAGAGCACCATCAATAGAGGTGTATTGAGCGATTAATTGAAGCCGTTCAGACATCATTTTTCTCATCTTGATATCGCGAGGAATATCAATCGTCGGGTAATTCATATATTCAGAAAACAATTCTTTGATACCATATTTTTTAAAGAATCTATAACCATGAATAAATCCCTTTTTTATTGCGGGAAAATGATTCTCGTTTACAAGTACAATTGAGGCTCCATTAGAACGCGCGGCAGCTTCTGACAAGATAAAATCAAGTGAATCACGATAGATGTGCCAATATGATTCGCCGTATTTTTTATATAATTCATGTTGCTCAACAAAACTAAATATATATTTGCCCATTGCTGTTGGAGCAAATGGGCTGGGGGTAGCTGCGACAAACTCTCCTTTTGCAAATCTTCCAATCTGTGAATTGCCTCTGGTAATTAACAAGGAACCAGGATGAATTGTTGTAAGTGTAAAAACATCTGGGCGTGTGCAACTGAGATTACCTATTTGTCCAGGAACCTTATTAAATCTATTTTCGGGCTGAGAAAAAGAAACAACACCACACAAAAGGAGTTCATCAGTTGTATCGCTTTTCGAGACAACAAATGATGACATTTCTGGATCAATAGCTGGAGCTAACTTGGTAACAGTTTCAACATTAAGTGGAAAAGGTTTTTTAAACCCCATTGCCCCTCTTAAGCTTTTTGACATATCCTCATTGAACAAAGACAAGCTAAATGTAATAGCCCTGTCTTCTTCCTTCTCAAGACTTGCAATGAAGGCTATTTCAATAAGTTTCCTTATAATGGATAGCTCTGGAATAGGCTGTTTCAACCTATCGCGACGTGGATTGTTTTGGTCACTATTCCAAGCATTAATTATTTCCTGAATCAGGCTTTTGTCAAACATAATTATTCACATTCAATTCCTATATTCTAACTGTTCAACATATGATATTTTTCCAGGAGCTCAAGCAATAGTTATTATTTCAGCTAGTTGAGTTGACGAGTTGTTTTATCCAGAGTGAATCCTATGGTTGGTTGTAGTAATAACCAATAGATGTAGCATCCTTTGCTGTGGTCGATTGGTTTGTAATTCAAGAAATACAGTTTTTCAGATCGTTCCCCAAAAAACAAATTATTCGGGCAAATGGTCAAATACCACCCTTTGGACAAATATGACCTTTACCGACGGGTTCGACAGGCTACCTTACTGATCACCATAGTAAAATACCACTAACAATTCAGAATGATACACCTTCTCCTACCAATTTAGCCCTCGATGGCATCATACTTGCTTTCCTTCTTGCAAGCAGTGAGTTTTTCGCCAATCGTACCTGTTATTTAAATTCAAGAAAACGAAACCAATACATCAGGCTCTTGGCCTATTGCATCTTGGGTGAAAAATGCAGGTCAATTCACACATAGATAAGTTTCGATGGAGGCATAGTATGAAGAAAAATGGAAATTTTATAGAGAAACTCGAAGCCGACATAGCTGTCGCAGAGGCTGAATTGGAGAGGTTCAGGGTTCGCGGTATGGCCTTTACGGCTGAGGCAAAAGACAGGCATGATGAGCATGTCGAACAGTTAGAGTTGAAAATCGATCATATAAATCGCGATCTGAGAATTTTGAAAAAAGCGGACGAATACCAATGGAAAGATTTGAAAGATGGTCTTGAGAGTGGCTGGAGGGAGTTACAATACGAACTTCGAAATGCCATTGAAACATTTAAAACAGAGTCTGGTGTGGCAGGTCCTCATGGTGGTGATGAAGGTCCATTTCCTTATGGCGACCTAAGCAGCCATTCTTTTGCGAAAAAGAAAAAATAAAGTCTGCAAGGAGGAAAGCATGGGAGACAAGGGTGGCAAGAAAAATACAAACAAAAAGCAAAGACAGGCCAAAGAAAAACAAGAACAAAAAAGGAGAGACAGGATTGATAAACAACCGAAGGTGATTTCAATTACTGGAGCTAATCGTCAAATGGCTTAAAGGTAAATCGTATAGAATTGCAATATTTTTCTCCTGACAGTGGTGATAGTTCAAGAGTTAATAGACAGAAGTACTTTCAACTCAGGGTTTCCAGAGAATCTGTGGTGGAAATATGTCCAATCTAAATAAAAAAGAAGAGAACTCAGGGAACAAGCTTCGAGCGCTATTTGGGTTGAACCATTCTCACAAAGGAGAAAATGGTCAGCCCCCAAAGGCGCGTTTTAATATCTGGTATGCGGCTCTCACCATCCTGTTGTTTTCTTACCTGCAGCCTTTCTTCTTTTCTGCAAAAGTGGAGACAATACCATACAGTCAATTCAAGCAGCATCTTACCGAAGGCAAGCTGGACAATTTGATTGTCGGACCTGAAAAAATTTCTGCAACGTTTAAAGGTGTCCCGGATCACCAGATTTCAACTATCCGGGTTGATGACCCTGGATTAGTGAAGGAACTGGCTGAGAGCAAGGTCCGTTATTCCGGTGAATATCAAAATAAAGTCCTGGGCACCATCCTCTCTTGGATGCTGCCGATCGGCATTTTTTTTCTCTTCTATTTCTACGTTATGAAAAAGATGGGTTCTGGAATGGGGGTCATGTCTTTTTCCAAGAATAAGGCTAAGATTTTTGCAGAGAGTGATATCGATCTCTCCTTTGCAGATGTAGCTGGGATCGATGAAGCACAAGAAGAACTCGAAGAGGTGGTTGAATTCCTAAGTACTCCTGAAAAATCGCAAAAATTAGGCGGAAGGATACCTAAAGGTGTGCTTCTGGTCGGCCCGCCGGGAACGGGGAAAACCCTTCTGGCGAGGGCTGTGGCTGGCGAGGCGAAAGTGCCTTTCTTCAGTATAAGCGGCTCTGAATTTGTTGAGATGTTTGTCGGTGTAGGTGCAGCTCGCGTTCGCGATCTTTTTTCCCAAGCAGCCTCCCAAGCTCCCTGCATTATTTTCATTGACGAGCTCGATGCCATAGGCAAAGCCCGCGGCATGAACACTATGGGAGGACATGACGAACGGGAACAGACGCTAAACCAGTTGTTGGTGGAAATGGACGGCTTTGAAACGAACAAAGGCGTCATTATCATGGCTGCTACCAACCGGCCTGAAATCCTTGACCCCGCCCTGCTGCGCCCAGGCCGTTTTGACCGGCAGGTGCTGGTCGACCGACCAGATATTAACGGCCGCAAGGCCATTCTGGAAATTCATACAAAAAATGTGGTGCTTAGCCCGGATATAGACCTTGGCAAGCTCGCGGGAAGAACTCCCGGCTTTGTCGGAGCGGACCTCGCCAACATCGTCAATGAAGCAGCTTTGCTGGCAGCCAGAAATGAGAAAGAAACGGTTGAATTGGTGGATTTTGATGAAGCTATCGAACGTGTGGTAGCCGGATTGCAAAAAAAGAACCGGGTTATGAATGCCCGTGAAAAAGAAATTGTCGCCTACCATGAGTCAGGACATGCGATAGTTGCCGAATCCGTTGAATATGCCGACCCGGTACATAAAATTTCTATTATTCCCCGTGGAATATCGGCCCTTGGATACACCCAGCAGCAGCCCACCGAGGACCGCTATCTCATGACCCGTTCAGAACTCCTGGATCGTCTTGCCGTTCTTCTTGGCGGCAGAGTGGCGGAAGAACTTGTTTTTAACGAAATATCGACCGGTGCCCAGAATGACCTACAGCGAGCCTCAGATATTGCCCGCTCCATGGTTACCCAATACGGCATGAGTGATCTCCTTGGCCTTGTAAGCTACGAACAGCCGCGCCAAGCAATGTTTTTACCCGAAGGTTTTTCGCCTGGAAAAAACTACAGCGAAGCCAAAGCTGCTGAAATTGACAATGAAATTAGCAGACTGGTCGACGAAGCGCATAAGAGAGTACAGGAAATGCTTTCCGAACGGCGCGATGTTCTGGATAAACTGGCTAAACTTCTCTCTGAAAAAGAAAGCATCCAGGGAGAGGAACTCAGGAGAATGCTAAACACTGCAAAAACAGAGCTGCCATAATACTAAATAAACTGAATTATCAGACAATACCCTGGTGGTCGTTTCCCAGTATTCAGACTCTTTTTTTTTGCAATAACCATCTCCACCATACTGTTTTCAAGAGTGGAAAAGTCATTAGAATCCTAACGTATTCTAGGTGACAAATGAACAAACAGAAAAAACAGTTTGGGAAGCTAATGGAGTGTCATTCACAAAATATTACGCAATGGCTGCAAGGCCTTTGGCCGGGAAGCCGATAATTATACAGCCAATTCCCAACTCGTTTTGGAATAATCAGCAGTCAGGATGAATTGGAAATATTACCAGTTTTAGGCTCAAAATAAAATTACACCGAAGAACTGGTAAGACTATCGATGTAAGAACTTTTTATGTAACCAAAAATGGATTGAGATCATAATGGAACCATACAATAATTCATCATTGTGTAGGGAAACTGAAGCTGATCGCCGTCGTAATATCCTCGATGATAGTGCGCTCTCCATTGGTCTGGTGTCGGCATTTGCCGGGGGGCGCCTGCTCACGAAAGAGGAGGTTCATCGCCTTGATGATCTGAAAAAGGAACGGGGACACGATTTTTTTTCTGATCTTCTTTACTCGGTTTCCCACCAGTATTTTTCAGCTGAGATTGCAGAAAAGCTGTGGGATGAAATTATCCAGCATAAAAATCAAGTATCAACCTTACTGCACAGAGATATCGGGATTGTTGTAGCCGCACTCGATTACCTTTCCAATGTCACCTATAGGATGAATTCTCCGACATTGGTATGCGAAACGGTCATTGAAGAAATAGTTGGGCTTTCTCTACGAGACGGCTTGACGGGGTTGTTCAATCATACCTACTTTTTTCAACAAATCGACCTCGAAGTACGGCGATCATTACGATATGACACGATACTCTCACTGCTGTTAATAGATATCGATAATTTTAAGACAGTCAATGATACATACGGGCACCAGGAGGGTGACAGGGTGCTCGCCGCAATGGCTAAAGTGCTGCTAGTTGAAGCCCGAGATTCTGACATCTGCTGTCGTTATGGTGGCGAAGAGTTTGCTGTAATCCTGCCTTTCACTGATATTCATGCAACAGCAATTATTGCCGAAAGAATCAGGACCAAAATGGCAGTGCAACTGCCCGATGGCAAAGAGCTGACTGTCAGCATAGGGGTGGCTTCCTGTGGAAAAGCCATAAGGACATACCGAGATCTTGTGGATAAAGCCGATGCTGCACTTTATCGGGCGAAGAAAAGCGGGAAGAACCAGGTGGTATTGGCGAATAACGAACGGAAAATTGTTAAGTAGGAACACAGTAAGGCTTCTCTTTAACATCAGGATCGGATCAGTCGATAGCTTTAAATGTTAAAGGTTGTACACTAATCCTCCAAAGACTGATTGCGGGAACTGTCTGCGGAGGGAGGAATCTATTTCCGCAAAGATAGAGGTGTATCATGCCAATAGTTAGATGGGATCCATGGAGAGAACTAGGGAAT
The DNA here is from genome assembly GCF_963675105.2 of Desulfogranum marinum. Lineage (NCBI taxonomy): Bacteria > Pseudomonadati > Thermodesulfobacteriota > Desulfobulbia > Desulfobulbales > Desulfobulbaceae > Desulfogranum > Desulfogranum marinum. The sequence continues at coordinate 676,315 of NZ_CAXXRO010000002.1, forward strand.
ATTGTCGAACGTTATGACAGGGCTTTACATCAGCCACGGTTAGGAAGCCAGGAGGTTATTGCGTCAGGTGACTGGGCACCCAAGGTAGATATTATTGAGACGGAAAAATTGTTCCTGATTAAGGTTGAGATACCAGAAATCAAAAAGGAAGATGTTAAGGTTTCGGTCAACAATGGCACCCTGACAATCAGAGGAGAACGTAAAGAAGAAGTTGAAGAAAAAGGAAAAAAAATTCATCGTATTGAACGGTATCATGGGCTTTTCACCCGCAGTTTCACCTTGCCCGATAATGCTGACAAGACCAACATCAAGGCTCTTTTCAGCAATGGCATGCTGAACCTGGAAATTCTCAAAACGGAGGAGAAAAAGTCAAACGATATTGAAATCACGGTGGAGTAAGTAAAAAAACACACTTAAATCTTGCAATTGCCAAGTTTACCGAAGGTGCGAGGCTGCGTACACGCAGACGTACTGGGTAGTACTTCAAGTGTACGCAAACAAAGCAAATTCGGTGAAATTGGCAATCCAGGGGTGGATTGTGTAAACCCTTTGCCTGTGACCTTGACCATCATCCATACGAATCCAAGCTTTTATTGGTTAAATATAACCAATAAAAGCTTGGGTTGGACCGGAAGCATCACGCCCAATCTGTATTTCACAAATTTCCCCTGTCTTAAATCAAGAACACACAGCAACATAACAACGTCGCCATTTTTTTCCAAACCTGGTTAAGCATTTGCTGCTAGATAGAGTGAATGAGGCTGTTGTTACAATGTCTTAACATAGATAGATTCTTTGATTTTTCACTCTAAAAAGACAGGTATAATTACATGCGTATGCTAACAAGTTAAGATGACCGCATGACGACAGCTACCTTATGGAACACTTTTTGCAAAAAAAATGAAACGGCAGCATACACTTCCTCGCTTCCTGCCAGGTGTTTTCATTTTCAGGGATGTAGAGAGAACACGGGAAAGACATGATAACCACGAACAGATGCGTAACCTTTTGATTTCAAAATTTTACACGAGAAGAATATTATGTGGTGGACAATCACTTTAACCCTGTTATTGCTCTGGGGGGTCGGACTTGCTAGCAGTTACACCATAGGCGGATTTACCCATATCCTGCTGATATTAGCTTTTATTGTCATACTGCTGAACCTCCTCCAAGGTCGGAGACCTATATAGCAAGAGGTATTGCCCTGCTAGCCCTAGTAGCCTGTCGGGCTAAACCCTTTTTCCTGAACTCGGCGTTATTGTCAGAAAAAAGTTAAACAAGCATATGAATACCCCTGAAACAACCAGTGACTTTCATAGCGCTGAGAAAGACACCACCAAAGGCGTAAAAGGCCGACTAGATACGTTATACCCCCTACGCTCCAGTTCTGTGAAAGGATCTGGAGTCGACATGCACATTCCCACCGCAGGGAAACATCGTCAGCAGTCGTTGGCAGAAGAAATCTATAACAGTATTAGCCATGGTATAGGGCTCATCGCAGCCCTCGTTGGGACGCCATATCTCATCAGCAACACGTTACGATACCAAAACGGTGGATTCATTGTCGGTACCAGCGTCTTTTGCTTAACGATCATACTTCTCTATTTTTTCTCTACCCTCTACCACGCATTGCTGCCTGGGAAAGCCAAACATGCTTTTCAGATTATCGAACATTGCGCAATTTTTCTCCTTATAGCAGGCACATACACCCCTTTCACCCTTGGAGCACTTCATGGCCCCTGGGGTTGGTCACTCTTTGGTGTAGTTTGGGGACTCGCGGCAATGGGGGTTGCACTTAAGGTGTATTATATGGACTCACGTCCTATATTATTCACCTCCCTGTACCTCCTATTGGGATGGGTTGCCATCATCGCCGTCAAACCATTTTTGGCCGAAGTGCCAGCAACAGGCTTGCTGCTGCTATTAGCTGGAGGCCTGTTTTACACATTCGGTGTAGCCTTTTTCGCAACCGATTCTCGACTGCAATATGGTCACTTCATTTGGCATGTTTTTGTGATGGCCGGCACCCTGTGTCATTATTTTGCAGTACTCTGGTATGCGGCCTAAAGCCCTACCAGCCCAAAATATCGGAAGCAGTGTCCCACCTAACAACTTGCTGCTTGATCAACAACTTCAAAATAGGATAAAATTAAGAAGAGATAGTATTCCATCTGATTATCTTTGTCTCACAACTGGACATCAATTGTTTCAATTTTGTTTTTGTATTGATGTCCAAAAGGTGCAACACAAATGCACCACGGTTCGAAGCCATGGTGAAAATATATGAAAAATGCTTTTCTGGAGATTTTTGATAATATCTTAGGGGCGGTTCGCGAACCTCTGGTGGTACTCAATGCCGATTTCAGGGTAGTTAAGGCGAACCAGGCATTTTACACCATCTTTGACGTCAACCCTGATGAGACAGAGGGCACCATCATCTATGATCTTGGCAATCGTCAATGGGATATTCCCAGGTTGAGAGAACTGCTGGAATCCATCCTACCTCAGAATACCGTCTTTGATAACTTTGAAGTTGAACATACCTTTGATAACATCGGCTTCAAGATTATGCATTTGAACGCCAGGCGCATCTATAATAATGAAAATGAAACCAGTCTGATTCTTTTATCAATTAAGGACGTGACTGTACGGGAAGACTACAAGAGATATCTTGAGGAAGCTGTTTACAAACGGACTGCCGAGCTTAGGACTGCACAGAAGAAGGCAGAGGTAAACAAGCAGGCTGCCGAGGCCGCTCTTGTGAAGGTCCAACAGCTCAAGGAGCAGCTTGAGGCTGAACGTGCCTACCTCCAGGAGGAGATAAAACTGGAGTTCAACCATGACAACATCATTGGCCGAAGCGATGAAATTAACTACGTTTTCTACAAGGTAGAGCAGATCGCAGCCACCGACACCAATGTCTTGATCTTAGGTGAAACGGGTACCGGTAAAGAGCTGGTGGCCAGAGCGATTCACAGCTTGAGCAAGAGAAAAGATAGGGCCTTAGTCAAAATGAACTGCGCGGCGCTGCCGACCAGCCTTATTGAGAGCGAGCTTTTTGGTCACGAAAAGGGTGCTTTCACCGGGGCACATTCCAAAAGAATTGGGCGTTTTGAAGTGGCCAACGGTACCACCCTGTTTCTTGACGAGATAGGCGAACTGCCGCTTGATTTACAGCCAAAATTGCTCCAGGTTATTGAAAGTGGGAAATTTGAAAGGCTGGGTAGTTCAGAAACCCGCTCTGTTGATGTCCGCATTATTGCAGCCACAAACCGTAATCTTGAAGAGGAGGTAAACAATAAAAAGTTCAGGGAGGATCTTTGGTACAGATTGAATGTTTTCCCCATCACTCTTCCGCCTCTCCGTGATCGTCAGGGAGACATCCCACTATTGGTACAATTTTATGTTAAAAAAATTGCTAAACGACTGGGCAAGACCATCGAAATCATTCCCGCAAAGGTAATGACACTACTGCAGCAGTATCATTGGCCGGGCAATGTTCGGGAATTGGAAAATGTCCTTGAGAGGGCTGTGATCAACTCCTCCGGCCCCAAACTCCACCTAGTTGATGAACTGAGAAAACCATTCAGAGATCTCTCCGCAAGGCAAAGAACACTTGAAGCAGTTGAAAAAGATTATATTCTCAAGGTACTTGAGCAGACGACTTGGAAAGTCAGCGGAAAAAACAGTGCTGCTGAAATCCTTGGTCTTGATCGCAGCACTCTGCGGGCCCGCATGCGCAAGCTCAATATCCAAAAACCATAATATTACCTCCGTCGCAACAAGCGATCTATCCTGAAGCACAGTTACATTGCATCTTTCTCCGATCGAGTCACCGCTCAAACCCCGTATTATAACTCAAAACATCATGCCCCCAAGCCGCTTGCCAGCAAGGATACTTGCTCACTATTTGGCTTGTCTCAACCTTCCACATACCTGCTGCTCAAGAAGAAAAGGTTACATTTGGCCACTTGAGCATATATGACCACCTGTTTTGAAAAGACATTGCGGTTTTGCAAGTTTTCTTTGAGATAATAAATAACAATATAGAACACTTACCCTTAACAGGTGAGATGAATTGCCTACTGGTGCAAAGGTTGCTTTGCAAAGAGTAGCAATGCAATCATCTATTTCGCTTTTGCACCTGCAGGCAGCGCCGACAAAATGCTATTTCTCAATTTGAGGAAAATACTACTTATGTCTAATACACTATAAATTTCCTTTTTAATAACAAATGGACGCATAAATTACACCCGGGTACAGCATGTTTACCTTATCCAGTCACCATTTTTAGTGGAGCCGTCAGGCTATGATAATTGTCAGAACTATACTGTACAGTTTACCTGTAAAGCAAAAGGAGGTTCTTCAGACGCTTCTCTCAATGGTTGAACCGCCAACTAACGGTAATGGTCTCCTTAATTATGGTATTTATCAGGACATCGAAGATGAAACCGTTTTTAAGCTGATTTCAGAATGGAAAACTCGCGAAGATGTGAATAACCACCTGTGTTCAGACCAATTCGGTGTGTTGCTTGGCTCCAGGATACTTTTACGAAAAGCAATTGAGGTACAGATATGTACTGTTTCGAGAGTGGAAGGAATGGAAGTTGTTCGATCAGTAAGAAAGCATAAAAACGTAAACCCTAAAACAGTGCAATGAGTTTGGCAGTAAACAGTTGTTTCATTGCACTTTAAAAGAATGTGCAACATGAGAGGGTTATCATGGCTGAATTATTTGATACCGTGGAAAAGGCTCTCAGGTCTTTCCTCGAAATGATGAAAAAAAGCTCCTTTAAACCCGGCGGTCTCAACATGGGCCATACTACTGTTATTGTTAGCGTTATTATCCTTTTCATTGTTGCCAATACAGCCTGGTTTACTGTTCAGCCTGAAGAAACGGGGATCGTTCAGCGGTTTGGCAAAGTAATGCGATCATCAAGCCCAGGTCTGCATTTCAAGTTACCCTTTGGTATTGAAACAGTCCGCCTTTTACCCACCGCCAGGGTACTGAAGGAAGAATTCGGGTTCAGAACCATGTCAACCGTACCCGGAGAAAAAACTCGCTATGCGCCAAGCGGATCGCATAAGGAAGAGTCGTTGATGCTTACCGGCGATCTCAATGTCATCGATGTCCAGTGGATTATCCAATATCGTATCGAAGACCCGATTCTCTATCTCTTTCAAGTACGCAATACTCAGAAAACAATTCGTGACACAACAGAAGCGATTATGCGTCGCGCTGTTGGCAACCGACTCGGCAGCGATGTTCTCACCACCGGCAGGGTGGCCGTCGCAAGTGAGGCAAAAACTGAGATCCAAAAGGTCCTTTCCGCATACCAGACAGGGGTGCGCCTGGTAACCGTTGAACTGCAGGATGTTACCCCACCAGACAGTGTCAAACCAGCCTTTAACGAAGTAAACGAATCTCGGCAGGACAAGGAACGCACCATCAATAAAGCGCAGGAGCAGGCTAATCGCGAAATCCCTAAAGCACGAGGTGTGGCGACCCAAAGTATCAGTGAAGCCGAAGGATATGCCCTTGAGCGGGTCAACCGGGCTGAAGGCGAGGCCACCCGTTTTTCAGCAATTCTTACAGAATATCAAGGGGCTCCGCAGGTGACGCGAAGGCGCCTCTACCTGGAGGCCATGACCGGTTTTCTTGCAGGAATGAAAGGGCTCTATATCGTCGACGAAGATCAAAAGGCAATGGTCCCTTGGCTACCACTGGAGTCAACCAACGGGCCACTGACAGGGGGAAAACAACCATGAATCGAACACTGAGAACTATCACCATCGGTTTTCTGCTCGCTGCATTTTTTACCCTTTCCAATGCTATTTATACCCTTGAAGAGGGGATGCAGGCAATTGTGTTACAGTTTGGCCGGCCAATCGGCAGTACCATAACCGAAGCTGGTTTGCATTTTAAACTGCCCTTTATCCATGAAGTACGCCGCTTTGAAAAACGTTTACTCGTCTGGGATGGGGACCCTAATCAAATCCCTACCAAGGGTCGGGAATTTATCTGGGTAGATACCACCGCGCGTTGGCGGATCGCTGATGCCAAAAAATTTCTTGAAAACGTTGCCAGTGAAGAGGGTGCCCAGTCACGCCTTAATGACATTCTCGATTCAGTAGTCCGCGACCAGGTGTCGAGCAGCGAGCTCGTTGAATTGGTTCGCAGCGCGACATGGGAAGTCCCCAAAGAAGAAGCTCTTAAAGATATTCCCAAAGAAAGAGAAGCAGAGCTGAAACGTGCCATTGCCAGGGGAAGGGAGGAAATTACCCGGACGATGCTAGTCGAGGCACAGAAGATCATCCCTCAATACGGCATCGAACTGGTCGATTTACGAATTAAGCGCCTTGACTATGTAAAGAGTGTCCGCGAGAAAGTCTACGAGCGGATGATTTCCGAGCGTAAACGAATAGCCGCTCAGTTCCGCTCCGAGGGTGAAGGACGCAGTGCAGAGATTCTAGGAGAGATGGAAAAAGAACTGCGGCGGATCCGTTCAACGGCTTATCGCCATGTCCAGGAGGTCCAGGGTAAGGCTGACGCAAGTGCCACACGAATTTATGGTACAGCATACAACAAAAATCCAGAATTCTATGCCTTTCACCGCACCCTTGAGAGCTACAAAGACAATGCCAACCAAAACTCGATCCTCATCCTCACAACAGAGAGTGACTTTTATCGATACGTCAAAAAAGCCTATTCAGAGAAAACCGTGGCGAAATTGGAATAGATGTCCCGGGGACATAATAAACTTCCAGAAAAATAGGTACCGATACTTTTTCAACAATGGTGTGAGGAGAAAAGACTTTTTGGGGGCAAGTGACCTTACCCATTAACGTTTTAACCTCGAAGGCTTTTCATGATTACAGATCAACAAGCACATTCGGGAACCCCAAACACCCGACTGCCGAAGGAATTCGTAGATCGACTGACGAGACCTTTCACACGATTCTTGCGCATCGAGGCAGCTGTCGGTGCGCTTCTTCTCTTATTTACGATTGCTGCTCTTGTTATGGCCAATTCACCGTGGGCTCACATGCTTGAAGCCGCCTGGGAGAAGCAAATAGGCCTTAAGCTAGGCTCGCTGGAGTTTGCCCGTTCGTTTAGAGAGTGGATAAACGACGGTTTGATGACCTTGTTTTTTTTTCTTGTTGCATTGGAACTCAAACGAGAATTAGTTCTTGGTGAGTTGAAGAAACCACGCATGGCCGCTTTATCAATAGCTGCGGCCATAGGAGGTATGGTCGTTCCAGCTGCAATATATCTAACGTTACAAACAGGACAACCAGGCCAGAACGGCTGGGGGACCGTAATGGCAACCGACACAGCGTTTGTTATTGGTTGCTTGGCGTTACTAGGGTCACGCATCCCTCAAAGCTTGCGCGTGTTTATGCTTTCATTAGCGATCGTGGACGATATCGGTGCAATACTGATTGTGGCTATCGGTTACAGCAGCCACATTGCCTGGGGTGCATTGATGGTTGCTGGACTTGGCGTGGCAATCGTGCGTGCAATGGCAATATTTGGTTTTCGTGGTTTTCCGATCTACTTCTTGCTGGGTGGAGTTATCTGGTGCGCAGTTGATGCGTCGGGAATCCACGCCACCATCACCGGCGTGATTCTCGGTTTAATGACGCCAGCGCGACGCTGGGTAGATGACGACCGTTTATACGCCATACTGAGCCAGGTTATTGCGCATCCAACCAGTGGTGAAGGGAGCGGAGACACGGAAAACAGACAAACATTGCAGGTCGCCGAGATTGCCGCTCGTGAAACGCTGTCTCCAGTCGAACGCCTAGTGATTGGGCTCCACCCTTGGGTCGGCTTTATCATCATGCCGCTCTTCGCATTTGCTAACGCTGGCTTACCGCTATCTTTGAGCGATCTCGGCAACTCGGTTACGATAGCTGTTTTTTCAGCTTTCGTGCTCGGTAAGCCTATTGGTATTCTGGTGTTTAGTTGGTTGGCCGTACGTTCACATATTGCGGCTCGTCCCCGGGATCTCAGTTGGAGATTAATCGCAGGAGGCAGTTTGCTCGCTGGAATCGGTTTCACCATGGCGCTTTTTATTGCAAACATGGCTTTCGGCGAGCGTCTTCTTACCAGCGCGAAGTTAGGAATTTTCCTTGCATCCCTCTTTTCTGCAGCGGCAGGTCTGGCGCTTTTGGCATGGCTGCCGGAACGTGGAAACACTCCTCAAATTAGGTGCGAATAAAACGGAACCCTATTAGGGGTTTACCACCACAATAACGGGCTCTCCAAACGAGCGCCTTACAACGTTATAGAGAATCAATAGCGAGTATATTTCACACAATCCATTTCAAACTCCTCGATAATTTCCAGGGTAAGTGTCGGCGAGACTTTTGGGATCATCTCAAGAAAAGTCTCTGTTGTGACAAGGCTATTACCTTTTCTTTCGAACTCCATTTCAAAAGTTATTTGCCTGACTTTTTGGAAAAGATATTCAACGTCCGCTGGAGTGAAAAGTGAGATCATGGATACAATTTTATCCACATCAACTTCTCCTTTATTTGTGTTCGACAGGTAATGCTCGAAGATAGTTTTGCGCCCCTCGGTGTCTAGGCCTCCTGCTGGAATGATGCAGTCAAATCGTCCTGGTCTCAGCAGGGCGGCATCCAGTTGTCCAATATAATTGGTTGCACAAACCAACAGATTTCTTTTGTTCTGTTTTTTCAAAATGGGTATCTGTTTAAGGAGTTCGTTGGTGATTGACTTATCGATACGGGAAGCGTCGTCGCGGTTACCAGCAATCTCCTCAAATTCATCAATAAAGAGGATAACGTTGTCCATCTCGCCGATTTTTTCCATAACCTTTTTTAAGTTTGCACCAATGCGGTCTTGGCCTTCGGCCATTAAATCGCTGGGACTGACCTCAACGAACCACCACTGTAGCACTCCTGCAATTGCACGGACAAAATGGGTTTTGCCGGTTCCTGGGGGGCCGAAAAAAATGAGTGCTCGAGGCGGCACAACTCCATGTTTGAGAGCAAGTTCGGGCTCTGTGAATGGAAGTATTATTCTTTTGTTAACGATTTTTTTCGGTGGTTGAGTTTCGGAGATAGTTTCCCAAATATCCCGGTCAATCCTCATAGCACCTCGTTTTTTGAGAAACTGAATTTTTTCCGATTCCTGTGACGTATGATCTCTGAACTCAATATTTTCCATAAAATCAAGGCACGAAACATGAGTACCCACATCCCGGCCAAGTTTTTCAGACAGGACCCATTTATGCTGTAAGATTTTTTGCCACAGATTTTGCCCCCCTTGAGGGGCCACTTCTCGACCGCTGTATTCCAGTATCCTGGATGCGCATTCTTCCGGCATCGGTACATCTGATAATATTTCCATATTATTGTTACCTTTTATGATTAATTGCTTAATAATTTAGTGAAGGGTGAAGATTCTGCCTTCCACTGCTTTAGTGAGACTCACACCAAATATTTCTTTATGACTTTACAACTACTATTAATGCCATTGAGTCTCCGCTTCTCGTTGATCTAAAAGCGACCTCTTTTTTCATAGGAAAGATATTGATCATTTCAAAACTGTTGAATGGAAGAAAAAATCTACGCAGCTTTCCCATTTTAGATTAGGAGCTGTTCGAAGTTTTCTTGTGGAAAATTAAAAAAGTGAGGACTTCTTTTTGGATACAATCGTAAGATATACAATTGTATTGGCTATAGACGTTCTTAACGTATTGACTTTCGATGCAACGCCAGACCGTTTAGAGACTTTTACGAGACCATTTCCTTTTGGGCCATTGAAAAAAAGTCCACGATATGACGCACCCGAATACTTCATTTTTTAAATGAACAGCAGAGGCTTCAATGGGCGTGTAGGCGGACTGTGCAAGATAAGATGGAAGTATACATTTAAGTACTTGCCTTCCATAGCATATTGAGATGTGAACAATATACTCTATTCTTTGTTCTATTACGACGTAATACTTGTTGTGCTGATCCTCCAAGGTACTCTTAAAGTATATCTGAGTTGTATTTTTTGCAGAGTATTTCGTCTTTTTTGACTTCTCTTGCCTTTGCTGCCCATTTCACTCCCACCAGATAATAAAATTAGCCTCCAGTGGCACGGAGGCCTCCAGATGATATGGAATTACCCGTGGTGTATAATCCCTTGACGGACGCCCTTTAGGTACAGTTGCATGGTATAGGTAGCCGTTGTCAGATCCAGCAAGCATCTCGCCTCGATCCATGGTCACGCGTACTGGATTTGAATTGTGTGACAACGCCTCAGCGTATAATTCAACCTGGACCGCTGCTGGCTCTAATTTGCCCAAGTGGACTTCAGCCTGAAACAGGTTCCGAACCAAAGATTCCTGCACCGAGAATTGACCAAAACGTATCTTGTGCCAATGATTGGCTAGTGACACCTCCCACTGTTTCATGGTGGCCGAAAGGCTCGCATTTCCTGCCTCTCGCCGCTGATATGCAGCGGCTGCAGGTATGTAGTAATCTTCAGTATATTCCCGGGCCATCCGATTACAGGAAAACATGGGCGTCAACCGGGCTAGACTCTGCCGCATCCTAGCCATCCATGCCGTTGGTATTCCTTTCTCATCACGGGTGTAGAAAGCTGGCACAACCTCTTCCTCTAAAAGCATATACAGCTCCTCAGCTTCCACTGCATCCCAGGCTGAATCATGATCGTGCTCCTGCCCGTCGCCAAGAGACCAACCCACTTCCGGATCATAGGCCTCAGCCCACCATCCGTCCAACTCGGACAGATTCAGCCCCCCGTTGACAAGCACCTTCATGCCGCTGGTGCCGCTTGCTTCCCAGGGACGCCGCGGTGTGTTCAACCAAAGGTCCACGCCTTGGACCAATTCGGCAGCGAGCCCCATATCGTAGTCTTCGAGAAACACCGCGCGTTCACGAACCTCCGGTCTGCGCAGGTAATCATTCCACTCTCGCACCATACGCTTTCCTTCTTCGTCCTGAGGGTGGGCTTTGCCGGCGATAATTAGCTGCACGGGACGTTGAGCGTCGATAAGCAAGCGAGTCAGACGGTCTGGATCGGCAAGGAGCAATGTTGGTCGTTTATAACCCGCGAAGCGTCTTGCGAAGCCGATAGTCAGGACATTCGGATCAAGAACTTGGAGACATTGCATAAGACCTTCTTTTGTCACGCCACAGGCCGCATGCTGGCGCACCAGACGTCTCCGTACTGCCTTAACAAGTGGCTGCCGAGCCTGGTTCCGCATGGACCACAATTTATCATCATCTACCCTTCGCCAGACCTGTTCAATGGTTTCCAGAGTGCTGAGCCAACTCCCTTTGCCACAATGTTCCGTCCATAATGCATCGGCCGCCGCTGAATCCCATGATGGCATGTGCACGCCGTTGGTTATATGACCGATGGGTATTTCATGCTTGGGCCAACGGGAAAAGAGGGGGAGAAAAATACGACGGCAGACCTCTCCATGCAAGCGGCTGACTCCATTGACCCTACCACAACCGCGTAAGGCGAGATAAGCCATGTTAAAAAAGTTACTGTCATCGCTACCATGATCATGACCCAGGGAAAGCAGTTCGTCCATGGATATACCGAGATGATGATGCGCATAATCAGAAAAGTATTGCGTCATAATTTTCCGTGGAAACCGATCGAAACCTGCGGCAACCGGGGTATGCGTCGTAAAGATATTACCGGCCCTGGTGCCAAGAAGAGAGATGGAAAATGTCCGATCGGTTTGCTCCATGAAGCGACGGGCGCGTTCAAGTATGACAAAGGCAGCGTGCCCTTCGTTAAGATGACATACTAAAGGAGAAATATTCAAGGCCTCCAGCAACCGCCAGCCGCCGATGCCAAGCACGATCTCCTGTTGCAGACGCATTTCAATTCCACCGCCGTAAAGCTCACCGGTAATGCCTCGGTCGCCCGGAGCATTGAGAAGATCGTTGCTGTCCAGTAAATACAGTGAAACTCTCCCAACCTGCGCCTGCCAACCACGCAGCCACAATGTACGGCCCGGCAGTTCCACACTAACACGTAACCATTCTCCATCAGAACCCTGCAATGGCAACACTGGTAACATGGTGGGATTGTTATATGGAAAAAAAGCCAACTGGTCACCATTGGTGTCCAGGGCCTGATGAAAATATCCTTGCTGATAGAGTAGCCCGATACCGACAAGAGGAATTCCCAAATCACTTGCAGTCTTCAAAAAATCACCGGCGAGCACCCCCAGACCACCTGAATAGATAGGCAGAGCATCACTTAATCCGAACTCCATGCTGAAATATGCCACTGTTCCCAGTTCAGCTTCATCGTGGCTTTTGTCAAACCATGATGATTGACGAAGGTAAGCCTGACGGTTGGCGAGCTGGCGATGCAACTCATTTAAAAAAGTAGAGTCAGCGGCCAGCGCTTCCAAGCGCTTTCTTGATATGCTTTCCAGAATGAGCCACGGATCTTCGGTAGCTTCCCATCTTTCAGGATCAACGCTTTTCCATAAAGCATCAGCACAATGATTCCAATTCCAACGCAGATCAAGAGCCAGGTCAGTTAACCCTTTCATTGCTGGGGGCAAAGATCGAGGCAGATAACGCTCAGGGTTCATGTTTAACATCTCCTCGCTGTTTACTCGCAACCTCAGAGAGGCTTATCTTCATTTTCAGTAAGGTGCATTATTTTAAAAACGACAACTCACCCATTACAAAACAAAAAAACTGCAAATTTCAATGCAGAAGATGTCGTGAAAAATCTATAGAAACCGCAGCAAATTAATTAATGACAAAGAGCCATTTTTTTGAGCACCTAGATTAAGGGGAAATCACACCATTCTGGAAAGACATTATTCTATGTGTGCTTTAGCAGTTTGGAGGGCAAGATTTTTATTTTTTGTAAAAAATCTCCACTTCATTGCTGATGAATGAATACCGGCTTTCTTGTCTTGACCTCTGGCATAATACCAGTGTCCAAAACGTTCGACCGTCGAAAAGGGATGATTTTCTGTACAGAAAATCCCACATGGATTAATTATTTTAAAAAAAATAGTTTCATCCGGGTCTTGATCAAACGCCATATTTCTCGGCAATACGATTTGTGATACATCTGCACCCTCTGCTTCTTTTTCATCCAGCCAGTCTGATATATTCATTGGTTTTCGATGCTCTCGCAAAAAGTTATCTTGACTGTGGAGATGGTCTCTGCAAAAAAGTTGACATACGAGGCCATCACTTTGAACAGCATGCCATGAAGCTCACTTGCTGCAGGGAAATGCAGTGCTTGCAGCAAGCTGTAACCACGAAGGGGCAACAGGTTATAAGCCAACCTCCCCTGCTGTCAATATGCGTCGCCTGGTTCTGTTGTCGATTAGTGTCGATGCAAATTGCTCTTACTCAGCCGGGCCGATACTATGGTGCTGAAAAAAGGATTTCACTTGGGCAACTATCTGGTTTTCAGTTAAGCTGTCGCAGGTTTCGACTGCTGCAATTCTTTCGTGTCGGCCTTTTATTATCTCAATTTCTTTTACCAGTTCAAGTTTCGCCTCCCCTGGGCCAAAAATGTAAATATTGTCGGCTTTGTCAGTCTTCTCGATTACCTCCTTGTAGAATTTATGAAATTGGTGTTTGCGGCGCTCGTCCGCTGTTTTTTCTTTTGATATGGACTGGGCCACACTCGTCCCAGAGGCCTTCCACCCACCTGATGGACGAAAGTGACTTTCGGCATTTGATTCGATCCGCTCAATCGATGTCTTGGCGTCTTGTAATGAGACTAAAATGGCCTCTCTGCGATCGATCCAGATCCCCATCTTTTGTGTCATGGTGCGGTCTGATTTTGTCATATTGCCCCCTGTGTTTTGTTATTGATTTTTTCCTTTCAGCTACTTTTGTTCCCCTCGTTCGACTCCTCGACATTTCAGCTTCTTTGACTTTTGGTTGTGCATTAGGTTTCCTTTCCATTCAACGCTTCGAAACCGGAAATAACGTCAAACATCTCCTCATCAATACCACTCTGGCGCAAGTGATGGAATGTTCTCTTGAGGTCCTCCATTAATTCGTTAATATTGTTGTCGGCACGTTGCATCGCTGCCAGACGGCTGGCATTCTCACTTGCCAGCGACTCGGCACACGCCCGGAAGAGCGAGACGAAAAGATATTCCCTAATGAGCATCTGCAAGGTCATTATACTGCCCCCTATGACCTCCGGCAGGTTTTCAGAGGGCCAAGTACGTTCTGCAAGGTTGTCTTGCCACTCTTCGTCCAAAGGGAGCAGCCGTTGGCTGACTGGTGTATAGGCGGAACCGCTGGCAGGCCGATTATAGAAGAGATATAACTCAGCTCCATCATTCTGACTGTGGCGCGTCCCTATCTCCATAAGAATTTTTCCGACGAACGGCGTGATGGCTTTGACGGTGTTCGGTATGGCGAATTGTCCCATCAGGTGCATTTCCTCATCTGCCAAATGAGCATGGACACGCTCACCAACCGTCCATATCTCGGGTTTGATCGGCAAGGCTGAGAGTGTCTGCACCGCATAACTGGCCACCTCATCATTAAACCGGCCTACCAGTCCTTGGTCTGAACCAAAAACGACAGCACTGGTCCTCTGTGCATCTTGAGGCAGGGTGTCCTTGGCAAATATAGGATGAGAGGTTGTATACCGGAAGCATGCCTCCAATCCGAGCTCCACAACACTATGGTAGTCGCTCAACGCACGCACTGATTTTTCATATTGTCCTATACTTGAAGCAGCCACGGCCTTCATGGTGCGGACAACAGATTGCAGATCTTCAGCTCCGCTTATTTGTCGACGCAGGCTCGCTATAGTGTCACTCATAACGCCTCAGGTGTCTTAGTTACTCTGCTTGGCTAGACACACGGTTCTGTTTTCCTATTGAGAATATCTGTGGATTGGTCATCTCCAACACTGTGGTTTATAACCAAACCGCCTGATGAGATCAGGAAAAGATGGCGGCATAGAGTTCCCACCCTTTTCAATGTCAGCACGACTTTAGCGACTTTTGTACCTGTATTAGTCGGCTCTGAAACCGTTCCCAGTCGTAGGGGAACGTAATGGTACGTTCGGCCAGATCTGCAATACACTGCACTTTATTATGGACTTCCCGACACCGGCAGGCATTGGTTGTTTGATGTGCAATGGTTTGCAGTGCACCGAGCATACGCAACAAGATTGCAATGTTGCTTGCACCGTGCTCTCGTATCTGGTCGAAGGATTCTGACAGTAGGCTCTCAAAGCTCGGGCCTCGGGCAATGACTCGCAGTTCGCCGTTATCGAGATAATGGGGGGGCGACATTCGGCGCGCAGCAATTCGAACCATTATCGCCGCCAGGTAATCTATACACATAATCGCGGTGGTTGTGTCATTGATGCCAGGCGACAGTGCTTTCATGGCGATGTCCACTATCTGCCGAATCCCAAAGGAGGCATCTTGGTCTACAGTGCGCTGGCGGCTGATAGCATAGATCGAGTTCAACTTGGCTATCAGCTCTTCTTTCGGATTAATCAGATTCATGACTGAGACCAGTGGTGCCCCCTCGACGACAAACTCTCCGACTCCGCGCTCCATCCGTAAAATGATTCGCTGTTCCCTTGCAATATCGAGGAGTATGTTCATGTCGACACTCTCAATGTAGCCGCTCTTCCTGGCCGGAACAGCATACCAGGGTCGATGGGCCAGAGATGTCGAAAAACCACCGTCTTTGTTTTCTTCCTCATCGTCGTCCAGTCGTTCTGGAAACAGGTGATCCACGGCTGCAATTGTTTCCTCTGCGGCCCCGGCAATAATACTCGATGCCTGGATGGATATTGAGATATGGTGAATGAAGAAGATCAGAACGGCGATACCAACGAAGGCGAAAAGCAAACCAACCAGCACTGCCAGCGCAGGAACGAACATCCCTTCATCCCCACCACGGATGGTCCTGAGTACAACCAGGCAGTAGGCAAAAATGCCGACAAAGATGCCGAGAACACCCTGGTTGACGCGGTCGCGCATAAAATTACGAATGACTCGTGATGTGTATTGACTGGATGCCAGGGAAAGGGCCACGAGAGTAATGGAGAACACTAATCCGGCTACCGTGATCATCGAGCTGGCAACAGTGGTGAGCAAGCCACGGGCACCAGCCGCACCGGAACCAAAGACCAATGGCCACCCTTCGGCAACCCCAAGGTCTATGGTCGTATCAATAACTATCAGGATTGTGGCGAGCACTACGGCGTCCAGGACTATCACGCTGGGAACGAACCAGAAGCTCGACCGTTGTTCCTGCCACCAATATCGGAGTTTTATCAGCATTCGTAGTCACTCCTCTGTCATGTTTTGGCCTGTTTTGTCAGGTCTGTTACCTAATCATCCCGCTTGGAGGCAGATCCAGCAGCACGCTGAAAACGCACGCATGATTCACGGGCGATGAAAAGAATTGATTCGCGATCCTCGTTACTCATTTTTTCAGCGCTATCCAGACGCGCACGTACCTCAGCCGGAATGTTGGCTGCGGCTTCCTGCACAGCGTGTTCAGCATCCTTAATCTTGTCAAATGGCACGCTGTCGAAAAGTCCGGCGGTCAACGCCAGCAGCACCGCAATTTGGGTCGGCATCGATAAAGGTTCCGATTCCGGCTGCTTGAGGCAGAAACGAATCCGCTTTCCATGCTCGATTATGCTACGGGTAGCCTCATCGAGGCGAGCGCCAAACCGAGAGAAGGTCTCAAGCTCTTCAAATTGCGCATATGCGAGCTTGAGGTCTCCAGCTACCGCCCGATAGGCTGCTCGCTGCGCTTTGCCCCCAACCCGTGAAACAGATTTGCCGACGTCAACCGCGGGCAGCACACCAAGTTCGAACAAGGCGGGCGAGAGGTAGATCTGCCCATCGGTGATGGAAATCAGATTGGTTGGAATGTAGGCTGAAATGTTTTGCGCTTCTGTCTCGATAATGGGCAAAGCGGTGAGAGAGCCGCCCCCGAGTTCCTGGCGTAGATGTGTTGCACGCTCCAACAGCCGCGAGTGGATATAAAAGATATCTCCCGGAAACGCTTCGCGTCCAGGAGGACGACGCAGCAATAGCGACAGCTCACGATAGGCTCGGGCGTGATGGGTGAGATCGTCGTACACGATCAGCACATCCCGTCCTGCCTCCATGAAAAACTCGGCAATACTGGTTGCAGCGTAAGGAGCGATATACGAGAGACCAGGTGGATCATTTCCCTCAGTAACGACAAGAACGGTGTACTCCATGGCGCCTTTCTGCTGCAGGGTCGCCAGAGCTTTGGCAATGGCTGATCCCCGCTGGCCGATGGAGCAATAGACACAGAGGACATCCTTGTCACGCTGATTTATAATTGTGTCGATGGCAATGGTAGTCTTACCTGTCTGACGATCCCCAAGAATCAACTCCCGCTGACCCCGGCCAACAGGGATGAGTGCATCGATAACTTTGAGACCGGTCTGGAGCGGCTCCGTTACTGGCGCGCGATCCATGATGGCGGCAGCGGGACGTTCGATGGGCAGACGCCGGCTCACGGCCACCGGGCCGTTACCATCGAGGGGACGCCCGAGCGGATCGATAACCCGCCCCAGCAATCCTTTACCGACACCGACGTCCATTACTCTACCTGTACGCTGCACTTCATCGCCGGCATGCAGGTGCGAGTAATCACCAAAGAGAACAACGCCGATTTCGTTTGCGTCCACGTTGAAAGCGACACCGAGAACACCCCCTGGAAACATCACCAGTTCATCGGAGCCGACCCCGGGGAGGCCCGATACCTTGGCGATGCCGGTAGCGACACTGATGATCGTCCCTGTCTCCAGCAGCTGCAGTTGCGGAGCAAAGATTTCCCGCGCCTGGCGTATCTCGGCAAAGGTGCTGTCGAAAAGGTTCTCAAGAATTTCGGCTGCCATCTTCATGGGTTTGTTCTTTCCTGAGTAGATGGTTCAAGCTTAGCTTCAGTTTGCTTCTCCTCTTGGAGCAGTTCGTCGATAGCCCTTTCCAGGGACAGCAGGTAATCGGCAATGGACCACGCAATCTTTTGGCCATCGGTGGCGAGCTCAATGCCGCTGATCAGATTGGGTGCAGTCTCAAAGCGGATGCGGATTTCAGTCGAAAACGTCTCGTTGAGAGCATTTTGCAATATCGCCTGTTGCGCTGGAGGCAACTCAAAGGCTGTGCGTACTATCGCCGGATCTGATGTTTTCGTCAAAGATGCAACAAGATCTGTTTTCACTTTGTCATCCATCTCTTCTAAACGACGAGTGAACACCTCCACCAACCGTTCTTCCAGATTGGTTGTGGCAAGGTCTGCAAGGGTTTTGCGCGTGATAGCAAAAACCTCTTCACGGGTTCGGCGGCTGATGGCCTCATGCAAGAGAGAGGCTTCGTTTCGTATTGCTTCTTGTCGTTTCACCCGCAATTCCTCAGCGGCTTGCCGCGCCTCGTCGAAGAGTCGTCGGCGTTCAGCATGTGCCTCTTCTGTTGCCTGAATGAAAAGCGTAGCCCGTTGCCGATCAAATTCTTCACTCTTTGCCAGAAATTCGTCACGTTCCTTTTGGGCTTCGGCCGTTTTCGCATCGGCGTCTGCAAGTGCAAGTGCTATTCGCTTTTCACGGGCATCAATGGCATCGATGATGGGCTTGTACAGAAAGCGTTTGAGCAACCACACCAGAATGGCGAAATTGACTACCTGTGCTCCCACGGTGAACCAGTCGATTAACATATGCCTATTTCCCTGCTGCCTGGGCTATGACATGGTTCCAGAAGGGGTTGGCGAAGATGAGGATCATCGAGACCACGAAACAGTAAATAGCTGTGGATTCGATCATCGCCAGGCCGACGAATAAGGTCCGGGTGATCGTCGAGGAGGCATCTGGCTGCTGGGCGAGAGAACTAAGCGCTGTGGCGACCGCTCTGCCTTCAGCCAGAGCAGGCCCCATGGTGCCAAAACTAGTCGTGATCCCGGCGATGACGATCGATGCCACCGCGATAATAGTCATGTCATACATAGCAGCTCCTAGGGTAAGATGTGTACATGTTGGTGGTTTCTGTCGTTATCGACTATTTGCCTGGTTTTTCTGACTTGTGCCGCCGCTGCGATATACACTGCAGCCAGGATGCTGAAGATATATGCCTGTACCATGCCGGTAAGCAGACCGAGCAAAGTCATTAGAATAGGAAAGATAAAGGGCGTAATCGTGAGCAGGATGGCGATTATCATGGTGCCGCTCATCATGTTGCCGAACAGGCGGATAGCCAGGGCGAGGGTGCGTGAAATCTCACTGATGATGTTGAAGGGCAGCATGATGAGTGTCGGCTTCATGTAGGAGTGCAGATATTCAGGCAGCCCCTGTTCCGCAATGCCGTAAAAGGGTACCGCAACAAAGACGCACAGTGAGAGTGCCGCTGTGGTTGACAGCGAGCCAGTGGGCGGTTCATAGCCCGGAAAGATGGTACAGAGGCTGGCTGCAGCGATGAACAGGAAGAGGGTGCCGAGAAAGCCAAGATATGGCCGTGGTTGACTGAGGCCCACCTCGGAAATTTGTTTTTCGATGGTGGTGACGATGATCTCCAGCAGGTTCTGCCAGCGGGAGCGTGTCAGGTCCGTGGAAAGATGCCGGGTGATCAGTTTTGCGCCGACAGCGAGTAGGAACATCAGCATCCAGGTGAAGACAATAGTTGCGTTGAGCTTAAAAAAGCCATATTGCCAAAAAATAATCTCGTCAGGAGTCAGTCGCATGTCCGGCCTCCTTTGCTGGCAGGCACTGTTGGTTGGGTTGCCGGTCGGTGTATCGGCGCACGATGGCCCGCGCTATGATGAATCCGAAGAGGCAGAGCAGTAACCGCTGCCAATCATCGCCAGCGACAAGATACAGACCCGCCAGGACAATGGCTGTTCGTAGCACAAAACTTCCCATGAACCACAGGGTTGGCCGCCGGGATGACAGTCCCCTGTTCACGGTCCACCACAGGCCCCCAAAAAACAGTAGTCCGAGAATAAAACCGGCCACTATAACGAGTAACACCGTCAAAGTTTCACTCATCATTATCCTCCTGGTCCGCCTGTATTTCTCTGTCTTCCTTGGCCACCCAGTGCCAGGCATTGAAACAGCCGAGCCCTAAGCCAATAATCAGCAGCATCAGGGTCCAGGAATGACTGCTTGCGTGACGCCCGTCCAGCCAGATGCCAAGCGCCGCACCGAGCAGGGTCGGAACCACCACCGACCAGCCGACAAGCCCCATCATTCCCAGGCCAAACCATACGTTGCGGGTGGTCTTTCGCTGCGCCTTGAGCTTGTTCTTGGCCTTCCTGCCAACCTCCTGGATGAACGGCGGATTCGACTTTGACGGCCGTTTTTCGAGTTTATCTGCCATGCTGAAACTCTGTAAAGCGGTGGATGAAACCACTCTCCATTTTTGCCAGCACCGAGCGAACGTTCTGTTCACGTTCATTCAGGTCTAGAAACTCCAGCTCCACCGCTTCCTGCAATTGTCTGAGGTCTGTTCCGTCGATGGCATTGCGTACAGAAACAAATACATTCGGGCCGGTTTTCACCAGAATCCCTTCATCGACGGCCACATAAATTTCGCCCTCTTCATCGTTTTCGTAAATCAATATCCCAGGCACGAGAGGCGCGACGCAATCAAGTCTCCTCGGTAGAATTCCGTGCGATCCGGCCCTGGTTTCAGCTACGATACGTGTGATGCCGGTTTTGTCGGCGAAGATCTGAAACGGCAGGAGAATTTTAAGCGTCATGAGTGACGGCTGCATTTTCGACCTCCTTTTCTGGTTTCGGTGTGGCTTTTTTCCTGGCCTCGTCAATGGTTCCGATCATGTAGAACGCACTTTCCGGGTAGTCTTTCAGCTCATCACTCAGAATTTGCTCACAACCATCCAAAGCATCTTCCAAGGTAACAAGTTTTCCTGTAAGGCCTGTGAACTGCTCGGTTGTAAAAAATGGCTGGGTGAGAAAACGCTCTAATCGACGGGCACGGGCAACGACATTGCGATCTTCCGGCGACAGTTGCTCAAGGCCGAGCATGGCGATTATGTCCTTTAGTTCAGCATATTGGGCAAGTGTCCGCCTGATTTCCCGCGCCAGATGATAATGTCGTTCGCCGATGATGCTGGGTGTAGCCATTTTAGAACTGGATTGCAATGGATCGATAGCGGGGTACAGCCCTTCGCCTGCCCGCTTGCGTGACAGTACGATGGATGATGAAAGATGCGAAAAGGTGTGAACCGCTGCCGGGTCGGTCAGGTCGTCTGCCGGTACATAGACCGCCTGAATGGAAGTAATTGCTCCTGCGTTGGTATTGGCGATGCGCTCTTCAAGATGGGACAACTCCGTGCCCATGGTCGGCTGGTATCCCAGACGCGACGGCATTTGGCCCATCAAACCTGACACCTCCATACCGGCCTGGATAAAACGAAAAATGTTATCAATCAGCAGAAGCACGTCACGGTGCTCATCGTCCCGAAAATATTCAGCCATGGTCAGGGCGGCGTGGCCCACGCGGAACCGGCTGCCCGGCGGCTCGTTCATCTGACCAAAGATCATCACCATGTTCGGTAAAACGCCGGCATCCCGCATGTCGCGGTACAGCTCCTCACCTTCACGGCACCTCTCGCCGATGCCGCAAAAAATGCTTACACCTTCCTGGTGTCCGATCATGTTGTGGATCATCTCGGTCAGCAACACCGTTTTACCGACACCGGCTCCGCCGAAAAGGCCGGCTTTGCCGCCACGCTCCAGCGGCACCAAGACATCAATGACCTTTATGCCTGTTTCAAAAATCTCGGATTTGGAAGAGCGCTGTGACAGCGTCGGTGGGTTGCGATGGACTGTGCGCCACATGACGTCGGTCGGTGCGGGTTGCTGGTCAATAGTGTTTCCGAAGACATCGAACATTCGCGAGAGAATGGTCTTACCGACTGGAGCTTTCAGAGGCCCGCCCGTGTCCTTGATCACATCTCCGCGGGCGAGGCCTTGTGTGGGGGTCAACGCAATTCCACGGACACGATGGGTGTCGAGTTGAGCGAGCACTTCTATTACAATTGCCCCTTCTTTTGCGTGCAGCAATGTGTAGATGGGAGGCAGATGTACCTGGAAACTGATATCTACTACGCTGCCACGAACCAGCAGTACCTTCCCAGTGTTAGCAACTAGCGTGCTCTTTTCCATGGTGGTTCTCGCAAGTTATCCGGCAGTTATCTTCAAAAACAGACCACTTTCAGCAGCAGTCAATATTGAGTTTGTCAGGCCACCGGCGGCGATTGCCAAGAGTCTGAAGAGAAAGCCGCCGATAATCCCTACTAGAATGTTACCTTGAAGACGGAGCTTGCATAGGTCATTACCCTGCCTGCAAGCAAACCGGCAACGGCACCTATTAAACTATAAGAATCCCCAGGCATATAAGAACCTGTTGATGTCTCAACTCTTTAACTATAAGGCTAACCTATGAGAACGCACTGTTTTTTATATTATTTCTTCTCGTTGAATAATTACGTTTTGGGTAGAAAAAAACTTACTGACAATATTTATTAATAAACACCCTTAAAGCTCTTTTTTCAAAATTAGAAAGGAACAAAAATTTCAAGCCATACCTCGTAGGGTCGCAGCAGAAGACAATCTGTGATACAAGAGAACGGAAAATCACATCATGATTTCCAAAAACTAAATCAATGTGAACACTTTTGCACATCTCATCTCCCTTTACGCCATCTGCAAAAAATGCTAAACCTCCCTCGCTAAGATCCCTTACGGTAAAGACACCCTTTATTGTATCTCCCTTAAAGTCAACGAGTATATCTTCACCTTCCTTTATTAGGTACCGGTCATGAGTTCGTCGATCCATAGGCTGTAGATAATTTTCCATGAAAGTCCTTGTACAATCAGATGTTGAACTAGTTTTGCTCTGGACGAATACTGCTATTGCATAAAAATATTATATAGCATTGAGTATTGAAGAAACAATGAAAAAGGGCGGTAGTTGATCACATGGGGTGCATCCGACGTTTATGGAATGCGTAAGCCGATCACACTGAGGGACGATTTAGTTAGTAATTTTAGACACTTAAGTTGAATTTTTAGTTCAAAAATTAACGCTTTTATGGTGTAATGTTCTGCAAAATCAGGAGGTTATGCCATGGCGACAGCGCAAAAAGCACAGACTTGGAAAGAGAGCTATAAAGACATGTACGATACAAGTCTTGATCGAAAAATTGATCATATTATCCAGTGTGTTGATGCGCCTAATAATACCCTTTTTGAGATAATCGAAAACATTAGAAGAAAGTACCCTGCAATAGACCCGGAACTGGTTCAGATTATTATTCAAGGCGAACTTGGCAGGCACATCACCTCGCTAGCGTGTACCGGTTGTGGTTCCAGGGTGCATAAAAAATATGACAATAGAAGAGAGTGCGTTACCACAATTGGAACAATAACAATTAACTGCCCGTATTATGTCTGCCCAAAGTGCAAGGCTGTTCATACCCCATATGAGGATACTCTTAACCTCAGGGATGGTAAGTACCAATATGATATGCAGAAAATAGCAGCCCTTTTCGGCGCCAAGGAAACTTTTGAGGAAGCTGCGGAGATGATGAACGAAATATATCGTTTTGATATTTCTGCGGATACAGTGCATAAACTTACCAATCAGGTCGCCTCGGAAATCAGCCTTGCCGAGATTACTCCAACTGCCGAGGAAGTTGCTCAGATTATAGAGTGTATCTCTGAAGACAATTACCGTCGACCTGTACTCGTCTTTTCTGCTGACGGTGCCATGGTTCCAATCAGGACTGAAGAAAAAGGGCAGCCTCACTGCTGGCGCGAGGCGAAAGGTATTCGTGGTTATTTGTTGGACAAAGATAAAGTTGTCCATCTTTTAAGCTGGCATCAAATCAGTAACGTCAATGAATTCCGTGAGTTTCTGGCTGAGCTGAGGAGGCAGGATATCATTCCACTGGACAAAGTTCGTCTGTGTTTTGTTGGTGATGGAGCGAAGTGGATATGGGACTGCGTCAAAGAGTATTTCCCTGAGTGTCGGCAAGTTCTCGATTATTATCACTGCTCAGAACATTTACATGCTTTTGCCAAAATTCATTTTCCTGAGACGGAAAAGGCCAGTTCATGGATAGAGCAGACCAAGGTGCGCTTGTTTCATAATAATGCTGCTCACGTGATCGCCGGGTTGAACCGGATGAAGTGTAAAACTGCAGAGGCAAAGACAGAGCGGGACAACCTGGTCAACTATCTCAAGACAAACAAGGTTAGAATTGAGTATGGCCGCTTACGGCGTGGTGGCTATCCACTTGGCAGTGGCGCAATAGAAAGTGCCAACAAGTTTATCAGCAATATTCGTCTCAAGAGGTCAGGCGCTTGGTGGAAAGTTGATTATGCCAACAACATCTTGAAACTACGCTGCGCCAAGTATAACTCAAAATTTGATTCGTTCTTTGATCAGTATGAGAAAAGTGCGCAGGAAAAAAGGGTCTCACGAGAGAAGAAGATACGGCGTGTTAAATGATTCCATAAACGTCGGATGCACCCGATCACATGAGTAAAAAATACCTCCAGTAAAAAATTCATCCGTTGTCGCAGTTGGGAATTCAGAACTTCGATACGGTAAGGTTAATAGACGGTAAATTGCGGCGGTTAACCTTTTTCCTGTGCACCTCCGGTCGTGAATTTACAGGAATAGTGTAAACTTTCAGATTTGCTTAAATGGTTAACATTGCCAATACTAGCATTGTTCATTTCCTAGGAAGCTATTCTCGTGAGCTATACAGACATCTATTGTCTGGTCTTTTGTAAATTGTTATAGATTTTGGTCTGGCGTGATTTACAAAGAGGGGCAACGTCAGGATGTATATTGAGCCTAGTTGAATTGATCAACAAGATTAACCAAACGGGTCATTCATCTCTTTCAAATTTGCATCATATTCGACCGAATCAACAAGGGGCTGATCAGGAGCAATCAGTGGTTAGAAGCGTTGAAAATATTCTCCAACAGCACATTTAGCTTGTTAAGATGATAAGGTTTTGCAAGCACTCCAACAAAGCCATATTTGCTATAATTAGACAAAACCGGATCGTTACTATAACCGCTTGAAACGATTACTCTTGCAAAAGGATCAATGTGTAACAATTTTTTAATGGCCTCTGCTCCCCCCATGCCATCAGGAATAATAAGGTCCATAATTACCAAATCGAATGGCTTGTTGGTTTGCATCGCTTTCACATACTTTGCTAAAGCCTTTTCCCCGTCTTCAGCAAATGCAGCATGATACCCGAGGTGCTCTAACATTACCCCGATCATATCACGCACCATTTTATCATCATCCATGACGAGTATTTTTCCGCTACTCTTTAATAGCTGTGGTTCAGCATCCTCTGCCAGTTCGACATCGGAAGTGGAAGCTGGAATGTAAAAAGAAAAAACTGTACCTGATTCTGAAGTAGATTCAACAATCAAACACCCCTCATGTTTCTTCAGTATCGAGTAAGCTGATGACAAGCCGAGTCCATTGCCAGTGGCTTTTGTGGTAAAATAAGGATCAAAAATACTATCAAGATATTCTTCCCGTATTCCAATCCCTTGATCTCTTATTGATGTCTTAACGTACTTTCCATTTTTTAAGGGGAGGTTGTCGGTCTCGCTGCTTACCACATTTTGACAGCACACCTTTATCTTACCCCCGTTGGGCATAGCCTGGTCGGCATTGATAAGGATGTTGGTTAAAGCCTGACCGATTTGGTTAGCATCCGCATAAAAGTTCCATAAATCCTCAGGAATACTGCATTCCCAGCTCGATGTTGTCCCGCTTAATGCTAATTGACAGCTGCTTTTGACCAAGTCTGCTACTAAAATTGTAGTCATGACAGGATCACCACCTTTTGAGAATGTAAGAAATTGCTGGGCTAAATCTTTTGCCCTAAAACATGCTTCCTCTGCATTGGTTAACCGTTCGTATATTGAGTCTGTGGGGGAAACTGTCATTTTCGCTAACGAAACGTTACCCATGATAGACATTAGAATGTTATTGAAGTTATGGGCTATTCCTCCGGCAAGGCGACCTAATGATTCAAGTTTCTGAACTTTGAGCAGTTCCGTTTCTTCCAATTTTCGCTGTGTAACATCTTCGTACACCCCCAACAGGCCAATTATGTTATCTTTTGCATCACGAAGTGGTACTTTTGAAGTTGAGAGCCAAATTTGCTTCCCTTCAGGGGTTGTTTGGGGTTCTTCATAGTTGAGTTTTGATTTTCCCGATTTAATGACCTCAAGGTCATCCTTTCGATACTGGTCTGCATTAACCGTCCACCCCATATCGTAATCGTTAGCTCCAACCAACTCTTCTGGGTCACGACACCCTGCATCCTGAGCAAACAACCTATTGCAGCCTAAATAATTTAATTTTTTGTCCTTCCAGAAGAGACGTACAGGAATAGTATCTACGATAATCTCCAGAAATTTATAGGCATCTTTGTTTTTTTGTTCACTTATCGTCAACGCCTCTTCAGCTTGTTTACGTTCGGTAACATCTCCAATACACATTCTGAATTGGCCAGCATCACCATCTACGTCAGCAAGAACTGTCCCTTCAACGTGCGCATAAAAGAAAGCGCCCTGCTTGTTTTTCATCCGAAGATCAAAAGATTGCTGCCCTTCTGAATGAAGAAGTTTTGCACGATGATTATATAAAATGTCCTGGTCTTCCTTAGCTATAAATGCGGAGAGAGGTTGATTGAGCAAAAATCCCCTTTCTCCTCCTAGCATTTCAGCTGCTGTTAAGTTGCACTCAACAATCAATCCTTTATCGCTAATGGTAAGGTACCCCACCGGGGCAAAGTCATAGAGGTCAGAAAATCTCTTGCGTGACGTGTTAAGTTCCTCCTGCACTTGACGCAAATCTTCATTTTGGATTTCCAGCTCAACCTGGTAGGTGTCGAGCTCATGAACAAGTTTTTGGATATCCTCTGAAGACATGGCAGAGAGGTCTTTTTCTTTCCTTGCCAGGGAAGCTCGAGCGCGTTTCCTTAACTCGCTATATTTACAACGTTGATCGTCTTCTAGTGCCATGGGATGCTCCTGCTTTCAAGAAGCCGGATAGTTTTTTGCTATGGTTGCAATAGCTTGTGGTTTTCCATTTTTTCCAGACAGGAGGGAAAACGTTAACAATACAGGTATAAATTTACCTGATTTATGGAGATAGCTACTCTCAAGGTTACGCACTGAGGTCCCTTTTAAACACTGATCCAAGGCATTTTTCATTTGATCATAATTTTCTTTGGGACTGAGGTCCAGAGCGTGTTTACCGATAATCTCCTCACGACTCCACCCATAGGAGTTAATAGCCTCACTATTGGCGTCAATGATTGTCCCACCTAGATCTTCGATGATAATCGGGTCTGCGCTGTCCATGAAGACCTTGGACATCATTGTTAATTTCTTTTCAAAAGAAAAAGATGACGCCTCAAGTTGAGCTTCAATCAGTTTAATTTGTGTTATATCTTCAAACGTTATAACTACACCGTCAATCACATTGTTTATAGTTCGATAGGGCCTGAGTCGCATACGATATGTCTTTTGTTTGTTGTCATTCACTTCAAGTTCTATCATGTTTAAATCTTCAAGAACTTTAGCCGCAAGACTTTGCAAATCGACGTCGACAAGGGTAGAAGAAAAGTGTTTTATCGGTCGTCCTATATCGGTATATTTCAGGGGGAAAAGGTTCTTTACAGTGGACGTGAACCGACTCAATTCAAAGTTGATATCTAGGAAAATAGTAGCAATTTCGGTTGCATCAAGAAGGTTTTTTATGTCATCATTAGCCTTGATCAATTCATCAATCCGACTTTGCAATTCAGAGTTAACAGTGGTCGACTCTTCATTTAGAGATTGCAGCTCCTCCTTGGATGTTTCTAGCTCCTCATTAGTACTCTGTAGTTCTTCGTTGGTAGATTGTAGTTCCTCGTTAGCTGACATCAACTCTTCGTTTGAATTTTCAAGCTCTTCAATAGTCGACTGTAAATTTTCTTTTGTATATTGCAATTCATGCTCGAGCTTTTCGTATTCATCGCCTTTCTCATGTTCTCTTGTGACTGCGTGCTTTGCTTGCGGCTTCAAATCAGAAGAGACCGGCTCAAAAATTACCATCATTATTCCACTGGATCCTGTTTCAAAATCAGGTAATGGCCGAACAATGAGGTTTACATCGAAAAGTCCGTCATAAGTTTTAACATGAAGTCCTTTTATAACGGTCTCCTGATGACTTACTAAAACTTTGTGTATTGCATTTGTTAACCCCGTTTTAATGCCATGCCGTGCCATAGCAAGAAGATTTGTACTTATTTCCCCTTCCGCCGGTTCCAAAAAATGACCAGTACGTCCGTGGATATAAATAATATTTGCCTGGTCATCGATAACTACACATGCTGGCAAATCACTTTGGGCAATAATGGACTTTAACAATTTTTGGGTTTTAAACTCGTCAAACACTTTTGGATGTGTTGTTTGCTTATGGCTCATAGCTTGATGCAGTGGAGTATGAAGAGGAAAATGCGGTACAGCCTGGGGTGAATTTGCAGAGGCGATCGGCGTAAAGAATTTCCATTTTTTATCGAGGCAGGTGAATAAATTACTGGCATAACCGGTTGTTTCTGAAGACCCAAGAAAAAGAATGCCATCTTTTTTTAGACTGTAGTGAAAGATGGGGAAAAGTAGTTTCTGCAGATCCTGAGTAAAATATATTAAAAGATTTCTGCAGCAAAGCATGTCCAATCTGGTAAACGGTGGATCTTTGATAATATTTTGCGTAGCAAATACCACCATCTCACGAATCACTTTTTTAATTTGGTAAGTATGTTCATCTTTGATGAAAAAAGACTTGAGACGTTCAGGGCTGACATCTGCGACAATAGAATCTGGATAGATGCCTGCACGTGCGATATTTATTGCCTCTTCATCAATATCAGTCCCAAAAATTTGTATGTTATAATGATGGTCCATCATCTCCATACACTCCCGGGCAATCATGGCAATTGAGTAGACCTCTTCGCCACTACTACATCCCGGCACCCAGATTCTCACTTGATATTCATCGGGCTTGCCTTCAAAAAGAACTGGCAGATACTTTTCCTTGAGCAACTCAAAGGCAGTTCCATCTCGAAAAAAACTGGTAACACCGATCAAAAGATCTTTAAAAAGGATGTGTCGCTCTCTTTCACTCTCCTGGAGATAACGGACGTAGCTTGTAATATCTACGATTTGGTGCACATGCATCCGTCTTTCGATTCGTCGAAAGATAGTATTTTTTTTGTACTGTGAAAAATCATGATTGGTGCTGCTTCGCAACAGAATGAATATTTTTTGAAGGGCGTTTTGAATTTTATCATCTTCATCGTGTATTTTATCTCCAGAGCCCTTCATCATATAGGAGGAAAAACTTATCAACTGTTCAGGCATTTTTGCTGGCGGCAGGATATAATCGACCAGGCCCGTGGCAATAGCATTTCGTGGCATACCATCATATTTTGCAGATTTTTCATCCTGGACCATGGCCATTCCAGCTTCACCCTTAATAGCTCTTAGACCTAGAGTTCCGTCTGTACCGGTACCGGAAAAAATTATGCAAACCGCATTGCTTCTCTGATCCTGAGCAAGAGAACGAAAAAAACTATCAATGGGCAGGGCTGTCCCACGTGATCCCGACACCTCCATTAACTTAAGATAACCGTTCAAAATGGCCATTTCTTTACCGGGCGGGATAACGTATACATGATCAGGTTGCACTTGCATGTGGTCGGCAACATGCAAGACATTCATGCTGGTTTTTTTTTGAATGAGTTCAGGCAAGATGCTGGTATGGCTTGGATCGAGATGAGAAACCAAAATGAATGCCATACCTGAATCTGGAGGCATGGCCTCAAAAAACAACTCAAAGGCTTCTAATCCTCCTGCTGATGCCCCTATACCAACAATGGGAAAAGTTGTTTTTTTATTGAAAAGAGAAAAATCGCTTGTCGCAGATTGCTTGTTTATTTGATCGGGAGAGCTTCTTTTGATTACCTTCTTTTTATTTCTGATTGTCATTTGAAATTTTCCCCCAAAAAAAAAGCGACATCAATCAATCCATAGGAGCTGAATCTTCAAAGAAAATGCTAGTCCATTTTATGTCATTTTTAAAACCATCTTAAGGTAAATATATCTCACAATGAATGGAATTAATACGCTTGCAAGAGAATTGCCGCTATCGATACTGACACAAAAGGAATTTCACCTGGAAAATATATCCAGTTGTAGGCCTCAGTTGAAAGTTGCACCCATAATTTGACTTGATCAGGTAATTACAGAAACTGGTCATTGAATTTAACATTGCCGGGACGAAGATAATAAATCTTGTCACTTACTCCAACGAAAGGTGTTTCCTGTCCATTTCGGGAATACCCCCTTATGAAGGTAAATTCAACCGGATTTTAGTGCCGAAAACGGCAGTAGAAAGGCCATTTGCGGTATGATTTAACCTTACCAACAATTTTTGCAAAACATTAAACTGCTCCTGCAGCCTCTATCTTTCTGCTCGTTTTCAACTGATATGGGGGCACCTTCCTCCTCTTTTTTTTCCTCGTTAATACTGCAATATTGCCAGTCAGAGCGCCTCTCCACTCCCTTTGTGTTAGAAGCATGACGGTGAACCGACGAATGACCCGAGAAAAGGAGCTATATTTTGGTGAAGATATAGAGTTGAAGACCAGCCTGCCTGCCTGAATCTTGAAAAAAAGGTTAACCGCCGCATTTTCACCGTCTATTAACCTTACCATATCGAAGGTTTGAATTTCCAGCTGCGACATCGGATTAATCTTTCTACTGAGGTCATTTTTTGGCTCATGTGATAAATTACCACTTTGTTCCCTTGTTTTCTCAATACCCAAGACCATATACTATTGTTATGTAATTGCAATATTAAGCCAGAGCAAAATTAGTTCAACACCTGAGTACATGAGGACTTGCCATGGATAATTATCTACAGCCTGTGGATCGACGGTACCATGACCGGTACCTAATAAAGGAAGGTGAAGATATACTCATAGACTTTAAGGGAGATATAATAAAGGGTGTCCCTACCGTAAGGGATCTAAGCGAGGGAGGTTTAGGGTTTTACGCAGAAGGCGTAAAGGAAGATGTGACGTGCAAAAGTGTCCGTATTGATATAGTTTTTGGAAATCATGATGTGATTTTCCGTTCTCTTGTATCACAGGTTGTCTTCTGCGACGACCGTGCGAGGTATGGTTTGAATTTTTTGTACCTTTCTGATTTTGAGAAAAGAGCATTAAGAGTGTTTATGAATAAATATTGTCAGTAAGTTTTTTTCCTATTCAAAACGAAACTGTTCAACGAGAAGAAATAATATCAAACAATCCTGTCTCATAATAAACGCTTCGGGCCATATCTGTCCTTATGAATGCTTCATGTTTAACGACAAAGACCCCGATATATGCTGGGTCTTTGTAAAGTCGCTATAAAAGATTTTTTACAGCTTAACAACGTTCTCTGCGGCTGGTCCTTTTGAACCGTCGACAATATCGAAGGTTACACTTGCGCCTTCCTCGAGGGACCTGAAACCATCTGATTGAATTGCGGAATGATGAACAAAGACATCCTTGCCACCGTCCTGCTCAATAAAGCCAAAACCTTTTGAATCATTAAACCACTTTACGGTACCTTTAGCCATCTTGTAATACCCCTTTGTGCTAGGTCCCATGAGGAACCATTTAATTATAGTTCAAAGCATCATTTAATGCTTCGGACTTGAAGCCTGAGTGTTCAGAAAAACAACGTATCGTTGTGTAGACTTGCTTATGCCAAAATCACAGGAAGAAGCTCTGCTTAAAAGCAAAGGCCCTTGAGCTCGTAATATTAATAAGTTATGCCCAACACCATGCATGAGCAGATGACCTTATTCCGAAACTCGGCAAAACAAGCCTCAATTTTTTTGAAGAATCAAGCCGCACGAAAAATTCTAGGCTCTCTCCTGCTGGCCGCTCCTTTTCGAAAACTAGTTTTTAATAAAGTCAGATAAGATCGAATGCACCTCTGAGTCAATATCGATAAATTTGAACCTATAATGTCTTATGGTTTTGTTCCCGTCCGTAAATATCCCAGGAACACGCTTGGAGTCCACTTTTTTACATAGTAAATTAGGAAGATAAAAATCTTGGTCAAGAAGTACGATATCTATCTTTACAATTGAATCTGCCAAAGAAACGCTGGCATCACAAGTACATGAAAAGCCTCCAACGCTTAAATCGAGTAATTTGGCAGAATTTGTCAAGTTCATTACCGCCACTCCGAACAATTTATTAATCCTTTTGCATTTTCTCCTTTCAAAAAGGTGATTGTTGGTAAAACCTAAAGTTGACGGAACCAGCTCGCCTGAAGAGTGTATTTCGCTAGTTGCTAACACAGCACATATCCCTTTAAATCATATAGTTATCATTTGTATCTAGCTATCCAATACTGCACGCAAGAAAGGTTTTGCATATTTTATGCCACATGCCAAGATACCCTTTAACTAACCGCCATATGGATATAATTGGAATTTACGGTTTTAAATCATTATAGGTTTAAGGAAAGAAGTGGTGCATTTGAACCAAGGATGGTGGTGCATTTCAACCAGGCACCAGTTTTTTTCTTTAAGAAGAAAGCAAAAAATAGGAGGCAAACGTGATATCACGTCTTTTAAAAAGGAACTAACCAACCTGTAAAATATGTCTTGGCAATTTTCTGAAGGAAAAGATCGCTGTGGCTTGGGACAGTTTCTGAATATGTTAAAAAAAGATTCTTCCAGATTGTCGAGACCGTAGGTTGCTAGGTCAAATCACAATAAAAGTGGTAATTACTCGATGTTGACACTATTCCTGTGCTGTTAAGTTTGAGAACAACGCTGTCACCTTAACCTTACCTCAAGCTCTTCCGGGTGGCAGAGCAATTTAGTCGAGTGAATCATCTCTGCTGATGGTTAAGGCTGCTGATAATAATAGTACTATTATTCTATAACCACACTCTAGCCGTTACCACCCTTCACCCAGTACCATTAATCACCCCACACCAACCCTATCAAGCAGAATTCCTTCCTCCTTCTATAAAGGGGATATGTTCTGCCACCAGATTCAATCCGGTAAAAGACATCGTCTACTTGTACCCCTACTCGAAGCGTTTCAGGTAGAGAACAATAGAACAGAGTTTAGAGAGAGGTCTGGGTACTGGTGTGGTTGGCTACTGATGATAGTACTATGATATTATTACTACTATTTTAACTCAACAGAATGATAACCATAGTCAGCACAGAGCCGCATCGTCACCAGAAAGCCACCCTGAAAGCACGAAAATGGCTCTAATTTTAGTGCTATGGCCAAAGAATATGCCACGGTATTCTTCGAATATAAATTTGAAATTGAAGGGAGGTGGTGGTACAGTCTCATCTGTTTGATTTAACATAACAAATCATGTGACACGATGTGGTTCCGCTTTTTTTATGGTTTTTTGGTTCTGTCTATTTGAGACAGCCGAGGGGTGCCAATAGCTCTGTGTCATTTCACAAGCAATATAGAGAGTTTGGCGAGCTGACAAAAGTCAAGATATAGTGGAAAGATGTTGCCTTTAGAAAAATCGATTTCCGCTGGACATTGCACAAAAAAGATGAGCCAAGCAAAAATTTGACCCTTTTTTCTTTTTTGGATAATAACTTATTGAAAGATTTATCTGTCACTTTTTTTCTATTTCACCTAGGGACTCCTCATGGCAGATTCTGAGCATTTGGAAAAGTTACTTAAGGGTAACGTCAAGGAATTTAATGAATGGGTGAAAGAACAGAGAACGGCAAGAGACAAAGCATATCTGTTTCGTCATAATCTTTCCAAGGCGGATATTAGTAGAGCGTATCTGTATGGTGCCGATCTTAATGGAGCTATTCTCTCTAATGCAAATCTCAAAGGAACTAATCTTTGCAACGCAAATCTCGTTAAGGCCGATCTCAGAGGAGCGGATCTCAGAGGAGCGGATCTCATGTTGGCAGATCTTAGCGAGGCTGATATCAGATATGCCGATCTGAGTGAGACCAATATCAAGTGGACAAATTTTACCGGAGCAAAGCTCGAGGAAGTTAAATTGCGCAAGGCTCGTTTTTGCCAAGCGATATTATCTGATGTTAATCTTGGTGTAATACACGGCTTAGAAGAAATTATTCACCATGGGCCATCATCTATCGGTATTGATACACTTTATCGCTCTCGAGGCAGAATTCCGGAAGTATTTCTGAGAGGAGCCGGTGTCCCTGAATTATTTATTCAACATGTAAAATCGCTTACAATGAATCCAATCGAATTTTACTCATGTTTTATCAGCTATAGTCATGAAGATAAATATTTTGCAAGAAGGCTACATGACCAACTTCAAATGAAAGGAATACGGTGTTGGCTAGATGAACACCAGATGCTTCCGGGCGATGATTTAATGGAACAGGTTGATAGAGGCATCAAGCATTGGGATAAGGTTTTGTTGTGTTGCTCCCAGAATTCACTAAAAAGTTGGTGGGTAGATAATGAAATTTCCAGCGCTTTTGCTAAAGAGCAGGAATTGATGAAAGATCGAGGGAAAAAGATTCTTTCATTGATTCCCCTTAATCTCGATGGCTATTTGTTTCAGGAAGAATGTGTAACGCCAAAAAAACAACAAATTTTGACCAGGCTGGCTGCGGACTTCACAGGTTGGGAGACCAGCAACCAAAAATTTGAGGACCAGTTTGATTTGGTTATCAAAGCTCTACAAACATCATATGCCAGGGAAATCCCCCCGAAAAGAAAGTTATGAGTGGAAAAATTGAGTAAACAGTTTATGCCTTCCAAACAATAAAATATAAAAAACGGGGTCAAACCACTTGCCTTGCAAGTCGCTCCGTAAGGAGCCGGCGAATGAAACGTCATACCTGACACAAAAGGATGGAATAATAAATGTCAGATATTTTTACCTCATCAACTTTTTTAGCGACGGTAACATTTCTATGGTATCGAAAGGGGCGCCTGTGGAATTTTTACGATTCTCTCGCCATAAAATCTCAAAAACAAATTACGGAAAGTTCCATAGACAGAGAACAGTGGGAACAAATAGCACTTGAACAGTGCAATAAATTGTCGAAAGAAATGTTTAACAGCTTATTTCGATTTGAAATCGAATACTTAAAAGGCAAGATACTGGCGAATCAATACAGCCTATGGGTAACTGATTCGCTGAATACTAATGGTGCCCAAACCACTATTACAGACAAAGAGAAATATTGCAGACATGTACTCAAACAAATATTTCTGGCAGATTTTCGATTTTGTGGTTTTGGCTTACTGATTAATTCAATTAAATTTAAAGCCTCCCATCAAAAGGATAAAGATCCGGGCTACGAGGAAATCCTTAAGAAAAAATAGGGCATAATAGATTACTACTCCGACGCGCCGGTTACCTTACACGTTCACCAAGTCCACATATCTCCTATAGATCATGACTATCAAAGTTATTGCCGGTCCAAGATATTTCAAGACAAACTCAGCGATGTTCAGGGATTACTTTGGACCGTTGATGTACAGGAATTAGTGTTAACCAGGGGGAAAGGTAGGAAGTTGGTATCTTGGACTTGGCAATGTTAAGTCCAAGGATCAGTTGCTGAACTCACCTGTTCAGGAAAAAGGTTAACTCGTAGATATTGTGTTCAATCTATGCCTTGCCAGCGCAAATATATAGTTACGTCGTAACCTGCGATGGCTCGCTGATTTGCAGAAGTGGACCAGGTTTATTGGATAAAATTGCGGCAGAATGTATTTTCTTTTTTATTTATTAGCTCAGCTGACAATCACGTGAAGGACATTTTTATACGCAGACTGGTACTTCTAAGCGTCTGACCTTGTAAACAAGAGTAAATTTTAATTTTACACTGTTAGTGATTTCAGGAAATACCACAATAAACGAGACAAGCTTCACCTGTGGGCTTTTTCCATTTCTCCATGAAACAGCCAAGATTGAATGAATAAAGACCTACCGGTGATAATGCATAATTTTCCCACTTGCCTCTTTCTTCAAAATGTCACGACAGATCTGCGTTTTACTGATGGAATAACCGAAATTAGTCATTTTTTTACTAAAACCGGCAGATTGTCCCCTTCCCGGATCAACAATTATCACATCGCAGTTTATTTTAGAGTGCTGATCAATAAAATGTGACAACTCTGCGGAATGGCCTTTTTCATACAAGAGGTCACTTCCTATAATAAGATCAAATGTCCCAAGGCTGGTATTTGTATCCCCCCAAGCAGTACGTATGAATGGAATATCCGGGCCGTTGTTGAGTCTTGTGTTTTCGTGAAGAAATGCTTCTGCTTCCGGGTGATAGTCAGTAGATGTAATATCAGCCAAACGATGATTAAGAACAAGACTGGCAAGACCAATACCGCAACCTACTTCCAATATCCGAAGCCCCTCAATTTTATAATCAAACATTAGATGTGCAAGCACTTCTGAAGACGCCCAAACTATCCCAAACAGTGGCCAGGTTGCAGAAGATATCCCCAGCCTTGATGCAATCCCATCCGGGTCCGAATATTGTTGATTATCCCATAACGTTCTGACATGAATATCAACATCCTCAATCTCAATAGTTTGATAACGAATTCGCAACGGGGGCATACAATACCTTTTAGTTGATGATGGGGTGTGAAAACAATGAACCCTGATCAACTGGACGGATTTTTTTCTTGAGCCAATTCTCAAAAATGTTCCTTTGGTTGTCATATAAAATATGTGCAAATGACGACTTGTCACAGAAATACTTGATATGCCCGATAATTGTATAGAGGGTCAGAGTATGTTTCCCATCAAGGAGCTTTTGGTATCCCTTTATTGTTTCAATATTATCTCGGACCATTTTTTTAAAAGAGCCGTTGGTGATCTACTTCATTTTCACGATTTCATCGACCAGCGTATCAATCTTGTGTGAGGCCAAACGGGTTCCAGGGCAATAGGTCTCAGAAATTTTAGCGAAATGGAATGCATTCAGCACTTCACTTTTGGCATCCGTACTCTTTGATTTTTCCTTTATTATCTGTTCGAGCTTCTCTGTTTCTTCCTGAATACTGTAAAATTCACGATCCGCTGTTTCAAAAAGCGCTGCCAGGCTCTTAATTCGCCTTTGCAGCCCGTGAGGAATCGATTTTTTTATATTTTATTTTATGATCAAGAACGGACCACGCATTCTGTATAAGGTTTGAACCTGAACCTCGAAAACGATGTCTTTATATCTGCTGTATTCAGGCATTGCTTCCCGTGCCTCATCAAGCTTCATATCAAGATGCAGCCCTTTGTAATCAAAAATGTTTTCTGTCTGCTCAATGAGCTGAGATTTATCGGTAGAATCAATTAAATAGAGATTGTCCCGAAGAATATCTCCGACTTCTTAAATGTTTTTTTCATACAGGCAGATGATCCGAACACCTATCAGGTCGGTGATATAATCTTTTATCTCATATGCTTTTTTCCCTTTCTCAAGTTCCGACTGGTATTTTCCAGAAAACTTTTTAATGTCTTCTTTTCGGCCTTTTAGGCGTGACGTGACCGTGGCCCCCGACAATTCCGGGGAGGTTGCCAGGAATGATTGTATAAGTGTTGATAAGGATGATTCGGCGTTGCGTAGTAACTCGAAATTGTCATTGACGTAATCGAGTAAGGTCTGTTTTTCTTTTTCGAAATTTGATGATGCCATTATGGTGTGGTTTTACTTTTGTCTGCTTGAGAAAGGTCCACATTTGGTGCGAAGGTCGTTTCAAATGAATATTTTCTTCTCTGAACCAGAGTTTTTTCGCAGCTGTCTCAGAGTATGCTTTGTGTGATTGTTTTGGATAGACATTGTGAAGATCAGCCTATTCCCTTTTATTGGTGATGAAATTAAAAAACTGTTTCCTCTGTGAAATGCATGTGACCATGCTTGAGATGAATCCTGATTAAAACGAGTTTCATATCGTCCATTCCAAGATTTTTATAGTAGAGGAACATATTATCATTGTTTTCAATATTGCTTGATGAAAGAGTACCGCACATGAAATGGTTAAAAGAGTGGCCCTGATACAAATCAGTGGTGTGCATTAATTCAAGATCATGTGTATGCCCGCAGAAGACGAACTCGATTTTATGGTGGTGAACAAAATCAATCAAAACGGCTGAATTTTTCAAAGGGCATTCATCCGTACCCAATATCGAATAGTGTGTCAGCAGGAGTGCCAAGTCATGGCTGGTTTGGTTAATCCTTTCTGATACTGCGTTCAGCACCTCTTGTTCTACAAATCCGTCATCACAATATAGTTCATTGGAATCTATACTGATCAACAGTACCGCCATTCCTTTTATCTTAATTAGCTGAACGAAATTTACATCAGTGAAGTGATCATCCACTCTGGTGATGTTCTGCTTGAGAAAGAGGTGCTTTTTACGGGTTGTACCAGATTCAAATATTCGAATAATTTTTCTATCAGAGATATATTTACGAAAAAGTTCATGTGAACGCATATTTCTTTTGTCATGATTGCCAAGGGTAGAAATGACGTGTTCACATTTGATGGCATCAAGAAACTTGCCCGCTTTTGCATATTCATCTTCAAGCCCGTCTGTCGTGTTGTCACCGGTGTTTATTACGATATCGGCATCGTAGGAGTTGATTTTTTTCAACAGGACATCATCGTCACCAAGCCAATGACGAGGCCCGAAATGAAGATCCGAAATATGGAGAATGTTCATGTTTGTCACGTTGCCTTTTGTATTGAATTGTCAACCGGCACTAAGAGAACTGCTACAGGCGACGAGCCATTAAAAAGAGTTATAGATTGGATGGTTTTTTAAGTATTCGCGTTTTTAAGAATACTCACATTTGCTTCTTTTTTAGCCTTCTTGGCTGCCTTTTTTTCTTTTGGGCTCAGGGCTGCTTTTTTCTTTTCCTCTCTGTTGCTTTTACGTTCTTTTGCCATTGTTTTGCTCCGGATAAGTGTGGATGTTTCTGGTGCTGTGGGTACAACGCTACGCTTGGATTCCTCGTCAGGCTCTTTTGATACCAATTTTACGAAGGGAATCTTCAAGGTGCACAAGGTGATTGTAATCTTCGCTTAGTAGAATGATAGCAAAGCAACCATTTGATTCTATCGTATCGCAGTTGTATGGAAAAACCGAGTTCCGCTTATTGCCATCAAAGAGTAGTGGACCAAGCATTTCGGTGAGTTCAGTAAAGGAACAGGGGTTGATTGTAATCTTGATAAATTTCCAGCATGCAATGGAGAAGTGGATTTTTTCAAGTTGGTCAATGATGAGGCGAACAAATGTTGAACCGTTGAAACGGGCGTTATTTTCAACAGGAAAGATGCCCTCATCCGTCACAATATAATCGATGCCAAGTACGCCTGTATAACCAGATGCAGACATCTGTTCGACAACTGTAAGGGATGCATCCATTATATAATCAGAAACCCATTTTGCTGGTGGTTGACAGCTCTGGGTACCGATATGGACCATACCGTTTTCACATATCTGATCGGCCAGCCCCAGATGATGAATGGTCCTGTTGGTACCGATAGCCCATTGATCATTAGGAGTTGATACAACATCCAAAAATGGTTCGATGATTACTTTCATTTCACCGCTGGCAGCTATCTTGTTATACAGATTCAGGATATCATCTCCGGCCGTTCTGTATAACGACATGCCCGATTCTCCCAGCGTACCTCGTACTATAACCTCTTCATGTTCTGATAGTAGTTTGAGGATGACACGGCTCAAGTCGCAACCATTGTCGCTATTTTCTGGATCGATCTCAAAAGTGGTTCCCGCGACAACTGGTATTCCCAGCTCTTTACAGATTTTTTTGAATTCGGCTTTTTCGTTGTATTTTAAAGTGGCTGCCTCGGTTGCGCCAAAAAGATCAGCACCTATAATTTGCGCGGCTTCCGCTTCCATCTTTCCCGAAAACCAGGGAACATATATCGGGTTCCTGCCTGTCTTTTCTATGCACTGGATTATCGGTTCAGGATTCTTGATAATGCATTGTGCTAGAGAGAATTCAGAAGACAGTTGATTGTAGGTAACAACGTTGTCAGGCCCTAGTCCTAAAGAACGAAGCCAGCTATAATATTCACGGTGCCGATCTCCACGGAGAACAACCAGGTCTGACTTGGAGGCCGAAGGAAGGGCTCGATCACAGCTTGATCGGATGGAACCATCACGACGCGGAAACTGTGAGAAATTATCCGTCCCAAATACGACCAGTTCATTGTCACTGTCCGAT
The DNA here is from genome assembly GCF_963675105.2 of Desulfogranum marinum. Classification (NCBI taxonomy): domain Bacteria; kingdom Pseudomonadati; phylum Thermodesulfobacteriota; class Desulfobulbia; order Desulfobulbales; family Desulfobulbaceae; genus Desulfogranum; species Desulfogranum marinum. Next base: position 716,692 of record NZ_CAXXRO010000002.1, read on the forward strand.
ATGCATTCCCTCAGTCGAGGCTTAGGTATTCTCATCTCTGCATTCATAAAATTTCTTTGGTCACACCGTTAAAGGGTACACCACTGCCAGGAAAAGAGTATCGACATCAGTACTGTATAGCCGCTGAGGGCGAAGTACCACTTGCCTGTAAATTTGGGCGTTCTGATCGGTGCAACATTCAACACCGCCAAAAAAATGAGCACGATATAGAGTACAATCGAAAATGCCCCCTGACTCATCACCGGACTAAATAGAAAGACGACGGCCAGCAGGAGAACGTTATTGTCCAAGGCAAGGCCTAAGTAGGTCGATTTATCAACCAACCCAAAGACATTAAAATAACTCAGACGAATGACCCCGGTTGCAAGTATGAGAAAAGCACCGGGCAGGTACCAGGCACTGAAATGACCATAACTGAGCAGGAAAACTGCCGGGCAGACACCAAAACTGACAATATCAATAAGTGAGTCAAGTTGTGCCCCAAATAACCCCTGTTCTTCAGTCCGGCCTTTCATTTTCCTGGCGATAATACCATCACTCCAGTCAAAAAAAACAGCCCAGATCATACCGATCATTGCTGCATGGAATAGACCAAGTATAGAAAAATATATAGCAAGCAGGGTACAACAGAGGCCAATCAGTGAGCAGATATTTGGAAGATCTCCAGCGTAGGACAGTATAGTTTTTTGCGATGTTTTCATACTCACCTAAACACGTTCAAGAACAGTCCGTAAGGCCAGTGTAAGTTCAAGGTTTTCCTTCTTGGTCCGACTGGCTATTCGGACATAACGATCTGATTCAGGCAATGTTTTACCCTGACAGTGTTTTATGTATATATTGTGCTCGACAAATAACCTTTCAGTTGCCTCTGGAGCTGATGGTCCACTATCCGGCAGCCGGCAAAAAATATAATTTGCAGTCGGCTTATAGACCACCATTCCCGGAATGAGCGAAAGGAGTGTATAAAATTCGTCTCGATCTTCCTGTACCTTCTCGCAACTCTTTTTGAATTGTTGTTTGTACTTCGGCGCCAGTCGCAGGAACTCTTCAGCAAACCCATTTATATTCCAAATATGGAGCCCTTGTTGGACCAGTGCCCGAAAATGTTTATTGGCGGTGAGAAGATAGCCTATTCGTATTCCGCAGATGCCATAGGCCTTGCTCATACTTTTTATAATCGCTAGGTTCTGGAAGTCCCCAACATCGTTTTCAAGGCTTTTACTCTCACCATTTTCCGCAAAATCGATGAAAGATTCATCGACTATGAGTATGCAATTATGCTCATCCAGGATTTTCAGTAGCCGAATCAGCTCTGCCTTAGGCACCAACAGTGATGTCGGATTATTCGGCGAAACAACTACAGCTATACGTGCACCCCTTCGAATAGCCTCCTCTGCAAACGAATCAACATCAAGCTGAAAGGACGGCGCTTGTAATGGGAATTCGATGACCTTTCCTTCTGGGGCAGCATTAACATATTCGTTAAACGACGGGACCGGAACAATCATTTGTCGATTCATCCCGGCAATAATCTTAATCAGTTCTGCTGCTCCATTCCCTACCACGATTTGCTCAGGTGGCTGTTGAATCAACTGACCTGTCAGGTGCGCAAGCTCATTTTGGGCGACGGGGTAATTGAGGACCAGCTCATGGAGCTTTTCTGTACAATGGTTGAAAAAATCTTCAGGCGGAAAATAAAGGTTATAGAGATAGTTGTGATCAATAAAGTCATCACGCCAATATCCACCATGTTGACAGGAAACATCTTTGTAGCGTTCTTGAGCGGTAGGTGTTTTGTTGGGCATCATTCTTAATGAACAACCTTTAACGAAGAGGTCGATGGCACAGTACTCATAAGGCCAGCGGATTGGATTGCCAGACTGGAAATACTGATGAAATTATTAGTGGGTAGTTGCGGATCGAAAAGTTCACAAACGGTTTCAGCCGCTCTCAGATCGTCCAGAGTATCAATTTCATACCAGAGGCTGGAGTCAAAGAATACCGGTGAGAGGGAAAGGTACCCTTCGCTCACCATATCGGCAAAGACTGTTTCATAATAACCATCCACTAAATCGTTAGAGATGTAGCAATCCAGTTTTTCACAAACTGCTACCCAGGTGGCCCTGGAGAGACTGTATATGTTTACGGTCTTGAAATGAGTTGCTTCTGTTTTGTTGATGCCGCAATGGAATGCGTCAACCTTATTGGCTCTGTTTACGGTCACTGTTGTACCGTTCATCCAAGGGCGTATTTTTGCTACTGCTACGCGATCAGGTGTCAGCATACCTTCCAGCATTTGGCTGTCGAATACCAGATCGCTTTCAATAAGCATGAATGGCTCATCTATGATTTGCCTGGCTAACCATAACGAGTAGATATTATTTGTAGTTTTGTAGAGAGGGCTGGTTATATACGATATTTCCATCCCACCAGCCCGTGTTCCAAGATATTCACGAACCGAATCTTCCTGATGACCGACAACAACGACCAATCGCTTGAAATCATACCCCTGCAGGGAACGCACTAGTCTTTCAAGGATCGTAAATTCATTAACATGGACGAGGCATTTAGGGGTCAGGTCTGTTAGCGGAGAGAGACGACTACCGGTTCCTGCTGCAAGCAGCAAAGCCGTACGTACCCGTCCCCCTCCAACACCAGCATGAAGAGTTCTTTCTTGCATAGTAATCCTCGATAATTATTGCCGAACTGTACCTTACAAGGATTCAACACGGAGTTGTGCGAATCAGGTTGGCAAAAAATGATATATATCTTTTCTTTTGTGCCGATTGGCTCAGTGGGAATAGCTGAAGGGCATAAATCTGATAGTAGAATTACTACAGGAAGTGAGTTGGAAAAAAGACGTTGAATTATCAGAAGACTGAACGTCTATTTCACTAGATAGAATGTCCAATCTACTCCAACGACTTTCGCATGTCAATGTTTTTCCGTTTTTTTGTAGATTTGAGAAGATAGAGTAGGAGGGTAACCTGGCAATGACAAACAATTATCTACAAGTAGATAGTTCGTATTCCATTTCCATCTAGTACTGGTCTAATTGAGGAAGACGGGAAGAAAAGGTAAAGGCCACCAGTTTTAGATTACCTGATAATACAATGAAAAATTGGTGTTTGCTTTATCCTTAACCTTTTTACTGAGGGCTGTTCGTGATTCTGTGAGTATGACCCGAAGATTGCCGAATGCAAGGTCTTGCCTTTCATTTTTATCTTAATTTGATGTACCTACTGTGGAGCTACGATGACGAACGTTATCGTAGGGGCAGAGGCTCGTAGTGGCAATGTTAACCACATTAGAAATCCTTATAGTTAGGACATTCTTACTGTATCTTTTTACCGAGAATCCTCGACAAACTGGATGTGAAATGGTCAGGCACTATGTCAGATACCACAACACAATCAGTTAACCAAGTCAGTGCCGATTTTACTTAATATGGATCTGTATCTTTGATTCTAGCAATCTTTTTTGAGATCCGTTAAACTATCGCGTGAAAAGTAACAATGTGTCCTATGCTACTGGTATGATTAGTACATTAACCTTTTTTGAGCGCTGCTAGGGTTTCGTGTCCCATGTTTGCGAGGATTTTTTTCAGAGGAAAGCCGCCGAAACTCCTTTCACTCAGTTATTAGTAACAAAACAACATACTATTAGTACGACTATTAAAAGTATGTTGCCGATATCACACGTTATATACTGAATTAGTATGTTTTCAGTATCCCTTCTAATCTGCGGTTGCTCCTATGGCCGGCACGAACCATTCATTTTTCATAAGTGCTCTAGCCTCTGCGGTGAGAGGAATGAGATCGCTTGTGTTAACGAGACCCAAATCAAACTTACGATTCAACGCTGCAAAATGCTTTAAGCCAAACGCGATTTTATTAAGATAAGAAAAAACGCCTATTGCTCCTGTCGAAAATCCATTTGCCTTCGTTCCATAGAGAGCTCGCAAATCAGGAAGGTCGCTAAATATTTCTTCAATGGTTGTCCCGTATGGCTTAAAGCCGGCAGGTACATTACCGCTTTTGATCTGCTCTCCGATTTTTTTGCTGGTCATGGCAGCAGCCATTGATGCACGGCATAATCCAATTCCTTGTACGAAGCCATTCCCATAGGCAAGTCCCTTGAAGACCTGATCTTCACTTGCAAATCCACCGGTCATGACAATAGCAGGTAAAATTGCCCCCTCTGCTTTAAGCTGGGTGCAAAGACGAACCACCACATCTTCGAGGCATACCGTTGGCAAAGACCATTCATTCATCATCTTTGAAGGGCTGTATCCTGAACCACCTCCAGCTCCGTCAAAAGTTATCATATCTACCTCTGCCAGGCAGCCGAGACGTAGCACTCGCTCTATATCAGCCCTGTCATACCCTGCCATTTTAAAATAGATATTTTTAGCGCCCCATGCTCTTAATTTTTCGATATGTGTAACAATAGATTCTTCGGACCACAATGGAAGCCGGCCATAGGTGTGAAAATTCGGACAAGTTCCTTCATTGTAGGCTTTTCGAATAGCAGGATCCTGTGGGTCTGGGTGCACAAGATCGCCTAGCTCTTGTCTCTTGATGGCTGTATCTATATCCTTTACCCGCTTAACAGGCTGGGTCCCCTTGGCTGCTTGCCCGAACTTTATTTCAATTGCTTCTGCCCCATATTTTTGAAGAGCAATCTTGGGCACCCCAACCCGGTCGTCATCCATATTACACTGCAACACGATCTGACCATATCCTCGGTCATATTGACGAAAACAATCAAGGGCTTCGCCCAGTAACGGGAAATCAGTCACCTGTCCATTTTTGATCTGTAAATTCGGTTCGTTATTTCTTGCGTCTTCCCCAATGACACAGGTAACCCCTGCCATGGCAGCACCTGCAAAATAATCCTGCCAGTTGAGCTTGATCAAGGCTGGGAGCATAACCGGCATGGTCATTTTCACCGGATGAAATGTTCCGTATGTCCGCTCGAGGTTTACGTTGAAGATAGTTGCCTGTTCACAGTTTTCTGCTGCTCCCAGGGCGCCAAAGACTCGTCCGTTGATATTGAAATGGGAAAAATCCAGTGGATAATCTTTTTCCGAGGCGATCTGGTTGTTCCCGGTGGTCATAGGGTAAACAGTTTGCGCACCCAATACCGCTGCCTGGGCTATTTCGCATGTACCGGCACAATCTTCGGTGCAAAAAGAACACATACCTGATTGAGGGGATATAAACAAACTTCGATTCTTAGCAAAAGTATATCCGGAACTCAAAGACGGTGAATAGGACATGAGGGGCACCTTGTATCTAATTTTTTAAATGGATTAACCGACAGCTCATGATGAGCAAATTTTATTACAAAAAGTCGAACCAATCGGCTCTCATGTAGCGGTTTGTGTTATCATTTTGCACTCCTGCGAGTTCTAAAAAAGTTCATTTATACCAAATATCTAGACATAATGTTTGCTATTTTAACTGAAGAGCTCATGTGTGGCACGCCCTTTCTCACCCAACTTATCCATCCAGTCGATCGCCAACAATGTGAAATATTAATAATGCTGTCAGCCGAGATGCTTGTGCCCTGAGCTGCAAAAGCATTGAAATTTCCACTTTCGCAAGATTTGCAGAGAAGAAATGATTATTTTTTACGATTAACTAAACAATCACCATATCACCACACCTAACTGGATGTAAGTTTGGTGATGCGGCTTATATTTCCCCTCTGCATGTATCCATAACAACCATGACAAAACTGCTCCCAGCCTATCGCAAACGGCTCCCCTGTCCGACTCCTGACCTCCAGACGCTGATAAAGGAATTACTGGTTATCCGCAAAGATATGTTGCAGAAAGAATCAAGCTACACTGATTTACACAAAGTGCATCCCCGTTGCCGAAAAAGCGCTCGCAATCTTTTGCACTATCTTGCATTGCGTCTTCACGATGTGAGGCCACTCCAGGTGCAGCTCTCTGCGCTTGGCCTCTCCTCCATGGGTCGAGCGGAACGGAAGGTGCAGGCCACTGTTGATGCCCTGTTGACCCACCTCCATACTTTGTCGGGTAAGGAATGGAAGACAAATGAAAAGCCTCTATTGTGCCACAACGAAGGTCGCCGACTGTTGGAAGAAAATGCAGAGGCCTTGCTGGGCACAACAGCTACAGACCGCAGAGTACGCATCATGGTAACTATGCCGAGCCAAACTGCGGATGACTTTGCGCTGGTCGAAAATCTCATGGCCAATGGGATGAACTGTGCCCGCATTAACTGTGCCCATGATGGACCGGTAATATGGGAACGTATGGTAACCAACATCAGGCGTGCGGAAATGAAAGGGCTTGGTAAATGCCGAATTCTCATGGATTTATGCGGCCCTAAACTTCGTACAGGGAAGCTCACTCCAGGAAATGCCGTGCAGAAAGTGCGTCCGGTACGCAACGATCTCGGCCAGGTGGTTCGCCCTGCTCACATTTGGCTCCACCAACAGGGAACTACTTGTGCAACAACCTCAGCAGAAACAGGTCTTTGTTTGCCGGTACAGGGCGGTGGCCTGCAGCATTGCCGCGCAGGTGACGTCATCTCTCTTGTAGATTCAAGGGGAGCTAAACGAAAAATGAACGTCATAGTAGCCGCTGACAAGGGCTGCATGGTCACAGCCAGCAAAACCATCTATTTTACGCCGGGGACTAAACTGTTTCTACGCGGTAAAAGTGAAACAAAAGAAAAGAAAAAAATAGCTCGCATAGGCGAGCTTCCCAGAAAAGCCGGAACTCTTCGCCTTCAGCCCAATGATTTACTGCTGCTTCGCAAGAGTACGGAGCCGGGGCGCTCGGCTTACTATGATGAAAACGGCAATTATCACCCTTCCGCCATTGGCTGCTCAATCCCGGAAGTACTTGACGATGTCCAGGTGGGAGAACCTATTTGGTTCGATGATGGAAACATAGGTGGTATCATAGAGCAAAAAGAAGCAGAACACCTCCTGGTACGTATCACCCAGACTCGTCCTGGTGGAAAATCTCTGCGTAGTGAAAAAGGAATCAATCTCCCAGAGAGCCATCTGCACCTGCCTGCTCTTTCCAAGGCAGATCTGAATGATCTAGCATTTGCCGTACACCATGCCGATATGGTCGGGTTATCCTTTGCCAATACGGTACAAGATGTGGAATCTCTGCTTACAGCTATCAAGAATATTGGCAGCAATGTGCCCGGCATAGTGCTGAAAATCGAAACGCCAAGAGGATTCGATAATCTTCCCGCTATGCTGTTAAAGGCAATGGAAACGCCACTGTGCGGGGTAATGATTGCCCGCGGCGATCTGGCTATCGAATGCGGTTTCGGTAGACTTGCGGAGGTTCAGGAACAAATTTTATGGACGTGTGAAGCCGCTCATGTCCCGGTTATTTGGGCAACCCAGGTGCTGGAAGGGCTGGCCAAACAGGGCATGCCGACCCGGGCGGAGGTAACCGACGCGGCAATGGGCGAGCGATCTGAATGCATCATGCTCAACAAAGGGGAGCACATTATTGAGGCAACCCGTGCCCTTTCAGAAATCCTCAGTCGAATGCAGGATCATCAGACCAAAAAACGATCGCTACTTCGAAAATTGCACCTGGCTGAAAAATTTTTCACTAACGAGGCTCATTAATTCTACCAACTACCTGAACCAGTCGTTACGTGTTCATCTTCTTTCTTTTACAGCAGTTGCTTATTCAAGAGATACACACTGAGCAATCTTCATGAGACCGGGTTCGTTTGGCAGAAGTAGATCGTAAGCGCAAAGCAAGCCATCCTGAATTCTTTTGACCTGCAAAATTTCCTTCAGGCAGAGGGCCGATCAAAAAAAGATAATGTTTATTTGTGTGGCAATTGCCCACATCACCACGGCATAAAGAAAATTGTCTTTAATTATCTGCTTTGGCTGAGCGTTAAACCGGCTGACCAAGACCAGCCCAACCCCTGACAATGGGCTGCTACAAGTAGAAATAGCCCAGCTGGTGAGAAAAAGAAAGCCAAGTTGAGAATGATCCGGATTAAGGGGAATCAATAATGGGCTGACAACGGCTATACTTACAACCGGATGAACACCGATAATCCCGACAATGATCATAATGCCGGCAAGTAATGCAAAGACCATTGGACTCAGTTCCATATTATCGAAACTAAAGAGTCCCGGATATACGTAGGTGATGGACTTAATGCCGGAAGAAAACACTCCAGCTGCAAGAAATAAGGCAAAAGGACTGCTGACAGATGATATTTTGTTGGCGACAAAATCACGTATTGTTGCGCCCCTCGGCCTGCCTTTCATAAAAACGAAGGTACCCAAGGGAGCAAGAATACAAATCAGCAGCAGAACGCTGAGCTGGTGCCATTGATAATGAACGAGAATTACAATGGCCGCAAGAAAGAGAGGTACGGCAAGACTCTCTTTTTTTAAGGGGTAGCCAAAAAACGTTTTTTTCCTGAAAAAACATACTTCGACAATGGTGTAACTCACACCGATAATGCTCATTATAGCGCCCGGCACCAATGTCTCTTTCCAATGCATTTCCGGGGCGTATGTGAGGGCTACACCGGTTGCTACAAAAAAAGGAGACCACCAGGCTGCCGCTGTAAAAGTTCGCCCTAAAACAACCAACTGTTCTTTTCTCAGCGCTCCGTTTCTTTTCAGTCGATCTCCAAACACAAAAAGTACAGATAAATTAATCACTGCACCAAGCAGGTGTGTACCAACAGCGGTAGACAGGACGGCTGCTTTGCCCTTCGGTAAAAAAGGATCCTCGGTCGCGGGATTGGTCAAGGTAAGAAAGGAAACAGCAACAAACATTGCCAGCAAAGGAAGGTTGATTGCAAAAATATCCTTCCAGTTAAGAACGATTCCATTACAAGCCGAAAAGAAAAGCGCAACAAGTCCAATAACAACAAGCAACAATGCTTGACGACGGGCATTTTGAGCTAAAGTACGCCACGCAAGGATAGGCACCATCCAGGCGAACAGCGTTGGTAATGGAAGAAGAAAAGAAGCTGGAACACTCAGGAGGTAAAAAATGAGTGTCCCAAGTACAATCCAGCCAATATTTGTATGCATAAAAATGTCCTGATAGGCTCACAAGCAAAACGCAACGATAGTACATTGCATGGGATGCTAAAGAAACCAAGACCAATCTTTTGCTTTGCCTGAATGTTGGATGAATAAGTTGCCCAGCGAAACTACAGATTTTTCACAACTAGTTCAAGAAAAAGAATCATCCTCGTTGATCAAAGACCTTCGCCATCCGGGTGTAGGCAACTCTGCCCCATTATTTTCCTTATTTGATCCATATTATTTCCGTATTTACCGGATATCTTCTCTTAAAGAATAAAGAAAAGGAATGGCAATCATCGCTTGCAAGCTGACAGAATACACAAACAGCTGCATTGCAAAAGTGATTGGTATTATCAGGTGACTGGTTGTTCCGATGTTTTGCCTATAAGACAAAAAGCAAGGAAACAACCGTAACGATGAATGGGATTATCATGTTGAAACTCAAAAAAATAAGATCCGTCGGAATAGTAAACGGTATCGGCATAGTATGCATGCTTTGTATCAGTGCACAGTGCATGGCAACCAGCATACTTCCCAGCCTCTCTACCCAAGACGAACCTGCGGCTACACGATTCGAAAATACATTGAGTGCAGAGGAGATCACTCAAATTGAAAACATCCGAAATGATTTCAAACAACAACTCAAGGTATCAAAGGAACACCTTGCACGAGTACAGGAAGCCTTCAACCGCAACCTTAAATTCGACACTGATGAGACAGTAATCCGCCAGACATTTCCGCCTGTTGCTAAAGCAATGGAAGATATAGTGGTCCAGCAGATAATGATGATGCAGAAGGTTAACAAAATAATCTCGGAGCACTTGTTAGCCACATCTTCGGCATCACAAGCTTTGACACAGGTAGCAAGTGAAGACGCACATGGACTAAGCGTAAACAAACAACAGTAGCTCATGAACATGCACGAACTGTCATGACACAGGTTTCCTTCCATTCTTCCCTTCTTCCTGGGTCATGACAGATTGTGCTGTTTCATTTTTTCTGATTATGCATGAAACCATTTTTTTGGCCGGGTAAGCGAAGACTTGGAGGGCTACCTCTATTCATTGCCACAATACTCAAAATATGTTGCCGGTTGTGGCCTTACCTTTGGTGAACATCGTCTACATCAGCACGATGTTCATGAAAAATTCCGGCTAAAACCCTACAGAAGAAAGGTATCTTATGGTTATTCAATCTATCAATAACGGACTGCAACGCTTCCCAGGTATAGAAAAAAAGCAAAGTATTAATCTGAACAAACTAAGGGAGGTCCAAGCTATGGAATTCCAAACTGAGCAAATTCTTAAAGAACGGTTGCAACTCAGTCAACTCGGCTGGCTGATTGGACAATATATCCATCAGCTGACGGATATGGAAAAACAGGAATTGATGCGTTTCGGCACTATTGTCTATCAAGACTTACGAAACAGAGATTTCGACCCTGTGTCAGCGGTGGAAAACATCCCATATACTTTACAAAAAATGGCCGAGCAAAAGGGGGTTGACCTCGAAACACTTTTTGTCGATATGCAGGACCAGTTTGAGAATATGAGGCAACTCTTAGGTAGCCACAACGTCCTAATTGAAAAATCTTTTATGGTACCCGCAGATATGTGGGGGATCTTGTTTCAGCCCGCTGGTCAACATAATCATTGGTGACAGATCAGCATTCCGTTAGATAGCACGCCTATTTTTACTAGAGCATGCAGGTGATTGACAAAATGAGAAAAATACGCTCCCGCAGGGAAAACTTGTTACTGACAAATAACGTAACACCCAAAAACATGCAGCATTGGAACTGTTGGCCGGGTTTGGTCTCGCCGTTTCCACCACTGGAGTATAAAGGAAAAAAGCAAAAATCATTGAAACTTGTCGTCCGCTGTCATCTTTGCGGCAAGGAGTGCGGCCTGGAAGAAATATCAATCATTCAGGGCCGGAATTTATGTCTTTTCCACTCTATTCTTGAAACGTTTTCCCAATTTTGGATAAAAAGGTTCAGAAAATATTTGGAAAAAAAAGCTGTCAAATTGCCCCCCAGACTCTCTTATAGATAGGAAGGAGAATGGACCACACACTATCAGCCTGTTATTTCGCTGATAACAGCGGATAGAGACTCAAGCTTAAAGGGTTTTACCAATGCAGCGCAAAATCCATACTCCCGGAAGCGGGCCATGACTGGGTCTGTTGAATAACCACTGGAGACAACAACTTTTGCTTGAGGGTCCATCTTAAGAAGATGCTGTGCCGTCTCCTTTCCACCAATGCCGCCGGGAATCGTCAAATCCAATATAATCAAATCAAAGAGGCTATGGTTATCAAGCGCTTTTTGAAACGTCGCAATTGCTTCCTGCCCATCTTTGGTAAGAATCACCTCGTGACCAAGGTGGTTTAACATGCTCTCGGTCAGGCTGCGCACCATGGAGTCGTCATCCATAACAAGAATTTTCAACGATCTTGAAGAAACTATTTTCGATTGTATTGCTTTAGCAGGCAACTTGCCCACGTTAGAGGCTGGGAGGTAAAAGGTAAAGGCACTGCCTTTACCTGGTTGGGATTCGACCGCTATGTATCCCTTATGCTTGGTGATAACAGACTGGGCAATGGCAAGCCCAAGGCCACTGCCTTCTTTTTTTGTCGAGAAATAGGGATCAAATATTTTTTCAATGGCTTCTGCATCCATTCCTATCCCTGTATCACGGATAGATATTTCTACATATTTACCACTGCCATCCGGGAAGATCCCTTGGTCAAGAACTGGTACATTTTTCCCTGAAATGGTTACAAGCCCGCCTTTTGGCATGGCAGCAATGGCATTGAGCACGATATTCTGTACAACTTGGCTTATTTGTCCCGTATCAATATCGGTGAGCCACAAGTCAGAGGGAAAGTTGTAGTGACAGGCCACGGCCCTCCCATGCAGAATAAACTCCGCGGAATCTTTTATCACTTTTTCGAGCGAAGAAAGTTCTTTGACAGGATCCCCACCTTTAGCAAAAGTCAATAACTGTTGGGTCAGTCCCTGGGCCCTGAGTGATGCCTTTTCAGCTTCTGCAAGCAGCTCTTTTGCCCTATCACTGAGACATTTATCCAATGAAACCAAATTAATATTACCGAGAATGGCTGTAAGGATATTGTTGAAATCGTGGGCAATTCCACCGGCGAGTAGACCGACAGATTCTAATTTTTTCATTTTGAGAAGTTCTTTCTTTGTCTTTAATAGTTCTGTAACGTCACGAAAGACAAGAACCACCCCTATAACCTCCGCCTGACTGTCACGAATCGGGCTACCGCTATATTCAATACTTTTTGCTGCTCCATTTTTTGTAATTAAAACGGGCTGCGTTTCTATCCCAATTGTCGGGCCGGCATTAATAATGTGATCAACAGAGGGCATACATTTTTTACGTGTTTGCGCGTCTACAAGCTGAAACACTTGTTCCAGTGGCATTCCGATTGCTTCTGCTGTCATCCAACCGCTAATATCTTCTGCCACCTTATTAAGCAGCACAATATTACCGGCAAAATCAGTGGTGATAACACCGTCACCAATACTCTGCATTGTCACTGCCAAGCGTTCTTTTTCTTCTGCAAGCAGGGTTTCCGCACGTTTTTTTTCGGTAATATCTATGGCAACCTGGAGCCGGACGATACGTCCATCCACCCAATAAAGGGTTCTGTCATGAACAAAAAAACACCTGTTAATCCGATTGTTTTCATATTCCCAGGAATAACCTTTGCCTGGCGTACCATCTTCATTCAGCAACGATTTATTGGTACAGAACGTACAAGGACCAGCTTGTCCTTTTTGCAGACTTTGCCAACATACTTGTCCTGTTATGTCACCCAAAAGTTTTTTCCCATATTCATTTATAAAAAGAATCTCATGGGTATCCATATCCACTACGTTGACAAGTGTTTCCAAGCCATCAAGTAACAGGCGAAACCTGGCTTCATTTTCAATGAGCTTTTTTTGGTTCCTTTCCTGGATATTTGCCATTTCATAAAAGGCTGCAGTCAAAGTGCCTAACTCGTCAGGCCGTAACGCTGGTTTATTGTGCAAATCCAGGGTCCCTGTAGCAAACTTTTTGGTTATTGCAACCAGATTTTTAATGGGAATTAAAAGAGTACGTTGGCCAATAATCCAGGCAACAATGAGTGACAAAACAGAGGTTAAAAACAACAGAAAAAGATTTCTTGCTAAGGCAGCATTTGCAGGCGCAAGCACTGCTTCTTCAGGGATAGCTGCCCAGGCGTACATACTGGGTTTGGCATCAGGATTGAAGCGAACCTGTTGAAAAGCAAAAATCCGTTGTACTCCATCAGCCCCTTGCCCCATAAAAACACCACTGCTATCCCCGCTTTTAGTATGCTCCCAAGATAAAGAGCTAATCGGTTTACCAATGGGGTTGGTCTTCTCTTTTTGAGGGTAATAAAACAACCTGATCCCCTTGTGATCGGTTGCGGCAACAAATGAATTTTGCGGCAATTTTGAAATATCGTGAAGATGAGAGAAATAGCCCAACTTAAGAGCAGTGGTTAAGACGGCTTTCATCTGGTTGTTCTTATCAAACACCGGGTATGCAAAGGGAAAGGCAGGAAGTGCAGGAAAAAACTTACTTATGATAAATTCACCGGTTACAAAAGCCCTCTTTTCCAGGGCCTCACGTACGTGCTTACGATCCTTTAAATTAGTGCCTGAAGGAATGGGCTTACTGGCCGCAAGCACTTCACCATTAAGATCGGTTAGTGTAATATTTAAAAAATCCGGATGAAGGGAAAGGACATTTTGAAAAACCACAGTACAAACATCTATGTCCAATGTTTGAACCGCCGGTATTTGAGACAGGGTGACCAACATCTGTTTAGCGGAACGCGAGGTTTTCATATGCAATTCCGCCATTGCCTGGCTCAGCAAGGAAATTTCCTGCTTGGCTGCTTCTATGGAACGATTCCGCTGCTCAATTCCGGTAAAGATAAGGATCATCATTGCCGGCAAGAGAGCGACAAGAACGAGCATTGCCAAGTTTCTGCTTATTGTGCCAAAACCATAAAACGTATGCTGAGCCTTTCTCACGCTGTTCCTTTTCTTTTTAGAATCAACCGCGTACCATCGTGGCAGATACTAAAAATTAAAAAGCATACAAAAAAAGTTACAGAACTCAACACGGAACAAGAAGATACTTTCACTAGCCGGTGTTGGGTTCTGCACTTTTCGTTATCCGCAATGTCATAAGATTATTCTAATAATAAGTTCAGACATATACGAAGTTTCCCGGCTTTTCAAGGAAAGAGTCAACTCAATACAATTTACAGGTTAGAATATTTACAATACCTCTGCCCTGTTTTCTCACCAGCTCTGGCGGTGTCAGATTCAATTTTTTTGCCGATGAATAGGTAAGCGCAGACTCCGGGTAAGCGCAGACTCCGGGTAAGCGCAGACTCCGACAGTACCCTATAGTCATTACCAAAATACTGAAAAAAATGATGCCGGATGGACTGACCTTTAGTAAACATTGTGCAAATTTGCAACTCCATGTACTTTCACACTACATGCTGAAAATGTTTACAATTGAACAAATTGACACAATGTTTTTAGCATGGGAAATCTTGGCTAGAATTGTTTTTCCTCTATATGATTAAACATCTGGGCTATATCCAGCCCCAGTGAGACACACTGGGTACCATCAAGACATTTTTCCGCATCATTTAATTCCAAATAATGATTCAACTCATGGTTATCCTTTTTCAGATGGAGCAACCATGCTCTATTCTTCTCATCATAGCGAACATTAAATTCAGCACCTGTCTGATCAATTTGAGGATACATTGCTCTAATTTTTTGGCGTAACTCTTTGCTTGAATACATAAGGTCACCTCTCTGTATCGTAGGACTAACAAGTCAGCAACATGATTCCATTTTATAGGTTTTCCCGTCCATACTAATAAAATGAAACCCTTCCTGTTTAGGGAGTCCTGCTATTTTCCAAGCAATTTCAGGATTTAAGAATTGTTCGTTAACACATTGTTTAGGTTGGTGGACAATCTTGCACACATTGTTCAGAATTGGAAAAACCTTGTATTTGAAAAAATATTCTCTCATAAAGGTAATTATTTCCAACTGCTCTTTGTTTAAATTGTCCAGCCCTTCTCTAGCTGCTATTTTTTTCGCTATATCTTCGTTCCAGTCTTCCCCTGCTAGAAGAAATCCTTCACTATCAAGTGCTATGTCTTTTCCCATATAACGTACAGAACCCATGGCAGGCCTCCAATATGTGAAATGAGTAATTCATAGAGGCAGTACTAGCGAGTAACCCAAGACACACTGTTTATGTTTTACAACAAATGAAAATTGTTAACTTCACAGTGTATGATGAATGCCGAGTTGTATATACCGGCATGGTTGCGCAAGGTAAACAGGAAAGAAACACTATCACAACAGATTACCAGTCTCTATGAAAACAAAACTGAATGCATATCCTGTTTTTTCCTTAGTATAAAAGATAAGGATGTATGTTCGTTTTACAAGGTGGAACGTCCTGGAGCTCTTGTGGTTACTGAGAAGCGTGGTTTGTAAAAGTGATAAATCAAACGCCTATTTCCTGTCCACCTTTTTTCCTTCCAAACCTGGTCGCCAAAACGATTGCACCAACGATGATACAGCCGCCTATACCTTCACGTACGGTAGGAATTTCTTTTAACAGTACCATCGCCAGCACTATTCCATATACAGGTTCAAGGGAGGCTATAACACTTGCCAGTTGCGCTTTTACGTACAACAGCCCCCTGATAAAAAAGGAATGAGCCAGTGCTGTAAAAACAACACCCAAAAGAATCAATAACTTCATCTCATGCACCGTTGTTGTAAGAAAAGTCCCACCAACAACAGGAAGTAAAACCAGGCTGGCAATCATGTTCTGATAAAAGGCGATGGTCATCGCCGGATAGTTTGATACAAATGTACGATTAAGGACAGATAAAACAGCGAAAGTAAGCCCGGAAAATACACCCCAAAAGGCACCTAACGTAAGATTATTTTCAAAATTCAGATCAGGGATGACCAAAATAAGGCCAAGGAAGACGACTAGGCAAACAAAGATATCTATCATTTGCAGTCGCTCATTAAAAAAAAACGGCTCAAGGAAAGTGACGAAAATCGGAAAAGTTGAAAAAGTTAGGAGTCCGATTGCCACCGTTGATACCTGGATGGAATGGAAAAAAGCCACCCAATGCAAAGCAAGAATGGTTCCCATGAGAAGGAATCCAAGAGCATCCTTGCCCTCTTTCAGTCGCACATCTACTTTCATCAAAGGGAGGGCAACGAGCAGGGCAAGACACGCAAAAAAAGTACGGCCAAAAACGATCAGTGCCGGTTCAATGGCAAGGAGCTTTGCAAAAATACCTGCTACCCCAAATAACGCGACAGCGATATGGACGGAAAGCAGGCTTTGTAGTTTGTTGTTTAACATCTCCCTTGACCGTTGATTGCGCTAGGGTGTCTTGGAAGAATAAAAAATTCGCTCACATTCAAAGCGCAACCCAAATTTTACCACCGCAGATACTGAATATGGAGGCGACCAAATATCAACGCCGGCTGGAAAGCGCATACTTAACGGCTTTGCTTGCATGAAGAATGGTTGTATCATACAACGCTGTAGCGGTATCTTCCTGTTTGACCAGCATCCCTATTTCAGTGCAACCGAGAATGACTGCCTGTGCACCTTTTTTTGCTAAACTCTCTATGATGCGGAGATATTCTTTTTTTGATTGGCCCGTAATTTTTCCCTGGCATAACTCCCGATAAATTACATCATGAACGATGGCTCTGTCTGCAGGATTGGGAATCACTACATTTACCCCATATTTAGTATGTAACCGCCCCTTATAAAAGTCCTCTTCCATGGTAAATCCGGTACCCAAAAGGCCAACAGTAGAAACACCATCATTAAGGAGAGCCTCTGCTGTAGCATCTGCTATATGAAGCAGTGGAATATTGATTGCCTCTTCTACCTGCTGGGCAACTTTATGCATTGTGTTGGTACAGATAAGCAAAAAGTCCGCACCTCCTGCTTCAATCTTGCTGGCAGCATCAGCAAGAATGCTTGCCGTTGCCGACCAGTTATTCTGATGTTGCAATTTTTCTATGGGGTCAAAATCAACACTATACATGACGATTTTTGCAGAATGTAATCCGCCAAGCGCTGATTTAACGCCCATGTTTATGGCGCGATAATAGCCAACAGTACTTTCCCAGCTCATTCCGCCGAGCAAACCTATTGTTTTCATAAACTTTTTCTACTGCCTTGCGTCTTTAACAAAGATGGAAGTGTTATTGTTTCGCATTTCAACCTCAAACAATTCACTGGCCCTGATAAGCTCACTCAGCTTCTTGTAGCCGTAGTTTATCGGCGAAAAAGAACTGTTATTGGAAATATATTTTCCCACCTTACTGAGATCCGACCATCCGTCTTCTTCAGAAACCTTTTCAAGAGACGTTCTCAGTAGCTTAACCAAAGCAGTGTCACCTCTGAGTTCGTTACGGGATTTTTTTTCTATACCCTTGGTCGTTTCGGTCTTTTCCTCTGGGGTACTTTCCAGATTTTCCGTATAAATAAACTGAGAACAGGCATGAACAAATGGCAATGGTGTCTTCTTTTCCCCAAAACCGTAAACTGCCATACCACTTTCAAGGATGCGTAAAACCAGCGGTGTAAAATCGCTGTCACTTGTCATCAAAGCAAACACATCAATATTATTACTGTACAACAGGTCCATGGCATCGATAATCATGGCCGCATCAGTTGCATTCTTGCCTGTTGTATAAGCAAACTGCTGCACTGGTCGAATGGCATGGGGATGAAGCTTTTCCACCCATCCGGATAATCTGTTGCTCTTCCAGTCTCCATGCGCATGGCGCACATTCACTGTTCCATATTTTGCCAACTCTTCCAGGACCCCTTCCACTGAACTATGACTAACATTATCGCAATCAATTAACAGCGCTATCCGAATATCTTTTTTCATCTATACCCTCCGTGATGAATGTGCGGTAATCAGCAGTTGATGTACGCCCCATCAATTATTCACTTTAACGGCAAACATAAAAGTATCCTGGGTAATGGAGCCATCCTGTTCAACATAATCTTCGGTGAGCACCTCCTGCACCTCAAATAAATTTTGAGCGAGCAGGCGGTGAATCCGGTTGGTTTGATAATAATTGAAATATATATGTTCTGTTGAGAAACTGGTCCTTTCCAGGCCCTCTCCATCGCCTTCCATGAAACTGAGATAAAGGTAGCCATTCTCAGCCATTCCCTTGGAAAGGGTTGAGAGCAGCGCAGCTGTCTCCTGGTCTGTCAAATGAACTATACAAAAAGAGGCTATGACAACATCAAATAAACGATCAGGCATGAACTGCCGGATATCCTCAACAATAAAATCCCCTTCAGGAGCCAGCTGTCTCGCCAGGGCTATCATCTTTTGGGATACATCGACCCCGGTGACGGAGCAAGTTGGGACCCTCTCTCGGATCAACCTGGCGTTAACCCCTGGTCCGCACCCTAAATCAAGAACCTTGGCATGCTTGGGAATATATTTTTGGCTAAACAACTCGATTTTTTCTCTGTATGGTTCAAAATCACCAAATTTTTTGAGATAGTTGTCTGCGTTTTTATTGTATGCATGCAGTGTTGCTCTCGCCAAGTTCTTTCTCATAGTGTTTTCTATTCATTACCTCTTTCAGAAAAACAATTAAGCAATGTTGTCACGAGTAGCATCTACTTGCTCGGTGAGAAGGCGCAATGCCGAGGATATTTCAAGAGTATATGTTGTGGTGGTATCAACCCGCCGAAACGGCTCAGGCAAGCTGGTGAGTTCGGCCTGGGCATGATCCCTTGACGCTCGTAACGATGGAAGTGGTTGAATGAGCTTGCCATTTTCCATTATTGTCTGAATCAATGGTTTTCCTGGAAGTGCGTCGCCGTCAACAGTCAAAATATCCTTGTGCAAAAATCCGTTGTCATCATATTGACGATACACCTGTTTGGGACCAGGCCAGGTTTCTTTTCCAGAAGACCGTTTTCTTCGCCCTTTGCCGGCATATTCAACTAATTTATAGGAGCAATCGAGATACGGGTAATCTGATGAAGTTATCATTCGTGTACCAATGCCATAGCCGTCAACAGGTGCATCAGCAGTCTTGATAGCAGCAAGGACATACTCATCAAGACTGCTACTCAAGAAAATTTTGGTGTTTTTCAAACCTCCTCGGTCTAATATTGCACGTACTTTCCGAGCGGATTCAACAAGGTCACCACTATCAATTCTAACCCCTTTTATGGAAATATTTTGAGCGGATAGCTCCGGGGCCAAGGCAACGACTTTTTCAGCGCCTTTTTCAGTGTCATAGGTGTCGATGAGCAAAACAACATTATCCGGTTGGCTTTTTGCAAAATTACGAAAAGCTTCCATTTCAGATTCATGAGCTTGAACAAAAGAATGTGCCATGGTACCGAATATCGGAAGATCGAACAACAATCCGGCCTGCACGGTAGCTGTCCCATCAAGCCCTGCAAGATAACCTGCTCTGGCTGCCAATAGCCCGGCCTCTTCCCCATGCGCTCTCCGGAGTCCAAAATCGATAAGCACCTCCTCTGGAGCTGTCAGCCGCATTCTAACCGCCTTGGAAGCTATCATGGTCTGAAACATCAAAATATTGATTATTCGTGTTTCCACCAACTGCGCCACTGGAAGAGGAGCTGTTATGCGTACTAATGGCTCGCCCGCAAAAACAACGGTCCCTTCAGGCACACCATGCACATTGCCCTCAAAGGTGACATCTTTGAGGTGGGTCAAAAATTGTTCGTGGAAAAAACCAGTTGAACGTAAATAGTTGATGTCTGCATCTGAAAATGAAAGATTTTCCAGATACTCAACCACTTGCTGTAGCCCGGCAGCGACGAGAAAATTTCTTTGCTCCGGTAACTTGCGGACAAAAAATTCAAAAACAGCGACCTGGTCCATCTGCTGGTCAAAATAGCCCTGCATCATTGTAAACTCGTACAGGTCCGTAAATAAGGGGGAGGTTTTCATTATGGTTTAATATCGGTAAGTTTTGCGGTTTGCGCACCGTTCTCTATCATTTTGGC
Organism: Desulfogranum marinum; assembly: GCF_963675105.2. Classification (NCBI taxonomy): domain Bacteria; kingdom Pseudomonadati; phylum Thermodesulfobacteriota; class Desulfobulbia; order Desulfobulbales; family Desulfobulbaceae; genus Desulfogranum; species Desulfogranum marinum. The sequence goes on from NZ_CAXXRO010000002.1 coordinate 736,911, forward strand.
AATTGCTCGCGCACCATCGCCGCTCTGCACATCAACTGCTCTTATCGCATCCACCAGCAAGACAACCGCAAACCCATTTTTAAGCGCATCCAAAACAGTTTGTAATACGCAGTAATCGGTTGCCAGCCCGCCTATGAAAAGTCGTTTGACTCTGTGTTGTTGGAGGTAGGAGGTTAATTCTGTGCCATCAAATCCTGAATAGGCTTCATGCTCTGCGGTGGTGGCTTTGGAAACAACATAACAAGAGGCGGGAAGGATCAGAGATTGGGAAAAGGCGGCACCAGGAGTATCAGCGACACAATGAGGTGGCCATTGCCCACCATTTTCCACAAAAGAGCAATGTTCGGCCGGGTGCCAATCTCTACTGGCAACGATCTGTAGGGATCGGTCCGCAAAAAGAGCAAGGTACCTGTTAAGCACCGGCAGGATAGCATCAGCATCTGGAACGGCAAGGCTGCCGCCCTCTAAAAAATCATTTTGAACATCGACGAGGAGCAGCGCATCCGATTGGTCTAATGGCGAAATCATAGGTTCACTTTATGTATTTATATTCAGCATGTTAAAAAGTACCTGTTTGTACCCTAAAGAGATGTCTAATAGGTGTCAACTGCTTGCAACGGATTGATCGAAAAAAGTCTCTGTGGCATGTCGCAGGTGTACCTTTTTCTGATTAATGAATATTATACAAACAAGTCGTAACTATTCCGTCGGTTAGCACCGGCAAATTCCCCCTACCAACTACAGTAAATAAAAAAATGCAGAAAACCATTATTTCCACCCCAAAGGCTCCAGCAGCAATAGGTCCATATTCCCAGGCGGTAAAAATCGGCAACGTACTCTATACCTCGGGCCAGATAGCGCTGAATCCGGAAACCATGGAAGTCATCAGCGGCGGTATCACTGAGCAGAGTAAACAGGTGCTTGATAATCTTGTTCACGTTCTTGCTGCCGCGAATGTCGACATGGGGTCCGTAGTAAAAACAACCTGTTTTCTCAGTGACATGAATAACTTTGTTGATTTTAACGAAGTGTATGCGACCTATTTTTCCGATCAACCTCCAGCACGGTCCTGCGTCGAAGTTTCCCGCTTGCCCAAAGACGTTCTGGTGGAAATTGAAGCAATCGCGATAGTCAAAGCATAGTGCGGTTATTGAACCCATATACGACATCTACAATCCGTTTGAATGGTTAAACGGTCAAGCCTGTTACGTGTGATACCTCAATTACGTACTCATCCACAATGAGCAAGCGGAGTCAATCTTTACTTACAGCTCTAAGATGACAAACATAGACCAGAAAGACAAATTTGAACACCTTGTCTTTGACAACAGTTTTACCCGAGAGTTACCAGGCGATCCGGAAACGGCTAATTACCGGAGGCAGGTTACCAATGCACATTATTCGAGGGTCCGGCCTGCAAAGGTTTCAGCCCCTACCCTGCTCTCTTTTTCCGAGGAAACTGCTGAACTGCTGGATCTTTCTGTTAATACTTGTACATCATCTCGGTTCAACGATGTATTTTCCGGCAATGCACTTCTGCAAGGCATGGATCCTTATGCCATGTGTTACGGCGGGCATCAATTTGGCAAATGGGCCGGTCAGCTAGGTGACGGCAGGGCAATCAACCTTGGGGAAATCATCAATAAAAGAAATGAACGTTGGGTACTTCAATTAAAAGGAGCAGGGGCAACGCCTTACTCGCGAAATGCTGACGGATTAGCCGTGCTTCGCTCATCGTTGAGAGAATATGTATGCAGTGAGTCCATGTTTCACTTGGGCGTGCCCACCACCAGAGCATTGAGCCTTATTGTCACAGGGGACCCTGTTGAACGGGATATGTTTTATGACGGACATCCACAAGAAGAACCAGGAGCCATTGTTTGTCGAGTAGCCCCTTCTTTTATCCGTTTCGGCAACTTTGAAATTCACTCGGCAAGAGGAGAACTCGAGGCCTTGAAAAGGCTTGTTGATTATACAATCAAGACTTCCTTTCCCCACCTTGGGGAACCGGCAACAGATACATATATCAGGCTTTTTGAAGAAGTTTGTACCTCTACCCTAGACATGGTCATTCATTGGATGCGAGTCGGCTTTGTCCATGGTGTAATGAACACCGATAATATGTCAATTCTCGGCCAGACCATTGACTATGGGCCATATGGATGGCTGGAAGGATATGACCCAGATTGGACTCCAAACACGACCGATAGGATGGGACGCCGTTATTGCTTTGGCAATCAGCCTAAAATTGCGCAATGGAATCTATCCCAATTAGCCAACGCCCTGTACCCATTGGTAAACGATGCAGCACCGTTCGAAAAGGCGCTACAACGCTATAGTATTAATTTTAAGAAACAATACTTAGCCATGACTGGCGCTAAACTTGGCATCAGAGAAGTTGCTGAACATACCGATCAACCGTTGTTTGACGAGTTGTATACCCTTTTACAGCTGACAGAAACGGATATGACCATCTTTTTCCGCGATCTTGCAGCTTTTGATCGACAAAAAATGGCTACCGGTAAAGCATTTGAACCAACCGCGCTGCCCTTTTACAATGCTTATTATAATCCAACCCAAATTAATGATGACTATTGGCAACGATTACAGAAATGGTTGCAGATGTATGCAAAACGTCTCCAAAATGAAGGAATGCCTTCGAGTGAAAGACACGAACGGATGAACAGGGTTAATCCGAAATATGTCCTTAGAAATTACCTAGCCCAGTTAGCCATTGATGCCGCCGAGCAAGGAGACGGTTCCCTTGTTACCGAATTGCTCGATGTCATGCGGCACCCCTACAAAGACCGGCCGGATAAAGAACAATATGCCAAGAAAAGACCGGAATGGGCTAGAAACAGGCCTGGTTGCTCTATGCTTTCCTGTAGTTCCTGACCAATTTCCATTGCAGTGGTAAAAATTTACTGCTGCTCGGTTATATGGTGATCCAATAAATGGCGATGGACATGGTCACAAAGGCACAGCAGGTGGAGACAACAATAGCTGCAGAGGCAAGATCCGTGTCTGAGTGCAACTGTGAGGAAAGGACATAAATAGCAGTTGAGGTGGGCAAAGAGAGATACAGCAGACTGACCTGCCAGGGTAGACCGCTAACTCCAAAAATTGCCAGAAAAAATAATCCGAAAAGGGGCAGAAGGACCAATTTAAAACAGGCACCTGCCATGGCTAACCAAAAATTTCCCTGAAGCCCACGAAAGGTTAAAGATCCCCCAATGGATAACAGTGCCAGCGGCAAGGTGGTGGAAGCTAGCAGCTGCAGCGTATTGCTTATGTACGAAGGAAATCCTCCAACCAGGCGTGCGTAAGCAAGGCCGCAGAGACAGCCAATGATCAGAGGATTGACCAGGAGACTTTTAATAGTCCCCAGCAGCTTGTCCATTACATTTTGTTCTTTGCCCGAAAACCAGATCAGGACGCTAACAGAAAGAACATTAATGAAGGGAATAACCAGGCCAACAAGAATACCGAAAAGCTGTACGCCTTTTTCGTCAAAAAGATTGATAACCACAGCCATGCCGATATATGTGTTGAAACGATAACAACTTTGGCTAAATGACCCGACCTTAAACGCCTCTACTCCGGCCATACGTACAAAAAAAAGGCTGACGATAAAAACTGCCAGCACTGCGCAGCCAATCGCCGCCAAATAGTGCGTATCCTGAGTTGGATCAAGGGGAGCCGCCCCAATTTTCCAAAATAATAACACTGGAAATAAAACAAAATAGACCAGTCGATCACTGCTCCGAAAAAATGCAGCACCCAAAAAATGTGTTTTTTGGAGTGCGATACCTGCACAGATTATCGCGATGACTGGGAAAAGAGCATTAAGAACCATCATGGGCGTGGGCTATTATTGAATTACTGACCTGGTCAGAGATAAATTGGATTATCGAATGTAGCTTCAGCGAAACTATAAAAACGGTTAATCTACCAAGAACTGTAACTGTTCAGCAGCGCTCTAAATGTTCACAAGCTGACCGATTGAGCAGGTTGCCCCGACTTCGATACATCGGTATGCTGTACGGGCAGGTCGTGGAGAGAGGTAAGCGCAGACTCCGTGGGTTGCTGCCGAACAGTTACTACCGAATAAGATAGAGAGGGCGCTTGATATGGGTCTGTTTACATTTTGGACAATGACTTGGAGGTGAGTAACGCCTCCTGTCCCGAAAGACATACCCGCAATGGAGGCAGGCAGCAGGCTCTATATCCAGTTTTTTATGCGTTGCAGCAAGTGAACGGTTGATATGTATGAGGTGCTCATAGACCTCTTTTTCACTAACATGGACTTCCTGGGAAATCTCACGAGCGCTCATCGGTGAGAAACTAAGCAACTCCCGTATCTGTTGACGAATTGTTTTCTGATCCATACTCTTTACTTAAAAAGCTCACAAACAACTTTAACTCCACAGATGTAACATACTGTTCTTCTGTTCTACCACCTTACGTTCAAAAAAGGCTTCCACCTTCACTTTTTTTATTTTTTCCAATTGCTGCATTAAGGGAAAAGATATTTTTTCCAATCCATAAGTCTCATAAATTGTATCACACATGGTGATCCAAAGATGCCCTGTTTTTTCAGCGTCTTCTAACGCACGATGAAAAACGTCGTTATTGGCAAGTCCACAATATTCAATCAGGGTGCGCAGTTTATGGTTTGGTGCATTGGGAAATATCCGTCGACTAATGAGCATAGAACATGCCATGGCATTCTCCGGATACAGGTTCAATTGTTCCAATTCACTGTCTAAAAACTGCCGGTCAAAGGAGGCATTGTGGGCGACAAGGGGCGTGGTTCCTATAAAAGCGGCAAACTGTTCCATTACCTCTTCACAGGGAGGGGCATTAAGGAGCATATCATTGCCTATCCCGGTTATGGATTCAATAAATGAAGTGATCGTAAATCCCGGGTTCATCAAACTTTGAAACGTATCGACGATCATGCGATTTTCAATCCTTACAGCACCAACTTCTATCGGACGGTCACCCATCTTGGGAGACGATCCGGTTGTTTCAAAATCAAAAACTATTACTGCTTCTTCCTGCATACTGATTAATCTTATCCTTTCTTTGTTGCTGCTAAGGTCTCAGGCTTATGTGAAATGGTTCATAAGTAACAGTTTCCCTTTTCAGCAACAATAACATCTTTTTTTTTTATGATTTCAACAAAAATCGTTGGGATGTCTTTTACGTTTCGGCATCTTCGCTTGAGCTTCTTAGCCGGGATATGCCTTATGTTTTTGTGTGTACATAGCACTACAACCGGTGACCTGGTGCGGTGTTTCTTAATAGTTTCATGCTTTTTTCCCTAAAATACAGTAGGATTCCAGATTTTCTATTTATTTTTTTAACATGGAGAAAATATGCGGCCAGAGGAAATGAGAGAAAAGGCAAGTGAGCTTTACCGGCAAAGAATGCATTGAAGTCAGGCAGTTCTGGCCGTGGGTCAGGAAAAACTTGGGATAGCAGATCCTAACGTGATCAAGGCATTCGGTGCATTTGGTGGCGGTATTGCCGGTTCAGGTAATGTTTGCGGGGCAATGCTTGCTGGGGTGGCGGTTATTTCCAGCTTGTATAGTCGGGGTAGTCTTGAGGAAAAGGAAAATCCCCGCATGTGGAAACTCAGCCATCAGTTTATGGCTAGGTTTACAGAACTCACCCTGGAGTATGGGGGCGTCGAATGTAAGCATATTGCCAGGATCAACTGGAACGATAGAAATCAGGCAAGAGATTTTTACAAAAATCCGGAGAGTCGCAGAAAAGAATGTATTAAGCTGGTCGGAGAAACCGCCTCTCTGCTTGGAGAACTTTTAGAACAGGAAACTGCCCGGAACTGAGCCCAAAAAAGGCTGATTTTACCTGGCAGAGTGAGCATTTTCTCCTCCTGTGCCCTGAAAATAAGCTCTTTTATTGTTTGTGAACGAGGAACCTAATGGAATTTATTAATTTTTCTGAACAAGAAAGTAAAAACATAGAAAAGGGGCTGGGATTTACCTCTAAAAGCGAAATCAACCCATCGCTGATCCCTTCTGATTTACCGGTGACAAAAACCGACCACTACCTGCAAGACTGTGAGGAGTTTCTCGACCCGGAAAGAACGATTGGTACAGAAAACCCATACGCAACAGTCGTCTTTCCCAACAACAGAACCAGTACCCATAAGCTGTTTGTCAACCAGGACCGTATCAAGGGAATTTCCTATATTCATTGCATCACTAATGAATTGGTCCACCTATCCAACTTCATACAGTTTTTTAAGATAACGGACATCTCTACACCTTTAACCAGGAAAAGATGCTCGCACGCTATTATCATGAGTTTCTACTCTGGTCTAAATTTCAAGCCAAAAAAATAAGTACCCGTACCTATACTCTCATGATGTGGCATGAGGTAAACGGAGATGATCCACCAACTGATGGCCGCTATCAATTTGAAGGTATTTCTATTGGTGATCATGGAGTACATCGTTGCTTGCAGGAAATTGCAGCCTGTGATGCTGTACCGGCTATACGCGATCTCTATTGGACGCTGGTGGGTGAATTGGCCCTCTATTTTGGTTCACTTGCCTTTTATCAGCAGGAAGCTCATCCTGATCAGGTGGATGAACAGTTTCCAGCGGAACAGCTGGATAAGTGGGTTGGGCTTGAAAATGTACTCAACTTCTATCAACTCCTGCTCAGTACTCCTGACTACCAAACATGGCAGGAACAGAACAAAGCCATACGTAAATGCGTCTTACAGATGGAAAACCACTGTAATAAGACCTTTAAAAATCAATTTGACCCTCACAAATAACAGCATTGTTTAAATCCATACAAAAGGGGCGTTCTGATCATACAGAACGCCCCTTTCTATTATGATATATGCTCACGCAGATGAAGAAACTTTATATCCCGTTGTATACCACCTTACTTAAGTTCCACTGCCCAATTCTCCATAGCTGGAACATTGGTTACAGTTCCCTGCTGCTTCAAAAAAGCCGCAAAGCGGTTGTAACGTTTGTGGTCCAATGCTCCGGGACGGAGCGCAAAACGTGGCAGGGTATCTTTCCAGGCCAGCCGGTTTAACTCGTCGTCGAGATTTTTTCTGTCTCCCTTGACAAAAAGCTGCCAACTCTCTTGAGGATGATTAACCAAGTATTGGACCCCTTGTTCCAGGGCATCGACAAACAAGCGTAATTTTTTCCGGCTGATATTTTCTTTATGCGCAACCAAAATCAATTCATCATAGGCGGGGATACCAAACTCTTCTACATAGAAGGCACGGCCAGGTCGTTTTTCTATGTCCATCTGGTTGAGCTCAAAATTTCTAAATGCACCGATCACGGCATCAACCTGCCCGGAAAAGAGTGACGGCGACAACGAAAAATTGACATTAACCAGTTTCACGTCATCTAGAGTAAGCCCTTCTTTTTCAAGCATGACCTTGAGCAGTACGGTTTCAAAACCACCTACTGAATAGCCGACGGCTTTTCCTTTTAAATCAGCAACAGACTTGATGGGCCCATCTGCCAAAACAACCAGCGAGTTGAGTGGTGTCGCGACCATTGTAGCAATTCGGACTAAAGGCAGCCCCTGGTCGACCTGCATTTGATGCTGATGCTGATAAGATACGGCTATATCTGCTTTGCCGGCCGCGACAAATTTGGGTGGGTCGTTAGGGTTGGATGGCGCAATGATCTCCACCTCCAGGCCTTTGTCTGCAAAATATCCCTTTTCAAGCGCCACAAAGATGGGAGCATGGTCCGGATTGATAAACCAATCCAGCAACAGGGTAATCTTTTCTTTGGCCATGGCTGAACCAGAGGTACCCAGCACAAGCGCTAACAGCAGCAGAGCAGTGGTAATAGTTTTTTTGTTCATTACATAATCCCTTGTTTTGATTCCCAAAAAATAAGTTTATCCAGTAAGTAATCAATCGAAAAATAAAAAAACAACGCCATTATGGAGAGTACAGTCAGGGCAGCAAACATGACATCGATTTGCATTCTCGCATTGGCATGCAGCATGTAAAATCCCAGCCCCTCGCTAGAACCAACCCATTCCCCTACAACGGCACCAATCGGGGCCACAGCCGTAGCCACCCGGATACCCGAGGCAAATGCAGGTAAGGCGGAAGGAATAACTATATAGCGCATAATTGCCAATGGCCGAGCTTCCATAACCCGTGCCAGTTCAAACAAATCAGGATCTGTCCGCTGCATCCCATAATAAAAAGAAGCCGTTACCGGAAAATAAATAATCAGTACAGCCATGGCTACTTTTGACGCCATGCCATAGCCGAACCAGAGGACAAGAATGGGTGCCAGAGCAAACACTGGAATGGCTTGACTGATAACCAGCAGAGGCAACACCCACCGTTTAAGTAAAGGCGACAAAAACATAGTCAGGGCAGTGCCGGTTCCCAAAAAAACACCCAGCAGGAAGCCGAGCATGATTTCAGCACCGGTTATCTGCAGGTGCTGCAGCAAAACGGGAAAGTGGCTAAGTAGTGCCTGAAATACGCGTACAGGATCCGGCAGAATATAATGAGGAGCACCGGTAAGGGTGACAACAACCTGCCATAAGCAGACAAGACCGACAGCGAGGACAACCAGCCGTACCCCTTTCATTGGGAAGATTCATCCAAGAGTTCATTCAACAAAATACTGAAATGTTTTTGCACTTCCGGATCATTGGCTTCTCGCGGTGGATCGTCGGCCAAAGCTACCCTACATTGAACCTGAGCCGGTTTCCCGGAAAGAACCATAATGGTATTGCCCATCCGCAGAGCTTCCATGGGATCATGGGTGACCAGAACAACAGTAGCCCCACGAGTGAGCTCCGCTGAAAGATTTTGCAGTTTCATCCTGGTCAGCGCATCCAAGGCTGAAAAAGGTTCATCCATGAGCAGTATTTGACGTTCTTCCATCAAGGTCCGCAGCAAAGCTCCCCTTTGCCTCATACCGCCGGAAAGTGCTGCAGGCAGGGTCTGCTCATATCCGGAAAGCCCTGCGGCAGCAATCAACGCAGAAGCTCTCGCCATAACAGCAGGGGAAACCTGATGACGCAGCTTTGCTCCCAAAATAATATTATCCTGCAGGGAAAACCAGGGAAGCAGTAAGTCATTCTGGCTCATCCAGGCGGTCTTTTTCTCTGCTTCTCCACCCTCAGAGCAAATATTGATAGTCCCCTCGTAAGCAAAAGACGGAGCACCGGACAGCAGACGAAGTAATGTCGATTTTCCACATCCGCTCGGCCCCAAGAGACAAGTGCACTTGCCGCCCTCGATGGTCATGGAAAGACGCTCAAATACTTTCTCACCGCCTAGGGAAAGAGAAACATCCTTAAAAATAATAGACGGTGCTTTCCCGTTCTCCAGTGACATTACAGAGTGTTGGTGATGAAGAGCGATTTCAATGGTACTTGTAGAAGTGATCGACCGGTCCGTGTCCTCGTCCAATCACATAATCTGCACCGGCAGCAATAGCGCCGTGGATATATTCTTTTGCTTTTTGTACGGCCTCGGCCACGCCATACCCCCTGGCAATATTTGCGGCAATAGCAGAGGATAAGGTACAACCTGTACCATGCGTATTGTTTGTGACAATTCGTTTGGCAGGTAAAAAAATCATTTCATCTGTCTCACTTAAATAAAGACAGTCGTCACTCTCCTGACCTTCCAGGTGACCACCTTTAATCAAAACATTTTTACAGCCAAGTTGGCAGAGGTCCCTTGCCGCCTGGTTAAGCATCTCCAAGCTGTTGAGCTCACGGCCCAGCAGCACCGAGGCCTCAGGAAGGTTGGGAGTAATGATATCCGCCTTGGGTATCAACGCTGTTTTCAGGGCTTCAATAGCGTCATCCCGGAGTAATTTATCTCCGCTGGTGGCGACCATGACTGGATCCAGTACGATATTATCAACTTGAAATGTATACAGCACTTCGGCAATCATATGGATTAAATCGGGAGAAAAAAGCATACCGATTTTTACAGCATCTGTACCAATATCCGAGAGAACCGCCTCCAGTTGCTGCTCAACAAAGGCAACTGGAACCGGATGAATGCCGCTTACGCCCACAGTATTTTGTGCGGTAAGTGCAGTAATGACACTCATCCCATAACAGCCGTTGGCGGCAATAGTTTTCAAATCAGCTTGAATACCCGCTCCGCCGCCACTATCAGAACCTGCGATGGTTAAAACACGATGATATTTTTTTCCGGTCTCTACGTTCATAATAATAAGGAAGAATATATAAAAAAAAGAAGAATGAAAATAAATCGGACTCTGGTTTACCCTCGTTGAATGGTTTTTTTCAGCTCTGCTGTTGCCGACTCCGGGCAATCCGCAGATACAATAGCAGATACAACTGCAATTCCATCGGCTCCGGCCTGAAAAACCAGATGGCCGTTATTGGCATTGATACCACCAATACCTACCAACGGTAGACTAACTGCTTCACGGATCTGACGTACCCCTTCCAATCCCAACGGAGGAGCAATATCGTCCTTGGTCGCAGTGGCAAATACAGGACTGATACCAATGTAATCCGCTCCCTGCTGTTCAGCGACAACAGCATCTTCAACACTTTCTGCTGAGATGCCGACGATCATATCGTCACCAACAATCTTTCGAGCATCACAAAGAGGCATGTCACTTTGGCCGAGATGCACTCCTTCTGCTCTGACAGCAAGTGCAATATCAATACGGTCATTGATGATCAAAGGGATCTTGTGTGGTTCTAATACTGTTTTTAGAAGATATGCTTCTTTAAGAAAATCGCGGGTTGAACAGGTTTTTTCGCGAAGCTGTACACAGGAGACGCCACCACGAATTGCAGCACGAACAATGGTTTCAGAGCTTCGCCCCTTGGAGAGGCAGCGATCAGTTACAAGGTAAAGAGAATAATCCATACGACGGGTATCATCCTTCAGTAATCCGGGCCCCTGATTCCAATTCTTCGGGAGTGATTGCGTATAACTCGTCAAGCAGCAGTGTCATAAACGATCCCGGTCCAGCAGCCGTTTTTCCGGCGTTTTCGCCTGCTAAGCCGAAAAAGGCCAAAGCCGTTGCTGCGGCGGTAACCGGATCTGGATCTACCGCTGCAAAGGCACCAACCAGTGCCGTGGCTGAGCACCCTGTACCAGTAACAAACGGCATGAGCGAATGCCCGTTGGATATACGGAGAACACGATCTCCATCGGTAACCAAATCAACAGGGCCGGTAACGGCCAGTGTTGTCTTCAACTCCTCCGCTAATAAGGCGGCGGTGGCGGCAACTTCTTCCACCGAATGTAGACTGTCCACCCCTTTGGTAACAACCGACTGGGTATTTCGTAAGGCAAGAATTTCAGAGGCATTTCCCCGTACCACATGAACCGCGGTTTCCTGGAGTATTTCTTTGGCAGTAGCTGTCCTAAAAGGAGTGGCTCCTGCTCCAACAGGGTCTAATACGATGGGGGTCTTTAATTCTGTGGCTTTTTTCCCTGCCCTAATCATGGATGCCACCCATTTATCCGTGAGTGTGCCGATATTGAGCACCAGAGAGCCGGCAAAAGCGACCATATCCTCGACTTCATGCTCGGCATGGGCCATCACCGGAGACGCACCTGCGGCAAGCAGCACATTTGCGGTATAGTTCATGACCACAAAATTGGTAATGTTATGAATAAGAGGCTTGCGTTCACGTACTTTGGATAAATTCTCAGCTGCCTGTCTGGAAAATTTGCTCATGAGTACCTCTGTTGGATTGTTGGCCGACACGCCCGTATTTTAGAATACTTAGGAGTTGCAATAACATCATCTACAGCTCTGCAGTCTATATGAAAATTCAATTATGAAGTCAAGCATTTATGGATTTGAGCGCATTACATCAATTACCTGGTGGAATCCATCGCCAATGCCAGGCCTCCCATGCCGATCCTGGCTCACCATGTTCCGGGTAGCTTTCAAAAAAATGGTACCGCTCCGCATTTTTTTTCAGCCACGCATAGGCCGGCGTACTTGCAAACCGCCAATCGCTGGGATAGAAATCAACAACTGTTCCGAGCGCGTGTTCTGAATATCCGGGAGGCGCAACAAAGCGAACAACCTCTTCGAAACTTTTTCCTTTCTCAAACCGTCGCATGAAAATTTTCCGTTGATACCAAAGTGACCGATACGCAGAATGAACAAGCAGTTGCACCTGATCCTCATCCGCTCCTTCAGCCATCTCCTGCAATGCCTGATTGGCAGCATCCAGCATAAACAGTTTACTTTGTTTGTAGGATAGGCTTTCAGGTATCCTGGTTAACGCGGGAAAGGACAAAGAGGGGGCTATAATTTTGCGTCCCTGCCACTGATCGGGGACCTTATACACTTTACCGCCTATAACGACGGTTTCATATATATTCTCACTTTTCTGTTCTACTTTTTTCGTATCTTGGAGTATCTCTATCTCCGGCTCCTCAGACCGTGTAAAGCTCGAAGAGACCGGCGTGCAGGCAAAAGAAAGGGTTACGAATAAACAGATAATACATGTTATGTGCAGTCGCATTTCTTGCCGTTCCCTGATTTTTTTTATCGAGCCTGTCGGCTGAGTTATGAACTGTTATTTTCTTGGATACGATTTTTTTTATCGTCCAACTTACCTTTCTTTCCGGCTGTATACCTTATAGCTTTTGTTCCTGCAATCTCCTTTGGTAACGTGCGGTAAAAAGCTCTGAAGTATTGACTATCGTGGGCTCAGGAGACATATTGATTTTTTCAGTACAGACAAGGCATAGACCGCCAACACTCTCCCGGGGTAAGGAAGAAAGACAAGCAGTTCCCTGTCTGCTTAGGTAAAAAAATGATTAGGGTTAAGAACAAGAGGGGAAGCGATGATTACGCGGGGGGACTCACAACCTGAGACAAAAAAAAAGAAGCAAGACCTTAGGGCTAATCAGCCTACTCTTCTACTCTATGACGATCATTATACGTATAAATCCAGTAAGCCAGTATATTATTAACCTCTTCATAACTCAAAAGCGGAAACCTGTGCATAAGGATCTGACTGACCTTAAAAGAAGTCATCTGGCCGGATGCCATTAACTCGTCAAGGAAAATAACGTAATCGTCTTTGAGGTACTCGGGTCTTTTCATAAAAAAGTATAAACCGTCGAGCAAAGAAAACGGCAACCAGTAGCCATGCCTTTTTCGCTTTACATTTAAGTGGGTTAGAAATAAATCAAGGTCTTGCTGAATTGTATAATGTTCAATTGCAATTGTCAAAAAATCTATGCAAGAGAAGTCATTGAAAGACTTTATTATCGATTGACAGTTTTAAAAACACTGAGTAGGTTCGCTTTCCATCTCCAGGCACGGCATTTGCGGAAGCAAAAAGTCGATTTTATTAATCAGCCCACCCACTTGTCATGATAGGGATTTACGCCGGAAGTTATGACCCGCCGACCAACGGACATCTGTGGATGTTTAAACAAGGCATCAGACTTTTTGATACCTTTTTTATCGCTGTAGGTGAAAATGCTCACAAAAAATATTCATTCACCCTTGAGGAAAGGGTTGAGATGATAGAAGAACTCTGTATAGACCAGGAAAACGTCAAAGTGGTGACAATCGAAAATAAGTTTCTGGTCAAATATGCGGAATCTGTCAATGCAGATTATATTTTCAGAGGGATTCGTAACGAAGGTGACTACACCTACGAACGTGGCATGCGCTATGTCAATAGTAACATGAACGCAACTATACAGACCTTATTCATGATGTCTCCCAGAAATCTTGTTGAAGTGAGTTCAAGTCTCGTTAAAGGGTTGGTTGGTGCCGATGGTTGGGAAGATATCATTCAAGAATATGTTCCGCCAACTGTTTGCCAACGGATGCTGAAGAAATTCGGGGAATAGAATAACAGCCGTACTTGTCCCGCACCAAGCAGAATATAGAGAGGAATCCAACCTGTAACCCTACTGTTACTTTTCTCTCGCCCCCTCTTGACTACTCTTATCGCAGTAGCTCTCCCCTTCTTTAAAAAGGTGTCCATGCATACTGTTAGGCCCTACTACGCAGCTCTGCTCGTTGTTTTTATCTGGTCGGGCTGGATAACCATTTCACGCCATGGAGTGCATACTTCCCTGCAACCAGCAGACATCACTCTCTTACGTTATTGCACTGCATTTATTACCATTATCCCTCTTATAGTAAAGCATAAATGGCGCAAATTTCCTCTTTACCAATACCTCATAGTTGGCCTAGGGGTTGGCTTTCCCTATACTCTTTTTTCTTTTTATGGATTGCGACAGATAAAGGCTGCTCAAGCAGGAGTGCTGGTAAATGGCATGCTTCCGGTATTGGGAGCCGTGGTCGCCTATTTTGTTTTTACCCAGAAAATATCTTTTAGGCGATGGGTAGCTGTCATACTCATTTTTCTGGCCAACATTACCATGGCAGGTCCACACCTGCTTGCTCGTGACCATCTTCTTGGAATTTCGCTTTTACTAGGGGCTGCAACTGTTTACACAATGCATATGACAGGTGTTAAAAAATGGGGATTCACCTGGCAAGATACCATTGTCACTGTTGCGGTATCCAATGTTCTTTTGTTTGTACCACTATGGTTTTTACTCCCCTCTAACCTCTTGCAAAGCGCAAGTTCAGATATCATCACCCAAGCTGTGTATCAAGGGATAATCGTTAATGTGATTGCTCTCATGTGTGTGGCATATGCGCTTCGCTACCTTGGCACCATAACAGTGTCTTTATACATGTCTTTTGTTCCTGTTATAACTGCTCTTTTCGCATGGTTATTTTTGGGAGAAGCACTTGTTGCGCGAGAAATCCTAGGAATAGCCGGCTGCTCTACAGGTTTATTAGTTTATGCCCGCAACCCTTGATCAGCCCGGATTTAATATCAGTTCAAGCTATGTCAGGAACAAGGTATTGATCGTTCATCATGTATATCACAACGACCTTCAATTTGACAAAACCGCATCAGCTCGATATGTAAAAGGTCGCGACACCATAGCAACAGCTCGTTTTTTGGCTGACAATGTTCTTATAACTTACGGACTCGAGCCTGTTTGACCCGCTCATAAACAACTTTGCCTTGAAATTCACTCATAACTGTTGGAGAAAAATACCATGTCTCAAGTACCAACAAGAGAAGAAGCCTTTGCTTTGCTGAAACAATACAATCAATCTGAGAGCTTGATTAAACATGCTTTGGCGGTTGAAGGCGTCATGCGATATTTTGCCAGAAAAAGAGGAGCTGACGAGGAACAATGGGGTATCATCGGCTTGATCCATGACCTTGATTATGAACAATTCCCAGAGCAACATTGCACTCAAACAGAAATTATTTTAAAGGAAAATGACTGGCCCGAAGAGTATATACGTGCAGTCGTCAGTCATGGTTATGGAATATGCAGCGATGTGGAACCAAAGAGTGAGATGGAGAAAGTCCTTTATACCATCGACGAATTGACCGGTTTGGTTGCAACCAGTGCTCTTGTCCGCCCATCAAAAAGTGTATTGGACATGAAAGCCAAATCGGTAAAGAAAAAATGGAAGGACAAGCGCTTTGCTGCAGGAGTGGATCGTTCGATTATTGAACGGGGTGCAGACATGCTTGGTGTAGAGCTTGGCGATCTAATAAACGACACCATCATGGGAATGCGGGAAGTTGCAGAATCCATAGGACTAAAAGGAAATATTGACGAGTAAAGGGTAACGCCTCCTTTGACAATATCCCGGAGTGAGTATATTTTTCATAAGTAGCCCACTCAACAGACCTTTTATTGACTCTCTACACAAGGCCCTAAAAGTCTTTTTTGAAAAAAAAAGCCCCGCATCTTTTGATGCGGGGCTTTTTGGTAAATATATACTACTGGGTCAGTGGAAATCTTGCTTAAGCGAAGCTTACCAGCGCTCAGTGCCGACTATCTGACTGACGTCCATACATTTGGCCTTTTCTTCTTCGCTAAGGTCTTCTTTGGCCTTGATGCCTTTAACATCTTTTAGGTAACAGGCGTATTCTTTTCCATCCTTATCCCTGATCCAAACCATTGATTCATACCCACCCCATTCGCTTTTCATATCTTGATAATCTTTTTCTACGTCGGCCATGGTATTCACTCCTTGGTTAAGTTAGAAATGATACATCCTATGCAATAAAAATATAAAATTATTGCGATTAAAGTCAACCGTTAAGGCATTTTTTATGCATTATTATTTAAAAACAGCTTGAAGCTCTGCAATGGCCAGCTCTTTTGCCTTGGCTTCTATATCCACCGTGATTGTCTTGCCGAACCAGCATTGTGGAAAATCATCTGGATCAATCATGTTACTGTGCGGGCGAGGATTGTCCGATTGCCAACCCTGCTTAGGGCTGGACAGGTGAAAAAGCGGCTCTCTGTTCCAAGTTTGCAGTGACATTTCAGTCGCCCTTTCCTCGGACAGCCCGTCAGAGTAACATCGGTGATGATGAACATCATACACAAGAGGTATCCCGAGAGCCGTGCATACAGGCAAAAGATCCTTCGGGGAATACGTTCGATCATCATTTTCCAATGTTAAACGTGAACGCAACGATTCCGGCAGACTTTGTATATTCGCCTGTAGCCTGGCAAGGGCGGCAGGCTTATCACCATAACCGCCACCACCGTGTATGTTGATTACATCAGCACCTATCAACTCTGCCATTTCGTCGTGGTAGAGTAACTCTTCGATAGAGCGCTGGAGGACATCACTTTTTGGGGTAGAAAGCAGGGTAAACTGGTCAGGGTGAAACGTAAGCCGAATATCGTGCTGCTCTGCATACATCTGCACCCTGCCGAGATTTGCCAAAATATCTTCATGGTCAGGAAGTTCTTCGAGTCCATACCCCACCTCGGGATGCGTTTTTAACGGAAAAAACCTGCTGTTTACCCGAAAACTGCCGATATTATGCTGTCGGCAATAGGTAACTGATGCAAACAATGACCGACTGTTTTCAAGTATGGTTGCAGAAATTTTTTCCAGCTGCTCTTCTCTGTCGAACTTCATGATATATGCAGCCTGTTTAATCCGAAAACGTATGGGTTGTTTTCTAAACATGCAACAGAGACCAAGTCGAATATTTTTCATTGCTGTGGCTCTACTCTATGCTGATTTCTTTACCACCTACAAGCTGCAGAGCCTTTGTAATCTTGAAAGTCACCAGATATCTTGGGCCGAGCGCTTCGTTTTGTTCCGCACTGATATTTCTGCGGGATAGTGACTCTATCGCCTCTTTGTCCGTTGATTCCTCAATCATTTGCAGAAATAATCGCATGCCTTTGAATCCATGGCTGTGCTCGATGTACATGTAGTTTGCCCGTGGATTAGTCTGCAGGTTAGCCCTGGTGAGTCTATCTCTCATGATAAAGGCGATGGTATCATCGCTGATAAAATGAGGTGAGGCATACAGGGCAGTGTCTACTTCCCCCGATGCATTGGCGGTTGCCATTACTCCAGTGCCTATTGTTGTTGTAAAATAATCTCTCAATTGCATACAAAATCTCCTTAAATGATATCTATCCTAACAGACAATACGATGGGAGTTGAGCCTGATACACAAGTCCTTAACTCTTCCATGCCTAGCAGTTTAACCATTAGACAAAAACATGCAATAAGGGTTCATCAACTGCTAAACAATAACAAAAACTACTATTCATTTGAGTTGTGCCAACTATTAAAGAAGATTAATTGTAAAACATTACAGCTTATTTCCATCACTAAAACAGGAGGTAACAGGTGAGCAAGTACAGCAGAAATACCTTCACTGTATTGAGCACACCAGTTAATATCGAATATTTTTAAAGGGGACTTTTTTTCCTGAGAATGCCCCCTGTTATTCCTTACTCATCTACACTCAATGGGGCGATTATGACAACTTTGGACACTGAAGTTATTATTGTTGGCGGTGGACTGGCAGGGCTTGCATGCGCCAAAAATTTACATGCTCAAGGCATCAAGTTCCTTCTGCTCGAAGCTGAAAACCGTGTTGGCGGACGAATCAAGACAGACAAACAAAATGGCTATCTTCTGGACAGGGGATTTCAGGTGCTACAGACAGCCTACCCTGAAGCGAGCCGTGCATTTGATTACTCCGGGCTTGATCTGCAACCATTTGCGCCTGGCGTAAAGATTAGGATAGGAAGACAATTTCATACTGTTGCAGATCCATTGCGAAAGCCGCAAAAAATGCTGCAAACCTTACGAGCTCCAATCGGCACACTGGGCGATCGATTGCGACTTGTTCGGTTAGCCGGTCAAGTTCGCAGTGTTCCGCTGGAAGCACTTTTTCAGGAAAAAGAGACTACCACCATTGATTTTTTGCGGGAGCAGGGCTTTTCAGAAACCATGATCAACCGATTCTTTGTACCATTTTTTGGCGGTGCTTGTCTTGACCGGCAAATTCGAGCCTCCAGTCGTGTCTTCAAATATATATTGCGCATGTTTGCTGCCGGGGATGCGGCCCTACCCAAAAAAGGCATGGAACAGTTGCCCAGTCAACTTGCTCAGGGACTGCCTGCAGAGACTATCCAGGCCTCCACCCGTGTCAGTAGAATCGACAAGGGACTGGTAACCCTTGAAAATAACACCAGTCTCTCTGCACGTGCTGTCGTCGTCGCCACCGAGGGACCGGAAACGCAGCGTTTACTTGGTCTTTCTCCACAAGGCGGTTCTGTTGGCGAGACGTGCTTCTATTTTTCCAGTGACAAGGAAGCTTGGCATACGCCGTTTTTGATGCTCAACGGTACAGGAAAAGGACCAATCAACAACATCGCCATTCCCAGTATGGTTTCGTCGGAATATGCACCACCTGGAAAATCGCTGATCAGTGTTGTTGCCCTTGATAACCTAGGCAACGAACCGGAACACTTGCTCTCTGCAGTCAATACACAGCTGGTTGAGTGGTATGGTGATACGGCTAAGCAGTGGGAGCACCTTGCAACCTACACCATCAACTATGCCTTACCCGAACAACTGCCGCCAACCGTAGACCCCACCCGAACCGACCCCAGGCATACAGACGGAATCTTTGTTTGTGGTGAACACAGCAGCCTACCGGCAATTCAGTGGGCCTTGTATTCAGGTCGGCAGGCAGCAGAATCGATTGGCCATTATCTGCAAGAAGAGAGAAAAAGCACGGATTGATCTGGGGCTATGCCCAGGTGTTCTTCTCTTTTGCTCAACACGAGAGGTGATAAAACATGAAGAAAAAATCCTATGTCGTTGTCGGTGGCAGTTCAGGGATCGGATGGTCCCTACTCCAACAGCTTAGTGCTGCCGGAGCCCAGGTGTATCATTACTCGCGTTCTGCATCACTGCCCGCAGATATTGCCGGGGTAAAACATCACCCCTACGATGTCTGTAGTGACCTTTTCCCTACAGAGACTCTTCCCGAGCAAATAGACGGTCTTGTCTACTGTCCGGGAACCATCAAGTTGGTCCCTTTTTCCCGATTGACGGCCAACGATTTTAACAAAGATTATACATTAAATCTGCTAGGTGCAGTCGCGGCCATTCAAGCATGCCTCAAACCGATGCGCAAAACGAAAACCGGGGTTTCCATCGTTTTGTTCAGCTCTGTCGCAGCTCAAACCGGAATGCCGTTTCATGCCTTAACAGCTAGCTCAAAAGCAGCGGTAGAAGGCCTAACACGCTCTCTAGCGGCTGAGCTTGCCCCCGGAATCAGAGTCAATGCGGTGGCCCCTTCTCTGACTGATACCCCCTTGGCTGCCGGACTGCTCGCCGATGAGCAAAAGCGTAAGGCGGCGGCTGATCGTCATCCGCTTAAACGTATAGGAACCCCCGACGACATTTCTGCGACGGTGATGTTCTTGCTAAGCGATACTTCTGCCTGGATGACCGGTCAGATCCTTCATCCTGACGGCGGCATGGGCGATCTCAGGCTTTTCCGCTAGCCCGCCTTTCTCATGAACATTGTGATCATTTATTATAGTTTTAAGATTTTAAGCAGTTGCAATGTCGATTGGATTTATTCAAATTCACACAATGTCCACCAGAGGTCAGCCCAAGTGTCGCCATCTTCTGCAGTGTTTTGGCAGTAAAAGGTAAGCGCAGACTCGGATAGCCTACTATAGTTCACTACCAAAAACTTTGAACCTGGCGCCAACTGAACTGATGAGAAATGCGGGCTGGCCCTGCCCTTTTGGCCTGGCTAGCATACTCGGACGAAGGCGCTGATATATTTCTCAACTAGAAGCGTTTACAGTATAATTATAATAGATTAGGGTAAATCAAGAACGGGGAAAGGTGCCTGTTCCAGCATCGTTTCCCTTAACTGCATCACGAAAACTTCTCTTTAACCCGCCTCTGCGCTGACTGCCACGTCATACCCAGCAAGAGGCAACTCGCCGCAAAGGAGGTGCTGTTATGGACGTTGTTTTGCTGTCCCGTTTGCAGTTTGCTTTCACCATCATGTTTCACTACATTTTTCCACCACTGACCATCGGGCTTGGACTTATTCTTGCCTACCTCGAAACCAGATTTTTTTTCACCAAAAAGCCCATTTTTTCGATTGCTTCCCAATTTTGGACCAGGATTTTTGTTCTTAATTTTGCCATTGGTGTTGCCAGCGGCATTGTTATGGAATTTCAGTTTGGTACAAACTGGGCGACCTACTCACGATTTGTAGGTGATGTTTTTGGCAGTGCCCTTGCTGCTGAAGGTATTTTTGCTTTTTTTCTAGAATCCGGCTTCCTCGCTGTTGTTGCTTTTGGTCGGCAAAGAGTCCGTGCAGGGTTGTACTTGTTCAGCGTGTACATGGTTGCGCTCGGATCGGTGTTTTCATCAATATGGATTGTAGTCGCCAACAGTTGGCAACAGACGCCTGCCGGGCACCACATTGTTGATGTGCTGCGTCCAACAACCTTGGCCGATGGAAGCAGTGGGGTTCTTCCCTGGGTCGTTGACGGTGTTGTGCAGCGTCGCGCAGAAATTGTTGATTTTATGGGCATGGTCTTCAACCCATCTACCGTGTACCGACTAACCCATGTTCTATTGGGGTGTGCAGCTGTGGGTGCCTTTTTTGTATTAAGCATTTCTGCCTACTACATCCTTACCAACAAACACCGGGAATTTGCCAAACATTCATTCAATGGTGCGGTCATCTTTGGTCTTGTTGCCGCCCTTGGACTTGCTGCCAATGGTCATTCCCAAGCCCAGAATGTCTATGCATATCAACCGGCAAAACTGGCAGCATTTGAAGGTCATTTTGAAACCGGCCGAGGTGACCTCAATCTCATAGGCTGGCCAAATGCAGAACAGGAACGTATCGATTTTGCGATCAATATTCCAGGTGGTCTCAGTTTTATGGTTTTTGATGATTTAAGCTTCAGCAAAACCGTTGTCGGACTGGATCGCTTTCACGTCGAGGACAGACCTCCACTGGTGATCCCCTTTTTCTCGTGGCGCATCATGGTTGGTTTAGGCGGTTTAATGATTGTTGTCTGTAGCCTGGGACTCTGGTTCAGTATCAAAAAAACACTTGCTGAAAAAAAATGGCTTCTCTGGACCTTTGTTTTTGGGATAGGGTTTGTAATACTTGCCAATCAATCGGGTTGGATTGCAGCAGAGGTAGGCAGGCAACC
Source organism: Desulfogranum marinum (assembly GCF_963675105.2). NCBI lineage: Bacteria > Pseudomonadati > Thermodesulfobacteriota > Desulfobulbia > Desulfobulbales > Desulfobulbaceae > Desulfogranum > Desulfogranum marinum. The sequence goes on from NZ_CAXXRO010000002.1 coordinate 758,523, forward strand.
TTGGACAGTCCATCCGCCGGTCGAATGGAATGCAGAAGGGACAGATCTTATCACGGCAGCAGACGGACGTTATCAATACGACGAGTCACTTGGGCTGCGGACCAAAGATTCAGTGAGCGCCGCTGTTTCCACAACCGAAGCCAAGAGTTCTCTCGTGCTTTTTTCGATTCTTTACCTGGCATTGCTTGCCGTCTGGATCATGGTTCTTGATCGAAAAATACGCACAGGGCCCAAGCTTGAAGATGGTACGGATGCACATGGACCAGGCGGTATACAACAGGCAACGAGTGATCGCCAGCATGCGCGGCTTAACGATGACAGCATCGTAAAAGGAGGTGCCTAATGAACCCCGAACTCTTGTCCATTACTTGGTTTATCCTCCTCAATGTTTTGCTCATAGGGTATGCGATTCTCGACGGGTTTGACCTGGGGGTTGGTATTCTTCATCCGTTTGTGGCCAGGTCGGATAATGAAAGACGTTTAGTCATGAACAGTATCGGCCCATTATGGGACGGCAATGAAGTGTGGCTGGTTACCTTTGGCGGCGCGCTTTTTGCCATGTTTCCGGATGCCTATGCCTCGATCTTCAGTGCCTTTTACCTTCCCTTTGTCTTGCTTTTGTTTGCGCTCATTTTTCGCGCGGTTTCGCTCGAATTTCGATCAAAAAAGGTGAGCGCAGTTTGGCGGACTTTTTGGGATATCCTGTTTTTTATTGGATCTACCCTGGCTGCACTCCTTTTTGGCGTAGCCATAGGCGCACTCATGCAGGGACTCGAGCTTTCAGAACGGGGCGATTATCTTGGTACCTTTTGGGACATGATCTCCGGCTTCAGTCTTGCTGTCGGTTTTTTTACGGTATCCCTTTTAGCCATGCATGGTGCTATCTATCTCTACTTGAAAACAGAAGGCCCCCTTCAGCAACGGCTTTTGGGGTGGATGAAGGGGACATTTTATGTGTACGTGAGCTTATTCATTCTGGTAACGGCCTGGTCAACTTTTTTTATACCGGCATCGCTCCAGCATTTTAGCAGCTATCCTGTTTTATGGGTTGTGCCGCTACTCAATGTCCTTGCTATCGCAAATATCCCCAGAGCAATACAGCAGGAACGCCCTTTTTATGCGTTTATCAGCAGTTGCTGTACAATAGCAGCCCTTGTGTTTCTTTTTAGCGCAGCTATTTTTCCGGATTTGGTTCCGGCTGTAAACAATGCCGCACACAGTATCACCATTTTCAATGGTGCTTCCAGCCCTCTTACCCTGAAAATAGGATTAGTGATCGTTGCCATTGGTATGCCGCTGGTGCTTTCATACACGGTTTTGATCTACTGGACCTTTAGGGGGAAGGTGCAGCTGGATGAACATAGTTATTAATGGACAACTTAAAAGAAAGATCGGCATGTTGACTGGCACCACTGGATAATCTCGTCCATTTTTTTCAAAAGTCCTTACTGTTTAACTGGAGTAAGGAATACAAGTAAAGATGGAGATAAAAAGTGATGAAAAGCGCACATGATTTTGATATTGGTAGTTTTGGCACCCTACCCGTTCTTGATGCTCAGGGAAAAAGCCATATACTTCTGTCCTTTTGGGCAGAACAACGGGCTGCAATGGTTTTTGTCCGCCATTTTGGCTGAATATTTTGCCGTCAGCAGGTAGCTGACTTGGCAAAGTATCAGCAACAATTTACAGCAGCTAACGCGGCACTGATAGTTATCGGCAATGGGCAGCCCACTGATTTACCAGAATTTTCGGAGTTGACGGGCTATAGCGGCAAGCTCTTCACCGATCCAACGCTCAAGAGTTTCAAGGCTCTTGGATTTACCCGTAAAGTTTCCGGTATTTTTGCAACCAGTGCTCTTGTCGGTGGATTAAAAGCGTTAAAGGATGGCTATCGGCCGGGAACAATGCAAGGGGATGCTCTGCAATTAGGAGGCGCAGTGGTTGTTGGCCCAGGTGCGCTACTCTATTATTACTTTCGTGGTCAACAGGCCGCTGATCATCCCCCAGTCGAAGAAATTCTCCATAGCTGCAGGGACGACCAACCTCCACTGCACAATTAGCTATAGTTAGCTAGAGTAGCCAGACCAGGCACATACGGATTCGGATTATAGCAATCAGGTAGGAAATTATTGGTCTGACGACTGGCTTCGTTGGCCGGCAATACGCTCTATTCGTCGAAGCGCAAGTGCACAGACTACCAAGTACGGACTTGCCCACCAGGGCATTGTAAAAGTGAGTTCACAGCACCCGTCCCCTTGTGTTGTAATACGATGCCCTGTGGCCGTAATCCTGCCAATACGCCAACTCCAGAAACTAAGGTTTTCAAATTCTGTTATGGTAAAAGGCAGCCACAGGCCAAAAATCGTCTTGACCCTACCGTAACTGTTCCCGTGGATAAACCTATCACTACATTGCACTGCAGTCAGGGAAGGTCCCCATCGTGGCCATAAATGGGTGTCGGTTACTATTTCCCAGGCTTTTTCTCGGCTGACGCCGAGATGCACGCTTACCATGGCTTGACCATTTGCAAAGCTGATCATTGTTTTCCTCGGGGCTTGACTGCTCGGTTGGCCCGAATGTCTCATGAACTTTTTGATTTCAAACTCAATCAATTGATATTATTGTTAAAAAAATAACTGCACAATTAACAATATGTTTTTCGTTTTCAATCAAAAAATTCCCCCTTCGGGTTGGCGGTGTGGGGATTGCCATACATAAATCTACAACTAGCCAGAATTTCTCATGAACATTGTGTCAACCTGTCAAATTACAAACAATTTTTATATGTTATACAAACTAAGATGAAGTCGAAAGTTTTTCACAATGTTCACCAAAGGTCAGTCCATCCAGCACCATTTTCTTCAGTATTTTGGCAATGAATATAGGCGACTATGATTCATTACCAAAAACTTTGAACTTGGCGCTGCCTGAACTGATGAGAAATCCAGGTTAGACTGTATTCAATAGCAGCATGACACACCACTTTTCAATCCTTTTCGGCTGGTTACCCTCTCACTACGTATTGGTATGAATATTCTCACTCTTTGCTACTCTAATCATCGACCGGAAACCTTGGCAATGGTATCTGCTCTTATGCAGCAGCATGAGGCAATTTTTCTGGAAGAGCCGCCCCATGGTTGTTTTCAGGACATGCTGCGCGGTGATTATGCCATTGACGACCTCTTGCTGGAACTTGATGTGGAATATCCACTTTTTATCCATCAATACTACCAGATATTGCAAAAGATGAAGGCACAAGGAAAAGACATTATGCAGCTCGAACCTTTCTTGGCTTATCTACTACGGATTCACTTTTTTTTTGCAGAAGGACACGCTCCGCAAGAACTGGTCCAAGGCACGGTTCTCTATGATGTGTATATCGCAGAGCGCAATGCGACCGGTTGCCTGATTGCATACTACAAGGCTTCACAAGCAGATGATTTCGATAGGCTACTTCTGGCTATGCAGACATTTGCAAAGGCCGATGCGCAGCGTTTCAAACTACGAGATACGCTCAGGGCTGGTGCAATAGTCAGTGCATTAAAAAGAGGCTGCAATACCTTTGTCGAGGCTGGCACGATGCATCAATACCTGCAGACCGAACTCAAAAAAAATATTCCACCAGGATGGACGCTCAAGGTTCGCTGGCTCGAAAATGAGATTGCTTCAGGTTTGGAGCTGAAAGGCAACATGATAAGTCCAGGGGATGAGCTTACTTTTGCCTATATTTTTAACAAAACACTCAACAGAGCGCAAGAAAACCTCCTGTGCGCACGGTCACTGATTTACGCAAAAATCATCCATAAAGAAGAAATTGATGGCGGTGATCAGTTATTTCCCCATGTTCATGATGAGTTCAAGGCCATCAAAACCGTCAACATGCTCTCGTTCAATGACTGCAGAAAAATATACAATAATATTTCTCCCCTCGCCACCCATGAAGCTCAAGAGGCTGTCCAAAGATACTTAGACCGTAAATGTTAAGGAAATATTCATGCCTGGGGAAGCATGTCTTCGCTCATACAATATCAGCTACCTGTTGCTTATCATTGAGCACGGGTTGGGCTTATTGACGGTCTGCAGAGCATCAGACGTACGTTTCTTTTAAAAAAGGATACCGTAACGAATCCCCAGCGTATCCAGTCCATCGTTAGGATCTGCCAGGTATCCGTTGGAAACGTGATCAAACATAACAGAAAGGCGATGGCGTTTGGCCATGGTAAACCCAGTTTCAAAGCTGACGCGAAAGAGGACCGGAGAGCCGAGCTGTTTTTTATTTCTCTTATTCGCATCATCGGTTTCCCCGTTGTGTACGGCGAGTCCACCGCCAATGACCACAAAAAAACCGTTATTCCATGAGTACTCCCACAAACCACCTCCATACACCTTGCTGGTATCTCCAGAGTCGTTAATCGTGATACCAAAATTTGGCCGAACCTGCCCTCCCCAAAGAGGCCAAGAGGGAGAAAAAACCAACTCTGCATTAAAATCTGTGCCTTTCTCATAACGACTGCCGCTCCAGAGGCCGTCCACATCATGGCCCAGCAACCCAAGACGGACCTCACTGATCAGCGGCTCTGCATAAGTGACCATGGGCATAAGGATGAGCAACAGAAAAATAAAAAACAAACTGAGTTGACTGACAGGTGACACTACTTTCACCTAAATCCTGCAATTGCCAAGTTTGCCGAAGGTGCGAGGCTGCGTACACGCAGACGTACTGTAGTACTTCAAGTGTGCGCAAACAAAGCAGATTCGGTAAAATCGGCAATCCCAAAGGGTGGCAAGCATGAGAAAAATGCTCTTAAATGTAACTCACATAAAAAGTGAACTGATTTCTTGTTGATAAAACCGACAACAGTCTGGAAAAACATAACTAAAAGCATTTTGTCATGTTTGACATGCAAGATTTAGGTTTCATTATATTTCTCGGCAAATGTGACGGTCAATGGCTACATCAAGCTACCGTGGCTAGGTTATATATTGATAGACCGATATCAATTCACAGAGGCAGCCTTGGAGTTCGGCGCAGACTACATGTGCGGGCAAGATTGACAAAACGCTGCGGCAAAAAAGCCTCCACTTGGAACAGACCCGGTTTTGTACTGGATAACAGCACTAACATCCTGATCTGTCCCGTAGAGTGCTCATCTTGAATCATGCCCTATTTTCTTGCCGGCAAAACAAGAACCGCTTTTCAGGCCGCACTCAGTGGATCTGCCAGGGAGTTATTCAACTGATAATCGTCTATTCTGCCCCACCAATCATTTGTTCATAGGATCAAGCATTTATTTGGGAGGGGCCTGTTTCTGCAAGCCACGGAGCAGCAACAAATGTTCGCGCATTTTTTGCAGATTTTTATGCTGCCACCAGCGGCCATTGTCAAATACTCCGTAATCAGTACCGCCCATGGCGCTGGCTAACCGGGTTGAGTTACCGTAAAAAAGCCACTGTTCAATCCACTCTATCTCAATCGCTTCGTCAAAGGGGTTATCATCGTTGGCCAGCCCTTCTTCCCACGCTTCGGTTACCATTCGTGTAGCCTGAAGAGTCATATGATTTGTGCTGGCAATCGATGTGTCGAGACGGTTGAAATGGCCATCTACCCATTGACGACCATGACAGCCAAGACAAACATTAGCCATGGTCTCTTTTCTGACAGTCATCTCTTCGGCATCGATCAGAAATTTGCTCACAGGTTCTCCACTTAGTTCCGTTGGCAGATGCAACCCATCCTGATTGACGATCGTTGTAGTATCAGCGGCAATCGGATGCGGGTGCGCATATGGCAACCCGAAAAGGCGCCATGGCAGACGGTCATTCATTCGATGTGACCGCTCGGCCAATACCTCGCCTTCCTCGTCAACAACCAATGAGATGTGACAGGTTGCACAGGTTGGAGCTGTGAAATCAGTACCTACAGTCCATGGTACGGATTCGAAGTTCCATTGTTTATCAATCGATTTCTGGATATTGCCGTGTACACTGACAGCATAAACCTTGGCAGCGGGCACATCAGGCCCTTTATGGCACTGTGCGCAGGTGTACGGCTTTCGTGCAACCTCGATCGAATAATGATGTCTGGCATGACAAGGAGAGCAGGAACCGACCGAGCCATCCGGATTCAATCGCCCAACCCCGATGTTAGGCCAATTTGCCAGGGCTGAAAAATCCATTTCCCCCATAATCGTATCTCGGGTCTCAAGACCGGTTATCCTCACCTCGGTCCCATGGCACGATAGACATGAATCGGCATTGTTCGCCTCATCAGTCCCATGATAATTGATGTCGCCGTTGCTATATTCGTGGAGACCGTTGGTGACATCGACCATCTTTAAGTAGAGCGGATTTCCCATCAGGTTGCCATATGCCTGGCTCATCAGGTTTTCACTGTATTCCTCAACCTCAACGGGATGACAGGTTGCACAATCAGCAGGCGAAACCACAGTATGAACAGTGTAGCCGTTATGGTCGAAGCTGCCCGGATGTGCGCTTGCATTCATGGTGTGGCATTCCGCGCAGCCAACTGCTGTTTCCAATAGATTATCGGCAACTTTCAGTGCCGACATTCTCTTTTCTTGAGGTTGCTTGGCCATTGCTATGAAAGGACTCACCTGGGAATGCCGACTCTTCTTCCAGTCGGCAACAATTCCCGGAGTCACCAATTCATGGCAGCCGATACATCCCTCAGTGTCCTCACTGATATTCACAGCCGGCAATTGAGATGGAAAAACTATGGACGCGATGATTATTACCAAGGTAGTTCTCATGAATGCCTCCCAATAAATAGATTATCTTATAACCAACTGTAGCTAGGCTTTTTTATGAGTACCATTCTCATCTAAATAAATCCAGACCGCTCTGTATATACACAACCGACTGCAAAGAAAAATTACCTGGGTTCCACCCTCAGAGACAGAGAACCGCCTCACCTCTGGGCGAAAAGACCGAGATACCCCAAATGTATCAGGCCAGAGTCGAAGCTACTGTTTGGTGGTACGTCAGAACAGCTCATTGTCCAAAATTAACGAAGAAAGGGATATAAAGCCAACCAGCTCACCTTTTTCTTCCACCGGAGCTCTTCTGATTCCGGCTCTATACAATAACCGCGCTACATAGCGCACATCCATCTCGGCAGGCACAGTGATGACAGGCTTGCTCATAATCTCATAGACATTAACCTCTTCCGAAGTTCGTCCCGGTATCATCACTCCCTTTATAAAATCCTGGTAAACCAGGATCCCCCAGGCGTCGTCTGCATTGCGCTTGTCGACCAAAAGGGCATACACGTTTTCCGAACGCATTTTCGCTGCGGCTTCTTTTGCCGTTGCCATTCCGTCAACCGAGACAATCTTCTTTTGCATTACGTCTTTAGCCCGAACTATAGTGGCGTTGATTTCCATGTTGCGTTTCTCCATGCAGTATATGATTCGTATCCGTTAGAAATAGCTGTTACGCACGTCTTCTTTAAATTTTTCCATCTGGCTCTCAAGTCCGACTACATGCTCCACGGGAAGCACAAAGGCTATACCTGTTCCCGGTTTACCAAACTCGCCTGCTTTTTTTACCGAATCGAGAATTTTTGCAACGAGATGCTCCTCAACCAACATCATAATGATGTCAGTCTGTGCCTCCAGGGTGAGACCGAAAAATGTTTTTGCCTCATGGATACCTGTCCCCCTCGCCGGAATAATCGTTGCCCCTGTAGCACCAGCCTCTTTTCCAGCATCAACAACCTGGTCGGTTATATCCGCTTTGACCGATGCTAAAACAAGTTTAAAGCGCATGCGTTTTCTCCAATTTTTGTATTCTTTTTTTTCGTTTAACGCTCCACTCCATCAACTGAGCGTAGCCCATAACGCTTATGATCGGAAAGAGACTGGCAAAGGCAATCAGGCCAAAACCATCTAAGGCAGGATTCCTCCCCGGCACAGTAGACGCCAGGCCAAGGCCAAGAGCCGCTACTAACGGGACTGTAACAGTTGAGGTTGTCACCCCACCCGAATCATAGGCCAGAGGGATGATATTTTTGGGAGCAAAAAGGGTCTGCACAATAACGATCAGGTAACCGACAAGTACATAAATATAAAGTGGAGTTCCTGAGATAATACGAAAACAGCCAAGGCTGATCCCGAATGCAACACCGATGGCCACAGTGATGCGCAACCCCCACTGACTTAATGTTCCTGCTGAAGCTTCATTTGCCTTAAAGGCCACAGCAATCAAGGATGGCTCGGCAATGGTTGTTGCAAAACCAATCATGGCCGCAAAAAGATATATCCATCCGTATTCTTTCCAGTCAGCTTTGGTAACAACGGCACCTGCTTCGTAAATAAAGTCTGGATCAGAGAGTTGGGTAGCCATTATCTGCCCCAGCGGAAAAAGTGCTTTTTCAAGACCTGCCAGAAAAAGCGCAAGGCCGATAACAACAAAAACACCGCCGACTACAAGACGTCGCAAGTGCGGAATAGGCTCACGTAGCACCAGCACTTGGAACCCGACAATTAAAATCACAATAGGAATGACATCCCTGCAGGTGGTAAGAAATATACTTCCAAAATCAACAAGAAATACCATGTCAATACGCTCCGTAGTCAGTGTTTCTTATCAAAAAACGATAAGGCCATAGCCCATGACAAAAATCATCGGCAAAAGGGAGGCCAGAGCAATAAGGCCAAAACCATCCAGAAGAGGACTCCGTCCCTTAATGGATGAAGCCAGGCCTACTCCTAAAGCTGCAACCAGGGGGACGGTGATGGTCGAGGTCGTAACCCCGCCAGCATCGTAGGCAATGCCGATGATTTCCTTTGGGGCGATGACAGTCATCAACATAACCACCGCGTACCCGCAAATAATCAGGTAATGCAGGGGCCAGCCAAGGAGGATACGCATGACGCCGATAAGAATAGAAAGTCCAACTGAAAATGCGACAACCATCCGAAGCCAAAAAGCATATTGCTCAAGCGAGTCCACTCCCGGATCAATCAGACCGCCCTGGCCGGCTATTTCAGCGGCCTTGTCTGCAACAGCAATCAGAGAAGGCTCCGCAACCGTGGTGGAGAAACCCAACGTAAAAGCAAAGGTAAGGAGCCAGAAAAGGCTCCCCTTTCTGGCCAGGGCGCGTGCCATCGATTCACCGATGGGAAACAGCCCCATTTCCAGTCCTTGGACAAACAGACTGAGACCGACAACCACTAAAAGAGCCCCAAACAGCACTTCTCCTATTTGAGGCAATGGTTGCCGAATGACAACAATCTGAAAAAAACCGATAACCAGAATAATTGGCAGCAAATCAGTGAAGGCATCTCTCAATTTTTTCCAGATTATCGAAGCAATCATTGTTAGTAAAAACCCTTATGGGAATCATGATTAACGAACCAAATAACGAACATAACTCTCTCTTAAAATAAAGAAGTCAGGATGTAAGGCAGTATAAACCACTCATGGAATCAACCTGCTGCATTTTATGAGCATGCCTACCGTATAAGTATCCCACGAAGGTCTAAAAACTGCCAATCTACCCCGAACTGTAGCTGTTCCGCAATACTCCAAATGGTCACACGCTGACCGATTAGCTCTACACCGGTACGCTGGGTGGGCAAATCGTGAAGAGTTGGGATGGTGCTGAATAACTACTTCCTCCCTTTTATTTTCAGCTATAATCGTTATATTTTATCATGCAAAATACAAAGATACCTCTTTTGACAATATCGCCTAATAATTAATTCAATTTAATTACATGGTAGGGGTTGAAGTGTGCGCTTATTTTCGGTGAATAAAAGGCGATATTAGCAGGCCCTATAAAACCTACTAACTGTATGATGGAAACTATTGGGAGCTGTATACAAAGGAAGAAGGACTGCAGGGAATTGGAGACGCAAAAAGCCCACCAGCAAGAATTGTTCGGCTTTTTAAACATGAATGGTCAGGCGGCAGGAGTTGAACTCCGATCGCAGAACTAAGGTCACCGAAATAGTGGACTTGTACGGCAAGGATAACATATTACCCCTGACCTCTGATAAACAATGTTCCATTTCTCTTAGGTCTTACTTTTTTTTGTGATCCCTCCCTATTATTCGTAAAAATTGAATTAGAAAAATATTCACTAGATTATGTATAAAAATATTGGTGCATACTATATCATCGATGGCCAAATCATGTCCTCTGCAACATTTAAACCGTTAAAGGGTGATACTGTTATTTATGAAGTGTTGCGGGTTATTAATGGTCATATTCTATTTTTAGAAGATCATATGGAGAGGTTGCAACACTCACTTGGCAAGGCAGCAGTTCAAGCAGATGTGAAATACATACAAGAACAACTTCTTCGTTTGGTATCCATTAACAAGCAAATGGATAAAAATATTAAGTTGGATGTTACGAATGGAAAGTACCAGCTTTATTTCATAGAAAGTACTTATCCCAAAAGAAAATTTTATGAGGATGGGGTAGAGACAGCTGCCGTTCACTTAGAACGTAACAACCCAACAATAAAGCAACTTGACATGGAGTACAAACATAAGATTGAGCGAATTAAAGGCGATACTTTTTTTGAAGTGCTTCTAGTCAATCAACAGCATAAAATTATAGAAGGAAGTAGTTCTAATTTGCTTTTTTTCAAAAAAAACACCCTTTATAGTGCACCACTTGATGAAATATTAACCGGCATTACATTCCAAAACGTAATAAAAATAAGTGAAACGCTAGGTCTTGAAGTTACGTATAAAGGAGTTGATATCAATCAGCTGGATCAAATGGACGGTTGTTTTTTAACTGGTACATCCCTAGGCGTCCTGCCGATAAAATCAATTGATCACCATGTGTATGATTCAGCCAAACAGCCCGTAGTGTTGAAATTAATGCAGGCTTATAATGCTCTATCAAGATCGATGCAGTAACGCTTGGCAGACCAATCTTACCGGCTTGTTTTGAAAAACTTGAAACCCCGCTGAGTAGGCAAACAACGCTGGGAGCGTGATCACCCCAAACAGTGTGGTACCTGTAGGGGAAGGAAGGAGGAAGAAAGAGACATTGATGTGGTTTATAATTTTACACCGCAGCCTGCCCTCTATTGTAAAAAACCAATTGTTTTCAATTATTTAATCACACAATTCAAAAAAATCAATCCTATAATTAAGCCTAAAACAATGTTAACCGAGATACCGATACAAAACGGTTTCGTCAATCTATGAGAAAGGGAAAGCCTGGTTAATGGTATTCTTTTTGTAGAACCGTGTTTTTGAAAAGAGCATTTATTGCATTGATATCTTATCGGTTTTCCAAAAAGAATAAAACCAATGGGCGTAGAAATAAGCAACGTATATTGCCACCAACGAAAAACCGGCTCTAGAACCCCCCATTCACATTTCGGACAACCTGTATACTTTGCACCATCAAGTTTTTGCTTGTTCGGGTCGTTCCCCAAGCCAAGCAAGCCCGGTTTCTTTTTTCTTATATACCTCCATATTGCAGTTACAATACATATCCAAATTATGATGAGAAAATCAGGATGTTCCATTTATTTCGTTGATGAGCCCGAAGGGGGAACTTTTTGATTGAAAACAAAAAATAGACTGGTAATTGTGCAATTACTCTTTACGTTATAATATCAATTAATTGCGTTTAAAATTAAAAAATTCATGGGAAATTCGGGTCGCGAAAAATCGCGCCTGTCCAAACAGGAGGAGCCTGTAAGCAGTTACAGCTTTTAAGCATACTAAATCAAAGAGTTCCCCCCCCCCCCGTGCGTAGTTACGGACAAACTATGATTACAGTTTTCCCCAACAAAATTATGCACCAGATAAACCGGTGACCAGCACATTATGTGCAGGAAAGTTATTAATGAAAAAGAAAATTAGAAAAATATTTTCGCCTCTTCTGAATATGTTTGAGTCCGGTGGAACTGAATATATTTATCGAAAATCACATAGGAATATACTCAAAATTTTGGGTTTTCTGTTTCTCATCCTCTCCTCAGGCTCTATCTATGCTACTATCAAGACATCCCAGTTGGGCGGTGTTCTTCCTGCCATTGTTTTTCTGTTATTAGGTTTTGTCTGTGAAATTGTAGCTTTTCTTGGCAGTGACCGAGCTGTAGCTAACATATGGAAAAGCACATGATCTATCTTCACACGTTGGTAGGTTGAACTATAAATCAACCAAGAACTATGAATCTATAGGGGACACCCAGAATAGTGCTAGTTTAAGCTAGTTGCTTTATATTTGTTACGGTGTGCAGCATTGACACGAGAATAGAAATCTTGAAAAACAAACAAACACCACAAAAATCGAATCAAAAAACGTAGCCTTACATTGGCAATAATCAAGCAGAGGGCTGCCCTTTTTTTACTGGTTAATTCAACTACTCCACACCAAAAGGACTGAAACATGACAACAGCACAAAAAGCAATGTTAGAAAAAATAAAAAGCGCACCGGGTTTTATTGCAGCCCTTGATCAAAGTGGCGGTAGTACGCCGAAGGCTTTAAAGCTTTATGGTGTAGATGAGTCTGCCTATAGCAATGATGAAGAAATGTTTGCCTGTGTACATGCCATGCGTACTCGCATAATCACCAGTCCGGCTTTTGATGGCAATCGGATACTTGGCGCTATCTTATTTGAAAATACTTTGGACAGAGAGATTGAAGATAAATCTTCGTCGCATTACTTGTGGCAGAACAAAAAGGTAGTGCCTTTTTTGAAAGTTGACAAAGGGTTAGCTGATGAAGAAAATGGCGCACAAATCATGAAGCCTATGCCCGACCTTGAGGCATTGCTGGCAAAAGCCAATGCCCAAGATGTGTTTGGTACCAAAATGCGTTCGGTCGTCAAATTAGCAAACAAAGCTGGTATTGATGCGGTTGTTGAACAGCAATTTGCAGTAGGGAAACAAATTATAGCAGCTGGTTTAGTGCCGATTATTGAGCCGGAAATAGACATTAACAGCCCTGAAAAAGCAGAGGCGGAGGTTTTGTTGAAAGCAGCAATATTAGCTCAACTTGACGAATTAAAGGGCGATCAATACGTGATGTTAAAATTAACATTGCCGGAGCAAACTAATTTCTATACTGAATGCGTAAACCATCCACAAGTACTTAAAGTAGTAGCTTTATCAGGTGGCTATAGCCGCGAAGTGGCAAACAAGCGTTTAAGCGAAAATGTCGGCATGATTGCGAGTTTCTCGCGTGCGTTGACAGAGGGGTTGAGTGTCCAACAATCAAATGAGAATTTCGATAGCACGTTAGATGCCACTATTCAGTCTATTTTTGATGCTTCAAACACCTAATAGAGGCGCCTGCTTCAAGAGGGGTCGCCCTATGCAGAGGCATCTTTGGTTTCAGCTATAATACGGTGAAAATAAAAATCGGCGGACTCCCTTTATTCGAAGACCTGGCCCGAATCGAAGCCGTATTGGAGGTCGCCGGCAACGGTCAAACCCTGGCCATAGATGCCAATGGCCGGATTCAGTGGAATACGCAGTGGAGAACCCATTAGCCCTGCACATTGCTGCAGGGCTAATCGAATTGTATTGTTTCGTGTTTAAACCCTTTGGCGACGTTGCTGATATCCCTGTTCAAAAAAAGAAAAGAGGTTATTGTTTAACTCATCGTAGGGTAACAACACCCTCTTTCTCTCATAACCAGACCTTTTTTCTTCGGCAAAAAACATATATTTTGGGGACAGATCACGAAAAAGGCCATAGGCCATCTTGCATAATTGCCTTTTCACTCAATCTTTTCGCTATGCTTTAAAATTATCCTCTGAATATTAGGTACCTGCCTGTGGTAATTTTTTAAGCATGCCTCAAGCTTGAACGAAAATTCTGAACATCCAAGATACCCTACACTTATTCAATCTCAACCCAGGCGTCAACTGTAGCATAGGGGCTACCCTCTACAGTGTATTTGATTATCACACCATCAGCACTTTTCCACCCATGCCATTTTTTTTCGGCAAGGATAATTTTTTTACCATCAATTATCGTTTGGAGATAATCATCCACTTTTTCTACTGTACAATTTAAGCGAAAAAAAATTGTTTCAAGGCTTCTTTCGCCTTCTTCGCTCCTTGTATCAACATATATATAAATTCCATATTCTCCGGTTGAACGTAGTTTTCCAAATGATCCGCGAACCATGGTTGGGATATCATAGATGGTATTTCGCTTTGCTGTAGCATCAATGGTAAATGCGGCGAGATTAGATGCTGCAAATAAAAGAACAATAATGGCAGGGATAATCTTTTTCATAGGTCTTCTCCTTGTTGATTTGTAACGGTTCAACAGTACTCCACATGTTCACAAGCTGACAGATTAGGAGATAAACACCGATTTCGATACATCGGGATGCCGGCCGGGCAGATCATAAAGAGTTGAGCTGCTGCTGAAGTTACGTTGATTCTTCTATTTCGCCCTTTTATTTTACTGTAAAAACTTCTTTTCCCGTATTTTTTCATTAAAATAACTTCATTTTTCCTGTCAGTATTTTCAAACATCATCGGGGTACGGGCAGTTCACGTAAGAATATACATACATTCCACATACCGGCAGTATACAGCCCGCAACTGTTATCCTTGGTGATTGTAGCACGTGTGGTATACCAAACAAAGCCAGGTAAAGGCATGCATCTAGAACCTGAAAAAGAGTGATGCTCTGGTGGCGTTAAAAAATAGAATCTAAGTCCTGCATGGCAAGCATGAGAACAATGCTCTTAAATGTAACTCACATAAAAAGTGAACTGATTTCTTGTTGATAAAACCGACAACAGTCTGAAAAAACATAATTAAAAGTATTTTTGTCATGTTTGACATGCAAGATTTAGGTAGAAAGGCTTATATTAATACATCATCTTTTTTCATTCGAACCTACAGACCTTGATGACTATGCAATTTTACTCATTGCCCGTGCGGCCTCTTATTTTAGGGTTTTTTCTTCTCTGTTTCTCCTCCTTCCAGACAGTACACGCAGCAACGGTCGAGGAGTCAGCGCTATCCAAGGCCGCAAAAGCGGAAGCGAGTCAAGAAAAAGAACCTTCCATAGATGAACGTTTTTTTGCTGAAATAAAGGAATTCAAAACGAAACTTACAGTAATGCGCAAGGAGATGAAAAGGTTAACAGGTGAGCAACAATTGGCCTTGGGCATGCAAGTGCGTGAAACAGAGATACAACTGCGAAAGATATTTGGGGATGTACTCAATCACATCGCCGAAGAAAAGAAGAAAAATACCCTCAAGCCTTACATCCTTCCTCAAATAAAATCTCTGTTGCAAGAAGAATCCAAGATCATCCAACGTGAATTAACCTATGCAAATAATCATATTGCATCCCTGGTCAAAGACCAGAAAAATCTTGATTCGTTGCAGCTCTTTGCCAGAAAACAGGAGATCAGTAATTACTACGGGATCTACGATGCTTTATTGAAAGACTTATATGAGAATGCGCAACGGCTGGAACTGCTTGAACTCTCTGTTACCGATGATCTGGCGGTGCTTGACAACCTATTAAAGCAACGATCATTGACGGTTTCCAGTGAAATCAAACTGGTACTCAATACGTTATCTGACTTGCACGAACAGTATAAAACTGCTGCTGAAGGCGACAAGGAAAAACTTAATACCAAAATATTGGCCCTGGAAGAATTCAAGGAAGGACTTACAGACAGCCTGACAGCGCTGGTTAAGCTTCTTCATAAGCGAGAAATCGATGCACTTGAATACAGCGAACTCCTGATCAAAGCTACCGGGCAAATATCAACTGAAATTTTTGATAAACAGGTTGCTTTTTCCCTGTTCTCTCACACCATGAGTGACGCGAAAATTTGGCTTCAAGAAAATGGCCTGAGGCTTTCCTTAAACCTGCTCTTTGTATTGTTTATACTGGCCTTTTTTAAGGTGCTGGCGTGGTTGACTAAACGTCTGTTGAAGAGGGTATTTATAGCTAAAAATTCGAGGATGTCACAACTTGCCGGTAATTTTCTGGTTTCCATGTCCGGCAAGATCGTCATGGTATTAGGAGTATTGGTGGCCTTGTCCCAACTGGGAGTTAAAATAGGGCCACTTCTCGCAGGCCTTGGTATTGCAGGGTTTATTATTGGTTTTGCCTTACAGGATGTTTTGTCCAATTTTGCTTCCGGGGTGATGATCCTTATGTATCAGCCATTTGATGTCGGTGACGTCATCGAGGTTCCGGAAGTAAGCGGTAAAGTGCAGAGCATGAACTTGGTCTCCAGCATTATTCTAACCTTTGACAACCAAAAGCTTATTGTACCCAATAACAAAATTTGGGGTAACATTATCCGTAACGTCCACTCAGAAAGAGTTCGAAGGGTTGACCTCGTATTTGGAATTGCCTATGAAGCTGATATTGATCAGGCAGAGCGAATATTTCAGGAAATTTTAGATGGTCATGAACTAGTGCTCACTCGTCCGGAATCCGTCATCAAACTCCACACCCTTGGTGAATCATCTGTGGATTTTATTGTTCGCCCCTGGGTCATGAGCGAGGACTACTGGACCGTGTATTGGGACATAACCAGAACAGTTAAAAAACGGTTGGACGAAGAGGGTATCTCCATCCCATACCCACAGCGGGATGTTCACATTTATCATACAGACTCTACCTCATAAGAATATTTCACCTGAACGTTTACGACGCGACGATAGGTTTGGTTATGCTTTCATTCCATTACCGTTTGGTTGCCTTGCTGCGACGATTATAAACGCCCCAGCTATCCATTAACAAAACCATAAAAAATGCAATGATAGCAAAACATAATAGAAAAATAGTAAGGGGGGGATTTTAGTTTGGGGAAAAATCGGCAAACAGTGAAAATGAAAATAGCTATAAGATACGCCCGCAATCCGACAAGATGAGTTACTATTCCTACGCCATCGGCATAAGTGTTTTCCTTCTGCTGCAAGTGGAGCAGGTTCTATGATCTATTTTGTGTTTTGATACGGGGTATTGAAAACCTCGATACTGTCCTGGTTGAACATGTTTTTTCTGATTCGTTCTGATTTGTTCCTAGCTCGCTCTACACTGGAGGCGGTAATGTGATTTTCCTCGTACCACGCATCCGGATTTTGGCAGAATCGCAGCAGCTCGGCATGAGCGGTATCGGCATCGCGGCATGACTTGACCAGGTATGGAACAAATGCCGGACCATAGTTTTTTCCTGCAATTGCAGCCACCTGCTGCTGGGTGTGGCCCCATAGGTTATCCTGGTCCAGCAGGATGATGGGCGCAAGGGGATTTTCATGAATTTTCATTGAAGTGATGGTGATGCACAACTCCTCAGCAGTGCCGTAGCCGCCTGTGTTGATGACAGGGAGATTGCTCAGTTTCTGCAGGTGGTCCTGGCGAGAAAGACGGAGCCCTTCTCTGTACTTGATCAGGCCGTCACAGGTGGTGAGCGAAGTCTGTTGTTCACCTTCCAGGTTGATGGCCACCCCGATGCTCATGATATTGTGCTGCCTGGCAAGGTCATTGGCCTCCTTCATCAGACCCGGTCCCCCGCCGTGAACAATCCCCATCTCGTTACCGAAGGACAAGGCCAGCTTGTTGATCAGGTCAATGGTCAAGCGGTTGTCCGCCTCGTTGGTGTGGGAACCGTAGAAAGCAAACCAGTACCTGACCAAATCAAAACGCTCTCGGTCATCCGGTTCCATGAAGCAGCCGTGATAAAAAGAGTAAAGCTTGTCCGTGGCTGCATCATAACGAAGAAATTCACAGCCTGAAGTGGCCGCGTGGGTCAGTTTGAGCATTTGTTTGATGTAGTCGTCTGCAAATGCCGGGTCTTCCATATTGATAAGAAAAGTCCTGACTCCGCTTCTACGTAGGGTGTCAATCACTTCGGTGGAAGGAAACCTGTCACCGATAAATACCCTGCTGTTAATCCCCCCGAGCACGGAAAGTTTTTCCAGGGTTTGCGCAAAGTCGCTGTGTCTTTCCGTTAGCTGGATGTTTTCGGGGTGACGAATGGTGCTTTTCTGGACTGCGTTGCGAATGATTTCCAGCTGTGCCCGCCCCAAAGCATCTTTGGCATTGGCAATTTGGGAAAAATTATTTTTGTTGAGAATCATACCAAGCGAATCGTCTTCAACGAAGTCAAACAAGCTGCTGACATCGCCGGTGGTGAGCAGATCGTAGAGTCGATAACCATACTTGACCTTGTGCTTGGAAAGCGGGACGGTCAACGGATTTTCGGCTCTGAAAAAGCGAACTCTCACCTTTACCTGGTGCAGCGGAACTTTTTCTTTGCCAAAGTGAAAAAGCTCAACCTGGCGGTCACGAAATGTCCTGAATGGATCCAGAACCCTGGCAGGCAAGTGTTCTATACCATTCGTTTCAGGTTCAGTCACGGCATCTATAATACCGTAGATGTCTCCAAGCGATATCTTGATCGCACCGATAAAGAGGTTCCCAGGACTGAGCGTGGCCTTGTGCAGGTCCAGAGGCACACGTGAGCGGATTTTTGTCAGGGCCATCCGCCCTTTCTTGATCACTTCATTGACGCTGGATTCATTAATGGCGTCGGATTCGAAACAGTATTGATAGGGTTCGAGATCAGCAAGGATATAGTCGCTTTCCTTGCCGGTGAGCGAATCCCTCTCCCGTTTGATCTGAAAACCGTCATAGCGTCCCTTGCCGCTGCTTCGTCCTACAAAAAGCCTTTTGTGCAGGTAATGGCGAACATCATGGATGCGCAGTTCAGGGTCCATAACCACCAGCCGGCCTATTTCATCTCCTATCTTAAACTGACCAAGTACGTCGCCGAGCAGTGGATTGAGATTTTCCACCTTACCGTCCAGGTGTACCTCTCTGCCATTGATCTGCGGCAGGGTATCAGGGGAAAGCAGGTCGGTCTTGATTCCAAGCTGGGTGTTTCCACTCCGAGCCGAAAAAAGAAAAGGTTTCTGCTCCTGGAGGGCACCACATATATAATCAGATACATCGACAAAGGAAAAACGTGCTTGCAGGATGTCGCCCCCTTCGAGCTTACCCGGTATTTCACTGATATGTCCGTCTGAACTGACGATTTGCGCTATTTTCATGGCAACTGTGTTAAAAGTGTGATGTAATTTATTTCCTGAACCGTTTTACGTTCCGGAGCGGAGCAGGTTGCTGCTTCTCAATTTGCTCCTGCTATAAGCACGTTTTTGCCAATAAATACTTTACCTAGGCCCCGGACTCTAAGCCGTCACCAACTCAATCGCCAGTGCAGCAGCTGCACCCAATGAATAAAATTTTTGCAGGGTTGTACATTGTGATTTGGTTTGGCAGGCAAAAGAAGGAGTGTACTTCAGTCGAGCAAAGCAGTCATCAGTTTTGCAACCTTTTTCCGCGATTTATCAGGAAGACTTGCATTGGCCTGTTTACTGATAAGACCGGTAAAAATGGTGCCGACAACCTCTGCGCCTATGGTTTTTGCCGTCAACTTCAATTGTCTACGGGTGCCGTAGACCACCTTGCCCATAAATCCAGGGGCTGCGCAGGAAGAAACGAGTACAGCTTTTTTGCCTGTACTTTTCTTTTTCCTATTTTCAGGCGCATTCATATCCCAGGGCCAGTAGCCGTAAGGGATAAGTCTTTCCAGGAATCTCTTGTAGAGGGCCGTGACTGTGTAAAAATTTGTGGGTGATGCAAGAATGTACCCGTCAGCTAGCTCTAGCTTTTCGACAAGTGAGGCCATGCCGTCTTCAAGTACGCATTTCCCTGGATTTTCGCCCGGCATCTGGCAGCAGTCACGACAGTTTCGACAAAATTCAATGGGATAGTCGCGCAAATATACCACTTCGACTTCTGCGTTGTACCGCTCGTTTAGCAGGACAAACTCCTCCAGAGTTTGATCGGTAATACCACCCTCCCGGTAGGAACCATTGATAGCCAATATTTTTTTTGTTGTCTGCATGTCTGGGATAAAGTTTTGTTGCAATCCGTCGCTGCAATTATCAGAAGGGGATTCCTGAAGTTCTGGTCGGATGCTGTTTTGAGAAAAATATTAGTGACTACTCACAGGCACCCTACGGATGGCACCTGTAAGCAATTACAGGTTTTAGGTATAATACCTCAAGGAGTAATCACCCCCCCGTGCGTAGCAACTAGTATTTCCTGTTTCTGATAATTGTAACCACAATCCAGAGGCCAAGGACCACCGAGATTAAATAGCCGACAACTCCCAAGGCCGGAAAACCGAACAGAAAGGGTTTAACGCCTGTTGTTATTATCATGGATGATCCGATTATAATCGAACCTGTGACGATACCAATCGTCAGCCGATTAGAAGCATTTTCCAGGGTATTTATTATTCGTTCCAGTTTATCTAATTTAAAAGTAACTCCAATATCATCACTTTCTATTTTTTCGATGATCTTAACGAATTTCTCAGGTAAGTCTCTTTTAAATGCGATAAAACGGGCAAACGACCTGTTGACACTTTTCCATATATTTTCAGGGGAATATCTTTTTCGGGAAATCGCCTCCACCTGCCCTTTAATTTCATCAACGACATTTAATTTGGGATATGCGATCCGTGCCGTACCGTCAGCAGTGATCAATGCCTTTATCATGATGCTATATTCAATCGGCAAGCTTAGACGGTGGTCGCGCAAAAGCGTAAGGATACCAAATAAAAAATCACCAATATTCATTTTGTATATTGGGATTGAATGATACCTGTCCAGCAATTCGGCCAAGGCTCTTTCAATATCTCTTTCCCCGTCAGCTCTCTCCTGTTTTCTACATATTCGCAAGAATGAATCTGTCAGTTTTCCTACATCCTTATCAACTATGGAACCAAGCAGCTCAATTAACGACAACCGCTCCTGCTCCGTAAGCCTGCCTGTCATCCCCCAATCAATGAAGCAAAGCTGCATGCCGTCGCCGATTAACAGATTACCGGGATGCGGATCCGCGTGAAAAAAACCATCCTCCAAAATTTGCTTTGTCGCTGCGTAGAGTCCGTTTTGGGCAACTTTTTTTCTGTCATCATCACTGCACGATAAAATTTCCGTAAACCTTTTGCCCTCATAATATTCCATCACCAAAAGAGTCTTTGAACAGTATTCCTCGTATACTTTGGGGATATACACCTTCCGGTTCTCCAAATGAGCACGGGCAATACTCATATTGCTGACTTCATTGTTGAAATCGAGTTCTCTTAAAAGAGTATACCTGATTGTTTCAACCAACCCCGGAAAATCATAACATTTCAAATCATCAAATTGCTGATCAATAAAAGATGCGATAGATTTTAAAAGATCCAGATCCGAGTGGACATTCTCCTCGACTCCGGGGCGCTGTACTTTTACAGCAACTTTATCGCCATTACTCAACAATACGCCAACATGGACCTGAGAGAGAGATGCGGCAGCTACCGGTTCGATATGAAACTGAGAAAAATGCTTGTTTAAAGGCCCTCCTATGCACGCAATAATTTCCTTTTCAATCTCATTGAAATCAACTGCCGGGACATTATCCTGCAGTTTCTCCAATTCATGAAGCAGTTTTCCCGGCAACAGGTCCGGTCTAAGACTCATTATTTGGCCGAATTTTATAAAAGTAGGCCCAAGTTCTTCGATAGACAGCCTGATACGCTCAAAGACACCCAGATCTTCTTTAATAGGATTGATCTTCTGCAACAGCACTGAACCATTGAGTTCGAAGCGATCGATAATTTCATCAAAACCGTACTTCGCCAGTACTGCCGCAATTTCATTAAATCTCTTCAGCTTCTTTAAGTCTTCAAATTTAACCATGTATACACTCAAGAAATAGGGTTATGTAATATCAAGCAAATCAATGCAGTCATCGTATCTCCTCTTGAGATCCTGCATATCATGCTCACAGTCTATATTGCATGCGCCGGCAGCCAGCAACATTTCCACATGCCTTCGCAAGACTGCTTTATTTGCAACGTCTTTAAGGGAAAATGCAATACGATGATAAGCATCCATCAACCTGATGGTTACCGCGACACTTGTTTTGCTGTTTTGACGTATTTGATTGAAAGCAGCCTCCAGTAACATGCTGTATTCAACTGGTTTGGCGAGTACCCTCAGGCACCCTTCGGCATCATGATGCCACGCTGCTGGAGGCCGTTTTTGCGCCAATATGGTAAAAACCGAACTCAGACAGTCTATACAGCTTATCGCTGTGAACGGGTCGTTTATGCCTGGTGAAAGCGACCTGACCGCGATCTCTACCAGCTGATGGATCCCGGACTCAATGTCCTGTTCTCCCGTCCTCTGGTGACCGCAAAGAAAAACGTCGCTCAACCCCGTCACAAATTCGCCCTGGATTCTAGATTTACTCCTTATGGTCGCCACCGGGAAGCCGGGAACAAAATAGTCGCCTGCCTTTGTTTCCAGTTGCACGACCAAGTCCTTTTCGACAGACAACTCCATCAGCTTATCGTAGTCGATCGCTTGCAGATAACCTGTTTTTGGGGAATACATAGCACTTTTTGCCGGGTACTCTGCAGCTAGTTCAGGGCTATTGAAATCAGTTTGCTTAATGGAATCGTCATCGCTTTTTTCATGATCGCCGTCGATAAACATGCGATCAATGTCCAATTTGAGTTGTTTGTAGACGGAATCGATAACACACTCAGCCTTGATGGAAATGGAAATATGATGAATGAAAAAAACCAGGACGCCAACGTTGAAAAAAGCCAACAGCACGGCGCAATTGACTGAAAATGTAGGCACAAATAGGTTCTCGTAATCGGAATGAACCGACCTGAGTACAAGCAGGCAATACACATATGTGGACACAAAGGTACCAAGTACGAACTGTGTGCTTTTATCCTGCATAAAATTTACTAACAGCCTGGAACCAAACTGAGAAGCAGCCATCGTTAACGAAACGATTGTTATGGAAAAAGTAACACCGGCGACCGTGATCATCGACCCGGAAACAGTCGTTAACACCGACCGGGCGCCATCCGCACCGACAAAAACAAAATACTTTAGAATATTTTGCGTGTATTCGTAGCTTTGGAAAAGCTCCTCCTTGTATAAAACCTGATCAATAAAAAGGGTGAAAAGAGAAAAAATAAATGAAGAAAATATCATCAATAGGGGGATGAACCAAAAGCTGCTTTTGATATCATACCACATATTAAACAGTCTTATTTTTCTCATATTTTTCAAATAGTTAAACAAATTGATATATTGTTGTTAGTAGATCGGACTTTTTACGACGCCATCATCCCATGCCAATCTTTGGATAGAGAAAGAGGGGTTACACCTGCTGAGTTCTACGTATGTGGCTGTAATTAAAACCGGCAACAAAAATACTTCCGCCTATCAGGTTACCGACCAGGGCAAGCCCGATAAATTTCAATCCCTGCAATATATGGTACTCATCACTGACCATTAAAACAGTAAACATCTCGACAGACCCGGCTATTGAATGATGGAGTCCCCCCAGGCCGATAAGAAAAGTAACAATATAGATGCAAACAATCTGGCTTAATGCAGGAGAGGTTACCAGAACAAGCCATCCGCCCAAAGCCATCAACCAGCCTGCCAGCAAAGCGCTGACAAGGAGGGTCAGGTTATCCTGGTGCACCAGATGATGACCAATCAGGATATACCCCTCCCGGGCCATTATCACCTTGTCGGCAAGTGTCAGAAGGCCTGCGCTACCAAGCGCCCCTATTAAATTACCAAAGATAACAACCAGCCATAACCTCACAAGTCGTTTCATGGTGATCTTTTTAGCAAATAAAGGATATACCGCAGTGGCTGTATGCTCGGTAAAAAGTTGGGTCCCGCTCATTATGCATATAATAAAACCCAATGGATAAACAAGAGCCATGGAGATTCTTAAGAATTGCGATGCATTCAACTCACTGGTAAGAGTAGCCATGACAGCCACTGCCATAGCGGTGAACCCCAGAATCAGGCCGGCGCCAATCGAAGATAACAACAGTGACCAAAATGGCCGCTCCACTTGTTCAAGGCCTTCACCTATTGCCTTCTCAAGCACATCATCAGGGTGACGGACTGTTTCATCGCTCCGCTTTATGATAACCGGAACATATTTTTCGTCTTCGTTTTTCCGCTCTAGCCCTCGCTCTGTATAGACTTCCTCAGTAGATTGCTCAATATCTTCATCTGAACGTCCGGAAGCAGGCCGGCTTTCAGCTCCATGATTATTCTTTATTTCTGCCATTGTACAATCGCCCTTTTCCTCTCATTGATATTATAAGTTGCCCCATTGTGCCATGATATGGAGGTAGATGATATAGCTTATCAAATAAAAAATTCCACTTGGAGGAAAAACAAAGGTAATCCTGAATTCAGGCGACAGGTTTATCCCGGCGCTTTCGACCCTACCCTCCAATGCCCCATGCAAAGAAATGGTAACGATTTCATTACCCTCACCCGTCGAGGAGTCTTATAATATAGTATATATTTAATAATTATATTTTCGCACGAGATTAAGGCATGCTCAAAAAGATCTCCTTAGTCATATAATCCATGCTCGAGTCTTAGCTTACCTCTGAGGATATTTTTTTGAGCATAACAATCTAGACACTAACAAAAACACTACACCTGGTACCGCCTGAAATGACGGAAAATCCGGGCTGAATCCGAGGGAGTGGACAATAAGGCAATTATGCTGGATGGTCTCTATATTGCGTAAGAAATAGTGTACTCATAAATACCCGCAAGATGTCTGCGAGGGAGGATGTGATGCGCGAGAAATTGAAGAAATGGCTGGACCTGATTTTGTTCATGGGCAAACCAGAGGACTCTTCTCCAGGTCATGTCTGTCATGATTACAAAGAAGAAATGCCATCGGCTGTCAATCCGAGGTGGGCAGGAGTGGTTAAGATACTGCTCTTGATAGCGGCTGCAATTTTGATCTTATGGCAGCTTATCCAGCTCCTTCTTTAACGGGTTGGTGAACACTGTTAAAAGGCAGGCCATGGAAAATACCTCTCGACCTGCCTGCTGCTTGTCATATGCCGGCTGTATACGGAGTCTGCAGTGCGTCTTGTGCACCCCAGTGATGTTCTTTGCTTTATCAAAACTCGCGCAAATCAGGCCGGTAACAGGGGGGGCTGTTACCTTGACCTCTGTAAAGAATAAACACGTTATCGAAAAAGCCGTTCTCTAGTATTTCCCCTCTGTTTGTGGCTGCTCTGCAGGCTCCATACAGAGACAAAAAACGAGTGCAACAATCGGCTTGCACATGCCCTTTTAAAGAACCGCAAACAGAAAGAGCAAGGGTAACGCAATACCTGCAGAAGTAAGAAGAATACCACGGAGTTTATTTTTCCCCCTTATCATTAACAAGCCTGTTACAGCAAGGAGTCCCAGAGCAATGGCGTAGATGTCTGCGATCAAGGTCCAGGTTTTTTTGTGTTTATTCAGATGTAGGTAGTTCATCTCAAACAGACCTGGTTTTCGGGCAATTTTTTCTTGGATTACTGCCCCTGTTGCAAGGGTTACATCAATGCTGTTACCTTCAACAAAAATTCGCATGGTACTGGGATTAAGCATGGCAACATTTTTAAAAGTGCCGGTTTCCCCGAGCTCAGCCAACACCTGATTCACATACTCTCTATCCGGTTGTTTACCATCCTCAAGCTTTGACACAGTGGCAGCACTTTTTTCAATGGTGTAACTGGGATTGAAACTATGAGAGGTGTGATTAACCGCTACCCCGCTTATGGCATATATCAGGGTCAGGCCGATACAAAGATAGCCGATATCTCTGTGAAGAATAAAATTCCATTTTCGCCAACGCATGGGTCAACCTAGGTAGAGTAAAAAAGCTTAACTCTTTAATTTAAACGAAGGGTTCGAGAGAAAGGCATTTTTTTAATTTTAGGCTGCTTTATTGTATAACAGCACCCAAGCCCCGAATACGAAGGAAACTTACAGGACCGGTTATACTGGAAGGATCAAATTCCCCCCCCTGCTCCTCGGCTCGGTGCTTGCCCATGGCAATTGCCTGTTCTCTAGAGAGTTTGAGCTCTTCGGCAATTCCCTCTACTTTTGCGGTACGTCCTTTGGCTTCCATGGGAAAGACAATTTCACCATCAACTACTTTTACTTGAATCTTTTCAAAAGGCACATCACTGGCAATATCCATCCAACATCCGCGGGCAGCGCAAACATTAATTATCATTCCTTCAATCAAAACTTTCTTCCCTTTGTATTTTTCGGGGTGTGCATTAATTTCAGAGACTTTGGTAACCTCTGTCAGGGTTATTGGATCCCCCAACTGGAGTTCTTGTGCATATACAGACGGAGAAAAAAGGAGAGTGACGAACAAAAAAGACAAGATTTTAGACATAATAGTGCCCCATTATTATTATTTTTTTGGATTGATTTAAATGAAACCGTGTACCACAAAGTGCGAATTCAGTCAATAGGCGAACTTACCCGCAATCAACCCAAAACAGCCCTCGACAGAGCACACAACACCGGTGTCGAGTAGTCCACCGCAAGTGTTTATCGAGTTGTAAAAATTGGTCGAGCAATAATGGAACTGCCTAGGCCCAAGCTAACCCTGGGAGCTGTGCTGAGATTCCGATAACCGGCTATCGGAATCTACGTTTTCCTTTTACTGTTAAAATAGTGAAGAAGATGGTACCGCATGGACTGACTTTTGGTGAGCATTTTGCTACTTTTATATCTGATTGGTTTTAATAACAGGAGTCTGGAATTACCAATTTTTCTAAAAATGACAAAATGCTCATGAGAAATCCGGGTTGATAGTGCACGAATTGCGTTATTCGGCCATATGCAAATATTCCTTTTTCAAGGTTGCCATCTCACCTTTCAGGATCATCTGGTCCATCATAAAATTAACCGTATCCTGCAAACGTTCGGCGCCAGCCGACATGAGATAACCAAGTTCAGCGCGGGTGAAAGGTTTATCTGCCAGAGGAGCGCTCAGCTTTGCGTCTATAGCGGCATAATAAAGCGCCTCTACACTGTCGGTGATCATCACATCCACTTCTTGAGCAGCAACCGCTTCGGGAATCGCAAGGTTGGATTCATAAAGAATCACCTCCGCATTATGAATATTTGCCTTCACAAACTTTTCATTGGTACCACCAGGATTCACGCCTATCTTGACCCCTTTTTGGTCTATGTCCGCCAGTGATGCGTACTTTTCTGCATTACTCGCTGCAACTAAAGGGGTTTTGCCAAACATTACATATCCTTGAGAAAATCGAGCCTCTTTCTGCCTGGTGACTGTTCGCGTAATACCACTCATTCCGATATCATATTTCCCCTCTTTCAAATCACCCATCAGTGTCGGCCAAGAGGTTTTAATCAACTCAAGCTTTACCCCCAGTTTAGAGGCAAAACTCTTTGCTACGGCAATATCAAAACCTTCGTAGTTTCCAGCGTTGTTAAAAGAAAAAGGTTTATAATCGCCGGTGGTTCCGACTTTCAAAACACCTGTCGAGAGTATTTCATCAAGACTACGAGCATATGCAAAATTCGCTGTTATAGCTACCAAGACACAACACATTAAAAACGATACCACTCTGCTCATGATTACCTCCGATAATTAGGTTTTATCCAAACAACGTCAGCCATTATTTCCCAGGATACACTCTACCTGCAGAATTACAATCAACAAATCAACAGAAAAAATATTACAAAATGGGGTAAATTGAAAATTTATAGATCTTGTCTGAACAAATTGCAAAATGGGTAAAGCTGGTGTGGAATAATGCGATGCAGGTGCTCATCAATGTGTGAAAAAGGATCGAGCAACGATATAACAACCCAACAGGAGCATAAAAGAGAAAAAAAGTTTGCGAAAAAGCTGTTCTGAAATGTTTCTCCGCAGTCGGTTGCCTATCAGCATACCCAAGTAGGCAGGCAAAAATGAAATTGCTGATAGCAAAAGCAACTCTCCGGTAAGCAATTTGTTTTTTTGCAAGGCAAAGGCAAGGGTAATGGTCGAGACCAGAAAAACCAGCCCCATCGTTTGGATCAATTTCTCCCTCTCCATAGCAAGACTCTGCAAATAGAGCACCCCGGGAACAATAGCTGAGCCCGTCATACCCGTGAGCAGGCCGTTTATAGCTCCAATTAATGGATTAAGCCATTGCTCAGCCTGACCAGGAGGCTTCAACTCCTTGGAAGACAGGCCAAAAAGGGCATACAGGAAAAGGATGCATCCCAACAAAGCTGAAAGCCATGAAACATCTACTCTTTGCAGAAGAAATGCCCCTAGCCAGATAGTACAGAAAGTTGCCAGAAAAAAAGACCAGCTCCTGAAAACAATGGCCTTAAAATACCCCCCAAAGACGCCCTGTTGAATATTCGTCAGGATGGAAGGTAACAAAATTATAGCCATCCCTTCTTTTATGCCAATGGTTGCTGTCAAAAGGGCCAGAGCGATTGTAGGGAGCCCGGTTCCTATGATGCCCTTCACCAGCCCCCCCACTAAAAAAGAAACAAAGAGAAGCAACAGGGTCTCAACCGAGGCAATAGATGTCATAGATCTATCTCTTTTTCAAGAAAAGCGGGAGCTACTATTTTAGTCGAACTTACTGATAGGAGGACTACATAAAAGTACCAGAACACAGCCAACCTGCATACCATTGAAAGAGCTTTTTTTGATATCAAGAAAGGTGCTTGGCCCGAATTTCTCATGAACTTTTTGGTTTCAAACTCAATTATTTGATATTATTACTTAAAAAGCAATTGTACAAATAACAGTCTGTTTTTCGTTTTAAATCAAAAAGTAAAGGTAAGACCCGCTCGGACGGCAACATTATCAAGAGAGAAACTACCATCTTGCTCTGAGGTCAAAATTCGATATTTATAGATAGATAAGCGTAATGGATATTTGTAAACTACTCACATTGGTAGCAACTCCTCGTTTTCCATGCCTCGATTTTTAACTGCTCAGAGGTTGCCTGATTTGGGTAAACGAATGCTCCGGTAGCCTACCTATGCGAAAAAGCGTGATTGTACAAAGAAGCATGCGACCAACGGGAGACTCAGTGGTGACCTTTGAGTAGTTACATTGTTTGTGAGGCGGGAAATAACCCAGAGAGGCAAGATACCTCTCTGTGCTGAGACCAATAATTGAGGATAACTACTCAGTGCTGCTCAAACTCCTTTATTGCAATTGCCACTGACCATTAGCATCACGACAGGCAGTGGTATACGTTTTTTGCTTTTTACCGTCAATAATTGCACTAATTTCCGCCTTCCTGCAGATTTGGTCAGTTGTCGGATTTTTAAAAGCCGGTTGCGGAGTGACGGCGTACTGGTTGCCTGTGTCAGGGTTAATCCATGATGACTGTTGGTTTGAAGCTCCGCGCTCATACACGTGGTTTAATTGTTGCTTATCGTATTTATCCATTTCATTGCCGACGATATAACCGAGCATAGTTCCCACAGCTGCACCTATCAAAGTGGCCTCGGTGTTATGGCCGATCATCTGCCCAATAAGAGCACCACCGGCAGCTCCGCCGACAGCCCCTGTTTGGGCTTTATTCAAATTTGCACAACCTGATAG
This sequence comes from Desulfogranum marinum, assembly GCF_963675105.2. Lineage (NCBI taxonomy): Bacteria > Pseudomonadati > Thermodesulfobacteriota > Desulfobulbia > Desulfobulbales > Desulfobulbaceae > Desulfogranum > Desulfogranum marinum. The sequence goes on from NZ_CAXXRO010000002.1 coordinate 788,034, forward strand.
CAAGGTCAATACAACAATTGCGGTAACAGTGATATGCCTCATGGTACTTTTCCTCCTCAGTTGGTTGATATCTTGAGAGTGTCAGCCACGGCTCGAGTAACTTACACTCACAAGTATTGACATGGTCAGCCCTTTGGTGAACAAGTGCTGCGACTTTAGAATGGATGAATCCTATTTTTTCAAAAATTAACGACTGCTTACATCGCGTACCAGACGGACATAGTTGTATATACGGATAGCGTCTCCCTGGGGCCCGTACCCTTCTGGAAAATCATCAGGGTTGCCCACTTTAGGATCACTGCGCTGGGCTCCGGCACCATGAACATCAACCCAGCCGCTGACCATTTCTTCCGTAGTTTCATCAAGCGTATTCATATATCCCATTGCCCTGCCAAAAGCTACGTAGGCCCCATGCGAACCGGGACTGTCGGTCCAGTTGGCATGGGTAGTGCTGCTCCAGTAGCAGGGGTAGTCTGGTTGCCCCGCCTCATTAGTAATACTGGTGGCATTAAAAATCGGATCAATAGCCGCTGAATCGGTAGCATCCGGAGAACGAGTATAATCAACAATTCCTTGCAGCTCTTTTACATTGGGCAAACGCCAATCATTGTACCCCATATAATGGAGAGCATTCATTTCTTCTACCCAGCTCAAGGCCTCCTCCCAGTTGAGACCAATGGTACTGTCATCTTTTGCCCACATCAACTGCGTCGATGTATCTGTGATAGTACCATTGCGGTTTTCTTTAAACTGATTCCGCCCGTAAATAGCATTGCCACGGACATACATAACAAAGAATTTCTTATCGCGGCCAAATAGGGTAAGGCCATATCCTTTGATTCGCCCATCGGCAAAATTCACCCCGAAAAGAAGATTGTTTTGACTGTTACCTTCTGTATTAGCAGCGTACAGGGTACTGGAAGCGTACTGGGAATCGATAATACGCTCACCTGCTGCGGTATCACCATAATTAAAATCAAAGTAACGGGTATCAATAAACGGCACCAGGAATGCCCCATCCCCTTGTTCGTAACCGCTGGGATCGATACCCCGGAAATCGATCAGCGAATAGAGTTCTTTGATTGTCGGCAGACGCCAATCGTCGTATCCACCTAGTTGAAGCTCCTCCGCTCCAAAAACGGCGACAACGTACGATACCTTATCATCAGCATCTATATCACCATCTCCATCTCTATCAGGACTTTGTTGCCACATCAGGCCGGTAACATTGTCAGTGACCGTGCCATCACCGTTGTCGGTGTAGCTGGGCATTTGACGCGAGTACTGAGCATCTTGACCGTAAAAGGCCTCCCTTTCAAAGGGGCATGTTATCTCCACGCCATTGTCGTAACATTCGTCTTGACTGGTATCGACCACAGGAAAAGTACTTGGCATTTTCCCATTGCGAATATTGTATGCAGTTGGGGGGGAGCCTAGACGGTCTGCAAAATCTGAACTATGCCACTGGTCTCCATACGAATAACCAGCACTCTGCCGACTCCCTGATTGAGCACCCGCCGCTGTTTGGATGCCCAGCGTGAGACTCAGCAAAACTAACAGGATGGTGGTACAATTTTTCATCTGAATTTCCCCTCTTCTTTTCACAATTTCCATGAACTCCTCACTGTTTACGATGCTCTTCCCCAAAAGGCGGAAAGCCCTCTAGTAAAATGGTTTATCGTCACATTAACGGTCATTCATGGAGAGAATATGGAGGAAAAAAGGTTTTCCAGTTTGCGCTGGACGTTCTTTTGGTGAGTTAAAAGTATTCGCTACTGACTATACAGCCTTCCGAAAATGGGATACCCTACATTGTGACAAATGGCAGAGCATACAAATCTTTGAGCGGCAAGTGATGCTGATGGCCTGCGACTTCGCTTCCCCCCGGCGTCATAGAAGCTATCAGCCGGCACTCGGACATCTCAACTTGAATAGTTAGGAATATGTATGGATATTAAAGCTATTAAGGATCGCCATACCGACAAAACCAAAAAAAAATCAGGCAATAGAATCTTGCTGGTCCGACATGGGGAAACTGAATGGAACCGACTGCACCGCTTTCAAGGCCGAAGCGATATACCGCTTAACCCGAAAGGGAATCACCAGGCCCGTGCCCTGGGTTTGGCTTTAAAAAAAGAAACTATTACAGCCATTTATTCCAGCCCCCTGGAACGTGCAGTTGAAACGGCTTCTCATATAGCTCAATTTCACCCTTCCGTACCGTTGATGAAAGAATCAGGATTAATAGAGATGGATTTAGGAGACTTCGAAGGAATGGAAGCGCAGCAGTGGAAGAAAGAGCATCCTGCTTTTCGAAAAGCCTGGGAAAAGAGCCCTTCCTTTTTGTCCATGCCGGGAGGAGAGAGCCTCAATCAAGTCCAGCAGCGGGCAGTTGGTACGCTGCTGCGTATTTCCGAGTCCTGTGCCCAAGGGAGCACCCTCGTGATCTGCTCACACAATTTCGTTATCACATCCTTATTGTGTTTTGCATCCCAAACGCCGCTGGACCACTTTCGAAAGTTGCGGCAGGGTACAGCAGCCCTGAATATCCTCTATCAGGATGAAACAGGTTTTCAAGTTGAAAAGGTGAATGACCGGACGCACCTCTAACCAGGACTTCTCATGCAGGCTAAACATCTCCTCTCACTGTCAACGAAAACGTTTACGTACCGTGCTATATAAAAAATAGAAAAAAGGAGGAAAAGACTTGGGGTATCTTTTGAACTGACAGGCCCCGACAAATCCAAAACCTGTCAGCTCAAAGCCGAACTACGTCCGAACTACTGCAAATGGCAATATGATCACATCTCAAAATCGACAGCTCGTCTTTCGCCGATAACTTCCTTGCCAAAGGCGAGAACTTTTTGGTGTTCAGGATGATTGTTATATGTGTCAAGATCTTGCAACGAGTTGAATTCTGAGAGTAAAATCAAATCAGAACCAGTTTCAGCCGGCAGAATATTCTTTTCCACTTGCAAGCTGACAATCTCATCGATCACGCCGACAAGCGCTTCCAACTTGGAAGTGAACTCGTCGATATTCTCCTCTTTTGTATTATTTAACGCACTTTCCTTGAATTTCCACATTACGACATGCTTAATCATTATTTTTCCTCTTTAATTTCTATAATGGCTGTTCTACCAATGGTTGACAATTGAACCCTGCCGGAGGTTTCATGTTTTTCACATTTCATCCTCCTTCAAACAATAACGATTCTATTTTATTACTCAACGAAAAAATGTCTCCCTGACAAGAGTATCAGACTCCTCTAAATCAGCAGGACTAAATACTTCCAAATTTAATATACCGCTAAAGCCGGCCGTGTGTAGAATTTGCATCCATTCTGTTACCAGGGGTCGCGGCAAGGCAGAAAGACTCACGTGTTCTTCATGCCCTTTCACACCGTGCAGATGAATTTCAGGTGTTACTTCAATATACCGGGTTAATACATCTGTGACCTTTTCATTGCCAAGCATTAAATGGCCCAGATCTAGGCAGAGTTCACAAAATTTGCTCTGCAGGAAAGGTTCTAAAAAACAAGGTGAATAGTTAATATTTTCAACAAGTATCTTTTGCCTATTGTCCAAAGCACCATAAAGAATTTCCAAAGATGCCAGAGCCCGTTGGGGCCAATCGCCCCATTGTGTGGAATGATCCTTTGCAATATAGCTTCCTGGAACCGGAACCAACGTGGGAGGCGTAAAGGGAATATGCAAAATATAGTATAAAGGCTCAAGAATGGACATTTGCAAAAACAACTCTCTTGCCAGCTGGACAGAAGCTTCCCTTTTTTCTCGCTCCGTAGAGGCTATCTCCAAAGATGTCGGCAGATGCACTGAAAACGAAATTTTTTCCCGCGCCTTTATCTCAAGCAAGGCGTCAATCTCTCTGGAAGAAGGGAAATTGTGCAGCATTGGCGTATGAAACAGGACAATCTCGACATGATCTACGAGTTTTGATAATCGCTGCACATTATCAACCAGGTCTTCCCCAAAAACCATGGAAGGCGCACTCATTTTATAAGGCAAGTGGGACGCTGCTTTCTTCACAATCAACAACCAATTATGACGAGGGGCTGACCACGTACTTTTCTCTTAACAACTTTTTATTGATCTTGCCGACACTTGTTTTGTCAATCGCGTCTACATACATAATCTTGGTCAGCAGTGCGACCTTACTCATCAGTCCCTTGTCAATATAGGCTTTTACGTGCCGAATAATGTCTCTTGGCCTCGGCACATCCTCATTCTCCTTTACCACGATAAGGGCAAGTGGCTTTTCCCCCCACTTTTCATGGGGCATTCCGATCACAGCAACTTCTAAAACTACGGGATGCAGATTTATAACATCCTCCAATTCAAGTGACGATAGCCACTCACCACCAATTTTTATAACATCCTTCATTCGATCAGTGATTTTGACATACCTTTTTTCGTTGATATGTGCGACATCACCGGTGTGAAGATGCCCGCCTTTCCATAATATTTCAGAGTTTCGGTTGTCTTTCCAGTATCCTTGAGTAAGCCAGGGAGCACGTACCACAATCTCGCCCACACTTACACTGTCCTTGGGTATGTCATTCATTTGTTCATCGACGACTCGCATTTGCACCAAAGGCAGCGGACGACCGGTTTTACAACGAATCTCCACATCTTCATCCTCAGTAAGCTCCTTATTTCCAACGTGAGCAATGCTTAAAATCGGACATGTCTCAGACATTCCATAGCCTGTGAAAATATCAACGCCTTTTTCTCTTCCTGATTTACACATTTTTTTCGACATGGAAGCACCACCTATCACGACTTTCCACTTCGAAAGATCCATTTTTTGATACTCAGGACTAGCCATAAGCATACTTAAGATGGTCGGCACACAGTGCGAAAATGTCACCCCTTCTTTTTTAATGAGTTGGAGCAAAGTGTTCGGCACATATTTACCAGGATATACCTGCTTCACCCCTAGAGCTGTTGCCACAAAAGGAAACCCCCAGGCATGCACATGGAACATTGGAGTGATAGGCATATAAACATCATTTTGGTGAAACCTTCCTTGCTCTGGAGATGTTGCCAGCGATGCAATGGTGCTCATGGTATGCAGAACAAGTTGGCGATGGCTGAAATAAACGCCTTTCGGCATTCCGGTAGTACCGGTTGTATAAAAAGTGGTAGCCCTGGTGTTTTCATCAAAGTCTGCAAACTCAAAGGTAGCAGCTGCATTGTTCAGCAGCTCTTCATATTCGCCTGAAAACTGCAGCGAGGTATCAGGGTGAGACGCATCGTCTTGCAAAAGAATATATTTCCGTACTGAATCAATACGACCTTTAATCTGTTCAAGAATGGGGATAAATTCGCCATTGACCAAAAGATAATCATCTTCGGCATGGTCAATGGTGTAGAGGATCTGCTCAGGAGAAAGACGGATATTGATCATGTGAAGAACAGCACCAAGCATGGGCACGGCATAATAACACTCCAGATAACGATGGCTGTCCCAATCCATAACAGCGACCGTATCTCCAGGTTTCACCCCAAGCTCAGTTAAAGCATTTGCGAGCTTGCAAACACGCTCGCGAAATTGATCATAGCTGAAACGGAATAGATCTTTGTACACAATTTCCTGCTCGGGATTTTCTACAACCGGGGCAAGAAAAAGATTTTTTATCGATAACGGATACGAGTAAGCCGATGGGGTACACTGAATCAAATTGTCTGTCATTCACTCCACTCCTTAAGGTAGTGTCTGTCCAATGGGATTAAAGGTTAAAAATTTGAAAAGGTAGATTGTCTTTTGCAAGGTGCTTTATGTTGAATATTTCAGTCCAGGTGCCAATGAGCAGTTAGGAACTATTTACAATTATATAACTAATATGAATTTAGCAGCAGCTGTTTCCTCTCAGATCGTACGCAGCTGGATGCTGCTCAATACTTGCAAACAATTTACACAGCCGGCCGCAGGTTTGGCGGCCAACTTACCATATCCTGGACGCAAATCAATATAGACTCGTTGTGTTAGGCTATAGCTATCGTTTTTATATGTAAATCTGGGCAGTTAAAAATATCAGGAAACAGCAGAGGCGGTGTTGGCAGAAAATCGATAGTACACTTCCAAACCAAGAAATACAAAATAAAAGAGGCGGCTGAATTGCTGATAAGATAGCCTATACCAAACAGACAGCCGCCGCGCATAAACAAGCGTATATTGACCGGAAGGGGGAACTTATTGATTGAAAACGAAAAACAGACTGTTAACTGTACGATTGCACTTTATATAATAATATCAATCAATTGAATTTAAAATTAAAAAGCTCATGAGAAATTCGGGTTAGCGCAGCAATTTCTCTAGTTCACCCTTATTTTCAAGTGCATAAAGGTCATCGCAACCGCCTATATGGGCATCATTGATAAAAATCTGAGGCACAGTTCTCATGCCGTTGGCCTTTTCCACAAGCCGACGTCGCGCTTCATCATCATTGGTAACATCGATCTCTTCAAAACTTGCTCCCTTTCGCTCAAGCAAGGCCTTTGCCTTGACACAATAGGGGCAGCGATCACTGGAATATATCTCTATTTTTGCCATATGTTTTCCTTGGTCTCATGGTTTATCAAAATCAGTGGTACGCATAGAGTAAGTATTCCCGGATAAAAAACAAACACCAACACCATTTTTTCTCCATGGTTTCGACCAGTCGCGTACCCCCCCCCGGTGGTAAACACATACGCTACCCACACATTGTGCCCCCTGACATACCCCTCTGCATTCTGCTACAATGTCAACATGTTGCAAACAGCTACAAGCGATGATATACAAGAAAGCAATGATCATACAATTTTACTACATACAATTACCTGCAATACCTACTCTTTTACGAGGTGATTGACAGGCGGGCATTCAACCATTGAAATATGGATGGAGGCAATGCATGAATGACACACAATCGTTTTGGACTTCATTACCTGGTATTTTAAGTGGTATAGCTGCTGTTATCGGCGCAATCGTGAGTCTTCTTTTGGTGCTCATCCAACTGAACATACTTCCGGTAAATAATAAACCACCACTCACAAGCGATCAAAAAGAATTATCTTCTTTGCCGACGGTTCCACCTCCCCCATCACCTGACCAGGTAGACAAACTGGAAAGCAGAATACACGAGATTTCTGTGACAATAAATGAATTGGAAGAGAAATTCGCCACGATTCCACTGCCGACCGGTCTTATCGAGGAATTGGAACATCACCGAGAAGAAATTGAAAAGAATATTGGGGAACTGGAGCAAATGCTTGCAGCAGCCAGACAAGAGCGAGATGAGCTTCGCGGACAGGAAAGAACAGCACCTGATATCAGCGCTCATATTCACAAGCTGGAAACAGAGACAATACCCGACCTGGAAACGCATAAAAGGCATATGGAAAATGAACTCAATTCAGTGGCAGAGGAAATCCCAAAGGCAAAAGAGAGAAAAGAGGCAGAAGAAACGCTTCATCAACTACAAGGGGAAAAACAAATTTTGCAGGACCAATTAGACGGCCTGAGGATGGCAGAGAAATTGGAACGGTAAAATTGTGCACGGGGCCAGGTCTGCCCACCCGGAACTCAACCTATAGGGTATACTACAAACATGAACACTATAAAACCTGGTATTTATAAGCATTACAAAAGCAAGAACTATAAAGTTATCGGCGAAGCGAGTCACTCTGAAACCGAAGAAAAACTCGTTGTTTACCAATGTCTTTATGGCGACTACAGCATGTGGGTACGGCCCAAAGAGATGTTTACCGAACATGTTGAAGTGAATGGCAACCTAGTCCCACGATTTGAATTTGTGTCTGAATCCGAATAGAAGCCCCACATGGAACCATAAAAATGGTTAATCAGCAAGTTAAACGAAAAAGCTAACCAATAAAGTTATCCACATCTTGAATGCATTTTAACAGTTTCTGCTACTCCCCCGACAATTCAAATAAGAACAGAGAAAACCATCTCTGCTGGTTGAACTTAGCTAGTTGAACAGTTTCCGGCCGGAGGCGATGTAGCAATTACTAAACCCTGCAAGCTTGTTAATCTGGCCATGGTTAGTACTCGAGTTGCCGACATTAGCCCAAAATGCAAGTCAAATATATTTTTTGATTTCTGCTTACTGGATCTTTGCCGATAATAAAATTCCCCGATGTTGCCGAGCCAATATCCTCCTTATATAATCTCCTCTTTTTTCAAACCTTTTTTGCAAGTTCCCGCTGGCAACCATACAGCAAGCGGTGCAGGCTCTATGGCGGTATTGATCGGAAAAATAACGCAAGCAGTCGCTTTGAAGGTGGGAAAGAACCGTATAAAGAGGTAAGAACCTTGTACTGTAGTCTACCTTAAATAATTGCCATCTAGCCCGCTTTCTGCGTTATGCTCAAAATTTCATCCTCGGAGATAAGCGAAGACTCCGATTTTTATTATAGACCTGTGGTAAAATTTATCACATGCCTTAGAGTCAAGGCTTACCTGAACTCTAACTCAATTACTATTAATTGAAGATACCCTCTAGGTTGAAAAAAGGGATTCTATTAAAAATCCCCAAAAAATAAAAAAAGTATACTCTCCCGATACACTCTGGATTATTCATGCAGCCAAATAAAAAACGAAACTCATTACTCTGTCCCAATTGCCGTAAATTAATCAGCCGTTCTGCACCCGTATGTCCGCACTGTGGCTTAAAAAAGCCGGGTTCCATGTGGAAGGATAATATTTTCACGAGAAATTCCGTGGACCATGCAGGTATAATAAAGGTCATTATCATCGCTAACATTGCCATGTTTGTGCTCTCCCTGGTTATTGACCTCCGTCCATCAGTATTTTCCAGCAGCCCTTTTACCTTTCTCTCTCCAAGCAACAACAGCCTGTTGGTACTCGGCTCCACTGGGACCATACCACTGTTTCATTACCACCGCTGGTGGTCGCTCATTTCGGCCAGCTTTCTCCATGGCAGCCTGCTCCACATCATCTTCAACATGATCGCATTGAACCAGCTAGGGCCACTCATTATTCAGGAATATGGGAAAAGCAGGATGCTCATTATCTACACACTCAGCGGGATTGTTGGCTACCTTCTCTCTGCTCTGCTTGGTGTGCAATTTACGATTGGTGCCTCTGCAGCAGTCTGCGGGCTCATCGGCGCGGCCCTTTATTACGGAAAGAGCCGTGGTGGCACCTATGGGCAGGCCATCTATACCCAAATCGGTGGCTGGGCAGTGGGGATAATCATTTTTGGTTTTATGGTTCCGGGAATCAACAATTCCGGCCATGTCGGCGGGATGCTGATGGGAGCGCTTGCTGCCTATTTGCTTGGCTACCGCGAACGAAGAAAAGAAAATGCGGTCCACCGTGCCCTGAGCATGACTTGTATTATCTGTACATCCGGGGTACTGGTTTGGTCGGTTATTAATGGTCTATGGTATGGTTTTGCTTAACGGCTACGCGACTCGGTAAATACCGTTGGCAGGTGAAACCGATTGTTTTCGTTAAACAATAGCGCCTGATCCAAGTTTTTGAGCGTACAAGGACAAGATAACCACCTGGCTACGGTGGGAACTTTACACCATGAACTTTCTGAGGTGCCAAGACTCTTCTTCCAGCAAGACAATCTATTGAAAAATATGATTTATGATATTATTGGTGACATACACGGACAAGCGAACAAGTTAGAGAATTTACTTCTCAAGCTCGGGTACGTCATGGTGAATGGGATGTATCAACATCCTGCGCGCAAAGCTGTTTTTGTTGGAGATTTGATTGATCGTGGTGAACAGCAGCGCAGGGTTATTGAGGTGGTCAGGACTATGGTTACCCATGGGCATGCTTTCGCGGTGATGGGTAATCACGAATATAATGCCATTTGTTATCATACGCCCAAATCGGCAACCGATTATTTGCGTCCTCATAGCAAAAGCAAATTTCGTCAGCATGAATTTTTTTTAAAGGAATACCCCTTGGGGCAAAAGGATACCGATGAGTTGATAGCATGGTTTAAAACATTGCCCTTGTTTCTGGAATTTGACTGCTTTCGAGTCATTCATGCCTGTTGGGATGAAACGGCAATCATGCAGGCCAAACCCTATCTCAATACAGACAATACTATACATGTAAGATATCTCGCCAGGTCGGCCACTCAAGGAACTTCTTTTTTCAACTGTATAGAACGATTACTCAAAGGTGTTGAGGTGCGCTTACCACCGCCGCACTCATTTCAAGATAAAGATGGTAAGATACGCCATTCCATACGAGTGAAGTGGTGGGCGGGCCGAGATGCCGGTTACCAACAGCTTGCTTTTGGATACGGTGTAGGAAAAAAGAGTTTTCCTGATACCCCTGTCCTAAACTCTGCAGATATTCCTTTTTACGACTCAACAAGAAAACCGGTCTTTTTTGGCCATTACTGGCTGACAGGTACCCCTGCTTTGCAACAAAGCAATGTGTGCTGCGTCGATTACTCCGCCGGCAAAGGCGGCAAACTTGTCAGTTATAGTTTGAAAAACCCTACAGGCAGCAGCCACTTGAACGCGATGAATTTCACTTTCTCGGATTAGTTTAACCGCCAAGACAATGAATTAAGCTTATCATATCCCTTTTCGATATCCATTACCCGGTGCTCCGCTGATAATTATGATTTGGAAGTAACACTACTTATCAGTAGAGTTGCTGCTTATTCGATTTTTGCCGGTGGCAATTCCGCTCCTTCGATAATACACAACCACCTTTTACCTAAATCTTGCATGTCAAACATGACAAAAACGCTTTTAGTTATGTTTTTCCAGACTGTTATCGGTTTTATCAACAAGAAATCAGTTCACTTTTTATGTGAGTTAGGTTTAAGAGCATTTTTCTCATGCTTGCCACCCTTCGGGATTGCCGATTTTACCGAATCTGCTTTGTTTGCGCATACTTGAAGTACTACAGTACGTCTGCGTGTACGCAGCCTCGCACCTTCCGCAAATTTGGCAATTGCAGGATTTAGGTTTTATAAGAACACGTGTATATTACGTAGTCTTTTTAAAGCAGCTTAAATAGCAAATCGTAGATGATGACATTATTGAGAATCCTTCGCAAAAAAGTATCGAACGATGACCTAGCACGCCATTGACAGCTGTGCTTTTCCCATTTTCTGGATATGCATGAACAAAGAGATGCAGGGGGGCAGAGTTGTCCATGCAAATATTCAAGCTGCCACTACTCTGGGTTACTCACTGGATGAATTTCTAGCTCTCAGCATGAACGAGATTACCCAAGGTGAGTCCGCAGACTCTCTACTGCTTTTTAATGATGCACACAATGGGGGCAGTGCACACTCTTCAATTTCCAGCTTTAAAAGAAAGGACGGAACATCAATGCCTGTAGAACAGTATATCAGCTCTTTCAAATACGCTGATATATACTGTAACTTCGTCTTCTTTCAAGACATCTCCAAAAGGCTTGAAATGGAGGCTCGTCTGCACAGGTCCATGAAGATGGAGACCATCGGCATGATGGCCGGTGGCGTTGCTCATGATTTGAACAATATCTTATCTGGTATTGTTTCATACCCCGAACTCGTTTTGATGAAGTTACCTAAGGAAAGCAAAATCTACGGCCACGTAGAAACTATTCGTCAATCCGGTATAAAGGCTGCAAATATTGTGGCAGACCTGCTTACTGTTGCCAGAGGCGCAGCGGCAACAATTAAAAACATTAATCTCAACGCATTGATTCAAGAATATGTATCATCCCCGGAATTTAAACAGCTTGAAGTATCTCACCAGGGAGTGACTCTGGAGCTGCATCTTGCCCCTGATCTGGACAATGTCTCGTGTTCGCCGACTCATATTTCCAAATCGATAATGAATCTGGTAACGAACGCCTTTGAGGTAACCAAAGCTGGTCAGTCAATAGTTCTTTCGACTTTTATCTCGGAACATCCACCGAAGACGTTAAAATCAGGGCGGTATGTGGTTATATCTGTAGAAGATACCGGTGGTGGTATTCCAGAGGATTTCCTCCCCCATATCTTTGAACCTTTTTATACAAAAAAGACCATGGGCAAAAGTGGAACCGGTCTGGGCTTAACCATTGTCTGGAACAGTGCTCAAGATCATGGAGGTGGAGTTTTCGCGGAAAATGTTGGAGGCGGTAGCCGCTTTAGTTTTTACCTGCCGGCAACAACGCAGACAGCTCCACAATCAGAGGGAGAAATACAGGTCAGCGCTTTACACGGAAGTGGAGAAAAAATCCTGGTGATAGATGACGAGTTGCAACAGCGTAATGTGGCTCGACACATGTTAGAGATTCTTGGATATCAAGGAACTTTTGTAAGTTCAGGCGAATCCGGCATAGAACGGGCACTCACTGAAAAATTCGATTTGATTCTCATCGATATGATCATGGCCCCAGGTATTGGGGGACGTGAAACCTATGAAAAAATTATCGCTAAAAGAAAAAACCAGCGAGCAATTATTGTAAGTGGTTTTGCCGATGACATTGAAGTGAAAACAATGATGGCTTTAGGCGTGAGTCAGTTCGTCAAAAAACCCTATTCGCTCAAGGACTTGGCTGTGGCCATTAACAAAGGGCTGACCAGTTGAATTTATGAGAGTATTTGATTGGTCACAAAAGCTTCGGATCGTCTTGAAAAAAATAGAAAAGTGGTTCACATTTGTGACCATCCACGATATTACCATAGGCACTACATTCCGATAAGAGCCTTCTCCTCTTTCCAGGGGTACTATTTTTTCCGGAACAGAGAAGCCGGACAATTGAATAATTTCTTTCAGCAAATAACTTTTGTAGTACTTCTCATCACCCAAAGCTTGGGTCTTGCCAAATAGGATCGCATTGAGTATCTGAATTGTTTTTCCAACTTATGGAAAAAAATTGAGGTAGCAATTTTACCCATCAGGTTCTAGCGTAATCCAGATGGGTGAAAAGAAAAGACGATAGAACTCCTAATAAAACACACCATAACTCCCAAAATATCCGACACAATGGCGATAGAATTGGCTCAAAAATACCGACAGCTGCTCTTTTTGCAGCCTTTCATTTCCCTTTGCATTCTCCTGTGCATCGGTGTCGATGGTCATGCAGCATCTTTTTCCACCCAGCAGGAGTGTATCCAGCATCTTATTTTGACCGGTCCGGACACCATGACCATGGGTGAAGCCAGAGCCGCCTGCAACACCACCACAGCAAAACCGGATGATAAAGAGGCAATAGTACAAAAGAGTGATGGACCAGTGGAAGGACGTCTGAAGGTTGACAAGACGAACCTCCGTAAACCTTTCACGTTGATGTCCCACAAAAATAATTACATTCTTTTCGCTGCGTATAATTTTCAAGGCTGGGATATAACTCCTTATGCCGTAGCCTATGGTCAAGATGGCTTGGAGATAGACAACGCTGAGGTCCAGTTTCAACTGAGCATCAAAACACCGCTTGCCGTGGAATTGTTTGACCAGCACCTTGATATTTTTGCCGGATACACAGCCCGGTCATTCTGGCAGGTCTTTAACAAGGATGCCTCCTCGCCATTTCGGGAAACCAATCATGAACCCGAGATATGGCTCCAGGAAAGGCCTCAAGATCGGACAATTTTCGGTTTTAAAAATACGGTTAACGCAATCGGCTTCAACCACATGTCCAATGGTCAGGGGGGATCGTTGTCCCGCAGTTGGAATAGAATATATGGTTTTTCCTCGCTTGAACGCGGCAATCTCGCCATAATACTCAGACCATGGATTCGCATTGCAGAAGACGTTGAAGAGGACGATAATCCAGATATTACCGACTACTACGGTCATGGAGAATTATGGCTGAGCTATAAACATAATCGCCACACCTTCAGCTTCATGACTCGTAATAATCTGGAGTCTGGTTTTTCCCGAGGTGCAGTGTCACTCGACTGGAGCTTCCCGCTTTTCGGGTACCCTTACCTCAAAGGCTACATCCAGTACTTCACTGGGTACGGCGAAAGCCTGATCGATTATAACAAGTACGTGAACCGAATAGGTATCGGCTTACAGTTCACAGACTTTTTATAGACGCATCATCTCGTTCCTCACCATTATCATTTCCCCAATTCAATTGAATCTACCTGTCCGTCATCAAAATCATTACAGCTTGTCGTACATCCCAGTTAAACCACATCTATTGAAAACGAGATGCCACTTTAAAAACAATGCGTTAACAATGATGATAAGCTCCATTTATGGTATAATTGTCTAAAAAACAAATCAGGAGAACTCATCATGACACCAGCTGAGATAAAAAAACTTGTCCTCAAAACCATCTCCACGATTGCGCCGGAATCAAACCTCGACAGCCTCAAGCCTGATATTGTTTTTCGTGATCAAATCCAATTTGATTCTGTGGATTGTGTTAATTTTATCGAGCAGCTCCAGAAAGCCCTTGATATTAAAATTCCGGAGACAGATTACCCTCAATTGACGACCCTCAATGGCTGCATTGACTACTTGAGATAACTGTTCCCGTGTCTATGCTATAATTTGAGCGAAACAGTTTTCATTCCCGGCTCGCCCGGGCTGGCTTTGACGGCGAATCCAAATGCGCTGCAAAGCCTGAGCATGGTGGTATTGTCATCTAAGACTTCACCATAAATCTCCCCGATTCCACGGTTGCGAGCATACTCAATGATGCGCCGTAAAAGCATGGGCCCCAGCCCCAGGCCGGTCATGTCACGATGGATCAAAATAGCATATTCAGCACGCTCGTTATCCGGGTCAGCACTGATGCGCACCCCACCGTATAGTTTTGCTTCTCCTTCCTGATCTTTACCTTCCACCACCAGCGCCATTTCCCGGTCATAATCGATCTGGGTGAGGCGGGCGGCCAAGGTATGGGGCATAACTTTCATCGGATGCAGGAATCGTAAACGTATTTCTTCCGGGGACAAGTTGTTAAATATTTTTTGAATATTGGGTTCATCTTCCGGACGAATCGGCCGAATAAGCAGATTTTGCCCATCCGGAAAGGTCAGCTTTTCCTCCAACTCTTTAGGATAAGGAAGGATAGCCAATCGATCAACTGGTTGGCCAATGCTCTTCACTACCTTGATACGAGCATCCAAAGCCAGTACTCCATCCTTATCCACAAGCAGCGGATTAATATCCAACTCGTCAATATCACCAAGGTCACAGATCATCTGCGACACCTTTACCAGGGTCAAGGCTATACTGTTAAGATCTGCAGGCTGGGTCAACCGGTACCCCTGAAGGAGCTGATAGATTTTTGTCCGTTCCATTAAATCTACAGCCAAATGCATATTGAGCGGCGGCAAGGCCAATGCTTTATCCTGGATGACCTCTACTGCTGTACCGCCATGACCGAAAAGAAGCACCGGCCCGAATTGAATATCATTCTTCATGCCGATGATCAGTTCATAGGCATTGGATTTAGAGATCATGGGCTGAACTGTAAACCCCTCCAACCTGGCTTCGGGCCGGAGGTGCTGGACACGTTCAAGCATAGCAGCAGCATTATGGCTGACAACCTCTGGTGTTTCAAGGTTGAGGCTAACCCCGTTGACCTCGGATTTATGGGTTATATCCGGTGAATAAATTTTCAACACCACCGGCGCGCCAAACTTTGCAGCAATCTCAGCGGCTGCCTCTGGAGAAGCGGCCTTGTGGGTTTCGACGACGGGTATATCATAGGCTGCAAGAACGGCCTTGGCTTCCGGTTCCGCCAACCAGGCACGATTTTCAGCCAACGCTCTGTTGAGAATTTCCCTGGCCTTGTCCGTATCCGGAGTAAAAACCTCGGGTATATTGGGCGGGGTTTCTATCAACATTTCCTGACTTTTGCGGTAGCGAACCATTTGCATAAACCCACGTACCGCCTCAGTAGGGGTTGTATAGGTTGCGATTTTATTTTCAGTAAAAATGTGCCGAGCTGCCACCGCAGCCCCATTTCCCAGCCAGCAAGTAAACAACGCCTTACGATTGTATTTAAGACTCTCCTTTTGCAAAGTATCTATAACTGCTTGAGCGGCATCACTAGTATTTGCTATAGCTGTAGGGCAATTGAGTACCAGCACCGCATCCGACCCTTTATCACGTAACAGTATTTCCAGCGCATCACCGTAGCGATCGGGCGAAGCATCACCGATAATATCCACAGGGTTGGACTGAGACCAGGTGGGCGGCAAAACCTTATTGAGAGCTTGAATAGATTCCGGGGTAAGCGTTGCCAGGTGACCGCCACGGTCAAGCAGGCTGTCTGTTGCCATTACGCCGATACCGCCACCATTAGTTACAATAGCCAGCCGTTCCCCGGCAACCTGTCGTACCATTGCCACCGTCTGGACCGCATCAAACAGCGCCTGCATATCGTTGACCCGCAGTATTCCTGCTCGACGAAAAGCTGCTTCATACACCGCATCAGTGCCGGCTAGGGCACCGGTATGGGAAGCCGCTGCTTTCGCGCTTGCAACATGGCGGCCGGCTTTCACCACGATCACCGGTTTAATGCGGGCTGCAGCCCGGGCCGCAGACATAAATTTTCGAGGCTGGGTGATCGATTCTATATAGAGAAGAATTGCCCTGGTTGAGGTGTCGTTTGCCAGATAATCAAGCATATCCCCGAAGTCGACGTCGATCATATCCCCCAGAGAAACGCAGTGGGAAAAACCAATCTTACGTGAGGTTGCCCAGTCGATAACCGCTGTCAGCACGGCTCCGGATTGAGCCACAAAGCCCAGATTGCCAACCAGGGGCTGAACATGGGCAAACCCGCCATTGAGCCCAACCCCGGGCACCATGATTCCAAGACAGTTTGGTCCGACAATCCGTACCAGATGCGGCTTAGCGGCTACAAGCATGGAGCGGGTCAATTCGCGACCATGCAAGTTGGTCCCTTCAGCAAAACCAGCTGTAATGATCACCACTGCACGGGTTCCCCGTTTACCCAACTCGGCTATCAAGCTGGGAACCGTATCCGGCGGAGTAGCAATGATTGCCAAATCAGGCGCCTGGGGAAGACTCGCAATGTCTTGATAGGCTGTAACCCCTTCAATGGCCGAATATTTAGGATTTACCGGGAACATTTTTCCCTGATAGCCAGCACTAAATACATTGCGCGCCAGTACACTGCCGATGGTTCCTGGTTTTTGACTGGCTCCGATCAGTGCCACTGAAGAGGGGTTGAACATGGAGTTAAGGTTTCTCATTGACATAGCTGTTTCCTCTGTGTCGGCGTCTTGTTCGTGCCGGCCTGAAGTTACTCGTTTTCGGTCTCCATGGTCGAGAAATCGCCTTCAGGCATACCCAGTTCACGGTCCTTGAGAAGACGGCGCATAATTTTGCCTGCCCTGTTTTTGGGGAGTTGGTTTTGGAACTCGATCTCTCGCGGAGCTACAGCCGGACCTAGACGACGACGGGTGAATCCTATCAGCTCAAGACGGAGTTGATCATCGGCAACAGTTCCAGGTTTAAGAGCGACAAAAGCTTTGACCAGTTCCCCAAGCAGGACATCGGGTTTACCGATCACTCCGGCCTCTGCTACTGCTGGATGGGCCATCAGAGTGCTCTCGACTTCAAAAGGGCTGACCATATGGCCTGCAGTTTTAATAATATCGTCTGCGCGCCCGACAAACCAGAAATACCCATCACCATCACGCCGGACTATATCTCCGGTAAGATACCATTGATCAACAAAACACTTGCGATAACGGGTGTCCTCGTCCACATAGGCACGAAACATGGAAGGCCACCCTTTTTGCAGGGCCAGTTCTCCCTCAACATTATCCTCTGTAATGACCTCGAGACTATGATCCTTTTGCCGTCGTATAACAGCGGCTTGAATACCAGGCAGGGGACGCCCCATGGAGCCGGGACGAATTTCCATGGCAAGGTAATTGGCAATCATTATCCCCCCTGTTTCCGTCTGCCACCAGTTGTCATGAATGGCTGTGCCTAAAGCATCCTGACCCCAGATTACAGCCTCGGGATTGAGGGGTTCACCAACACTGTGGACAGCTCGGAGGTGCCGGAGATCGTAGAGGCGGCGAGGTTGAATATCCAGACGCATCAAACGTCGAATTGCGGTCGGTGAAGTGTACCAGATACTCACCTGCTCACGTTCCAGAATCTTGTACCAGCGTTCAGCATTAAAGGGTTCGGAATCAATAATGCAGGTAATGCCGGCCACCAGGGGCGCAATGATACCGTAAGCCATTCCTGTCACCCAGCCAGGATCGGCAGTGCACCAGAAGATATCGTCCGGATGAAAATCAAGGACAAATTTCCCGGTCGCGTAATGGGTGAAGACTGCTTTGTGTACATGCAATGCTCCTTTGGGCATACCGGTGGTGCCACTGGTAAAGTGGAGCAAAGCCGGATCTTCCGGATCAGTTGCCTCGATGGTGAAGTCCTCGGAAGCAACCATCATTTTTTGCGGCAGAGACCAATGTCCTTCGCCGAGGTCATCAGACGCATCTATGAGCAATATATGCTGCAATTGCGGCAGGCGCTCTCGCAGTTGCTCCACTTTTTGCTGAAAGATTTGGGTGGTGGTGACCAGAACCTTGGCATGGCCCCGCTGTAAACGCTGGTAAACCGGTTCCGGTCCGAATGCTGAAAAGAGCGGACAAAAAATACTGCCGTTTTTCAGCGATCCCAGAGCGGCAAAGTATAAAGCCGGTATCCGGTCCGCAAAAACAAAGACCGTATCACCCTTGCCTACCCCCAGCTGCCGCAATACATTGGCAAAACGGTTACTCTGTTGCTGAAGATCGGTGTATGTATACTCAAGGACAGTGCCGTCAGGTCCCAGCCAGCGAAGAGCCGGATGATGCGCCAAATGCGTGTTGGCATGACGGTCCACAGCCTCATGGGCGATATTGAGCCCTTTACCACCGGGTAACCCGTTTAACTCACGACCAATGGTTTCCCAGGAAAAATGTGCACAAGTCTCTTCGTAATCAAGCAGATGCGGGGTGACCCTGAACGATTTTGGGGTCTTTTTAATTGCTTGCCAGTGCACATACCCACCTTTTGTTATATAAACTTTCAGCGAACGTAACTCGTCACCGGGTTGTTTTGAGCAGTTCTCCAGCCGGTTTGGTTTTGTCATTCCCTTGTTCTAAATTGCAAAATTACTGCCAGAACAAGCTATATAAACCAACGGTACAATCGATTCTGTTGAAGCCCTCTCTCCGAAATTAGCCGCATATGAATGCTGCAATTCCATAGAACAACAAATAAGAATAATTACTAATTGGTGCTTGGTTCAAATGCACCACCATAGTTGGTTCAAATGCACCACAATCCCCTTTCCGCTTACCCATGAAACCAAGCCATTTTTTCGACCTCGGCAGTTGGATTGTTTATTTTAGTACAGACAGAAAACACTCATTCATTTTCATGTTTTTTCATGAGAATAGATCTGGCGCTTGTTTTCCAGAAAAGAAAAATAAAATCAGTCTGCTGTCTATCTATACGCATAACAGGCTGAGCATTGTACGCAAATAGAATCTATTTACTTTTTCCATTTGATTTTGGTGGAATATCCACTGAGCAAGGAATTAAATCTAATTGAAACTTTTAGGAAACACAGGAACACTATTTGCTTTGAAAGCTGTAGATGTTTTAGAACTTGTTGTGTTTATTGAAATATTAACATTTTTTAATCTCTATCCAGCTGGAAAAATACTTTTTCCACAAATCATTATTAACTAGGGAGTTTGGCAAATGAAAAAAAGGCCTCATGCAAAATACGTTATGGGTGCATGCATTTTGTTCCTATTGTTCGGCCCTAGCTTAGCAATAGCAGACGATTACTGGAGTGTGCAGTGCACTACTCAAGGATACGGCATAGATTTCAACCTCAAAGAGCAAAAGGCATTTATTATTTTCAGCACTGATAGTGGAGGCACAATTCCTGCCGCAAGCACAACAAAGATTATAAAATTCGTTAATAAGCCGAACGACAAATATGCAATTTTTGATTTTGGCAGTGCAACCAAAATTGGAGTGAACGTAAGTCGACCTGATCGGACTATTATTTATCGGCTTTTACAAGGCAAGACATATCCAGTTTGTGATGCTAAGGCTACGATCCGGACACCCTAGATGTCTGAAGCATAAACAAATACATGTGTATCATAGCTCAACCAGCAGGTACATTTTTTAAGGCAACTCCCATTACTTGAAGGGAACTTAATTGCTTGCAAAGCAATCTTCCGGCGCTGTTTTTTTAAGGATAGAGGAGGTCCGGCAGAAGAAACTGAGTAACAGGTGTTGCAAACCCTAAAAACGTTTCCAGGAGGAAGGTCATGCAAAACATTACAAAGATTGTCGTCCCTGTAGATTTACAACAACACACCGAAAAGCTGACCGAATTTGCCATCAACATTGCCGGTAAACTTGACGCCGCAGTAAGTTTTATTCACGTTGTAAAGCCGCTTGACAGTTATTCCGGCGTTGTTCACCCTTCCTGGGATCAAATAGAAAAGGAACTCAAGGAGCATGCACAAGAAAAAATAGATAACCTTGTCACTGATAATAAAGCTCAATGTGCAGGCTGCAGCGGCAAAGTAAGCTATGGAGACGCCGTTGATCAAATCTTGGCCTATGTAGAGGCAGAAAAGGCATCGATGATTATTATCGGTACCCATGGCAGAAAAGGTCTTGAAAAAATCATGTTAGGCAGCGTGGCCAGTGAAATTGCTAAACAAGCACCCTGCCCGACGCTCCTTTTCAACCCTTATAAGTAAAGTCGAGTTTGTAAGGCAACCATGAGCCACAAACCTCAAGAAAGTAGACAAGGAGAAAATGACAGGGTGACTTTTTCACAAAAAGTATCGGCATTCCCTGCATGTAATTATCAAACCGAACCAGGAAGATAATCATGGCAAAAAAAGAAAAAAATACTGAATTGGTCAGAAAGGAAGAAAGTCATCCTGTTTCTCCGTTTGAGGATATGGAGAGATATTTTGACAAATTTTTCAAACATCCCTTTTCCCTTATGACACGTCCCTCATGGTCTGGTTTTGATTTTCCAGCAATGGAAGAGATGTCGCCATCTGTTGATATTTATGAAGAAAAAGGCAAGATGATAGTGAAAGCCGAAATTCCAGGAATCAACAAGGAAGACTTGGATGTATCCATTACGGAAAATACGGTGACTATCTCAGGAGAGAAGAAACAGGAGAAGAAGGTTGAGAAAAAGGATTATCACCGGGAGGAACGTAGATACGGCTCCTTCTGCCGCAGGTTCCGACTGCCCGCAGATGTAGATGCAGATAAAGCAGAGGCCTCGTTCAAAAATGGGGTACTTGAAATCAGCCTTCCCAAAACAAAGGAAAGTAAACAAAAAAAGGTAACTATTAGTTAGCAACCCTTTTTGAGGCTAACAAGAAACCTACAGATTACACACAATGGGGGATATACTTATCCCCCATTGTGTACTCCGCACTTACCAGAGGCCAAATACCAGTTGGCCACCTTAACTCGAATTTCTCATGAGCAATCCGGGGTGAGCGGCCTACTGAGAGGTGGTGCCGGAAATATGAACAAATCGTTAAGGGAAAAAAACCGAATATAACTGGAGGGTATCGTGGATGAGTAGCGGTTTCGTTCGAGGTCAGGCAAGTCCAAAAATCGGGGAGGTAAGGTTAAAGGCAATTATTCAGAACACCTACAATCAGATTCGATTATCCGGCAGGGTTCCAATGATCGAAGCGGTTCGCATTTTATCCTGACTCAGCTCACCCAGTGTCACCCGCAGGTGTTCTCCATTCTTGTGGGCCAGCTTAAACCAGTTCTGGATTTCCTTATCAAGGATCTCCTCCCCTACCCCTTTGCTCAAACCGCGCTCACCAACAGGATTATCCAATCTCCCGGAGTTGATAAAGGTCCAGCGCTCATCCTGACGGGAAACAATACCAGTATGCCCCCTGGTTTGAGTGGAAAAAGAGAGAATCTGGCCACTATTCAAAAGCGGTTCGATCTCACTGATCAAATCAGCGGCATTCTTTTGCCAATCGGCAACGTGTTCGTAGTTTTTGGACAAGACGGTTGAACCAGCCGCCTCAACAATGCCTTCTCCATTGAGATAGGCATTTGCAGCCATTCCCCGGTCAACGGCCATGCTGGTCAACCTGGAGTACAGACCATTGCGACCCCCGTAAGGAATATCGAGCTGTTTCAAGCCATTGACCAGCAGTTCATAACAATTGATTTCCTGGTATGATTTCCCCATATATGGCTGTACTGCTTGACTGAGATCTGCAACCGGCTCATTCGCGCTATTCCCAGGTTCCATTGGCAGAGAATTTTTTGTTGGCGCCATCGCAACTGCATTGGGGGCAGATGGTCGTGTATCCGTCCCGGCTTGCCAGGAGATCTCCATGGTTGCGGGGTTCAGCAATACCTCAGAACCGACCTGCATGCTGTGAAACGGTTTATCCGTATTGACTGCCTGACCAAGGATATCCCAGGTCTGATTGCGAAAGCGTGCATCCTGACGCAAAAGATGAGAAACCGTAGGGGTTTCATTGCTGATCATACCAAGACTAACAGGTTCGCTTTGTTGGGCAAGAGATGTCTCTTGTACAACAAGGCCGCTCTCAAGCTGCTGAGGAGATGAAGAGGTGGCACGTGTTCCGACAACAGCTTCCTGCAACATGACTGTTGGCTGCTTTTGCTCTGCACCTGACCAGGACAATTCACCGGAGGTCCGGTCAATATATATCTTGGTTCCAGGAAGGATGGATTTGTAGTTTTTGTACTGATTTTGGTTATCAGAGAGGATATCCCACGTTTGCCCTTTGAGTTGTTCATGCTTGCGAAGCAATTCGGATACAGTTGGAGTTTGCCGTGTGATGGTCCCTATTTCCTGCAGATTGCCTGTTTGCTGTTGTCCTGAAGCCTGCTTTTTCGCAGCCACCGTCCCGGAAAGCACCTCATCAAAGGAACCGGTTGCTTTGTCTGATCGTTCTCTGGTTGTTGTTTGCCCGGCGGTATGTATAGTCTTTTGTATTTCCATCATTTGGCTGTGTGTCGAAACGAGTAATCGTCAATGGAAAAAATGGAAGTAGTGTCCTGTCAGCGATGAATTGTCGGTTTATTTCATTCTATTTTTTTGTTCCTGTGAAGTCGGGCCATGTGGTGCATAGTTGTGCTATGTGCCACATGGCCCGACTTCGCAGGCGCGGAAAAAGACATGAAAGATGCGACAAGGCAGCATTGACAGGACACTGGGCTCACCATCCCTCTCTTGGAATGTAAGCAAGTAGTGATCCATAATGCACTTCACTTAAGACTATATCGGCTGATTGCTCACTTTTGCTTATTTTTATCCGTAAAAAATACTCCCTGACCAAAAAAGAAAGTTGTTTTCTGTTCCTTGGATGCGAAGCTGATCCTGTACGAGCCAACTTTTCGACACACCTGACGCGAGGAAGACAACAGATGTGATTAAGGGCCTATCGGGCAATATCTTTGTTCCGACAGGCTCTTCTAACCATGCTAATCAATTTTGATTACGCACACGAACAACCGGGATTACTCTGCATCCTGGCAGTATTTGGGAGTTATCCCAAGTGTACCACCCTTTGAGAAGGGAGGCCGGCAAGGCAGTAAAACGGTCACCGGTCACACACTCGTGGGGTACTACTGACCACTGTTTGCCTGCCATGTCAGCAAGGCAGCGCCAAACGCTCCAATGGCCTGAGGATCGTCAGGGATGAACACGCTTCGTCCGAGTTTCTCAACCAACAAGCTGACAATGCATGGATTTTTACCAACACCTCCTGTAAAAACGATATCGCCCTCTCCTGCAACACGATTGACCATAGCCGCCGCCCTTCTGACAACACTCTCATGGACTCCACGGGCAATTTCACGCCTGTTCTCTCCTTTGGCGATCAGCGATGTCACTTCCGACTCGGCAAACACGGTACACATGGAAGAAATGTTTATGTCCGTCTCGGCCAATAATGCCTCGGTACCGAATTCATCAAGCCCATATCCGAGGCTCTTGGCCATAATTTCAAGGAATTTTCCGGTCCCAGCAGCACAACGATCGTTCATTTCAAACTTTTTCACTCGTCCGTTATTGCGCAGAGAAATAGCCTTACTGTCCTGCCCACCAATATCGAGTACCCCTAAAGCTTCTGGAAAAAGAGTCCAGGCCCCTGTGGCATGTGCCTTAATTTCAGTAACAGTCGACGAATCAAATGCTATTTCAAAAAGACTCCTCCCATAGCCTGTAGCCGTTATATGATCGAACTTCACCTTAGCTATCAGTTCTTTGGCCTGGGCAATAGGATCGAAACCGGTTTCGGTCTGCAGGCTGTCCTGTTGTTCTCCCCGGTCATCTACAGTCACCAGTTCTATCGTTCGGGAACCGATGTCAATTCCAGCATAACGCATAATCGATCCTTATGCTGATTATCTCAGCTGTTCAATGAACGCTTCGACGCGAGTCTTCAATTGCCCGGCATCTTCCAGCGAATAGTCGGTGTCTATCCTCAGACAGGGTATACCGTCCTCTTCAAGGGCATTCTCAACGGGAATGGATTCCATGATGTAGGGTTGGCAGAACTGCAGCCCGTAATGGATGACACCCTCGGCCTTGTATGCTGCAGCCATTTCCTTGATATGATCAAGTCTATCTGAGTTAGGGGTGAATACGGCACAATCGACCTTGAAGTAGCGATCGACCAGACTTTCCATCATTTCGTCTACAGTAGTGCCGGACTCTCCGGTAAGATTGCGGGTACCGCGCTCTCCGACGCATGACTCTTCCCCGACAATTACCGCTCCTGAAGTTTCAACAATCATCGGTAACTTCCAGTTAGGCACGGCCTGAGGGCATCCGGAAACGAGAATACGCGGTGTACGTTTTGGGAACGCTCCCTGGCCGGCCTCTACCCTCTGCTCCAATTCGTCACAGATCTTGTTGACGGATTCTGTAAAGCGGGCAGGATTATCATAAAAAAAGACCTGGTTGGCGAGCAGTGCATCCAGTCCTGAAATCGGCGCCGGATCGGCTTGGCGAAGGAGAGAGAGACGGTGAATTGCAGCCCGCTTGGCATTAACCGTCTGGATTCCCTGCTTGAGGCTTTCCGCTGTTACAGTAACACCGGTGAGCTCCTCAACAGCCTCCATGAATCGATAAAATTCTGCCTTCAGCAAGGCCCGGCCATTTTCTGATTTGACTTGGGGAAGATCCATCACGTAGAGATTATCGACCATATTCCCAAGTGTTTCATATGCCTTTTTTTTGCCGTCGCAGGTATTTTCGCCAACCACCATGTCGGCACCTTCAAGGTATGGGCAGACTTTACCGATCTTAAAACCAAACGACGATTTAATCAGGGCACAGGTGTTTCTTGGCAGCAGCTTCTCCACCTCCTCTGTGGCAAAGTCTGCTCCTGAGCACAATCCGACAAGCGTTGCATTGGCGGCGAGTGCGATTTCTTCCGGCACAAAGACACAGTACGAACCTATAATTTTCCGTCCTGCCTTTTTCTCGTCCAGCAGCTCCCTGATTCGTAAACCGTGAACCTCACTCATCACAAAATCAAAATAAGCCATCCCCTCAGGTCTGTTTTTCTGGGCTAAGTAAATATCCTCATATGCCTGCCCCAGAACTCCGAGCAGCGCATCATGGGCTTCAAGATCAAGTCCCATTTCCTGCCACATTAAACGATAATCTTCTGCCATTCCTCTCTCCTTATTTTTTTGCATTTCCAAAGTATCGACAGCGAAAAAAGTTTTTGTCTCTACCGTTTCATGACATTTTTTTAAAAAATACAACCTGCGCTGAACGGCAAACAATATAAGATAGAATGTCTTAATATGTCCAATTGGTAATACCTATACAGAGAAAGCCTGTCATCAATCCTTTCAATGCAGATAAAGGCAACAAATAATGTAATAGAGAAACGACAAGGCCAAACTAAACTTTACTGGCGGGAAGAAAGTCAGGGAGTTACAGACTGCAAGACGTAATGAAACATTCACAAGGATTAATTGCATCATGCCGCCTTACTACACACTCATTGGGGAACCGCACTTGAGGGGTGGTGAAAACGTAAACTGCCTTACCCTCTTTCTGGCTTGCAATTATTCTATAAACTCACCGATCGCACTGTACTTTAGTTTTATTTGATGAATATGGAGATCATAAGCTTTCATCTTCATTACTGCTTTCGTAACAAGGTAAACCCCTAGAATAATCAAGCCTAAATTCAAGATAGTTAATGGTACGATTAGATGTAAGACACCTATAAAATCATAGTATTTTGAAGTGGCTATAAGTAAACTGATAACAGACAATGGTAATGCTAAGACAGCAATTCCCGTTCTCATGACTGCTAGAGATGTTCTTTTTTCAGCCAATAGAAGTTGCACTTCATTTATTACAATTGCATCGACGCTTGTAGATTGCTTATTCAATTATTTCACCATATCGTTGCTTTTCATGGGACCCATTAAAGGGGTCGGAGCAAAATTAAATTTTTCGAGGGTTAATTTAACTCTGACCGATACAATTGCGTTGTCGCTTTGCACCTTTACCGTTTTTTGACTGCTCACTGATTCAGGTTATCATTGGCAGAACATACTCCTTGTCAAATACTATTGAAACTTTATGTAGTTGCACGGTGGAGGTGTCGTTGAACTGCCAGCCGAGTTTTCTGGTCAACTGATCGGTCAGGTGCAAACCAGGACCGAATCCCAGGTCGTCTTGTCCATTGTCAGTAGACGTCTGGGGATTGAGAATCGAAACAATATTGGTTTATCCGGTAAACGCATACGTGATCTGAAAAAAAATAGCAAAAGGACACGGCATGAGATTAGATAAATGACAGGAAGCCAACCAGCCTTTACTGACTATCCATTTCATGAAAGAACAGTTGCGACTGTTTTGGGAACAAGGAACCACTGCTAGAGCAGAGCGTTTTCTAAAACAATAAGTTTTCGGTGCCTTAGTCTCCGGTATTAAGCAACTTACCTCTGTTGGCATGACGATTCTCAGACGGATAAAGGGGCTGCGAAGCTACTATCCACATAAAATATAAAATGGCCCTCTGGAGGGGTTCAACAACAAAATTAAAAATTAAACGGCAAGCATACGGCTTCAGGGACATGGAATATTTCAAGCTCCGACCCTATTCCCTCCATGCTGAAAAGTACGCATTTATCGGATGAACCAGAAAAAACGTGATGAATGGTCGTGCCCAGCACACCAGCCGATCAGTTGATTATTCATCAATCGCTTGATGGAAAGCTTGAATGAAAGCGTCATAATTTTCATACTGTGGCATGTGGCCCAGTCCTGGCAACTCGATAAGTGTTGAATCTTTTATAGTATTTTTGGCATTCTTGCCAAGCATGTTATATTCTCCCAGCTTTCTCGTCACACCATCTTTTTTCCAACCCCTGCCTGGTCCGGTTTTATCTCTGGTACCAATGATCAGGAATGTTTTACTTTGAATTTGTGACAACCTGTCCACTATATTTTCTGAAAAAATAGGGCCATACGTTAAAGCATTATTCCAGGCAACAATTTTCCAATCTTCTCCTGCTAGCATTCCTTTTAATGGAACTAAAAGCTTCTCATATTCGCTTGACCATTTTCCATCATAATAATTCTTTTTCTGGTACGCCCTTGCTTTATCGAGGGTTTTAGCAAGCTCTCTTTTATAGAAGAAGTTAACATCTTTGAATTGTACATACTTTCCGTAATTTTCTAAACCAATAGGGTTGATCAGGATAAGTTTATTAACTGATTGAGGATAATTCACGGCAAAGGTGGTAGCCAACATCCCCCCCATTGAGTGGCCTACAAGATCAATTTTTTTGATATGTAAATTATCCAATAAAGATTTGGTATTTAACGCTAATTGCCCAAAACTATATTGATAGAAATCCGGCTTTGAAGATTTACCAAAGCCAATTTGATCGGGTATAATCACCCTGTATTTTCTCTGGAGAAGATCATTTGCAACACTTTCCCAATAGTACCCTGAAAAATTCTTGCCATGTAATAAGACAATTACTTTTTCAGTATCTTTATTCCCGATATCCATATATCGCATTTTCAAATTTTTCTTTTGAGAATCAAAATTAAAAGTGCTGACCTTAAATGGGTAATCAAACCCATCGAGCTCTTTATTATAGGTAATGGTATCCTCAGCAACTGCCTGCGAAAGCAAAACAAATACACAAAGCAAAGCCAGAAAGTATTTCTTCATGCCATCCTCATTTATCATCTCATTTTATTAAGTTAATGCGACAACCACCGATTTGAACGAAGCCTTAAACAGTTACAGAGCATTACATCGGGGTTCTTTCCGGCAAGTCCTTGAGACACCACTGATCACACTGGAACAATACGAGCAAAAATTCCTAGTGCGACCAGGGGTCATGATATCAGCTACGTCTCTATTCATTGTTTGGATCAGGCTGTAGTTAGCTACCAGTGGAGTTACCTCATTTTGCCTTTCCGACTTCTGTTGCTTCAGGGAGCTCGTTAAGCGCTCCGGTCTTACAGTCATAAATATATCCATAAATGGGAATATCACCCGGAACCATTGAATTCGCCCTGATTCGTAGAACATCCTCCACAACACTTTTGGCTTGGTCACTAATGGGCAGCCAATTAACAAACTTGCCATCAATGGTGCCACCACCTGCGTTGCTGTCATGCCAGCCAGAAGCATCCACACTTGCTGTTTTGAGACTGCCCGAGAGTAAATCCCCCATAATTTCGTTTGAGAATGTTTCCATTCCACAATTTGTGTGGTGGATAACAAACCATTCTTTTGTCCCTAGCAGTTTGCAAGAAATGACCAAGGAACGAATAGCATCATCACTTGCCCTACCGCCGGCGTTACGAATCACATGAGCATCGCCTTCGGCAAGACCTGCATATTTGGCAGGATCCAAGCGTGCATCCATACATGTCAGGATGGCAAACTGCCTGCCGGGAGGCATTGGCAAATCGCCTTTATCTCCAAAGCCGGCTACATAATCAGCGTTTGGGGATGTCACTTCATCTACTATTTTACTCATCTTATTCTCCTTTCGGTGGCACCAATTTCTCCCTACGCCCCCTTTTAAAAAGATCATAACATTAGAAATATAAATGCGTTCAAGACCCAAAACTCATTCAACGCAGCCGGTCGTACAATGTAAGACCAAAACTAAGCTGCAGCTCATATGAGTTCAATTATTCTACATAATCATCACTTTGCTATGAGCTAGGTTTTCTTCAAAACCCTTGCACCAAGGTTTTTGGAACGGAACGGAATTCTCCTTATTTAGACTCTTTCTTTTCCTGCAGCACCTTTGCAAGCAGCCGCAGCCGGCTCTATTTATTGTAAAAACAAATAGTTAATTACGTTGCGACCATGAGAACGTGAAAAATCAAAAAGAGCTTAAAAGAGAGTTAGGAGGCTGAATGAAAATAAATATCCCGAGGGTTACTTTTACTCTGCCCCTTTTAAAACAAATGTAACGCCGGTTCGGCTGGTCGCCCTTAGATGATGTAATTTCTGAGCTAATCTATGTTTGGTGTATCAACGGAGGTCCTTGCGGCCAGTTCATGGAACTAATGGGCGAGAGCTTCCAACTCGTCTTGAGCGGCCTTGGCATGCATAGCAAAAGCCACCTCTGCGAACGTGCTCTCAAGCAAGCGTTTCAAGACCATCATGCTCATTGACTCTGGTAGCCAGTACAGCAAGTTAATCTCCAAGGACTGTCGTTTCCTAAAACCGAGGGCCCTGAGCACGCGGGCCCCCCTCTTTGGCAGCTCGGACCGCAGCGCGAAGCGTTTCCTTGTCTTTCGCGGCCTGGTAGTTATCACAATTGTGCTTATACAGAGCGCCGGCAAGGGGACTGACCAATGCAACATGATATTTGAGCCATCCGTCGATGTCCGAAGTAAGATCTAACGGGACTCCGGCAGATTCGAACAACGATTTGATCGCCAACGTTCTCTCTTTGTTCCGACCATCGAGCTCGCCAATGGTCACGGTTCTCCGTCTCCCTGTCGGCTTCTCTCGATCCGCATAACGGACAACTTGCTCACGAATCCCTCCACCCGCACCAGGGAAGCCGAAAAGCACCTTCTCGGCCGGTAGGTGCTTCACATACTCATCAAAGCCCAAGGAGTTATTGCCCATGAAAAGGACATTCTTGAAGCCATGGCCGGCTTCAAGAATGTTAAAGACCGGAAGGAGTTTGTTCTTTCTAACAAGGACGATTACCAGGTCGTACTCATCCTCAGGCTGCAGTTCATTCACCACCTTGACGGCCGATCGATCTTTTTACCCCGTAATTTCATTTATCAATACCAGACCGTTTTCCTTGAGCCAATGATGCCGCTCCTCGCGGGCAAGGACAGTCACATCTCCACCTTGCTCGTAAAGCAAGTGTGCATAGACAGAACCCAAAGGCCTTGCGCCAGAAAATAGAACTTTCATCAGCAATCCTCTGCCTCATTTGGACCGAACGCTGCTAATCCGCACTCCTCCTGAACATTTTATCATTTCATAAAAAAAAATATAAATTTCAAACGTAACTTGTTCAGCGAAGATCTAAAAGCCGTCAATCTACCCCGAACGGTAACTGTTAAGCAGCACCACAGCTTTGTAGAGTAGATAAGCGCGCATCCACCAATCCAAGTATCGGATTCAGCGTGGATGCGCTGCGCTTATCCACCCTACTTGCCCCACGGATTACCGGTGATAACGCGGTAGCGGTAAACGATTATATAACTTGACCGTCAGCGTATTTTTTTGATGTATACGGCGTGGCATTTGCCGGAACCTGCCTGGTCGCGTTCAATACGAATCTCGATGCGATCACCCGGTGAGAGCTCTCCCGGTGACAAGGGTATCCCCTCTGACTCGACCATTGCATCTGCAGCAAGCTCAATCATCATGTCTGTATCGCCGATAGAGAGCCTGAGCTGCAGCGGCCAGCTTTCCATGATGTCTGTGATTGTCGCTGTCGTCCATCCGGGCGACGACGGCAGTACAGGTGGAGGGGGGGAATCGCTACTGATTACAGCGTTATCATCACTACCCATTGTTTACTACTCCTTACGTCCCTTGTGGTCACCTCATATGCACCGCTGTTGCTGCCGCAGCCTGCATCGAGGAACGCATAGGCAATACGGCCCAGCGTTCCATAATGCAGCCAATAACCAGCTACACGTTTTTCCAATTCTTCATGTTGTTAAAAACCGGTTTGGTGATCCTGGTTGATTTGTTGGGACAGCCACCATAAGCATGAATACCGATGGCGTGCCTTTTGCCGTCACGATATCGCCAGGTAGGGCTGCCGCTTTGGCCGCCGAAGGTATCGAGCATGTAATGGAGACGCCGGGCCTCTACCTTGCTGATTCTTCCTGCGTTATACCACTGGGTTCCAAAAGGTTTATCTCCTGCATATCCGGAATTGTTGGCCAGCAGGTTGCGGAGGGATGCTGCAGATAAATTTGCAAAACCAAACCAACCTACGCGGCGCCCAAGAGTATCATTAGGGAGAATGATGCAGCCATAATCATGGGTGGATTTCTTACTTTTTGTCCAACCAGTGACACTCCTGAATGAAGTACCTATCTGGGAGCCGTACGGTTTGACGGTGCCGTTCATACCTGGGATTACCTCAATCTTTTTTGCCCAACCGCCCCTGGTATGACTGTAAAC
Source organism: Desulfogranum marinum (assembly GCF_963675105.2). NCBI lineage: Bacteria > Pseudomonadati > Thermodesulfobacteriota > Desulfobulbia > Desulfobulbales > Desulfobulbaceae > Desulfogranum > Desulfogranum marinum. The sequence continues at coordinate 819,727 of NZ_CAXXRO010000002.1, forward strand.
ACAGTGCCCAGCCGTCATGACCGTCCTCGGGCCAATGAACCAACCTGTACAACCGGACCTGCTGCCGCCGGCAGTGGTAATGATGAGCTTACAGATCATTCGCCATGGTATGGAAGTGGTTCCGGAAATTTTTTTACGATCATCCCTGCCACAGACAGATTCAGGCTGGTCATAGGTTTCATCGCAGGCCGGAGGAACCGTGGCAAGATCGATGGCTTCGCCCTCGTCCAGTATGGTAAAGCCCTCGGTGAGTGCATACGAGCCGTCGAACTCTGCTACATTTTCCAAACTGCCGCCGCCATGGGTACCGACATCAAACCCGTCTTCTTCAAAATCATCTTCAGATTCAGGCTTATAGGCCGCTGTGGTTGCTGCGCTACCTTCACTTGAATCCTCGGTATGCAATTCGAGCTCTTCCTCATCCCAATCATTTGATGAAACACTTTCATAATCAGACATGGTTGTTTCTCCTGTTATTGTTTTGGTGATGGTGATTGACGCATCAGGCAGTGCAGTGCTTCTCCTCAGCAGATGGGTGCAGTATTTTCCCTGCACACTATCAAAGATAAATCTGCAGATGCTGTGCCATGGCTTTTGAAAACCAGAATCCATGCTAAGTGGCTAGATTGTGTAAGAAATAAAAAGAGGAACCAGGAGAGAGGCAACTACTGATGGTTGATATGCACCAATAGTGGTGGTGCATATCAACCAAAAACATCGGAAAGGTGGCGGGATTTTTCAGGGCAGAGATGGTCTTGGGGATGCAGGCAAGCTATCAACCGGACGGTCTACTTCCATTTATTACTCAATATCAGCACCATAGGAAACAGAAGGCGGTTAATACTTTTCGTCGCAGTTGAAGAGTCGAGAGTGAGGTTAAATTTTACGAGTGTTAATTTCACCCTACTCCCTTTTAACCTCTATCCCACTTTATTGTCCCTGTAGAAAAGTTTTGACAGAGTCGTCGGCAGCACCACCATTATTGACAAATTTAATATTATGAGCAGTTAAGGCTTGTTTCATCTTGTCACCGATGGCTTGAGCAATAATAATGGTGACATTGTTGGCAGACAGTAAGGAGGCAACGGTACGGCTGATACCACCGGCCTGATCCTTGGCCGGATTTTTCATGGCTTCTATAAAATGTCCCTTTTCGTCAAACAGAAGATAATAGGGTGCTCTACCGGTTTCTTCGCTAATAAGGGAATTTTTTTCAGCCCCTGTTGCAGGAACAGCAATCTTCATTGTTTGAGCAGTAACTCCAGGGCTAATAGCCACAAACAATACGACAACAATACTCAGTAAAATTGTTTGTATTGATTGCATGTTCATTATGTTTCTCCTTGTTACCGGCGCGTCTGTCGTAGCATACCTGGGATGAAAAGCTGCCCTATTGATCAACAGCACGAAGGACTTCGTTTTAATATCAAAGTATATTTTGGATGATTATTTTATCTACGAATGAGGGAGTTTTACCCATGCCTATTTTGGAATATACGTGTAAACAATGTGGTAAAGAGTTTGAGAGAGTTGTTTTGTCAGGTAAAGAAAAGGGGATCACTTGTCCTGCATGCAAAAGCAAAGATATAAAGAAAAATATGAGCGCATCCTCTTTTATGGGCGCCAGTATCGGCACCTGTGCAACGTCTTTCCCCAAAGGCCCTTCATGAGCGCAATGAATGAACCTTCAGTTTGAAGGTTAACAAAGTAAACGGGGTCTGACCCGAATGGCGCTTGGCAACTCCATCGGCTTGAGCCGATGAGCGATTTTGCGCCTCGTTTGTCCAGTTGATAGAGCGCAGCTTTTCTCGGGACGACAGGTCGGAATGTGGAGTTCACTAGCGAGCTTAATCGAGTCCGAAGGAAGCATAGCGAAACGTTGTGAAACGGCTGGTTGTACGGTTATTATTTTTCTTATTTATCCATCATTCCATATGAAAATATATAAGAGCAAAAGGGTATGAGATCTACCTCACCTCCATTTCGAGGTCGGCCACAGCCCTTTTTCCTGCTACCAGTACTTTGTCCCTATTGCGATTAAGGTTACCTGCCGCGATGGTCAAGTAGCAGCCATTTTTCAGAATATGAATCCCAGGCGTAGCAATGAATGCATAGTCTCCAATTCCATCAATCATCTCATGATCTGGGAAATTATTTTTGATCATCGAAAAAGTCTCTTTGGCACTTTGCCCTTGAATAATGCTGACTTGTAAAATGCCAAATGAATTGTCATCAGCGGCCTCGTAAAGGCACAATTTCATGTCAGTTGCTTTTTGTTCTCGTAACGTTCCTGCTTTCATCTTTTCTCCCATAATCTCCTCGACTTCCATGTGGGTGATTAAATCACAGGGGTCGACAATTAATGGAGGGTTCGCGAAAGTAACGGTTGCACCAAACAAGACAAATATTACAGAGATTCTCAACACCATAAATGGACTTTTTCCCCTCACAAGAATTCTCCTTTGTCAGATTTTTGTATAACGCCGCAAATCGGCTGTGCTATTTTTTGCGTCAGCAGAATTAACCTTGTTAGTCAGTTTACTAATTAAGAGACTTCATCCACGATAAATCTTTAAAAACGACCCCATAAAGGATGCAAAAAGCACCCAATTTTCCATCAAAAATCCCCAGATCTTCCTGCAACTATATTCTGCATACCCGTCCATTCTCTTATAACAAAGGTTCGATCCCGTCTTCACTCATTTATGATACCAGGATCCATCTTCCCTCTGCAGCCAGGTCCCTGGTTTTGCCTTGTCTACAATTTGTAAAACTCGCCGTTTTTCTACAAGTTCAAGGTTTATTCCATTCTTTTTAGCAATATCGATATACACGTTGCGTCGATCTGAATTTTCAGACTTAATCACATCAACTTTCACCCGCTTGTTTCCTACAAAACTAAGGTATCCTTTGTTGTTTTCACCGACAATGCCTTCAGCTTTGAGTTGATTGATCAAAGGCAATCTAGCCAACATTCTGTCTTTCTCACCACTTGCAAAAAGATTCTCAGTATACGACAGAGCAAATAAAAAAAGACCTATCAAGCTGATTACCCTTAAGTAATTGCACCATACATTGCTGTATCTGCCTCTCATTTTTGCCCTCTTTTTTGTTCCTTAACTGCTGATTCAATATCTGAATTTGCACCTGCTTCATCGATCTCGCTGAAAAAGTCGTCTAAAGCCTTATCGATCTTTACATTGACATCGATTGTAATATGGATTGGTTTCACCTCAATGGGATCAATTTTTACCTGCCTAATTATATTTAGATGAAAGTCCGTATATGCTGCAATATATCCAAGAAAGCCGAGGATCACAGCAAGGATAGCGAGCACATATGAAAAATTGATAATTTTTTTTAAAATTCCAGCACGAACTTGTATTGATTTTGGAATCTCAACTTTATTGATTATTTTTTTCACAATAAAAAAGAAAATAATAGCAACAAGACCGCCGAGGGCTAGTGGGGTTTTGATACTTGCAGCGATTTCAAATATTTTTTCCACTGATTCTCCAAAGCTGTTTTATTTTCTGATTTATTTGAAGCAGTAATGACTATTAAATTCCTGCTCAAATGGACCAAGGACCACCATGCTAATGTCCCCGATATGAGCTGCGAGGACGGTTTGTTAAAGTTATTGCGGTAGCTATAACTTTTGCAAGCCGCCGCAGTCAGCTCTATTGGCTTGATAGGCGGAGCGCTTTTGCGCTTCGGCTGTCAAGTTAATAGAGCGTAGCTCATCTCGGGGACGATAGGTCGGAGCGCGAAGCGGTCCGGCCTATCAGTGTAATACATGGAAAAAGTCCATAATATCTACTTATAACTGGAAAGTTTTTCCAGCTTATCTCATACCAACCAGCTCAACATGGAAAACCTTGTCCACCTTTTATTCCATCCATCCAACTTTCCACGATAACTAATATTGAAATGCGCAAAATGAAAAAAGGATCCTCAAAATTCAACACATGAACACCTCTACTTCTATTGGGTAAACGGTGTGATTACTTTCCCTGAACATCCTGTCCACACCATGCACATTTGTTACCCCATGGTTACTCCTGCGGGGTAAGCCGAAGCAAACGACCACCTTTCTTATCCTCCAGCACCCATATGGCACCTTTGGGTCCTTGCTCAACCTCTCGGATGCGTTTGCCCATGGCAAAACGTTCGACCTCTTCGGCCTGGTCGCCTTCAATCTTGATTCGTACGAGAGATTCTGACCTGAGTCCGCCGAGAAAGGCATTCCCCTGCCAGGCTGGAAAGAGCGAACCATTGTAAATAATCAGTCCTGAGGGAGCAACGGTGGGCACCCAGTAGACCTCTGGTGCATTGAATTCCGGACGCGTGTCATGGTCGGGAATGGGAACACCGTAGTATTGATCGCCCCAGGATACAATTGGCCAACCGTAATTATCTCCACCAACAGTCAGGTTAAATTCATCACCGTGCCTTGGGCCCATTTCGTGTGTCCACAGTCGCCCCTGCCCATCAAAAGCAATACCAAGCAGATTGCGATGCCCCAGGGACCAGAAGGTTTTCGCGAGTTCGCCCTTGTCCTGAAACGGGTTATCTGCGGGCACTGAGCCGTCTGCGTTGAGCCTGATAACTTTGCCCAAGTCTTGGGTCCAGCTTTGGGCCGGCTTCTGTTTTTGCCGTTCACCGGAAGTGATGAATAATTTTCCATCTGGGCTGAATGCCAACCGATGTGAGTAATGCCCACTCCCTGATACTTTCGGTGTCTGCCGCCAGATGACTTCCACGTTTTCCAGTTTTGGCTTGGCAGAAGCAGGACGGAATGTGGCCCGGGCAACGACAGCACCCCTTTTTCCATATGCATCCTCCTCAGCATACGAAAAGTATACCCAGTGGTTCTCCTCGTACTGAGGATGGAGGATTATATCACCCAGACCACCCTGCCCCCCGTAAGCTACTTCAGGTACACCTTCTACGGTTATTGTTGAGCGATCATCCAGGTCGACGAGGAGTAAAGTGCCGGGTTTCTCCGTTACCAGGAGGTTTCCATCAGGTAGAAAGGTCATAGCCCAGGGTTCATTGAATGCGCCAAAACTTTGCGCAAAAAGGGTTGACCCGGCATTGCCGTTGATTGTGGTGTCGGCAGACGCTGCGTAGATTGGGCAGGAAAGGAGGAGCAACAAGAGAGAGAGGTAAGATACTGATCGTAAAAATTGCATAATTGTCTCCACTTGAAAATGACATTGGACACCTGGAGGAACCAGGTTGTCATGTAAGTTCAACAGATTAGACGATACATCTGTCGCTATTTCAAGTCAAACAAAATACAGGATACAGGGGAAATGAACAATTCCAGGTCGGGTGGTGGCTTCTGGTTACAGAAGCAGAGAAGAAGGTGGACGCTCATTATCTTGCGGCGAGGAAAAGGTACCCATAGGGTTGGGGCTTACTTGCCGAAACCACTATTTTTGATCCTTTTGCCTTTTCATTCCTTTTGGTTGGCAAATCATATCCGATTCGTATACATGGACGCCGGACGATGGTTGTTGATGAGCCACCATTACCATAAAGCGAGCAACTGCTTCTGCCTGGACTGGTCGATATTTCCCCAGCGGCCCACGCAAAAACAGTTGCAGCACGGGAGTTAACAGTGTTCCTACTTTCTCTCCCAGGCGGAATTCTTTTCTGGGTCCCAGCAGCAACGATGGTCGAATAATACGTAAGCACGGATACCCCACATGCTTGAGCGCCGTTTCCATCTCCCCCTTCACCCGGCTATAGAATACCTTTGCGTTTTTATCGGCACCCATCGAAGAGATTACCAGAAATTGGATTGCACCTTTTTTTCTCATCAGCTCAGCTATTGTAAGCACCAGAGTAAAGTCTACCTTTCTAAAGGCTTGTTGAGATCCGGCTTTTTTAATCGTGGTTCCCAAACAGCAAAAGACATCATGCACCTCTATCCCTGCCAGCGCAGGCTCCAGGTTATCAAATCCTGCATATACTGTTTTGAGCTTAGGATGGGTCATGGGCTGAGGACTTCTTACAAGAGCAATGACCCCTGCATACGCTGGGTCTTTGAGGAGTGCCTGGAGGCAGTACCCGCCGATAAGTCCGGTTGCCCCCACGATGAGTGCTTTTTTGGTTGCCATGAATTGCCTCTGTTTTGAAAATAAATGCGTTCAACACTGTTCATAGCCATAGAAAACGCTCAACCACCTCCCAAACTACTTGCTCCTCCAAAACGACATTACGAGTAATACTCCTTTTACATACGGATAACTTCATCACTGACGCCCATTAAGGCGTCGGTCAACGTTCTTTCCCGCTTGGTCAGCTCTGAATCTGCAAACGTAATCCCATAGTAGGCGTTAATAATTCGAGTTGAACTTTTTGCCAACGTTTCAAGAAACAGATAATAATTACCGGCTTGGAGATAAAGGGTTGCATCGTTAACAAACAAAATATCCCGTTTCTGCCTAGCAAACTCCGCAAACAATCCTTCTATTTTACGAGCGTTCTCAGCCGCCAGCTCAAGTGTATGCTCCGCATCCCTGCCCATAAGGCGGGGCGCAATAATCTGGGTGGTCAGGTACATAACAGGCGTTCCCGGACCAAGGGGCAGCTTTCCGCCGATCCCTTGAACAGGATCTGGAGACAAATCCAGCACTGCTATCTGCTCACCGTATCCAGCATGGAGGAACTGCTCCAGGACCGTAGTGGTCTTGGTGGTCTTGCCGGAGTTAACATCACCGGCAATCAGGGTCTGCCTGTTAAGATAGTGCTGAATATCGACATCCTGCATTACATAATCCCAAATTGAGTAAGAAGAAACCTGACGGCAAGAAAGGAGGTCACCAGCAAAGTGAGGCCACCCATAAAATTGAGTAAAGCCGAATTCTTGACGGTGCAGCCTGATCGGTTGAGCAGGTAGAGAATAATCGCGATGACCAACGGTGTGCCAGTAAGGCCCAGGGCAAGCATCAATGGGAGCAGGAGGAAAAAGCTGCCCTTGACAAAGGGACCGAGCATACTCACCAAACATCCGGCAAAAACCGCTCCTGCAAAACGCTTATCCTTAACATTCTGTGCCCATCCCATTTTCCCGGAAATGAAATATGCTCCAGCCATAAAGGTGGGAGAAAGGGTGGACAGCGTTGCAGCCCAGAGGCCGATCATGAAAATTTTCATGGCACTGTCCCCTAAAAGAGGCTGCAGAGCCAATGCTGCGTCTGTTGCCCTTTTCACTCCAATTCCATTGGGATGAAGTACGGCTGCAGCTACCAGAAAAATAGCGACACTGTAGAGACCAAAAGCCATCCCCATTGAGGTTACGGTGTCGAATCTTGCCAGGGGCAGGTCTTTAGGTTTCCAATCTCTGGCATTGGTATTGTAGGTATGCATCCCGATAATGGTGATGTGAACCGCACCGCCCATGATAGCCGCCATCATCAGGGCCGCATCAATGCCGCCCGGCAGATTAGGAAGAATTCCCCCCAAGATTCCTGCGGCCGAGAGATCTGCCATAAAAAGGGTCGCCACAAAACATGCCACAACAAAGATAACCAGGATTTTGCAAACTGTTTCAAATTTCCGATATCCTTTGCGCACCAGAAAAAGAGTGATCAGTATGCCGTATACAACTCCCCAGTATGGGGTTTCCAGGCCGGTCACCAGTGAGGTTACGCCTGCAAGGGCGTTCATGAGGAACATGGCGGCCAGCCAGGTGGCCAGGAGTGCGTCAATGGTGAGTATCCATGCCCAGCTTTTGCCTAAGTATTTTTCCGTTGCCTCAATTATGCCCATTCCTTCCAGGATACCGACCCTGGCAGCCAGATACTGTGCGGTGGTGCCGAATACAGCACTCAAGATTACCACCCACAGCATCTTGTAGCCGTATGTTGCTCCGGCAATGGCTACGCTGGCCAGGGTTGCCGGCCCGCAGGCCACGGCACCGATGATCCATGCCGGACCCAACTGACTGATATAATGACCGTATCTTTGTATGACAGAAACGCTTTGCTCCCCACCTTTGGGGGAACGGGTTAGAGCTTCTCCGCTTTTCATGCACAATCTCCTTTTGTATCGGCAACGATTAAAAACAACGAGACTGTCGGGGAAAGGCGGGAAGGCTTTGCAGGAGGCTGGAAAAATTCCGGCGGGGAAAGCGATCTCCGAATTCCCTGCGACAGTATGAACTGTATCAGGTTCGATGAGTATGATCTCAGCCCTGCCACTAGTGCAGAACACCCCAATCGGAACGAGCAAGTACTAATGAGTAATGATAAAAAAAGCAATTTATTTTATTTCCTGATTACGCAAGCTACTCTGCCGATTATTGGCCTAAGCAGCCAGCGGACTGATTGCATGTATTTTTCCACCGGCAGCCTGATCAAAGGCTGCGCTATCTCCTTGGCATACAATCTATGAAAAAAAGGCAACATATCCTTGGATCAGTTGCCTGACGCTGTCCTGAGCAATCCAAAGTATCTCCGGGAGCCAATGAAGCTTTCAGCAGATTAAGAACCGCTCTTAAAACGGTCTGCTATATACTGTTCTATGCGGGGCTGGATAGTTTCCAGCAAATCTTCACGTTCCAGATAGGGACAGGGGCGCTCATACGGAAACTCACGGCACTGTCTGGGGCGGGCAGTGTGAATCATACAGCGGGCATGAAACTTGTTGTTGTTGAGGAAAATACAAGAGCCGTCTTCCCTGACCTTGAAGGTATTTTTTCCTTCCATATACCGTAGCCTAACCGTCCCATCAGTAATGTGAAAATGGCGGGCTATCCGATTGATATCAATGGCATCCAGATAGAGCGTTGACCCTTGCAAACGGTAGCAGCAGTAGCCGGGACAATAATTACAGTAGGTTTTATTTCCGGCAAGACAATAGAGAACTGTGGATTTTTTCATGGACAGGCCTGGGTAGAGGTGAACGCATAGAGCCTGAGGCGACACTCTTTCCAGGCATATATATCCATGATACATACTGCTGAACCTGCTACCCCACAAGCTATTTTGCATTCCCCCACCAGCCACTCTACATAGTGTGCCATTTTTCCTTTTCAGCAACAGGACTTACCGGCTGAGATCTGAAAAAAACAGGTTGTTTTTTCACTCAAGATGCATCCTGACCAGTGCACGCATTTCCTTCTTTTCACCCTTTCATTGCAGTTCTGCAATCATTTATTGCAATACTCCAAACAACCATGCAACGCATAAACTACTGAATATTATACATAAAGCTACAAAAAACTCATTGGCACAGTACGTGCAATGAATAAAACAACTAAAGAAAATTTTTCATGAACTTATTCATGAAGACAATTTAAGGGTAATCATCCGGAATTTAAAACATCCCAGGTGATTATACTGACTAATTACAAAAGATTGGAGACGCGTCATGAGTCAATGGTTAATTTTTCTTGCAATCATCCCCCTGTCAAGCATACAACTTACAAAGCACTTCCAAGTTAAGCACAGATGGTTGATTAATGGTATCGCTTTTGGACTAGTCGTTGCTCCGGTAAGTCTCGGTTTATTACAAATGACGTATATTCCTTTGATCGGAAAGTTGCTGGGATTAATAGGACTTATAGCCAATTTAACACATGGATCAATAGGCTTTTTATGCTTGCTCGGCAGCGGAGTACTTGAACTTAATTCAGTTATCAGTGCGCCTCAATTAGTTATGATCAATATTGTAAATGCAGTTCTGTTTGCCCATTGCTATGGATTGATCGGATATTCTATTGATAAGAAGCTGGAAACAGAAACAGGAGCAAGCGGCCATATGATGCCGGTTTAATACAGTAAAAAATACAATCTGTTACACAACGAACAATAAACACTTTCTTTTTCACCTTACTTTTCCCCAGGCAGTTTTGCTGATTGCATCTGCAACAGTAAAACTGCCTTTTTCCGCACAATCATCCTGATTTTTCCTACACATTATTCTGTGCCGTCCCGGATTCAAGATTACGTCAATGCTATAAACAACTACACACCCCCTTTGTGTTGAACATACAGTCAGCAACTATCAACCTGCTACCTTGCTGCCACCATACCCTGACAACTTTATGAAGAGGCTGTGCATTTTACCTCTGCACATCTTGAATAACAGCTTTCTCTCCTAATCTCGATATGCTCAAAATTATATCCTCGGAGCTGAGCTACTACTCCACTATTTCAGCTTACCTACACGACTTGCAATGATTGCATTTTTGCAAGCATTCCTTAAAAAAAGGATTGCATCATTGCAACATCTTTCAGCAACGCCCACTCCATCTCACTGATTTTACGCACAACAGAAGGTGGCACATGAAATGCAACCTGTATGTATCGACACGTTGTATTGTGCCTTACAGATGACAATTACAATGGCCGATAAATGGCAATTAAAATGGCCGATTGTATTTGCTGCATATCGGCCAAGAAACATCTTTTGTGAATGGAGGTTTCGCGTGTCTGGCAAGCCCATAAATATAGAACAAATAAAACTGTATAAGGAAGCACGCGACAACGGCAAAACCCAAAAAACGGCTGCTGCCATCGCCGGTATATCGGAAAGGTCTGGTCGCAGGATTGAAAAAGGGGAATTCCAACCCATTAATAATAAAAAGAGAAATTGGAGAACCCACCCCGATTCTTTTGCTGAGGTATGGGGCGAGGAGGTTGTACCGCTTTTGAAGGAAAATCCGAGGTTGACCGCAAATACTTTATTTAAACATTTGCAGAAAGAACATCCAGGTAGATTTTCCGATAACAAGCTGCGTACCTTTCAACGCAGGGTAAGCCAGTGGAAAGATCAGTACAAACTCTAGCAAGGACGCCTTTTGCTTCACAAAAGTAATGACAGTTATACAACGAGTGAAATGCCGGGCAAGATAGTTGTCAGCGACCGGACAAGATAAATAACAGCATATAAAAAATGTTAAACCACTTCACTTTACTCACCAGGCTCCAAACAACAGATGGGAGTCTACCAGGAGAAACCATGCCATGAAAAAAGTAACCCGCTGTATGTTGCACCTGGGATGTTCCCTTATGCTTGCATCCTGGCTTTACCCAACGCCACTCAGGGCGACTGAAAATTCAGAATGCTTTGAGTGTCATTCCGATGAAACGCTTACCAAGGAAAGTACTGACAACATCCTGCAGACCGCGATTACAGAATCCATGTATGTGGATGAAGAAAAATTTGAACATTCGATCCACAACATAAACGGCATAACCTGTGTTGACTGCCACACTGACATAGAGGAACTCAACTGGGATGAAGATATACCCCATAAGGCGGAGCTACAGCCTGTATCCTGTACCGAATGCCACGAAGAGTCCGGAACAGAGTTCCAAAACAGTGTGCACATGAAAATCCGTAAAAAAGGTGTAACCATGAGTTGTTATGCCTGCCATGATTACCATTATGTGAAGCCGATGGAAGGGGTACAGGTAGCAGAAAGGGCAAACACTATCTGCCTGAAATGCCACAACCCCAATCTTTCCCACGACTGGTTACCAGCCGGCGATTCGCACTTTGCTTTTGTTGAGTGTGTTGTGTGCCATGCCCCTGATGTACCGAAATACATCAATCTTCGTTTTTATGATCTTGTTACCAATAAATTTTATGACGGTGACCAAATCTTAAAGGCCCTTGGTCTTACCAATGAAAACTTTATGGCCACCATTGACAAGAATGGCAACAAAATCATCGATAGCGATGAACTTGAGGACTTGCTTTTCATGCTCAAGCAACAGAACATACACACCCTCTTGCGGGCTGAACTAGTTGCCGACATACATCCAATAGCACACCAGATAAACAGAGGTGCCGCACAAAATGACTGTGAAAAATGTCATTCAGGCGACTCGCCTTACTTCAACGAGGTATCAATTCTCCTGCCACATAATGACGGCACAGTTGAAAGGTATACAATCGATCGTTCGGTGCTGGAGAGCTACCATGTAAGCCACTTCTACCTTCTGGGTGGAACCAAAATTAAAATGTTGGACAAAATAGGCATTCTTATTCTTGGTGGCGGCATTCTGGGGGCATTTGGTCATCTTTTTTTAAGAATTGTAACGGTCAGGCTCCGCAACAGAAGAAAAGAACAGTGACAGTCATTTTCTATTCTCTTTCAATTTACAAGGAGGTTCCTCAGTGAATCATCAAAAACTCATATACATTCACCCTGTTCCTGTCCGGATATGGCACTGGATAAATGCGGTATCGTTTATTGTCCTGATAATTACCGGAATCCAGATCAGGTACGCGGAAACATTAGAATTCATGACGCTGAGTAGCGCTATCTCAATCCATAATTATGTTGGATTTGCGGCTATCGCCAACTATTTTATTTGGTTTGCCTATTACCTCGGGACAGGGAAAATAAAAATTTATATTCCTGATCTTAGAAACGTGGTCGCCATGGCAATCAAACAGGCTCAGTATTATGGTTACGGATTCTTTGTCGGTAAACCCAATCCGCACGTAATGACCCCTGAAAATAAATTTAATGCCCTTCAGCAGCAAGCATACCTCGTCATCATGATGGTACTTCTCCCTGCGCAAATGATATCCGGACTATTTCTGTGGAAGGTAAAGGGGTACGAGGAATATGTCATGTTACTGGGTGGAATAAAAATTATCGACACTATCCATGTCCTTATATTTTTCTTTTTCACCTCATTTATATTTATCCATTGTTATCTTGCGACGTTAGGACACACACCGCTTGCTCATTTCAAGGCCATGTTTACCGGCTACGAGGAGCACCACGATTAAACTGGATTGCTTATTAGTTCAGATGGCGTCAGATTCAAAACTGTTGTTGGCAATGATGCATAGTTGGTGACTATTGTAGCCGGCATAATACTGACGGAGATGGCGCTGTCTGCACAGAGCTCTAATGAGTCTTTTATTAAAACCTAAATCCTGCAATTGCCAAGTTTGCCGAAGGTGCGAGGCTGCGTACACGCAGACGTATTGTAGTACTTCAAGTGTGCGCAAACAAGACAGATTCGGTAAAATCGGCAATCCCGAAAGGTGGCAAGATTTAGGTAAAATTTAAAGTATGGATAACCCTCGACTCCGAGAACAACGATGATTTTTTCAGCAGACGTATGCTGAACAGCTGAGCCTACGCTTGCCTCCGAGGATAAAATCGTGGATAGAACAAGAAATCGGACAAATGAGCAATTTTCCAAAAACGTTGGATGGAAATTCATCTCTATACTGCTGATGACTGTTACGGTTAAAGATGCAAAAAATGTAGCCCGACGAGTTTTTTTTGTCTTCGGACAATATGAAAATTGTGCAAACAATTAATTGTAATCGCGACTTTACACATCTATAAAACGACAGGCAATAAAGAACTAAGCAATCGATATTGCTTGTAAAGATAACAATCGACCTTATATTCTATCATAACTGTTACTTCACATGTATTGACGACAGCTGGTACTACCGGGTATCTTGTATGGAGACTATCTCTATCTATCAAGCTCGGCTGCCCCCATTAGTCGTTGCAGACAATACAGAAAGAGGAACAGTATGGTTCTAACCAAAAAAAATGGGACCACTGCTTGCACGCTTATCTCATCATTAAACAACCAGATGAAATACCTGTGCTAAGCATAGAAACAATGCGGTTACAGGTTCCGCACCAAGGTATTTCTCATGCAGAAAAGTAAATACCCAGCAGCCAGGCAACCCAAAAAGCACGCTCCTGATAAAGCTGACTCAATCGAAAAGCAAAAAATCAAGAACGAGACAGAAGAAAAATTGCCTGCTGACAATGTTGCTTCTGCCCAGTCCGGGTCCGATTTAACATCAGCGTGTCCGGGCTCATGTCTCAGTCATTTACCCGAAAACAATAACACCTTTAGCACCTGCATCCTCGAGTCCATTGCAGACGGTGCATTTACTGTTAATCATGATTTTGAAATAACTTCCTTTAACCGGGCTGCTGAAATGATAACCGGTTTTAAGCGGGAGGAAGCCATCGGCACCAAGTGCTTCAACCTGTTTGGAGCCAACATCTCCAAACCGGACTGTCCACTCAAAAAATCCATTGAGACCGGCAAGGAAATGGTTAACCAAAAATCGATTATCAAAGATATTCATGGCGATGATTTAAAAATAGCCATTAACACCTCTGTGCTGAAAGATGGCGACCAGGTTGTTATTGGAGGCGTGGAAACATTCCGTAATGTCTCCAGCCTTGGCAATGTACGAAAAAACATTCCGCAAAAATACAATTTCCAAAACATTATTAGTAAAAACAGCAGAATACAAAAAATATTTTCAACTTTGCCAACAATAGCCAAAAGTACCAGTACGGTACTCATCGAAGGTGAAAGCGGGTCAGGCAAAGAACTTTTTGCCCGCGCTATCCATACCCTCAGCTCAAGAAAGGGCCCTTTTGTAGCTATTAACTGCGCAGCGCTGCCCGACACCTTGTTGGAATCTGAATTATTCGGCTATAAAAAAGGGGCCTTTACAGGTGCTACAAAAGATAAGCTGGGCCGTTTTGCAATGGCAGAAAACGGCACCCTTTTTCTAGATGAAATCGGTGATATATCCCCTGCCCTGCAGGCAAAACTTTTGCGTGTGCTCCAGGAAAAAGAATATGAACCACTAGGCGGCACCACCACCCTCAAAGCAAACGTACGAACCATTGCAGCGACCAATAAAAAGCTGAAAGAACAGGTCACTAAAGGTATTTTTCGCAGTGACCTCTATTTTCGTCTCAATGTTATCAATATAGCACTCCCTCCATTCTGTAAGCGGCGAGAAGATTTACCCTTGCTTGTGCAGCATTTTATAGACAAATTCAGAGAGTCTCAAAAAAAGAATATTCAGGCCGCCACTCCGGCTGTGCTGAAAATTCTTATGCAGTATGACTTTCCAGGCAATATCAGAGAGCTTGAAAATATTATTGAACACTGTTTTGTCATGTGTCAGGATTCAATTATTGATGTGGGTTGCCTGCCTGAAGAAATTGTTGAGTCCACCTTACACACCAGCAAAGCTGATGAGAGTGAGGCAAACCCTCTTTCAAACGCAGAAGCCAGCGCCATATGGGCAGCACTTCACAAATTCAACGGACACAGGGGAAAAACAGCTGCCCATTTGAACATAGACAAAACAACACTCTGGCGAAAAATGAAGAAATACTCGATCCAGTTTGCAGCCAAAAAGAAAAAGCGGGCGAATGGGAACGCTAACCAAGAAAATGAGCTGAGGATATAAGCTAAGCAACAACGGACAATTTATTTCTCCCTGTTCCATTGCATTGCGATAAAACGTTTAGCAAACACAAATTGACTGGACAAATCCACGCTATCCTGTACAAACACACCCGTAGCAACAAACCTTAATGCAAAGCCCTTTCATGCATTGGGCCTGTTCTTCTTTTTCCGTATCTGTTCGGGAGCACCCCAACCCTTCACGATCTACCCGTTCAGCATACCGATGCGTGGAAGTTGAGGCATATCTGCTAAATCGCTCAGTTTGTGAACATTTGGAGCACTGCTGAACAGTTACATGTTTTCTCAACATACAGACGACAAAGACTATACAAGGAAGATATTTTGAAAATTCTTACACTCCAGGGTGGAGCCAGGCAAAAAGGCAACACAGCCACCATACTCGATTGGGTTGTTTCCGAAGTAACCTCCATGGGACACGAAATCACCTCTATTACCTTGCATGACAAAACTATAAAAGGCTGCCTTGCCTGCGGCCAGTGCAAAAAAGAAGCAGATAAAATTAACTGCATCCAGAAAGACGACACATGGCCTATCCTTGACGAGATGGTCGCTGCAGACCTGGTAATCTTCACATCTCCGCTTTATTTTTGGGGGTTGGCCGGTCCTCTCAAATCATTTATCGACAGAACATACAGCCTCTACACTGGGTATCATCAACCCGGACATTCTTCGCTGGTTGAAGGACAACGACAGGCGCTGCTTATGACCGGGGGCGGACCGTACGAAAACAATGCAGAACCGGTATTTGAAGCATTCCGAAAATTGCAGGCTCCGCATAAGGCGATCAATGCCGGAGAACTATACATTGGTTCCTGTACAACCCCTGAAAATCTTGACAGCGAAGCGAAAAAGAAGGCCATAGCCTTTGCTCATACAATTGTAAGCTAAATTTTAGGTAACATCTCTTTTTCGCTCTACGCTCTTCCCTTTCCAGAAAAGGTGGCCAACCTGGTTGCTAATAATTTAGGCTCTATTGCCAAAGGAATAGACATAAAATCAACCAGCAAAACGTGCGAGAGAGGGCTTGCCCTGCAGGGCAATATCCACCCACATTTCTCTTTTATCCCTGATAGATGAAGCAACTGAAGCTGTCTAAAAAAAAAAAGGCGGTCACCTTTCAGGTGACCGCCTTTTTTAGTGCTGAGCCTACAGGAACTACATCAGCATTTCAAGACCTGAGAAAAAGTAACCAATCTCAAATGCAGCGGTTTCCGGTGCATCGGAACCATGAGTTGCATTTGCCTCCAGAGAATCACCAAATTCTTTGCGAAGGGTACCCTCTTCAGCATCGGCAGGGTTTGTAGCACCCATCAGATCGCGCCATTTTTTAATCGCGCCTTCTGCTTCAAGCACCATCACAATACATGGTCCGCTTGACATAAAGTCTGTCAGTTCCCCAAAAAAAGGTCTTTCGCTGTGGACATGATAAAACCCTTCGGCCTCCAGCTTGCTGAGATAGAGCTTTTTCAGACCGACAATGGCAAACCCTTCAGCATAAATGCGATCAATTATTTTACCGGCATTACCGGCGGCAAAAGCATTTGGTTTAATAATGGCAAATGTTCTTTCCATGGTAAAAATCCCTCGTAGTTCCTTTTAAAAGTTGCCTGTTAACAATATTGTTTTTTTACGCACGGAGCTATACCATGATCGTCCCCCATGTGGCAACAAACAGAAACTACTTTTTCTCATTCATTAAAACAAACTTGCCGTCTTTTACGGTCAGCATGGCAAAGGCATCGAGCCCCAGACCATTATGGTCTGTTGCTGAAAAGTTAAAGATACCTGCAGTACCTATCATATCTTTGATGGTTTCGATGGATGCGCGTACCTTTTCACGATCGTCCCCACCCTGCTCAATGGCCTTGGCAAGAATACTCATGGCATCATAGGAATGACCGCCAAAAGTAGAAATATCTTCATTAAATTTATTCTCATACATTTCTTTATACTTCAGGAGAAAATCTTTTTGATCTCCTGCGGGGAGGCTTTCGGCGACCATTAATTTGCTCGCAGGAAAAATTATACCCTCTGCAGCAGCTCCGGCAGCTTCCACATATTTAATATTAGCAAAACCATGACTCTGGAAGAGAGGGACATCCCAACCTGCCTGGCGAATATTTTTAGCCACGATTGACTGAGCTGGAACGATGGACCAATTAATAACCGCCTGAATGCTCTCGTTAGCTTTAAGTTTGGCAACCACCGCTGAGAGATCAGTGGTCTTCTTGTCGTAAACCTCCTGAGCAACAATCTCGACGCTGTATTCCGGAGCTATTTTTTCCAGTTGCTTTTTCCCAGCCTTACCAAAACCTGTATTTCCAGCCAATACGGCAATTTTTGTAATGCCCATATCCTGCATGGTCATAAAAATCTGTTGTGCTGCATAGCTATCGCTTGGCGCCGTCTTAAAGACATAAGAGGCGAGTGGATTAACAATCAGTTCTGCAGAAGCACACGAGATAAGAATAGTTTTGCCCTGCTGACATATCTTTTTAATTTTCAGGGTTTCACCACTGGTGGATGGACCAATGATGGCAAAGACTTTTTCTTCTTCAATAAGTTGGCGGGCAAAAGATATGGCCTTTTCAGGACTGCCTCCGGAATCCTTGACAATCAGCTCAACCTGATTGCCATTAATACCGCCACGTTGATTAATATCGTCAACCAACATACGCAACGAACGGCTTTCCGGGCCGCCAAGAAAAGAAGCCGGACCGGTTTCCGCCAATATTGCGCCTATCTTATACGTAGCAGCAACGGCTCCAGTGGCAAATAATACAACAGCACCCACAGCCAACAAATAACTACCCCAAAAAACGGTAAGGCCTTCTTTTTTACGCATCCTCTCTCTCCTTTTCTTAAAATCAATTCAATGGACTTTATCAACCTTTAGCAAAGCATTTATACTCCGTAAAAACAGCTTTACCCACTCTCCAAACGACATAATTCCAACCAGTTAATACCATAACAGGCCAGCAAGTCAACATTTCCTAACTTTTCTGCAGCTGCGGATCATGGTATAGTTCATAAGGAGAGAGTACATTTAAGCATAGATGTTTTAGTAAAATGCAGGTATCTCCTCATCCCATACAGAGGTTGAAAATGCGCAAATTCAGGATATTTCCCCGACCATCGACTATTGCTTTTATCCGTGAAGCCTCGAAGAGCCCTTCGTTTTCACTGATGGATTGGATCCACGGCTACGTGTATGGACGGTGGACCTACCTCTATATAGGGATTGGCAAAGGAAATCATCCGCTTGCAAAAATTATCCGACCGATGGTCGGTTTTTTTCAGCGTATCAGCTATTTTTTACCTACCCTCACAACTGGGAACAAAAAAACCACTTTCAGCGACACCTACCACGGCAAGGTTATTTCCGTAAATGAGGCCAAAAAACTGGTGACAGTAAACCGTGAAATAGTCATTGATGATCTGGAAAAAGTTATCCCTTACACCAAAGCAAGAAGCATTATTCTCAAAAATCCAGAAAATATTGTTGTCCTTGACTGCCCCTGCAGATTATCAAGTCCTACTCCATGCCTGCCGGTGGATGTCTGTTTAATTATTGGGGAGCCCTTTGCATCTTTTGTTGTGGAACATCATCCTCACCGCTCAAGAAAAATAACACAGGCTGAGGCTCTTACCATTGTTGAACAAGAGCATAAAAGAGGCCACGTGCAGCATGCCTTTTTCAAAGAAGCCATGCTCAATCGATTTTATGCTATCTGTAATTGCTGTGGCTGTTGCTGCGGGGCTATCCAAGCCATGAAGAATGGTACTCCAATGCTTGCATCATCCGGGTATATAGCAAACATCGATGCTGAACTGTGTGAAGGATGCCTGGCATGTGTCCATTTCTGTCAATTTCAGGCAATTGCAGGGGAACGTCACCAGAGCGTTACAGTTGATACTGCACAATGTCTTGGCTGCGGGGTTTGTGCCGACAAATGTAAAAATGGAGCCATCACCTTAACAAGAGCCCCTGAAAAAGGCGTCCCGCTGGTAGTTGAAAAACTGCTGAACAGTGAAAATTCGGAGTAAATTAACAGTTTTTTCGCCTACCATAGTAAGCACCAGGCTCTGAGAGATTGGGTGAAAATGATGCAAGGTTGTTTTTTCATGCTGCTACAACCAAACTGACAAACCAGGGAAGTGTTTCTTCCACATCGCCTTTAAAACAATAATCACCCTCCCTGCCGCTTTGTGCAGACAGCTGCCTTGCAAGTACGTGTTCCTGATTAAATTCGTACACACGCCCGTTATTGCGTTTCACCAAAAACGGTATCTCCGCAGCAGGATACACCTGGGCGGAAGTACCTATGACCAGCAAAAAATCGGCTTTGGAAGCTATGGCAGCAATTCTGTCATACTCACGCACATCCTCGCCGAAAAGGACAATACCAGGCTTTAAAGGAAAACCGCACTTTGGACAAGGTACACTGCCCCTGCCCTGATAGTGTGACTTGCTAACCGGCATGCGGTTCCTGCACTGCAGGCACTGGAGGTGTTGATGCTCGCCATGTATTTCTACTACCTGACGGCTTCCGGCTTTCTGGTGGAGTCGATCAACATTCTGCGTAATAACCGCTTTCAGCAATCCCTCTCTTTCTAACTCCACCAGAGCATTATGGGCCTTACTTGGCTCCTTATCCAACAGAACCAAACCAAGTTCACGATATAGTTGCCACGCTTTATCGGGATTACGCAAAAACACCTCCAAAGTAGCGTACTCTTCAGGATTGAATATGCTCCATAATCCACCTGGACTCCTGAAATCAGGTATCCCGGAAGCAACCGAAATTCCGGCACCAGTCAGGGCAATAGGATATTCGGCATTCTGATAGGCTTCAACAGCTTGCTGTACTTCAACACTCTGTTCAAAAGGAAGTATCTGCAACATGGTGGTATTCTCACTGTCAACAACAAAAGTCACCTAACCGCTACACCTGCAACGCGCAATTCCGGAATACAGTTTTGAAAATTCCTTTTTTCCGAAACAACAAATAAAAACAAGAATCAACAAATTGAACAAACTCTACAATTCCAACGCACTAGAGCTAAAAAAACAATCTGGAATGAAAAGTGCATCAGTAATAGAAAAAAATTTTGAGGTGAATTATGGTCATTTTTGTTTGTGCACCCTACTTTAAAGAACTGATACGGCACTCTGATAGAGAAAAAACGAAAATTCTCTTCCAAACAGCCTGTAGGATACTTGCCCCGCAACTGCAAGCAATCAATGCAGCAGATTTTTGTAAAGCAATAGGGGTCGCTGACGATTTTATCCCTCTTTTTTATAAATACACTAAAAGCCCATCAACCATCCATCAAAAACAGCGTAATGGATACTATACAACCGCAACCCCGGTCTCTCTTTGAAAAGTAACTTTCGGTTAACGGCCCGGATTCCTCATAAACATTTTCTTGTTTCATGAAAAAATATTCATGAGGAATCATACAATCAGGGTTAAGAGCGATGACCAAAGAGAGCGCAGGTTTACCCTGCTTAAACATCAATATTTTGCGGAGAAAAGAACCTGCCTGGGTGGGCGCTAACGCATGAAAAGGACGAGAGTTTTCCAGAGAAAAAAAAAAGGCACTTCAAGTGCGATACTTGAAATGCCTTTTCAATTTGTGGGGTGAGCGATGGGACTTGAACCCACGACCTCCGAGGCCACAACCCGGTGCTACCACCAGCTGAGCTACGCTCACCACTGAACGTGGGCTTATATACCCTCAAGCAGATCTTTTGGCAAGCAGAAAGTTCAATTTATAAATCTTTCTGGCAGTGTTTACACACTTTAGCCCGACTTTTAATCAACTCGCTACAGAATGGGCACTCTTTCAAAAAATTCTGCGCCAGTAATTTATTGAGCGCCATATTCACTGCCTGCTCAAGATCTGTATCCCTATAACTAAAATTGCGAAGAGGTTCTATACAGGAAACATCATTTAGGGGAACCAGGTACGTAACAGCTCGCTTTCTGTCCGACAGTTTGGCATGTTCATCGAGGATCAAGAACAGTACAGATTCCAGATCACCCTTTTCAACACAGGTGTCCAGAGCTGCAACAGCTTTTTTTTCTTTTTGAAAACGATCATTCTGCTTTTTCATGCTCTCAACATCAACCAGACTGCCTTTAAAAGCATCATGACCGGCAACCATCATATTATAGTTTTCATTGGAATCCGGGATTTCCATATGTCGATAAGAGCCGACATGACCGTATTGGTCTTCGATGTACTTCCATCCTTTAACAAAAAGAGGGCATTCATCATTGAGACAGACAAAAAGAAATTCAGATCCCCAGCCAAGCCCATCACCGACATGCATTGGTGGCGCATGACAAAGCGACAACTCTTGTTTACAGTGGGGACAGGTATGTTTTTCTTCGAGATACTTCAATGCACGGGACAACATAAAGGCAAAAGCTCCTTTTTTAGAGAAAATTGAACATATTCTTCTTATCCTACCATCTAAGGTTATTCAGTTTTCTCTGCGTCATCTGATAACCCTCTATAACAGGTGCTGTTTGACATATTTGACAATTTCCGCCCATAAAGGCGAACGCAAAGGTGAAAAATAACCACTGGTACCTTAATGGTCAACACACCTTATTAAATCATTTTCCCCAATACCGTATCCACGGCTTTAGCCTGCTCCATTCTTGCACGAAGGAACGAGTCACTCAGATGTTGAGCATTCTTATTAATCAGTTCGCTTAAAGGACCTATGGAAGCCGCATCTGCGAGTTCCATTATTGTCTGCAGATTTTTTAAAAAATCGATCACAATTTTATTGCCGGCACCAGAGGTGGACATTATTTCCGCATAGGTCCTCGGATTCTGTGAATGCACCCTGGCCATAGCTAAAATAGGGTACAGGGATGTCAGGGTACTATGACTGGCAATATCTTCACTGGTGATTTCATTTTCCTGCAGTGTCATGGCCAGAGCAACCGAAATAGCAGTGGGCAACTTCTGACCGACCCCCATCAATAAATCATGCTGGGTAGAGCTGTCGTGATAAATATCAGCACCATGTTTATACATAAATGCTTCAAACTCACTGCAATACAAACCGCTCCGCGGCGTTCTGACCACCACTGCATTTTTATCTTTCATTGTGGCTGCCTGAGGCCCCCACAAATTATGCACCAACATAACTTCTACCGTTTCCGAGGTAGTTTCAAGTGCCGTGTTAACTGTTTTTTCCGATTCGCCTGCAAGTAAAATAAGCGCTTTGTTTCCGGCAATCATCGGCCCATATTTAGCAATGGTTTCGGTGGTAACCGATATCGGAACACAGATGATGACAACGTCCACATAACGGATCATCTCTTCCGGTCGCAACGAGGTGGAGCGACCACTCATGAACACTTTGTACCCTTCACTCTCCAAGCGATCTGCAAACCACTTGCTCATCGCTCCGGTGCCGATAAAGCCAAACGATTTTATGTGCTTGGTTCGCATATCGATCCGAGGGAAACTGCCAAGCACTTGAATAGCGCCCGGCTGCTGAATAACCTTGTTCTCGATATGCTGCAGTGCACTGCTCATCATCTCGGTGCTGATATGACCTTCTGCTTCTATGTAGATCTGCAGCTTTTGGGTTTTTATATCATTCTCTGAGCGCATATCGAGAATATTAATACCCCGCTGAGAGAATTCCTGGAGGATATCTACCAGTAACCCTACGCGATCATCTAAAGGTACAGTGACAAAGGTGGTGGCATCATACCCGGTCGGCTTGGGTAAATCATGCGCAAACACAGCAAATCTGGTACGGTTATGGGGAGCGACCTCCCGCTCAAGTATATGAAATCCGTGCTCACTAAGCATTTCCACAGGAGCAATGAATCCGACTCCTGATCGTTGCCCGCTGCTGATGTCAGCCATTACCTGTTCGACATCGCTGACCACCATCTGGTCAACGTCTGGTAAATGCTGATCAATAAACTCGGCACACTGGCCCAGGACTTCTCGCCTTCCAACCAGTAAATGTATGGAATGTAAATCAGCATCCGGCTGATGCATCCCCAGTGAAAGGTCGGAGTAGACAATAACATTGTCCACCCAATACCCTGCTTTCAGGTGGTCAAAAATACGAAAATACTGTTTATTCTCCCCTTCGCGGGTATTATAGACAGGCAGGATTGCGCAATCCACATCGTGATTAACAAAAGAGGAAATCACTTTTTTCGAACTCGAATGGGTACGCAAAACTGCATCATCTGCATATTTTTGTGCAGCTTTCCACGCTAAAGATCCTTGAGGTCCAATTGTGGCAATGGTTAACATTTCTATACCTATGGAATTTGTGTATACAGTACTGCAGCAGCCGGAAAACAGCAAAAAAACACGTAACTATTGAGCAGCACCCTATTCTCCACAATCCGCCCCAGCATAGCGATGTAGAGCTAATCGGTATGCTTATGAATATTTGAAACACAGATGAATAGCTACAGTTCGGGATAGATTGAGAGTTTGTAGATCTTTGCGAATAGTTACCAAAACATTTTTTATACGCTCAAGCCACTCAAGTCGATTGAGTGACGCCCTTCCCGACCATGGTGGAAAAGGGCCAAGCAATAGTATAAGATATTTTTAAAATAACAAACACTAATAGTTATCAATGGGGACAGAAGGAGAGAAAACAGGCGTTGCAGAGTATGTTACCGCACTTAAACAATCTGAAAAATTCGGCCGGCAAGTTGTTGCTCACCACACCGATGCTCCCCAAATAGCTGAACATGCTTCGTCTAAACTGCTGTCCGACCCGATACGGAGCCTGTTACACAATATTGGGATAAAGGCCCTCTACTCCCACCAGGCAGCAGCCATAGAATATGTTGCAGCAGGACGACATGTTATTATTTCTACAGCTACGGCCTCGGGGAAAAGCCTGATATATAATCTACCTGTAATACAAAGCCTACTTACCGAGCCCCAGACAAAAGCCCTTTATTTATTTCCCTTAAAAGCGCTGGCTCAGGACCAGTTAAAAGCCCTTCAAACCCTCGTCCATAACCTTCCAGAGGAGGTTCTGCCGGAAACCGATACGGCTGCAATATATGACGGTGACACCTCCGGCTATAAACGAAAAAAGATACGTGAACAACTACCGGCAGTGCTTATAACCAACCCTGACATGCTCCATCTCTCCCTGTTACCTTACAGCGACAAGTGGGCGCATTTTTTCTCACATCTCAAGTATATTATCATTGATGAAGTACATACGTATCGAGGTGTTTTCGGCTCGCATATCGCCTGGGTACTGCGCCGCTTGAATAGGATGTGCGAAGTTTACGGTACCCAACCGACCTACATCCTCACGTCTGCTACGGTTGGCAACCCTGAAGACCTGGCACAAAACCTGACCGGACATCGGTTTGTTTCAATTACCGCCTCAGGAGCCGGTAAAGCAGCCAAACATACCCTGCTGCTTAACCCGATAGACTCAGCAGCAGGCGCGGCAACCCTGCTACTCGACGCTGCTGTGCACAGAAAACTGCGGACCATCATCTATACGCAATCAAGAAAGATGACAGAGCTGATCACCATGTGGTCCGGCAAGCGACTCAAAGAGTATCAACACAACATAGCTTCTTATCGGGCCGGCTTTCTCCCTGAAGATCGACGCCATATAGAAAAAAAGCTTGTGACAGGGGAACTGCTTGCCGTTATCACCACTTCAGCACTTGAGCTGGGCATAGATATCGGTGCCCTGGACATATGTATAATGGTTGGTTATCCCGGATCTATAATGGCAGCCAGGCAACGGGCTGGAAGGGTCGGGAGAAATAATCGCGAATCATTGGTCATCCTTATAGGTCATGAAGATGCCCTTGATCAGTACTTTATGCGCAACCCTGAAGATTTTTTCGCCCGCCCGGTTGAATCTGTCACCATCAACCCGCTCAATACCTTTATTGCCGGCCGGCACCTGGTATGCGCAGCTGCGGAAATACCTCTCCACAGAGAGGAGCCACTGCTCCAGGCCTATAAACTCGATCAACAGTTGCATGAACTAACCACTGCCGGAGAGTTGCTGCAGTCTGCAAATGGCAACTCTTGGTTTGCCGCTCGAAAGTACCCGCAACGTCATGTCAGTATCAGGGGGAGCGGCCACCCCTTTATGATTTACCTTTCAGCAAACAATAAAATTATAGGTGAAATTGACGGGCGTCGCGTTATCACAGAATGTCATAAGGGAGCAATCTATCTGCATATGGCACAAAGCTATTACGTCGACGGCCTTGATATGGAAGAAAAGGCAGTCTATGTCAGCCCAATATCCCCCAATTATTTTACCCGTGTCCAATCAACCAAAACCACCGAGATACTCGAGGAATTCTCACGAACTCAACTCAAAGGTGTGGTCGTTGTTTTTGGGCGGCTACGGGTGACCGAGCATATCACGGGATACTTGAAAATTCTCTCCGGCAGCATGAAGATCATCGGTCGTCGTCCGCTTGATCTTCCCCCGCAGACCTTTGAAACAGAAGGCTACTGGCTCCTGCTTCCCCCTTACATCAAAAATGCCTGCGAACACCACCAACTTCATTTTATGGGCGGCATACACGCCATGGAGCATGCTCTTATTGGACTGATGCCGCTTTTGGTACTTTGTGACCGCAATGACATTGGCGGCATTTCTCATCCTTGGCATGACCAAATAGAAGGAGCCGCTGTTTTTGTCTACGACGGCCATGCCGGTGGCGTGGGACTGGCACGTGAGGCATTTTCTCATATACACAGCCTGGTTGAAAGTACTCTGAACGCCGTACGCTCCTGCAGCTGTGACGCAGGTTGCCCGAGCTGTGTCCATTCTTCTAAATGCGGTTCAGGTAACCGCCCAATAGACAAAAATGCATGCGTTTATATCATGGAGGCATTGCTGAAACCGCCGCCTGCTTCTAACTCAACAATGGTAGAGCATCCCCCTTTACCGGCTCTCAAAAAAACAACGAATCACACCGAGCAGGTCATCCTGCCCGAAAATTATTGTGTTTTCGATATAGAAACAAAAAGGTCAGCCCAGGAGGTAGGCGGCTGGCATAGAGCACAAAATATGGGGGTCAGCGTTGCCGTAGTATATGACAACAGGCAACAAAAATTTCTTGTGTATGAAGAGAAACAGATAGAACAACTGATCATATCTCTTTTCTCATTTGACCTCGTTGTCGGCTTTAATAACAAACGGTTTGACAACAAAGTGCTCTCAGCCTATACCCGAAAAAATCTTTCCTCCCTGCCGTCCTTTGACATCCTGGAAGTAATTTACAATCAACTTGGCTACCGGCTCAGTCTGGATCACCTCGCCGAACAGACACTGGGCAAAAGCAAGCAAGGACATGGCCTGCAGGCTCTTGAATGGTTTAAACAGGGAGAAATGGAAAAGCTGACAGCCTATTGCCGAGAGGATGTACAATTGACAAAAGAACTTTTTCTCTTTGGAATCCGGCAGCAACACCTTCTTTTCCGAAACAAAGCGAAGAAAAAGGTGCGACTGCCGGTTAATTTTCAAGCCGCGTTAGCCAGGATTTCTCATCAGTGAAGTTTTTCACAGGTCGAGGCGCAGGACACGCAGCAGGTAAGCGTAGACTCCGATAGTAAGCTACCGCAAATGGCCTGCAACAAAGAGTCTGCGGAAAAATCCGCTGACCCGGAGGGTGAGTTTTTTGATTATCGACGAAAAAACAGTCTGTTTTTTTAGCGCTACCGTATTTTCTATAAATATCAAAACTTAAGTCGAAAACCAAAAAACTCATGAGAAATTCGGGCTAGCCCGAGTATCAGATCAGGCTAAACAGCGGTAGATTAAAAATTGTGGTGAGCGACTACAGTAACTTCTCGTTTTTAGAAAAAAAAACTTACGGCCATACCAGGGAGCGGTGGACCCAGCCGTTGATCTCTGGGTGACTGACCTGTATCCAGTCCCCCTGATTATCACCCTTTTTTAAAATAACGTCTTTGGACACGGTCCCTACCTTTGCATTGTTGGTTCCAGGACCACTGCGAACATTCCCTTCCTCGACCTTTACAATCACATAAGGAGATGCCGAAACTAAGGTATCATAAATCCACCCCTTGTCGCCCTCATAATCCTCAATTTTGACCCACTGTCCTTTTTTTGATAAAACTCGTAAAGGATAATGCATAGGTAACTGATAAATAGCCTCATAATTGGTGCCTGGGCCGGAACGTAGGTTTACGCCGTCTTTTGTAACAGTTACATATTCTGCTGCCGATGAACTCAAAACGGTCGCTCCCACTAGAGTGGCAGCTGTAACAGTTGATATGAATACATTTTTGACGATATTTCTTTTCATCGTTATCTCCTTATTTATCTTAACCCTATTCTTCAGTGAAGATCACTTGATTGTCCGGTAAGCAGTATAAAAAACTCCTGATTACCTTTTGCCCCGCGTATGGGTGAGGCAATAATTCCTTGGGAATATAAGCCAAGCGTTGCAGCATGGGTCTCTACCATTTCAATAGCTTCAGCGTGCAAGTCCTGATCAGTGATAACCCCACCTGCTGTAATTTTTTTTTGCGGTAACTGGAACTGTGGTTTAATTAATGCCAAAATCATAACAGTGGTATCAAAAAACTGAACAAGTGGTTCCAGTAGGAGATTCAGCGAAATGAAGGAAGCATCAATAACGCAAAAATCTACAGATTCCGGTATTTCCTTTTTGGTGAGGAAACGGGCATTGGTTCGCTCCAACACAACCACTCTTTTATCCTGGCGAATTTTCCAGTCCAATATACCATAGCCGACATCCACGCAATAAGCGCGTTTCGCATTATTCTGGAGCAGGCAATCAGTAAAACCTCCTGTAGAACTACCTATATCAAGACAGATTTTCCCTGCCGGATCAATGGCAAAATGCTCAAGCGCTGGTGCAAGTTTTTCGCCGCCCCTACTCACAAAACGTTTTGTTTTATGAAGGCTGATCTTGACGTGCTCTTCGTGTTGACTTTCCGCTTTCTCACGAAGCATTCCGTTTACCCGAATCACACCCGAACAGATTAACCGCCGGGCTTCATCAAGGCTTTTGGCAAGCTGCCTTTCAACCAACATTATGTCGAGTCGTTTTTTCTTGCCCACTGTTAGTCAATCCAGAAATAAAAAAGGTCGTTCTTGTCCAACCGATTGAGTGCATGCAGCCTGATATTTGAAACTGTTGACGGCACAATGCCTTGTAATGATTCGGTTTGAGTCATCCTCTCAGCTTAAAGATTTGCCAGTCGACTCTTTGCCTGGCCGGCCTCACTACTGCCCGCATAATCATTGATAAGCTTTTTATAGATAATTTTAGCTGTTTCATGGTCAGTGAGTTTTTCAAATGACATCCCTTGTTTCAGCAGGGCCTGGGGGGTAAGGCTGTTTCTAGAGTGATTAGAAATCACTTTTTGATAATCAAGGATTGCCAGATCATACTCACCTTGATAAAAAAGGCATTCTCCCATGTAAAAAAGCGTTTCGGCAGCGCGTTTCCCTTGTGGATTACCGGCTAATACCTGCTCAAATCCCCGATAGGCATCCTGATATTTTTTTGCCTGATACTGCTGCATCGCCTGGTTAAATGGCTCTGATGTCAAATCAGGAGTAACAACCGTTTTAACCTGTGGCTGTACTTCTTCTACTTTTGGGGCAGTCGCCACGGAAGCCTGAGCAGGAGTTTCCTCACCATTGACAACAGGGGCGCTGCCAATCTTTACTTTCTTTTTATCTGGAGTGACTCTTGCCAGTTGCGAGCCGCTGGTTGCAGCAACATAGCTCTGACGACGCGCCTCTTCAGCTTTTATAGCAGCTGCGCGGGCACGTTTTTCCGCCTCTCGAACCCTTTGTTGCTGGGCTTGCTCAATATTTCCTCTTAACAGAGCGACCTGTTGCTCTAGAACAGAAATTTTTTGATCTGTTTCAAGCAGCTTGGTTTTATTCTCTTCACGCATTGCCTCTATTGCAGCCTGCAGGTTAGCAATATCCTCTTTGCCCTGCTCCCGGTAGAGACTTGCCTGGTGGGCACTCTCTTCAATCATGGACTGCAGGCGCATAGTTTCGCTTTCTACTTGACCTATTTTATTCACGGAGCTGGCCTGCCGCTTTTGCATTTGATTGACTGTAGTGGACTTAACCTCATCCACTTTTTGATTAACGGCCCGGAGTTGATTATTCAGAACTCGAACCTCATCTTGTGTTGCACATTGGGTTAGCAGTAACAATGAACAGCCGGCCACAGTAATATTACGAATAGTTTTCATGTACGCTCCCTTTTCTTTCACTCTATAATAAACCGATTTAAGGAAACCTCAAATTCCGCCCAAAAGACGGTCAGCCCTTTGCGATAACAACCATGCAAAGCCTCACCGAAAAGGGGCGGAAAAATGGATTTTTTAAATTACATTTCTATACTCATGTTACTTTAAAAATCTTTATTGCGCAGCAGCGCCCTGTTCTCTTAGAAAAGACCTTCTCAAGTACCCCGGCAAAAAAGGACAACTCACCTTTGATTGGAGTGACGACCATGGAAAGTGTTATAAAGAAGGGGACCATTGCGGGTACGACTTATTGCCCTTAAAAGGAAAAAGCACACGCAATCCTTTTCCATTTTTACCTATAATACAGATCTCTGATTTACCGTTTCTTCTCCGGGCAAAAGTCAACAATTTTCCATCCGGCGACCATGAAGGCGACTCGTAATCACCCCAACTTGTGGTCAACCGTTTCACATTGTTTCCCTGTGGATCCATAATAAAAAGCTGATTATGCCCGTCAACCAATCCTGAAAAAGCAATCAAGTCTCCTTTGGGTGACCAATTAGGTTCGCTGTTCTGCGAGCCGGCGGATTTAAAGGTCAAACGCTTCACATTTCCACTCCTTAAATCCATTGTATACACTTGAGGCTTCCCACTGCGATCGGAAACAAACACAATGTTGTTACCATCAGGAGAATAGGAGGCAGAGACATTAATTCCAGACCTTGATGTGATGCGTTTGAGTATTTCCCCTTTTCTATCTAAAAGGTACAAGTCAGGTCCACCATCTTTACTCAAGGTGACGACCATATTCTTGCCATCCGGAGAAAAAGCAGGTGCTAAGTTCATCCCGCTTCTGCGAGAAAGTGACCTGGTCACCTTGTTTTGCCTGAGATCGGTAATGTAAAGGTCCTGATTACCACGGTGATAGGTGGTATAAGCGAGATAATTGCCATCAGGGGTAAATCTTGGAGAAACAGCTAAATGCTTGTGTTTAGTGATCTGTCTTTGATTTCGACCTAAAATATCCGAGATATATATTTCCTTTCGACCTGACACATCAGACACATAGGCGATGGAAGTTCTGCTGATCCCCGGTTCACCGGTGAATTCCTCTATCAAACCATCGGCAAGTCGTAAAACCATGTCATCCTGCTGGCTGGCGGCTCCTCGGTAGCGCCTTCCTGCCAGAAGTCTGTTTTCAGCAACATCAAGCAGCCGCCCTTCAATAACCATCTCTTGAGCGCTCTGGGTGAACTTTCCCATAACAGCATAATCAACACCCAAGGCACGCCAATCGACATTTTGCACACCAGCATAACGGCTGGTATCGACTAAATCAATAAAACCATGAATTTCCAGTGCACGACCGAGCAGTTGCGCCATCTCTTTGCCCTTTTGACTACCGGCCGGCGATCCGGTGAAGGTAAAGGCAGGCACAGCTACAACCACTTTACGAACATCAGCTGCGGTGATGTCAAGATATACCCGTTCAGCAGAGGCATTGTCCGGCAAAAAACCGCACGTAAATATAAGAGCTACAATGACCAAAAAGTTGCGTTTGAAAAAAATCATAGTTTTTGTTGTATGTTTTATTGGAACTGTTCAGCGAAAAAAAGCTCGCCTTAACTTCGACCTGTAACTGTTCAGTTGTGCTCCGACAATCAAGCGGGCTGGATAACTATACTACCGCAAGCTATGCCTTCCGGCCTTATCGTATGCAGAGGTGAACCCAGCCACCGTGGATGCGGCTGCACAGTTGCGTTTTGTTTTCATCACATTTCCAGTTTACCAGGCCGAAAACGTAACCCCACCTCAATGGTTCTTTCCTTCATGAGCTTTGGAAAAGTCGGCATTGGAGCAGCACTATGCAGTGTTTTTACCACGACCTGGTTGAAAAAGGGGTCTCGTGATTGCTTTTCGACAGTTGTTTTCAGTACCTGTCCGTTGTTATTAATCACCAGGACAACTGTCGCCTCAAGGTTGCGATCCCACTTGCGCATATCGGGCAACACCCAGTATCCTTGTATATGCGAATAGAGGGCAGCATAGTATTGCTGGGCAACAATTGACTGCACCTGACGCCTAGCAGAGTTTCCAGAACCGCTTGCAGCAGCAGTTGTATTTTTTGTTTCCAATGCGCCTTGGCGACGATACATCTCCGCCAGGGCTCTTCTCGCATCTTTGGCGGCGAGATCAGCTTCTTTTCTTGCTTGTTCAGCTCGTGCAACCGCAGCCGCTTTTCGGGCAGCAGCAGCCTTTTGCTTTTGTTCTCTCTCCAACTGCTCATTTCGCTTTCGCTGATGCTCTTTTTCGCGCAATGCAAGTGCCCTTTTTTCACGTTCCTTTTCTTCAGCAAGTCGCGTATCAACGGCCTTTTTTATTTTTCGCTTTAAAGGTTTTACTGATATCGGCTTAGCCTCTACAACAGGATCAGGAACAACTTCAGACTCAAGGGGAATTTCCACCTCATCGGGATCAGGCTGTGCCGCCTCTTCTGGTGGTGGTTGAGGTGGCTGCTCAACTTCCGGTTGTTTGCTTGGTGGTGGTGTCGCTATTTCAGGCAGAGCTTGCGGTTCAGGCATCGAGACCAGATCAACCGTGACGAACTCATCCAAAAGCGGTTTCTGATCAAACATATCCGGCAGCAAAAAAGACCACACCAGAAGAATGACATGCAGCCCAACCGCAACAGGTGCCGCTATACGCCACTTGTTATCAGCATTTTTTTGCTGAATATAAAAATCGGATTCTGTTAAATGTACAGCCATCTAATCAAAAGACTCTACTTCTTCTTGTCTGCAGGCACGGTGATCATACCTAGTTTTTTAAAACCGGCTGATCGAATATCTGCCATGGTGGCCACAACTACTCCGTAAGGAACATTTTTATCAGCTCGTAAATACACAGGCTGTTCCTTTTGATCGTCAGGCAAGGCGGACAACTGCTGTATCAATAAAGAGGCGTTCACTTCGACCTTATTTAATACAACTTTTCCCTGTTCATTGATCGTGACTACAATCGGCTTTTCCTGCTGCCTCAACGCTTTGGCCGTTGTTGCGGGAAGATCCACCTCCAACCCCTGTGTCATCATCGGCGCGGTCACCATAAAAATGATGAGTAATACCAGCATGACATCTACCAGGGGCGTCACATTAATTTCAGCGACCAAACCTTTTTTATTTCTTAATCCTGAAGGCCCCATTGTATCCTTATGCGCGAGAAAGAATATCTCGTTCGATGAGATTCAAAAAATCTGAACTGAAATTATCAATATCGGATTCCGAATCAGCAAGTTTGTTGGAATAATAATTGAAAAAAATAACAGCTGGGATAGCTACAGCCAAGCCGGCAGCAGTCGCCACCAAAGCCTCTGATATGCCGGGGGCGACAACAGCCAAGGATGCAGATCCGCGTTCACCTATATCTTTAAATGAGGTCATGATCCCCCAGACCGTGCCAAACAAGCCGATAAAAGGCGTGGCAGATCCGGTGGTGGCCAGAAAAGAAAGAGAGCGTGACATTCTATCACTTTCCATCACCTGGGCTTTTCTTACGGACCGTTTTAAATTTTCCATGGTGGCCAACTGCATCTCCAGGGTCACGGCACCTTCACCACCATTCCTGGCTGCGCTGATTTTTTTCAGTTCTGTATAACCGGTTATAAAAACCGAGGCCTCTGGACTCTGTGAATAGTTTTGAGCAGAGTTGTAGGCTTCATTAAGCGTTTTACTGTTCCAGAAATCTTCAAGGAAATCAGCAGAAGCGTTCTCGGATTTCTTAAACATGAGGTGCTTGACGATGATAATCGACCAGGATACTACAGAAAAAATAAACAGAGTCATCATGACGAGTTTAACCATGAGCCCTGCATTAAGCAGCATTTCAATTATTGATAATGTCACAGTTTACCTAACGTTGAAGTTGAATTTAATGTCGAATAATTGCGGGCAGCGCTTGATTTGTATCTTTTGCTTCGATTTTATCCATGCAAAGGCTAAGCCCAAAGAAGCAAAAGGCCGCTACACTTTCAGGGTTTGCAACCGAACCAGCTCATCAGGGCCGCGCGGCGGGCTGTCAACAGCTTGCAGAAGAGATACCGGCAGAGTTAAAGCACACCATAATTATAAATAAAAACTAGAGCCTGAAATTATAAATGAAAACAATAATTCTGTCGACCTAGATCTAAGGATGGTGTAGAAATATTTATGAAATATTCGTGGATAAATATCATCCCCTAATTGTGTAAACATACAGGGGTAATTTTTTTTCGTATAGAAGAGGAGACAAATATGCCTGAATCCGTTTACGATGTGGTGATAATTGGTGCCGGTCCCGCTGGTATACAGGCAGCAATACATGCATCGAGAAAAAAAACGCGTGTTCTCATGCTCGGTAGAATCGAAAATTCAGCTCTCTATGGGGCGCACATTGAAAACTATGCCTTTATTCCAGGCGTGTCTGATGGCTGCGACATCCTCCGGACAGGTTTAGAGCAGGCGAAATCATTCGGCACCGAGATTTCACACGAAGACGTGCTGAAAATTTCCGCCCAGAAAGATGGCTTTGACTTAACCCTGGAAACAGGAAAATCAGTCTCCACAAGGGCGCTTATCTTTGCTATGGGTGTTGCGAAAAAGAAACTGAACGTTCCCGGCGAAAAGGATTTTTCAGGTCGTGGAGTTAGCTATTGTGTGGATTGCGACGCCAATTTCTACCGAGGAGCTACAGTAGCTGTAACAGGAGACAGAAGCGCGGCTGTAGATGGCGCTCTCACCTTGCTTGATTACGCCTCTAAAGTCTACCTTATTGCCAACAAACTTGAAGTCTCTCAGGAACTCGAACACAAATTACGCGCCAGTGAAGTAGAATTTATCACAAATAGTATCCAGGAAATTCAAGGAGAAAATGCTGTCGGTTCCGTATTGCTTGATAATGGAGAAACTATTGAAACCGAAGGTGTTTTCATTGAACTGGGCTCCAAAGGCGCCCTTGAGCTTGCCACTCAAGTCGACGTTCAACTAGACATGGAATCCTTCAAGTATATCGCGACAAACAACAAACAGGAAACTAACATTACCGGCATCTATGCCGCCGGAGACATCGTCGGCCCTCCCTACCAGATGGCAAAAGCTGTCGGAGAAGGATGCGTCGCCGGGATGGAGGCTGCTACTTTTGCCCGTGCATTCAAACGAAAACTGGAAAAAGCGTAATAATCTCAACCTCTGCGACACAGATGCTACGCGCCAGCACTGCAAATATGTGTCGTGGAGGGACAGGCTTTCTACTCTCACCGAACCGTTTTATTTTCCAAAACGCTGCTGTTCTCTGATGGCCATCAGATAGCGAAAAATTTCCCTGCTGTGCCGAGGATTTCTTGTCTGAACAAATAAATATGCAAGCCTGAGCAATGTATTCTTTTCTGCCCCTGGAAGTTCCTTCGCTATGGACTCGGCAACGCTGGAATCCCATTGTTCAGTCCACTCCATAAATTCAGCTGCACATTGCTTTTTAGCCTCCAGCGCTTCGTTGAGCAACGAGTCCCGCCAATACTCAATTTCATGGAACTGTTTATTTTTAACAAGTTCATTCCCTTTTCGATCAGCTAAATACTTATAGAGTTGTTCAAGGGGTTGCTCCTTCAACAGCTTGGTGATGTATTTAAGCTGTCTTTTTTTTGCTCCGCCTTTGAGTTCACTTGCCTCGTTGAGCAGTTCTTTCACTTCCTGGGAACAAGGACATTTTTCAATAACCTGGGACGACAATTTGGCCAGTTCAACCACCAGTGTTTCAATTTCCTTGATACGTCTTTTCTGTTCCGAGCGACTTATGTGCACGTTTTTTACTCCAACAATTAATTATATGAGCCCCCATACCGTCTTAATACTATTCTTGATAAACACCCAGTTCACAAAAGAGTAAAAAGAAAAGGGACGATACGCTGTAAAATAAAAAACGGGGGAAAAGGGATTACGCTCACCGTCGGCACGGATTTATCGTGCCGACAGGAGTTCTAACACTTTATTAAGAATTTGATTGGCGGTCCCCTCTTTGGAGAGAAGCGGAAGTTGGCAGATATCGGTACGGTCTATTAAGGTGACTTGGTTCGTCTCAACATCAAAGCCGGTTTTCTTACCAAGAATATCATTGACCACTATCAGGTCCACATTTTTCTCAGTGAGTTTGCGCAAACCTTCCTGTTGATGATTTTTGCTTTCTGCTGCAAAACCGACCAACAATTGCCGCCCATTTCTTTCCCTTCCAAGCCTGGCAAGGATGTCATTATTTTTAACGAGTTCAAGATTGAAGGTATCAGCTTTTTTCTTTATTTTATGGTGCTGTTCAACAAGAGGGCGATAATCTGCAACCGCAGCTGCCTTGATAACGACAGATGCTTCCGCAGCATGGGAAAGTACCTCTGCTTCCATCTCTTGGGCAGACTGGACCTTGACTACCTGCACCCCTGGAGGTTCAGATAAGGTTACGGGCCCACTTATCAATGTAACCTTAGCGCCGCGACGCACGGCTGCTCTTGCAAGAGCATATCCCATCTTCCCACTGGACCTGTTAGTCAGATAGCGGGCGGGATCAATAGCCTCTCTGGTAGGCCCGGCAGTGATAACGATATTTTGTCCAGTGAGATCATCAGGACACAGTACCTGCAGCAATTTCTCCCTGGCCACATCCCAGTCAGGAAGCCGTCCATCGCCAACTTCCCCACACGCTAACGAACCGCTGTCCGGGGCGACCACATGGTATCCGTAGCCTTCCAATTTCTTGATATTTTCTTGTGTTGCGGGATGGGTGAACATGTTGGTATTCATTGCCGGACACACTATAACAGGTTTTTGAGCTGCCAATACTGTAGTGGAGACCAAGTCGTTAGCCATGCCCCGGCTTAATCGCGTCATGGTTTGAGCTGTAGCAGGAGCCACGAGCACCACGTCATTATCTCGTGACAGATTGATGTGCGCCATTACTCCTTCCTGATCCTCCTCAAACATATCATGATACACCCGATTTCCGGAAAGAGCAGAAAAGGTCAACGGTGAAACAAACCGTTGTCCGGCACTGGTCATCATAACCGTTACAATGGCTTCCTCCTTGATTAAAGCACGAACCCATTCCGCAGCTTTATATGCGGCAATGGATCCGGTAACTCCAAGCAATACCCGCACCCCCTGCAGACCAGGTTTTGTCAGGTCCACATGTGTATTCTTCATCACAGGCTCATACCTTACTGAAATTCAAAAAAACCCTTTGGGGTCATACACGCTACTATTGAGTTACAGCTTCACCAAAGGGATTTAAAGAGGTAGCTGCTGTTTCATCAATGGTCACATAAAAAGTTAACTTTGTTTTGGAGAGAGGTCCTCCCTCGCTGATAACCATCATACAGGTTTTATTGGGCTTGACAAATGCAAGCATAATATCCTTTGAAGACGTTTCCCCTACTTGCTTCCACTTGTTATCCTGCATGGATTGCACCATGTAGTCTTTCAAGGACATTACAGCAACCTTTCCCTCATACACATAAACGCCACCTCGAAAAGACTCGGTCTTAATGCCCATCGAATTTTTTCTATTCCACTCAAGTTCCGTTGGAAGAACAATATCCTGGATATCACCGGCAAAGCCGGGTACAGGTGGAAGGGAGTCAGGACTTTCGCCAGGTGCAGAGGCAACTGCTGTCTTATTACCGACACAACCCGATAAAGAAAACACCGCTACCAGCCCCGCCAAAATAATGGCATATACAACAAAATTCTTCTTCATGCAGATCATCCTCCGATCAGAGAGTGTAAGTCACCTTAAGAGACTGTATTGTTGTCTGGCTGAGCATTATGATAAAATTTTCACATTCGAAATCCCCAACAGATCCCGGTGTTACCATCTACACATAAGCTACCCCTGATCAACAAATTACATTTCCTAAGGCGCCCTGTATTGCAGCCTGTTTCGATACAGTGAGAAAGTGGAGAAAGTACCCAGTATTCCACTGCTCAAAAAAAACTATTGTTCAGGCTAACTTTTTTACAAACAAATACTTGGTTGTAAAAAAATAAGGTTTTAATGTCAATAAACATTCACTATGCTATATAAGTCTTTTTTTGTTGCAGAGACGCACCAGTCCGTTATACGAAGCAAGGCTTTTTCGCATTATTTTCATTTATACAAAATAAACGAAAACAACCTACTAGAGAGAACGTCACCAATATTTACTTACACATATATGCAGACTACATCGCCCAGCCCTCCCCCCGTTCTTCCTGATGCTACACTCATCGACACCCACTGCCACCTGGACATGCAGGCATACGACAGCGACCTCGATCATGTTCTTGAACAAGCTGCAGACGCTGGAATACGCAACATAATTACCATTGGTATAGACTTGGCAAGTTCAAGGGCTGCGGTGAAACTTGCAGACCGATACCCGCAGATCTACGCTACTGTAGGAGTGCATCCCCACGAGGCTAACAATGTAACACCGGCCATCCTTGATGAGCTCTCACGTTTATCCAAAGCCCCCAAGGTGGTAGGGTATGGTGAAATCGGCCTTGACTATGCAAAGAACTATGCTCCTCGTGAAGTTCAGCGTAAAGTGTTTGCAACACAACTGGAACTCGCCAAACAATTGGACCTACCGGTCGTTATCCATGACCGGGAAGCACACGACGAGACCATCCAACTTCTAAGAGCAACGGGCCCTTTCCACAAGCGAGGGGTCATGCACTGTTTCTCAGGCGATGTTTCTCTCGCTCGTCAGGTTATAGATCTTGGTTTTTATATTTCCATACCAGGTATTGTTACTTTTAAGAACGCCAAAGACCTTCAGGAAGTTGTCCGGGAAACAGATATCCAGCACCTTATTCTTGAAACTGATGGTCCCTTCCTGGCTCCTGTCCCTTTTCGGGGTAAAAGAAACACTCCTGCTAAAATTGCCTATACTGCGCAAATGGTGGCCGAGCTGAAGCAGATGTCACTGCATGACGTTGCTGCCATGACAACAAAAAATGCAATCGATCTGTTTCGGTTGCCGGGTTAAAACAAAAACATGATACAGGATAACTACCAAACTATACGCCAAAAAATCAGCCAATGTGCTGCAGGCTGCAACCGGGCAGCGGACTCAATCCATTTGGTTGCGGTTTCAAAGAAAAAAGAATGCGCGTTAATACAGCAGGCTTTTGACTGTGGGCAAAGAATTTTTGGCGAAAATTATCTCCAGGAAGCAGCCCAAAAAATCCCTGAACTTCCATCGTCTATAACATGGCATTTTATCGGGCATCTGCAAAGCAATAAGGCCAAACAGGCTGTCAGTCTTTTTGACGTCATTGAAACTGTTGATAGCCTGAAACTCGCAAAACTCATAGACAAACATGCCAACGCCCTTAGCAAATCGATCGCTATCCTTTTGCAAATCAATATCGGAAGGGAACCACAAAAGGCAGGCGTCTTGCCTGAAGAAACGGAGTCCTTACTGCGCCGGATTTCCAGCGAAACCAAACTGCAGGTACGTGGCCTGATGGTCATTCCTCCATTTTCAAATAACCCGGAAGAAACCAGGCTCTTTTTCAGAGAGACAAGGAAACTTGCAGAGGATTTTGCCCGTAAACAATTATTTACAGACAATCAAAACGTTGTCCTCTCAATGGGTATGTCGGCAGATTTTCATGTTGCTATCGAAGAGGGTGCGACACACATACGAATAGGAACGGCACTGTTTGGTGCTAGAGATTATTAAAAGGAGAAGTTAATGCACATTACCATGATTGGCACCGGGTACGTAGGCCTGGTAACAGGGACCTGTTTTGCCGAATTCGGCCATACCGTCACCTGTGTTGACAAGGTAGAGGAAAAAATTGAAAAATTAAAAAAAGGAGTCATCCCTATATATGAACCAGGTCTTGACAACCTGGTGAAAAAAAATGTCGATGAGGGCAGACTCTGCTTTACCAGCGACCTGGCCGTATCGGTTCCATTCTCAGATGCTGTTTTCATTGCTGTCGGCACCCCCAGTTCTCGACGCGGTGACGGTTATGCGGACCTGAGCTATATTTATCAGGCAGCAAAGGAGGTAGCACCACATCTTAATGGTTACACAGTGGTTGTGGACAAAAGCACGGTTCCGGTTGGTACAGCACGGCAGGTAAGCCGCATTATCAAAGAAACTAATCCATCTGTTGATATTGATATAGCATCAAACCCTGAATTTTTAAGAGAAGGTGCCGCAATAGCTGATTTCATGCGGCCTGACAGGGTAGTAATTGGGGTTGAAACAGAACGCGCAGAGGACGTTATGCGCGAAATATACAAACCCCTTTACATCAGAGACACCCCTATTGTCAGCACGACCATAGAAACTGCAGAGCTTGCTAAATACGCAGCAAACGCTTTTCTAGCTGTAAAAATCAGCTTTATTAATGAAATTGCCAATGTCTGTGAAGCAGTTAACGCCAACGTTACAGATATTGCCAAGGCTATTGGCATGGATGGACGTATCGGCAGTAAATTTTTACACCCAGGACCGGGCTACGGTGGTTCCTGCTTTCCCAAGGATACGCTGGCCCTGATGCGTATAGTCCAGGAAAACGGTGAAAATGTTCGAGTTGTTGAAGCTGCAGTAGAGGCAAACTCAGCACAAAAAGCACGAATGGTTAAAAAAATCAGGGAAATGCTTGGCGGGTCTGAGGCAGGTAAGACTATCGCCATACTCGGCCTTACATTTAAACCGGAAACAGATGATATGCGGGATGCACCCTCCGCAACAATCATTCCGGCCCTTCTTGAAAAAGGGGCCAAAATCAAAGCACACGACCCCAAAGGTATTGAGGAGGCAAAACACTACCTGCCGGCAGGAATAGAATATGTTCAAAACGCCTATGAAGCTGCTGCTGAAGCCGACTGCGTTGTTCTAATGACAGAATGGAACCAATACAGAGCACTTGACCTGGAAAGAATAAAAGAAAGCATGAATGCTCCGGTATTTGTCGACTTGCGTAATGTATACGAACCGCAAAAGATGAAGGAACTAGGTTTTCAATATATGGGAGTCGGAAGAAAATAACGCAAAATAAAAAAGGCCTTTGTTTCTAAGAAACAAAGGCCTTTTTTTCAATAACAGCAAGAAGAAATGGTGCAGCGGATTTCCTTTCTTGCCCCGAGAAAGTTGCTGAATTACTAGGATCTTCGCTTGGAAGAAGCTCTCTTTGCAGCTTTCAACGGGTTAATTCTTACTTTCACCACTTTCACTTCCGGCTTGGAATGGGTCGCGAAATTGCAAATACCAAGACGCCATTTTGCATCAGGCTGTACATATGTGTTGCAATATTTCTTTTCATCAACCTCTACAATGCGATCACACCCTTCGCACTGCTCGACAACCGGTTGAAACGGGCCATCACTGAATTTAGCTGTATCATTTGTCTGCATCTTGCCAACTCCTGAAAAAATATAAACTTTTTCTTGAATCAAGAAAAAAACTTCCCTACAATATCATTAATTGTGACGAATTGTCACTTCACCGATAGAAAATAGATTTTATAAAGACTATTGCGCTTTCTGTCAATACCTTATATTGAACAGCCTTTAAAAACACCAGGAAGTTGTCCGGAGAAAGACTCATGCCAATTTATGTTTGGAAAGGAAAAAATAGTTACGGCGAAAAACGGAAAGGGGAACTGGAGGCACCCGACGAGAATTCTGCTCTGGCGCAACTCAGGCGAATGCGGATTGACAATGTCAAAATAAAGGAAAAGCCTAAAGATATTCTAGAGCAAATTCCGCTTTTTAAACCTAAAGTCACCGGCAAAGACCTTGTTATTTTCACAAGGCAGCTTTCAACTATGATTGATGCGGGCCTTCCGCTGGTTCAATGTTTACAAATTCTCGGCAAACAGCAGGAAAACACCACCTTTAAAAAGATAATCCTCGAGATTCAAACCGACGTTGAGACTGGTACGACACTGGCAGATTCCATGCGCAAGCACCCTAAAGTGTTTGATAACCTGTACTCAAACATGATCGAGGCAGGGGAGCTGGGAGGTATTCTTGACACCATCCTCTCCAGGCTTGCCGTTTTCAAAGAAAAAGCCATGGCTCTGCAGAAAAAGATAAAAGGAGCGATGACCTACCCTGCCATCTGTCTTGGCATTTCTCTTATTATTCTTGTTGTCATCCTTGTTTTTGTTGTGCCTGTTTTTGACAAAATGTTTCAGGAATTTGGTTCAGCACTGCCGGCACCAACGCAGATTGTTGTCAACATGAGTCATTTTTTTAAAGGTAATTTCTTCTATATTGTCATTGCAGCTGTTCTCTTCACCTGGATTTTCAAACGGATTTACAATACTGAAAAAGGTCGTCTCAAAATTGATGCGGCCCTCCTTAAATCACCGGTGGTAGGTACCCTGCTCCGCCGGGTCGCGGTCTCGAAATTCACTCGAACCTTAAGTACCATGCTGCAAAGTGGCGTACCCATACTTGAGGCACTGCAGGTTGTCGGGCGAACTTCCGGTAATAAGGTTATCGAGCGAGCTGTTTTTCGAGTCGCTGACAGTATTGCAGAGGGACGTCCAATTGCTGAACCGCTCGACGAGTCAGGTGTTTTTCCCAATATGGTTGTACAAATGATTAACGTCGGCGAGTCGGTTGGTGCACTGGACACCATGCTTGAAAAGATCGCCGATTTTTATGACGAAGAAGTAGACCAGGCGGTAGAAAATCTAACCGCTATGATCGAACCGTTTATGATGGTCTTCTTAGGCGGAATGATTGGTGGATTGGTTGTAGCCATGTATCTGCCGATTTTTAAAATGGCAAGTGTTGTTTAATTCCTTTCAATACTTATACTGTTTACATTATTATATAAAATATCAAATTATAGATTTTGGAGAGTACTTTCATGGGAGAAATAGTAGATATAGTTGCGCGAGAAATATTGGACTCCAGAGGTAACCCTACAGTTGAAGTTGAAGCATACCTTGAAACCGGGGCGGTCGGCAGGGCAGCTGTACCTTCTGGTGCTTCTACAGGGAAACGGGAAGCGCTGGAACTAAGAGATACCAAAAAAAGAAGGTATGGTGGAAAAGGGGTATTGCAGGCCGTAAAAAATGTGAATGACATCATCACCCCTGCCCTTCTTGGCTTTGAATCTTCTAACCAGGTGTTGATCGACACCGTTATGCTCGGGCTGGACAATACTGCTAACAAAAAAAAATTAGGTGCCAACTCCATACTGGGCGTATCTTTGGCTGTTGCAAAGGCGACTGCAGCAGAGCTTGAATTACCACTCTATAATTATCTTGGTGGTGTCAACGCAAAAGTGCTGCCTGTACCTATGATGAATATCCTCAATGGTGGCGCCCACGCTGACAACAATGTCGATATTCAGGAATTCATGATCCTGCCGGTGGGTGCAAAAAGTTTTGCAGACGCCCTTCGTATGGGAGCCGAAACTTTTCATGCCTTAAAATCCGTGCTCAAAAAGCGTGGCCTGCAAACAGCCGGTGGCGATGAAGGCGGATTTGCCCCTAACCTGAGTTCCAATGAAGAAGCGATGGAAGCTATTCTTGAAGGAATTCACCAAGCCGGATACAAACCCGGCAAAGATATTTATATTGGTCTAGATGCAGCTGCCAGCGAATTTTACGATGCCACGGAAAAGAAATACGTACTGGCTGCTGAGAAAAAATCTAAAAAAGATGCTGACCAGTTAATCGAATTTTACAGTGACTGGGTGAGACAATACCCGCTTATATCCATCGAAGACGGTCTTGATGAAGCCGACTGGAAGGGCTGGAAAAAACTTACCCAAGAATTGGGTAACAAGATTCAGCTGGTTGGTGACGATATTTTTGTGACCAATACTGCTATCTTACAAAAAGGTATCAAGCGCGGAGTATGCAATTCTATTTTAATCAAACTTAACCAGATAGGTTCTGTAACAGAAACAATCGATGCTGTCGACATGGCACACAGGGCATCCTACACTGCCGTTATTTCGCACCGATCCGGTGAAACCGAAGATACTACAATTGCCGACCTTGCTGTCGCACTCAATGCAGGACAAATAAAAACCGGTGCTCCTTCACGCAGTGATCGAGTTGCGAAATACAATCAATTGCTTCGCATAGAAGAAGAACTTGGTGAAGTTGCGCAGTTTGCAGGCACAACAGCTTTTCATTTTCTTAATGATTGAGGATTGACAATTACGGGTATGGCTGCCTATCATATAAGTAACAGTTTAATTACAAACTAAACCATTGTAAATTCGCTTCATTTGGAGGTGAAAAATGACCTTGACCAAGGCCGATTTAGTTCAACAAGTGTATAAAACACACCCAACGTTGACAAAATCTCAATCAACTGCATCTGTAGAAACCTTTTTAACCTTGTCTAAATCGTCCCTTATCAACGGGCAGGATCTCTTGTTAAGCGGATTCGGAAAATTTAATATCAAGGACAAAAAATCAAGACGAGGAAGAAATCCTCAGACTGGGAATGAACTGATTCTTGACGCTCGTCGTGTTGTCACTTTTAAGCCTTCCGGTATTTTACGCACCCGCATAAATTCGGCATAAGAGTTCCTTCCTTTAGCATGAACTAAAGGGGCATCATGTGCTGATGCCCCTTTATCTTTTACCCCACCCCTTACTTATTGGCAGACACCGTGAAGCATGCTCCTTCGTTTCGTTTACTGGAACCCGACATCATCTCCACCCATAATGATTTTTTTCACCTGATACATGCACACACCGCACTCGACGACACATTACTTGCAAGTATTGAAAATTTCGGCATCATGCAGCCCCTGCTTGTTGCTGAGACTGAAGGCGGTGGTGGGATATTTAACCTTTTATCGGGTTTCAAAAGATTACAGGCAGCGATAACATTCAACATTCTATTGGTTCCGTGTCTCGTCCTCTCTCGCCAGACCGAGCTTGGTGAATTGTATCAATATATAGCCCAGCATAAACACCTGGATAATAATGTCAGCCCCATCGAAGATGCCCTCCTTCTCCAGCAGACGCAGCAGCACCTGGCTGACCACGAAACACTCCCTCTGCTACAGATAATGGGATATAAACCCAATAAACACCAGTTCAACGAGCTGCTTTCTCTACTCCAACTGGAAAAAACAGCAATGATTAGTATTCATAAGGGAAAGCTCACCCTCAAAACAGGAAAAAAGTTGAACAAGCTTAGCCAAGTAGACCAGCATCTTCTGGTGAGCCTCATTGACAAATACCATTTTGGCGGGTCAAAACAGCATAAT
The DNA here is from genome assembly GCF_963675105.2 of Desulfogranum marinum. NCBI lineage: Bacteria > Pseudomonadati > Thermodesulfobacteriota > Desulfobulbia > Desulfobulbales > Desulfobulbaceae > Desulfogranum > Desulfogranum marinum. Next base: position 864,532 of record NZ_CAXXRO010000002.1, read on the forward strand.
TTTGTACAGATGGTTATTGAATTATCGAAAAGGAGACAATGCTCCATTGAACAAGTCCTTTCAACCTGTGATCAACAGAATATTACGGACGCAAAAAACATCCCCCAACAGGGAAATCAACTCCTCGACTTTCTCCAACATCAATGTTCACCGGAACTTTTTAAGGCAGAGAAGGCATTTCAATTACGCATTCATCAATTGCAACTCCCAGAACATTTTCAGCTTCAGCACAGTGCATCCTTTGAAAAAGACAGTTGCAACCTCTCCATTACCTTTGATGACATTCATGCTCTAGAGTCAAAACTTGACGCCTTAAAGGCAATGGTGCCCGCCTCACCTACCAGGGATAGCGCCTAATACCATGAAAGAGTATGTCCGTACCAATAACTTGCGCTGAATGCTCAACAAAAAAGTTATCTTCCCCTTTTGTAAAGGATGTGTATCCTTTGACGAGCGGCGTACCGGCATCACCGATGAAAAAGGGCGCATAAAAGAGATATACTTCGTCAACTGCATCAGCATCAAGGAAAGCACCGTGAATACGGCTTCCGCCTTCGACCAAAACTGAGGTTATGCCTGCTTTGCTTAAATGTGACAGAACCTCTTTAATATCTAACTGGTGCGCCTCGTGGCCTCCGACTCTATGGACCTTAGCCCCATTTTTTTCAAGCGCCTTCTGTTTTTTTTCTTCCGCACCCTCACAGCAGTAAACCCATGTCTCTGCCTGGGATTGTTGCCGCAACATTTGTGCGTCGACTGAAAGTCTCAGTCTGGAATCAAGCACTACTCTTAACGGATCATGCCCGCTGTCTTCACTCATTCGAGTAGTAAGACTAGGATTGTCAATTAAAGCCGTATCAACACCAACAAGAATAGCATCAAACCTATCTCGCAACCTATGCACCATTTCAAATGCCTTGACGCCGGTGATTGCCCCCCCGCTGCCCACTTGATAGGATATTCGCCCGTCAAGGCTAACCCCGGCCTTCATGACAACCCATGGCAGACCAGTGGAGATATGCTTAAGAAAGGGCAGATTTAACAATTTGCATTCTTTTTCTAATATTCCGCACTCTACTTTGATTCCATTTTCAAGCAAACGAGTTATACCATCACCGGCAACATGCGGGTTAGGATCCTTCATACCGATAACAACGCGTTCAATCCCGCTCCTCAAAATTGCCTCAGTACATGGCGGGGTACGCCCAGTATGATTGCATGGTTCAAGCGTAACGTACATTGTTGCCTGGGCAGTGTTCTTGTTTGCATCGGCAAGAGCATTAATTTCGGCATGAGGTGTGCCTGCTTTTTTGTGATATCCTTTTCCGATTATGTCGCCATCATGCACAATCACAGCACCAACAGCAGGGTTGGGAGAAGTTCGCCCTATGCCTTTTTCGGCTTCCTGTATTGCCAACTTCATGAAATGAATATCAAAATTTTCCATAATCTTCCTTTTTGAAACCTAGCATAGGTGTAACTCACTGGAGTGCTAAGTCCTTGATGTATTATCCCTGAAATCTGTACCTGCTCACAAGTGTCTCATATATGAACAGGAGTGTTTATTAGCAAGGTAAGCGACGACTCCGTCTGCCTATCGATAATGGAGATCGAGACCGCCCGGGGAGGTAAGCGACCGACGGAAGATTGCGAGAGTAGCTGTGAGTAGTTTAGCCATAAATAATTATTTGTCCTTTGCATTACCGAGGAAAATCTTTAATTCATCCATAAACTCGTTAACATCCTTAAATTGCCGATAAACAGAAGCAAAGCGTACATAGGCAACCTCATCTAGAGAGGGAAGCGCCTCCATCACCCACTCTCCTACTTGAGTAGTCGAAATTTCCTTCCCTCCGGCATCTTGAAGTCGTAGCTCAATAGCATCAACAAAAGCATCAATATCAGTCATGCTGACAGGAAGTTTCTCACATGCTTTTTCGAGCCCTGCTATAATTTTACCACGATCCCACGGCTCTCGCCGCCCATCTTTTTTGATCAACATGGGCAGCATCAATTCAATTCGCTCGTAGGTTGTGAATCGTTGTTGACACGATGAACACGCACGACGCCTACGTATAATAGTTTTATCTTTGTTCACCCGAGAGTCAATCACTCGATTTTCGAGATGACTGCAGTAAGGACATTTCATGGCATCCTCAAAAGAAATGTAAGTATAGGTAAAAAAAAACCGGCAGCTCGTTACAAGCATACCGGTTATAAAAGTCTATAGCGACTCGATAAAATCATAAAAAGAGCTACTATTCAAGCATATCTATACGCCGTTGGTGACGACCGCCGCTAAACTCTGTATTCAGCCAGGTATCGACAATAGCGGTAGCCATTGACACTCCGGTCAGGCGACCACCAAGGCACAAGACATTTGCATCGTTATGTTCTCGGCTCATGCGTGCGGAAAAAGGTTCCATGCAGAGTGCGGCGCGAATACCTGGATAGCGGTTTGCGGCAATAGACATGCCAATGCCGGTCCCGCATATAAGTATGCCTTTATCTGTTGTTTGCGTATCTATTGCACGGCATACCTCAGAAGCGAAATCCGGATAATCCACAGAATCTGTAGAGTAACACCCTGCATCCATTACCTGGTGGTCATGCTCCAGGAGGAAGGTCATGATTTCCTGTTTCAGTTCAAATCCACCGTGGTCACAACCAATAATAATATTCACATCAGTCTCCAGGATAATTACGATGAGAACTTTTTCATAACAACCACACCGTTTGTTCCGCCAAACCCAAAAGAATTTGAAATAGCAACCATAGGGTTGGCTTCTCTGGCAGTCAATGGAACGTAATCGAGGTCGCATTCCGGCGAGGGGTTATGCAAATTAACCGTTGGCGGAATTATACCCGTATCCAAGGTAAGAGCAGTAAATGCTGACTCGATTCCTCCCGCGGCTCCAAGCATATGCCCGGTCATAGACTTTGTTGAACTTACAGCTAACTTGTGTGCATGCTCTTTAAAAACAGTCTTAATAGCCTGGGTCTCACACTTGTCATTAAGCGGGGTTGAGGTCCCATGAGCATTAATGTAATCAACATCCTCTGGGTTCAGCTTCGCATCACGCAGGGCAGCTGCCATACATCGAGCACCACCTTCTCCATCCTCGGGCGGGGCAGCAATATGATAAGCGTCACTGGTCTGTCCGTACCCTATGACCTCCGCGTATATTTTCGCTCCGCGTTTTTTGGCTGATTCCAATTCTTCGAGAATAATCATTCCCGACCCCTCGGAAATGATAAAACCATCTCTGTCTTTGTCAAAAGGCCTTGATGCTGATTCAGGATCATCATTACGCGTAGAGAGGGCCTTCATAGCACTAAATCCACCTACGGCAAGTGGACAGATAACGGATTCAGTACCGCCTGTTACAGCTATGTCGCAATCTCCGTAGGCGATATGACGAAATGCCTCTCCAACAGCATGGGTGCCTGCAGCACAAGCTGTTGTCTGGGTGAGATTCGGTCCTTTCGAACCTAGACGCATGGAAATATGGCCGGAAGGCATATTTGGAATTACACGAGGAATAAAAAACGGGGTAATTTTGCGGGGTCCTCTCTCGACCATGATTTGATGATACTCTTCAATAGTCGGCAGACCGCCCATACCGCATCCGGTAATGACTCCAACCCGCTCTCTATTTTCATCGGTAATGGAAAGGCCGCTGTTTTGCCAGGCCAATTCAGCAGCAGCAATTGCATATTGTACAAACAGATCCAAATTTTTGGATTGTTTTTTTTCAAACCAGTCTTCCGTCTTAAAATCAGTTACTTCCGCTGCAATCTGCGAAGCATGACCGGTAGCGTCAAATCGAGTAATCGGCCCTATACCACCACGGCCATTAACGAGACTTTCCCATGTCTTCTCAGTTCCTGTACCAAGAGGAGTGACTAATCCGATACCTGTAACAACGACCCTTCTTTTCACAAACTTATCCTTACTTACTATTGAATTTTTGCTACAAAATCGATAGCGTTTTGCACAGTTGCAATTTTTTCAGCTTCCTCATCAGGAATCTCAACATCAAATTCTTCTTCCATAGCCATAATAAGTTCAACCAGATCAAGAGAATCTGCACCAAGATCATCCACAAAAGAGGCTCCAGGAACCACCTTTTCTTTATCTACACTCAACTGCTCTACGATGATATCAATCATTTTTGCTTCAACTGCCATTGTATTCTCCTAAATATAAATTTAATTTCTGAATGTAAAACAGATAGCAACTGTTTCAGCAGTGTCAATACTGAAGAGTCACTAATTCCCCATATACATGCCGCCATTAACGTGAAGAGTCTGACCTGTGAGATAATCACCACCTGGAGAAACGAAAAAGGCTACAGAAGCAGCCACATCTTCAGGGGAACCAAGGCGGCCCAAAGGGATTTGCATTTTAATTGCATCCTGTACTTCCTGGTCAAGTTCTTCAGTCATGTCGGTAACAATGTATCCGGGTGCCACGCAATTAACAGTGATATTGCGACCGGCAAGTTCCCTGGCCATGGATTTAGTAAAACCAACAAGCCCAGCTTTAGCTGCGCCATAGTTGACCTGACCTCCATTACCAAGAAAACCAATAACCGAACTAATATTAATGATTCGCCCCCACTTTTTCTTCATCATGGGACGCATTGCAGCCTTACTGCAATTAAAGGCACCTTTAAGATTAGTATCAAGCACATCATCCCAATGGGATTCTTTCATACGTGCCATTAATCCATCTCTTGTAATGCCGGCGTTATTAACTAAAATATCAATACTTCCGTATTGATCAATAATAGCTTTTATATTTTTCTGAACGGCCTCAGTGTCTGCCACATTAAACTGACAAGTGAAGCCCTGCCCGCCCACAGTTTTTACCTGTTCTAAAGTCTGCTCGGCAGCCGCTGGATTGGACACATAGTTAACGCCCACCAAAACGCCTAACGAGGCGAGTTGAGTACAGACTGCCCTGCCAATCCCCCTGCTACCACCAGTAATAAGTGCTACTTTCCCTTCAAGACTCACTTTTTACCTCCTGAATTCTTTTAATAAGAGCAGGTATGACATCGTAAAGATCCCCAACAATACCGTAGGTAGCAAAATCAAAAATAGGCGCATTTGCATCTCGGTTGATGGCAACAACAATATCAGAAGACTGCATGCCTACGGCATGCTGGACAGCACCTGAAATACCACAGGCTATATACAATTTTGGGTTAACTGTTTTTCCGGTTTGTCCCACCTGATGAGGATAAGGAATCCAGCCGGAATCTACTGCAGCGCGGCTGGCTGCTACAGCTGCTCCGAGTTCATCTGCCAGTTCCCGAATAAGCTCGAACCCTTTTGCAGAATCAAGTCCACGCCCACCGGCAACCAACGTCTCGACCTCTTGTATATTCACCTGGTCTTGGTCACTCACCACGGTTTCTAAGATTTCTATTTTGGACGAAACAGCATTGGTTCGAACCTCAATGGATTCAATGACCCCGACCCGACTGCCATCAGGTTCAAGGGCAGCCATTACCTTGGGTCTCACCGTAGCCATCTGTGGTCGGGTATCAGGGCATACAATAGTGGCCATTATATTACCTCCAAATGCAGGCCGGGTTTGCAGCAACATCCCGTCGCTTTCGCGAATTTCCAACCGAGTGCAATCAGCAGTCAATCCGGCATCAATCAAGGTCGCCACAAAAGGAATAACAGAGCGACCAATAGCAGTGGCTCCGGCAAGGACAATCTCAGGTTTCTTTTGACGGATAATATCTTCCAGAACATATCCGTATACATCTTCACGAAATTGCTCAAGGTCATCATGCTCTGCAAGATAGACATAATCAGCACCTGCAGCAATGAGACTATCGCTATTTTCGGCCACATTCTTACCAAGAAGAACAACACTCAAGGCAACCCCTCTGGTGTCGGCAAGTTTTCTGCCTACGCCGAGAAGTTCATAGGTTACAGGGGCAATGGCCCCGTGGCGGCATTCTCCAAAAACCATAACCCCTGCCCAGTCCGCGAAATCATCCTGTACTTTTTTATCAGCAACTTCTATTGATAGCGCTTCCACTTCGCAATTATCAACGCACGCCCCGCAAAGGGTGCAGTTATCGTCGACGACAACACAATCATCTTCTACATGAATCGCACTGAAAGGGCAGCTAGCTTCGCAAATTCCGCAAACAATACATTTGTCACAGTCTATCTTAAGCATGTTCTCGTATCGTAATATATATAAAAACAGAGGTGTGGTTATATCTTTTACTAAAAGTGGTCCTTCAGTTGTCGTACCAGCTGATCAACTTGTTCTTCTACAGTTCCAGTGAACACAGTACGATCGCCTCGCGCTTCAGGCGAAAAAACGCGGACTACCTGAGTGGGTGAACCAGTGAGTCCTAAATTTTGCGGCTCTGCTTGAATATCTGCAGCTGAAAGAGTAGGAATCGTTGCCTTTTTGGCCTTCATTTTCCCTTTCAAAGACGCAACACGAGGTTCATTAATATCTTTTACCACAGTCAACAGTGCAGGAAACGGCACCTGTACAACATCGAACCCATCATCCATCATACGCTCAACGATTATCGACTCCGTGGAGGATTGTCGCGTTTTTTGAACGCAAGTGACAAAAGGCACACCAAGCCTGCAGGCAATGCCGGGACCGACCTGTGCGGTATCACCATCAATGGCTTGCTTGCCACATAAGGTTAAATCGACTTTGCCTAAGGTTTGTATTGCCTTTGCCAAGGTATAAGAAGTTGCCCACGTATCAGCGCCGGCAAACGCACGGTCCGACACAAGTAAAGCCTGGTCAGCCCCGCAGGCGATTGACTCACGCAACACTTCTTCTGCCTGCGGCGGCCCCATTGTAATAACGGTTACAGTGCCGCCGTGTTCTTCTTTCAAAGCAACGGCTTCTTCAAGGGCATGCCGATCATATGGATTCATGATCGATTCAACACCTTCTCTAGCCAATGTATTTGTTTCCGGGTCAAGGCGGACATCTTTGGCATCCGGTACCTGTTTGATACACACTACTATATGCATGGGCTCAGCTATTATGAATATTCTTTGTTGAGTTCCTGGCCTACCACATTACGCTGAATCTGGTTTGTACCTTCATAGATTTGCAAAATTTTGGCGTCACGCATCATTTTTTCGACAGGATACTCTTTCATATACCCATAACCTCCGAGTACTTGAACAGCATCCGTTGTGACCTTCATTGCCATATCTGTAGCGAAAACCTTGCACATTGAAGAGGCTTTGGACATATTTTTTGGATTATTAGCAATATGGCGTGCTGCAGAGTACACCAAAGCACGTGCAGCTTCGAGTTGGATAGCCATGTCCGCAAGAATATGCTGAACAGCCTGGAAAGAAACAATAGGTTTACCGAACTGAACACGTTGTTTGGCATAGATAACAGCCTCATCCAATGCACCCTGAGCGAGTCCTACTCCAAGAGCTGCAATACCTGGTCGAGAAATATCCAGCGTCTTCATGACAGTTATAAAGCCTGTACCTTTTCTTCCTACCATTCGTTCTTTGGGAATCCGGCAATCTTTTAAAATAAGTTCCCTCGTGGATGAAGAACGGATACCCATCTTATCTTCTTTTTTACCATAAGAAAAACCAGGATCGCCGTCTTCCACGACAAAAATAGAAGCTCCCCGAGCGCCTTTTTGGGGATCAGTCAAGGCTATAATGGTGTAAATCTGCGCCTCTCCACCGTTGGTTATCCATTGCTTAGTGCCATTGAGGACCCATTCATCGCCATCCAGGACAGCAGTTGTCTGGATTCCAGAGGCATCACTGCCTGCGTTTGCTTCCGTTAATCCAAAAGCAGCATATTTTTCTCCAGTTGCAATGGATGGCAAATATTTCTGCTTCAGCTCTTCACTACCTGCAATAAGAACAGGATAAATACCAAGGGCACTTGCGGCAAAGCTAGTTGCAACGCCGACACAGCCCCGTGCCAATTCTTCCAAGGCCAGGGCTATATCAAAACAGCCCCCACCAAACCCACCGTATTCCTCAGGAACAAAAATGCTGAAAAGATCAGCCTTGGCAATATCCTTCAAAATTTCGCGGGGAAATTCATTTTTCTCATCAAGTTCGGCTCGAACGGGGATGATCTTCTCGTTGGTAATTTCCCTGGCGGTATCAACGATCATCTGTTGTTCTTCAGTTAAAAAATACTCCACGAGTCTCTCCTTGGTGTTTTTACCAACGCATAAGTAACGATGCCCAGGTTAAACCGGCACCAAAAGTACAAAGCAGAACTAGGTCGTTTTCTTTGACCCTTCCTTGCTTATTGGCTTCATCCAGAGCTATTGGGATACTGGCGGCAGAAGTATTGCCGTATTTATCTACATTGATAAATAATTTATCATCGGGAATGTTCAGTCGCTGCTGCAATTTGTTCAAAATCCTGATATTTGCCTGGTGCGGTATCACCAAGTCAATATCTTCAATTGTCAGCTGCTGTTGTTCTAATAATTCTACAACGACATCGTCCATGGCGCGAACGGCCTGTTTGAAGATATCACTGCCGTTCATGCGTATGAGGGCGCCTTCCCAATCACTCCCCTGTAATTCAGGATTTTGACTCTCTGGTCCATCCATATGCAACAGGTTCCATAGTCGGCCGTCTGAATGGAGCTTACTCCCTAAAACACCTCGGCCGTCTTCACTCCCGCCAAGTACTGCCGCGCCGGCACCATCGCCAAAAAGCACACAGGTGTTTCTATCCTTCCAGTCAACTCTGGTTGAAAGAGTTTCTGATCCTATAACCAACACCTTCATTTCAGGTTGGCTTTGAATATATTTACTTGCCAGATCAAGACCGTAGGTAAAACCTGTGCAGGCCGCATTGATATCATAGGCAAAGGCGTTGGTGGCCCCAAGTTCAGCCTGCACAAAACAGGCTGTAGAAGGCATTATTTTATGTGGAGAAAGGGTTGCCACAATGATCATGTCCAACGCAAGAGGTGACAAACCCGCCATTTCCAAAGCGCGTTGCCCAGCGAGAGTAGCCAGTCGAAAGTTCTCTTCACCTTCGCCGGAGATCCGCCTGGTTTTTATCCCTGTCCTACTGGTAATCCATTGATCAGAGGTGTCAACTATCTGCTCAAGTTCGGCATTGGTTAACGTTTTTTGAGGCAGGCATGAACCTGTCCCTAATATCAAAGCTTTACTCATTCTTTTGCCTCGAGAAGGCCTTATTATTGCCGAAGCGCCTGTACAATAACATTGTTTACCTTATTGCAGACCATATCTGATGCAACTTTTATGGCGTTACGGATAGCAGTGGCATTGGATGTCCCATGACAAATTATACCCGTCCCGTTTATACCAAGCAAAGGTGCACCACCATATTCAGCATAATCGACCTGTTTGCGAAAATCAGCAAAGGCCTTGCGAATAAGCAGGTATCCGATTTTGGCTCGCCAGGTTTTCATAATTTCTTTTTTCAACATCTGCATAGCGGCTTCGGCCAGCCCTTCACTTATTTTCAGTGAAATATTGCCGACAAACCCATCACAGACAATTACATCGACATCACCTTTATAGACATCCCGCCCTTCAACATTACCAACGAAGTTCATGGGGCCGTGCTTAAGGAGGTCATATGTCTCTTTGACAAGCGCGTTGCCTTTTCCGGTTTCTTCACCGATACTGAGTAAACCAATCCGAGGGTCTCTAATATTAAGTAAAAGACTGGAACAAGATGAAGCCATGACAGCAAATTGATACAGGTGCTGTGGGCGACAATCCACATTAGCACCAATATCCATCAACATAACAGGACGTTGTAATGTGGGGAAAAAGCTGGCAATACCAGGTCTTGACACACCGGAAAGACGACCCAGTTTACGCACACCTGCGGCTAAAGTCGCCCCAGAGTTCCCAGCGGACACGACAGCGTCTGCATTTCCAGATTTAATCAGATCAAAACCCACCATAACAGTGGAGTTTTTTTTCTTTCGCACGGCGTCAACTGGAGATTCATCCATCCCGACGACCTCGGGAGCATGTTGAATCTTCAGCCGATCGGCTATATCTCCAGGCTTACCTGTTACAGCGCCGGCGAGTTGACCATGGAGGGAATCGGGACCAACTAAGATAACTACGAGATCCTTCTGCTCTTCAACGGCTGCAATAGCACCTTGAATAAGCATTTCCGGTCCATGGTCCCCACCCATGGCATCGAGGGCTATTCGCACAGTTGCCGCCTAGTTAAGTTCATCCTCTAACTGGATGATATTTTTTCCTTTATAAACACCGCACCCACCACAAAGCTGATGGAGCATTTTGGGTTCACCGCACTCTGGACATTTGCTCACACTTGGTTGATTCAATGAATCATGAGCGCGTCTTTGCCTGGTGCGTGATCGGGAATGTCTTCTTTTAGGTAAGGCCATTTTTTATTCTCCTTATTTATACTCAACGCTTTCAGCACACGTCTTGACAACAGGTGCTGAAAACAATCAATCATTTTTTTTTAAACGTGAAAGCACTGCAAACGGTGAATTGGTAGGAGTATTTTCGCAATCACAAACAGTGATATTCAAATTCTCACCACACCGGCTACAGATGCCTTTGCATCCTGGGGAACAAAGCTTCTTTTGGGGCAATGCCAGTAGGATTTGCTGACGAAAGACCTCATCGCAATCTATGATGGGTTCATCCAAAAAAATTATATCCATCTCACTGGAAGTACATTCGACTTCTTTAAGCTGCCAGTTCTCAGTGCCACCTGTTTCAAATAAAATATGAAAAGAGGTGTTTATAGGATAGGCAAATGGCACCAGGCATCGATCACAGTTGATAACAGGTGTAACAAGCAAGATTCCGCTCATCTCAACCTGGGTTTCACTTTTCCTCTTAAGGGTAAAAGTAAAACGGCTCTCACCCTCTATGGAAACGATCTCTGCCTGCTCTAAGCCAGTAACTTCAAATAGTTCAACCTGATTTCCATGGGGTGAAATCTCGGTAAATCGAAGGCGCATGATACACTACCCCGTGGTAACAGTGGTAATTTTCGTCAAAGCTGCTTTATATACACAAAAATGAAGAAGAAAGCCAACGAAAAATAAGGGTAGGTGATTTGAGATGTTCCCCTGCAATGAAATATCTCTTTATTCGGGTTGCAAGGCGTCCCCTATGAGAGGCTGAAAAAGATGAAGAAGCCTGTCACGTTTTTCTAGTTACAACACGGCTCCTACTCTTCGCCTGTAGTCTCTTTTTCTATAGCCGTTATTTTTTTTTCAATCTCCCCAACTAGATACTCGTAGCCATCCGCACTTATGATTTGATCGAATTGTTCCTTATAGTTGCGAACCAGACTAACCCCTTCAACCACGACATCATAAGCCATCCATTGGTCTTTCCGCAGTAACATAATATACGACACAGGGATGCTTTTACCTGAATCTATAAGCAACGTCTGCACTTCAGCTCGCTCCCCGCGGATTCGTTGTTTTTTGTATTCAATTTCCTGGCCGGCATATTCTTCTATTTTCCCAATATATGCGTGCTCCAAAAGACGGGTGAATAATTCTTCAAACTCGGCTTGCTGCTCACTTGAAATTTGCTTCCAGTGTTTTCCCAGAACTCGCTTAGACATTTCCTGAAAATCAAATCGCTCTCTTGCAACATCGATAACCCTTTGACACAGGGTACACCTCGCCCCTTCTCTAAGCTCCTCGTCCTGTAGAATAGCGATTACCTTTTCAATAAAGGGTTTCAATTGTTCGGTAGGATCTGGAGCGGAGGCGCATACTTTTGAGCCAGGTACCAGGAGTGCTGCCAACAGAACAAGAAGATACAAAGCCGTCCATGTGCTGCGCCGTCGCTCTTGCCTTTGGAATGGTATACTTCGAAAATAATCCATGGAGTTATATCCTTAGAGCTTAAAATTCTACTTGAAAATCAGTATGGTCTCTTATTTTTTTTCGATTTTGAAAATAACTATTCCGCAAAGCTACATAAGGGTCAAAACTTAACTTTTTCAAATCATCATACACATTCAAGTACAGCGAGAGCTTATTTGTCTCTTTTCCAGCATAAATAGCCGCAAGAGTAAGATAATCATCCGACCAGAAATAATAGGGAGACATTGTCATAGCATCTACTACTGTCCCTGTGATATCTCTTAAGGTCGATGAACCATAAAGAGGAACAACCAGGTAAAAGCCATCACCAACTCCCCAGGTTGCGAGTGTTTCGCCAAGAGAAGCTTCAATCATGGGTATCCCGAATTCTCTTGTAGCTGGATTACCAAGTCCAAAAACTCCAGCAACAGAATTAATCGCAAAACGAGATAACACCCACATGGACTCCTCAAAACGCCCCTGCAAAATACAATTCACGAAACGAAGCGGTTCTTCCAAATTTCGGAAAAAATTCCAGACACAACCCCGTATGTCGGTAGGGACCACTGTACTGTATCCCGTGGCCAACGGTTTCAACAGGTACATGTATGCAGAATCATTAAAATCAAAAATAAGCCTGTTAAACGGCTCTATAGGATCATTAACAGCCGCGCTTTCCAGTTCATCCAGGTAGAAGTCATCATCAAGGAAGTCAACTTCTTCAGCACTCAACGTCGGCGCAGTTATCAACAACAAAAAAAAGAGGATAACTATACGATAGATTATTAAGTTCCGGTAAACCATAACCCACTATTTAACCTGTCCAAATGCAAATTTCGAAATGAGGGATTCAAGATCAACCGAGGATTCCGTGTCAACAATCAAATCACCGGGCCCATATAACTCATCATCACCACCCAAGGAAATCTGCAGAAATTTATCGCCGATAATTCCCTGTGATTTAACAGATACAATGGAATCTATTGGTAACTGAACACTGTTGTCAAGCTGCATAGTCACCACGGCTAATCCGTCTTCACTGAGTTCGAGCTCCTTTACCAAGCCCACATTCACCCCTGAAATCTGGACGTCTGCGCCGGTCTTTATACCCGAAATATTATGAAATTCTGCTTGGATATCATATCGTTTTACCCCTGTAAGCCATGGGACCTCGCCGAGTTGCAACGCAAGCCAACCAAATGCACTAAAACCGGCAATAAGGAAAACACCTACCAACACGTCGAAACGGGAATACCGCATTCTACTCACCTTTTATTTCAGTTTCACGGGCAAGCCCAAGAGTTTTTTCAGCAAATTCAGCTATATATGGCTTTTTCGAAGAAATAATTTCATCCACATGCCCAAAGACATCAAGCTGCCCTTTATTCAAGAGGATAATTCGGTCTGCCAGATCAAAGACCTGCGGAATATCATGGCTCACAATTACAGCAGTGTAGCCCAGCCGATTTTGTACACTGGTAAAAAGATCATAAATTTCTCTGGTCATCACCGGATCAAGTCCGGTAGTCGGCTCGTCGTAAAGGACAATTTCCGGTTCGAGCTGCAATGCCCTGGCCAAGCCAACTCTTTTCTTCATACCACCGCTTAACTGTGCAGGAAATTTCTGGTCATGTCCTTCCAATTCAAGTTGTTTGAGCGTCTGGGCCACCTTTACCCTGATAGCAGATTCATCAAGCTGAGTTCGTTCGCGCAGCGGCAAGGCTATATTTTCAAAGACAGATAAAGAATCAAAAAGTGCCGAGCCCTGAAAGAGGACACCAAACGACATTCTCAAATCCTGCAGAGCCTTGTACCCCATGTTACTCACGTCTTTGTTGCCAATATAGATGGCACCACTGTCAGGCTGCAGCAACCCCAATATCAATTTAAGGATAACACTTTTCCCTTGACCGCTGCCACCTGCAATAACGGTTGTCTGCCCCTTTGGAATGGAAAAATCGACATGGTCCAGAACAACGTGCTTACTGTCGCGGGTACCAAATGATTTCACTACGTCTACAAATCGAATGGCATATTCTTGGGGGTTCTGGTTCTTTTCCATAAATCGTATATCAGATCAGTATTGCAGTCAGCAGGTAATCAAAAACTAGAATTGAGATGGACGCGACCACCACAGCCTGGGTAGTCACTTTACTCACACTTTCTGCGCCAAAACCGGCACCTCGAATCTGTTGAACAAAGTACCCTCTACCAGCGCATATCCAGACAATCAGTAATGCAAAAACAAAAGACTTCACAACACCGAGCCGAATGTCATGGTTGGTGACACTTTGTTCCATGCTGGCAAAGTAGGCACCAGCATTCACGCCCATAAGCTTCACCCCGGCAAGATATCCGCCAAATATACCAACAACATCAAAAAAAGCTGTTAATAACGGCACAGCAATAATTGTAGCCAGCACCTTAGGCGAAATTAAATAACGAAAAGGGTCAATAGCCATACATTCCAGGGCGTCGATTTGCTCTGATATTCGCATAATGCCAATCTCAGCACACATGGCTGATCCTGCCCGACCGGTGACCATCAACGCTGTCAAAACAGGGCCAAGCTCCATAACTAAAGTCAAAGACACTGCAGAGCCCAACATACCTTCTGCGCCGAACTTGCTCAGTGAGTAGACCCCTTGAAGCCCAAGAACCATACCTGAAGATAATGCGGTAAAAAATATAACGGTCAAAGACCCTGTCCCTATAAAATGGAGCTGCTTAATCAACTCCTGGCTTCTAAAAGGACGCTTAAATATACTAATAAGGGAGAAAAAAAGGAAGATACCCATCCTGCCAAGGTCCCGTAAGAAATAAATAGACCCATCGCCAATGGCTCCTAAAAAGCTACCCACAAGAGTCGATAATTTTGTTGTTTCAGCATTCATGGCAAAATGTCGTCATTGAGTTCTACTGGAAAATACAAACTAGGGAAACTAGGATACAGGAAAAGAAAATTCATGCACTCTATTTGTGCGGCCCGTTATTTTCTATCCACTTGCAGAATCGGTCTTTTCGATATTTGAAATGAGGGAAAAATCTTCGAGGAAATCTTTGGCAATCCCAATGGGATCATCTGAGGCATACAGCACCATGGTTTGAAGAAACATAAAACTGTCATCTTCCATATCGGTAAATTCTACTGCAATACCAGCAGGTTCAACACGGACCACTTTAGCTGAAAATTTCAGAATAAGGCTTGAATGCTCTCCCTTTTCTCGGAGTTCAAGCTGGCATTCCTCTTCTACAACATCCGCCAATGCTGCATCGCCGATGAAGAGCCCTCCCATACTGAGATTCCGAGCAGGGAACTCCCCCACAACACTATCATTGACAGACATCCTGACAGTCCGGGTGAAAATAACCCTTGTATGGCGTCGCTTTTCGGGAAGTAGCGTCGGAGCTGTAAAGCTTTTCATTCGTTGTTTTCCAGCTGTAGTAATAATTATAACCTCTTATAATATAAACAGTTGAAAATAAAAAAGCTAAATTTTCAAATTATACAAAAAATAATATGACAATGTCGCATATCCATTGAAAAAGAGGCCCCCCGTCGATTCAGCTAGAGGGTGTCTTGAAAAATGAGCAAATACGTTCAAACTCGAGGCGCATCCAAAATTTTACCACAGGCATATAATTAATATTCCAGCATTCCGATATGCCGAAGATTAAACTCTGGGCGAAACCAAGAAATCAAGCGAATGAGCAATTTTTAAAATAGCTAGACCGCATTTCTCACCAGTTCATGCAGCGTCAGTTTCAAAATATTTGGTTGTGGATAGGTGCGTAGGCTCCTGATACGCGTAAAATCCGATAGCTGCCTGTGCTTACAGCCAAAAGACTGGAGAAGATGGCGCCGCCAGGACTGACCTTTGGTGAACATTTTGAAAAATAGTCATCTTTTCTTTTTAAATCCAACCATTTGCTGCAAAATAATATTTTCCCATTTTACAAAATGTTCATGAGAAGAGCCGGCTAGAGTGAATCTACCACCGCTTACGAAACCACTCCTGTACATATTCGATGTGTTCGCGCATCGCAGCCTCAGCTGCATCGGGTTGCTTGTTGGCAATCGCCTCGTAAATTTTAGAATGGGCAGCCAGAACAATATCAATATTCTCAGGGTCATCCCACAGATGGCTTAAATTCTTTTTGATCCCCAAAAAAAGGAGGTCGTAAAAATTCCTCATCAAGTGAATCTGTACCGGATTTTTCGTAGCAAAGCTGATTGCCATATGAAAGGCTGCATCGGCCTCATTACCAAGAGCCCCCGTTTCCACGGTTTCCGCCATTTCCTTATTAGCTTTTGCCAAATTAAGGATATCCTGCGGCATCGCACGGGATGCCGCCATCCTGGCGGCATTACACTCCAGGCCGAGCCTCACTTCGAGCAGATCATGAATCGTAACATCATCAACGGCAAGTATAGTAGCCAGTGGGTTCCCCTGGTTCCCATTGGGAATCGTCACAAAAGTGCCCTGCCCCTGCCTATGTTCCAGCAAACCTAAAGTAACCAATTTATTAATGGCGTTACGTACTGTCGTTCTGCTGACCTCAAGACTACTTGCAAGCTCCCGTTCTGGAAGCAATTGCTCGCCAGGCTTTAATTCGCCACGATATATAAGTTCTCGTATCTGCTCAAAAACCTGATCAGAAATTCTTTTGGGTTTAATCGGGCGTAAATTCATACATTCCTCAGGAAATTGTTTCCGCATACAGTTCAACAAAATGCTTAACAGATATACAATCACCCTGCTGAAACAACATATCGGATATCTTCATCATCCATGCAGGGCAGCCGGTTGCTACCATATTGGACCCTGTTTAGGCAATAGCTTTTCTTTTTTGTAACTGCTCAGCAACACTCCAACTCTCCACGATCTGCCCGCCCGGCATACAGGTCTATCAAAGTCGGGGCTAATCTGCTAAATCGATCAACTTGTCAACATTCGGAGCACTGATGAACAGTTGCAGTTCGCGTTAAATTGCCGGTTTTATATAGTTCTTCGTTGCATATCTTTTTATAAACCTATACTGCACTAGATGGTATAATATTGAATATTAAAACTTTCCCCCATGCCGCAGCAAGTATCAGAGCCTTTCATTTCACATCCTGAAACTTTTCCGCTAAACTCTGCCGATTAATTAACGATTTCCCTGCGCAGATACCTTTAAAATTGGATTAATCCGTACAAATAACCGGTAATACCAATCACAAGAAAACAACCAGGAAGTCCAGTATCCAGAGAACACCGTCATACCTACCACCATACTAATATCACGACATTTTTATTTATCAAGCCATTTCTTGGTTGCTCCTACTTTCAGTGCTGCACAATTGGTTATACCAATAGAGGATTTAAAAAACAGCCCCCCGTCAACCAATTCCAACGCTGGAGTTAAGGTAATTTACCTTCCCGTCCCTTAAGGAGACTTTTCAAGTAAACGATTCTTAATGGTAATGCTACCCATTGAACTTGCGTTTGGTTTGCCGGCAAATGGAGCTGATACAGCTACACTCGAAAAATTTGATATTGATGCGCGTCGCATCAATAGAAAGCAAAGACTCTCAAGTTATTGGTTACTCGCCTGAATCTTATACCTGCAGTAACGAGCGCAATCCTTGCTGGGTTGCGAGACCTGCAGAGCAATTGGTCTTTGCTCGCCTAGCGCCCCGATGGACGTTTTCTCCAATAAAAACTAACTTGACTTTAACATCATATTGTTCATTAGAATTCTGATTAGTTCTCTCTTTTCATGTGGTTGAATCTGCTAACCTTCTTCTTGCCCCCTCTACCTGGATATACACTGTTCTACTTTAAGAGAATTGCACCGGTAGCCCATTTTATGATGCATAGCTACGAAGGCATTATGCCATTCATAATATTACAAATTGTCAGCCTGGTTTTTTTGTCTCTGTTTCCAAGTATAGTTACCTACCTGCAGGAACTCCTTGTCAGCAGTGAGTCCTCGTCTATAAAGTAAACAAGGGAGACCATCAAACCGTGATCCCCCTTTTTGCTTCCCCAGCTACTCACTTTTCAACTACTGATATTTTTTCAGCTTTTACCTCGCCATTTGCCTCACTGTCTTGATTATCTCCTGCGCCTCAGAACTCTTCACGATAACGGCATCTGCCCCAGCCTCGAGACATTGCCGACGAAGATCCCCGTTGTTTTCTGCTGTAAAAACAATCAATTTCAACTGATCGCCAAAATTAATTGCCCTCAATTTTCTACAGATATCAAGCCCTGAAATACCTGGAAGCATGTAGTCAATAACAGCGACACTTGGATTTTCTTGTAAAATAAGCTCAAAGCCCTCCTCACCATTTGTTGCGGAAAAAGGATGATACCCTTCCTTTTGAAACAACCTGGTGAACAATCGTATTATCACAGGATTGTCATCAACTATGACAATCTTTCTCGGTGACACCCCATTTACTGCGAGGCATTTAACACTTTCCCCGTTCGACACTACAAACAATTGATCATCTTGCTTGACGACGATATCCTCTGCCGGCTGCAACAGATCTGAAGTGTTATTTCGCAGACCCAGGACCTCACACGCTAGTAAAATCTCAACTTCATGGATCGACTTTCCAATAATATCCGACTCCGCCCCAACAACAACCCACTCAGGGAGAGATGTAGTTTTTCTTGCTCGCTGCACCAAGCCATCCCTAACTTTTCCGGTAGCTGTAAGCAAGTCACCCGCTATCTGACGACCTGCTGAATCAAAAGGAGAAATTATCGAATCTGCTCCGGCACGCAGGATTTTCTTTTCTGTCTGCTTTTCCTCTGAACGGGCGATGATGTGTAGAGTGGGGTTAAGTTCTCGCGCAGTGAGGACAATGAACAAATTTAAGGGGTCAGAATCAACCAATGCAAGAAGACCGCTGGCTTTTTTTATGCCTGCCTCCAGCAAGACAGACTCACGCGTTGCATCGCCTTCAACCGAAATCACCCCTTTTTGCTGACATTTTTCGTGTGTGCCGGAAGCAGCATCTATAACAACAAAATCAGCACCAGCTTCTTCCAGATGCTCAGAAGCGACTTCGCCTACTCTACCAAAGCCACAAATTATATGGTGGCCGGTTAACGATGCAACTTGCTTTTTCATTCTCTTCTCCAAAACATTCCCACTCCACACCTTTTCCAAAAGTGACTCTACAATCGAATGGCCCACAAAACCCAGGACAACAAAACCAAGCAATATAAAAACAACGGTAAATAAACGTCCCCATTCAGAAAGCGGGTAGATTTCACCAAAACCAACCGTGGTAATGGTGATCACCGACATATAAAGGGCGTCAATAAATGGGTATTTATCGATAAAACTGAATCCAAGAGCACCAATAATGATAGTGGAGGAAAGCAGCAGCAGAGAAAGAGTAATTTTATTAATAAAAAACATGAAGACGTCCCATCAACAGCATTGGGTATCTTAAATGATTAGCAATTTAGTTCGAGGTCAGAGGAGCCATGACTCCGAGGCATGCGATAAATTTCACCACAAGGCATATACTTACTATCGGAGTGTTCGCTGACCTCCGAGGATAAAATTTCAAGCATAATAAAAATTAATCGCAAGCCCCCGAGAAATCGGGCTAAATGCTAATTATTCAAGATACCCGTTAATGTACCATCCCAAAACAGGAGATCACTCCAGCAGGTCCTAACCTGGATTTCTCATCAATTCAGGCGGTGCCGGGTTCAACGTTTTTGGTAGTCAATCATAGTAGGCTATCGGAGTCTACACTTACCTTGTACTACCAAAATACTGAAGAAGATGGTATCGCATGGACTGACCTTTGGTGAGCATTTTGTTAATTTTACAGCTGATTGATTATAATAGCATAGCTCCGAAATTACTGTTTTTTTTGTTGGAAACAACAAAATGCTCATGAGAAATTCGGGCTAAAAATTGGCAGACGGAATGCGTACCTTACAGATATCGTCTAAGCTGAGTATAGCATGGGTTAGGAAAAAGACGAAAAAATAATCAAAGGGGCACCAGCAAAAAGACAGCGGCTTTACTTCGTATTTCCATGCCGCTTTTTATCCGCTCCAAAATGATCGAACCCCCCATAGGCAATCCTCTGTTCTCTGATATTGTTCTGGTCATCAGGAGTGAGCAGCACGACGCCCGAACCTTCGCAGATATGCCCCACCCTATACAAATCAAGACCGCAAGCCTGACCTATCTGTTCCACAGTAAAAGCGGCACCAGGGGGAGCTGTAAACAGCAACTCGTAATCTTCTCCGCCGTTCAACGCAAGCATCGTGGGTGATAAACCAAGAATATCAGTAGCCCTTACCAGCAATGCTGACAAGGGTAACCGGTCAGCATAAATTTCACCTTTCACTTTTGAGCGCTGACATAAATGAGCGAGATCCGTTGCCATACCATCGGAAAGATCCATCATGGAACTAACCAGTCCGCATCTGCCGAGTTCCAGCCCCAGTTGGGTTCGAGCCTCTGGGTTAAGGTGCGCATTGAGCAGGGGCTCAAACTCCTGAGCATTGCTATCTATTCCACGGGAAAAAATCTCCAGGCCGGCAGCAGCATGGCCCAGCCAGCCGCTCACCCAAATTTCGTCACCGGGTGATGCACTACTTCTATACAGCACATTTTCTTTTGCTGTTTCTCCGATAACAGTGACAGTAAAACTATATCCTTCCGGACTGCATACAGTGTCGCCACCAATCAGGATGCAACCATAATCCCGGCAACCTTGAGCAATACCCTCGGAAAACGCTGAAAACCACTTCTGATCAAATGATTGGGGTAAGCTTGCTGAAAGCAGCACAAACAAGGGTTTTCCACCCATTGCGGCAACGTCACTGACATTGACTGAAATCGATTTTCGGCCGAGCAGTTCAGGGGGGTGCCACTTACGATCAAAATGAACCGTCTCCACCAGGGTATCCATGGTCAACAGCCATACGGTGTTGTCATCTTTTTCAATCACAGCACAGTCATCACCGATTCCCTGCACTACCCCTTCACCCTTGCTTGGAGCCAAATTGGTTATATGTTGTATAATGTCTCGTTCTTTCAATAGTTGTTACACTGGTATGGGTAATGTTGGGCTAAATAGGCCTTGATAAAATTTTTTGTCTGCTGTCCGTCTACACAGCGCAAGACATCTTCTCCTAATTGCTGCAGTTGCTCATAATGAAAATGGCGAAGCAATCTTTTTATGTGCGGGATGACAGCAGGCCGCATGGACAGCTCATCAATCCCCAGTCCCAATAAAACGACAGCACAGATAACATCTCCAGCCATTTCCCCACATACAGAAACGGAGATTCCTTGGGCATGGCCGGCATCAATTGTTTGCTTTATCATTCTCAACACGGCAGGATGAAAGGGATCATACATATGGGCCACATGTTGATTACTTCGATCTATTGCCAAAGAATATTGGATAAGGTCATTTGTACCAATGGCAAGAAAATCTACTTCTTTTGAAAAAACATCTGCCAAAATGACAGCACTTGGCACTTCCACCATAACTCCCAATTCAATATCAGAGCCGTAAACCACCCCTTCCTTGTCTAAATCTGAGGAGACCTTTCGTAAAATAGCCTTTGCCTGATGTAATTCAGGCAGGGAGGATACAAGAGGGAATAAAATACGTAGCCGTCCATAAGCCGAGGCCTTCAACAACGCCCGTAACTGCATGGTAAACAGTTTGATTTCATGCAGAGAAAAACGAATTGAACGTAGGCCTAAAGCCGGATTTCTTTCAGGATCGAGCTGGGACGAATGATCAGGAAGGTGATCTAAAAATTTGTCCCCTCCTACGTCTAGCGTTCTCACTGTCACCGGATGTGGCGACATGGAGTCAAGTAGTTGTCGATATGTTGCCAACAGTGCATTTTCATCGGGTTGAGGCTGCTGATGAAAAAAATCAAATTCACTACGAAACAAGCCTATTCCTTCGCAGCCATACCTATGCACCGTTTGCAATTCTTCGATCATTTCAATGTTCGCACTCAGGCGAACACTATAGCCGTCAAAAGTTTCCGAAGAAAGATGGACATAGGGTGCCAGTTCATCAGCGATCACCTCGCTCTGCAGGGCCTTACGTCTATATACCTGCACCTGTTCCGAGTCAGGTTTAATGATCACCTGACCAAGGCCACCGTCAAGAATAATGGTATCCCCGGTGGCTATAGATCCTGTAATATGGGTCAGTCCAATAACAGCTGGAATATTCAACGAACGGGCTACAATAGCGGTATGGGAGGTAACGCCACCCTTTTCCGACAAAAAGCCAAGGATGTTTTCGGTATGCAGCTGCATGGTATCTTCAGGAGAGAAATCATTGGCCACGACAATAACCGGCTCGTTTTCCTGTACAAGCTGATATGGTTTATGGCCGAAAAGAATGCTGAACACCCTATCGGCTACATGCTTGATATCTGCGTACCTTTCCTTAATATAAGGGTCGGCGATTTTATCAAACCTGTTTTTAATGTGGTTTAATGACTGGGCCAGAGCCCATTCCGCATTAACATTTTTAGATTTAATAAACCGGATAGTCTGATCGTAAATCATCCGGTCTTTAAGCATTAAGATATGGGAATCAATAATGGAAAGCGCATCGGCTAGATCATCGGCAAAATTTTCTCTTAATCTTACCAATTCATCTTCTGCCCTGGTAACGGCCTGATGGAACCGTGCTACTTCTTTTTGAATGTGATCCGGTGGCAGATGATATCGACCGGCACGGCAGGTGTGACGTTTTATAACAACAACTCTGCCGATAACAATGCCTGGCGATACACCTATACCCTGCAAGAGGTTGGGAGTGCTCTCCCCAGAAAGTGAAGGCGTAGCATTATTATTTTCGATTTCCATGCTCACGGATCGTTTTCTGCAGTTAACACAGCCCCTATCTCAACCAAGGCTGATCGAGCCTTCTCTCCTGACAAAATTACCTGTACCTCACTTCCATGGACCAACGCCATGGAAAGTACATCGAGAATAGAATCACAACTCACCTGAGAACCATTATGTTCAATCAGGACCTCCACATCAAATTCAAGGGCTATTTCCGCCAGCTTGGTAGCCACCCGGCCATGTACACCTTTGCTGTTGCCTATGTTATATGACGCAATAACCTGGCTCACTTTATTCTTCGGATGCCTTTTTTCATGGGAATCGGTGTACTGCCTTTGATCGGTTCCGGCTGTACTGCCTCATCTTCGAAGTTAAAATCAACGGCTTGAATAAAACGCCCTTCACCTCCCATAGTAAAAATTTCTTGCCCGGTAAATTGCGGTGTGCGAAGTGTCCAGGTAACCTCCTGCAAAGGAATACTTAGAAACTGCATGGTCACATGCCACCATTCGTTCTTCCTGGTATCATCACGTTCTATTTTACTGATCATTGCATACGTTAAAAGCTGCGGCTCCTTGGCAACCACAATAACCACATCACCGACACCAGTTGTCTGTTTAAAAGGAAGTATTTCTTTCAGATCAGCTACAAGTTTTTCCATAGTTATATATAGGTAACAGCAGATACCTTGAAAGCACCTACTTTTTTATCTTTTCATTTTTTCGTTGCAAAGTGTACAACAAATTAACTTCCACCACCAGATCTTCGGCCTGCCTCACAACGCGTATTCCCTGAGACCGGACCTTGGCAAGACTCTTAAACACAGGAAGTACGCACCGCTCCATAAGCAAACGTTGTTGCTTGCTGGTAAGCCCATGAGCTCCCTCCATGGTACTTATACCCCAATATAATAAATGCAGCAGTCCCTGATTCACTTTATCAATTCTTGCATAATGGAGTACATTGCTTTTCTGAGTAAACCCATTATTGACCTTTACAAAGGCTTTATCGGAAAAAAGCGTTTTTTTTCTACTCTCCAAAAACTCTTTGATCTGGTTTATGTGATCAGCAATAATAAGCCACTCATCTATGATAATATAGGTTGGTTGAATAAGCCCCCCTGCCATCACCACGGAAACCGCTTCAACATTATCTATTCGAGTTACATGGGTTTTCACCCCACTCAGCTGTTTTTTCAGCATTTTTTTCATCGCAGCAGGGTCGCGTACTTGTAACTGCAAACAAAGCATAGGGACGGTTGCAAACGTTGCAGATGGCACCTCTTTAATAAAAAAACCAAACTGCTCACCCAGCAGGGAGGCAAAGGTCGAAATATCGGTCCCGGTATGTTCATAGAATTGCTGGGCAATATAAAACATCACCGTTGCTGTCTTCAAGGTAGGTGCTTGGGATGCGACTAACCAAAACTTGGAAAAATTCAGCCAATTGCTCCAAAAATAAACAGCAGTACCGGAAGGTATTTGCTGTAGGTGGGGATTTACAATCGGAGATGCCAGTTGGTAACGCTGGATAATACCGGTTGGCCGTTGCCCATATCCTTTGAGAACCAGCCGAATAGTATTTTTATTGATCCCTGACCGCTGCAACAAAAAAAGTCGTTCCTCTTCACCAACCCGTATCCTGTTATCACTCTTCCCTGTAAGTCCAGCCCACTGCGACACACCACCGGCCAAGTTAACATACAACAGTGCATTTTCTTTATGTTTCGAATCCTCCAAAACCTGCTGATAAGCCTTTTCCTGATAGAGGGTCAACCCCGGCCGCAGCAACCGGTCTCCGGCAAGAATAATACATCGCTGTACCGGCCGAGGGTCAAGCCCAAAAATAAGATTTTGCTCAAGGAGTGCGTAGTAAAGGGTGATCCCATTTTCCAACACTACTGATGTTATCGTAGTTCCATAATAAAGACTACTACTGGTAGAAACATTTTCCGGCACAAACCTGGAGAAAAGCAAGCCGGGAGCAATCGGCACTTTTGTTTGGGCAACAAGAACTAAGTTTTGAGCAAAGTGAACCGCAGGCTCAGCTGCGTTAACTTCAGCAGGCAAAAGAGCCAAACCAGCCTGCCTGCCAAAAATGACGTGCAGCAAAGGATGCTCAACCAGCTTTTTAAAAACTGCAGCAATTTCTAAAACCTTCTCTCGTAAACCCTGTTCCGCGCCAAGCTCATCTAGAATAGAACCGAGTTCCGGGGCCATCAACTGTTTGCCCACCGGAGATTTTTTCAGGGCAAGCGCCACATCTGCGAGGTCTTTCACCTTAACAAATGCAACAGTATTTGCGGGGACCAGGTCTGCCGGATCAGGTACAGGCGTCAGGTTGACAGTTAAAACATAACATGCTGCCGCCAGCACTATGAGCAACACAAAAGCGCTCACTATATTTTTATGAATTGCAGTATATTTGAGCAGCATAGTTTTAGCCTGGATTTCTCATCAGTTCAGGCAGCGCCAGGTTCAAAGTTTTTGGTAATGAATAGGTAAGCGTAGACTCCGATAGTCGCCTATATTCATTGCCAAAATACTGAAGAAAATGGTGCTGGATGGACTGACCGTTGGTGAACATTGTGAAAAACTTTCAACTTCATCTTAGCTTCTATAACATATAAGAATTGTTTGTAATTTGACAGGCTGACACAATGTTCATGAGAAATTCGGGTTAGAGCAGTACGCACATGTCGTGCAGATGTAGAGATGATCCGCAAAACAATAAACACATTTTCCGTATATACAAAAAAAATGCCATAACCTGCAAACGCTCTTCAACTGGGCAAAAGGCGCCTTATTTTTCATACTGGACCCGGCGATACTGTACAGCTTCTCCAATATGAGAAACCTGGATATCCTCAACACCCTCAAGATCGGCAATGGTTCTGGCAATCTTGAGAATCCTGTAATACGCCCGTGCTGAAAGGCCTAGCCTGGCAATGGCATTCTCTAAAAGCTTACGGGATGGGTCATCAATCTGACAATATTTTTTTATATTGCGGGAAGACATCTGCGCATTGCAGTACACATACTTATCCGAGTGAAGCCGCTCAGACTGAACCGCTCTTGCAGTGTTTACCCGTTGCCTGATTGCAGCAGAAGATTCACCTGGAGATGCCTGAGTAAGCTTTTCCACCTGGACAGCCGGCACTTCCACATGCATATCGATTCGGTCCAACAGGGGTCCTGACAGCCGGCTCCGGTATCGCTGCACCTGAACCGGACTGCAGGTGCACTCATGGAACGGGTCCCCAAGGTGCCCGCATGGACATGGATTCATGGCTGCAACCAACATAAACTGGGCAGGAAAAAAAAGACTCATTGCTGCACGGGAAATGGTAACATGCCCATCTTCCATTGGCTGTCGCAACACTTCAAGCACGTTTTTCTTAAATTCAGGCAGTTCGTCCAGAAAAAGAACTCCATTGTGGGCAAGCGACACCTCGCCCGGCCGAGGTATATGCCCACCGCCGATAAGACCGGCATCAGAAACGGTGTGGTGGGGTGCGCGAAACGGACGAGTCACCATCAACGGTATTTCGGGCGGTAAGGCTCCGGTTGCAGAATAAACCTTTGTTGTCTCCAGCGCTTCTTCCAGCGTCAGGTCTGGTAAAATAGCAGGCAATCGCCTTGCCATCATGGTCTTGCCGGTTCCAGGCACCCCGCTGAGCAGAATGTTATGTCCGCCTGCTGCGGCCACTTCCAATGCTCGTTTTACATGCTCTTGGCCTTTGACTTCGCTAAAATCGTCTTGATACCGGTTAGTCGCACCAAAAAAAACATCAAGATCAACTTCCACCGGCTCGATAGCCAGCGCTCCGGCCAGATACTCTACGGCTTGATCAATTCGCTCGATACCGACAATAGCTATACCTTTAACAACCGCAGCCTCTGAGGCATTTTCAGCGGGCACTAAAAAACGTTTCACTCCATTATCCCTGGCAGCAAGTACCATTGATAACACCCCGCGAATTCTCTTTACCGAACCATCTAAAGAAAGTTCTCCTACAACTGCAGTGTCAGCAAAAGTGTCAGACGGAATAATCCCTGAAGAAGCGAGGATCCCCAGAGCAATGGGAAGATCGTACCCTGCCCCTTCTTTTTTAATTGATGCAGGAGCTAAATTAACAGTAATTTTCCGCTGTGGAAACTCATATCCCCCGTTTTTAATGGCCGCCTTGACCCTGTCTTTTGCCTCCCGCACAGCGCCCTCGGCAAGACCAACCGTAGAAAAAGCGGGCAACCCTTGGGCCAGATCGACCTCCACTTCCACCATCAATCCGTTGACACCGGCAACAGCACCACTTTTTACTTTGGCTAGCATATCACTCCCTGTACATGGCCTCCATTGCCGGCGAATACCCGCCGTTTTTTTGGCTATAAATATAAAAAGGCGGAAGCACCTCGCACTGTTCGCCACCATTTTTAACAGCCTCTACCAGTACCAGTCGTGCATTTTGCAAACCTGGATAGGAGTATACAGATTGTATTCTTTTCACGGTAAGACGTTTAGTATACATTGCAGAAATAAGCATTCCTGTGTGTGCTGCGGGATAAACAAAAACAACTTTTTTCCGGTTTTTTACGGCAAAGGCTGCGGCGCGGACAAAGCTCTGTAAATCACCGATAATTTCATGACGGGCAATAGCCACCTCCTCAATCAAATTATGCCGTCCGCCGGCAATCTTCCCGTATGGGGGGTTGCACACTACCAGATCAAACGACTCTGGCCGGCTATACTGCTCTATGTTGCCGACGTTACCGTTGATAGCAGTGAAACGGTCGGTATACCCGTTGCTTCGAACGTTTTCAACCACTAGTTCAATCATGCAAGGCTGCAAGTCGACTGCTGAGATGTTTACGCAAGGGTGCCTATAGGCAAGTATCAGGCCTACCACACCACACCCGCAGCAAAGATCCAGGACACGAACATCACTTTTTTGCAACCGGCAAAAGTGGGCAAGCAGCACGGCATCGACTGAAAATCGATATCCCTGCTCATACTGGTTGCAATGTAACTGCCCTTGAAATAAAGTATCAAAGGTTTTTTTCATCTACTCGCTATCAATATTAATTTCTGGATTCCTATCAGTAATTCATGAAATTTATTCATTATAACTGTTCACCAGTGCTCAAGATGAGCGGATGTCGCGGGGTACTGCGGAACAACTCTTATTTATATTAAAAAGGAAGCATACCATTAAATGGATATTTTTATTAAGACCCATTTTTCCGGAGGACACCATCTACGTGACTATCCAGGAACCTGCGAAAAGCCACACGGTCATAACTGGAAAGTCAAAGTTACCGTGCGCGCCGCAAAACTAGACCATCTTGGCATGGGCATTGATTTCAAAACCCTCAAGGTCCATGTCAATGAAGTCATAGACACTCTTGACCATTGCGACCTTAACGAGCACCCTGCATTTGCAGTTAACAACCCTTCCTCAGAGCACATTGCCACCTATATTTTTAACCAGCTGAGGGAAACTTTGCACACAGAGAGATATAGCCTTTATGCTGTTGAGATTAGTGAAACCGACTCCAGCGGTGTTATTTACTACGGTGACTAATCAGTTCGCAACCACTTCCGTCTCAACAATACTATTCTCACAGCATGGTATTTTCCAAACCACACTTGATGGACTCGTAAAAAATCCATCACACTTAACATTTCGAATTCTACCAGGAAGCCCCGATGCCTGAAATACAATCCTCACAAATAGCTGTTATTGGTCTTGGTTATGTAGGCCTGCCGTTGGCTGTTGAATTCAGCAAAAAAATGCCAACTATCGGTTTTGACCTCAAACAGGAACGAGTAGCAGAACTCAAAAATGGAAAAGACTCTACCAGGGAGGTAAGCTCTGCAGAGCTCAAACAGGCAGGCGCACTCCGGTTCACCTCTTCAGTTGACGACCTCCAAGACTGTAATGTGTTTATCATTGCCGTGCCGACCCCTATTGACAGCAACAAGCGGCCAGACCTTTCACCGCTAGAGGGAGCATCACGCACAGTAGCAAAGGTATTAAAAAAAGGCGATGTGGTTATCTACGAGTCAACGGTTTTCCCGGGTGCGACAGAAGAAGTCTGCATACCTCTGCTCGAGCAACAGGCAGGTTTAATATACAACAAAGACTTTTTTGCAGGATACAGCCCGGAACGTATCAACCCGGGTGACCATGAGCATCGGTTACCGACTATAATGAAGGTCACTTCCGGCTCCACTCCTGAAATTGCCACATTTGTAGACGAGCTGTATGGTGCCATCATCACTGCCGGTACCTTTAAAGCAAGTTCCATAAAGGTTGCAGAAGCGGCAAAGGTTATCGAAAATACCCAGCGGGATGTCAACATCGCTCTGATCAACGAACTGGCGCTCATCTTCAATAAATTGGGAATCGATACCCTTGAAGTACTCAAAGCAGCGGGCACCAAGTGGAATTTCCTTCCTTTCCGTCCAGGTTTGGTTGGTGGACACTGCATTGGGGTAGACCCTTATTATCTCACCCACAAAGCTCAGGAGGTTGGCTATCATCCGGAAATGATCCTGGCTGGTCGACGCCTTAACGATGACATGGGTCGGTACATAGCATCGGAAGTAATTAAACTCATGCTAAAAAAACGGATTCATGTGGCTAATTCCAAAATCTTAATATTAGGGCTTACCTTTAAAGAAAATTGCCCTGATCTGCGCAACACACGGGTAATTGATATTATCGAAGAACTGGAGAGTTACGGTGCCGATGTGGACGTCTACGATCCATGGGCCGATAACCAAGAGGCACGGGACAGGTATAAGGTCTCCATGCTTGAACAATTACCTGATGCCCACTATGACGGGGTTGTCCTTGCAGTTGCCCACCAAGAGTTTAAGGAATTTTCTGCAACAAACCTGAAAAATATTTGCCGTGAGCAGTGTGTCATCTATGACGTTAAACATGCTCTTCCCCAGGAAGTGGTTGACGGAACCCTTTAAAAAAAATTAAAACAATTCCATCTGTGTCCACCCTCGGCTGAAGAAACGCGTTTTCCTTTCTTCGGCCGGGAGACGCATTCTCAGCATGGTGCAAGCACTTCGCACAAAGCGATCGGTCTTTCGTGCAATCTCCTGTTTATTTTCTTGCAACTCTATGCAGCGCATAATAAATGAAACCTTGCCTTACCCTCAATAAACCCCAAACGTCCAGGCATGGAGTCTGGAGGAATATAAGGTGGCGCAATAAAACGGTCGGCCATCAGGCAACAAAAAAACAGACAGAGGCCAGCCGCCACTACCATTCATTGTCACAGTGGCCGCCATATACAGCTGGTCCACATCTGGCCGTTCTTCCCGGTCCACTTTTACACTGACAAACCACCTGTTAAGCAAAGCAGCAATTTCCGAATCAGCAAAAGACTCGCCGGCGGTCACATGACACCAGTGGCAGGTTGAGTATCCTATACTCACAAACAGGGGTCGATCTTTTGCGACGGCAACACGAAGAGCTTCTTCTCCCCATGGAAAACAATCCACTGGGTTGGCAGCATGTTGCAAAAGATAGGGGCTCTTTTCCCGAGCTAACCGATTTTGTTTTCCTGCCAAGCATTACCTCCCTCTCTTCGTCAATCTTAAATACTCACGTGAGAACAACAACAGGATCGAGAAGGACAAGAGCCTGCTCCACGAACTCCTTGTTCAACTCTAGCAACGCCTTATCCTGGTTGACAAGGATATTTATACCACTCTTGATCGCCATATAGCTTTTCAGCGCACTCCTCACAAAGACCGTGACTGAATTTTGTATCGGTATGTTTCGACAAATAGGCTTCAATTTGGTTCCAATAGCCCTCATCATCACGAATTTTCTTACATGCAGCACATATAGGTAACAGGCCACTGAGCGTCTTAACTTTTGAAAAGGCTTGCTTAATTTCCTGGTTTTTTTGGAGCAGTTCCTTGTTTGACAGGGTCAACCTGTCCTGTGCCAGCTTCCTTTCTTCCTCCAATACAACAGCTTTTGAAAAGGCAGCCAGTATATCTTTTTCTATCTGCGAGTAGTTCCTTTTTTTGAGATCAACAACACACAAAGACCCAACGACCTTATTCTCTAAGATGACCGGAAAACCTATATACGATTTAATGCCATACGTTTTTACGTTGGAGTCAAGTTCTTCCCACTTTGTTCCTTCCAAATTTTCGAAAACAATAGGGGATACATTTGTTGCTGATCGCTTCCTGATGGTCATATCATAACAGATATGTCCGGAAGGATTGTCTTCTCTTTTAAAATCTGATGGTCCATTGTATATCGACCAAGTTTTAAGAACACCATCTTCAAGACGATTATACAACGCGACCGCTGAGTGAAGAGCCTTGCAACTTGTTTCTACTATAATATCAATATTTTGCATTGGATCCGGCCCTAGCCTGTGAAAATAATCGTATAAAAAAAGCTGCATGGAAGCAAGAGTCTCTTCGGCCTTCACCCGTCTCATTTTTTCTTGCTCAATTTCAGTGTGCCCCACAGTGCCGTCTTCCATACCCCTGCTCACCTCTTTGATAATATTTTCAGAACCATTCAGCGAATATCTCAAAACTGTCAATCGCCCCCAAAACTCTACCTTTCAGCAGTGCTCCACATGTTCACAAGCTGACCGATTTAACAGGTAAGCCCCGATTTCGATACATCGATATGCCGGACGGGCAGATCATGGAGAGCTGGAGTGTTCCAGAATGGTTACACATTGTATACGAATCCAAGATTATTTAAATAGTTGCGGCAAAATATGTTTGTGTACATGATTTTAAGAGAAAAGCATAAATATCGATAAAACCGGGTCAAATTTTTACTTATCTTGCTGCTGAAAAAAAGTCTGCCGGTAGCGGCATAGCCAATGCTCTATAACAAAGCAAGCTGGAAATACAACAAACACACTCAAAACCATTTTAACACTTTGTAACTCTTGACATAATTCCTCATAAGCGGCATGTTATAAATTCTATATGACCAGCCTAAACTGTTACCTGAATCTGTGGCGGCCCAGGAGCTGAGTATGGTTTATTGTTTGTTATAAAATAACATTCCTGCAAATTACTAAAAAGCTCAGACACACCAAGCCGCCTTACAGGGCGTCAAAAAGCGGCGCACCTGCTATGCCGGCAACGTTTCGACATACTTATACAGTATAATAAACATGTTGCCACCTAGCCTCCGCGCTGCTCCTGCACGCTCACAGATTTAGATTTGAAACATATGAAGTTCCATGGCTGGCTGCTACGTCTAAATGCTCTTTTATTACTCCCAAAGGAGGCCGGCCATGAAACGAATTTGCACGATCATCCTGTTCAACCTGAGCCTTTTCCTCTTCATCACAACTACCAGCAATGCGGCTCCTCCCGTTTCAATGGGAATAGTAACCGGTAGCACTAAAGGTACCTATTATCAGTTTGGGTTGAACATTGCCGAGCTTGTGAAAACAAAAAACATACAGCTCTCCGTTTCTCCCTCAAAAGGTTCGGTGGAGAATGTTTACGCCGTTTTTAAACGTCCCCGAACGCAACTGGGCATTGTCCAGGCTGATGTTCTGGCCTTTGTGTCACGGATAGAGACAGATCCTGTATTGCAGCAGATCGCCAGAAAAATCAAACTGGTATTTCCGCTCTACAATGAAGAGATTCACCTTATCGGCAATAATACGTTAACAGAATTTGCCGACCTGACAGGAAAAAAGGTCGCAATCGGCACTGAAGGAAGCGGCACCTACCTTACTGCCCGCCTCCTTTTTGAAATTTCCGGAGTAACTCCTGGAAAAATCGTTACCATTGGGACCAACGAAGCACTCACACAATTAAAAGCTGGTCAGATAGATGCCATGTTCTATGTGGCTGGATACCCGGTAAAGCTTTTTTCCGATGAAATCAGTGAAAGCGACAACTTGATATTGGTCCCTATTCGAAACGAGGCAATAGGTGAATTTTATCCGGAAACAGATATCCCCGCCGGGACCTATGGCTGGCAACAGCAAACCGTACCAACAAAAGCAGTAAAAGCTGTTTTGGTTTCGTACAATTTTCGTAATAAGAACTGTGTAAATGTTGGCCGGGTAGGACGCTACATTTATGACAATCTAGCATGGCTACAGGAAAACGGTCACCCCAAGTGGAATGCAGTGGATCTGGATTTTCCTCTAAAGGGTTGGGAACAGTATGACTGTGTACAGAAACGACTGGCAGCCAGACCGGCAGCCACCAAGCAAACAGAGACAGTAAATCCGGTTCTGGAAGCAATTAAGGATGTGTTGCAAAATTAGCTATCAGGCGTTCTTTTTTAGCTGGAGTTCTGTTATAATGAATCACTTTTTTATAATTCAAGGCTACTTTGAAAATATGTAGGGCACAAGCGGTGATATATAAATGGACACCGGCTGATCATGTATCTACCATTTTATGATCTCAACAAAGCTCCTTTTCAGAGTTCTTTTGACCCTGCCTTTTTTTGGCAGGGGAAAAAAATTCATAGATTACTCAAGATCCTCAAGTTTGATTTTGAACGGCACACACGAATCAGTTTAGTTACGGGTGATCCTGGCTGCGGTAAAAGCAGCGTTATTCGTGCGGTCCTTGATTCGCTAGATCCATCCGTACTTATTGCTCTGGTTCAGGACTCCCGGCTTTCTGTCCGTGAATTCTATGATTTAACCGGCCACGCCTTACAGCTGCCAGGACCTCTTCCTACCCGAAAAATCTTCCACAAACAAATGCTGGCCCTGCTGCACAAAGCAGAAGAGCAGGAGAAGCATGTCCTATTGGTACTGGATGAGGCCCAGCAGCTTTCTCCGCAATTAATAGAGGAAATAGAAGCAATCATCGCCCTTGCTACTCAAGAGCTTGAAGGCTTGTCCGTCTGCCTGGTTGGCCAACTTGACAATGCCGAGTGTTTAAAAGGTCATCTCCTTACCTTTTTCGAAAAGCATGACATGGTTCTCCACCATCTTCCAGCAATGACCCTGGAAGAGACATCTGACTATATTCGACATCGTCTCCAGGTTGCAGGGAGCACCCGTAAAATTTTTACCGACGATGCTATTCAGGAAATCCACCAACACGCCAACGGGTATCCGGTACAAATCAACAATATATGCGACCTGGCCTTGTTTATGGGCGAAAGCAAACAAACAACGGAAATTGATGCACCGCTTATCCTCGCCAGCGTCGACAAACTCCAATTCCCAACCCGCCGCCGGGGCGACGTACCGAAACTTCGCAAGGGCATCGATACCGCAGGCAAGGATGAAAGCCCAAAAAATACCTCAAAAAACACCAAACCTGTTCAACAGGTAAAAACTGCAGAAAAACAAAGAATTTCTGCCCTGGAAGTTTTTGCCAAAATGGACAAAGACAAAGAAAAGCAACAACCAGAGCCAAAACAATCTATTGCTTTACCTGGACTTGGATTATGCCTGATCCTGGTACTTGGAGTCGGTGTTTATGTGTATTTTAATCAATGGGCAAAGAGACCGGAAGGATTACCCCAGATAAAAGTGGAGCAGCCCCAGGCACAACAAACGGAAAAACCTGTCAGTCAGATGTCTTTAGCCAGCTTGCCTCCTGATCAAGGACGAAGCTCAGCCTCTTCATCTACCACATCGTCAGATCAGGCTGATGACACGCTCCCCATTGCACAGAAAAAAGCTCCCCTTACAAAAACGGATAATCCAGAAAATGTGCTCTTACAGGAGGATTCCCTCACTCCTCAACCAATTCCACTCCTTAAACAAACACAAACTGCTGAAGAAAACGGTGAAGGAGATAAACTGGTTATGCCTCAACTTCAAGACCAAATTGAGGACCTTCTTCAGGAAACGACCAGTGACCTTTTGCAGGAAAAACCGGTCCAATTTGCTACTGAGCAGAAAAAAAGAGAAGAAGTAGTTCTTCTCTCACCCAAAGAAAATATCCCCAAGAATAAACAAGAATTGCCCCTTCCCGAAACGGGCAAAAGGAATCAACACTTGGAACGTTTTCTGGCAGGAGGAGCATTCGTTGATCTCA
Organism: Desulfogranum marinum; assembly: GCF_963675105.2. Classification (NCBI taxonomy): domain Bacteria; kingdom Pseudomonadati; phylum Thermodesulfobacteriota; class Desulfobulbia; order Desulfobulbales; family Desulfobulbaceae; genus Desulfogranum; species Desulfogranum marinum. The sequence continues at coordinate 899,301 of NZ_CAXXRO010000002.1, forward strand.
ACAAAAACATCAACAAAGAACAACCAGATTTAAAAGGGGAAATCAAAATGATCCATTCCTCACTCAAGAAACAAAAGGAAATACTCCAGCATGAGCCTGCCCCGGCAGATGTGATCGACTGGCTGATCAAGAAAAAGGAACAAAAGGTCCCCTGACCGGCCATATTATGAGCAAATTTGATACCCTTGCAGCAATAGCAACCAATCTCACTGCCATCTTAAGCGCAGAGGACCGTTACCAGCGCCTGCTCGATGCACTACACATTGCTATCCCTTATGACGCTGCAGCATTATTAAGAATCCAAGACGATACACTGATACCGCTGGCAGCCAAAGGACTAACTCCCGACGCCTTGGGACGCCAATATCAACGCAAACTTCACCCCCGACTCGATATTATCTGCAACTCCAGTGAGCCGGTGCTCTTCTCCAAGGACTCAACTCTGCCCGATCCTTTTGATGGATTAATTGCTCCGGTACCAGAATCAACCCAGCACATACACGCGTGCCTGGGGTGCCCCCTTCATGTTGGGGACAGACTTGTTGGCGTGCTGACCGCCGACGCCCTCGACCCTGGCGCCTTTGACCATCTTCCCCAAAAATTTCTAAAAGTTATCGGTTTGATGGCAGGCGCACAAATGCAGACAGCTGACCTGCTTATAGCCCTGGAAAAGAAGGCCGAACGCCAAGGACAGATAGCCACCGATTTAATGCAGGATGCTCTCGCCCAGCAGGGTACGGAGATTCTTGGCACCAGTAGGGTTATTGAGCAACTTCGGCAAGAGATAAGCTTGGTAGCCAAATCTGATTTTACCATACTCATTTTAGGCGAAACAGGAGTGGGTAAAGAACTTGTGGCCAGAGCTCTTCACACTCAATCCCTGCGCAGGGAAAAGCCCTTATTATATCTCAACTGTGCGGCTTTGACTGACTCGCTGGCCGAAAGCGAGCTTTTTGGTCATGTTAAAGGGGCTTTTACAGGGGCCACCCATACCCGTACCGGAAAATTTGAGCTTGCCGACGGAGGCACCCTGTTTCTGGACGAAATCGGTGAACTCTCACTTGAAAACCAGGCCAAGATATTACGCGTCATCCAAGAAGGCGAAACTCAACCAGTTGGATCCGAAAAAATGGCGCATGTGGATGTGCGGCTGCTTGCAGCAACCAATAGAAACCTGGAAAATGAGGTCGCAGCGGGTAGGTTCAGGGCAGACCTCTATCACCGCCTCAATGTCTACCCCATCAAAGTACCACCGCTCAGAGAACGAAAAGAAGATGTAGCCGTGCTGGGAGGATATTTTGCAGAACGGTCCATGGCTCGATTAGGGCTGAAAAGAGTTCGAATAGGTGAAGACGCACTGCAGTTGCTCCTCCGCTACAACTGGCCAGGCAATGTCCGCGAACTGGAAAACATTATCTCCAGGTCGATATTAAAGGCATCAGCAGGCGTAGATCATCACGACATGATCACCATGCGTCCGCAACACTTAACTGCAGACCTGGGAACAACAATCTATACAAACCCTGCTCAAGCAGAAGAGCCTTCTTCAAAGATTATCGGCAAAATCTCATTGCGTGAAGAGCTGAAAGCACTGCAAATTCGGCTCATCAAATCCGCCCTGGACAAAAACAATGGAAATTGGTCTGCCGCTGCCCGTGACTTGGACATGAACAGGAGCAATCTGCATAACCTGGCAACCCGGCTTGGGCTTCGCAAAAAACAAAAAGACTGAGAGCGCAGCGAACCAGCTCACCATCAAAACTGTTTTCCAGTAACCATTCAGCGAAGATCTAACAACAGTCAATCTACCCCTAACTATAACTGTTCAGCAGGTAAGCCACGACTTCGACACATAGGAATGCCGGCCGAGCAGCTCGTGGAGAGTTGGGATACGGCCTTCATACTCTCGGAGCCTTTTCCAACAGCCAATGCGTCGATAAAACTTTCACCAGCACACTGTTTACATCCCATGACCGATGCTTAAAATGTAACATATGTAATATAATATGTTTTTTATACGCAGATGGCTGCCGAGGAGGGATTTTCCAAAATGAACAAATGGAGACAGGCCATTTTACAGCGTATTGTCCACCGTATCCTGTTTTTTATCCTTGCACTACTCTGCCTAAGCATGCCTGTAACTGCTCAAACCACTAACAGGGTGCTGGTCCTGGAAGTAAAAGGAGTGATCGGGCCTGCGCTCGCCGAGTATATTCAAAAAGGTTTAACAACAGCCCATCAACAACAGGCAAAAGCCGTTGTTCTCCGCATAGACACGCCTGGCGGCTTGGACACCTCCATGCGAGAAATTATCAAAGGCATTCTAGCTTCTCCGGTTCCGGTTATCTCATTTGTCGCCCCTGAAGGTTCCAGGGCCGCCAGCGCAGGAACCTACATTCTCTACGCCAGTCACATCGCGGCAATGGCACCGGCAACCAACCTTGGAGCCGCCACCCCTGTAAATTTCGGCAGGCTTCCTACCCCCGCACTTCCATCAGAAGAGGACGACCCAGAACAACAAAAAACTAACAAGGAATCGTTACCGGACACGTTGCAGAAAAAAATGATCAATGATGCCGAAGCATATATCAAGGCCCTGGCAGATAAACGCGGACGCAACAGTGAGTGGGCGGCAAAAGCTGTCACCAAAGGTGAAAGTTTGGTTGCAAAAGAGGCCTTGCGTTTAAAAGTGATAGATATCGTAGCCAACAACCTTAACGACCTGCTCACACAAATAGACGGCAGAAAAGTAAACACGGTATCCGGTGCACAGATCCTGGAAACCAAAATGGCAACCCTTGAGTTCCAGCAGCCTGACTGGCGCACTCGTCTTTTGATGATGCTCACTGACCCTAATGTTGCCTACATCGTTCTCCTGCTCGGTATCTATGGGCTGATTTTTGAAATGGCAAATCCCGGATATATTTTACCAGGCGTTATCGGAGCAATATCAGTAGTCATTGCCTTGTACACCTTTCAGATTATGCCCGTTAATTATGCAGGATTATTGTTGCTCATTATTGGTATGGCTTTCATGGTGGCCGAAGCGTTTGTCCCTAGTTTCGGTGCCTTAGGAATAGGAGGCATTATCGCCTTTGTTATTGGCTCAATCATTCTTATGGATGAGCCTGCTTTTAAAATATCCATCCCCATAATCAGTGCAACTGCCTTTACGTCGGCCGGGCTCCTTATTCTGTTAGCGGGGAAACTAATAACCATTCGCCGCAGGAAAATAATTACCGGCAGTGAGCAAATGCTTGCCAGTCTTGGCCACGCCATGGAAGATTTTGATACTGAAGGTCGCATTTGGATTCACGGCGAATCTTGGCGGGGTCGCTGCTCCAAGCCGGTTAAACAAGGTCAAACAGTCAAGGTTACCGCCCGAAACGGGCTTATACTGGAACTTGAATGCGTTGAGGAGGAAAAAAATGATTGATACTGCTTATTCCCTTCCCATTGTTGTTTCCCTTTTTCTTTTGCTTAGTCTTTTGGCCATCTCCATCAAGGTTGTCCGGGAATACCAGCGGCTGGTTGTTTTTTTCCTGGGTCGCTTTCAAACGGTGAAAAAACCAGGGCTTCGTCTTATCATTCCTGGCATTCAACAGGCTGTTCGGGTTGACTTGCGTGTAATCACCATGGATGTGCCCAGCCAGGATGTTATTTCCAAAGACAACGTAACCGTACGGGTCAACGCGGTGCTGTACTTCAGAGTCGTCGAACCGGAAAAAGCGATTATCCAGGTGGAAGATTATTTTAACGCAACCAGTCAACTGGCCCAAACTACGCTCCGGTCCGTCCTGGGGCAACATGAATTGGACGAGATGTTGTCTGAACGGGAAAAGATGAACGCCGACCTTCAGGAAATAATTGACAAGCAATCAGATGCATGGGGTATCAAGGTGACCAATGTGGAAATCAAGCATGTGGACCTTAACGACAACATGATCCGCGCCATCGCCAAACAGGCTGAGGCGGAACGTGAAAGGCGAGCAAAAGTCATTCATGCTGAAGGAGAACTGCAGGCCTCGGAAAAATTACTGGCAGCCGCCAACATTATCTCCCGCAATCCTCAGGCCTTGCAGCTGCGATATTTGCAGACTTTAAATGATATCTCCAATGAAAATGCATCAACTATTATTTTTCCCCTGCCCATTGATTTGATCAGTTCAATTTTTGATAAAAAAACAGAATTTTCGGCAACTAAAGACTGATAACTTGAACTGTCCTTACTGCACCTGCTAAAATAGAAATGGTGGCAGGGCTGAAAAAATACTTGGCGAACGTTGCGGACCGATGCATGTTTCCCAAGTATGCGTAACAAAAGGACTCCTGCAATCACCATCGAAAAAACGACCTGACGTGCAAAAGTTCAACCCTTACACTGTGAGAGCTTATGAAAATACGCACCGTTACCCAGGAAGAAGCTTACCACCACTGCAATCCTGATGATTTCCCTTTTGAAACCACAGCAGAAATAAAAGAACTTATAAGTTACATTGGCCAGGAACGTGCTTTAGAGGCTGTCGAATTTGCTATATCCATGCCTTCACGGGGCTTCAATTTGTTCGTTGTCGGTCCGGAAGGTTCTGGGCGCCACAGTGTAGTTCAATCTTTTATCCACAAACAGGCAAAAAACAAAACCACCCCCAGTGACTGGTGCTACGTCTATAATTTCGAGAGTGCCCACCAACCCCTGGTTCTTGAATTCCCTCCCCAACAGGGCCCAGTTTTTAAAAAGGAAATGTCCGAGCTTATCGAAGCGGTTAAAACCACCCTACCCACCATTTTCGAAGGAGACGATTACCGTATCAGAATAAAAGCTCTGGGCGAACAACTGCAGCAAAAAGTGGACAAACTCTATGAAGGACTGATAAACAAAGGCAAAGAGCAGTCCATTGCCGTTATCAGAAATGACCAGGGTATGATGTTTTCTCCCATGGACGAGAAGGGAGAACCCATGGATCTGGAATCGTTTAAAAAACTGCCCGAATCAACCAAAAAAGAATTTGAAAAAAAAATAGAGAATCTACATGGCACACTGCACAAGACCGTACATGAAGTCAACAAGGTCAATCGCGAAGCAAAGGAGCAGCAGAAAAAGTTAAAAGAAGAAACCGCCGGTCTTTCTATCGGCCAACTCATTCACGCTTTGTTGAACAAATATGCTGATCACGAAAAAGTGATAGCATATCTCAAGTCTATCACTGCTCAGCTTGTTGAACATGTGGATGATTTCCTCCAAGATGCAGATGGTCACCAAAATCCTTTTCTCTCTCTCAAGCCTGGCCCTCCGACGTTCAATCAATATGGAGTCAATGTCCTTGTCAGTCAGACAGAGGCTGGAGCTCCTGTTATTTATGAAGACATGCCAACCTACCAGAACGTCCATGGCCGTATTGAACACCAAGCGCAAATGGGTATGCTGACCACCAACTTTTCCCTAATCCGGCCAGGCGCTCTGCATCGTGCCAATGGTGGTTACATCATTATCGATGCCAGGAGACTTCTCATGCAGCCTTTCGCCTATGAGGGGTTGAAACGAACCCTGCGGTCCCGACAGATAAGGATAGAACCGGTCGAGCGTCTTTTTGGTCTGGTGAGCACGGTCTCCCTAGAGCCGGAACCGGTACCGCTCGAAGTCAAGGTGGTGCTTATTGGCGAACCCATGATCTATTATCTGCTGCAGGCTCATGATCCGGAGTTTAACACCCTGTTTAAAGTGCAGGCAGATTTTGAATACGACATGGAACGTAATGCAGCCAGTCAACAACAATATGCAGCGTTGATTGGTACCCTCGCCGGGGAAAAAAATCTGCTGCCCCTGCATAAAACTGCGGTTGCCCGAGTAACCGAAGAGGCAGCGCGTCATGCCGGTGATTCCAGTAAACTTTCATTGCATATTCGCAAAATAGCTGACCTTATTAAAGAGGCTGATTACCTGGCTCGTAAAACGGACAAACACCATATCGATAGCCAGGATATAGAAATGGCCCTGAAAGCTTCCGAACGGAGAGGCGGGAGAATCGGTGACCGCATTTTTTCATCCATTGAAGAAAACATCCGTCATATAGATACCAGTGGCAAAAAAATTGGCCAGGTGAACGGCTTGTCTGTGGTTGGGATCGGTGACAATATGTTCGGCTTTCCAACCCGTATCACCGCTGTAACCAGGCCGGGAAAAGGCAATATAGTTGATATTGAACGTGAGGTGGAACTGGCTGGCCCTATTCATTCTAAGGGAGTGATGATCCTTGGCGGATTTTTAAACTCCCGTTATGCCCGTAACATTCCACTGGGCCTACAGGCCAGCTTGGTCTTTGAACAATCTTATGGAGGAGTTGAAGGCGACAGTGCCTCGTGCGGCGAACTGTGTGCCCTGCTCTCTTCGCTCGCTGGAGTTCCAATACGCCAGGACATAGCTATCACCGGTTCAGTGAGTCAATTAGGAGAAATCCAGCCGGTGGGTGGGGTCAATGAAAAGATTGAAGGTTTTTTCGATATCTGCAAAGCGCGTGGATTAACCGGCTCGGAAGGCGTAATTATTCCGGAAACCAATGTCCGCCATCTCATGCTCAAAAAAGAAGTGGTTGAGGCCGTTGGTAAGCAACAATTTTCTATTTACCTTGTCACAAAGGTAGACGAGGCCATAGCATTGCTCACCGGTCTGGAGGCCGGTGAACCCAGCGAAGACGGCTACCCGAAAGATTCCATTAACAGCAGAGTAGAGGCTACCCTGCTCCGCTTTGCGCAAGACCTGAGGGCATTTAATAAGGGGAAAAGCATACAGCAAGATTCAGAATCATGATTTTATTATAACAGCAATGTAACTTGGTCTATAACGGTATAATTTTTCTTACTTATGAGATGTAACCGCTCTCAGGTAAGTCATATTTGGACTAGCGCGGTTTGCCGCAGGTGAACGAAGACTCTGATAGTCTACCTATGCGGGAAACCGTGACCGTCCGAAGAGGCAAGAGACCAACGTGAGAATCTGCGGAGAGCCTGAGCGTTACACAGCAGCAACCAAGGCAGAGTCACCACTGACCCTGCCATGCTCTCGATGCGATCTACCCTTCTAAAACTCGATTGCATACGCATCGGTACAGCAAGCAGGCCAGCCTTTATTGCTGTCAAATTGAATCCCGTCTCGGAAACTGCGACAGTTTCCCAAGATTCTCCAGCTAATAGTTGAGCGGCAGGCAATATTGCCTCACAAATTCCATCTATTTTGGGTCGAGGCACCAGAATCATCGTTTGGATTGACATGCACTCCCACCACCGTAAGGCCACAAAAGGTATCGACAAGAAACAAGTAAGACAAATTCAAAATTTGATTTTGACCGCTGTTTACCTCTTTACTATGACCTCCAACCGACAAGCGCCTTTAATCTCTGTGGTGAAGTGAAAAATGTCACAAAAAATATAGCCTTGACCCAATACCATGTTTACTGTTGCGCTATCTGCTACTTTGGGAACAAGAAAGCCCACAGCATACATGTTAAATAATATCGGTAAGCTAAATAACAATAACCCTTATATGACATTTACATATGAACGTACACGAAGCTCTTCTCGCCCGTAAATCTACCCGGGCTTTTCTTGATAAAAAGGTGAGTAAAGAAAAAATAGTACAAATTCTCCAATCTGCCCGTCATGCTCCCTCCGGCACCAATGCCCAGCCTTGGCAGGTAGCCGTGGTCACAGGACAGAAAAAAACGGAACTCACCACAGCCATGGAGAATGCATTTAAGGAGGGAAGCGACGCCGAAATGGATTATCAGTATTATCCGCTTGAATGGCACGACCCCTATAAAAAAAGGCGCGTTTCGTGTGGTGCGCAACTCTACGATGCCCTGAATATAAAACGGCAGGATAAAGTCGCCCGCCTTACCCAATGGGCTGCAAATTACCAGGCATTTGGTGCACCTGTGATTCTTTTTTTCTTTCTGGATCCGGTTATGAAAAAAGGTTCTTTTCTTGATTACGGCATGTTCATCCAGTCTATTATGCTGGCAGCCGTTGAAGAAGGCCTTGCGACTTGCGCTCAAGCCGCATTGGGCCAATTTCCGAAATTAGTGAAAACATCACTGGGATATGACCAAGAAACGATTCTTATTGGTGGAATGGCTCTTGGATACGAGAATAAAGAAGCGCCGGTCAATAATTACAGAACACCGCGCGAAGAGGTTGAGGTGTTTACCCGTTTTTTTGACGAATAACAGGACCAGCAAACACATAATGATGATCCAACATTCTTCCTAATCGCATTGTGTGTTTGTTGCTGTTAATCTTTCGAAAAAAGAAGCTATTCATAACTCTATTTTAACGGCTGTAATAACAATCCCATACCCACGCTCCTCTTTTCTACAAATTTCTCCGCCAAACTCAGGAATGATGCAATCCATTTTTTCTGCCATATATGGGACACAGAGAAAGGTAAACAGCTCGCCTACATGCATTTTGCCCAGACGTGCCCGCACGTCATCAAAGCCCCATCAACAGTCTTTTCTATAATCTATATCTATCCGAACACGTTTTCTCATAATTTTACCGATAGAGAGTCTATTGAATGGATGAACTTTCCGGCTGAAATCAGTATAATCACCCCTTTGGACAACAAGCTGGTTACAATCTCACTTTTTATGCCCTGATAGTATGAATAATATAGACCTACCTCATTACAAAAAAGTCCTTCTCCAAAAGCAAAAAGATATCCTTGCCATGCAGCAAACAGCAAACGATTCAACCCGCCCGGTTGATCTTGATCAATCCAGTGTCGGCAGACTGTCAAGGATGGATGCGATGCAGTCTCAGGCCATGGCACTGGAAAACAAACGCCGTCGGGAAATTGAACTCACCCGTATTGATGCGGCCCTTGAGCGGATAGAAGAAGGAGAATACGGTTACTGTGCTGCCTGTGATGAAGAAATTGCCCAACGTCGCTTAAATCTTGATCCGGCAAATCCCTTTTGTGTACAGTGTGCTTCCAAAATGTAACAACAAGCAGCTGCACAATCCACGTTTCCACAATGTTCATAAGAAACCAGAGCTTTCCAGCTCATTGCTCTTTCACCTAACGAACTTTTGTTGCTGATATTTGCGTGCCGCTTTAAGTAGCCCTTCAGCCCAAAGCGGAGTTCCAGGAGCAAGCACATGGGTATACATGGCCAACACATTATGTTTCTTTAAACCGTCTCGTCCGTTAATAAACCCTGTTCCCCTTTCCATCTTGAGTACCAGATCATCATCAGTGCCGTCCCACCGCTCAACAGTTGAATACCTGAACTCGTGACCTTTAATCTCCGTACCAACAGGATAAAAACTATTGTCGCCTTCAACCGTAAATGCTGAATACCCATGGGCCTGCGGTTTAACTGACAGCCCGAATTCAACAGGAAAGACTCCGGTTAAGGGATACTTTTTTCCCTCCATGCAGATTGATCTTCCTAAATAAATGAGCCCACCGCACTCTGCATAAACGGGAAGCCCACTTTCTGCTGCCATACGGATAGACTCACGAAAAGATCTATTTTCCGCGAGCTGCCTCGCACTGGTCTCAGGAAACCCACCTCCAATATACAAGCCGTCAAGGTTGTCGGGCAGAGTTTTACTGGAGATGGCATCAATGGTTACCAACTTCGCTCCTTGATTTTTCAACATCTCAAGATTCTCTTCATAATAAAACTGAAATGCCATGTCCCGCAGCACCCCAATGACGACATCTTTTTGGGTGCGTACATCCGGGGATACTCCTGCTACAGGCCTCCTAGGTATTCGACGCATGGCTGCAGTAAGCTCCTCCAGATCAAAGTTAGAGCGAACCAAATCTGCCAAAGTGCAGACTGCCTCGTCAGCATTTTCATATTCTTGAAGCGGCGTCACCCCCAGGTGTCGCATGGGAAAAACATCCTGTTTCAACCTTGGCATGATGCCCAGCACAGACAGAGGTGTATATTTTTCAATGGTTTGTCGAATAATAAATTCGTGGCGTGGGGTAGCAATTTGATTAAGAATGACCCCGGCAAAACGGACATTATCATCAAAAGCGCAACAACCAAGTACCAAAGCTCCGATGGTTCGGGTCGTTTTGGAACAGTTCACCACCAAAAGTACCGGTTGATCCAGCTGTTTAGCAAGGGTTGCGGTGGAAAACTGCCCTTCTGCATTGACCCCGTCGTATAAACCTCGATTGCCTTCAATGATTGCATAATCACTCTGCCCTAGATGAGTATGAAAGCTATGCAGCACACTCTCAGCAGACATAAGATAAGGGTCCAGGTTGTAACACGGGGTCTTAGCTGCAGCTGTCAACCAGCCGGCGTCAATGTAATCAGGGCCTTTTTTGAACGGGACAACAGTAGATCCCTGGTCAAGCAGGGCACGAGTCAAGCCGACGCTGACCATTGATTTTCCGGAACCACCGCTTAAACCGGCAACAATAAGACTCTTTACTTCACGGCATTGGGCAGTGGCAGAAGATCGCATAATAAGACATTAGATAAAGGTAAAGTTGATCTGAAAAAATCATGATGACGGTGTTTCCTTACCGTCGTGGGAGTGTTGCCCGGTCTCGCCCCAGGCGAGATCATACAAATCGTTGAGTTGTTTTTCCAACATTTGACGATATTCTTCAACCTGCTCTCCCTTAATATCTGCGGGAATACTTACAGGTTCTCCATAGCGCACAAAAATTGTGGAAAAAGGAAGGGGGACCACTGTGCGGTCCCAGCTTTTAAAGGCAAAGTAACGGCTGGCTGACCAGACAATCGGCAAAATGGGAGCACCGGACTTACTTGCCACCAAAATACAACCAGCCTGGGCCTTCCTTGCCGGTCCCTGCGAGCCATCAGCCACAATAGCTGCATTATGCCCCCTCTGCACCTCTGCAATAAGAGCTCGCAACGCCCTTATTCCAAACCGATTGGAAGAGCCTCGGACAGGAATATGTCCCATGAGTCTGGCGACTTCAGCAATATATTCACCGTCGCGACTGGCACTTACCATGGCAGCCGCCGGAAACTTTCTGAGATAATAAAATAAATAGGCAAAGGAATAGTGCCAAAACACTGCCACTGCAGCTCTTGCCGCAGCGCATTTTTCAAGGTGCTCAGTCCCTGTAACGCGCACTCTGCAGGTTCCGAACCACACCTTGGTCAACCCTACAAAAATCCTAGGCACTACCCGTACTGATATTCTGTACCAAAAATCAGCCAACTTCAATCTCCAGCATTTTCAAGGCATTAATCTGATCTCTATAGGCTGCCGCCGCCTCAAATTCTAATTTTTCTGCGGCTTCAAGCATTTTCTTTTCCAATTGAACTATCTCTGCTTGCAGTTCGTCCACTGTATGATACACGGTGGACGACTCGGCGGTAACAAGCTTATCGCTAGCTATACCCTCTATATCTTCTTCCCATCCCGACGCTTTCAAGTGTTCTACAATGGAATCCTTGATACCGGAAATAACGGTTGTCGGTTCTATACCATGCGCCTTATTGTATGCGTCTTGGATAGATCTGCGCCGGTTTGTTTCATCAATGGTATACTGCATGGACCGAGTCACTTTATCAGCATATAAAATGACCTGTCCCTGAGCATTTCGGGCTGCACGCCCACAGGTTTGCACCAGAGAACGTTCGGAACGAAGAAATCCCTCTTTGTCGGCATCAAGAACAGCGACCAGCGAAACCTCCGGAATATCAAGTCCCTCGCGAAGCAAGTTGATCCCGACAAGCACATCATACTCTCTGTTGCGCAAAGCTTTTATCAACTCAACCCTTTCAAGGGTTTTAATATCAGAGTGTAAATACCTCACCCTGACCCCTAATTCATCGTAATATTCAGTCAGGTCTTCCGCCATTTTCTTGGTCAAGGTCGTCACCAGGACAGCCTCGTTACGACTGCCGCGTAATCGAACTTCTTCCAACAGGTCATCAACCTGGGTAGAAGCCGGACGCACTTCAATATGGGGATCAAGTAATCCTGTCGGCCGAATTAATTGTTCAACAATCCTGTCTTGGGCATGGTCAAGCTCATAGTCTCCCGGTGTGGCCGATACATAGACCACCTGATGGACCCTTTTCTCAAACTCGTTAAACTGCAAGGGCCGATTATCAAGTGCTGAGGGCAAGCGAAAACCAAAGTTGACCAGAGTTTGTTTCCTTGACCTGTCGCCATTATACATACCGCGAATCTGCGGTACCGCAATATGCGACTCATCAATAATCATAAGATAATCATCGGGAAAGTAATCAAGCAGGTTGGGAGGCGGGGCCCCAGGCGCGTTACCTGTCAGGTGTCGACTATAGTTTTCGATGCCATTGCAATAACCAAGCTCTGCAATCATTTCCAGGTCAAACATGGTTCGTTGTTCCAGCCGCTGCTCTTCTACCAGTTGATTATCATGATGCAGCTCCTCCAAGCGAAATCGAAGTTCCTCTTTGATAGACCGCATGGCAGTGGTCAGATTGTCCTGGCTGGTAACAAAGTGGCTACCAGGGAAAACAGTTGTTTCATGTACATCTTCCACCACCACTCCTCGTAAGGGGTCGATAATGGAAATGGCCTCAACAGTATCCCCAAAAAACTCTACCCTGACAGCAAAATTATCTTCATGTACAGGAAAAATATCAATTACATCGCCACGAACCCTGAAGGTTCCCCGGTGGAAGGAAATATCATTCCGTTCATACAACATAAAAACCAGCCGCCTTTGCACTTCCTCCATAGGGTAATCTTCCCCCACTTCAAGAAAAAGGTGCATATTCTTGTACTCATCAGGCGAACCAAGACCATAAATACAGGATACAGATGCCACAATCAATACATCCCGACGGGTTAGCAGCGATCGAGTGGCTGAGTGACGCATCTTATCAATAGCATCATTTATGGACGAGTCTTTCTCTATGTAAGTGTCTGAAGCAGGGATATAGGCTTCCGGTTGATAGTAATCATAGTAGGAAACAAAATACTCCACTGCATTATTGGGAAAAAGCTCACGAAACTCGGAGAAAAGCTGGGCGGCAAGGGTCTTATTAGGAGCAAGTACCAGTGCCGGTCGCTGGATAGCGGCAACCACCTGCGCCATGGTAAAGGTTTTGCCGGAGCCGGTTACTCCGAGCAAAACCTGGTCCCGAACCCCTTCATTGATTCCGGTCACTAATTTTTCAATGGCTGCCGGCTGATCACCGGAAGGAGTAAAGTCGGTAACAAGCTCAAAAGGTGTATCAGTATTGTAATGCTGGCTACTCACGGTATCCGTTGCCTTATGCTTCAGTGCGTAAAAAGAAAGGGAGGAAGATACAAGCTATTTGCGAGAAAGGCAACTGGCCCGGCCTGGATTTCTCGTCAGTTCAGGCGGCGTCAGGTTCATTTTTTTAGCAATGAATAGGTAAGCGAAGACTCCGGGTAAGCGAAGACTCCGGGTAAGCGAAGACTCCGTCAGCTGCTTATATTTATTGCCGAAACACTGAAAAAAATAATGCCGGATGGCCTGAACTATGACGAACATTGTGAAAATAAGCAACTCAATGTAACGTCGAATAACACACTGTGCATGAAAATTCAGGCCACGTTGTTGACTGTGTATTCTCTCCTGCCCGAAACCACCACAAGGATCACATTCAAAATTCCATATCAAAACTATAAACACCTTCTTCAATCTTGCTCTCGACCCTCAACCCTGAATTGTTAAAAACATTCTGCATCCGCTTATTGTCAAGTAAGACTTCGGCTGTAAAACCAGCAATACCGTTTCTTTTTGCAATTTTGATAAGGTGTTGAAAGAAAAAGGTACCTAATCCCTTGTTTTGCCAGTTATCACGTACAATAAAGGCCACCTCGGCCATATTCGTTTTTTCATTAAGGTAATACCTGCCGACGGCAACAATCTGATCACCACTTGCTTCGGGAATGGTGCCGACGATACACACATCACGACGGTGATCAATGTAGACAAAATCCTGAATGTGGCGGTGGGTAAAACGTTGGTTACTCATGAACCGGTAATAGATGGTTTCCTGGGAAAGATTATAAACCAAATCGCGCATATGGGGCTCGTCTGTAGGCCGGATGGAACGAATAGCGACATTGGTGCCGTCAGGCATCAGGTAGGCTGCTATCATGGCCTCCTCACCGGGCACGAAGAAACGGCTGCCGAAGCGGGCCAAATCAGGCCGAAGATATTTGGCATCAACCGCCTCTTTAAACAGTTGCTCCCTGTAATCCGGATGAGCAATAGAAATCAATGCCATCACTCTTTCCTGGATAGATTTGCCGTGAAGATAGGCAACACCATATTCGGTCGCTATATAATGAACAGTACCACGGGTTATGACCACCCCTGATCCAGGGCGGAGGGTGGTGACTATCCGCGAACCGGTACCGAATTCATCAAGAGAAGGTAGACAAATAATGGCTCGCCCCGCCTCAGATTTAGAAGCCCCGCGGTTGAAATCAATCTGGCCACCAATACCGGAATAGAAACTGCCACCCACGGAATCAGAGCAAACCTGGCCGGTTAAATCCACCTCCAGGGCCATATTCACCGCCACCATTCGTTTTTGCTTACCAATCACGGCGGGGTCGTTAATATATTCGGTCGGTCGAAAACTAAACAAAGGATTATCATGGATAAAATCATAGAGTTTCTTTGATCCCATACAAAAACTGGCCGTGATTTTCCCTTTATCTATGGTTTTCCTTGCCCCGGTAACAGCACCGGATTCGATAAGCGGGATGATAGTATCTGAAATCATTTCCGTATGAAATCCGATATCTTTTCGTTCATGGAGAAACTCCATGACCACCTGTGGAATTCGTCCGTACCCGGGTACACGGCCAAGACCAAGCTCGATGGTGGAACCATTGGGAATTAACGCTGCTACTTCCCTGGCTATCTTCCTGCTTATTTCGTTGGGTGGGTCTACCTGGCGTTCAAGGATTGGGTGGTCCACAGGGACTAAAATATCAAGATCATAAACATCTACCAAGGTATCGCCGTGGGTCCATGGCATATTTGGATTCACCTCTGCAATAACCAGAGAGGCATTGTCAGCAGC
Organism: Desulfogranum marinum; assembly: GCF_963675105.2. Classification (NCBI taxonomy): domain Bacteria; kingdom Pseudomonadati; phylum Thermodesulfobacteriota; class Desulfobulbia; order Desulfobulbales; family Desulfobulbaceae; genus Desulfogranum; species Desulfogranum marinum. Next base: position 914,360 of record NZ_CAXXRO010000002.1, read on the forward strand.
ACTGCGAACAATATCCACCGATATTCCCAAACTGACCTTACCTGTCTTATCAGGCGGCGTTACCTGAATAAGCGCAATATCTATGGGCATGATTCCGGTATTCAACAAATCGGGAATATCGGACATTAAAATAGGGGTATAATCACCGAGTCCTTCTTGAATAACTTCGCGAATATTAGAGCTGATAAAAAAGGCGTTAATAGCAAAACATTCGGTCATTTTTTTTTCGGCATAGGGAGCGTTTCCCTTGGTGATGAGTTGAATAATCTCAACATTAGCCAATTGCCCTGCCCGCCTGGTCATGGCAGTAATGAGCATTTGCGGCGCGCCGCATCCTGTCCCTATAAAAACCCTCTGTCCCGGCCGCAAATGAGCAAGCGCCTTGGTTGGAGTCGAGATCATATCGCTGTATTTTTCTTGCCAATCGGTATCGTATTCCATGGTGTTCCTAGAAGTAAAAGGAAGAATTCGCTGCGTTCTATCCCGAATTGCTCATCCGGGTCGGGGTTACCAGCTTGTTTTGGGGCGCAATGGTACAGAAGTCGCAAAGGTCATTCTTGCATCTGCAACAACAGGTTCATTGCCGAGTTCCCCGACAATGAGCGGATTGATATCAATTTCATTTATCTGTGGAAAGTCGGTAGCCAGCTGACTTATTCGCTGCAAACACACAGCAATGGCATTAATGTCCACCTCCTTGATACCTCGCTTCCCTTTTAGCAGTTCGTAGGAACGTGTGGCTTTCAGCATCTGCACCGCCTCTTCTTCGGTAATAGGTGCAAGGTGAAAGGCCACGTCTTTCATCATTTCCACGAAAATACCACCAAGACCAAACATAAGCATGGGCCCAAACTGAGGATCACGGGTCATACCGAGAATCACTTCCATTCCGCTTTCAGCCATTTTTTCCACATATATGCCTTCAATATGTGCTTCCGGTGCATGCTTTTTAATCCGTAACATCATCAATTCAAAGGCATCAGCAACGGCTTGACCGGAACCGACGTTCAGCTTCACCCCTCCCATATCAGATTTGTGGACAATGTTGGGAGAAACAATTTTCATTGCAACCGGAAAGCCGATAAATTTGGCAATTTCCACCGCTTGCTCAGGACTGACGGTTAACCTCCCTTCCAGGGTATAAAAGCCGTAGGCTTTTAAAATATCTTTAGACTTGACCTCGCCCAAACGCAATCTACCGGTTCGCTGCCTTCTGGTAATAATCCTTTCCACACGGCGTCGATTAACTGGAAACCTAACCACATGCCTGGCTGGTCTGTTTTTCCAAGCCCCATAGTTATACATTGTCCTCAGTGCAGCCACAGCACGTTCCGGTGTGTCGTAGAAGGGCAGTCTTCCTGCTGCCATTTCCGTTCTGCTGGGCATCATATCATCACCGCCAAGAAACGAGGCAAGTACCGGCTTGCTGAAATCCTGGGTTGCAGCGATAATTCGCGCTGTATCTTTAGGGTGCTTCAAATACTGTGGTGCAAGTAGAAAAAGAATCGCATCTACACTTTCATCTTTTAATGCCTCTGTTAACAGGTTGGCATAATCGTCAGGCTCGGCATCAGCAGAGACATCAATGGGATTATTCACCTTGGCTGCGGCAGGAAGAATATGTTGAATGGTTGTTTTCAGATTACTGCTTATTCCAGCAACTTCGAGCCCTTCCTTCTCCACAGCATCAGCGGCGATGGTTCCTGGTCCCCCAGCATTAGTTATGATAAAAACACGGTTGCCTTTCGGGCAGGGTTGCATGGCCAAAGCTGCAGAATAATCAAACAAGGCCTCAAATGTGTCTGCACGGCAAATGCCGGCACGTTTAAAGGCCGCCCCATAGGCTGTATCTTTGCCACTGACCACACCAGTGTGAATGGATGCAGCCCTTTTCCCGGCAGCAGTTGTGCCTGCTTTTAAAATAACCACTGGTTTTTTGGTACTAGCCGCTTCTGCGGCCTTAACAAAACCATCGCCATCGCTGATATCCTCAAGATAACCGACGATGACTTTTGTCTGTTCATCTTCGGTAAGCGCCTCCAGCACTTCCACTTCGGTTATATCGGCTTTATTCCCAATGGATATTGATTTCGAGACCCCTAATTCCCGGCTTTCAGCAAGGTCCATCATGGAGGTACACAATGCACCTGATTGGGAAAAAATGGCCATGCTTCCCGGTTTAGGTCCCCGCTTAGAAAAAGACGCATTGAGATTATTTTCAGTATTGATCAGGCCCAGACAGTTCGGCCCCAGAAGACGCACATTCCCCCGCCGACAAACCTGTACCAGTTCTTCTTCCAGCTCCTTCCCCTTGACCCCACTCTCCTTAAACCCGGATGCAACCACGACCACTGCGGTCACCTTCTTGTACACAGCCGACCTTGCCGAATCAGGTACCTGTTCTGCAGGTACAGCTATGACAGCCATATCTATTGCGTCGGGGTAGTCGTTAATTTCAGGATACACTTTGAGTCCCAACAACTCCCCTCCCGCTTGATTTACCGGGATAATCGGCCCCTCAAATCCACCGTTGACAATATTTTTCAGAACCTCATATCCAACCTTTCCGACAGTTTTAGATGCTCCAATGACTGCTATTGACTGAGGATAGAATAGTCTTTCCACAACAGACCTCTTTTAGAGTTTAGGGACATGAATGGTGAATCCGGCTGCTTCTATAGCCTTATGTACAGCACGAATATTGTAGGTATTTATGCGAAGATAAATCATTGGTGGTTCCTGTTCGGTCCCTTTAGCCCTGATAAGACGGGTAAAAGCAACATGGGTCTTCTCCATCGCCTTGACTATTTTACTTAACGCCTCTGCATCACCGTCATCCTCAATGGATACCAGTGCGGATCCTTTTTCTCCCAGCCCAAAAAGAAATCGATAGGCCTTCATTAAATCCATCGCCGAAAAAATACCTATGACCTGGCGACTGTCGTTAAGCACAGGAAGTGCGCCGACATTCTCAGCCTGAAGAAGCAAAAGAGCTCTATCAAGGGTTGACAGACGGTTCAGTGAGAGACAATCAACGGACATAACCACTGAAACCGGCGTATTGTTTACTTTTTGTTCAACATTCCGGCGTTCCTTGCTTCGTGCTACAGTGGACGGGGTCGCAGAACGCAAATCCCGGTCAGTCAGCATGCCCAGCAATACTCCATTGTCGTCCACCACAGGAATATGGCGAAATTTATGGGTATTGAGTATCTCGATCGCTTCGGGAACCGTTTGCTCAGGCCCGATGGTAATGGGAGTTGGTGTCATGTAATAATGAACAAACATTGTATTATTTACTCCTCTAATCCTTTACAAACCTGGGTTATGTTCCTGCCGATACCTGACAATTCCCTGAAGGAACAAGGCGGCACAGCTCCCTAATTTTTCGATATTGTACCCACCCTCCAGCAAAGAGAGCAATCTCCCCTGAGTAAAAGTGTGAGCTAACTCTGCGACAAACATTCCTAGTTCCAAATATATATCGGTTGAAAAAGCGAGGCCTGACATATCATCGTCGACATGGGCATCAAAGCCTGCGCCGACAATTAGAGCCTCCGGTTGAAATCGTTCAAGAAAAGAAACAATGGCGGCAAAGGTTTCTCTCACCTGCTCATCGCCTGCTCCAGGAAGGAGGGGCAAGTTGAGCAAGGTTCCCTTCCCTGCTCCGAGCCCATTCTCCTCCGGCCATCCTGTTCCGGGATAACTGAAACTGGGATGTTCATGGATGGAAATATAGGCGGCATCCGGATCTTCCTCAAAAGCAGTCTGAATACCATTGCCGTGATGGGCATCAAAGTCAAGAATACAGATCCGTTTACGATGATATTGCTCCTGCCAGTAGCGAGCAGCGATCACGCAGTTATTAAAAAAACAAAACCCAAAAGGCATATTGGGTTCTGCATGGTGACCGGGAGGTCGGTTCAACCCAAATACGACGGTCCCACTATCTGCCTCAACCTTATCTACCCCTACAAGTCCGGCTCCTGCAGAAAGGGTTGCAATATCATAGGATTCATATCCAACCTGATTATCAGGATGATCGATATAAGTCTTCCCCTTTAACACAGCCTCCTCAAAGCGAAACAACCAACCTTCGGTATGAAAAACAAGTAATTGCGAACGGGTGGCCGGCTTGGGTGATACCCATTTTAAATAAGGGCCTAAAGAGCTTTCCTGTAGAGCATCTGCAATGACCTGTAACCTTTCCGGTATTTCAGGATGTTCCCCACCGCCGGTATCATGTTTACTGTAAGCCGGGTCACTGATAAGAGTAACAGAGATGTCATTTCCCATATGGTTAATTGTTTGTTAATGTCCTAAGGCAATTTTCTTAAAGAAAACAAGATGAGCCTCTTTATTGAAATAATACTATTAACGCAACCCCTGTAAAGTACAAACAATTCTTTGATCACCCAACTGAAATGACACAAAAAAAAACCTGCGTTCGCTTCTTTAAATCTTCTCTCTGCCCTAGATGTCGCCACACCGAGAAGCTCCTCAACCATATTACCGAGCAACGGAAAGACCTTGAAATTTTCCCGATTGACGTAGTCCGTCATCCCCTGATGAGCTTACAAAATAAAGTAACCATGATTCCTACCCTTATCCTGGAGAACGACAAAAGGTTGTCTGGTGTTTTTCTTACAGAACAACAAATTCGATCCTTCCTGGCGGCCGGTACATAAAAGTGTATCTTCCGACAAGAAAAACTTACAAGCATCTCGATCAACATCTTTTCCCCACAATATCGGTATCATGCCACATTTCCCTCCTCAGTGGCAAGCAAATTCCAGCATGCCTGGAAGGCAAGATTTGCCTGATCTTGATTGAAAAATCTCATTACTCGAGACACTCTAACATTTCTTACCGGTTTAACTCGGCCGCCCTCTCAGGCGGAAACAGGCGATCTATGATTGATCGTTTGTTTACAGGCTGGTTTAACAACACACTAAGATTGTCCTTAGCCGTATAATTCCTATCCCATAGTCCTATCGCCTTTTCATAACACATTTTCGCTTCCTCCAAATTACCCTTGTATCGCTCAATCACGCCCAGATTTGTATAGGTAACAGAGAGTCTGCGGATGGTTTCCAGCTGAGCCAGCATGATGTCGTCCACTCTCTTCTGGATAACGTTTTCCACATCAACACCCACTAAAGCCGGGTCTCCGGTAGCAAATGTAGGACGTACCGTTTGCTCGACTTTATCACGGGTCATCTCACCCATATCAGTCAACCATCGATCATATAGCCTTATGGCCTGACGGGTATATTTTTCGGCAGTCTCAAGCGTTTCGAGCATAACTTCACGATCGATTGCCACGTCGCTTAAAAGACCGGTCTCTAGTTTAACCAGATGAACAGAAGCCATGTTATTAAGAATCACGCCGCGTTCAAAAGACTGCTCATATCCATCAGTGTTCCGGTAAATCAGGTCCATGGCCTTTAAGATGCTCAGAGCCGTTCCATACTGGTCGCTTGCAATCCCTTTTTCATACTGGAGCAGCAGTTCCCGCGCCTCCCTTACCCGAGGATCCTCGGCGCTGTTTATCCGTCCGTAATGAAACACTGCATATACGCATATAAAAATCACCACGAGCAGAGTGCTCAACAAAACTTTAACGATGCCCGATTGGCGCTGAAAAGCGGAAATTATCTTCATTTATCAATAAAAAAAAGCCTCTACTGCAAATATGCAGCAGAGGCAAATAGAAGTTATCTCATGTGTGGATTTATTTCACACCATGAACGGTTTCTGCAAGATGCTTCTGCACCTCAAGTGGCGGCGGAGCCGTCATCAGAGAGACCACTATATTAGCCGCTACGGCAAGTGGACCGGCTATCCAAGCGAAATACCATGGGTTAAGCCAATAATTCATGAAGTCCTTACCCGGAAGACTGATGCCATACTTACCTGCAATAAAATAAGCAATAACAACCAGGGAAATGAAGCTTCCGGTGGTTAAACTGGCAATACCTCCAGCCCTGTTGGAACGACTCCACCAAATACCGATAAGAAACAAAGGAAACATGGTACACCCAGCAAGAGAAAAAGCAACCGCCACAAGCTGAGCAATGAGGCCAAGCTTGAGCAACGATACACCTGCGACTCCAATAGCCATCACTATGGTTGCAAGCTTTACCATCCGCATTTGCTGTTCGCCTGTTGCCTGAGGATTAAAAACGCCAAAATATATATCATGAGAAAAAGCAGATGATCCAGCTACCAACAAACCGGAAACCGTTGAAAACGCGGCTGCAACTGCCCCGGCAGCAAGAAAACCTACAATCAGCGGATGAATTGAACCAAGCTGTGCCGTATATACCACAATAGCATCCTTGGCCAAAGCACCGACTTCTGGGTTGGAGGACAGAATTTTACCAAAAGCGGAATAAAGCGGCGCCGTCCAGTAAAGAATACAGATAAAAAACAGGCCCCAGGTGACCGACCAGCGTGCATCACTCGGCTTAGGAACAACATAAAATTTCTGGATCACATGGGGTAGCCCGGCAGTACCGATCATCAAGGCAAAGCAGGTTGCCATCCATTGAAAAAAATCTTTCCCAGTTGCCGGATCCCAAGGCATTGCAAACTCAGGTGTAGGAACAGTAGCCATAGGGTGCCCAAGAGAACTGACAAATGGGGTTGCGGTACCTGCGACTATATCAGAAACAACCTGTCCATATCCAATGGGCGGGATGAGCCAAAAATAATCAAATTTAAAGGTAAGGATAAAAGATGGTATCAAAAAAGCTATAATAAGAATAACATACTGAATCTGTTGATTTTTTGTAACACCAAGCATACCTGAAACCAAGGTATATGTTAAAACAACAGATGCACCAATAAGTACGGACCAGGTGTAGTTAATGCCGAGAATCCATTTAAACATGATGCCGATACCACCAAACTGACCGACACAGTAGCTAAACGAAATACAAATAGCGATAACTGCGGTAGCCAGTCGCATACCATTGGAATAATATCTGTCTCCGATAAAATCAGTGGCTGTATACTTACCAAAACGACGGACTTGAGAAGCCATCAAGACCAACAACAACACATAGCCGCCTGTCCACCCTACGACGTACGACAATCCATGATAGCCACTTCCATACATGATGGCAGCCATCCCGAGAAACGAGGCTGCACTCATCCAATTCGAGGCAATAGCCATCCCTGAACCGAAACTGGAGATCGATCTACCTGCAGCATAATAATCGCTCGTTCCTTCGGCCTTATTCAAAAAGCCAATGCTTACAAACAAAACAATCATCGCAATCAAAATCAGCGCAGGTACGAGTTTAAAGCCCCCCTCAAGGTTTGCCCCACTGGCGGCAAAAACCGGGATAACAGACAGGAGCGACCCTAGAACAAGTGTCACAAAAAACAACGTAGTTTTTTTCATTTTCATCATTGTATCGGTTCTCCTATTCATTATCGCTTTCCATACCGTGTTTCTTCATGACACCATCAATGACATAGCAGTAAATCAGGCATATGAGATTAAAAAGAGTTAAAAGAAAGATCGCGGAATAAAAATAATGAAAAGGAAAGCCAAACAATTTTGTGTCTGTCAAAAATGACTGGAAATGAATGAGGTACTTCTCCATTATTGCTGGGATTTCCGGTGCAGTCATAGGCGGAACAGCGCCTTCCATAGCCACCAGAGCAAAGGGGACTACGCCCTTGAGAACGATGTCGTCCTCAATCCCCAGCAGCTTGGCAACATTTGCGACACCGGTAACACCTTTGTTCGTTTTTGTGAGAGTTGCAGCTTTAAAGGCCTCTTTCTCAGCAGAAGGAAGGACATCATAGACCGTTGCCGTAAAGGCCCCTTTCAAGGCATCATTTTTCTGCAGATCAATTGATTTGCCGATTAATCCGAGGTAGACCCTGGCAATGTTCAATTTATCCTCAGCCGTGGCGGTACCGTCGGTCAACTTAGGATACACCTGCTCATAAATCAGATACCCAGGCTCCGGAGTTCTTTTTTCGATCACTTTCATGAAAATATGAAATCCAAAGACACATACTGCCCAGATGGTAATACCGATCGTGATGATGCGGACATTTTCTTTGAGAAAGGCTGTCCTGGGTTTAAAAAAATTAATGTCATAATTTGTTGTTCCGTCCATCAATCGCCTCCTAACGTGTTGATGTGTTTCACTCTCTGCAGATCATTGATTGATCATTGATTAAACATTGGAATAATTAAAAAAAAACAGAGGAGTAATAATGCCGGAAATCGGGCATAAGAAGCCACCGGATCGAAGAACGAAGCAATGAGCCCCCATAACCGCTATGTATCGCAAAGTTATCCAGTGAAAAGTACATACGGAATGCATGTACGTCGAAGAATACATCCTATTGAACCCTCCTTGATGAAGTGTTGTTGATAGGACAGGAACCTATAAAGATGGGACGGGACAAAAACCGAAAAACCGGAATAACCAACAGGTAAATTTTTTTGGTATAGAATCTTTTGAGACTCCAAAATTAACCTATGAGCATCCCGACTTACTCTGAATTTTATCCCCCTTAAAGGCGCCTATGTGTCATTGGTACATTTTCTATACCAAACCAAACCCGATACAGTCAAGGGTTGTTTTGTATTTATCCAATATAATAATAAAAGAAAAAATCAATACGGAGCATCGATAACAGGTTAACCGAGTCTTTTACCGTCACCAAAAGGAGACATTTACGTTTCCCCTGAAAAACGCATCAGCGAAGGGATAATTAAATTTCTATCTGTGTTTAGTAAAACCCTTCGCTATATATGTTTGCATCAGGAAAACGGGTATCAATGACGTGAGTAACATCCTTTATCATATCCCATTTACCGCACAAGTAGAATTCATATTGACCAACCGGCAAGATATCTTTGATAAAACCAGTCACGTGCCCATCATAGCATGTGCTGCTGTTTTTCATGCAAGGTTGAGCAGATAAACATTTTATATAATGAAGCGTAGTTCCTTCAAAAAGGCTATTATAATGAAGACTCTCTTGATTGCGTACACCATATAGCAAAAAAGCAGCATTCATACCACTGGCTATCATCGAGCAAAAAGGAGCTATCCCAGTACCTGTTGCTACAAGCACTCGTTGTTTTTGAGTCGGCCTTTCGACCAAATATCCACCAGGTCCGGTCATTTTCAATTCCGTACCAATGGGAATTTCAGCAAGTTGCTTACTGACCACCCCTCCCTTCATTTCTTTAACAAGAAATACCAAGCAACTGTCATTTTCCGGCGAGACCATAGTATAATCACGCTCTTCCCCGCCCATATGAAAAATTACATGCTGGCCGCTGCGAAAAAAGAAATCCTCAGGCTTATTGAAAGTTACTTCATAGGTGTCCTGAGACAACCACCTACGTTTTTCCAGAGTTACTACAAAATTAGACCTGCCTTTTTTCATGGTTGTCGCCATACTTGATCAGGTCTACCTTCAGCCTTATTAGCAAACCTGGCAACAACAAACAAATAATCTGAAAGGCGGTTGAGGTAGACTAAAATAACCTGTAATGCACTATCAATTTTACTTCCTTTTTCCTCTTCAACCAGTTGCGTAACTTTTCGTTCACACCTTCTACAAACAGTGCGGCCAATATGTGCCCAGGAAGCACCTGGAGTTCCTCCAGGAAGGATGAATTCCTTAAGTGGTGTCAATTCTGCTGTTAACTCATCTATTTTATTTTCCAAATCTTTGACGACGGACTCTTCAAGTTCTTCTAAAAAATCAATGGCAGAAGACTCCGGAGTAGTAGCAAGCCAAGCACCTGCTTGAAATAATCGGGCCTGAATATGCAACAACTCATTTTTTATGCTTTCGGTATTCTTTGGTAGATGGGAATGAATTGCGCCAATAACAGAATTCAACTCATCCAGATCACCATAGGAATCGATGCGCAAACTATACTTCGCAACACGTTCACCAGAAAATAAACTTGTCTTTCCTTTATCCCCACCACCGGTATACACCTTCATTTCTCTCTCCTTGTTTCGTGTTGTCTCCTGCTCGCCCACTCTCGCAATTTACTCACATAGCATCTTTTATATTTACAACGCCTGTTTTTTGCATTTACCACACATCCGAGGTGATATTCACCAGGAATCACCTACAATCTTCATTTTTCTAAGTTGTTATCTGCCTTTTACACTCTCTTTTTGTCCCTAAAAAGACCTTCCTAGCTTCTAATAAAAAATATTATTCAACATTACAACAACTTAACTAAAAATTATCGAAAATATAAGCCGAAAAACCAACCCAATTCAAACAAACTGAACAGATGCATAAGCAATTTAGATACACGAGCCGTTGGTTTTTAACTTCTTAATATAAGGTACAATGACGTAATAAAAGTATGAGGGAAAACAATAGGTTCTTTATTTTTAAGTTGACAAAAACCTTAACTTAAAATAGGAGGATTCTAGCAGGTAGATTAAGCCCAATGGGAGTGTAAGGTTTTTTGGGTCTTTGTCAGAGTTGCAGAACGCCTGCCTGTCTTTTTTACAATTTTTGACTATCAAAACAGTAAATTATGCAGCGGGTGGTTTTTGAGGTGTTTTTTGGCAATACCTGGCGTCATATCCGAGGACATAATTTTATTTTCCCAAAAGCCCTTTTTACCCATAATAAAAAGGGCTTTGAGAAAACGAAATTATTGTTTACCTGTTCCTCAGAAGTAGATTCGTTCTGCAAATATGACAAAAATCCGTTTTGTTTTTTTCTCTGCTAATTCTGTACTGATACTGCAATACTATATTAATTCACAACTAATCTACTGACCTATTTTTTATAGGATTATAAATAATAATCAGCAGGTTGGAGTATTCGATTGAAGGATTTATAAAATCAGGTATAAGATTGTTCGCAGAACGATTCTGTGATCAATGTTCGTTACCGGATGCGACGCTGGTCGGAGAGCATTTAGTTTTGCTTTACTCGACCAGCTTATTAAAACGAATTTCAATATCGTTTGTATTATTTTATATTTTTTGCTGCAGCATTAGACTTTTGAGAGGAGATCATAACCCGATTATTGTTGCGAAGCTGCTGTTAACCTCGCTAACTGCATAATCGGTTTTGATGTAAAAATAAGGCATGGGTAAAATCTTATTAATTTAGCAGCGTAAGGAGATCATGATGACGGAGACAGCAAGTTCCTTGATCAAGAACGTCAGCCAACTCGGAGAAGAAGAGCTCAAAAAACGCGATGTCCCATTTGAGTACTGGGGGCCTACTCCAAAAGAAGCACGGAAAGCAGCAGTCGGTAAGAAAAAAGGGCTGCACGATAAAAGAACAACCCTTAAAGAAGCTGTCTCAAAGTATGTTAAAGATGGCATGAACATCGGTCTCGGTGGTTTCGTAAACACCCGAACACCGGTTGCTGCCGTTCATGAAATCATTCGCCAGGGCTGCAAAGACATTACTCTTTCCATGCAGTCCAACTCAATCTGTGCCGAATTGTTAGCAGCTGCCATGATTCTGGATCCGGATCACGTCTCTGTGAAGCGTGTTGAAATGGCTTGGTGGGGATATGAGGTTATTGGTATTGCACCAATTTTCCGTTATCTTGTTAGCCGTGGAGAAATTCTTGTCGATGATTACACCAACTATGGTATGTCAGCACGTTTTAAAGCTGGCTCCTTAGGTCTTCCGTTTATCCCTACCCGTGACCATGGTGGTAGTGATATGGAACTGGTAAACCGTGGTAAAATGATTAAATGCCCATTCACCAACGAAAATATTTACTTGGTGCCGGCATGCAACCCTGATGTTGCCCTGATCCATACCCAGGTTGCCGATATGCACGGTAATGCACGAATTTTCGGTGCACTCTGTACATGTCCTGAAATTGCAATGGCCGCTAACCACACAATTTTGACAGTTGAGCAGGTAATCCCTAACGAAAGCATCCGCAAATATCCTAACTTGACAGAAATCCCATACATGATCGTAGATGCAGTTGTCGAGCAACCATTAGGCGCATATCCAGGTGCAGTTTATGGGTATAACTGGTTTGACATGCCGGAGATCCTTGAATTCAGAAAGGGATGTGATGAATTCAGAAAAACAGGCAACAAAGACGGCATGCAAGCTTACTTTGACAAATATATCTTCGGTTGTGAAACGTTTGACGACTTTCTCGCCACACGTCCTTACAGCAAAATCAAGGAGATGAAACAAAACGACGGTGTTCAGCCGATTCTGATCGACTAACGCGCAACATACAACAAAAACACAAGATTTATCTAATAGCTTGTAACCTTAAGGAGGATGTATAATGCCTGATTATGGTCCATTTGAAATGATTGCGTACGCCGGTTCGAAGGTCTTAGAGGATGAAACCGTAGTTTTTGTTGGTACAGGACTACCAATCATCGCTTCTCTGCATGCTCAATTGACGCATGCCCCGCAACTGCAAATGATTTTCGAGGCTGGGTCTCTTGGTGCTATACTTGAGCAGGGCTTACCGCTTTCTGTTGGTGATACGAAAGCATTCCGTAAAGCCCTTTATGCCAAAGGTTTATGCGGTGCTTTTGAGTTAACCCAACGCGGATATTCCGATTACGCCTTTATTGGCGGTGCGGAAATCGATATGTACGGTAACCTGAACTCTACATTCCAGGGTGGAACCTACAGTGAATCCAAAGTTCGCTTCCCTGGTAGTGGTGGTGCTGGTGCGATGTCTGCAAACTGTGAAAAAACCATTGCTATTATGGCACTGGAAAAACGTAGATTTACAGAAAAACTGCAATTTGTCACCAGTATCGGATACGGTGACGGCTCTCCTGATTACAGGGAAAAAGCTGGTGTATACGGTTCCGGACCTTACCGCGTCATCACCAATGAAGCGCTCTTTGGCTATGACAAAGATACTCGCAGAATGATGTTGCTTGAGGTTCTGCCAGGATTAACACCTGCGGATATTCAAGAAAAGGTCGGTTTTGAACTGCTCATTTCACCAGATCTTAAAGAAATGGCAGAGCCTACAGAAGAAGATTTGCGGTTGCTTCGAGACGAGTGCGATCCCGATGGTTATTTCCTGAAGCGTGTTGTTAAAAAATAATTCCACTCAGTTTAACACTGAAACTCTGGCGTAAAGTAAAACGGCTGAAAGACAATATGTCTTTCAGCCGTTTTTTATTGTTTATGTGCAATTTCATGCCTTAGGTCATGAAAAGTAAAAACGGGTTGAACACACTTAATTTAGATGTCTTTGTCAAATATCCTTTTCTTTGACAATGCGCTATTCGAATAATTGCTTACAAGCCTTTTTTAATCTTCCCTCCACCCTGAATTTGTATAAATGAATAATGACTCCTCGTTTGAAAAAATCGTAAATCGACACTCTCTTTTTTCTGGAAAATATATGCAACTTGAACGGCTGGATGTCCACCTTCCGGATGGAAGGGAAGCCACCCGTGAAATAGTGCGGGTACGCGATGCTGTTGCGGTTTTACTGTTAGACGATGACCAGAATATTCATCTTGTCAGACAAACGCGCCCTGCAATAGAGAGGACACTTATCTCAATTCCAGCCGGGTTGATTGATGAAGGCGAAAGTGAGGAAGAGGCAGCTAGGCGAGAATGCGAAGAAGAAACAGGGTATGTTCCCCAACGTTTGCATAAAATCGTTAAATATGCTCATGCCGAAGGATATTCTACCGGGTTTATCACTCTCTTTCTTGGGCTCGATCCAATACATTCCGGAAATACCAAACAGGATGCATCGGAATATATTGAGCAGGTCAAAATGCCGTTTCAGGAACTGTATGAAAAGGTATCCAATAATGAAATAATAGATTCAAAAACGCTGCTGAGTGTTTTGTTTGTGCATCAGCAGTATCAGCAATTCCTGCACTCCAACTCAAAATATTGATTTTAAGCGAAAAATTTGATCTAATAGCCGGGAGGCAAATTCTTAAACTGACGACGCGGACTTCCCCCTGCATCCAGGTAATATTCAGTGTTGCCTTCCTGGGCAGCATCAAGGTCGGCGACCGGAAGCCGGACAACCTGAACAGCGAAGAGGTCTTTTCCTTCATGACGGTATAGTGTTCTGCGGAAAGGTTCATAATAGGGTGTTACGGCAAGGGATCCTCCATAAAAACCTGTGTTACAAATAACCACATTGCAGAAAACGGTCTTTGAAAGCGACTCTGCCAAATGGCTAAATGATTCAATATCACGATTATAGGCAAGAACGAAAAGGTGGTGAATTTTTCCCCGATAAACCATGTATCTTTCAACATCCATAAAATCATAACAGATACAAACACCAATGCGCCCGAATTGACCGGCATCAAACATCCAAATGGTCTGATCGGCTTTAAAATCAAACCCTGATTGTCCGATGCCAAGCTGTTCTGCAGGGGCCATGTACGTTTTCCCGAAATAAAACGTACTGCAACGTTTACTGGTCCGGTTCTTCGGCCACTCTTGTGGAACTATAACCAGGGCCTGATTCCCTACGATCTTATTTCCGTGGTCAAGGGTATAATCCATACCGGCAATCACGATTGAACCAAGTTCTCTGCACATGTCCAGCAATCGACTACGAAAGCAAAGTGGCACTGCCAACTCGGGAAGAATAGTAAATTGCGGAGGTTCATCCATCTCAGACAGAATATGGAACCCATGCCGAATCTCTTTCCAGACATGATCTGACTCAGCAGGAGTCATTTTTGGATAATTCTTCCACGCAACCTGAGCATTGGTTGTCGTCTGTATCAGTCCTATCGTGAGAAAATCAGACAGTGAACTTCTCGTGTTTCCAGTCTGTATTTCCGACATATTCTCCCCCAAAAAAATGGTCGATGATCACGGAGATCGTAAACTCCCCGGCATATAATTATCTCGAAACTGTAACTGATCGAAGGTGCCCTAAGTAGGATTGATCGTTGCTTAAGCAAATAAGTGAACAAAAAGATCGTCCGTGCAGCCTAACTATCGGTAAAACGAGACTATTCATAGATAGTGTGCGCTGATCAGTTATCCAAAGTCAGTTGCCCAGTCCGGACGAGTAAAATGTTCCAGTTTCACCGGTACCAATTGCCGTGGCACCCGATGCTGAAGGGTCATCTGGTACTCTTCCAATACCTGTCTGGCTTTTTGAACACAGGATTGGAAACGAGCCAAATCAAGTATTTGAGGTGGATCTTGTGCCGTATCGTCATCATATTTTCCCTGCTGACAAGCATCCACTAGAGCTGTCTCCAACTGACGTGGCAAAAGACACGCTTCTAGAATCGCATGTGTCCAGGACGAGAAAGGAACATTTCGCATTCTAGTACTTACCAAGGGGAGGTACTGCCATTCATGCCCCCTTACATTCCACATCGCCGGCCAGTCAAATGAATGGGTCACCAGCCCCAGAAGCAACAGGCCGAATCCACGAATCATAGGAAGTTCCGGGTTAACATTATCAGCAGTTTGTAAATCAAACATATAGCGATAATCAGTAATTTGTTCCGCTTCCCTCAGTCCTATTGAAAACGTCTTCTCACGTATCTGATCGCGCCAATGGTCCCATGTTAATATTGTCTCCCCCTCTTCGATCCACTTGGTAGGTACAAGAAAATTCAAAGGATGAAGGGGGTAGCAGTCACTGTTTCCACCCTGAAGAAACGATTTTACCTTTTCAGCTATCTGGTCGGCTATTTCAAGGGCTGTCCATTCTGTGACCCGTGGGTCAAAAGCATTTTCTCGATACTTTTGATTACTCCATTCCCCCCACCGGGCAAGTGTCATCCATGCATCGTCACTGTCTTTATGTACGATCGAACATACCTTTTTTTCGCCAGAGCTAGCCGCTAAACCACGCTCTTTTTCATAGCGGAGAGGACTAGTCCCTTGAAGTAACTCATAGAACCATCCAGCACAATTATTCCGATAAAAAGTTCCTTCTGCCAAGCAGGCATCAATCATTGTTTTTACTCCCACTGCTCGTACAGCTTCTCGGGGATAGCGAAACAACATTTGTCGGCCACAGGGAACATCTATTTCAAGTTTGCCTACAGCAGCTTTCCATATCGGCCCAGGATTCGTCCTTTGGGGGCTATTGAGTCTGGTTTCAGCCCACCACGCCCATACTGAAAGTGGAACAGACGTCTCTGCAGCCCATTTTTCAGGAAGGGAGGTCCAGTCAATACCACCACATTTGGCTACACGTTGCTCCATCAACTTGAAATCGTCGTCTGTAACCAGTTCGTTGTCCGCGTTTCGGAGATACATAAGAGCACTGCCTAGCCCACATTGCAGCAAATGCAGAGAATGAAGTTCATAAAATGTTGACTCTGCATCTACCGGCAGGGTGACCGGCTGCAGCAAAAGGGTTTTTAAATACGAATATGCTGCTTGACGCCGATAAATAAGATGATCTTTTTGCGACATGTTCAAAGAGCATTGCACAGCCTGATTTGCCATCAGTCGATAAACCATTGCCCACACATAACCTGCACCCAGGCGATCATGTCTGTATAACGCCTCTAACTCTTTATGAATCAGGGTCAGATCGGTCTGTCCTGAAAAACGGCAATACTCCAGCAGGTAAATCCACAGATTTAATTTCATGGGGTTATTGCGGACTGCTCTTAACAGCATCAAAAATATGCGCATCTTATTTTTGAACTGTCTTCCCATATTCTTGGCAGCGATGAGTTGGTGCTCTTGATTAAGCTCAGCAATCTTTTGCTGTACCTGTTGGATATCAACACGTACGCTTTCTGCGTCCTCGGCTTCCGGCCGCAGGCTTTTTAAACGCTTGTGAAGTGATGTTTCACGTAAACGTGCCTCAAAAAGCTGGCGTTCAAACAGACACAGATTCGCCTGATTCCCTATAATTTCCTGTGGGACAGACCAGGCGAGCTTATGAGCAATATTGTCAACCTGAAAATCGTCATTGATGACAGAGCCGGTGCTGTGACCAAGCAGAAGATTCTCCATTTCATCAATATAATGCATTTTTTCCCTTTGCTGCAGAAGGTCAAAATTCAGGTCTGTAAGGTTGGTCAACAATCTCAGGGTTCTGGTTATCGCTGGTAGTGGATTGGAATTATCTAAAAGCGTCTCTTTTGCTGCTTGTTTCCTATATTCCTCCAGTAATTTTCGTTCATTAGGAGTTGCTTGGCCATGCTCCCAATATCTGGAAAATGACCTGGGCTCAACAGATTGCCAGTCTGGTACAATTCTAGAGCCGTGCTTTTCACAGAGTGTCTGGTAATCTTCGACCCAATTAACAAGGCCTGAGAAGGTACGGGAGAGAAAGCAGTGGTTGTAGCCAAAACGAAAGTGAGCTATATTTTTTCCCTGTATGCCAGGCTGCAATGTTGAGCCGGAAAAAATTTGGTGGTCTGTTATCGAACTGTCCACAACCATCAGAGCTATATTTTTGAGAAAATCGGCAACAGCCAACCCCTCAGGTATGGAATCTATGCTATTTTCTACCCGTGAGAGCTCAAATTCTGCATGCTTCTTTTGGTCCCAATCATCCAGGTCAAGTCTGAAATCCAAGAGTTGGGAGGCAAGTTGATGAATCTGGGGTTTGAATTCGGTTGAAAAGTTGGCAAGATTATCCAGAATAGTTGAAAGGTTACCTTCTGAGAGAGTTGTATTAAACGACAGTTGTGCCCGGTATACCCTATGATTATCATCAGAGGGCCAGTAACCGTCCAGCAAATAGGGCAGTTGTTGCCTGCCCTCAAAATAACGCTCCTGTTCAAATACCTTACGCTCAGAATCCTCAAGGTCTTCAGGATCTAGCAAGCCGGCCATTGCTCTTGCTGTAAGAAAAATATGACGTTGATACAGTGACCAGGTTAAACTTGAATTGCGATAGAGGTATCCATCAGAGTGCCTGTAACGACCATTCTTGCTGACAATAATATTTTTTTTTTCCTCCTCCCACGTTGACCTATAGAGACGGCCACCATAGCTCCAGGGTGGCATCTGCCAATCTAATCCCGGTCCGATAACATTTACAAAGGCAATCCAGGCAACCTGGTCGCGAATGGAAATATCAAATATGTGCCCATTTGACTCCCTCTTTTTGTCATGCGATGGTAGAGGTAAAGGACGAATTGGACTGGCTCTGTACGTTAACCTTTTGAACTGTGCGCCAATGGCATCTAATTCTGCCTGCAGGTTTGCTTCAAAACAAGCCAGCCGACTTTCGTCTATCCAGCAATGAGTGGCCTGCAGATATTGCTGGTACTTCAACCATGCCCAGTACAGATTTTCAGGACATGCCAGTAATGTCTCGAGCGGAAGGTGTGTGTGTGATGTTACCATGGGATTGCCTCCACCGTTGTACCTATTTGGAATAATGACTTCCATTTCCCTCAAACACAAGATTATGTCAACAGGTTGTCAATAAAAATGGCAGTATACAGTTCAATTAATACAACCAATTTAAAAAAATTAGTTGTCAGAAGAACAGTGTTTTTCACAGGTCTGATAATCAATTCAGCCCCGACAAAGCCTAGCTCAGACTTGAAAATGATCCGCAGGAGTGTTCAAAGGTTCTCTGCGTCGAAGGTACAGTGTCTGGAAAGTAGCTTACGATTATAGAGAAAATATTTTCGCAAAATAATAGAAACACAGAAGAAATACTGGTGATGTGGCCGTGAGTAGAGAATGTTTTCCTGCAATAACCCACCAAACTAGACAACATGTTTAGCATGACAGCTTGAGTTGGCAAGCAAGGAAAGAGACTACGAAACCAGCGATCCCGGCAGAAAAAGACTAGCAGGTACTCGTATTGACAATTGGAACAGTCAGTGTACACGATTAAATCCCTATTGCAGATCTCTATACTTCAAGCAGTCCCTGACTACATCGGAGATAACCGGGCCATAGACCCCATACTCCCTTGCAATTCGATCATCACGCACGTGCTCGAAACTTTCGAATGGATCTTAGAGCAGGCGATACAACGGTGACTCGGCCGGCTGGCAGGGGCGATAAAATACGGGTGTGTGCTGGTAAACTCTATGTTCTCCCATGCAAATATAGAAACATAATCCGCACCACCTCTCCCCGAAGCCGTCATAATGACCAACTACAAAAAAAGTTCGTTTTTCAATAAGCTCCTCAAATCCGACATGAATTTTTGAAATAACGGTTCCAGCATTTCCAGGCTGCAACAGTTAGTTTTTAGAATCATTGCAGAAAGCAAAGCAATGAGGTTTTCCGCAACTATGACTAAGAGCCCTATTTTCATAAAGGCTCAAAAACTGGTTATCGGCACAACGCCCAAATTGAGCACTATAGCGATTGACGGTTACTCTAACCTCTCTAGTTTTGCCTTCTCCTTTTCAACCCAGCAGGCCTCACAGATTGGATTTCTGTCATCATCACTTCTTTCTACCATAATATGAGGATGTAATAAGGGCAGTTCTTCTCCACATTCATTACAGGTGACTATTAACCCTTGCAGTTTGCCTTTTGACGAATGGTTCTGCTTTTTCATCCAAACCTCCTTTTCTCCTTTTTAACAGTTTTCCATCGAAACTTAAAAAGATAAGAAGCAAGCTTCCGAAGTCATGGAAAAGAGGACCCAAAAAATATTTCACAGTATATTTCGTTCCTTATATCTTTTTATGTTTATCATTACAAATCAGGGAGCTCACCGTCAAGCAATTTTCTAATTTTACAATTAAAAAGAATATTTACCTAATTTCCGGCAAGGAAATGAACCCAGTCCTTTGACAATAAAAATCATGGAACAGGATCTTATCACTCACAATTTGCAGTGCTCATAAATTTGTTTGTTTTCAAATTACAATTTATTATGGTCAAACCATTTTATTTTTGCACCAAACGAACTTTTCGAACAAATTGAACTCTTTCATAAATAATATAGATAAAGAGTCGTAAAAACGCATATCTTCCTATAATAACGTTGATTGGCGAAGAAAAAAAATGAGGGAAAACAGTAGCTTCTTTATTTTTAAGTTGACAAAAAGCTCGACTTAAAATAGGAAAATCCTAGCTGGCAAATTAAACTTAACGGGGGTAAGTTTTTTCCTGCCAATACTATATCGATACTGTAATTCTATAAAATCAAAAACAACTCTCCTAGCCTGTTTTATGTTAAACTGGATACTCGTAGAAGGAGCTATACCGAAACCAACTTATTGGTTCGATTAACCTCGTAAAAAAGAGTAAAAAACCATTTTAAAAATTGTCAACTACTTAGCAGATCAGCTACTTAAACCAAAAAGGAGCAATCGTAAAAAAGTGTTTGAAAGTTTGACAAAAATAGTCTTGCAAAGAATTCAACGAGTTCCACTAGCCACGACTTTAAAAAAAGCCATGATATAACTAGCTGCTTTGGCAGCTAGTTATATCATGGCTTTTTTTTGTGCAAAAAGTACTGAGAAACATTTTGTTTCTCCGGATTAACAAGAAAGCTTGTGATGGACAGGAAGAGATAGAAAATTGGAAAATTACGCTGAAATGTACTGGACAGGTTTATCTCCCGATGAAGCAAGGGAAGCGCTTGTCAACAAAGACAAGTCCATGAAGGACAAGCGAATGACGCTGAAAGAAGCGGTAAGCCAATTTATAAAAGACGGCGATAACGTAGGTGTTGGAGGCTTTGTAAATATCCGTCAACCCATCGCTATCACCCATGAAATGGTACGTCATGGTTTCAAAGATCTAACCCTTTCCTGGCAGTCCGCCGGTATGGCCCCTGACTATCTCGCCGGCGCAATGATGCTCAACCCCGACCACTTTTCTATCAAGCGCATTGAGCTTGCTTACTGGGCTCACGAAGCATTTGGCCTATCTCCGATGTTCCGTTTTCTTGCTGAGCGCGGCATGCTGGAAATTGAAGACTGGAGTAACTACAATATGTCAGCAAGGTTCAAGGCTGGTTCCATGGGCCTACCCTTCATTCCAACCCGTGGTCCTCTTGGCGGTGACATTCCATCTAGTTGCAGAACCAAAATTATAGATTGCCCTTTTACCGGTCGCCCAATTGCTCTCCTGCCGGCGAGCAATCCTGATGTTGCAATTATTCACGTTCAGGTAGCCGACCAATACGGTAATTGTATTATTCGTGGTACTGACGCAACCTGTGCTGAAATTGCCATGGCATCAGCGCATACCATCGTCACCTGTGAGCAACTCGTCTCCCATGAACTGATCACACAAACTCCGAAAGATGTTGGTATTCCATTTGTGGCCGTTGATGCAGTTGTTGAAGTGCCATTTGGAGCATACCCAGGTGCGTGTCGTCGTCACTATTACTTTAATGGTGATCATATTAGTGCATTCCACGCCGGAGCTACTGAAATGTGCAAAGGTGGTGCACCTGATACTTTAAAGACCTATTACGATGAATATATCTACAACACAAAAACTTTTGAAGATTTCATCGCGAAGTTTCCGGTTAAAAAATTGATAGCAGATCAGAAAGCAGAGTCTTTCAACTGTGAACGATTGGCCTGAAAATCGAAATTAACCGAAAATTATTGTTAAAATAATAGACTAGGAATCACATGACAGCTTCTAAAGATTACACCGCTCAGGAAATAATCGTTGTGGCTGGTGCTAAAGTATTAGAAGATAATAAAATAGTATTTGTTGGAACCGGCCTTCCTATGGTCGCTTCACTGCTGGCCAAACAAACCCACGCTCCAGGCCTCATCCCGGTTTTTGAAGCTGGTGCGGTCGG
The DNA here is from genome assembly GCF_963675105.2 of Desulfogranum marinum. Lineage (NCBI taxonomy): Bacteria > Pseudomonadati > Thermodesulfobacteriota > Desulfobulbia > Desulfobulbales > Desulfobulbaceae > Desulfogranum > Desulfogranum marinum. The sequence goes on from NZ_CAXXRO010000002.1 coordinate 936,060, forward strand.
TCCTCCGTTAAATGTCGGATTACCAATTTCTGTTGGTGATTCAAAAACATTTACCGGAGCGTCGTTTGTTGGTGGCCTGAATGCTGCGTTTGAACTCACTCAACGAGGATTTGCTGATTTCGGTTTTATTAGTGGTGCTGAAGTTGATAAGTATGGTAATCTCAATTCTACCATGATCGGTGACTTCCCTGCAGGATACCAGACGCCAAAAGTAAGGCTACCCGGTAGTGGTGGAGCAAGTGATATGGCTGCATCCTGTGAACGAACTATTTTGATCGTTCCCCATGACAAACGTAAATTCACTGAAAAACTGCAATATGTAACCAGTCCCGGTCACCTTGATGGATCTCCTGGTGCTCGTTTCGATGCAGGATTGCAGGGCAAAGGACCTTATCGACTCATCAGCACAAAAGGTATCTTTGATTTTGAAGAAGAATCAAAAAGAATGCGTCTGATACACTATTTCCCGGGTGAAACAATTGAATCTGTTCAAGCGGCAACTGGTTTTGAGCTGCTAGTAGCGCCTGATGCAAGTGAATTTGCACCACCAACAGAAGAAGAAGTAAGGATGATTCGTGAAGACATTGACCCTAATGGTGCATTTGTAAAACGAGCAAAAAAGAAAGTAAATAAGAATATCAATTTAACAGCACAACAAATGTAGCACTGCTTTTTCCGGTTTAACTACCCTGCAAAGTACTTTTCAGAGGTGAAACTGCTTTAGCCTGGTAGTAGTACCACCCGATATATTCTATTTTATTTGTGAAATATCACGGAAGTATCCATTCAAATATTTAGTAATATTATGCTTATTTGAAAGTGATTCTTCTAAAAAGGAAAAATTTTTCTGCATCAATAAAGTATGTAGAAGGTAAAAACAGGGAGAAATAACATGAAAATAGAAAAAATTGATCACCTTGGTATCGCGGTTCCTAGCATTGAAGATGGAAAAAACTTCTGGTCAGATGTGCTTGGACTTGAGTTGGAAGGGGCAGAAACAGTTGAAGAGCAAAAGGTCACAACAGCATTTTTCCCTGTAGGAGAAAGTGAAGTAGAACTGCTTGAATCTACATCTCCGGATGGACCGGTTGCTAAATTTATAGAAAAAAAGGGCGCTGGATTTCAACACGTAGCATTCCGTGTAGCAGATATTAATGAAGCACTTGATGAACTGAAAGAAAAAGGAATTAAATTAATTGATCAAACCCCTCGTATTGGAGCTGGTGGAGCACAGATTGCATTCCTGCACCCAAAGGCGACTGGTGGAATACTGGTAGAACTTTGCCAAAGAGATTAAAAATATTAAAGCCTCTCACCTCGCGGCAACGAGATGAGAGGCTCCTTTTTGCTTAATTTCCCTTTTTTTTCTGAACTGAAAAGTAAACATTAACTTTTTAGCGTAGAAAAATCAGTTTGTTTTAAGCTTTAACTAACGGGAACCATCCCACAAACAAGGAGTAAGGACATGGCACAAAACCCTAATTACAACGAATGGGTGGAAATGGCGACCAAGCAGATGAAAGGCAAATCGCCTGATACCCTGACTTGGAAATCACCTGAAGGTATTGATGTAAAATGCCTCTATACTGCCGCAGATATAGAAGGAATGGATACTGTTGGTTCCCTGCCTGGTATGGCTCCCTATACCCGTGGACCAATGGCAACCATGTATGCTGGACGTCCTTGGACAATCCGTCAGTACGCAGGATTCTCCACTGCTAAGGAATCAAATGCTTTTTATCGTCGTAACCTGGCAGCCGGTCAGAAAGGTCTCTCTGTAGCCTTTGACCTTGCAACCCATCGTGGTTATGACTCAGACAACCCACGCGTTGCCGGTGATATTGGTAAAGCAGGTGTTGCGATTGACTCTATCGAAGATATGAAAATCCTCTTTGATGGCATCCCGCTTGATAAGATGTCAGTTTCCATGACCATGAACGGAGCTGTTATTCCTATCCTCGGTATGTGGATTGCTGCAGCCGAAGAATCAGGAGTAAAACAGGAACAACTGAACGGAACCATTCAAAACGATATTCTCAAAGAATACCTGACCCGTAATACCTATATCTATCCTCCTGCACCTTCTATGAGGATTGTTTCTGATATTATGGCGTTTGCTTCTAAAAATATGCCGCGATACAATACCATCAGTATCAGTGGTTACCATATCATGGAAGCAGGAGCAGACTCTGTTCTTCAAACTGCCTTTACCCTCGCAGATGGTATTGAATACGTTCGTGCAGCTATTGCATCCGGTATGGATATTGATACCTTTGCACCTCGTCTTTCTTTCTTCTTCGGCATCGGCATGAACTTCTTCATGGATATCGCGATGCTGAGAGCTGCTCGCTTCTTATGGCATCGATCCATGCAACAGTTTAATCCAAAGAATCCTAAGTCTTCCATGCTCCGTACACATTGCCAGACATCTGGTTGGAGTTTGACAGAACAGGATCCATACAACAACATTATTCGGACAACCCTGGAAGCGATGTCTGCTACCCTTGGTGGTACCCAGTCACTGCATACCAACTCCTACGACGAAGCTGTTTGTCTGCCTACAGACTTCTCTGCACGTATTGCACGTAACACCCAGATCATCATTCAGGAAGAAACTCACACCTGTAAAGTTGCTGATCCACTTGGTGGCTCCTACTATATTGAGTATCTGACCAACCAGATTGTTGAGAAAGCTCAGGAAATCCTCGACGAAATTGAAGAAATCGGTGGAATGTCTAAAGCCATCGAATCCGGTATGCCGAAAATGCGTATCGAAGAATCAGCTGCCCGTCGTCAGGCACGTATTGACCAAGGCTCTGACGTTATTGTTGGTGTTAACAAGTATCGCCTCGAAAACGAAAAACTTGACTTCGATATCCTTGAAGTGCCTGATTCTGTCCGCATTGAGCAGATCGAACGTATTAAAGAGATTAAATCAACCCGTAACGAAGCTGAAACCCAAGCATGCCTTGAAGCAATTACCAAAGCTGCTGAAGGTAATGGTAACCTGCTTGAGTTTGCAGTTGCTGCCGCTAAAGCTAGGGCAACAGTTGGAGAAATTTCTGACGCTATGGAAAAAGTATTTGGACGTTATGTTGCAACAACCCAGTGTGTATCCGGTGCCTATTCTTCAGAATACAGTGAAGCTGACGCAGAGAGTGCAACTGTTATTGAAGACTTCCGTAAGCGTACCGAAAACTTCCTCGAAAAAACCGGTCGTCGCCCACGTATACTTGTAACCAAAATGGGACAGGATGGACATGACAGGGGTATTAAAGTTGTCGCCTCTTCTTTTGCTGATCTCGGATTTGATGTAGATATCAGCCCAATGTTCCAAACACCTGACGAAGCTGCAAAGATGGCCATTGAAAACGATGTCCATATCGTTGGCGCTTCCAGTCTCGCAGCCGGCCATAAAACCCTTGTACCTGAGCTCATTGAAAAACTCAAAGCACAGGGTGCTGGAGAAATTGGTGTGGTAGCCGGTGGTGTTATCCCCCCTAGCGATTATGATTTCCTCTACGACAATGGCTGTAAAGCTATTTTTGGTCCAGGTACCCCTATTACCACTTCAGCTGGTAAGGTAATGGATCTGCTTGAAGCCCAATACATCAAGTAATCAGTATATAAACGACTGATTCAACAGACGGGCAGTGACTCCAGCCTGCCCGTCTGCCTTCCCTCCAAAAATTTTTCCCTGAGAGTACCATCATGTACAAAGATCCCAGCTACTTTATTCAAGGTGTTCTCGATAATAACCGCCTGACGCTTGCACGTACTATTACACTCATAGAGAGTACACTGCAGACTCATCAGGATATTGCCAGAAATGTCATTAGTGAACTGCTGCCCCATACAGGTAAGGCAGTCAGGCTGGGTATTACTGGTGTTCCAGGTGCAGGAAAAAGCACGTTTATAGAAAGTTTTGGTAACATGCTCACCGGACTTGGGTATCGTGTTGCCGTATTGGCAATCGATCCCAGCAGTACCCGAAGCGGAGGTTCTATTCTAGGCGATAAAACCAGAATGGAAAAACTTGCCATCAATGACATGGCTTTTATTCGCCCCTCACCATCAGGCGGTAGTCTTGGTGGGGTCGCCCGAAAAACTCGTGAAACCATGCTCCTGTGCGAAGCCGCAGGTTTTGATGTAATCATTGTTGAAACAGTAGGTGTCGGTCAATCCGAGACTACCGTTGCGTCAATGGTCGATTTTTTTATGGTTTTGCAAATCTCAGGCGCCGGGGATGAACTTCAGGGCATTAAAAAAGGTGTTCTTGAAGTTGCAGATGCTATTGTAGTCAACAAGGCAGACGGTGACAATGTCACCCGAGCAAAACTGGCAAAAAAACAATATGAAACAGCTCTCCACTTGGTAACGCCATCTTCACCTAACTGGTCTCCACCAGTAATGACCTGCAGTGCCCTAGAAGAAATAGGCCTTGAGGAGGCTTGGGAAACCATAAAACAACATAAAAAAATTATGTCAGCCACTGGTGAGCTTGATGAAAAACGTAAAGATCAGGCAATGTCCTGGATGTGGTTTCTCGTTAAAGAAGGACTTGAAAATTGGTTCTATAACAACGAAGAGATAAAAAAAGTATTACCCACTATCACCGCTGCTGTCGAAAGTGGTAAAAAAGCTCCGACGCGGGCAGCCGATGAGCTTGTTTCCGTTCTCGGCTCAGACCTTCTTTTCTAGCAATTTAACAGTATCCTTTTTGTCTGCAGACAAGTAAAAGAGCGACTGTCGGTGCACCAATGAAGCATCAATTCCTTTTTGGTGCACCTTTTTCGGTAAAAGAATCAAATAAGCTCTCTCTCGTCTTGATCTTATCTTTACTGTCAAACGTAAACAAGCCCCCCACCTCTACTTCTCCTCTTTCCCCTGATACATCGACATCGGTCTATTTGCTTAATTGCATAATGTAGCATATGACTACTCTTCGAATTTCGCTTTTTACTCTTTAAATATTTTCACCTTTTTATACGCTGTCTATGAAAAAAAGATTAACGATTTGGACGCTCCTCTTTTCTATAACCGCGGCAGTTGCAGGTATCAGTGCAATAGTACTGTATGATCGCGTAAACACGCTAAACAAAGAAATAACCAGACGTTTTGATAACGACCGCTGGCAAATACCAGCCAGGGTATTTGCGCGACCTCTTGAACTCTACCCAGGAAAAAACATATCTTTAGCAGATCTCATTACAGAACTTCGCCAGGGAGGATACCGGCACAAAAATCCCCCCCTGTCAGCAGGAGAATACGCTACTCAAGGCAATCTCGTGTTTCTGAAAACAAGAGAATTCAATTTTTTGGATGGAAACCAGGGCAGCAAAGAATGCGCTATTCAATTTGATAAAAATACAATAGCAAAAACCTACGATATCACAACCCAACAACCGATAGATGAATGCCGTTTAGATCCGATTACTATAGGAAGCTTCTTACCTGAAACAGGAGAGGACCGAATTCTCCTCAAATACGAAGATCTCCCTCAACAATTTATTGACACTCTGCTTGCTGTAGAAGATAAAACTTTTTTTTCCCACATTGGCATAGATCCAAAAGGCATTTTACGAGCACTGTATCTCAACTTTCGTGCTGGAAAAGCAGTGGCAGGAGGTTCTACCCTCACACAACAATTGGTGAAAAATTATTTTTTATCCAATGAACGTACCTTACGCAGAAAGTTAAACGAGGCCATAATGGCCTTGATCCTTGAACAAAAATACGGCAAAGAGGAGATACTCGCTGCCTACTGCAATGAAATTTTTCTTGGCCAAAAAGGCAAAAGAGCAATCCATGGTTTTGCACTGGCAAGTCAATTTTACTTTCACAAAAAACTCACTCAACTTAATATCGCTGAAACCTCAATGCTGGTTGGCATTATAAAAGGACCATCTATTTATAATCCAATACAATTTCTTGAACGCTCACAAACCCGGAAAAATATTGTTTTACAAATTTTATTTGATGATAACATCATCGATGAGCAACAGTACCGCCAAGCCTTAGATTATAGTTTTCCAACCATTAATAAAAATGCACTCAGCCAGAGTTCCAATTATGTTTCTTTTATAGATTTTGTACAACGGCGACTCAGGCAGTCCTATTCTAAACAGGATTTAACAAGCCAGGGGTTATTAATTTTTTCCACCTTGGATCCTGTTATCCACACCAAAGCACACTCGCAGTTCCAGTCTACGGTAGCCGAAAAGAACAAGAGTAAGAAAAAACGGTTGCAAGGAGCGTACGTTATAGGTAACCGCCACACTGGTGAAGTAGTTTCACTCATGGGGGGAATACATCCTAGGATTGGAGATTTTAACCGAGCAATTGATGCGCAACGCCAAATCGGCTCACTGATTAAACCTGCAGTGTATCTCACAGCACTCAATTCAGGCTACAGCCTAGCGTCCATAATTAGTGATCATAGCGTCACGTTGGAAGATCCCTCGGGAAAGAGCTGGCAGCCACAAAATTACGATAAAACAGAACATGGCAATGTCATGCTCTATCAAGGCTTAGCTTATTCATTAAACCTTGCCACTGTTAACCTTGGACTACAGGTCGGTTTAACCAATGTAGTTGATACAGTGAAAAAGTTGGGAGTCACCAAAAACATCGAACTTTATCCCAGCATTTTACTGGGAAGTATTGAACTTTCTCCTCTACAAGTTATGCAAATGTATCAATCAATTGCTGCTTCAGGTTTTCAAACACCACTAAGGGCTATTCGAGGAGTATTAAATCAGGAAAAGGTTCCTATCCAAAGGAACCGCCTATCTGTGGAACAGCATTTTACTACTTCTGAAATGTTTCTCCTTCAATTCGCATTGCAAGAAGCAGTAAGAGTTGGAACCGGTAAGGGGCTACATAACCACTTCCCTGAATATCAAAGGGTAGCGGGTAAAACAGGAACCACAGATGGGTATCGCGACAGTTGGTTTGCAGGTTTTACAGGAGAGATGCTAGGTGTAGTATGGCTGGGATATGATGATAACACCAGCACTGGACTGACAGGAGCTTCAGGTGCCATGGATGCCTGGGGCAGCATTATTAAAACCTTGCCGTATAGCAAAGTTGAACCGGATACGCCGAGTAACATCCATTGGCGAAAAATAACACCTCCCAAGGTTAAACCATCAACCAACTCAGTAAACCAATCTCTATATTTGCCCATGTTAGGTAAAGGAAATACCAATCACACCCCTTCACAAAAAAAGGGTAAGGGATCAAACAGTCTACAGGACAGTGTTGAATCTCTTTTTGATTCAATCTTACAAATATTCAACTGAAAACAGATGATGCAATTACCTGCCACCAACATTTCTTTTATATTAATGGCTTTCACTGCGCTACTTGTAACAGGCTGCGCTGACATGCAACAAGGCGTACCACAAGCTGTTCCGCAAAAAGAAATTTCATACTCAGTTACTGCCAAAAACTATACAAGTTTGTCTTTAGTAAAAAAATCGAAAAAAGCACTGAACGCAGGTGATTTTGATTTAGCCGAGTCGCTACTTGAACGAGCGATTAGAAAAAATCCTTACAATGGATGGCTCTGGTTGGATCTTGCCATAGTTAGCTACGAGCGTGGTGACTATGATCAAACTTTGCAGTTATGTAAAAAATCCGTAAGCCTCGCACAAAATGATAGGGATCTACAAAATAAAAACCAACAGCTTATGCAACAGGCCTACAAAAAAGAATAGCCAAAGCATGAAAAAATCTATTTTCCATAAAACCAGGGCGTATGGATTTAACTGGGGAGGCTGATCGTTTTTTCATACAGAGGGAAGGCACTGCTTTTTGATGTTATTTTGGTAACAACCCACTTGGTTGATAATCTTTGATCTATTATATCAAAAACCTGCACTGCTTACAGGCTCCTCATATTTTGGGGATACGATTTTTCGCAAGTAAAGAAAGACTCCGATCACCTATTATGCAGGAGATCGGGACCTTTTAAAGCAGAAGCGACAACTAATAGGAGCCCCAGTAGGGTAACCGCTGAGTTACTTTTTTGAAGAGGAGACGGCTTAGCCTTCGATCTGTCTCCCGGTTTAAAAGACAAATATAATAAGTCGGCTGAAATTGCGGGAATTACCTGGCTGAGTATTGTACGAAATCACCATAAAGAAAAAAGGGAAAGTTTCCTATGAAACTTTCCCTTTGCATTTTAGACTGCTTGCACAATGAATCAGCCTGAAATCTTTTTAGATCATGCTGGATATTTACCGGAAATATAATCCTTAAGGTAATGGTTCTCTACTTCCTTATCTTTAATCAATGCTTTTACAACATCACCAATGGATACCAGTCCTTTGAGTTGATCCTTGTCCATAATAGGGATGTGACGGATACGATTTTCGGTCATGATCGCCTGAATATAGTCAATGTCATCGTCTTCTGAGGCAGCGATAATATCTTTGGTCATCACTCGACTGACTTTCTGTAAGGCGCAATTTTCATCAGTACATCCTTCCTGAATGGCTTTCAAGATGTCATTTGGAGCTACGATTCCTTGAATATTATCATTTTCATCAACTACGAGCAGAGAACCGATTCTTTCAGCGAAAAACTTGTCTGACGCTGCCATCAGGGTAGAATCCTGATTAATGGTGTGCACGACTGTGCCCTTAGCCTTAAGTATATCTTTAACTTTCATGTTCGATACTCCTTTTGAATAAGACTTCGATCAGCAGCGATAGGCGCAGTGCTTCGAAGTATTTGCTTTCGATGAGAGCAATTTAAATAATTACCGGATACAAACCAATTACAAATACACAGGCCGCTAAAATAAAGGTGCCGACCGGAGCATATCTATTGGATGTGGTATCTTCAAAGCTATCAGTGGCTTCATGAAAGTACATATTAATTACTAATCGCAGATAATACCACATTGAAAGAATACTGCTGATAATACCGAAAACAGCTAAGGCGATCTGTCCTGCATCAATGGCACTGGTAATGATGAAAAATTTGCCCATGAAACCGGCTGTTGGCGGTATTCCAGCCATTGAAAGCAGGAATATGGTAATAGCTGCTGCTGAAAATGGCCTAACCCGTGCTAGACCTTTAAAGTCATCAAAACTTTGCCTCTTTTCACCATCACCACCGAGGTAAGAAAGTGCAGCAAATATACCAAGTGTACCAACTGCATAGGCCGCCAGGTAGTAGAGAATAACATTACCGGAAAAATTCTCAGCACTCACTGCTACAAGCGCAATAAGCAGGTAGCCGGTATGTACAATACCGGATGCAGCAAGCATTCTTTTCAAGGTATCCTGACCGATAGCGATGAGGTTACCAACAAACATGGTGAATATGGAAAAGTAAAACAGGTAAGTAACCCAGCTACTGCGAAGAGTTTCGTCAGCTACTAAAAAATTGGCGAATACAGCAAAAATTGCTGTCTTAAGCCCAGTAGCCATATACCCCGTGATTGGTGCGGAAGCACCGTCATAAACATCAATAACCCATGCGTGGAAGGGAAAAGCAGCTGCTTTGAATAAAAAGGCCACAATTACAAAAAAAGACCCTGCTACCAGTGCTGGATTATTAAAAAAACCTTTTTCAGCAACGAATTGACCGATACTGGAGAACTGGGTTGAATGCGCGCCACCATATATGAGCGCAGCTCCCATTGTAAAAAAGGCTCCAGCAAAAGCACCAAGCATGAGGTACTTCATGACAGCTTCTGCAGCGGTTTTATTCTTTCGGTCGTAGCCGACTAGAATATATATCGCGAGTGACATTATCTCAAGTGCCACAAATACGGAGATAAGTTCTTGAACCATTGTCAACAACAGCATGCCGCACGCTGAAAAAGTAACAAGACTGTAAAACTCAGTGGTACAGAAATTGTTCTGTTTAAAATAAGTCTGGGCACTCATGGCAGTGAAAAACCCACACCCAAGAATAATAAGTCCTGCGACCCTGGTGAAATTACTTATAACAAGCATGTTGTTAAAAACGGTTTCATAAGGGGCCACGTTTCCGGTAATACAGTTAGACAGCTGCACGAGAAAAGCGACACCAAAAATCCCCATGCAACCAAATGCAGCCTGTTCGATAGTGACCTTTTCGTATGCTGCCGCCAGCATTAACGAAATGGCGCCCGCTGTAATAAGTATGAGCGGCATTAGTAACATAAAATCGTTTGTCATGATTAGCCCCTGGCCTTAATTCTTCTTTTCTACTGTATGCCCTTCTACTGGTTGGGCGTGAGTACTTTGAGCTATTTGTATTGTGTCTGCCTTGGTTAAAGCAGCTATATGCTGCTGGGCGGCAGGTTCAATTTTACTGAGAAAGGGTTGGGGGTAAAGCCCCATGATAACGATAAGAACAATAACGGGTAAAAAGGTGAGTCCTTCTGTAATGCTCAAATCAGTGAACCCTTCGGTTCGCTCATTGGTTGTTTCATAAAATACACGTTGAAACATCCACAACATGTAACAAACTCCAATAATAAGAGTAGTACCGGCTAGAACTCCTATCAACACATTAAACTTGATAGCACCTAAAATAATGAGGAATTCACCAATAAAACCGGAGGTTCCAGGAAGGCCTACAGAGGCGAGCATGGCAATCGCAAAGAAAAAGGCAAAAACAGGAGCTTTATACGCTATCCCGCCAAGATCTTCAATTTTACGGGTTTTCATTTTGTCTTCAAGTATACCGACAAAAAGGAACAGGACACCGGTACTCGTTGCATGGGCAACGATTTGATATATACTACCGGTCAATGCCTGAACATTGAGACAGAAAACACCAAGGGCAATGACTCCCATATGCGATGCAGATGAAAAAGCCAACATTCGTTTCACATCTTTTTGGGCAATGGCAGTTATACCACAATACATCATGCCAATCACACCAGAGTAGGCAAGCAGTAAGGCAAAGCGGGCAAACTCACCATCAAACACAGGTACAACAAAACGTATAACCGCGTAGACACCAATTTTAGCCATAATAGCAGACAAGACAAATGTCGTGGCAGTAGGTGCTTCGGTATATGCGTCCGGCAACCAGGTATGAAAAGGAAAAAGAGGAATTTTGATTGCAAAAGCAATCATGAATCCGAAAAAAGCAAGTACAGCTACAGGGCCTGCAAGTTGGAGTTGAGACATCTGCGAGATCGCAAAATTCCACTCACCAAACTGCGAGTGATAGGTAACTCCAACATAAACAATTGAAGCCAGCATCAGCAGGGATCCGGCAATGGTATAAATAGTGATTTTTAAGGTTGCTTTAATCCTTTTTTCTCCACCATACATACCAAGCATGAAGAATATAGGAAGGAGCATAATTTCCCAGAAAATGTAAAACAACACCATATCGGCGGCACATAAGGCACCGGCCATGGCCCCTTGTACTATTAAAAGGTTGGCGTAATACCCTTTCTCTTTCGTGGTAAAGAGAAGATATACCATCGGCATAAGAACGGCTCCTGCAAGGAGGACAAACAAGCTAATGCCGTCAAGACCTAAATGATAATTGATGCCAAACGATGGGATCCAAGGCACATTTTCAACGAACTGCAGGGCGGCCTGTTCTTTAAACTTAAAGAAAATGTCTAGACCGAGAATCAGACTCGCAAAGGAGATTACCAATCCGGTTAATCGAGCTAGACCTTTTCCAGCCGGCGTAAGCAGCAGAATTAGTCCTGCAACTATCGGCAGGAATATCATTACTGATAGAACGTGTTCAAACATTGTTACACCTACCTAGTTCAGCGATTGTGACAGTAACAGGCTCATCAAGCTCAGCCCAACGATCATGTAAATGGCGTATACCCTAACATATCCAACCTGAAAGACTTTGAATGCAGTCCCTATTACCATGTACAGCTTAGAAACGAGCGTTACAGGTGCATCAGTAACCGATGGTTCAATAGTCTTACGAATAGCATTACCAATCTTTTTGTATGGCTGAACAAAAATTCCGTCATACAGTTCGTCAATATAAAATTTATGGTAGGCAAATTTGCTAAAACCTGAGAATACTGGTTCTTCAGCACCAACAGCGAAACGTTTGTAGGCAATGCGGATACCGATTACAAAAGCAGCAACACTGGCACCTATTGCAAGAATCTCGACAAACAGACTTGCATGCGGGTGATGTTCTACCAAACTAGGAGCCAACCAGTGTGTAACTTGTTGATGACCTCCGAAAATGGCAGGCAGGTTTAAGAAGCCAGCAAGTAAAGCACCCACAGCAAGAATAATAAGTGGAACCGTCATCACAGCGGGGGCCTCATGACAATGATCGTATGCTTCTTGGTCACGGGGTTCACCGTGAAAAACGACAAAGATCATACGGAAGGTGTAATAGGCTGTCATACCTGCTACAAGAACTCCGACAGCCCATATTCCCACATGACCTGTGGCAAGAGCGGAATATAAAATTTCATCCTTACTGAAAAAGCCTGCAAAAGGCGGGCATCCGGCAAGAGCAAGTGCCCCAATCACCATGGTTATATAGGTTTTGGGCATCTTGTTTTTCAAACCACCCATTTTCCAAATGTTTTGCTCGTGATGCATGGCGTAGATGACTGCACCAGCACCTAGAAAAAGAAGCGCTTTGAAAAATGCGTGGGTAAAAACATGAAAAATACCAGCAGAGTAGGCGGCTACACCTACACCGGCAAACATGTAGCCTAACTGGCTGACGGTTGAGTAAGCCAGTACTTTTTTAATATCATCCTGAAACATACCGAAAATTGCGGCAACGAGTGCAGTAATAATACCGACCCAAGCTACAATTTCACCGGCGACAGGTACGTGCGCATAAAGGAAGCTAAATCTAGCAACCATGTATACACCAGCCGTAACCATGGTTGCAGCATGGATGAGCGCAGATACAGGAGTAGGACCAGCCATAGCGTCAGGCAGCCACACATACAGTGGAATCTGTGCAGATTTACCGGTAGCTCCTACGAAAAGGAGTAAACAGACAGCTAAGGCTATTCCGGGAGTAAGGCTATGTGCATTAGCTTTGAGTGAAAAATAGTCAAAACCACCAGCACCGATTGCCCAGAAAAGGAAGGCCATCCCAAGCACAAACCCAAGGTCACCGATACGGTTGACAATAAACGCCTTATTTCCTGCAAGTACGTTGTCAGTACCTTCGGAGTAATAACTGATCAGCAGGTAGGAGCAGAGGCCAACCCCTTCCCAGCCAACGAACATCACGACAGGGTTGTCACCAAGAACAAGGATCAACATACTGCCAAGGAAAAGGTTAAGGTAGGCAAAAAACTTACCTATATTTTTGTCCCCTTCCATATAACCAATGGAGTAAATGTGGATCAATGAACCGATAAGCGTTACAAATACCAGCATCAGCGAGCTAAGCGGATCAGCCAGAAATCCCATTGTAATATCCAGGTCGCCAACCTGGAACCAGGTAAATGCTTTCTGGCTAAGGTAGCGAGCCTCTTCCGGCATGCCTTTGAGTGTGAGAAATACTCGTAAAGCGAGGACAAACGCAAGCAAAGGACCAATGCAGGCTACCAGCCCGTAAAATTTTTCGTTTAATGGTTTACGATTGCAAGTCCCGATGTGAAAGAAGCCGAGAACAGCTGCACCTATCAGCGGGAGAAGCGGAATGTATCCGAGAAATGTTACATTATGTTCCATGAAATCACCCTTTTAACAGGCTGAATACATTGGTATCCAACTGGCCTTTATGCTTATGCAGCAGAATAACGACAGCAAGTGCAAGAGCCGCTTCGGCAGCAGCTACAGCCATTACTATCAGTGCGAGAACGTGACCATCCATAGTTTCATGCAACCTGGAAAAGGTAACAAAAGCGAGGTTAGCTGCATTCAGCATAAGCTCAATAGACATGAATACGGTAAAAACATTCCTGCGAGATATGACACCGACAATTCCGATACAAAAGAGCAGGATACTCACAGTGAGATAACTCTGAATCATTTGACCATCCTCCTTTTTCCTGCAAGCACAACGGCACCGACAAGGGACACAAGTAGAAGGATAGAAACGATCTCAAAGGGTAGCAGCCACTCTCGAAAAAGAATAAGCCCTACTTCTTTAATTCCGCCAAATCCTTCAACAGTGATAGTTGTTTCAGCACCTGGAAAACTTTTAATAACTCTGGTCAGGAATAACCCGATCGGAGCTACGATAATCGCACCGCCAATCAGATATTTAAACCTGCCCTCTTCAACAGGTAAATCTTCTTCCTGAATATTCAGGAACATTATAATGAAGAGGATCAATGACATGATCGCACCAGCATAAACAATGAGTTGGATGGCAAAAATTAATTTTGCAGACAGCAGCGCATAAAGCCCTGCCATGGCAATGAGTGTTACGATAAAACTCATTGCTCCATTCATTGGATGCTTAAATAAGACCAACCCTGCTGCTCCTGTTACAGCAATTACCGTAAAAAGAATGAAAAGCCCATCGGCAAACATGATATCAAGCGCCTCCTTTCTTGTACTCTTCTTCGCTAAATGCACCAGGGGTCGAGCGAAGTTGGTCAATAGTCATTTTCATCTCTTCACGGTTAGTAGCTGTGACCGAGAAAATACCTGTATCCATTCTAATTGCGTCCATTGGGCAGGCTTCTACGCAATATCCGCAGTATATACATTCCAAAAGATCAATATCGAACTTGAGCGGAACTTTTTCAGTTCGACCGTCAGTTCGCTCACCAGCTTCGATCTGGATGCACTGGGCAGGACAGTTCGTCTGGCACATGTAACAAGCAACACACTTAATCGTGCCGTCTTCGTGAGTAGTCAACCTGTGACGTCCTCTCCAGCGCGGTGTGATCTCAGGTTTCACTTCTGGATAATGCCTTACATATAGTTTGGAATTATCAAGGAAGTTGGTTATGAAATGCCGGAATGTGCAGGCCATACCCTTAAAAACCTCTATGAGATAGAGCCGTTCCTGCCAGCTCCTGCCGTAACGCACTATGGTTTTAACTTTAATGCTCATGGCTACTCCCTATTAGCTCAACGCAACGACGATAGCGCTGGTTACAAAAATATTCAGAAGAGAGAGCGGCAACAGTACATTCCATCCCAACTTCTGTAACTGATCATAACGAAAACGTGGCAACGTCCATCGCACCCAGACATAAACGAACAACATAAAGGTGGTTTTTGCGAGGAAAGTACAGATCTGGAGACAAGCAACAAGAATATTGTCAGCTGCTCCGCCTGATGCAAAAACAAGATAGAGAAAGAAAATGGCCTCCAACAGGATCACCGCTCCCCATACAATCTTGATATATACATTAGCTTCCCTTACCCGAGGATCATTTTCCCGTTCGTAATGACTGACATTGTTTTTACGAATCCAGGCAGCAACAAATTTGGCTATAATCGGGGTAGCGATCATCAATAGCAATGTTACTGGTACGGCATATTTCAGAAGGGTAGCTGTGTTAAACCAGGGAATTTGATATCCGCCGAAGTATAGCGTGACAATGATAGCGCTCGAAGCGAACATAGCCACATACTCACCCATGAAAAAGATAGTGAATTTCAACCCACTATACTCAACATGATAACCAGCTACGATTTCACTCTCACCTTCAGCAAGGTCAAAAGGTGTTCGATTTGCTTCGGCAAAGGCAGCAACCATAAAAATGACTACCCCTATTGGTTGGAGAATGACGCCCCACATCGGTATAAAACCAAACAAGAGCTGACCCTGAAATTGAGCCATTTCATTCAGGCTTACTGTCCCATACACCACGAGCAAACTGATGATGGCTAGTCCCATTGGAATTTCATAGCTGATTACCTGGGCAGCAGAACGAAGACCACCAAGCATACCGTATTTGTTATGCGAAGACCAACCGGCAAGGATGATTCCGTACACAGCAAAACTTGCAATGGCAAGAAACCAAAGTATACCAAGGTCCGTTGGGATAGCTTGCATAAGGTATTCTTTGTCCCCCAGCACCAGAGTATCTGCAAAAGGCACTACGGCAAAAGAAACAAGAGCGGTCACACAAACAATAATAGGTGCAAGTACAAAATAAAATTTATGTTTGATATGTGCCGGAATTACGTCTTCTTTGAAAAATAATTTTACAGCATCCGCAAGGTTCTGGATAAGTCCACCAGCACGGAAACCAAGAATATTAGCGCGGTTAGGTCCAGATCGGTCCTGGATAAAAGAAGCGCCTCGCCGTTCCATCCACACAGAGACAGCTACAAAACAGAGCGGTACAAATGCTCCTATAGCTACTCGTATGATAATTAGAAGTATATCCTGCAGCGTCATTAGAGCCCTCTTTAACTATTAAGTGCCAATCCCTGCTCAGGGATTTGTTCAGGTTCAACATCCTTGAGTGCGGGAACACTCGCCTTCATTCCAGCCCAAGCTGCGGAGTTTTCATTTACGTCTCCACCAATTCGGCTGACAATGTTCACTATATCATCAAAGGGCTCGTTTTTAACGACCGCCTTGTTAAACATCTGCAGGATGTTGTCTGTATTGATAACGCTACCGCTGTACTCGGAGTAAGACGCTGCCGGTATAGCAATTTCTGCTTTCTCTGTAAGAGCATCCTGTGTTGTTGCGACCATAGCAAACTTACAATCACCTATGAGTTCATCAAGCGCCGCTGCATCATAGCTCTTTGCAAGATCATTGTTGAAGTTAACAAGGAGGTCCGCTTCTTTCATCGCTGATTCAAAAGCTTCCTTGGTGGTATCAACTCCCAACAATTCAAGCCCGGCTCTGTTGGCGGCCTTATCATCCTGGATGAGGAAGTCATCGCCATCACCCTCTAGGATATAACCATCACTAAAGCCGCTAACCGTGGCGCCTTTTGCCTCACCAAGTTTTTTAATGGCGTACATTTGCTCCAGAGAGCAGTTCGGAGAAACAAGAAAAACCGGTTTATTGGAACTGGAAATAGCATTTTTCAGTGAATCAACTGCACTACTTATAATCGATTCAGCGTTATTAGCCTTGGCAACAAGCAACCTATCCTGATTTTCTTTCTTGTAGGTCATCCTGCCTTCATCACACATGAAGTAGCCATTGACCTGCTCGTTCACAAATGGTCGGTATCGATAGATAATATCGTCTTTATACTTTTCCTTATGATGATCGATAAAGATGTTGCAACCCTTACTGCAACCGTGGCAAATCCCCTTATCTCTAGTCAGGAACCATACCCGTTGCTTAAAACGGAAATCACTGCTGGTCATAGCACCAACAGGACAAAGATCTACAACATTCAGCGCATACCTATTGTTTAATGGACGGCCTGGAAAAGTAGTAACTCTAGCATCATCTGTTCTGTTAACGATGCCGAGTTCACCTGTTTTTGTAATTTGGCGGGTGAAACGAACACAGCGTGCACAAAGGATACAACGTTCCTGATCATGGATAACTCCACAGCCAAAATCAAGTTTTTTTGATTTTTGAACTTGTGGAACGGTCATACGACTCTCTTGACCGTCGTATTTCTGGTAATAATCCTGAAGGGCACATTCACCAGCCTGGTCACAGATCGGACAATCTGTTGGATGGTTAATGAGCTCAAGCTCCATCACATCGTGCTGAATCTTTTTGATGTGTTCAGCATCCAGTTGTACCTTCATTCCCTCAGCTGCGGGCGTTTTGCATGCCGGTACCAAAGGAGGTCTACCGTCTTCGATCCCTACCAGACACATACGACAATTGCCGTCTGCGCCAAGAGCAGGATGATAGCATAGATGGGGGATTTCTATGCCGACGGCACCAACAGCGTCGATCAGGTTTTTCCCTGCCTCGACTTCAACTTCCTGTCCATTTACGGACAGTTTTACCATTTCTGCCATGGTTCTTTACCTATCCCTATTACTTTGCTTTGACATTGAAAACTTCATTGAACATAGGCTTCGAATTCATGCCGGAACTTGTCTAGAAAGGCCCGCACAGGCATGGTACATGCTGCCGAAAGCACGCATACAGTTTTCATTTCGATATTGTCACAGAGTTCTCTAAGTAAGTTAACATCATCAAGAGTACCATCACCGTTAATGATCTTTTTAACTATCTTAAGCATCCAGCCAAGTCCTTCACGGCAGGGTGTACATTGACCACAGCTCTCATGGTGATAAAAATCAATTAAATTTTTCACCAATTTCACAACATCGACGTCTTCATCGAGTACAACCATGCCACCGGAACCGAACATGGTTTTATGTTCAGCCATTGATTCATAGTCCATGGTGACCGTTTCCAACTCTTCAGGGAGCAGTACCGGTGTTGAACTACCTCCGGGAATAACGCCCTTGAGTTTTTTGCCGCCCTTCACTCCGCCGGCAACCTTTTCAATCACCTCAAGAATCGGTAACCCAAGGGGCAATTCATACATGCCTGGCTTTTCCACCAGCCCTGATATACCGAAAAGGTGGGTCCCCGGGCTTTTTTCGGTGCCATAAGCCTTGTATGCATCAGCACCGTTAGATACTATATAAGGAACAGAGGCTATACTCTGCACATTATTGATAATAGTTGGGCATCCATAAAGTCCCTCAACGGCAGGAAATGGTGGTTTACTTCTTGGCTGTCCTTTTTTCCCTTCAATGGATTCAAGGAGCGCTGTTTCTTCACCACATATATAGGCACCTGCCCCACGATGCACAGTAACATCAACCCGGTAATCGTTGCCTGCAACTTTGTCGCCAAGATAACCGGCCTCATATGCCTCATCAATCGCAGCCTGAAGCACCTTTACCTGAGTAGTATACTCTCCACGAATATAGATGTAGGCGTCATGACTGCCAATGGCATAACAGGAAATGATAATACCTTCGATCAACATATGCGGGTCACGAACCAGAATATAGCGATCTTTAAAGGTCCCAGGTTCGGATTCATCGGAGTTGACGGCAAGATAAACTGGCTTTTCTGTTTGTTTAGGCAAAAATGTCCATTTCAAACCTGTAGGAAAACCAGCACCACCACGGCCTCGGAGACCGCTATTTTTGACCTCGTCTGTCACCTCTCCGGGTTCCATACTGAATGCTTTATCCAGTACCGAATAGGCTCCATTCTTAAGTGCCACCTCAATTTTATTACAATTTTCTACGTCGAATCTGGCACTGAGTAGTTTTACTTCCATGACAGTCCTCTCCTATTTCAGGGTGGCCAAAAGTGCCTTCATTTTTTCCACGTCCATATCTTCGTGGAACTCACCGTTGACCTGTACCACAGGAGCGGTTCCGCAATGGCCAAGACATTCAACTTCTTCGAGGCTGAATTTCCCATCCTTACTAACATCACCTGGTTTGATCCCAAGTTCCTGATAAAGATAGTCAACTATCTGCTGCTTCCCAAGAAGGTAGCAGGAGAGTGTTCTACAGACACAGATATGATATTCACCAACAGGGTGGAGGTTATACATTGTATAAAACGTTGCTACCTCAAAGACTTTACTGGCAAAGGTACCAATCCTGTCGGCAATATAACCAATGGCTTCAGCGCTTATCCATCCTTCCTGTTCCTGCGTCAACCAGAGGGCAGGAAGTATCATTGATTCACGAGTTGGATAGCGCTTGACGAGCCTTTCAAATTCCGCATCTCGCTCTGCGTCGAACTGAAACGGCGTCCCAGTTTCAATTAATTGTGATCTATCGCTCATCTGTCCAACTCTCCACCGATAATATTGATGCTACTCAGATTGATAACCGCATCGGCAATCATTTCACCTTCAACCATTTCATGGAATCCACCCATGGTATAAAAACATGGTGGACGCACCTTACATTTATAGGGCTTTCCTGAGCCGTCAGACACAAAATGAAAACCAAGCTCACCGTTGGCAGCTTCAAAAGAGTCGTACCATTCACCAGCCGGGGTTTTCACACCTTCAAATATCAGTTTAAAGTGTCCGGCAAGACCTTCGATATTGTCATAGACTTTATCTTTGGCAGGTAGGGTCACTTTATTATCATGGATATTGACAGGACCTGCGGGGATCATTTTCATGGCTTGGCGAATGATGGAAATACTTTGGAATATTTCTTCAAACCGGACCATTATACGATCATATATATCGCCATTACTTCCAACGGGGATTGAAAAGTCAAAAGCTTCGTAATTATAATACGGATTATCTTTACGCAGGTCGAAAGGTACACCTGATGCCCTAAGATTAGGACCGGTAAAGCCATAAGAAAGAGCAGTTTCAGGAGAAATACAGCAGATGTTTTGCGAACGATCGTGGACGATACGATTCTTAGCTACCAAGGTCAAGGAGTCAGCAACACCCTTTTCAATAGCTTTGAGCTGGTTTTCCATATCGATTTCCCAGCCTTCGTAGAAATCACGATACATTCCGCCAACTCGAGTAAAGGAACTGGTCAATCGTGCTCCGCACAGTCGGCTGATAAGATCATAGGCAGCTTCTTTTTCATTGTACAGATACCAGTAGTTGGTCAAACCACCCATATCGACAAAAAGAGCAGCAAGACAAACCAAGTGATCAAGAGCCCTGTAAAATTCCGAAAGAACAACTCTCATGAACTGTGCTCTTTCAGTTATTTCTATGCCCATCCATGACTCAACAGCCTTAACAAATGCCACATTGTTCATCAGTGATGAACAATAATTAAGCCGGTCTGTAAGGGGAATAATCTGATTATAGGTTCTGTCTTCAGCTGTTTTTTCAAAACCGCGGTGGAGATAACCAATTTCATTAACATTGGCGACAACTGTCTCACCGTCAAGCGCCGAAAGAATACGGATGGCACCATGCGTTGCGGGATGCGAAGGTCCGATATTAAGAAACATAATTTCGGTATTGATATCCTTAAGGGTCAATTCATCAATACCTTTTGTGGCAAGGCGCGCCTTAATTTCTTTTTCCAGACTATCAGATTCATAACAGACCTGGCGGGCGTCTATCTTATAGTCTTTTCTCAATGGGTGCCCTTCAAACTGCCAGTGATTGAGAATTCGGCGCAAATCAGGGTGCCCCTGAAAATTAATGCCGTACTGGTCATAGGTTTCACGCTCACCCCAGTTGGCGGAATCCCATATGTGACTGGCTGTAGGTATGCCAACCTCAGGATCATTAACAGGTATACGAACCTGTACAACCAAATTTTCTTTCCAGTTTCTTATGGTGTACACCACGTAAAACCGAATGTTTGATTTTTGCGGATAATCCAAATAATCTATTGCAGTAACATCAAGCAGCAGACCAAAGTCCAAAGTCGGATCTTTTTTCAGCTTGGTTAATGTTTTTTCCAGCTCATCTGGCTGTACTGTAAGGACTACCGAATCGATGCTAGTTTCACAAGGAACCTCTGGAAAAGCCCCCTGAATGAGTTCGAGTGCCTTCGTATTCATATCAGTCGAGAATCCCTTTAAAATCTTTATGGCGATCTTCCAATACGCTTTCACCTTTGATTTGGTCCTGAATCTTCATAAGAGCATCAAGAACCGCCTCTGGCCGTGGAGGGCAACCGGAGATGTACACGTCGACGGGAATAATCTCATCAATTCCCTGCACAGTACAGTAGTTGTCATAGACACCACCGGAACTGGCACATGCACCCATTGCCACTACCCACTTGGGTTCAGGCATCTGTTCGTAAATTCTTTTCAGAATTGGAGCCTGCTTATAACTGATAGTTCCACAGACAAGCATCAGGTCAGCCTGTCGTGGTGAGAAACGAACAACCTCCGCTCCCCACCTTGAAATATCATGCTGACTGGCTGCAGCACTCATAAACTCGATGGCGCAACAGGCTGTTCCAAAAACCATAGGCCATAGTGAATACTGTCGGCCCCAGTTGACAACTACATCAAGTTGTGTTGTCAGTACCGAATCGCCCAGTTTTGCTTCTAATCCTAACGCCAATTGAGCACCCCTTTCTTTAAGATGTAGATAAGCCCTGTCAGGAGCAGCACCATAAAGACCAGCATTTCAGTAAACCCAAACCAACCAAGTTCACGAACGCTGACGGCCCACGGATACATGAACACTGCTTCTATGTCGAACAGGAGAAAAAGAATCGCTAGTAGATAAAACTTGACGCTGAACTTTTGTTCAGCAAGTCCGATCATACGCTTGATACCGCTTTCATACGGATCGTTCTTCATCTCGCCTTTAGCACGTGGCCCCAACACAGTCATTGCGACCATGAAAAGCGGGATAAATACGGCAATCCCTATGAGAGCAATTGCCGAGAGAACCAGTTCAGTTGTCATCGCTTCAACCTCTCAACTCTGATTAGTAATTTTCAGCCGCTTGAGCTGTAACCAGCTCCAATTGTTGGACTAAAAAAGAATAAAAATGAACCGCTATTCATTAACTTCACTCCGCCATTCTGTCAAGAAAAAACAATTAATTCATAAAAATATGGACTCCCTCAGATCCCCACAGTCCAAAAAGAATATATGCAAATTGTGCAAAGCCAGTCAGTTTTTCCTGCTTAATATCTCTTACGTTCTATCTCTCTCTCCTCCACCCCTCTTTGACCGCAGAATAATTGACAGGCACAAACAACCAAACAAACAACCAGGCGTACGATTGCACATTTCGCACACGTGCTATCTGTATGGCTCGACCTTTTTTTTACCTCTTGTAAAATTCATTTTACCTGTTGCACCTGGTAAAGAATAAAAGTTTGGTTCTGGCAACCAATCGACTCATGTTCTTCTGTAACTATTCCGCATCACCCCAACTCTCTACGATCTGCCTACCCAGTATACCGCTGCAGAGCTAATAGGTAGGCTTGTAAACATATGGAGCACTGCTGAACAGTGACATTTCGGAGCAGATTGACAGCTTTTAGCCAGGAGTACTGATCAGTGCAGGCGATGCCGGCTTCAAAATTTTTGACAATGAATCATGGGAGGCTATCGGAATCTTCATTTACCTTTTACTACCAAAATATTGCAGAAGATGGTATCGCATAAACTGACCGTTGGTAAGCATTTTGTTAATTTTAAATCTGATTGATTTTAATAGCATAGTTATGAAATCACTATTTTTTCCTGGAATAACAAAATGCTCTGGAGAAATTCGGGTTGATCCTTGCTTAACAGTTATGTTCTTCTTTTGTAAATACTCACTGAGGATGATAACCAACTGATTTAATCAAAATCTACAACTGGTTGCAGGCGCTTCATATTTGGGCCGGCTCGATTTTTCGCAAGCGAGCATAAAACTCCGGCAGCCTATCTATGCTGGAGATCGTGACCGTCCGAAGAGGTAAGCGACCTACGGGAGACTCCGTGGGGTGCTTTGACCAGTTACCTTCTTTTAATATTTTTCAACACGGGTTAATCATGATGGACGATTTGAAAACAAAATGGTAGTACGTTGACATTCTTTTAATGCATATGGTTAGTTGTCATACACTCTAAAATAGATCCAGGTATTAACTATTCACTTTTCTCCAAGGCTAGGCGCCTGCAACAATGAGCACAACATACCCTGTCGGCAAACCAGTACCTCGCAAATGGCTCACGCATTTTGATACACACCTGATAGGTGAAGGTACCCACGAAAAAGTCTACGAAAAACTGGGTGCCCACCTCATAACTACTGAGGATGAACATGGTGTTGTTTTCGCCGTATGGGCTCCCAATGCCAAACGCGTTGCTGTTATCGGAGATTTTAACAACTGGGACAGCTCATTCCATATAATGCACCCTTCTGACTCCGGAATATGGAGTTTATTTATACCCGGCTTAAGTGAATATACCGTTTATAAATTTCACATAACCACCCAGGATCTTCAAACTTTTGATAAAGCAGATCCCTACGGGTTTGCGATGGAAGAACGCCCCAAGACCGGTTCGGTAGTGGTTAATCTTGATAAATACCAGTGGCAGGATACCCACTGGATGCAATCAAGAAAACAGACACAAAATTTAGATAGGCCTATTTCCATTTATGAAGTTCAGCTAGGTTCATGGCGCAAACCTAGCGACGAGAAATACGGCAACAGATTTCTGACATATCGCGAACTAGCTGCACAACTCATTCCCTATGTTAAAGATCTAGGTTTTACTCACCTTGAAATTCTTCCCATTGCCGAATATCCGTACGATGGATCCTGGGGATATCAAGTGCTTGGTTTTTTCGCTCCAACGTCTCGCTTCGGAGCTCCAGAAGATTTCATGTTTTTGGTGGATCAATGTCATCAGGCCGGACTGGGGGTCATCCTTGATTGGGTTCCCGCCCATTTCCCCAAAGATGGATCAGGGCTCAATTTTTTTGACGGAACTCATCTTTATTCACACCAGCATCCTTTTCAAGGTGAACACCAGGACTGGGGGACCTTGATTTTTAATTACAGTCGAAATGAAGTTCGCTCTTTTCTCATCTCCAACGCCATTTTCTGGCTTGATAAATATCACATCGACGGACTCCGCGTAGATGCCGTGGCTTCCATGCTTTACCTGGATTATTCGCGTGATGATGGTCAATGGATACCCAATGAATACGGGGGCAGAGAAAATCTCGAGGCTATTCATTTCCTTAAAAAAACCAATGAAGTTGTTCATGGGGTATTCCCAGGTATATTGACTATTGCAGAAGAATCGACTTCCTGGCCCATGGTATCTCGCCCTACGTACCTTGGTGGACTTGGTTTTAGCCTCAAGTGGAACATGGGCTGGATGCATGACACGCTCGAATACATGGCCACCGATCCTCTTTACAGAAAATACCATCACAACCGAATGACGTTTGGTATGCTCTATGCCTTTCATGAAAATTTTATTTTGCCACTCAGTCATGATGAAGTGGTTCACGGTAAAAGTTCGCTGCTCGCAAAAATGCCGGGTGATGACTGGCAGCAATTTGCTGGACTCCGAGCTTATTATGGATTTATGTGGGGATACCCTGGTAAAAAATTACTTTTTATGGGTGGTGAATTTGGACAACGCCAGGAATGGAACTACGACACGGGGATAGAATGGAAGGCTCTGGAAGCTCCTCAGCATGCCGGTGTCCATAGATTCATGAGGGACCTTAACCTGGTCTATCAAAGTGAGCCTGCGTTGCATGAACAGGATTTTGATTGGACAGGTTTTTCATGGATTGACGCTAACGATTCAGACAACTCAGTGTTATCTTTTGTCCGATTTGCAAAAAATCCTGATGACTTTCTCATTATTATCTGTAATTTTACTCCTGTTGTTCGCACACAGTACAAAATAGGCGTACCAAAGCCAGGACGTTATTCGGAACTCATCAATTCCGATTTAGGCATATATAATGGTAGTGATGTATCCAATCCTCAGGAATTACATTCATCTCCTGAGGCTTGCCACAGCCTGGATAACTCATTAACTCTTACCCTGCCGCCCTTGACAACGCTTATTCTTAAACCATGTTGATCACCTTTTGTATTAACTGAAACAAACCCGTAACTGAAAAGGCCTATGAAAACACGTACGATTATCCTGACAGTAGTTGGTATTGTTGTTTACGTCATGGTCGCCAAATACCACGGCGAGCTGAAAAGAAACAACCCCCTCTCAAGCGAACATGCCGCAACCCCTGTAGAGCAGCATGCGCAGCTCACAGACCAACATCATACTGATGTAGCCCCGACATCGGATCAAGACTCGGAAGAGACTGCTCCAGCTTCCCTTACTGCCCATGATGAGCCCATCGCGCATGATCAGGCCCAACCGGTAATTGAAGCAGAGGCTGAAGATAAACAGCCGCAACCTGCTCCTGAGCAGGTTGCAGCTAAACCGGCAGAACAGCAGGCAGATATGGCTGTTGTAGCCAGTCAACAGAAGCTCAGTGATGAACTTGCTCAGAAAGAAAAGCAGATTCTTGAGTTGCTTGAAGCGCAGGAAATTGTGGCCAATAAATACCGAGAGTTGCTCAAGCAAACCGAACAAGCCAATGCTGCCATCAGCGCTTTGCGCAAAGGTAAACAGTCACTCAGTGCAGAACTGGAGAAAAATAAGGCAACCGCTGAAGAACTGGTTGCTGCTCAACTTGCGCTACAGGAAAACGAAAAGGCCGTTAGCGTAGCCAATGAGCGAATAGTAGCCCTTGCTGAAAAAAACAACGAGCTTAAGAAAAAATATGAAGCATCAAGCACTGCCATCCAACAACTTAAAGCAGCCCTGGTTGATGCAGAGCTAACAAACACCAAATCCGACAAAATCGTCCAGGAAAATGAAGATCAGCTTGCTCAGCTTCAAGACCAGATTCAGGCACAGACCACCGAAATAGGACGGCTTAAAGCTAAATTAACCGATGCTACGTCCCAACTTGCAATCACCCGTAACAACCTGAAAAAAGCCGATCTTAGGGCAGAAGCCATGTTTCGCTTTGGTCAGGAAAAAGAACAATCCCTTCTTCCTTTTGAAGAACAGATAGCGAGCCTGCAAACTTTCATCGATGAAAAACAAGCAGCTCTTACAGCAGCAGTCAATGAAGGTGAATCCCTGCAGCAGGCTCTGCGCAGCAAGACGCAAGAATTTGATGCACTGGTACTGGCCAATAGTGAGCAGGCTGCTCAAGTCTCCAGCCTGCTGGAAAAAGTCGCTGCATTAGAGTCTGATCTTGCGCTCAAAAATGAAGAGTTTACAGCCTCTATCGAACTCCTGAAACAGACAGAAGCTAAGCGTCAGGAAGGTATTGATAAAATTGCTGCACTCTCTGATGCAAACAGCGTAGCTCAAGCCGAAATTGAACAAGCAGCACAAGACAATAAAGAAGCGCAAGACAAAATTGCCGAACTTGAATCAGCAATAACTCTTGCCGAGACAGAAGCACAGAGCAAAATAGTCGAACTTGAATCAGCCATTGTGCTGGCCGAAGCCGCAGTAACGGAAAGCCAGGACAAATTGAACAGTGTCAACGAAACTGTTGCATCACTTCAGGAACAACTGGCAATACAAACAACAGCGTCTGAGGAACTTGAAACACAGCTTCAAGAAATGACCAGTAATTTTACTGCCCTCAAAGAAGAAAATCTTACGCTCGCCGGCCAAATAGACAGCATGCTTGCCGACCAGCAAGCTGTAGATGGATTGAAACTACAGGTAGAAGAAGCAACTACTGCTATTGCTGCACTGGAGGCAGAAAAAGAGGCATTTGCGGCGGAAACCCAGACTCAAGTCGAGGAGTTGCAGATACAGAATCAAACACTGCAAGCGACGCTGGAAGAAAAAGAGGTGGCTCTTGCTGAAGCTAACGCGCAAATTGAGACCTTAACCCCTCTTCCGGCATTGATTGAAGAATTGGAAAATGCTGCAGCTCTTCATGCAGAATCCATTGCCGCTAAAGATGCGACTCTCGCTGAACTCTCTGCACAGGTAGAAGAACTCACTGCATTGAAAGTGCAGCTTGAAGAAAGCCAGGCAAAAAACAGTGAGCTTACTACTTCTTTGGAACAGCAAACAGCGCAACTCTCTACCGTAAATCAGGAGCTGACTACAGCTCAGGAACAGCAGGCATCCTTAACAGAAGAACTTACAGCTGCTCAGGAACAGGCTACCGGCTTGGCGGGAGAACTCACTGCATTGAAAGTGCAGTTTGAAGAAAGCCAGGCAAAAAACAGTGAGCTTACTACTTCTTTGGAACAGCAAACAGCGCAACTCTCTACCGTAAATCAGGAGCTGACTGCAGCTCAGGAACAGCAGGCATCCTTAACAGAAGAACTTACAGCTGCTAAGGAACAGGCTACCGGCTTGGCGGGAGAACTCACTGCATTGAAAGTGCAGTTTGAAGAAAGCCAGGCAAAAAACAGTGAGCTTACTACTTCTTTGGAACAGCAAACAGCGCAACTCTCTACCGTAAATCAGGAGCTGACTGCAGCTCAGGAACAGCAGGCATCCTTAACAGAAGAACTTACAGCTGCTCAGGAACAGGCTACTGGCTTGGCGGGAGAACTTGCCACAGCCAAAGAACAACAGGCCTCATTGACAGAAGAACTCGCCGCTGCTCAGGAACAGGCTACCGGCTTAGCTGGGGAACTTGCCACAGCCAAAGAGCAACAGGTAGCTTTGACAGAACAACTCACCACGGCCCAGGCCAAAGCAGGACAGGTTGAAACGCTTACAGCTACAGTCCAGGAAAAAAATGATGCCTTAACTGACGCACAAGAGCAGATAAATGGATTGCAGGAAGAGGCTGCAAAAGTTGAACAACTTGACAAACAGATCGCTGAACTTACCGCAAAGGTTGAACAGACAGACGCTGCTAAAATAGCTGCAGAGAAGAAGGTAGCCTCCTTAGAGGCAGAAGCATCTACCCTGCAAGGAAACATCCAAGAGGTATCCAAATCTCTTGCTGCAAGCGATAATAAATTTGCATCAGTCAGTTCTAAACTGCAATCTTCTCTTGCCGAGATTGCTACCCTGACAACTGCTGTCAACGAAAAAAGCGCCACTGCCGAGCAACTTGCTCAAGAACAGGCTACGAGCCAAGAGACTATTGCTGCTCTAGAAAAGCAACTCGCAGCAGCCAAAGGTAAAAGCGAAGAACTCGTAGCAGCAGAAAAGACTGTTGCAGACCTGGAAGAATCTAACAGCATGTTGCAACAGCAACTAGCTGCCAGCAGTGAAGCTGCTGCTCAGCTTCAGGCGCAAGCAGAAGCACTGCAAAAAGAACTCGACGTCCTCAAAGACGAACGTAACCAACTCGCCAAGCAAAGTACTGATACCGATCAGGATGGTGTAATGGATGCGACTGATGCATGTCCAGACACTCCTGCTGGTGTAAAAGTTGATGATACCGGATGTGAGCCTGACAGCGACAAAGACGGAATTGTTGACCGCGCAGACCTGTGTAACGATTCTGCAGAGGGAAGCGTTGTTAACGAACTGGGATGCGAGCCGACCCAAAAAATCATCCTTAGCGGCGTTACATTCAAAACCGGAACTGCCGACCTGACACCAGCATCCAAGGAAAACCTGGACATGGTTGCGGCAGCACTCCTTAAATTCCCAGCAATGCAACTTGAAGTTGCAGGGTACACAGACTCGGTCGGTAATGAGGAGAGAAACCTGCAGGTTTCAAACCTCCGTGCACAGGCTGTAGTCGATTACCTTGTTGAAAAAGAAATCGATGCAGAGCGACTTGTTGCAAAGGGCTATGGCATGGCTGATCCTATTGCAGACAATGCAACAGCCGAAGGACGTGCAAAAAACAGAAGGGTGGAATTACACCCGATAGCTGAATAATACTCTTACTTCTTTTACCTTGTAAAAGCCCGTTGCAGCTGGTTGCAACGGGCTTTTTTTTATTATTTACACCTTATCGATGAAAGATATCCAACCGCTCTAAATACGCTCTCTGCCCATGGACTAAACTCCAATTTAATGGTAAACAAGCATTCAGAAAATGATATTTCAGTCACTATTCGGCCGCACCCTGCGGAATCTGTTGTTTTTTCTGCGCACGATCAGGAGCATTGCGGCACAGTTACTGATCGAGATTAAGGCGAAATTACAGGCCATCAACTGAAGTTACTTTTCTCTTTTTAAACCGTACCTTTTGATAGAACTTACCCGTTTTCGAGTATAACATGGAACGATTACTTTTAATTGCTTTTGCTGCCGCACTTGGGGCTGCCTTTTATTACTGGTTTGCCAGAGCAGTCCACAAACAGTCCATGCAGCATTTTATCCACGCTAATCTCTGGCTAATGCATCCAAATGCAATTTGCTACTGGCGCACAGCGATTGCTCTAGTAGCTTATGTTCTCTATTTTTTTGCAGGATTTCAGGCTATTGCAATAATTATTTTCACCTTTGCCGCAATACTCGATGGTGTTGATGGGACAGTGGCCAGGGTGTGTAACCTCTCAACCACATGGGGAGAATGGCTTGACCCCATGTGCGACAAACTGACATACCTGCCACCATTGCTTGGCTTTGCCTATGCCGGGATTCTGTCAATCAAACTTGTCTGGACACTTGTAGCCATAGAACTCTTTGGCCAATTTTTAGCCAGACACATTCTCTCATACATGAAGTGTTCAGTAGCAGCTAATAATTTCGGAAAAATCAAAGCCATCATCTGCTTTACCTTGATGATTTTTTGTTCATTATTAGAAAAGAGTTCAGGGCTTTTTGTTGTTAATATAGGCGATGAGGTACTTATAGCCTGCATTATTCTTGCTGCTGCCTCGGTGGTTTTTAAATTTATCCCCAATCGCTTATATGCTGATATACTGTCTACCCTTAACTTT
The DNA here is from genome assembly GCF_963675105.2 of Desulfogranum marinum. Lineage (NCBI taxonomy): Bacteria > Pseudomonadati > Thermodesulfobacteriota > Desulfobulbia > Desulfobulbales > Desulfobulbaceae > Desulfogranum > Desulfogranum marinum. The sequence goes on from NZ_CAXXRO010000002.1 coordinate 966,248, forward strand.
TTCTGTGGTGTAACCAGCCTGATTCTGACTCATAACAAGTTCTTTGCCTGGGCTATTTTTGTTATAATCCTAGGTCAGCTTTTTGATCTTTTTGATGGACGCATGGCGGAAAAACATGGTGGAACCAAGTATGGACCCTACTTGGATGACATTGCTGATTTTGTTAGTTTTGGTCTTGCACCAGCCTATGTCATTGTTCAATCAGGTGGGAATCTGGCATGGCTTTTTGCCACTTTATTTTTTGTCGGAGTTGCTTATCGGCTCGTTCGCTTTGTTACTGTTGATAAAAAACGGACAGATATTCCTGAAGGCGTTTTCAATGGATTACCAAGTCCGGCAGGTGCATTAATAGTTCTTGGTGCAGCTTTGGTTGCAGAGCCTATTTTGCTATGGATAATAGCGGCCGGTACAGTGGGGTTAATGATCAGTCACATTCGTTTTGCCCACTTTGCACGAGTCATCCTCAAACATATCCCCAAACCGTTATTCTTTCTCACCAGCGCAACAATTATTGTTGCCATCTCCTTTGTACTTAAAACAAAGAATGTAGAGATGTTTGGATATTTTATTCTTTTCTCTGTATCGCTCTATATTGTTGCGGGAAGAAAATGGCTTCATGATCCCATTCAAGAAAAATAACATCTCATACCCCTTATTTAGCACCACCGCTCGTCTAAGGCACTAAAATGGGCTTTGCTTTTTAAATACTAAAAAAATAATTTTTCTGGATCAAATCCTCTCTTTCCGCAATCTACTTTTACCCAACAGAGCCCCTACGGTATCCCCAAAAAACCGGTTGCCGAATTACTCGCTCAATCAACAAGCGACCAAAACCTGCCCCTATGCCTATAAACAGACTATGCCCCCTTGCAGAGATGGCTTCAATATTTTCCATGGTGGGCATGGCTGTAGGCTCGGTCAACCATTTTGACAACTGACCGCCTTAACGAATAAAGGTATTTTTGATCAAACTATTGAGAGCGAATGGACACGATCTCTCCAAGAGAGACACCCCATGAGCCTTGCATATAAAGAACATTGACGTATCTAAACGAATTAATCCACTCAATTGAGTCTGCCTTGCCGCTCTCTATGCAAGTAGTTCCTCCCAGATTTTTTCTCGTTTTGTTGGCAATCACGGATGTGATTGCATACAAAAGCTAGAGGCTCGGATCATTTTTCATTTGTTTCAATTGATCTTTATGGGCATACATCTCGTGGTCGGCTTTTATCAGCAACTCTTTTGCTGTGGTTCCATCTTCAGGACAATAGGCTACACCGATGGCTGCGCCATATAAATTGATGGAACCACTTCCCATATGCATAGGTTCGGAGAGTGCAGTAGCTATTTTATTGTAAATGACTTTGAGATCGTCGCGTGAATCGATATCGTAAAAAAGAACAACAAACTCATCACCTGCAAATCGGGCAACCATATCCTCCTTGCGCACTTGGGTACGCAGCCGAAGCGCCAACTCAATCAGTACATTGTCACCAATTTCGTGTCCATGTTTATCATTAATCTTCTTGAAATCGTTCACATCGATAAACATAACTGCGAATTTCTCAATCGGTGATGATTCAATACGGCATATCGCTTCTCCGAGCGCTTGTTCATAGGCGTATCGATTTGGAAGTCTTGTCAGATGATCCGTCTGCAATCGCTGCTGCATAGCTTGAAAGCTTTGAGCCAGCTCACCTATTTCATCACTACGCCTGATATTGATGGGATGTTCGAGTGAACCGCTCCCAACCTGATTGGCAGCAAAAGATAATTTTTTGAGATCCCGTGTAACCCAATTGAGAATAGAAAGTCCTATGAGTACGACAAAAAGCGTAGCCAAAGCAGCCAGGAAAATTGTACGCCGGACATTATGACTAATGCCCCCCATGAAATCCTGGTCAGGTATTGCCACAATATTGATCCAGATCAAGCCCGATTGATCCTGAAATCTGGAATAGGCTACATGGACTTTTGCGCCCTCTTTATTATAAAAATAGAAAGGATCTATCTGCACCTTGTTTGTGTTTCCCGCACGGCGCTTTTCAACTTGTTTGTACACCTCAACCAGCATCTGGTTTTCACTTTCCGCTGCATTCAATCTCCTCATCTTCCCATCTTTAAGACTCCTTATATTTGGGCTGCAAGAGGAGGCTATAAGGTCTCCGTTAGGCTCAATGATAAAGGCAATACCATTCTTGGAAATATCCAACGAACTAACAAACGTATTCAGGGCTCGCAACGGCATATCCGTAGCCACCACCCCCTTGAGATTTCCGAATTCATCCAGGACCCGACGTGCCCTGGTAGCGACCAGATCATTTGTTCCGAAATCAATATATACGGAAGTCCAGATATCGATATCACTGGTTTCGGCAACCTGAAACCAAGGACGGACTCTTGGGTCGAATAATTTCTCTTCCTTGTGGCTAAGAACGGGTTTCCCGTTCAATCCTTCAAAAAAATATATGGTTCGATGCTCTTCCGGTTTAAACTTAATCCGCAATTCAGCTCGTTCTTCAGAGTGACGGTAAAGACCAAAAGCCTGGCCACTGGTTGATCCATAATAAACATAGTTATTGGGATCAGTATGCAACGAAGTGGCTATCCAGAAACGGGTTTTGATATTTTCAAGATCCTGCTCGATTGAATCCGGTGCAACCATCTTCTCAGGGAAAGCCGCTTTGAGTGTCGCCACTGAACCAACAACATGCCTATCCACGGCCAGACTGATACGGCTGGCAGTCTCTTCAAGTAAGTGATTGGAAACCAGCAACACAGCGTCACTGCCAGTCCGATAGGATAAAATTCCAAGCACTGTAGCTAGCAGAACAACAAGTGTTACGTACGGTACGATCAGTACTATTCGCAGAGATGAACCGGGGATTCCCCGATGGAGCTGAAATGACATAGTAAAGCTACTCCTGCACAGCTGAAAAAGAGAAAGGGGGCAACGTGTACAGCGGACTAAACAGCTAGGACATACTATTCTTGCTTTTCTTGACTTTTCATAGTCTCGCAACAAAGAAGGGAACAGCAATAAGCTAATTTAGAAAGTTATCATAAACTCTATGGTAACACCAGCACCACATTCTTTTTCACTTGAAAGCCGGTTACAAAAACAGACTGACAGCCCGTTTCTATTTTGCCCCGGGAAACTCTCAAATGTCCTCTGTTCATTTATGCCCAGCCACCCCGATGTTTCATGGGACCAACTTTGTTAGATAAAGATATGAATCGTTGTCACCCAAATATTGTTTGATACCAAATTGATATCATCATTTCTGTTCAACCCATGGAAGACAGGCCACCCCAAATCGAAGTACCGGCAGGCCTCAACCCACTCTTTAAACAACAAAAACGGATTATTTGCAGAGAACATCCATCCAGTGTATCAATAAAGAAAGTTATCGAAAAAATAACGATTCAGCCAATAATAAACGACCTCACCTTCCCCCCGATTTGTAATTTGTTCAGTAGAGCTTCAGATGCATGCAAGCCGGCTGGATAATTTGAATGACGCAGTGTTTTCCTGCCCGATCGTGCGCTGGTGTGCACTGCTGAAGAATAACACGGAAAAGAAATATGAATGCACTAAAATCTATTGTTGAACAACACAAATCAACAATTTTCGACTACCGGCATACATTGCACCGTATTCCAGAAACTGCGTTCACCGAGCGCAAGACCAGCACGTTTGTGGAGGAGCAACTCAAAAAACTGGGTCTTGAGCTGGAGACAGGCATCGCCCAATATGGCCTCACGGGCCTGATGAAAGGTCATGGGCCAAAGACCGAAACAGGCAAGACCCTCATGATCCGAGCGGATATGGACGGCCTGGCTGTGACTGAAGAAACAGGCTTACCTTGGGCTTCCACTCATCAGGGTAAGATGCATGCTTGTGGACACGACGGGCACATGGCCATGGTTCTCGGTACGGCCCTGGTTCTCAATACCATAAAAGAAAGGTTTAACGGCCGGATTAAGTTCTTGTTCCAGCCTGCAGAAGAAGGTCCTGGCGGAGCAAAACCCATGATTGATGCTGGAGTCCTCGAAAATCCCCATGTAGATTATGCTCTGGGTGCTCATCTCTGGCCTGCTTTAGAAAAGGGTATGATCGGAGTTAAAGAGGGGCCATTGATGGCGGCCATGGATTTTTTTGATCTGACCATAACCGGAAAAGGTGGTCATGGAGCCATGCCACACTTCTGTATTGACCCGGTCGACACTGCCGCCCAGGTAATCAATGCCCTCCAGCGCATAACCAGTCGCCAAATGAGCCCAATCAGCCCAACTGTCGTCACCATTGGCAGTATACATGGGGGAAACAGTTACAATATCATTCCGGATACGGTGAACCTTAAAGGGACCACCCGAACCTTTGACCGGGACGTCTGGGTCTCATGGCCGAAAAGAATAGAAAAGATCATCAAAGGTGTATGCGAATCCATGGGGGCAGAATATACCCTGGATTACAAAACAGGCTATCCCCCGACATTCAACGATACAGAGATGGCGGCACTCGCAGGGGAATGCGCAGCCAGGGTGGTAGGAGAAAATAAGGTTACCATTCCCGACTCCACCATGGGTGGAGAAGACATGTCCTTCTATCTGGAAAAAACCAAAGGGTGTTTTATTTTGCTCGGAACCGGGCACCCCGGATGCTCCCCTCTCCATAACAGCAAATTTGATTTTGATGAAAACGTGCTCTTAACAGGGGTCGAACTTTTCTGTGATATGGCTTTGACTTTGCTGAAATAAGATTGATAGGCTCCCCTGGGATGCATTCTTCAGGAGGAGCTTTACTTTCTCACCATCCTCTTTCTTGCCTACCCAATCGCCCTTTTATCGTATTCGCCCTTCCAGGTAAAAGGAGATTCTGTATGCTCAAACATTTTTACTCGGTAATCTTAACAGGGCACCTTTCGCTGGCGTTCCTGGTCCAGAACTCTTTTCATTTCAACCTCCCTACACTACTCTTTGAGATCGAAAACAAGGCAGAGACCTTGCCTCCGGTTGTAATTTTATGCTAAACTAACATTAGGTTGGAAAGAGCACATGGTAACGTTCGGAATTTTTCTCGGCCTGATTGTAGTTGGCACAATTGTCATAATAGCCAGACTCACCCTAAATTTTTTTTACAAAGCTCCTGGTTGCTCAACAACACATAGCGGCCTCCGGCATTGTTCATTATGCAATTCTTTCAAATGGATCAAGCTGGAAATACAACGCAGACAATGACAATAAGGCCATACCTTCTTATGTTGTAGTAAATGCGGTAATAAAAAATCGGCTTGAAATGTTGAAAAATCCATTGCCGAAATAGCATCAATTGCTATTAATCCGTCCCCTTCTCTCTCCGAAAAGGAGGCACTCATGATAAATACAACCGACGCCTACAATGCTGTGACTGGCCCAGGCCCTCACTCGGCCAATCACTTGTTTTGGGTATTACCTCATGAACCTGCGAATTGCAAAGCGCTTAATGGTAGGTCAACAATTAGGTGTACTGCAAATCTCCAACCCTAACTGCAGCAGTTGAACGCTTTGCTGTTCGTTACTCTTCATTTCAATCGATATTTGAAAATAAGACGTTACGTCGACATCACCTGTAAACAAAGGCAGCAGGAATAAAAGATACAACCATCTCACTCTATTTTTTTACCTTTTTTACAGAGATCTAGTTATGCATGAAATAGAAGCTTTAAGCTGGCAACAGGAGAGATACCGCGCCATCCTTTCCCAGCACATTGATAGATTATACAATGCATTGGAGGAACTTCAACGCACCACCCTACTCTGTATGAGTTTAGACACTGCCTCAGACAAACAGATCGACGAGTGGTTGCAACAGGAGGGGTTTGCTGTTGACGAAAACGGTTTTTTCCAAAGCAAACCATTGCTGTCATCGTTTAGACAAGGCACCGCCCCAAAGGAGGCCTTCAGCATTTCCTGGGGAAAACAACTCAAAAGCGACCCAACCGTACGGCGCCATATACACACCCACCGAAATATTGGGAACCATCTCAAGCATATCCACGATCGCTTGGGAAATGTTGGCTGGATCTATTACCAAGATGCCGCAAACACCTCGCTTCAGTATCCATTCATTGATCAATGCACCGCAATTCCCTTTGATTTCGACTGGACCACATACCACACCTACCTTTCCGTATGTCCGCAGAATAATCCCAAACGCTTGATCCGCTGGACAACTCCCACTGTCGATTATGCCGGCGAAGGTATAATTCTTTCCGTTTCTATCCCTGTCTGGCAGGGCGACAGCTTTATCGGCTTGTGGAGCATTGATTTGCCTATCCGCTACATCTACCAAGATTTTGCCTCTGCAAAACCTTTTCCCCAGCAAAAGCAGTTTATTGTGAACAAGCAAGGGATGCTGTTATTGCACGAAAAGCTAGATGCCGAAATCGACAAAACAGAGGGGACCGTTTTTCTGCATCCATTGTCAGATCTCGGGAAACAGTGGCAAGATCTGAACTTGGCAGAGCTTATCGTAAAACAAGCAGGTGTATTGCAAATAACAAACTCTGCCGGCACGAACTGGGTATACAGTTACAGTCATGTGCCAGGTGTCGATTGGATTCTCTTTTCAGGCCTCCCCAAGGTAGCTGTGGAAGAGGCAGCCACACAACGACTTCAGGAGGCCTTTCGACAAATATCCGATGGAGATTTCTCGCACAGAATCGAAGCAATGCCAACCAGCACCCTGTCTACTCTGGTTGACGAATTTAACAATATGACTACGCGGCTGGATGTAGCGGAGAAGCATCGGCAGGAAATGGAACGGCAGTTGCTGCAAAGTCAAAAAATGGAAGCAGTCGGCAGGTTGGCAGGTGGGGTTGCTCACGACTATAACAACATGCTCAGCGTCATTATCGGCTATTCGGAAATGGTCCTGGAAAAAACGCCGGCCGACAACCCTTTATATCACTATATCAAGAAAATTGAGAGTGCAGCAAATCGCTCCAAGGAACTTACCCGCCAACTTTTAGCCTTTGCCCGCTGCCAAACCATTGCGCCCAAAATACTCAATATCAATGAGGCGGTGCAAAGCATGCTCAAAATGGTCAACCCTCTGATCGGTGAGGATATTAAACTCGCCTGGTGCCCGGGAGAGGAAATATGGCAGATAAAGATCGATCCGACTCAAATTGACCAGATTCTGGCTAATCTTTGCGTTAATGCCAAAGACGCTATGAACGGGATGGGAAAAATCATTATCGCAACGGCAAACACGAAATTTGACGACCACTTTTGTTCCCAGCACCAGGGATTCTTTCCCGGTGAATTCGTTCGCCTCTCATTAAGCGATGACGGTGAGGGAATGGAGGCATCAATTTTAGACCATCTCTTTGAACCATTTTTCAGCACCAAGGATAGCGGCAAAGGGACCGGACTCGGTCTGGCAACAGTGTATGGCATTGTCAAGCAAAACAATGGGTTTATTAATGTTAACAGTGATCTGGGTATTGGTACCACCTTTGAGATATACCTGCCCAGGGCCAACGGTCAGCCCGTTGAGACTCTTGCAAAAAGCACCGTGGAAACATCCAGGGGCAATAACGAAACCGTGCTGCTGGTGGAAGACGAAGCTGCGATACTCAATCTAACCAAGAGAATGCTCAGACAACTCGGTTACCACGTTATAGCCACAGACTCGCCCATGGAAGCCATTAGTATCGTCGAAAGCCATGCCGAACCGATTGACCTGCTGCTTACCGACGTGATCATGCCGGAACTGAATGGACGTGACCTGGCAAAGAGGTTACAGCAAAATAATCCTGCTCTCAACGTGCTGTTCATGTCCGGTTATCCATCCAGTGTTATTATTAACAGGGGTGTATTGGACAACGACGTTTTTTTGCTGCAGAAACCATTTTCTAAAAGTGAGCTCGCCACCAAAATAAGAGAGGCCCTGGCCACAAGCATACCCCTCTCTTGATAACAGACAGTTCGCCATTATCACACCTCAAATTCAAGTGGTCAAGGTTCGATAAATTTCCGGCATAAGCATCGGTAGCTTCTTCAGGTTATCCACAAAAATATAGTTTGCAGTTCCATACATATGGCTAATATACGATTGCGCCTGTTCATCAATGGTAATGCAAAATGGATGAATACCGGCAGCCTGTGCTTCAAACAACGCGTGCCGCGTATCCTCAATGGCATAGTCACCCTTATAATCATCATAGTCCTGTGGCTTGCCGTCGGAAAGTACAACCAGTAAGCGTAAGGTAGTATCAACTTCCTCAAACAATGATGACATATGCCTGATGGCAGGCCCCATGCGTGTGTATTCCTTCGGTGAGATACCAGCTATACGCTGCCTTATTTCAGGGCTGTACTTTTCATCCAGAGCCTTAACAGGGAAGATCTCACAGCCTAGACGACATCTCCCGGAAAAGCCATAGATCCCATACCTGTCATTGAGCATCTCCATGGCCTCACTTATTAATATAAGCGCTTCCTTTATAGAGCGACCAACCCAGCCTTCGGTGGAACTGGACATGTCCACCAAAAATAAAACCGCGATATCACGGCTATCGGGTAGCAGACGAATAAACAGATTATCAGAGGGGCTACAACCAGCCTTTGCGTCCGCTATTGATTCCACTACAGCATCAAAATCGATATCATCTCCTTCCTTTTGCCGATAGACATATCTGTTTGCAGTTTTCAACATCTCAAACTGTCTTTTCAGCATTGCTATCTGATACTGATACCGACTTAAGGTTGCCTCAACAAAGGAGGACTGTACCTGGGGAACAGGCTTTTCATTAACAATGCACCAGTCTTTGCGATACCCCTTGCGACGATAATCCCACTCATCATATTTAAATTGCACACCTGCCGATACGGTTTCATCACCCCTTTTACGAGGCATGCCCCTGTTCTGGTCGGCTTCCATGACTGCGCTATTCACGTAATTGAGAGGAAGATGCCCCAGGTCATTAATAATTTCCTCGGTGAGTTCGCTAAGCTCTTCAGTAAGTTCGACCTCTTGATCTCCGACAACAATATACACAGGTTTTCCAGCTTGATTCTGTTCTTGCGGCTCTGTTTTCAGAACAGCTTCCTGTTCCACACCAGCAGAATTGCCGGCAGTGCTTTCTTCCGCACCATCCTCATTCGCTACATCGTATTCTAAAGAATCAGCCAGATAGGAAGAGAATGTTTCAATAAACTGTTGCTGCTGTATTTTTCGTTGTTTTTGTATGGCTGCCATTACCTCTTTAAGACGCAACTCCCCTTGAAAAACAAGGGGATCTCCATCAATTGAATAGAGCTCATCTTCAGCAGCCACAAGCACAGCGATATCCCTTGCGGCACGTTGACTGGTTGTACGTACAGCCGACTTGCCTTCACATTGCTCTACCCAGTGGCCAATACGCTGCATAAGGCGTGAATGCACTTCATCGAATCCAACTCCACCAAGCAGCCTTTTTTGTAGATAGGGGATAAGGTCTGTTGTGTTAACAGTATCAGGTAGATCGCGTCGCAACTGAGAAGCAATACAGGTAAATGCTTTCATGAGCCCCGGCAATTCTCGGCGCAGAAAAGCAAGGGTCCGTACCATTTCAAAAAAATGATACAGCTGCATAAGGGTCAGTGGATCTGAACCGGATGTGAAAAAATCCTGCAGTGGATGGATAGTTTTTGCCGGTGTATTTGAGTAGCCGCTGATATTCAAGGTGCCTACCTGTAGGGATGCCCACTGATAAGAAACTATAAACTTGTAGAGAAGAAAAGCATCATTGTCATCCTCGAGCAAATCCAATTCCCAGGGCACGAAAATAGAATGAGTGTCTGTATAGGTTGTGCCGGAGGCAATAAGGGGTAGTTCTCTACCAGCAAGCCCATTAAGATACAGTTGCAAACGTCCGTGCACATCATCGAGCCGCAGCCCTTGTTTACCATGCAGTCGAGCACTGGAAAATCGCACTGTTTCTATACGGGCCAGAACAAAATGCAAACCTTTTTCCTCATACTGCCCCAGCATTTCTTTTACCCATGTATCGAGATTGTCCGACGTGATGTAAGGTATCGCTTTATGCACGTTTGCCAAATACGCAAAGCACAAGGAGTAAGAAACAGACCAAAGAGCAGGAACCTGCTGTAAAATATCGTTTACAATATTTTCCTTTTCACCTACAAGCGGCTGAAGGCTTTCTTCTACATCCATCTCACTGGGTATGCTCGGTGCTACCAGCTCGTAAAACAATTCGCTTAGTTCGGTTATATCCATAGCTATAAAAAAGAAGTTGGTTATTTTGGCGAAAATACCGCCGGCGCAGGATGCACTCTCTCTGCGGTGGAAAAAAGACTGTGCGCGGGGCGAATTCTCTCACGAAAAAAAAATCACCTTTTCCTGCAAAGGAGAAGTAGTTATTTAAATTTTCTCACCATTTTAAGCAACATACATAACATTTCCACAAAATAATCTCCCAGCCGTTTCTTGACTTTTTTCTCAAATGTGTTGCTGCTCTTATTCTGGAGTGTCACAGACACTTGAATTCTGTTCACCCATTCCAAGCAATCACTACCTGGAATTTGCGCCGGTTCGCGTCTTAGCCCTACCGAGACTTTGCTACAAGGGAAATCAAAAGCAGGCCAATCAAACCCGTGCCCTACCCCAATGTGACACCTCTTCGATAACACGACAAAATCCATTACCACCCTTGCTCCTCCCACATATAAAAAACGAAACAATCTCGACCTTGACAGACGGCTATTCCTCCATTAACGATAGAATGTGTCGTATGTAATACTTTTAAATAATAACCAAATGTTAGAGGCAGAGAGCGGACGCACACCGGCACATAAAATCTGTGCGAATGTCCGTCCTTTTAAGTACGAAGCGACAGCCGATCTTCTCTCACGGCAGAACGATTGTCTCTCTTCCCAACACTTAACCCGGATTTTCGGATAAACCATTGTGTCAATTTGTTCCATTGCAAACAATTTCAACATGTTGAGGACAAGTAGATGGAATTATAAATGTTCACAATGTTCACCCAAGGCCATCTGCACTGATAATAGATCCGGGTTAAACAGTGCTCATCCACCTGAATCGAGGAGGTTTGCTATGTTATGGAAACAATTTTTTACTCCGGTCACTTCAATTGACGCCAATCAGGCCAAAAAACTGGTCCTAGACGAAGGGGCCGATAATGTCACCTTTCTGGATGTTCGTCAGCCTAAGGAATATATGGCAGGCCATATTCCAGCCTCTCACCTCATTCCCATGGGAGAGTTGGATAAAAGATTAGGGGAACTTGACCCCAACAAACCGGTGGTGGTGTACTGAGCCATTGGTGGTCGCAGCCGGGTAGCTGCGCAGATGATGGCAGGTAAAGGCTTTACACGAATTTACAATCTGAGTGGTGGCATTAAGGCATGGAACAGCGAGGTAGCCGTTGGCCCTCCAGAGCTTGGCCTGGAGCTCTTTGACGGCGCGGAGAGCGCCGAACAAACAATCATTGTCGGCTATGGCCTGGAGCAGGGTTTACGGGAATTCTATCTCGATATGCAGCAAAATGTCGATGACAAGGAAGCGAAAGAATTGTTCCAAATGCTTGCCGATATTGAACTGCTGCATCAAAAACAACTGTTGAAACTCTACGATCAAGTGACCGGCACAAGCATGCCTGAAGATACATTTGAAAAAGAAAAGGTACAACCAGCCATGGAAGGCGGGTTGACGACAGCACAATACCTGGAACGTTTTAGTCCTGACCTTGAGTCAAAACTGGATATTCTTTCCCTCGCCATATCCATAGAAGCACAGGCGCTGGATCTCTATCAGCGGGCTGCAGACAAAGCTGATCAGGAAGACGTCAGTTCGATTCTGCGGCATATCGCCAATGAGGAACGCACCCACATAAATAAATTGACTCAATATCTCGACGCAATGGCATGAGGTGAAAAAATGGCAAAAAGAAGACTAGTGCTCATAGGCGGCGGCCACGCCCACATGGTCACCCTAGCCAATATCCGCACGATTGTAGACAAGGGGTATGACGTCACCGTTATTCAGCCCTCAACCCATCACTACTACTCGGGCATGGGACCAGGAATGTTGGGAGGAACCTATCACCCCGATGACATTCGTTTTGCCACTCGCAAGGTAGTGGAAAGTCAGGGCGGCACTTTTGTTAAAGATAAAGTGGTTTCTATTGATCCTGAAAAACAGGTGGTTCGGCTTGACAATTCGGACGAGGAGGTTGGATATGATGTCCTCTCATGCAATGCAGGTTCCTCTGTTCCACGTGACATCATACACGCAGATAGCCCGGAAATTTTTACAGCCAAACCCATTGAAAGCCTTTTCCGGGCACAGGAAAAGATCCTTTCCCTGAGTAAAGAGCGAGCTCTTAACATCGCCATTATCGGTGGAGGACCTTCTTCAATAGAGATTGCCGGGAATGTGCAGCAACTTGGTCAGCGCCAGGCACTCCACCAACCGCATATATCCATTTACACAGGTAGAGAAATAATGGTCGGCAAGCCTGCAAAAATTAGAAAACTGGCCTTGGCATCGTTGACAAAGAGGGGTGTAAAGGTGCTGGAAGGCAACTATGTCAAAAATATCGACCAAGGCATAATCCACCTGGAAGATGGGACCAGTCACCCTGCTGATATTATTTTTCCTGCAGTTGGCGTGCGGCCGTCTCCTATTTTTGCCGATTCAGGCTTGGCTACCGGGCCTGATGGCGGGCTGCTGGTTAATCGTTTTTTACAGTGTCCTGCATATCCCAATATCTTTGGTGGCGGTGATTGTATTTATTTTGAACCGGATCCATTGGATAAAGTCGGTGTCTATGCTGTCCGCCAAAACCCGGTATTATATCATAACCTGATGGCCGGCCTTGAAGGGGAAGATCTGGAGGCCTTTCAGCCGGGCGGTTCTTACCTGCTCATCTATAACCTGGGCAACGATGAAGGGGTTTTCTGCAAATGGTCGGTTATTTTTGGCGGTAAGCTTGCTTTCAAGATTAAGGATTATATTGACCGCAAATTTATCGAAAAATTCCAGACTATTGAAAAATAACACTTTAGCAAAATGCAGGTTTTTTCCGGTTATCCTGTAATAAAATGGGACAGCCGGTTCCTTATTAATTGCTTATCCCTATCGACCTGATATAAAAGAGTCAGAATAAAATAACCTCGAAAATTTCAATTAACTCTACCCCTTTTTTCCTTGATTCAATAAAAAGGAAAGAATAATACAATTATTCAACCGAATTCGTTGAAACTCGCCAGTTAAGTCATCCTTCGCCCAAAAAACTCTGAAGGCAAGTATCTCATGAGTAATTCGTCAAAAAATTCAGAAAAGCTCGCCATAGAGAAACAAAAAACGTTTCGTTTTTTGATGACCATAGTCGCCCTGCTGCTCCTGGCAGGCGTTGGCTTCTACGTGCTGCTCAAAGGGACCGAAAAAGGTGGTTCCGGCAAGGTAGCGGTGGACTTCACAGAGGGGAAGTTCAGCCTCGCCTTGGAGAAACCTATTGTTGACCAGATAGCCATAGGTACATCCAAAACAGAAGGTGCTGGCGATACAATTCAGTTTACAGAGGGCTTGATCACAAACCAAAATATTGTTGACCAGATCACCACTCTGGGATCGACGAGTCCAACCGCTTTCTCTGGCAAAAACTTTATCAGTAACGATCTACGTTGCCTTTTTTCCGTGCAGCACCCTGATCAATGGCAGATTCAGTATAATCCGGCAGGCCTGCAAAACTCCTCAGTTCCAGTGTATACCATCTTTAACCAAGAGGGATCTCACCTCAACATTGGAGTGGGATCGATACCACCCAATGTTAATATCCAGCAATTTGTTACGTTGAACATCCAAGCCATGCTGCAGACAGGGCAGCTGTGGCAGCCTCCGCAAATAACCTACGATTTCCCTTCAGAAACCGCTTTTGCCGTTTTTACCAATCCGCAGACAGGGGGAGAGTCATATCAAAAAGTTATAATCAATAGAGCCAGCAACCGGGTATTTATCGCTTCAGCAAATTACAACCATATGATTTCTCACCCGGAAGGTATTCAGGATTTGACCAACATGATAGCCACATTCACCACATTCTGAGCTCCGTATCTCACATCTCCCCATCAGCTTTTGCTTCCCCCACAAAAAAAAGCACCTGCAGCAAACGCTGGAGGTGCTTGATTAAAATCAAAATGGTCGAGATATCAGCAACAAACCCTTTTACACCTCATTCAACTTTCGTTGCAATATGTTTTTTCTTGTTTCCCGGGAATGGCCTGCGACGCTACAGTCTGTGCATCCTGCAAAAGATGTACATCCCGTTGCGGGAATGGAAAAGATAAGCCCTCAGCATCAAAACGTTCTTTCACTATTCGGGTGATATCCCAATAAACCTCCCAATAGTCCTCGGTCTTTACCCATGGGCGGCAGATAAAATTCACAGAAGATTCCGCCAGCTCATGCACTTGGATATTTGGTTCAGGAGTTTTCAGTACTAGTGGATGCTTATCGACAATATCCATCAGCACTTTACGGGCAAGGTCGATATCATCGTCGTAGCCTATACCAAACACAAGATCTACCCGGCGCTGCTTGCTACCGGTAATGTTGATGATGATATTGCCCCAAATTGAGTTGTTAGGTACAACCATGATCTGGTTATCGGCAGTGGTGATGGTGGTGGTTACCAGGTTCATGGAACGAACCACCCCCATAACACCTGCTACATCAACAAGATTACCGACATCAAAAGGCTTATACAGCATGATCATGATACCGCTTGCAAAATTGCTCAAGGTATTCTGCAAGGCAAAAGCAACAACAAAACCGGCGGCACCAATCAATGCCAGCAATGGACCTATATTGATTTCCAGAGCAGATAGTCCAAAAATCAAACCAATGATAAATGTAACCCGCCGCACGGAGTGAACAACAAAATTGCGCAACAGGATAGAACTGTTTTTAGCGATGCCAAATGCTTTTTCAGCCAATTTGCCAAGAATCAATCCCAGAACCCAAAACGCAAACACGGTAGCAATAAACGCAACAATGTTTTTCGCCCAGCGAATACCTCCTTCATCTGATTGCACCCACCCCATAACAGTAGCCCAGGCAGCTTCTTTGTCTGAGACATCGACCTTGATACCGCCTACGGAATCCATATATAGCCTATAGGGAACAACTATTTCGTTATCTTTTCCCTCTGGTGTTCTGCCAAGCTTGGCGTTCAACTCATCAAGCACTACACCGAGTCGATCGATGAGACCGGTGCGCTCGTCTCGAAGAGCTGCGACTGTATCCAGAATCTTACTTTTAAGTTCTGCCTCGGTATCAGCAACCTTATCCATTTCAGTACTAATTTTGGCGAGCTTTTCAGCATCATTCACCATTTTTTCAGTGGAATCTATGACTGCCTTCTTAATCTCTTCCTGCGTGGTTTGCAGCGCCTGCTTGGCATCATCTGCGGCGGCTATCATTTGTTCCGCTTTTCGGGTACGATCGACGTCTTTCCCCTCTCCGCCTGCTGCCTCTGTTTGCTTGGCAACCTCGGTAACGGCTGTGGTTAAGGCCTCCGCTTCCTGGGCTGCTTTGGAAGCTTTCGCTAAACCTGGCGACTGATCCTTTGCAGGAGCTTCTTCACCTGCTGCTTTAAGCGCTATTTTCACTGATTCATCCTGGGCAACCTCTTGAGCCTTGGCCTTGGCCTCCTCAATTTTTGCCACCACCGCTTCCGCAGCTTGCTCTGCCTTTCCAGCTGATTCCACAGCTTTTTCAGCAGCCTTTCCTGTTTTATCCTCCACGGCATCCTGAACAGCTACCTTTACTTCATCCAGGCTCTCCTTGGCTGCCTCAATCTCTTTTTTTACTTCTTTGGCTTTTTCAATCTCTTTATTTTTTTGTTTAACGGCAATTTCCGCTGCACTGACTTCCTCGACCTTTTTCTTCAACAAGTCAAGCCAAGCATCGGCTTCACTAATCAACTCATCTTTTTTCAGCGGCTTAACCAGCAACTCCAACTCATCAACGGGAATATCTATATTTTTGGTGGTAACGGCTTTAGGCGGTGGATCATCTTTGGGTTTGGCTTCTTTGGCCAAACTCTCCGTGATCAAAAACATACTTGCAATCAGCAGGGAAATTGATAACCAGAGCCAACACTTTCTAGGTTTTTCCATTGCTCATTCTCCGTAATTTTTCATTGTAAAATCATTGCATAACCACAGTACTGTTAACCAAATCAGCTTTAATAAACAAGCAAATAAGGTCATTTCATAATACTGCTGATAACAAAACAAAAATAAAGGATGCAGCAGGGGGAAATAAAAAAATCAACGTTCAGCAAAGCTATCACCACGCTCTTTTAAAAATAATCACCCCTCTCTCTCATTTTCACATTTCTTTCATATTTCTTGCGTTATTACGGAGTAAAAGTCTCAGTGTGAAAAGAAGAAAAGATTGCTTGTTTTTGGATAACCAAAAACTGCATACTCACCATTTAATACGGTAGCAAATTGTGCTACCACAACACCCGGAGCCGTGAACAATGAAAAAACCAATTATCAGCAAAATCCCCCTCACGCTTTGCAGTTGCCTTGCAATACTCCTTTTATGCTTCAACGTGGCACCGGCTCAAGAGACTGGTCTACCCAAGAGGAGCGCCGACCATGACATAGTGATGAAGCATCTTTTGAATTTAAGTAGTGAACAAATTGAAGCAATCAAGACAATTCGAAACAGTTATAAGGAGCAAATGATCAAAGAACGAGAAAACATTCGTAGAGCCAAACAAGCATTCAGACGGACAGCAGAGAGCAGTAATGATGTAGCAGCCATTCATACGGCATATGCTCCAGTAGCTGAGGCAATGAAAAATATGGCTGTTAGCCGCATACTAATGAAAAAAGAAATCGACAATGTACTCACTGCCCAACAAATTGAAAAAGCACAAGCAGTGCGCGCAGAGCTTCTCAAAAACAAACCCAAACAACCCCCTATTGTAAGGCCTGAATGGGAATAAGCCCCCAAGACGCATGAATCCGCCAGACGATGGATTTGCCATTTTCTTTATTTTTCCAGCGTAGGGCAACCGTTTGCATCATCGTCATTATGACCCATCATTTTTTCTGATTACGTACAAAACTTAGCCAATTATCTACCGAAACAGACAGGGGACTGATTTTATTTCTCTTTTAAACCCGGGAGACAGATCGAAGACTCCGATCTGTCTCCCGAGTCCCCCAAAAAAAATGGCTGAGTTTCATGGGTAATCAGATTATTTTTTAAACAAAGGAGCATACCTTCCATGGCACTAGAAAACAGTGGCCGGCCAAGCGGTTTCCACACACCTTCACCCGTTACCGTTATTATTATGTTTCTTCTCTTCCAGCTCATCCTTCTCGGCGGCCTGCCATTGCAAGCTGCCGCAGCGCACAAAGGAGGGAAAGATGAACATCGTCAGACAAAAGAAGTAAGTCTAAAGAAAATTATGGAGACACTTACAAATAAACTGGAGCTTAACCAGGGACAAATTGCTGAGGTTCAGCCAATAATGAAAAACTTTTTAACGCAATCTAAGCAATTACAAGAGGAGGCTATGGGTGGCCGACATTCGGGTAAAGGAGGAAATTCCGGAAAACAGATGGCTACCTTGGTTCAAGAAACCATGGATCAAATTGACGTCTTTCTCAATGAGGAACAATCTGAAAAATTTAAGGAACTCGTTCAATCGCTTACGAGGAAAGAAGGATTAAAAAAATTGTTTAGTTGAGCATAGAATTACTCCACCTCACCCAATGGGAAAGCAAAAGGGCTATTGGTCGACAAAAAGTAAAATGATGAAGCAGCAGGCCTATGGGTTTTTAGTAATGAAGATATCAAACTATCATCCCATGACCTGCACAGCTCCGTACAGGCGGTTGTTTATTGCTATACCATCCTGATAATAAGCAGGTTTACGCACCCAATAAGAAATCCGAGAAGAGCCCCAAAGAGATTGATATACTTGAACTGTTCTTCCATGATCGACAGCAGCAGACGTTCCAGTTTGAGTAAATCAAGTGAGTTTACCTTTTCGGTAACCAATTCACTAATGTTCAACGAACCAACCAGGCCGGGCACCTCTTTTAATAACATAGTATTGGTGGTCAACACCACATACTCGGTCAACCCTTTTTGCACGCCTTGAGGTACAACCGCATGTAAAGTACCAACCGGTCTTTCCAAAAGGACATCTATGGCTCTATCGGTAAGAATATGGAGTATATTTTCAATATTTGCCGACTGCAGTAGCTCCACACTTTGTCGTGCAATCAGATCACGTATCTCTCCAGCTTCCCCACCTCCATATATCTGCTTGCCAAGGGCATGTAATGTGAGCTCACCCTGCTCGCACCACCCTTCAAGGGTTTCTTGCAGTATACTTCTCTCGCCCTTACCAGGCACGGAATACATAGCTAAGACCTGCTCTGCTATGCCGTCACAGAGCCCTTGCACACTTTCTTCCCCTGCTTGATCGAGCAGCTCGCCAAGGGGACGATCCAGCACTGCATCCACCTGCGCACACAGGACGCCTGCCAAGTGGTCATTCAGGGTCGGTTCTTGTAACCAGCCGACAATATCATCTTCTTTATCAGTGAGATACGCATCAACAGTACTTTCCAGCGAATCCATATCAATAAAGCCGCGTGCCATCGCTCCCATGGGGCCAAGCGATTCAATAAAATGATCGACCCCGCCTAAAATTCCAGTAATAATTCGTTCACGGATAAAGGGTTCTGAAAGCTGACGCCCTAATTGCTCCAACAACGCCGGGGTGTGCTTGCGTATTGCGGCATGAAGCAGCTCAAGGACCTGCTCCGGCAGTTGGTCTTTGAGCGTTTGCTCCTGGTCTGCTTCCGCCTCGATCCAGCATCTTATAAAGGCAGAAAGCCTGGAGGAAGTATCCGGACTTGCAAGAATGTTTTGCACCACACTATCCAGCACATTGTACAAGGTAGTTCTTGCCTCTGGAGCGATGAGCTGATTTATCTTTTTATCGCCCATGGCATCGAGCCGTTCCACGATAAAACCGTGTACCTGTCCTTGCCATTTTTCGCCGGCAAGAAACGTCCCAAGACCAACACCTAAGCGGTACTTCATGGTTTGCACCGCGACTTTAAAATAGGATTGAAACCGTTCAGGGATAAATGAAGAAACTGGGCCGAGCTCTGTTTTCAAAACTGCTTGCACACGTGTATCGACTAAAGAGTAAAGGTGCTCCTGAAAAGGCTCCCTGGAAAGAGCTGTGCCTATTTCTTTGCTTGTCAGCAGGTGTTCGCCAACCATCTCACCTATATTTTCGGCAAGTTCAGCTCTTTTAGAAGGGATAACCCCAGGGGTCATCGGCACCCGAAGGCCGAATATGTGCCACGCTTTAAGCGGCCTGAAAAGCATCCGGATAGCTATCCGGTTGGTAAGATAGCCGATAAAAGCACCGATGATCGGTGGACCTGCATAGGTGGCAAAAAAAAGGACATCTGAATATTGCATTTTAACAAGCCTGCATAAAAAGGGAGAGTAAGAGGTAAAAAAAAAAGGAAAATGTAACCAATTAACAACGAATTATATCGATTATTTCTCCAGGATGATTGACAAGATATTTGGCACCATTTTGCTGAAGTTCTTCAATATCTCTGAATCCCCACAACACGCCAACACTATCGAGTTGGGCACCGACTGCTGTCTGCATGTCCACAGCAGTATCACCGACATAAAGAATCTCGCTCGCCTCCATCGCTTCTGCCGCCAGCTCTTCAATTATTTCCAGTGCACCTGCCGGATCCGGCTTTTTTGGAACCTGGTCACGCTGCCCTAGTACAGGCTCAAAATGCCATTTTGGTAGTAATGAATCCACACACACCCTGGTAAACCCGTCGGGTTTGTTGGAAAGAATACAAATTTTAACGCCCATCAAGGTCAGTTCATCCAGCATCTCCGCAACTCCGGGGTACATTTTTGTTTCCACAGCCCAGTTCCGCGCATAGTCTTGTTTGAAGTATTCTATTGCTTGGGCCAGGACGGCAGGTGTCCTATGGTGTTCCGGCAAAATACGCTCAACAAGGCTTGCCATGCCATCACCCACGAAATAACGATATGCTTCGGTTGGATGTGGGTCAAAACCAAGTTGTTCCAAAACTTTGTTCCCTGAATTGGCCAAATCGGCAAGTGTATCAAGTAAGGTACCGTCCAGATCAAAAATAACTGCTTTATAGCGCATCACGTCTTCCTCTATAAAAACAAAGCAAGCAATCTCTCAATTGTTTGACACTTTTTTTAATAACCCTTTTTTCCCAAAAACTAAGAATGTGTTTCGTTGCTGTTCTATTAGTCGATACATGCCCATAGGCCTACGTTAAAATTAAACCTAGGCCATTCGAAAAATGGACTGAAGCCTACCCAACGATTAACATCACCAGCCATATGCAAAGCCATCTTATACCAGTCCGTGAAGGACCGCGTAAATATTTTTTGTACCGTTGCTGCAGGATTTCCTGCATTTTTTTAAAAGTACATTAACAAGAGCGGCACTGCGGCAAAAGTGCTCAATTCGGCTGCCGTTTTTTGGTTTTTACTGGGAAAAACAGGGTAGCTAAGCTATATATGCATCACAAGACGGTGTGTAGGATGTCAGGACACAGCCCTCAATAGAAGAGACCTGTATACAGCAAGTCTTGAGCAAGCACCGGCCAAAACATGCAAATTCAATCACTTGAAATAAAACCAGGCATCGATGGAGCAGCAAGAACAGGCCCCAAATATCATAATTGATCTTATCAAGGTCACGAAACTCTATACTCCTGATGTGCATGCACTGACAGATATCACCTTTTCCGTCAACAAGGGAGAGATGATCTTTCTCACCGGCAGAAGCGGCGCCGGCAAGACAACACTACTCAAGCTTATCAGCAAGGTCGAAACCCCGACCAAGGGCATGGTGGAGGTAGACGGCATTGACATAGCAAAAATACCGAGACGCAACCTGTATTCCCTGAGAAGAAAAATAGGTATGGCCTATCAGGATTTCAAATTACTTCCTGAACGGACTGTTGCGGCAAATATCGCTGTTTCCATGGAAGTTGTTTACCGAAAAAATTCTTTTATCATCAAGCGTACCAGAGAACTGCTGGAACAACTGGGACTGCAATCAAAAATAAATACCCCGGCGGCTGAGCTTTCCCGCGGAGAACAGCAACGAGTTGCCATTGCCAGGGCAGTTGCCAACTATCCGGAAATTATCCTTGCCGACGAGCCCACAGGAAACCTCGACGCTGAAACAACCGGGCGCGTGATGTCACTTTTTCATGATCTCCATCAACAGGGAGCGACCTTGTTGATCGCAACCCATGATATGTCGATCTACAACGACCAACATAGAGTTATTCAACTCGAGTTTGGTCAGCAAAACAGCTACCAAGCGTCTGGATCAGATATTTCAACACAAGCCACCAACTATTAGCGTCTGTCCATGAGTCTTCTATCATCAGCTTTTCGTCATACCGGGCGCAACATGCTCCAGACCTGGAAATCACAGGTCATGACCCTGTTTACAGTCTCACTTTCCATCTTAATTTTTTCGTTCTTTTACCTCTCGTACTTTAATGCTCTCCATATTGGTCAAGAACTAGGCGATGACCTGCGGCTTATCGTTTATCTTGATGAAGAGCCCTCTCCTCCCCTGCAGGAAGAGTACAGGCGAAAAATTAAAAAATTCGACCAAGTCGAGCAGATTGTTTTTGTCAGCCGTCAGGAGGCTTTTCTCCGTTTTGAGAAGCAACTAGGTGATGACAAAGACATTCTACTTGATATACAACAGGATTTTCTGCCGCCATCAATTGAAGTCTATCCGATTAAAACACTGGACAGCCTTTCGCGGATAAAAAGGTTTTCTGATTACCTCTATACCTTACCTGGTGTACTGAAGGTGCAGTATGGTAAAGACTGGATTGAAAGATTTTACTCTTTTATTCAATTGATGCGCATCATTGTTATACTATCCGGCTTTCTGCTTATCATGACCACTACTTTCATGGTGGCCCACACCATTCGGTTAACCCTGCTTTCCAGGCAAAGAGAGCTCGAACTTCTCCGCCTTGTAGGAGCTACCGACAATTATATTCGCATGCCTTTTCTTTTTGAAGGTGCGTTTCAGGGACTTATTGGTGCGTGCCTTGGCATTGGGGCCTTATACGCACTCTATAACTGGATTATCCTCCAATTTTCCGGCTCCAGCCTTTTTCAACTTTTCCCTTTTTCTTTTCTTCCGCTCCCCATAGTCGCAGTTTTGATTGTTGCTTCAACTTTGCTCTGTAGCTTTGGCAGTTTCTCTTCTGCCCGCAAAACTCTTCGCCTCTGATTAACGATCAATGCACTTTTTCTCATCCGTCCTCATCTTTCTCTGGCTTTGCATGATCCCCAGCCAGTTGCTCGCTCAAAATATCAGTCAAAAACCGATCCAGAGGCACAAAATCAGCATTGGTAAGCTACGCAAGGAAATAGAACGGCACCAGGGGAAGGTGGTCCAGAGCAATAAACAGGAAAAAACCATCCTTGAAGAGCTTGAAGACATCGATGTTCGGTTAGAACAACAGCTGGAAAAGATAGCGTCCATTGAACAGCAGGTTGCCGAGCAGGATGAGCTTATTGAAGCGAGGCAGCAGGAAATCATAGCTATTGACGAGGAAAAGAGTGCTCTGCAAGCCCACTTGACGAACCGGTTACGATCCTTTTATTTCATGGGAAAAACAAATTTTCTCAAGGTAACTTTTTCTCAAAAAAACCTGCCGGACCTGCTCCTTTTTGACGACGCCTTTCACAACCTTCTCATGTATGATCGTGAAGTTTTTGAGGCCTACAGAGAAAAGAAAAACCAGATCCAGGTTGCAAAACAAGTCCATGAGCTGGAAAAATCCGTCAAGATGGATTTTTTACACCAGGCAGAAGAAGAAAAGAAAGCGCTTGATTATATTGCAGCTGAAAAAAACGCCCTTTTAAAACAGACCAAAAACCAAAAAAGTCTCTATGCCCAAGCACTCAAGGAAATGCAAAAAGCTGAGGGCGATTTAACATCCACCATAATACAGTTGAAAAAAAATCAGGAAAAGTTGAACAAGGGCTTTCTCAACAGTAAAGGCAAACTGCCGGCCCCGGTCAAAGGAACACTGCAATCAGTCTTTCAACCAGATGGTACAGGCACAAGTCCGCTGAGTAACGGCATAACCATTAAGACTGTTGACGGTGCCAAGGTGCATGCTGTATATGACGGCAAAGTTATATATGCGGGTTATATGAAAGGGTTTGGTAAAACAATCATCATTGACCATGGTCGGCAGTACTATACGGTTACGGCAAGGCTAGATTCTATCCTGAGTCAAAAAGGTGCTAAAATAAAAAGCAAACAGATGATTGGCACCACCGGTGATATTGCGACTCTTTTCGGCAGGGGAATGTATTTTGAAATCCGCCATGGATCGATACCTGAGGACCCTTTACGCTGGTTACAACCTGACACTTTTCCTCAATAACGGCTGTTTTCCACGCAAAAACAAGCTGCGGGCAAATTTCCGTACATATGGATTGCGTCTCAGGTACATTCCCGTTAGTTTATGTTCTCTCAATATTTTTCCAACACCACTACAGGCCAGTAGCACATAACGCCATGAAGCTTACCACACTCTTGCCGGACATGATTCTCACCCAAAAAAGGCTATGCCTTTCGCTGCTCTTCTCATTGCTACTCTTCGGTGCCGGCACAACGCAGGCTGACGACAGTCAGCTCAACCGCGACACCTATAAGCACCTGGAGATATTTTCCAATGTACTGGTCTTACTCCAACAGCATTATGTTGACGAAGTTGATACCGAAAAAATAATTAACGGTGCCATCAATGGCATGCTTAATTCCCTGGATCCGCATTCTTCCTATATGTCACCCGAAGATTTCAGTGAACTGCAGGAAGAAACCCAGGGCAGCTTTCATGGTATTGGTATTGAAATTACTGTCCGAGACAACATCCTCACCGTAGTTGCCCCCATCGAGGGGACGCCTGCTGAAAAAAAAGGGCTCCAGGCCGGCGACCAGATTATTCGTATCAACGGTATACTGACCAAAAATATGTCATTGATGGATGCGGTTAAATCATTACGAGGGGAACTCAATACCGAAGTAACCCTGACCATTTACCGAGAAAAATGGAAAGAGATGCGGGAAATAACTCTCTTGAGAGACATTATCCCCCTTTATTCAGTTAAATCCCTGATGCTTGAACCTGGGATTCTCTATACCCGTATTACCAGTTTTCAAGCCACCACCACGCGGGATTTTCGCAAAGCACTTCTTGCTGGTGCAAAGGAACACCCAATCAAGGGGCTTGTTCTTGACTTACGAAACAATCCTGGCGGGCTGCTTGATCAGGCGGTCAAGATAGCAGACATCTTTCTTGATGATGGTATTATTGTTTCAACCAAGGGACGTAACGGTAGAGAACAGATGGTCTTTGAAGCCCACAACGGCGGACCGAAAAACGATTTTCCCATGGTTGTTCTGGTTAATGGTGGCTCAGCGAGCGGTTCTGAAATCGTTGCCGGAGCCTTACAAGACAACAAACGAGCCATCATTCTAGGGACAACAACTTTTGGCAAGGGGTCAGTACAGACAGTGCTCCCAATGCCAGGTGGAGCGGGTATACGCCTCACCACTGCCAGATACTACACCCCCAGCGGCACCTCAATCCAGGCAACGGGTATTCACCCTGACATTGAGGCTCCTTTAAGCACTGAACCAGACAAAAAAAACGAAGACCTCTCGGCACCACAGGTCAGGGAAAAAGACCTGCCCGGCCATTTCATCAACACCACCCAAAAAAAGTCCCAAGCCGAGACGGAAACGGTAGATACAAAAAATGACAATAAACAAAAACAACAGGAAATTACCGAAAAATTAGAAAAGGACAGTCAACTGCGAACTGCCCTTATTATCCTGAAAAGCCTTGAAATAGTTGCTGAAAAATAAGAACTGCCCCGATAAATAACAGAAAACCGAAATTTGGCAGGTACCTCGCCCAAGGCATATTAACTCAGTCCGAATTCTCTGAGTATATGCTCATTGTCGGTCCAGTTTTTTCTGATTTTTACCCATAGCTGCAGCCTCGCTTTACAGCCTAGCAGGTGTACAATATCCGCAGTTGCCTGTTTACGGATAGTGGCAAGCATCTGCCCGCGATGTCCGATGACAATACCTTTTTGGGTGCTTCTTTCAACAACGATTGTCGCATGAATAACCACAGACGATGGATTGCTTTCATCAAAGGAATCAATCACCACTGCAGTTGAATAAGGGACTTCCTCCCGGGTAAGCCTGAAAATTTTCTCCCGTATTATTTCGGCCACAATAAATCGTTCAGAAGCATCGGTTGGAATGTCATCCGGATAGTACTTTGGCCCCTCAGGCAACCGGCTCACCATTTCTTCGACCAGGGTATCTGTGCCCGCCCCCTTGAGCGCCGAAATAGGGATCACGGCATCAAAGTCATGTCGATCACTGTACCATTTTGTCAGTGGTAAAAGTTGCTCCGGCTTTATCAAATCTATTTTATTGAGCGCTAGAAGAGTCGGCACTTTGATGTTGCTGAAATATTGCTGATATTCTTCTTCTCTTTTCTTCAATAACTTTTCAGATAATCCCGCACTGTCATCGATGAACAGAACAAGGTCAGCTTCACCAAGGCTTTCCAGAGCAACCTTCATCATCTCCTTATTCATTAAATCCTTTGCCTTGTGCAGACCTGGGGTGTCCAATACAATCATCTGGTAATTGTCACCAGTGACTATTCCAAGAATCCGATTTCTGGTTGTTTGCGGCTTATTGGACACAATGGCAATTTTTTGCCCCAACAAATGATTAAGTAAAGTTGATTTTCCTGCGTTGGGAGGACCGATTATGGCTACGACCCCTGAGCGGTATGATTCTTGATTCACGTGCTACCCTTTAATCTATATTCAATTGACTTGATGGCTTGCTTGAGAAAGTGTTTATTATCTATCATTACTTTCTGTGTACTTAAACTTTCACAGATGCAGATACCAGTGCTTGAGACATAATAATACCGTGTTTACACATTAAGCATAATCCCATGTTCCAACACTCTCTTTTTGCTTGCAGGAATATGAAATATATCTAAAGAAAATAATGACAAAGATACATATTCCTGCTATCCACTGTAACTTACCATGACTTTTGAACTTCGCAATGTGTTAGATAATGATCACTCCCGGTAATATTGTTGACTATATCGATGGCGGTAAATTCATTTGCGCCCTCATCACCAGAATATCAGAAAAACGCGTCCACCTAATTAATCAAAATGGTCGCGAAATCAGCCTTCCTCAGTCTCGTATTGTCACCCTTTCCAAGCAACACTATTCCGTCCAGGCTTCCCGGGAAGAGCAGATAGACCTGCTCAAAACCGCCGCCGAAAAACGCGCCCTTTTAGCTGAAGATATAAACCTGGAAGAACTTTGGGAAATCGTCAACGAAGAAGAACAACGAAAATATTCGGTTACTTTTCTGGCTGAGCTCATTTATGGCAAAGAGTTTGACGACGACCAGTTAGCAGGTTTTGTCCGCGCTGTTTTTGCCGATCGGTTTTATTTTAAATACAAAAACGATCAGGTTACGATTCACACTCAGGAACAGGTTCAACACCTTCAAGACGAATACGAAAAGCAGCAAGAAAAAGAAAAACTCCTTGAATCAGGGGCCAGATTTCTCCAAAAAATTCTGGAGGGAGAAACTGTTTCCAATCATGAATGGCCGGATCGCGATAAATGTCTTTACTGGCTGTCACAGTATGAACTGTTCGGCAATGATGGAGAGGAAAGCGCGCTGATGCGCAACCTGCTCAAAAAAGCAGACCTGACAGCTCCCCATACGGGCTACAATATTCTGGTAAAAGCAGGGTATTGGGATGCAGACGAAAACCTGGCTCTGCTGAAGTCGGAACATCCTCAGGAATTCCCAACGGCCTGCCTGACCAGCGCTGAACAGATAAAAGAAGCCTCGACACAGGAATTACTGAGCGACTCCAAACGAAAAGATTTTCGGGATCTCCCGCTACTCACCATTGATGGAGCGTTTACCCGCGACTTTGACGATGCTCTCCATTTTGAGCAGTTGGAAAACGGCAAAGTAAGGGTAGGGATTCATATTACTGACGTCAGTTACTATGTTTCTCCACGTTCCCCCTTGTTTGCTGAGGCCCAGGAAAGAGCAACAACGCTCTATTTTCCCGAAGGGCATGTGCCCATGCTGCCCAAATCCCTTTCTCTGGATGTGTGCAGCCTTATCAAAGGAAAGATACGGCCTGCCATCAGTTTTCTAGTTACCCTTGACGATACAGGCTTTATTACCCATACCTCCATTGTTCCCTCAGTCATCAAGGTGCAAAGGCAACTCAGCTATCGGGAAGCTGACAACCTGATAGCAAAAGATCAAGACCTGGCCGGACTCAATGCAGTGTGGAAAAAACTACGGCAAAGCAGGGTCGACAGAGGTGCGTTGCTGCTCCCTTTTCCTGATGCAAATATTGACATCAGGGATCGTAATAATATCCAAATTTACCTTGCCCCGGTGGACACGCCTTCGCGAAGCCTGGTCTCCGAGTTGATGATACTCGCCAATGGGGTTGCATCCGATTACCTTGCCGGAAGAGGTGCTCCCGGGCTTTTTCGTTCACAGCCCCCTCCTAGAAAACGTCTGATTTCAGGGGCCAGTAACAGTTTGACTGATATAGCACTCCAACGACGTTTTTTATCAAGAGGTGAACTGACAGCCCATCCAAAGCCCCATAGCGGCCTTGGCCTCAACAGTTACACCACCATAACTTCCCCTATACGAAGATTTCTGGACCTTGCTATGCAGCACCAGATCAGTAATATGATTCACGGCAAGGGAATTTTATTTTCAGCAGACGAGTGCAAAACTTTTTCCGGCACTATTCAGCAAAAACTCAGTAGAGCAAATGCCGTACGCCAGCAGCGCCAACGTTATTGGATACTCAGGTACTTGGAACCCAAACAGGGCCAATCGATGAGTGCGCTGATTGTTGGCCAAGGACCCAAGCGAGTCAACCTGCTTCTCACCGATTGCCTCTGCGACATTGACCTGCCACCCAACCCCTACTTTCCAGTAGAAGTCGGGGACACGGTCAAAGTTCGTCTAGTCCGGGTCAAACCATTGGACGGAGTCTTACGTTTTGAATGGTAAAAGGTTAACTATTCAGCAGCAGCCAAGGAGTCTTCGCTTACCCGGAGTCTTCGCTTACCCGGAGTCTTCGCTTACCTTATCTCTTTACCACGCAAAAAATGAAACTTTCGCCGCCTGGACGTTGAGAAATCCGGATTAACTGTACACTTCGGCATCGGCAAATGTCACCGCGAGCTTATCCTTTTCAGACAAAAGCGGCTCTGTTGCGAGTGGCCACTCAATACCCAACTGAGTATCGTTCCAGATAATGGCCCGTTCGTGCTGCGGGGCATAGTAGTCGGTGGTGAGATAAAGAAATTCAGCTACTTCTGAAAGTACGACAAATCCATGCCCAAAACCCTCTGGAACCCAGAACTGTTTTTTATTCTCTGCATTCAGGTGGATACCTGTCCATTGACCGAATGTTGGCGAACTGCGTCGGAGATCAACAGCGACATCAAACACTTCTCCGGCAATCACCCGAACTAATTTCCCTTGGGCCTGCTTGATCTGGTAATGCAGGCCACGGAGTACTCCGTAGGTTGAACGCGAATGATTTTCCTGCACAAAGGGTCTGGTGAGCCCTGTCTGCTCCTGCCACCGTTTCTGGTTAAAACTTTCGTAAAAAAATCCACGTTCGTCGCCAAAAACCTGCGGTTCTATAATAAGTACATCCGGTATGGTGGTTGATGCTGTTATCTTCATATTTTTGCTTATCGTATTTTTAAAGGAACCCTCCCTTTACGGCTGAGAAGCTCCATCTTGTTCAATTTTCCAGCCAATGCTCTGTTACCTGTCGGCATACATCTTTTCATAATACTGCTGATATGAACCGTCGATAACAGCATCCATCCATTTCTTGTTGGCCAAATACCAGTCCACAGTTTTCTCGATGCCTTGCTCAAAGGTGTAACGAGGCGTCCAGCCAAGTTGGTCGGCAATTTTATTGGCATCTATAGCATAGCGACGATCGTGCCCCAGGCGATCCTTGACAAAAGTGATTAATTCAGTTCGCGGCCTGCCCGATGGCAGCAGTCCCACTTTTTGGTCTAAGATAGTACACAACAGTTCCACTACCTCGATATTTTTTTTCTCATTATGTCCGCCGATATTGTAGGACTGACCGACGGTCCCATCTTCCACCACTCGGACTATGGCCTCGCAATGGTCGACCACATAGAGCCAATCACGAATATTGGCGCCATCTCCATAAACAGGCAAGCTCTCCCCTTTTAAAGCGTTATTAAGGATCAGGGGAATCAACTTTTCCGGAAATTGATATGGCCCATAATTATTGGAACAGTTGGTTATCAGTATCGGCAGCCCATAGGTATGGTAATAAGAACGTACAAGATGGTCTGAGGAAGCCTTGGAAGCAGAGTATGGAGAGCGAGGATCGTAGGCTGTCTCTTCTGTAAAATAACCGGTTTCGCCAAGTGAACCGTAGACCTCGTCGGTACTGACATGAAGGAAGCGTCGCTGGGAAACAGTTTTTTTCTCACTGATCAGCCAGGCTTTGCGCGCAGCTTCCAGCAGGGAGAAAGTGCCAAAAACATTTGTCTGAATGAAAGCATCCGGATTGGTTATTGATCTGTCCACATGAGATTCTGCAGCAAAATGGACCACAGTATCGATGGCGTGCTCTCTGAAGAGTACGTCCATCTGTTCTTGATTACATATATCGTCACATATAAAACTATAACGTGGATTGTCTGCGACATCCTCTAGATTTTCGAGGTTTCCGGCATAGGTCAGTTTATCAAGATTTATCACCTGCCACTCGGGCTGGTTTGTCAGGAGTAACCGAATAAAATTCGCACCGATAAAGCCACAGCCTCCGGTGACCAGTACTTTTTTTTTCATGAAATCATTCACCTCTGATGAGTATACCCATTCATGGGATCATTTGTATGCTTATTGTGTTGCAACTGAGGGTGTGGAAGCCAATATGGCGTACAATATTACACGTAGCCGGAAAGGCAGACCGTTGAATACAGTCTTTACTACAGATCTTCCTCCGCCTGCTCTTCACCATCAGCGGCAAAAATAATCGCAGAACCTGTGGAAAGGGCTTGGGCAACTTTTTTTCTCGCTGAAGTCAGCGTCCGCTGCACCGTTCCTCTTGAAACACCCATTTGCTCACCAGCTTGTTCCTGAAACAGGCCTTCATAATCACAAAGCCGTAACGCCTCCAGCTCGTCATGATACATGTATACTTTTGCTAAATCACGAAGAGGTGTTCCGGCAGGTTTGAATGATTTTGTGCAAAACGGCCCTTGGCAGTGACGTTTTTTTTTGGGTCTCGGTGACATTTTTCTTCGCTTAAATCGGCTACGGATATTTCTTTTCAGGGAATAGGCTTAGCCCGAATTTCTCTGGATTGACAGCTCGATAAAAATTATCGTTGACAACAAGAAAAAGATAAAAACGATTGCCGGACAGCCTTGTATGAACCCCGTCACAATGGATCGTCATTCGACACAAAGAAACAGGTGAGGCAGTCATACTTTTTTTCGTTAAAATATACAAGAAATCTTCAACACCTCCCTGTTCATTATTCTCTTTTTCAGCTACGCAAATCCCGTTGAGACTCATCGGTAAGCCAGTGTCAATAGATGGACAAAACCAGACCAATGAAGTAAAGTAGGGCGCTTATAAAATGATCCCTCTTATTGTACCAGTTACGTGCAACCCATAACCACATATATATGACACGCTTTGTTTTCCAACTCACACTGCTCTTTTTTTGCCTGACAGTTATCGGTGCAGGACAAATCTCAGCTCAGGACGATATTTCACCAGAGCTGAAAGATATTATCGTTACCACCTCCAATACCGACCTGCTCCTTTTCGCTACGGTGCTCAACGCCTTCACCCCTGAAATGATCACCGGCGTACAAAACGGCATTCCGATCACCTTCACCTTTTATGTTGAGCTCAATAAATTACGCAGCAACTGGTTGGATTCCTCCCTGATTGATACAACCATTACCCACACCATGACCTATAACAGTCTTAAAGAGGAATACGAGATTTACCACTCCGACAAAAATGGAAAGGTGAAAAGAACCCGTTCACTGAAAGAGGCCAAAGAATTGATGGCGGAACTCAACGGTCTCCGGGTCATTCCCCTGGAGCAACTTCAACCTGAAGCCCAGTATGCCCTGCGCCTGAAAGCAACATTGGAAAAAAACAGCCTGCCTCTTGGCATACATTACGTTTTGCCGTTTACTTCACTGTGGGATTTCGAAACAGACTGGCGAACCATAGAATTTCGCTATTGACTGCTCTTTACCGGAGGGTAAATGCTCACACCTGAACAGAAAAAAAAGAAACAACGGCTTATCCGCTATGTTATAATTTTCTGTATCCTGCTGATACCGGTTCTCGGCTATCTGCAAAGGGGTCTTCTTAAAGGCGACTTCCACCTCCCCTTTTCCAGTACGGTTCTTATATTTGCCCTCATCAACATAAACGGATTATTGTTATTGTTAATGGTCTATCTGGTGTTACGTAACCTGGTAGAACTGGTTTTTGAACGTAAACACAACATTCTTGGATCAAAACTTAAAACCAGGCTGGTTGTTTCGTTTATAGCACTCTCGCTGGTGCCAACCATACTTTTGTTTTTTATCGCTCTACGCTTTGTTTCGACCTCCATGGATTATTGGTTCAACTCCAATGTGGAGGCCTCCCTGCAGGCCTCTCTTAAACTTGCCCAATCAATTTTTCACGACACGGAAAATAGAGCTAGCGGGATTGGCACCCAACTGGGCAAAATGCTTGAAAACAACACGGTGGACATTGGGGATATGGTTGCTCTTGAGCAGCTTTTTCAAAGAACTTTGGCCATTGCTCCGCCGGGCGCACCTGACAGTATCGTCCTGATTGACGACAATGGGAACCAACTGCTAGCGCGTCGTGGGCCACGTTTACAGCCCATTGTGTTGCCGGCTGTCCCCTCCGAAGCCATGCGTCAAGCCGCCAATAACAATGCCACCGAGATAATCACGACCAACACCGGCGTTGGTGAACTGATCCTGGCTATCGTCCCCGTACACTTGCCGCAGCATTATCGACAACCAGTTTTTCTTGTTACCTCACTTTTGATTCCCACCACCAAACTGGAACGGATGCAAATCGTTTCAGAGGGCATCACCGACTACCGACAGCTGGTTATCCTCAAGGCGCCTATCAAACTCAGCCTGATTATCATGATGCTGATAATCACCCTGCTTATTCTGTTTGGAGCAATCTGGTTCGGATTTTATATAGCCAAAAGTTTGACCGGCCCTATCAACAAGCTTGCGCTTGCAACCAGACGTGTGGCTGACGGAGATCTCAACTTTATTATTGAAAAAGAATCCGACGATGAGATGGGGTTGCTGGTTGATTCGTTCAACTCGATGACTACCGATATCAAGGCATCCAACGAAAAGCTTGCCGTGGCTCATCAAGCAGTGCAGGAAAGCAACATTATCTCAGAACAACAGCGACGGTACCTGGAAACTATCCTGGAAAATGTTGCAGCAGGCGTAATTGCGCTTGATGAAAACAGCCAAATTACCACCATCAATCGTTTTGCAGAAGAATTACTCCACATCCAGCCCGTCCAACTGATCGGGAAAAACTTCCACGATTTCCTGCCGAAGACCCATGTTATGATAGTGGAAAGTTTTCTCAAGGAACTCCTTTCCACAGGCAAACATTCCATTGAGCGCCACCTACGGGTTACTGTCCGCAGAGGCGAAACCTTATCTCTTCAGGTCAACATAACCAGAATGGTCGACGAACAGTCAAATCCCATCGGATTTGTTATAGTGTTTGATAATCTCACTAAACTGGAGAAAGCGCAGCGGCTTGCCGCATGGCAGGAAGTTGCCAGACGAATTGCCCATGAAATTAAAAACCCATTAACGCCTATCCAGCTTTCAGCGCAACGGCTTCGAAAACGTTACATGGACAGCATCCCCAAAGATAGAAATATTTTTGACCAATGCACTGCCACCATTATCAACCAGGTGGAAGAGATAAAACGCCTTGTCAGTGAATTTTCAGATTTTGCCAGAATGCCCCAAATACATAAACAACGCTCTGACATAAAAAAAATGGTAGAAGAAGTCTATATCCTCTACAAAGAAGCGCACAAACACATTCACTTTACCTTGGAAACAGACGACCAGTTACCAGAGTTCTTTTTTGATCCGGTGCAGATCAAACGAGTAGTCATCAACCTGCTCGATAACGCCGCCAACGTCCTTGAAAACAGCGGCACCATATCGCTCAAACTTGTCTTTCACAAACAGCAGCCACAGGCTGTTCGTCTCATAGTTTCCGATAACGGACCAGGCATCACCGAAGAGGTGAAACTCCGTCTGTTTGAGCCCTACTTTTCCACCAGGAAATCAGGAACCGGTCTTGGCCTGGCCATAGCCCATACCATCATTACCGAACATAACGGGTCAATCATTGTCCACGATAACAAGCCCAACGGGACGGTATTTACGGTTGAATTACCCTTGGACACCTGATACTGTTAGTTGCCTCAACTTACTAATAAATTTTGCCTGAACGGATCCCTTTAGACCGCTGATGTCAATCCACATACTGATCATAGACGACGAACAACCCATCCGTGAATCCCTGTCGGGAATTCTTGGCGATGAAGGATTCATTCCGCATTCCGCCGGCTCTGCAGAAGAAGGTCTTCAAGTACTTGCAGAAGAAGAAATCCATTTGGTACTCCTCGACATCTGGATGCCTGGCATGGATGGACTTGAAGCCCTGAAACTGATCAAGGAGCAATACGATCTGCCGGTTATCATGATATCCGGCCACGGCACAATCGAAACGGCTGTTCAGGCAACACGAATTGGCGCATTTGACTTCATCGAAAAGCCACTTTCCTATGACAAAGTCATCCATTCTATCAACAAAGGACTCCATGTTGCCCGGCTTGAACGTGAAAACAAACTCCTCAGGGAAAGCGGGCCGACCAGGCCCGACATAACCGGGGAGAGTCATGTTATTAACTCGCTTCGAGAGCAAATTGAGCGAGTTGCACCGACCGATGCCTGGGTTCTCATCCGTGGTGGGCATGGAACCGGCAAAGAACTGGTGGCACAGACCATCCACCGTAAATCCAATCGCAATGCTCACCCCATGGTGGAGGTTAACTGCGCCGCTATCCCTGAAGAATTAATCGAATCTGAACTGTTTGGCCATGTCAAGGGTGCTTTCACCGGTGCTACCGAGCCTAAAAAAGGTAAATTTGACCAGGCCAACGGCTCAACCCTTTTCCTTGATGAAATTGGCGACATGAGTCTCAAAAGTCAGGCAAAGGTATTAAGGATACTGCAGGAACAAAAATTTGAACGGGTCGGCGGTGCGAGAACCATCAATGTGGATGTAAGGGTCTTGGCTGCCACCAACAAAAACCTGGAAGAGGAGATGCATAAAGGTAATTTCAGGGAAGACCTTTTCTATCGCCTCAACGTGGTGCCCATCAATGTCCCCGCTCTGATGGATAGGCGCGAAGACATCCCCCTGCTGGTTGCGGATTTTCTCCAAAATTTTCGTAAAAAAGGGTTTGGGGATAAACAATTATCCAACGAGGCACTCACCACTCTCATGCAGCATAACTGGCCAGGTAATGTCAGGGAGCTAAGAAACATGATAGAACGACTGGTGATCATGAGTCCAAAAGACATCATTGCCGACAGTGACGTCGCCCTTTTTCTCGGTAAAGAGGTCGCTCCAACCGAGGCAAATACATTTCCTTTACAAAATATCCAGCACCTCCCCTACAAGGATGCACGGAAAGCATTTGAAATCGAATACCTCAAAGCTAAACTTACAGAAAACGATGGGAATATTTCCAAAACAGCGGAACAGGTTGGGATGGAAAGGAGCCATCTGCATAAAAAATTAAAAACTCTCGGCATCGATGCCGCAAAAATAGGTGAACACTCTGCGTAAGTAGTTTCCCCCCTAATCTTTTATATTACACATATATAGGTACAACCATGGTTTTTCCAGAATATCGCCCCCGTAGAATGCGTCAAAATGAAACAATTCGCTCCATGATCCGTGAAACCCATTTATCCCCGGATCAGCTCGTTTTCCCTCTCTTTGTCCTGCCTGGTAAAGGGCAAAGAGAGGAGGTTTCTTCCATGCCTGGTGTTTTCAGATTCTCCATTGACCAACTGCAACAAGAGGCAAAAGAGTGCCTGACCCTAGGCATACGCTCAGTGATCCTGTTTGGTTTACCGGAAAAAAAAGATGCAATTGGCTCTGGGGCCTATGCCAGAAACGGCATTATCCAGAAAGCGATTAAAGAGCTCAAAAATAAGGTCCCGGAGCTTAATGTTATAACAGATGTATGTTTATGCGAGTACACAGACCACGGACACTGTGGCTGCCTCCAAAATAACGAGGTGGATAATGATGCCACGCTCGAGCTGCTGGCAAAAACCGCTCTTTCCCATGCCGAAGCAGGGGCTGACATGGTTGCGCCATCGGATATGATGGATGGCAGGATTAGTGAAATTCGTAGCGCCCTGGACGAGAACTCGTACCATATGACTCCAATCATGTCCTATGCGGTCAAATATGCATCCGCTTTTTATGGCCCATTCAGGGATGCGGCTGATTGTTCGCCACAATTTGGAGATAGACGTAGTTACCAGATGGACCCGGCAAACAGCAGAGAGGCACTGCGAGAGGCAACTCTTGACGTTGAAGAAGGAGCAGATGTCCTCATGGTGAAACCGGCTGTTGCCTATCTGGACATCATTCGACAATTACGAGATGAATTCGACCTGCCGATTGCCGCCTATCATGTGTCAGGCGAATACGCCATGATCAAGGCTGCGGCTGAAAAAGGCTGGATTGACGAAGAACGGGTAATGGCTGAGACACTATTATCCATCCGCCGTGCCGGCGCTGATATCATTTTGACCTATTTTGCCAAGGATATGGCAAAACTGCTGGCAAAATAAAACACCTAAATCCTGCAATTGGAAATTTCGGAGTCTACGCTACCTGCCGAAGATGTGAGGCACCGGAGGCGCAGACGTATAAAAATACTTCAAGCCTTCGGTAACGTAGCAGATTTGGTGAAATTGCCGATCCCGAAGGGCGTTGAAGGTGAAAAAAAATAGGTTCACTCAAACAGTGAATAGAACTTCAAATCAATTGTCTGCTCAATATGTTGTTTTTTAAAGTAGAATTTATTTTTTCTAACATTCGACGTGCGGGATTTAGGAAACAATCCAAACTCGTATGAATGCACCAGGTATTTTTCCTGATGCATTCATACCTTTCCACTTGCCTCATTCACTCCTGCATACTCTTGTGCAGCGACTTTTACCCACCACAGAATTCCCAAAAAGATACAGAGCAGCCGCAACAATTGCTCCAGTTACATCCGCTACAACATCGGCTCCGGAAGAGTCTCTCCCAGCAATAAAGCTTTGATGTATTTCATCGGTTATACCAAACATCAGGCAAAAAAGAACGACACCCGCCGATACCAGTGTAGGTTTCTGCCGCCACACACGCAAAGGAAAAACAAAACAGCAACATACGCTCAACGCGGCATAAATGCAGGCATGGAGTACCTTATCCAGACCGTTAATCAGAAGAGGGAGCTGAAAAGTGCCGCCTGGTTGATGAGAAAGGTAAAAAATTATCCCCATGACCACTGCCATGGGGATAGCTCGAAACCCATATTTCCCGACGCCTTTCATACTATAGGCTCCTTGTTTACGGGTTAAATATGCACCTGATCCAGTAATTCTTGCGAATACCGCTTCTTCACCCTTTTCATGGCTGCATTGATCTGCTGGGTCGGTGCGCCGGACAGTTGCATTTCCTCTTGGTCTGCATAGGAAGTTAAAAAGAGCTTTTTCTCACGCAGGGCATAGGTGTGGCTCCAGTTGATCTCGATAGTCTCACTATTCTCTTCTATGGGCGCTTCAAGCGCTTCTCCATCCCGCGCAACCTGCACAGCATCAGAGTCGGTTACTTCCAGCAACCAGGCATCACCTTTTGCACTGCTAAAGAAAATAAACACACCGAGTTCAAAGAACTCTTCTTTTTTCTTCTTTGCTGCCCCCTGTACTTTTGCAATGGCATTCATCAGGGTGACTTTGATCTGATCTTCTTTGACAGCTTGCCGTTCCATCTGCCGTGCAGTAAGGCAGCAATGCTTGTATTTTTTCCCTGACCCGCATGGACAGGGTTGATTTCTACCGATCTTTCCCATTTTCTCTAGTCCTTGCTTTTATAAAAGGTACTCTCAGCACACAGCCAAATAACATACGCTACTCTTGCCTTTCTGTATATTTACTAATCCTTATAAGCACTTAACAGATTACGACCTCGCAGGCAACAGACAAAATTGATGAAGCTCATTGCCTGTTACCTCCTGCGTAGAAAAATTACTTCCATATTGCCTTTAACCCGTTACGAACACTTTGAGTACCCGCAATCATGACAAATCTCACATCCCTCCTCAAACACTAACTTCCCTTTGCATTCAGGACAGACAGAAGCAAATCCGTGATGGGTTCCAGCCATGAAGGATTTCAACAGTTTACCTAGCTGCGCCGGCAAATCAAGCATATGTCCGCTGGAGCGATCAAGCTGCTTGATAATCTCTTCCATCGGAATCTGATAGCGGAGAGCCAGGGAAACCAGGCGACAGGTCGTGGTCCACATGGTCGACTTATCCTTAAGGTCAACCCGGTTATCAAAGGGGAACTTTGCAAAAACTTCCATCGGGTTTTCATTGTCATCAAAGCAAACAATTAAATAGATGGTGTTTTCATTGACATCCTTTAAGCGGTAACGTTTGGCACTGAGCATATCGGGCAGGGTTGTTTTTCGTACAACGCCTTTTGAAGAGACTAAGGCACTTTTTTCATCCTTTGATACAGTTGTATTCAGTACCTGGTGATCACGGGAACCATCCCTGTAGACCGTCAGCCCTTTACACGCTAATTCATAGCCAAGCAGGTAGGAAGTCCGTACATCTTCCAAGGTGGCAGACGAAGGCAGATTAATCGTCTTACTGATGGAAGAATCCACCCCGTTTTGCTGAAGTATGCCCTGCATGCGGATATGTTTTTCCGGCGAAATATCCTGTGCTGTCCGAAAAATTTCCTGCCATTGCTCCGGGATATCTTCATTATCTATGACAGAACCATCCCTGGCAACATTCTCAAGTAATTCAGTAGAGTAAAAACCTTCCCTCTTTGCCACGGTTTCAAAATGCTTATTCACCATGAGCAACCGGTCGCCATCCATAACATTTTTTTCCATAACAATAGAAAAATAGGGTTCACAGCCTGATGCACAATCGGCAATCATGGACACCGTCCCGGTTGGCTGAATAGAAGTTAAAGCAGCATTCCTGCGGGGAGGATACGTATTTTCCTCCGCATCATAGGCAGGAAAAGGGCCTTTGATTTCTGCAAGCCTGATGGATGCCAGTTCTGCCTCTTTACGGATAAACGACATTACATCAGCTGAACAGGTACGCCCTTCTTCGGTTCCATAGGGGAGCTTCAACTGAATCAGCATGTCATGCAGCCCCATGATGCCTAATCCCACTTTGCGTGTCTTTTGGGTCATTTCTGCAATCTCGGGAATGGGAAAACGATTACAGTCAATAACATTATCAAGAAATCGAACCGCCAGATGTACTGTTTTCCCCAAACGTTTATAGTTAACTTTGCCGTCAACAACAAACTGACCAAGATTGATAGAACCAAGGTTGCAGGATTCATAGGGAAGCAGCCACTGTTCTCCACATGGGTTGGTTGCCTCAAAATCTCCTAACTGGGGAGTGGCATTATCACGATTGGCAGCATCAATAAAGAGAACCCCCGGCTCACCATTATGCCAGGCAAGATCTATAATCTTATTAAACACATCCAGGGCACGTAAACTTCTAACCACATTGCCGTTGGAAGGGTCTACAAGACTGTACTCCTGATCTTCTTTTACTGCGCGCATGAATTGATCGGTAATAGCCACGCTGAAATTAAAGTTGGTGTACTTCTCTTGGTCTTCTTTGGCTGAAATAAAATCGAGAATATCAGGGTGATCGACCCGCAATACGCCCATGTTCGCCCCACGCCGTTTCCCCCCTTGTTTGATGGTTTCGGTGGCGGCATCAAAGACCGCTGCAAAACTCAAAGGCCCGGAGGCTACGCCCTGGGTTGAGCGAACTGCTGAATTCTTAGGGCGAAGCCTGGAAAAAGAATATCCAGTACCACCGCCTGTTTTATGAACAAGTGCTCCGTTACGAATGGAGGTAAAGATACCATCCATGGAATCTTCCACCGGGAGCACAAAACAGGCCGAGAGCTGCCCCAGATCTGTCCCGGCATTCATCAGGCAAGGAGAGTTCGGCAGAAAGTCGAGGTCGTAAATCATCTTAAAAAATTCATCGCGGATACGCTCATAATCGTCCAGATCCTGATCCACCACAGCGACTGCATTAGCAACACGTCGGCAAAGCGTTTCCCAGTTTTCAATGGGACGCCCCTGCTCATCCTTTAAATAATAACGACGATTTAATACAGTTTCAGCAGTTTCAGTCAAATGGTGTCTAGGCATATCTTTGGACATATATTCCCCTCTCTCAAAAAGGTTCTTTTCTTGCTTTTGATAAAGCAATACAGAAATAAAAAATTCGCTTACCTACAAACACAAATGGCGCTACGAGCCCCGCTTCATGCAAACCGTCAAGTGCAACTCAATTAGTACGACTACTAAAGAAATTTTAATCAGGAAATTTGTGCTGAAAAAGCTACAGTCTGGCAATACGAATATAAATAATAAACATAACTGTTCAGCAGCACTCCAACTCTCCACGATCTGCCCGCCCAGCATACCGATGTATAGCTAATCGGTCAGCTTGTGAACATTTGGAGCACTGCTGAACAGTTAAAGTGCGTGGTAGATTGACAGTTTTCAGTTCTTTGCTGAATAGTTTCTAATAAACAACCTTCGAACAGGTATGATGCGTATGTTGCTTGTCCCTTGGTATATTGATGGGTAAGGCCCTGACTCGAAAGTAATATCGAACAAACAGGGAGAAAAACGTTAAGGCTCCTGACTTGTTCGTTGGCAACATTATCACAACATATAGGACTCATC
Organism: Desulfogranum marinum; assembly: GCF_963675105.2. Classification (NCBI taxonomy): domain Bacteria; kingdom Pseudomonadati; phylum Thermodesulfobacteriota; class Desulfobulbia; order Desulfobulbales; family Desulfobulbaceae; genus Desulfogranum; species Desulfogranum marinum. Next base: position 1,006,715 of record NZ_CAXXRO010000002.1, read on the forward strand.
AAGCAGAAAGCGCACTATATATTGTGTTTTTAGTGCCGGCAAAAAAAACCTCACATTTTCAAGAGGTTCAGGTCAGCAGGTAATTATTTACTATTGCGGAAAAACTTGAAAGCATAAAATGCAACAAAAAAAGTGACTCTAAAAACGAAAAAACTTGTGCCATGAAAGAGAGGCATAGAACTCTGGTTGAGAGCCTTCATTTTTTATTCCCGCCCGTACTTGTAGGCCAACATTATTAGACCAGTAAAAGCTCTGTACTGCTGAAAAGTCATATAACGTCATTTGCCTGTCCATAACCATGTACGACACCTGCCCAGTAAGCCCTACAGTCTGGTTTTCATCCACATTTGTTACTATGCCGGCAAATATGGCTGGTCCAGCGTCCAGAAAATGATCAAATCGGTCGGCAACCAGCACTCTGCCTCCAGCCAAACCGTACAAAAGAGTCTCTTTGCCCAATTCCCGACTAAAACCAAAGCCGACTTCAACGTTGCCTGTCAATTTTCGTCGGCTGTCAGCCTCTTCCAACCTTTGCAATCCTAGCCTGGTTTTCCAGGCAAGGGGGGCTGCTACTGCTGTTGCTGGGGTAACGGAGAGGATATCAAGCACATCAAAGGATTCAAGCTGAACCCTTTCCAGCTCGGGATAATAGCGAAACTGCGGATAGAGCGCCTCTATCTGTACACCCTTTTCAAATCCACCCTGTGGATCAAAGACATCATGAAAAACAGGGCGGATACCCATTTGCAGATAAGGTTGCTGCCCATAGCTTCCAATATCGACATTGAACCGACTGACAGCATGCCCCTGGTCAGGACGTATACCAGGTACCTCTATGATAGAGGACGGCACAGGCACGGTGTTGGAGCTACGCATAGTGCCGATAAGATGCAGGCGACCATCATCGGTTTTCTCCTCTTCCATCACGCCGACTGCCACTGCGTATTGATAATAAAGGTGGGCAAATTCAAGCAACTGAGCTGTATCTACTGGACTCAGTCCGTAAACGCTTAAATCAGCAACGGCAACTCTGCCGAAAGCCACTTCTTTGGCCAAGGCAACGAGTGACGGCCCCATTGCAGAGGCACGCGACTCGAGCCGTGTCTTTAAACTGGGGCGGTAGGTTGCCTTACCGAGCATACCAACGCTTTGCACAATATCCCTTACCGTATCAACCGGAACATTCCAAAAACGGTACGATGAATCTGCTAAATCCAAACTAGGCCGGACAGCCTCCATTAGTGCCAGCAACTGAAAGGAACAGTTTTCGTCAAAAAAATAATAGGAAAAACCTGCATTCCGGAGCTCCCATACATGGAGCAGGAGAAATTGTGTTTCCTGTACACTCAGATTGAGTGGATACTCCCAGATATCCCGACTTTCTATTTGCCCGTATCGATTTGCCTGGATGTAATAAGGTTCTGCGGTAAAAGCACCTGTATAGCCCCCAAATATCCCCTTTATAGCATAACCCAGGCCGTGTTCTTGTTCGGTAACGGCAGCAAAGCCTACACTGGCCGTCAACAAAGGGTGCGCCGGAGAAAACTCACTGGAATCTATACGCAAAAGCGTATGACCGAACATGGAGGCTGGATTATTGAGGTAGGAAACAGGGAAAACAAGAGTAACACCAGCCGGTTTTATCCCGGCCAACCACAAGTTGAGTTGCTCACACTTCGGATCTGGTCTAGGAAAAACAGAGAGGTCTACCGCGAGCTTTGTTTTGAGAAAATGGTAGCGTGCCGGGTATTGACAACGCTTGTCTACACCACCGTTAATTGCATTGCCACCAAACAGCTCGACAAGGGTGGCCTCCCCTTCTGCAATCGGATCGTATTGGCCCGCCGGGCTGAGAAAAAAAGAACCACTGTCTATACGGCTTTCTGCTTTACCAAATTGACTATCGTGCTCATAATGCAACAGTCGCAACCATGCTGGAGATTGCCACAGTTGCATCTGCGCTGCGCGTTGACGGAGCATAGCCAAGGACGACGAATGCACGCTGGATACACTTTCCGCTGCAGAGACGAAAAACAATAAAAACGTCCAAAGAATGAGAGGCAACGTTCTATACACTTTGCCTCTCATTCTTATCAATCACCCTTTTGCCGGAAAAGCAAATTCAAAAAATCCTTATTGATGTGGTATGTTTGCTGCAATCAGTGCACCATTTAGAGTGACAAGCATTTGCTGGGGCGTTGTGGAGGAGGATGGGTAAAGCTGGCTATAGGTATTTTTGGTAACCAGGAAAAAATGCTCCTCTTCATATGCAGGCACATGCAGCAAGCCGCCCAAGGCAGCAAGATGTTCGCCCTCGCCGGCAGCCATCTCGCCTTTGAGCGCTATAAAATTTTCCTGGGTAAAGGCCTCTACGCCGGCACTGCCGCTTCCAGAGGAACCAGGGCTGGTACTCGATGTGGCGTCAAGGGTCGCGTTGGTTGTTTTATCAAACGTTTTGGTAGAGCTTTCTGTGGGAGCGGTTGTAGTTGCGCACCCTGAGAGGAAAGCAAGAACAGCAAGCCCAAATAAAAGAGTAGAAAAAAAATTCAAAGACATATCTCCTGTAAATAATCATCAAAAAATATTCATAGGCCTCGTGGCCTCAGCATGAACGACAAGACAAGATATTCTAAGTCAATCAGCTACGTCAACCCGTATCCTTGATTGCATACAATTCAAATACCCATGCAACTTGCTAATTGAGACAACGTTCATTATAGTAGGCAGATATATTTATCAATATTTTTAAATTTCAGGCCTGTTAAGGCCTTTTCTCATTTTATAAGGAACAATTTCAATGCTGAAAAGACTTGCTTTTTGTGCTTTGCTGACCCTCCCGGCTACTCTTCACGCTGCTGAAACAAATGTCATGAAGAGCTCGGGCAACCTTAACTGGTCGACTCAAAAAAGCTGGAAAATGGATGCTGCCCCGGTTGCATTTGTCCAGTCTCTTGATAATAAAAAAACTTTTGTTCTTGGAGCAGATGCCAAAGTCCACATCTTCGATACCAACGGCAAAGAACTTGGTGCTTTACCGGTATCCGCAGATGTTATAGATATTGACATTGCCCCGCGGGGAGAAATCCTGTACCTGCTCAACAAGGAAGAGAAAAGTTTTACGGCACTGAATATAAGCTTTACTCAAGATATCGATGTCAGCACAGCCCCCATCCTGGGCAATCCTGATGCGCCTGTCACCCTGGTCGAATTTTCCGATTTTGAATGCCCTTACTGCAGCAAAGTAAAACCGATTCTCGACAAGCTGCTCAAGGCCAATCCGAACACGGTAAAAGTTGCATTTAAGCACTTACCTCTTCGTATGCATCCCCAGGCTGAAACAGCAGCCCTGGCATCTATAGCGGCGCAAAAACAAGGCAAATTCTGGGAAATGCACGATGAACTTTTCAAGACCAAAAAAATAAGTGCACAAACCATAGAAGCTTCAGCTCAAAAGATTGGCCTGAACATGGAGCAATTTAACAAAGACAAAGAGGCTACAGCAACCAGGCAGCAGCTAGCAAGAGACCTTTTCGAGGCCCAAAAAGCTGAGATAACAGGTACTCCCACCCTCTTTATAAATGGTGTCCGCGTTAAGAGCCGATCTTTACAAGATCTTCAGGCAATGGTTGACCAGGCACTGGAGAAAAGCAGTGCGAAATAAAGTCAAAAATGGAACAGACATTAACTCAACAGTCACGAAAGATCTTGATTTCATAGACAATACGACAGCACAAATCCTGTTTGGTGAATTCAACAAAAATCTGAACACCATTGAACAGGCAACCGGGGTCAGCATCCACGTTCGCGGGAGTCACGTACAACTTGAAGGGAAAAACCATGCCGTTGAAATAGCCGAATCAACCTTGAAACAGTTATACGCTCTTATCCGGAAAGGCTATCCCGTCTTTACCCAGGATATTGCGTTTGGGGTAAAGATCCTCGAATCTTCGCCCACAACAGCCTTGGAAGAGATTTTTTTAGACAAAGTGTACATCACCTCTCGCAAGCGGGTCATCTCTCCAAAATCTGTAAACCAGAAGCGCTATATAGAAAAAATACGCAACAATGATATTGTCTTCGGCATTGGTCCTGCAGGCACAGGCAAGACCTATCTGGCAGTTGCCATGGCTGTTTCAGCCTTGACCAGTGAACAGGTTGACACCATCATCCTCACCCGACCTGCAGTAGAAGCTGGAGAAAAACTCGGTTTTCTCCCAGGTGACCTGGCTCAGAAAGTGGATCCATACCTTCGCCCTTTGACAGATGCAATAAACGATATGCTTGGCCAAACCAAGGCTCAGGAGCTGATTGAACGAGGCATCATCGAAATTGCCCCCCTGGCTTTTATGCGTGGTCGCACCCTGAACAACGCTTTCATTATCCTGGACGAGGCCCAAAATACAACCAGAGAACAGATGAAAATGTTTCTGACCAGGATAGGATTTGACTCACAAGCCGTTATTACAGGTGACGTCACCCAGATCGACCTGCCCGGCAATCAACACTCAGGCCTTGTTGAGGCTAAACGGATTTTAAACGGTATCCAGGGGATCGGGTTCAGCCACTTCTCAAAATCCGATGTGGTCCGTCATCCATTGGTTCAGGAAATCATCCATGCCTATGAAAAACAATCAACACCCCAACAATAGCGTGCTCACCATAGCTACCGCCCTTTTCCTCTATGAACATTGCTTACTCACCTGCCGTCGACACGCTCAAGCTTAACCATATTCTGCTTGAACACAACACTGCCGGCCTCCTCTCTTTGTTGGAGTTACACGATGTACAGCTCAGCATCGTGTTTATGAGTGATCCGGAAATAGCTGATTATAATATACAATATCGCAACAAATCCGGTCCCACCAATGTCCTTTCTTTCCCTGTAGATTCCTCTGACAACTGCTTTACTGTACCGGAAAATGAACTCGGAGATGTACTTATTTCAGTCGATACGGCTCTACGGGAGGCTACAGAACAAAGGGTGACACTCCATCACCGACTCACAGAGCTTATCATCCATGGGGTGCTGCACCTCATCGGCTATGACCATGAACGATCAGAAAAAGAAGCCATTGAAATGTGGGATAAAGAAAAAATTCTTTTTCAGCAACTTAAAACATTCAGGAGAATTACTATGCCGCATCTTGCCATCAATGTTGACCATGTTGCAACAGTACGACAGGCCCGTGGAATTAACGAACCAGATCCGGTTCTCGCTGCCGGTATATGTGAACTCGCTGGTGCGGAAGGCATTGTTGCCCATTTGCGGGAAGACAGGCGTCACATGCAGGACAGAGACATTCGTCTGCTGCGCCAAACCGTTAAAACCAAACTCAATCTTGAGATGGCAATAGCCAATGAAATAATTGACATCGCCCTCGAAATAAAACCAGACATGGTCACCCTGGTGCCGGAAAAACGGCAGGAGTTGACCACAGAGGGTGGGCTTGACGTTGTCGGCAATCTCAAAAAGGTAAAAAAGACCATCGCAAAAATGAACAAGGCAGGGATACCAGTCTCACTGTTCATTGATCCAGATGCAGAACAGGTAGAAGCATCAGCAGAAATAGGTGCGACCTTTGTGGAATTACATACCGGCCGTTACTGTGATGCGCAAAGCGAAAAAGAGCAGACACAGGAATTTCGCCTGATCGAACACGCTGCAGAACTAGCCTTTGAATCAGGCTTACGGGTTAATGCCGGCCATGGCCTGGATTACAGAAATGCAGGCCCCATAGCGGCCTTACCGACCATCGAAGAGCTCAGCATCGGTCATTCGGTCATCAGCAGAGCGGTCATAGTAGGGTTGGATCAGGCTGTTCGAGAAATGTGCGCAATTGTCAAAGCTCCTTACCTAACCCTGTGATGTCTTCATAAGAGCCTAGAACAATCAGAATATCCTCTGCGTAGATACAGGTCGATGGTTTTGGGTTAAAAAGCATTGTGCCATCTTCCCGTTTGATGGCAACCACAATCACATCATATTTTTTTCTAATTTCAGATTCTATCAGGTTTTTACCAATCAGGGGTGAGCTCGAGCTCACCCTGAGTTCTTCCATGAGCAGGTCCAATTCTCCAGCCCGCATAGTCAAATCTATAAAATCAGTGACCGTGGGCCGCACAACCAGATGGGCCATCCTCCGCGCCCCTATTGCATAAGGCGATATAACCTTTGAAGCTCCTGCCCGCATTAGTTTTGTCTGCACGCCACCAGCACCACTGGACCGGGTTAAAATGTACAACTCCGGATTGAGCCCTCTTGCCGTCAGTGTAATGTACAGATTATCGGCATCAGTGGAAACCACAGAGATCAGTCCCTTTGCTTTTTTTATACCAGCAGTGAGCAGAACATCATCGTCAGCGGCCTCTCCCTCGTAAGCAAGATAATTAAGTTCTTCTATCTCCTGGACAACCTCTGGATCATTATCGATAACGACAAATTGCCGTTTGTTTTCCTGTAAAATCTTACAAATTTCTTTGCCAATCCTGCCAAAACCACACACCAGATAGTGATCTTGAAGACGTGCAACATGCTGCTTCATTTTCCTTCTCCTGAACAAGCCTCGAATTTCGCCCTCAATCATAGTTTCGGTAATCTTGCTGAACGTATACATCACAAAACTGACGCTAGTGATAACAAGAAAAACCGTAAAAACTTTACCGGTAGGATGAATCGGGACAATGTCACCGTAGCCAACGGTGAAAACGGTAATAATGGTCAAATACATACCGCCCCAAAAGCTGGTATTTTCAAACAGCATATAGCCGATGGTACCAACAACAAGGAGCAATAAAAATAAACTACTTATGATAAGAGCTTTACGCATCTGCCAGCCAATGGAAAAAATACTTTTAATCTCTGATAATTAATTTAGCATAGCACACAATCTTCATTTTTTCTTTATGATAAACTCCCGAAACAGCTGCTCCTTTGTCGCATTTGTGGTTTGACAAATTTTGCCCGGCTGTGTATACAATAGCGCACCAAGCCCGGATGGCGGAACTGGTAGACGCAAGGGACTTAAAATCCCTCGGTCGTATGACTGTGCGAGTTCGATTCTCGCTCCGGGCACCAAACACAAAAAGGGTTAAAAAGCTAAAATTAAGCAGCTTTTTAACCCTTTTCTTTTTCACATCACACCTCTCCTCACGCCTCTCTTTAATTTTACTTTGCTTTTTTCTGCTCTTTTTTACTCTATTTTGCGGGATAAAATTGAGAAAAAAACGGCCAGGATTGTCGCAGGAAAAAGAAAGAAAAAAATATCATACTCCGTGACTATTCACCTTAAAGGGGAAAAATCCATTACCAGATCCTTCGACACAAAGGGTGAAGCACGAACATGGGCTGGTGAAGTCGAAACTGAGATAAAAAATAATAGATTTAAAGATCCTCGCCATGCTCAAATAACTTTTAATGATGCACTGGATAAATACCTCAAGACAATTACCCCCTCAAAAAGCTCTGACCACACAAGAGCGAGAAAGAAGAATTGCAAAAATTCTAAAAGAAAATTTTGGCAGGAATACATTGTTACCTGAAATCACCGCGTCTGTTGTTTCAAAATATCGAGATTAGACGTTTAGAAAATGTATCCGCATACGCTGTTCGACTGGAACTAGCGCTCCTTTCTCACTTATTCACCAAGGTCCGTAAAGAATGGGAACTCCCATTAGAAAACCCTGTTAAATCCATTGAGCGTCAGAATGTTCCAAAGGGCAGAATACTTTTTCTGAAAGAAGATGAAACTGTACTGTTACTTAAAGAATGTTTGTGAGCCGTAATAAAATAGTCTTTCCCTACGTTTTGGTTTTATCCCAGACAGCTATATGCCCCAGCGACCCGGCAGGGTTACGGTGGGAGCGGATAGATTTTGATCGTCGTTTGCTCATACTATATGTCGCCAAATATGAAGCCAGGACCGTTCCGTCAACAAAAACGGTCTTAACGGTTTTACAAAAAATAAACTTTGATCATCTGCGCGGTTATTTTATAATTATAGGACGTTATGAAACCGACAGACTCCTGAGAACTTCAGTTTAATAACAGAGCCTTGTGCATGCAGTCTTTTCACCAAAACTGGGGAGTGCAAATTGAAGAACCATCCTTTAAGTAAAGGAATGCACTCCGCTGAGGGTGTCACCAAAAAGAAAAGCACCTAACCAAAAAAGGCTAAGTGCTTAAAATAATGGAGCCGATATCCGGACTTGAACCGGAGACCTACTGATTACGAATCAACAATACTTTCTATTAATATTAAATAGTTAATAGAATTTTTATCCCTAAAATTTACTTCAGCAACAAAGAACTGATGGGATAAAGCGAGGGTCTTTGCCTAATTTTTTCAAGGGACAACTTACAACGCTCACGCCCAACATGCCTAGGTAGGAGAAAAGAGAAAATGGGACTTAACGATACACTTATAGGCTTAATTGGTCTTTGGTCGACTTTTATTGCATATGTTACAATATTGCTATTGTCAAAAAGAGAGAAAAAAAGAAATAATTAATAAACTTGAGAATAAATATTTTTACCCTGTGCAAAATGACAAGTTTCTAAAGTTATTATATCAATAGCGGCACAATTTCTTAAACCGCATGTGATTACATATACTTCCCTCTCTTTTCCATCCAAAGTGATATTGCTTACATACTTTCTTTCGATTTTCCCTTTTTTTACATCACTCAACGTATCAATCGCTGCATTGTACCCAACCCCTTGAAACAATGCTATTACAGTGATATAAGAAATCACCACACCAACAGCTAGAGCTGAGGGATACTTTTTTATCCTAAAAGCATTACTTAGTATTAACGATAATATTTTTTTTATTCTTACAACTTTTCTTTTATTTGAAAAAGATAGAGAAATATAATACTGAAACAAAAAAGCGATTATAATAATGCAACCTATGATAGGTACATATGCATCAAAAAAAATATCAATTAGTACTCGGAATTTTTCAACAATTTTATTCGATAGGGTCACAAAACCTGAATAAACAGCAAAATGAAAACTTTTTTCCAAAAGTTCACTATTTAGATTAAACCCTTTACACACTCCAACAAAGTACGATGTAGAGGCGCAATATAACGCAGTAGATATCAATGCAAGCGCAAGGGCGCTATCTTTCAACCAATTCATTATTATTTCGAAAAAATCCCCTTCTAATCAGTGACGATATCATTACAAATAAAAGAACGACGGCTGCGGGAGTTGACCCCTTGCCCCCTTCCAGTATTTCAACGCTTGCGAGGAAGGTGGCAAACATGCGGCAAACGACCTATTAGAGGTAGCGGTATTTGCTTCTGGCATTCTAGCTTTACATTTATCGTGTTTTGCCCCCGATAGAGCTACCGAGAAGAGTCAAGCAAAGACCTGACCCCCTGTTCTTTTTATCCGGTGCACAATTTTGTTGTGGGAAAGCTGTAATCGTGGTCTGTCCCCTAAATATTACGTCCCCTACGTCCCCTATTATTATTCGATGTGGCTATCGATATAACTAACGCAGCATTCAGTATACTTTTCATTTTATTTCTGTATCATTAAAGAGATATTTTTTCATATTTTCCTTTGTTGTTTCCCCAGCATTCCCTGTGCTTATTTTCTGTGTCATTACCCTTTCTTTTTGTTTATAGCTGCGGTCTTTTCTTCTCTCTTCACTTTGCTTTCTTCTTTCCCTGTCTCTCGCGTACGATTGCTTTTCGATATAATATCGTATTGCCTTCATGTCTTTCATAATTCTATATACGAAAAAAGGCATAAGCATTGTCATTATCCCCGCTATTATTGCGAAACCAAAAAACATAGCGGACAGCATTGTACTGCCAAACATTAATCCTCCATTCATCACAATAATTACTCCTACTCTTAAGACGGGAGTCGAATCATTCCCCCCTGCAGTTAATTTTATTATGCCATTGGTAGCGAAGGTTTTGTGAGATATCCTTTGCGGGAAATACGTAAAAGTACAATGAACTGAATTAAAATCGTCTCCAGGCTATTCACCAAACATTCACTGCTTTTCCTGGTCTGTACCGAATGGCGCTAACATTGATTTTACCTCATCCAATGACAACCATGGTCTAGACTTGTGGATCATCCGGTGGCAATTAGCGCAAACAATAGCAAGATCGGATAATTTTGTAGTTTCTCTTATCTTGATTTCTGATACGGGTTTCTTGTGATGGCACTCTATAAATCCCTTGCCATGCTCTCCATATATCAGTTCAAAATTAAAACCACATACTTCGCATTCCAATTTCCCGAGCTTGTTTAGAACCTGCTGTTTTTTCTTTTTGATCAGCTGCTTGTTACGTTCTCGCTTCTGGTGCATCCGCGAGAGAATACGTCCTTCTTCAGCCTCGACATCGTCATCTTCAAGCTCATCTGCACTGGGTATTTGGCTGCAATTAGCTTTTATGGCTTCTGCTATAGTGTACAGCCGTTCCCTATCATCTGAAAAACAATCCCATACTTCACGGTCAAGACGGCTACTACTGCTCAACCCTTTATCGTAATCAGGGTCAAAAGTACGAAAGTTTGCCAACTTCATTCCGACGCCATTCGGATTCCGGTATTTTTCGTTAAGCTTCCTGCCTTTGTGTAGAGGAAGGGTGTTCAGAATATTGCTCAATTCTACGACAGCAGGATGAGAAGCATTTCCATGCGTAGCCGGTTCTCTAAAATATAGATCAAGAGCTAGAATCAACTCATCACGAACCCATTTAGGATTTCTCTGCCTCTTCTCTGTGTTTTCCTCTTCTTGACCTATGAATTCAATGAGGTATGAAGAAATGTCTCCAGGCGAATTTTCAAACTTAATTCCTGGCGAGCTATTACTTTCCCCCCCTTCTAAATATTCAGAATAAACACCTGAAAAAGAAGCATGAATCAAATCAGTGAAATCATGCTTCCAAAAGAGCCGTACACGATTGTTTGTAAACGTAAAATCTGCAGAGTATGTTCCGGAAGAATGAACAAGTGACACTGTCCGCCTAGCGCCTTCCACCATATGCGTTATATTGAAGAAATCATACAGCTCTTGAGGTATAGCTGTACCATGGTGCAAGAATACAGATTTATCCGTTTTTTTTATTGCTTCTTTATCTGAATGCAACTCCCATGAGTGGAATCTTTTAATTTGAGCAGTATCTGTATTCATTGTCAGTCTACATGGCACTATTGATATGAGGAGGTCTCATTACTTCCACAAAGACATATGTTTATTGAATCATTATTTCTCATTTTAATACAACCAGCTAAAATGACTGAATTTTATACTTGAGCAGCAATCGAGGAAGGATATCATCTAAATTTTGAACTTCCTTGTCTGTTAACTCAATGAGATTGAATCTATATTTTTTGTATATTTCTTGTTTAATAGCCTTTCTTTCCGAATATCGTCTGTCATTTTCGATTCCCCAATATTCAATATACACCTTGCCGGTGGGCAGGTAAAAATCTGAATATACATCTTCTTCTATAGGCAATTTTCGTTCATAGGCGTGTACAATTTCTGCCATATAGAGCCAGTTATCTATCAACATTTCAGCTTTCGATCTTACATAATGGCCATCTGCTGACCTTAGCTTGGCTACGAATTTTTCCCTAAACCCCTGGCTTTCCTGCTCAACATCTTCCTCTTTCGGCTCTATTGATTCAACAGCACCCTTCATCTGGTTAATTGAATTAAGCAATACCTTCGATTCAATTATTGAAGATGGCCATCTTACATAGGGCACACCGGACTTTTTATTTTCATCTTGTTCCCCTCCCTGCTGAACTCCCTGAGGGGTTGTCAACCATCCTTTGATACCTTTGTAAATCCACCCAATTTCAGACAGGATAAAATTTATTTTGTTGGCAGATAAGCCGAATTCTTTACCTATCACAGTGGATGTAATTAAATTTCCATTACTCACATCAATATTTATACCTTCTGGCCAAGTGATGTACTTTCCGTATTTCTTATGTTCTACAAACCTTCCACCACGCTTTACCCCTTCATTGGTAAGCGACCAATAATCGCCTTTTCTCTCAATCAACCCTTTGGTTTGCAGCCTTAAAAACATATCCTTACCTGGAACCTTATGTTTTTTGGCTAATGCTGAGGTGGAAATTTGTTTTTCTTCTTGTTCAGTCATGCTTCGCCCTATTGATTAACTCTCTTTTAAAACTCCACAAATTTTTATTTTCATAACATTTTAGATTATACGGCCAAGGTAGAAAAAAAATAGGCGAAATTACTTTTTCTTTTAAAAAAAGTGAGTATACGTACTTGTTTTAACTCAGAAAAAGAACTTTGTGGTACTTCAGAGATTGCAACCGACAGGATTAAACCAGCGTATTATAGGGAAATTCAGCAACTCAGGCGATTGCGGCTAGAGAGGAAGGATAAGGCTACTAAAAGGAATATAGTAATCAGAACTAACAGAAGGCTGCAGGAGTTGAACCCTTGCCCCCATCCAGTATATCAACGTTTGAGGGGAAGGTGGCAAACATGTGGCAAACGACCTTTTAGGTGTATTAGTCAAGACTTGATCTGACAAATAACCAATTTTGACGAGGTTTTTGTCAGGTCAAATTCAGTTCAATTTTTTCTCCTTCCACACTTTTCTTCCATCTTCCAGAGTTTCCATAGGCGTTCTTCCACAACACATTTTTCCCTGATGGGTTCTTTCATAATTGTAGAAGAGAAGCCAGTCATCCAGATCATGCTGTAGTTCTTCAATATTTATATATATTTTTTTTCGAAATGTGACCTGATAGAACTCTTGAAGAATGGTTCTGTGGAACCGTTCACAGATCCCGTTTGTTTGTGGAGACCTGGCTTTGGTTTTCGTATGTTCAATGTTGTTTAACGCCAAATATAACTGAAAATCATGGGTTTCAGCCTTTCCGCAATACTCTGTGCCTCGATCAGTTAAAATTCTGAGCATTGGCAGTCGTTCCTCTTCAAAGAGTGGGAGTACCCTGTCATTGAGCAGATCTGCCGCTGTGATTGGCGTTTTCATTGTATACAGCTTTGCACATGCAACCTTGGAATACGTGTCAACAAATGTCTGCTGATAAATCCTGCCTACACCTTTTAATGTTCCCACGTAGAAGGTGTCCTGGGAGCCAAGATAGCCAGGATGATCTGTTTCAATTTCTCCAGAGACCAGATCATCGTCTTTCTTTTTCTCAAGGGCCTGAACCTGTGCCTCAGTTAGAATCAGGTTCTCTTTAGCCATTTTTTCTTCAAGAGCCCTGAGCCGGTCTTTAAACTTGGCTAACTGATGTCGGAGCCAGACACACCTAACACCGCTTGGCGAGATGAAAATGCCCCTTTTTGGAATTCATTGCTTGCTCTTACCTGGCCATGAGCTGGTTGCTCTGTTGCATATGCGGCCACTGCTTCTTCAGTGAGCTCATCAACTCTGTTTTTGACATTGGGTTTACGTCTGCTTTTATCGATGAGAGCATCAACTCCTCCTTCATCGACAGCGGCTTTGTATCGGTAAAAGGTATCTCGTGAGAGGCCCATGATCTTGCAGGCTTTTGAAACATTGGTAAGTTCTTCTGCGAGATTGAGCAATCCGATCTTGTGTTTTACGATACGTTCGTTACTTTGAAGCATGAGGGTTATCTCCTATTGTTTTGATGTTCTTGGTTCGCACCTTCATCAAAACTGGTAACCCTCATTTTTTCAACTGAGGTGTCAGATAAAATCGTAACTAATATATTTTAGGAGTAACGGTATTTGCACCTGGCACTCTAACTTTACATCTATCGTGGTCTGCCCCCGTTAGATTCTCTTTTATATCCTATTTTATTTCTAATGGTAAAGTCATCAAGACCTCGGTCCCACCTCTGGGGCGTTTATTGATTGCCAATTTACCATTATGCGCCTCGACAATTTGTTTTGCCAAAGACAACCCCAAGCCTATTCCCAAAGGCTTGGTGGAATAAAATGGGCTTAATATTTTTTTCGGGTCTGAAACTTTAATACCGATACCGTTGTCCCAAAAGAAAATAAGCAAATTCTTAGAATCGACTACGACCTCAGTTGTTATCTTCCCTCCATTATTCATTGCTTCGAGCGAATTTCGTAGTAGATGTGAGACAGCATGCTGCATAAGCATAGTATCCCAATCGCAGACTATATCACTGGCAGGCAAGATGAGCTCATGCACCACTCCCAACTCTTGCATGCTCAACCTATGAAGTTGGACAGCATTATGGAAAAAAATTTTCAAAGAAATTTTCTCCTTTCGTAACTTATCATTTTCAACAAAAAGAAAAAGATCCTCTAGCGCGTTCTCAATTTTTTCGGCCTCAGCCACCATTATATTCAAAAACATCGACCACTCAGGATCAATAGTTTTACGGGAAAGTAAACGGGCTGTACCTCCTATGGCTGTCATTGGATTACGGAGGGCACTAGCCACCTGAGTAGCCACACGTGTTTTCTCTAGCCTACGCTCTTCTTCCTTTTTTAATTCATGGTCTCTGAGATATTTACTTTCATGAATAAATAATTGCTCTTCATCCCCAAAATAATCTTCATGACTAGATAACCACTTTAACGCTTCTTCCAAAGATAACCCATGCAATAACGCACTATCAGCATTGGAATTTATCCGCCATTGGTTAAAAAACACCTGGAATTTTTCCTGCCAAACCAGAAACTCTCTTTCCTCATCAATCCATCTTCGCAGGGTAACCCAGCTACGGATCAAGGCTTCATGAACAATCTCTACAGTATCTTCCTGGTTTTCTAAGTCATATCCAGTTACGATTAAACGTTTGTCGGCAAGTTGGTTTACCAGCTCACGGTATTCAAGTTTTACCAGCTTAAGGGCCACAATTTGTCGCGTATCCTCAGTGCCTCTTCCAGGGCGAACAAGTTTTACAAAAATATGCTTAATTTTTATCCTATCATCTTCATTAAATTCTTCGTAAACACCTTCTGCATAATCGGCTAGAGCCCTTCTGACTCCAGCAATTTCCTCATATGCGTTGTGTGTGAGCTCTCGGTTTTTTTGTCTTTCCCACAATCTGGTCAAACAAAACTGGACAAGTGGCAGGCTTCCATGTTCAAACCCTACATCTTGCACGATACGTTCACTTAGTCCCTTTTCAAATGAAACACCAAGCAATGCGGCTGGACAGGTAATTGATTCAATCAAACCTACTTTGCTGATTGGTGGAAGTATAAATGGAGGATATTGGTTCAAAGTTTTACCAAAGATTTCGTAGCCAATTGCTTTCTCTAAAAAATCAGCACGCATGGTTACGACCACGCTGACCATCCCCTCTTCCTCCTCTCGTATTGCTTCGAACAAAACATCTAAAAATAGCCTGGCATTCTGCTTATCGTTCAATGTGTGTATTTCTTCAAATTGATCAACGATCAAAAGAAACGGGCGTTGAGATTTCATTTCTCTAATACTGCTAATTACACCTGATAGTTGAATCGATTTATCAATAAGTTTACCCTTTAACTCTTTCAACTTTTCCAAACGAGTAATGGCGTCTTCATACAAAAAAGGAATCAAACATGCTGCCAACTCATGAAACGGTTCTTTTTTGGGACGGCAGTCCGCAACTATCCATTGATTTGTCTTGTTAATGGCCGGTATCAATCCTGCAAAAACTAAAGATGACTTACCGCTTCCACTTGCGCCAATAACCGCTGTAAAAGAGTTCCTGTTAGCACTATCTTCAAGTTGTTTGATTAAACCGCCTCTACCAAAATAAAAAGGAGCATCTTCTTCTCGAAAAGCATTTAACCCTCTATATGGATTGATCGGACGACTAAGGTTTTGTAGCTCGGGGAGCGCTTTGACCAAGGTGGCTGCGGGAATCACGTATGATACGAGATCAGATTCGCTTCTATTCAACCTGCTGACGGCCATGCCATAGACAGCATTCTCGGATATAAGCCAGGCAGCGGTACCACTAAACCCTTGGTCAATAATATTTTTTCCTGTAGGATGGATTTCTACCCATCCTTTCCCTGTAAGCCCCTGTAAGGTGCCGTTAAAATATGTTCCATGATCGACACCTAACGGAAAACCGCACATCTTTACCAAGTGACTACTAAACGATTCTTCTGATGCTATTACGATAGGAGCTGGTCGAATTTCAGCGGGAAGAACGATACCAGCACATAGCTCCAATACTGCAATATCCTCCAATTCCCCTACGGCAGATTTCTCTTGAACTGAATACCAACGCAGGACTTTTGTTCGAAACAATGGTTGGTTTTCCAGTAAGGGGAAGTCAACTATAACTGCTGAATCTGGACATATTTCTGTATACCTATCCAAACCTAATGCATCGCAGATTACATGTGCACACGTAATTATATGATGATATGTTGCTAAAAAACCTGCTCCAAGTGGTTGACGCGGAGCTTTTTCGTCCGACAATATACGTACAAGAGAAGATTCAAGGGGCGCAGGACACATACAGTCTCTGATTATCGTAGTGAAAGTGTTATTCTGAGGTATTTGTCCATTTTAGGGACACTTTGAAGGTAGCTTCACCATCAGCCGAAGCGAACACAACCCCAGTTTTTGCTGAAAATTTAAGTCCGAACTCCATTCCGATTTCATCAGGGGTATTCATATCCCTAAGAGATTTAAACATATATTCAGCTGCCGGTTTAATCCTGCCTATCGCATCAACAAATGAGGTCTCTGCCTTTATCAGTTCAACCGAATTACCTCTACGACTAATGCGTTGTATCTCTTCTTCAGCCACCTCAGCCTCAACAATAAAAGGCCCCTCTTCTAATTCAAATTCTATATATTTTTTCATAAATTTTTCTCATCTTTTAACCAATAATGAATCTTGTCAATCAATATGCCATCGCCTTAAATCTTTTTGCCATTTCTTTACCTCATGTTTACCAGGTGCATTATCTTGCTGGGGAAAAGCTGTAATAGTGGCCTGTCCTCTGTTACTAAGAATTATCAGGGGAGGAAGAACCTAAATCAATTTGGCATGCCTACTCCGAAGGCAGGAGCGCTGAGTATTTAGCCCGCTATAGCGCAGGTTTTGCGAGCTACCCTTTGCAGGATTTACGTTAAAAGCACATGGAACTGAATTAAAACCGCCACCACGCTTGCCACCAAACCTTCACGGTCTATCGTGGCCTGCCCCAGTTGCCATGACCAAGAAGAGTCAAGCAAAGACCTGCCCCCTCGCTTTCATTGCTAGGGTGAGACATATATGCCAAGTAAATTTAAAAGAAATTGCCAGCATCTTACAAACACCATTGCGTACTTCTGATAGTCAAGGATTACCACAGCAATAAACCCAAAAATAAACGGCAACCATGCACACATCTTGAATACTCCAAGCCTGCCCACTAGTTTTGTTTCTTCGATAACCAGACTGGATTTCATTTCCTGGATGGAGCTTTTAAGGTCGTCCGGATATATTTCTTCCTTCCCTTCAAATGCTCCTAACACAATGTTTTTAGCATGTCTTATTCGCCCCAACTGCCCTTCTTGGTTGCGAATTATTAAGTACAAAATCAAACCGATTAAAAACAACCCTGCCAATATGAGCCCTCTTTCTTTAGAGGATTGGGTATTTAGCATTCTTATAATACCAATCACTGAAAGAGGGAGGCTCAGTAATTTCCCAGTGATATCAGAAATTACTTTTGAATACTGACCAGATATTTCAAATTCAGCTGATGCGACCTCTCTTTTTGCTTTGTGAAAAGCAAACCCACTCATGTACACTGAGAGATTGTTTTTATATTCTAATAACAAGTCATTCCAATTTTTTACAATATATGCAAATATAGAATCATTACTTGATTTTTTTGAGATAAACTCTGCTACTGTAACTCTAAATACGTCTTTCCTAGTTTCAGCATGTGCATTTTCAAACGATTCAGAGCATAGCGACTCTATTACATCTAAATTAATAGTATTAAGTTCAACAAGTTCTGTGGTTATATCAGGTGTAATTTCGATTGACTTTATACCTGAACCGTTATCAGGGTTAAAGAATACTAACTTATACTTTTCAGATGATGCTTTATAGTCGTGATAAACTGCAAGATTAGACAAGTGTTTAATCAGCCTGCACAATATTTTTATATTCTCAATTTTTACATTTTTGACAGAATCACTACTGAAGTAATCTTCGTCTACTATATAAAATGAACGGGGTAGATCTCCTTTTAAAAGTGTTCTAAATTCAATCAACTCTCGAATTGATTTAAAAAATCTTTCTGCAGTATTAGTTGGCGTCCTGATAACGCAATCAATTTCACGATTTTGACGAATATCTTCTATGCAAGTCGGTTCCTCACCATCTATACTTAAATGATCTATTAACTCTTTGCTTTCTCTGAATAAATCCTTTACAAGAAGGCTCAGCTCACTTGTCAAAGCACAGTTAAATTCAAATGTACCGTTTAATATATTTGGCCTGCCAACAGACCTGTATGCGTTCACAAGTGTTTCTAGTGACATTATTAACTACGAGACGAGAGCTCTTTTTCTATATCGCTAACAATAGAATTGGTTAATTCGTTGATAACCAGTTTTCTGCTTTCTCTATTGTAATAAATTTCAGCACTTTCATTTTCACCTAGCGCACTCATTTCAAATTTAATTTCCCAATTGTCTGATTTTGCTACAATTTGCTTAAACTTATCTAGTGATTTTTTACTAACAGAGAATTCCCTAGGTATACTAGCCTCTTCACTATTCAATTTTTCAGCCAATTCGTATGCATATCCATCAGACTGCCCATCTTCTTCCGCAGGAAAATAAGCTCTAGATAAATTTTCTATTTCGCTAATTTTAGCAGCTTCTCCTGCAGCTTGCTTGCCTGATAAATAATGAATAACCTTCTCCTTAAACTCCCTGGCTTTTGGTTTTAGTACGTCTGAATTTCTAAAGTAATTATAACACTCTTTTACAACGTTAGAGGTTGCCTTTGAAGATGATGTCCCAGGTGTACAACCAAGTGATTCAATGAAGTAACCAGCAACATCTTTGTTGGATTGAGGACTGATGAAACTCAAGTAAGTCAACTCTTGTCTATCATCCACACCAGCAGCTGACCACGCCGTTAACCTTGAAAAATTAACCCTGGCTGCCTGGTGTAATCTGCGCAGATCCAGCTCAATTAAAGAAACCGGTTCAAGCTCTTCATTAAACCTAATCCCATCTTTCTGTTTTATCATTGAAACCAGAAAGAACCTGTTTCCACGGTTGCTGTAATCAACGAATAAGATATACCCACCAGATGAGGCTGTTTTGCCTTCAGCCTTCTGATACAAAGACACCATCGCCTTCTTTGATATATGGATAAACTGCTGGTCATTCGGGGACTGAATAGCTGCGTATTCCAAGAATTTGTCTGGAAACTCCCCACGCCCCTCATCTTCTCGGAAAGTTCCGAAATTTGCACTGTTGCCGCGCGTGCCATACATCCCAATTATATCAGCAATCAGCTTTTCAACCACTTCATTACCGGTATCTAACACGGCATCGCGATAATTACTCTGCTGTATCGCTTGATGCTGCTCTTTTACCAACTCGTGAACAATAACATTATTGACTATCAAGTCTGGCATACTTTGCTTTCTCCTCTTAGATGAACCCGCTTATCAACCTCTAAGCTTTTCTAGCTTTGCTTGCAATTCTGATAGTTGCTTCACTTTTGAATTGACCATCATTACAGAAAGTTCCGCTTGGGAAGTGTTTTTAAGCTTACCGTTCTTCCAGGCATGCGATTCTGAACGGGCCCGCCTTAACTGTGATTCAACTTGGCTGATTTGCTCTAGCAACTTTTCCTCATCTTCCTTCATTCTTTTTACCTATTATGTTTTTTTTGCGGATGCTGTATCCTTGGCGAGGGATTTAGCTAGATGCGGGATCTCGGCGATAGACGAGCTCTGGCTCTGGTGAGTCTGGGTTATGTTCAAGAATAATGACAGGGGACGTATCCCGTTTCCATGTTCTGTTGTCATAAAATATATTATTCTGCTTGCTGAAGTAAATAATCTTGAGCTTCCTATTTCCAAGTTAGGGCCGCTAAATTTTAAGCTCACTGCAAGGCAGTTTTTCGAGGTACCCTTTGCAGGATTTACGTTAAAAATAAATTAAATCTGCCACCGCGCTTCCTGCCAAACCTTCACCGCTTATCGTAGCCTGTCTTCGATAGACGCCTGATTTTGACATTTCACTTTGTTTTGCTATATAGCACTTCTCTATTACTAACCACCAAAGTTTTGCCTTTTGAGTAATAAGCGCAATGAGTACTACTACATATCAATGAATACACTTCCAACTTTTCATTACTGTTCTTTAAAGACAGTGTTTTTACTGGTATCTCATTTTTTTCTATTTTATTTACATATGACTTTGCATATTCTTTCCCTGACTTAACACTAGATAATATAGCGACCAGAATCATTAAGTAGAAAATCAACATAAAGCCAGACAGAACAAACGCTTTTGAAGAAAAATCTAAAAAGCTACCTTTTTTGAGTAAATTAGATTTTTCAAACCCAATTTTCCGCAAATATTTATATATCTCTTCTGTGTTTACATATCTTGGCATTAATGATGCTACTTCAGCCATCATTACAATCAAAAAAGCAGAAAAGAATAAATAAACTATGCTAGGACTAAGTATAGTTACAACAGAAACAAAACCTGTAAAAAAAGTTCTATCTGGCGATAGTTGAAATAACGACTCCTCAATAGATAACTCAGATAAAAACCCTTGGTGAAAAGATAAACCAATTACATAAAGTCCAGCCAAAGTTAAACTTATTATTATTGAAGCATGTTTAAGCATTGAGTATATTTCTAATATAGAATGTAGATATAGCCAGAGCGCTTTGCGCGCGACACCTTGCTTATATACTTGTTATTTTTATTTTATTTTTGATGCTGATATTTTTGGTATAGCATCAATTACAACAATATTTTCAGCCTTTTCTTGCTTCATTGCTTTAAGTATTTTTTCAACTTTTTTAATCTCTGGCATCGTGTAACATAGAATGACTTTAATATCAGAAATGGACTTTGATGCTTTTTTGTAAATTTCTGTTTGATTTCTTAGGTTATTTTTTAACGATGATGATCTTGCGAGCTTAAATTCAACAATGGTAGAATCTCCACTGCCAAATGATATTTTATAATCTGCAGGCCCTCTGCCGTTATTTACTTCTGAGTTGACATCATATGGAGAAGCATACCATGTCAATCTAAATATACGTTGTATGGTGTCCTCCGATGCAATAGGCTTTCCATTTTTATAGAAAATTCGATACCCATCATTATTTTCAATGACATCTTTAAGGTAGTTTGCTCTTTTTAGTGCTTCGCTATAGCTATTAGGCTTGATATTGTAAAAGTCACTTCTTTCCAATACTGTTTCACAGAACTCAATTAATGTAGATATTAACTCGTTTCTGACCTGCTCTATCTTCTTTTTAGATAGTTGTTTTGATTGATTTTTATTTCCTTCTTTTTGAAGAATGTAGTAATCAAGGATTTCTGGAAATTCTCTAATGGTTTGAGAAACAGCCATTTCAAATTCTTTCTTCCTTGGATTTGGAGGAAGTGCCCTGTAAAAGTAGGAATTGATTGCTTGCCTTAGTGATGAGTTGCCAATAGAATTGGTTATGTTCTTGAAATCACCTACTAGATCACTGTGGTTAATGAATGAACTATCTTTAGTGAGGATGTCCATTGGAGTTAGAAGGATAAAGTCGCCATTTTCTTCTAAGTATAAGTATGGCAACTCAAACTTCTTTGGTTTCCAAATCTGAAGTGCTTCATCGAATACACACCTGACACTGAAAATCTTTCTTTGGTGCTCTTCAAGGTGTAGCTTAGCAAACCGTTCTGTGTATTCGAGTAAATATTCAAGGATTAGGTTCGCTGAAAAGTCGCTGATGAAGTCTTTACCTACCCCAGAGTCAATTAATGTTAATTTCTCTATATGGGATTCAGATGTTACTTCTTCGTCACCAAAATTGATAAAAAAGCCATTAAAAGCACTAATAATGTTTTTAGCAAACTTGGGCCCTAAGCCTTTGCCTTGATTACCATACTTACACAGACCTAACCAATTTTGACGAATTTCAGGGAAACGAAATAGATTTAGATCAGAAAGATCTTGTTTTTCAATTGCGATTTTTTTGAGGGATATAAGGTGACCGACAATTTGTTTATGTAACTTTTGGTATTCTAAATTATCTGATGCAAACAAAAGGAACGGGTCTATAAACAATGGAAGGTCTGAGTCTAGGCAGATATTCAAAGCGCCATATTCATCTAAAACTTTCTCTTCAATATCGAAGTAATGCGAAAACAAAAGTTTGATTTTCATATGGTTCCTATAGATAACGTTAAATAGTCGTCAGCCCTAATTGTGAAACTTTTGGTTTCTCGTCTAATTAAACACTCTTTTTTATCTGGGCCTATTTTACCTTTAACCACCATTTTTCACTTTTTGGCACCGATCTACATGATCCAAAACAAGCATATATGACCATTATAAATCCGAGACCCAATTGAATAATTTACTTATTCAGCTATACCTCTTCAAAATATAATTTTAAGACAAAGTGGTTGAATCATTATACGTCTCTCCACTTAAAAGAAAAGGGCAAAACACCTAATTTTACTTAGGTATTTTGCCCTTTGTCTTTGTGAGCCCTACTATGTGGTGGGCATGAGATTGCGCTTTTTAAAATAATAGTGTCACAGCATGTTCCTCACGTTACCTCATGTCCTAGCCATACAACTTTTCCGATAAGAAAAAATTCTTCTATAATTATTTCATATGGCGGGTATTTCATGACATTTTCACTGGTTGCTATCAATCGGTTGCCCTGCCTGGAGAGTCTTTTGACTTTTACTGTATGATCTTCCCTGAATGCGTAGGCTTTGCCGTCAACGATATCTTCTAGCGTTTTTTTTGACATATCGACCAAAACAACATCACCGTCATAGATAAACGGCTCCATTGAATCTCCGATTATCTCAAATAATGCCATATCTTTGGGATTACCTTTCCGCCTGATAAACTCAGTTCTAAAAGAAAGATTTGCTTCAATCTGATCTGATATTTCAAACGATCCGTGCCCACCTGAAAGTTTCGCTTTGTATTTAGGGACAAGTGTGAACTCACAATCAACCAGTTCGCTTAAGCTAGCCGATTCAAACATTTTACCATCACCTGTTAACAACCAGGTTTCACTAACACCGAAAAGCAACTCTGCGAGCCTTGCCGTTGGCTTTTTCAACCATGTCTGCCCAGTCTCGATATCCTTAACAGGAGAATAGCTATTGTAGCCCATCCTTGAAGCTAATTCGCGCTGTGTAAGGCCCACTTTTTCACGAAAAATCTTTAGCCTTTCACCCAAAATAGCTTTTTCTTGCTTTTTACCAGTTGACATAATCGCTAATTGTAGCTAAACCTAATAGCGAAAAAAAGCTATTTAGAGATTAGCACCAACCTTTTCTAGTTTAATTTAGCTAAAATAACATCTGCCGAGTATCAAATGCCCCAAACAACCACCACACAATCAACCGTCCCAGTAACCTTCGGGCCAGCCTTCTTCCGCCTGATCCAAGGTGCAGCTTCCAGGCACAACATGTCTGTCGAAGCCTATATCCAGCACGCGACCTTTAAGCAGGTTTCAAAGGGTAACCCCCAAAATCGGCTGGTGGTTCTCAGCGAATGCCTTGTTCAAGCTCTTGGCGATAACCTACCGCAAGATGATGAAATTACATTCACTTTAGTTAATCAACTTTGATCATAGACCAATAACCAACCAAAAACAACAGGAGGCCACCATGACCACTCAAAAACTAACATTCAACCAGATGCGTATCAAAGGAAAAATCATCGCGATTGAGACTGCCGGTAAGGATCAGGACAAAACCTACTATCACCAGCTAGCACTTCCAGGCAAAGACGAATACGACTCTCCCTCTGGAATCATCGTCAGCAGCAGCAAGATGCTTGGCGGTGAAGATCAGGTTGTTGAGTTAACCGCTGAGTTCTCCGGTTATCTCAAACGCGTTCGCTACTTTGATAAGGATACAGGCGAACAAAAAGAGTTCATGCAGCGTAATTATTACTTCAAGGAAGTAGCTGCTTCCGCCTGATGCTCTTTGTTGTTCCCTCTGAACCGGTGAAGAGCTGCCACGGCTTTCGGCTTCTGCCGGTGCCGTGGTGGCTCTTCACGGATAAGTTGTCCCCTTTTCGTTTCTGGAATTTTTTCATTTTTCAGAAATATAACCATCAATCTTAAACAATGAGGAATCGATGAAATGCCGGAATGGACCCCAATGATCAGTTCAGCGTTCTTTGATGGAGTACGAGCAGATTTACTTGTTGCCGTGAGCGGCATCCTCTCGCTGGTACTCATCATTTTAGGTCTGGCAATCCTGACCAAAGCCTTTGGTAATTAATTGCCATTAATCGGGAGACGGCGACAGCTCCCACTATCACAACCCTAAGGAGGTTATTCATGGATGCATTATTTACTGCTGTAGACATCACCGGTCTTTCGACCAACGTTTCCACACTGATGATTGGTTTCATTGGTGTCGGACTGTTGTTCCTTGGCCGTCGTTACGTCGAAAAAACCATGAAAGTCCGTACATAATACACGGACATTGTACAGGGGAGGGAGACCTCCCCTTCTACTTATGGAACCTATTGATCCTTTTTCGTATCTCTTTGACGCTGCCGGTCAACTCACGGGCGGGCTTGTGACTGATCTTCAATCAGCATTTTTAGGATTACTCGTTTTGGGGTTTATCCTGCTCGGCCTTGACGTGATCAAAGAAGCGTTGCTCAACAGCTCTGCAGTGGTTGATTCTTTTGGGCAATGGCGGTCTTCGCGTCATCTTGCCAGACTTCGCCGTGAATCAGGCGATGATGAGTCCTTTCGTTATAACGACAACGGCATAGGCCTGGATTCAGGAATCTATCTTGATGAAGATCGATGGAATGCTTTAGACGATGCGCTTGAAGAAACCAAGGCTAGATCTGTGAGAGGGAAAAAGATGAGTTCGTATGAAGTGGAAGCAATGTTTGACCGGTTGAGGTCCTGATTATGGAAATAAACTTTACCCTTTTTGGTGCAGGTGCCGGCCTTGTTCTTCTCGGCTGGATAATCGGCTTGGTGGTCAGCTATGCCTTTTCTATTAACCGCGGCATAGGGAGGCTTGGCTCATGACCCCGCAGGAACTTACGCTGATTCTGGAAAACATCACTCTGCAGTTGAGCGATATTATGTCTTTTGGTGCTGGTGCCTTATTCGCGATTGCCTTTGTAATCTCTGCCCATACACGGTGGTTCTGATGAATGATAGTTTTGATTGGGAATATTCGGACAATTACGACCTGCCGACACGTGCAGACGTGGAACGGTGGGAAGATGAAAACAGGGTATCTGATACGACTGAGAAAGACGATTTCTCGTACTCTGTGCCATTCTGATTGCCATGATCACGTTACCAGAAGGTTTTGACGCTGCTGCATTAGCTACTGAGGTGTTTGGCATAGCTGCCCCCTTTGTTGCTATCGGCTTTATTATCGCGTGCGGATTTTTGATTGTGAATATCCTGCGCAATGCCGGGAAATCTGTCTCATGAGTTTGCCTATTCCTTCCTTTGCTAAGATTCGGCTGGTTGCCCTGGTGATTGGGTTTGTGGTGGTTTGCTTTGTTGTTGGGGCTATGCTCCAATTATTTGGTGGTCGTTTATGAAAGTAATTCTCGCCGGTCGAACACTATTTTTTTTCCCCTTTATATTCTTTTGTTCATTCTGCTTTTGTAATGATGATCTTGGCATTTCTATCGCTATAGCTGTGGTTCCTCCTCAAGGAAGTATGAGTTTTACAGGTGGTGAGGTCAAAGGTGTTTATGGTGAGGGGCAACAAGGTGATGCGTTTAGTGCCTGTCATGCTGTGAGTGCCTATCAGTGCAGTACAGCATTCCAGTATACAACAGGGAAGAATATATGTTTAGTCGGCGGGTGGTGTGGTGATTGGAAGTATATCCGCAACTATATTAGCAATCAGACCTACGCATATTATCTCTACCATCCAGACTATGTACCCCAGGAACCATGTGTTGATGAGATCGACGCAGCCACAGATCTCTGCGGTTCTGCCAACTATACCATTAACCTGGAGACCTGTTCATATTCCTGCCTCTGTGACCCTGATACCATGCAGGCCAAGCTTGATACCTGCGAGGAAGGCGGCACCCCTGACGTTGACTACAACAAATGCACTGTTACGTGTGAGGAATGCACCCAAGAAAAAGCAGACCTGGAAGCAGAATGCGGTGCTGCTGGTGTAACAGGTGTCGGCCCTGGCGGATGTGGTGGTCGTTGCCGTAATTGTAGTGATTACTGGAACGATGCTGCAGAAGATTGTTCCACTCGTGGTGGTGTCGTTGACGGATGGTGCAGAGATACAGAAGGGAAAATATCCGGCAAGATTGATTGGACCTGCGCAACAGAGCTGCCTGATGAGCCAACACCGGAGCCAGAGAAGGCAGAAACCCCACCAGAGAAAAAGCCCGAGAAAGAACCAAAGCCTGACGCCCCGGCAGATGATCCCAACAATCCTGCCCTGGATGAGAATAGAAACAAATGGCTGGAAGCTATCAAGGGCGATCTGGATACCAGGATTCAGCAAGGCAATGAAGAGCAAGAGTTCCTTGCCAATATAGCTGAAAACGCAAAGCGCATGACTGACAACCAGTCGATTCTTGCAAAAGGCCTGGATGGCATAGCCTCTGCTGTCAAAAAGCTTGATAGCACTGTTGCCAACTCCGGTAATAGTGGCACTGAAGTAAACCTTGATAACTCTGGTATTGAATCTCGCCTTGATGGGATTGGAGAGAAAATTGAGGAACTCACACCGGGTGACGATTTCGATGAAATCACTACCAGTGATTTTGATGAAGCCTATAGCCTGGACGAAGAGTTTGACGTATCTGATCGCTTTGGCACCTTTGTAGACACCATCAAAACCACCGGCCTTTTTTCCGTCCCTGACCAGTTTTTTGGCTCTCTCCCTTCTGGTGGTTCCTCCGTTATCCATATAGATGCCGGTCAATACGGTGACCACAGTGTTGACCTCAATGATACGCTTGGCCCTGGTCTGCTTGTTCTGCGCTCCATCTTTGTCATTATCTTCGGTTTTCTCTCCATTCGCGCAGTTGTCATGAAAAGGTAGACCTATGAAATTCCTGGACACCCTTCACACGTGGCTCTCTGGCTTTTGGGAGGCAATCTATACCGGCTTTAGCTGGATAATGGATGGCCTGCTGCTTGCTCTGGAGTTTGTTTTCTTTTCGATCGTTGATGGATTTTTCACGGTTGTTGAAACATTCTTCGCCACTCTGGATCTCTCTGCCGTTGCTTTCAACTATGCTGCTCAATGGTCAAGCCTACCGGATCAGGTGGTATGGCTGATCAGTGGTGTTGGTTTGCCCCAGTGCCTGACCATGCTTGGCGGTGCGTATGCATTGCGGCTCGTGCTCAACCTTATCCCTTCTGTCCTTACTCGGGTGTAATCATGATTATTGGATTTGCCGGTACTCCCGGCTCTGGAAAGACATACGAAGCGGTTAAAAAGATTCTCGATAATCTGAAGACTGGTCGGATTGTCTACACCAACATTGACGGCATCCTGGACCCTGAATGTAAGGAAATGATCAAGACCGTGTGTGGTCTTTCTGATTTTGCCCTGCAGCGTCAGTTGAAACCTTTGGCAGCGGACGAACTGCAAGATTTCTGGATGCACATTGAACCGGCCTGTCTAGTGGTACTGGATGAAGTGCAGAATGTCTTTTCTTCCCGTGATTGGTCATCGGATAAAAACAAGTTCTTTGGCTCCTGGGCCTCTACCCACCGTCACCACGGTTTTGATGTGGTGCTGATCACGCAGAAAATGGAACGGATTGATTCCGCCGTTCGTGCGCTCCTGGAGTGGACCTATGTTTTCCGCAAGGTCAATTTCTTTGGCGGTGCGGTGCAAAAAAAATACCTCTGTTACAGCTATGGCGGCGAAGATACCAGCGGTTCGCCCCTGGCAAAGAGTACCAGAACCTATGATGCACGTGTTTTTGCCTGTTACAAGTCCTATGTCTCCAAAGACGTCAAGGAATTGAACATCATGAAGCATGTCAACGTGCTCAAGCATCCTGTGTTCTTTGCTATCCCGGTGGTGCTGCTGCTCACCCTGTATATGGTCTTTTCCAAGTCAAGCATCGGTACAGGTGATTTCTTTGGCTCCAGGAAGGCCATGACCCAGTATGAGGAATCCAAAAAGAAGGAAAACAAGAAGAAAGCTGTTGCTCCAGCTGCTCAACCTTTTTCCGAACATACCCCGCACATTGCACAACTGATCAACAAAGACGGTCAGATTGTTTTTACCAATCGAACCCAAACGGTACAGAACCATGATCAAAGCAAGTAACGTTCTATTGGCCTGTTTCTTTCTGCTCTATTCCTGTCACCCTGTACATGCTCAACAAACAACCTCCAGTGGGGTGAGTGTTGATTTTGAAAATGCTACCCTCTCTGAAGTGATTTTCCTTGTCTCTGAACTGACCGGTGCCGGTTTTGTCTACACTGACCTGGAAACACCTAAGCCGGTCACCTGGTCACAGAAGAATATCTCTAGGGCTGACTTGATGAGTACCTTTGCCAAGGTTGTTTCCACCCTTGGTTATTCCTGCCAGCTGATCAAAGGCAAAACGAATTTCTATACCATCAAACCGGATGCCCTGGTTACCGATGGTTCAGGTGACGCTATCGGAGTGTATCACCTCAAGAATGTCAGTGCTGAGTCTATTACTGATTCGGCAGCGGCTCTTTATGGTACCCGACTGACCATATCCTTTCAGGAAGAAAATCAAGCCTTGGTTTTCTCTGGTTCTCCTGGGCTGGTTGAAGATTTTGCGAGTTTGCTTGAACGGATCGATCAGCCAAGGGCAACCGATATTGCCACCATTCGGCTTCAGCATATTTCTGTGCGTGCAGCGATGAAAGCCTTAACCGATCTCTCTATATTTGAAGATGCGGCTTTCCCTGATTATTGGAACCGCTCAATCCTGGTGCATGGTGATGCGTATAAGCAGAATGTTGCCCGTGCTACCCTTATGGCAATCGACCAACCACAAGAAGGTTGGGTGGATCAGGTCGGCTTTGTCCATACCATTGCAGCGGATCAGGCGGTGGTTATCCTCCAGGGGCTTTACCCTGGGCTTGAGATACGTGAAGTGGCAACCAACAGGATTCTTATTTCTGGAGAAGATCAACTGGTTGATCAGGCCTCTGTTACTCTCACCAAGATTGACGGCACCGGCCTTCAGGTCAAGGTAGAGGCGGTTATTGCTTACCTGACCGACCGTGAATTTAAAGAACTCGGAATCAGGCTCTCCTATGACAACGCCTCTTTCTTTGGCGCGATCAACGATACTATTATCGATAGCCTGATCACCAGAAACACCGGACTCCTGATCGATTACTTTGATGATATCCTTGGCCTCACCTTTGCTGCAGAAAAAGGTAAGGCCCATGGACAGATTCTTTCCTCTCCGGTGCTCACGGTTCTCAATGGTCAGGAAGCACGAATTCATGTAGGGCAGAATGTGCCGTATCTCTCTGAGGCCAACGTAGACAAGAACAACGGTCAGGACGTTGGTACCTCCATCAAGCGTGAAGATGTAGGTATTACCTTCCGGGTTACCCCTTCCATTGAACCTGATGGCGATTTTATCCATCTGACAGTTGATCAGATTGTTTCCAATGTCACCAGTGATTCAGAACTCAGCCAGGATGCCATTGATATCATACTGGACAAAAAAGAAATCTCCTCAACCGTCTTGGTCGGTAACGGGGATACGATCTTCCTCGGTGGCCTCCGGTCAGAAGAGAGTGGAAACGCTACCGACCATATTCCTTTCCTGGGTGAGCTGCCCTTGATCGGTCCTCTGTTCTCCTATCATGTGGAAAAACAGGAAACGAGGCACTTGGTTGTTTCACTGCGGGTCAATGTGATCGGCAAGTCAGGCTGATACATTTGTATTCTAAAATTGGAGGTTAAAAATGACTGGGCAAGAAATCACAAAACATACAATCCAGAAAATTGAAGAAATCGTTGCTGAAGCTAATTTAGAAAAAGATCAGTTGAAAAAAAACTTCCATTTTAACACCGCTTACGGAGCGTATTACCTCTGGTTGAGGTTGACTGCAACGGAATCCTGCAAGGCATGGCATATTGAAGCAGATCAACGAATAGTGGAGATCTTGTTTTGATTGTTTTCAACTCCCCGAGCCAGCATTACCGGAGAGTACGGTTAATACATTTTGCAAAAAAACAAAAAACTCGCACCTACCGTTTATCCTCCCCCCTTGGAAAAGTTGAGTGAGCCAATACACAAGCGCAGCAAGTGTATGCTCATTCGGCTTTTGCAAGGCAGCAAGCGATAGCGCGGTAGGTATTACAACGAAAGGTTCATTATGAAAACGATCTTGGTCAGATACTGCAGGTCATGCGGTCATATAGGAGAATTACCCAAGAACATGCTGAAATGTTGCCCCAAAGGTCCAGGAGAGCTGATTCCGCTTACTGAATTGAAGCAGGCGGTTGAAATCGGCTTTACCTTCATCGCTTTGACAAAAGCTGTTGCACTGAAACAGCAGCTTCAATCAAATCAATAAAGAAAAGCCCCTCTGCTTGTATGTTTGGCGACAGCAGCAGAGAGGCTTTATCACAACACTAAGGACAGTGTTATGCACACAATACAGACTCCACAATCTACACACAAGCAAATTCAACAGGCTACCACCGAACTCCCCACGGAAGCGGGTTTGGAAGGGTCGCAAGCCCGAATAGCATGCGACCCCCTAGTAGCCAGCCTACCGACCAAGGTTCACCGTGGCTTGGACTTTTTGAAAGTTTCTTTTTGGATCGATTTCAGTTCCAGCCGACTGTTTGAAATCCTCGAATTCATGAAACGGCAGCTCCAAGATTCCGAGTTTGATCAAGCGGCTTGTTTCGCGGAATACGGGTTGAAGTGGAACCTCCATCGAACCGGCACCAAAATGTTCAAGTTTCGGCTGAGCATGGGGGACGTAACCTTGATGCTGAACAAGCGGAAAGCCGATGGAGTTATTCCTACTGCCAGATTAGAAATAGGGTCACTTTCTTCACAGACTAATTTTTACTCCATATATGAAGATGTCCTCAAGTGGCTTGAATATTATGAAGGAACGGTGGTGACGGAAAAAGTCTCTGAAGTTCATCTGGCTGCAGACTTCATCGGGGTTGATATCAGAACCCTAGGCATCCAGGATGAAGATAAATGGATTCACCGTTCTACAAACTTCCTTCAACGCAATTATTATCGAAAGCTCAATTCTGTCACCATCGGCCATGGCAACTTCATGCTCCGGATTTATGACAAGGTCCTGGAACTCAAACGCTCAGATCATAAACAGGAAGTATTTGCTGAGCTATGGAGTCAAAACAAGTTTGACCAGGCCCCCGTCACCAGGGTCGAATACCAAATCCGGCGTCCGGTCATGAGAGAGTTTGCTACCAAGAAAGATGGCTTCAGAATCGTGACAGTAAAAGACCTTATGCTGTCCTTAAGCGGCCTGTGGAAATACTGCACTACCGACTGGTCCAAGTTCATGAGTACCGTTGTAGATCGAAAAAATAAACATCAGAGTCGCGCTGATTACTCCGAGTTCTGGAAGATAGTTCGCGCTGTTGTATGGACCGGTGTTCATGAAATCAATCGTCAAACACCAACCAAGCATAAAAACATTGATGCCCTTCGAAAACAAGCACGCGGTATTTTTATGTCGATCATGGCCTTTTTTGTAGAAGAACCCGATAACATCGACAAGATAGTTTCCCTCTCTCAGGATCTCCTTGAAGAAGACCTCCATCAGTTCTTTGAAAATGAATCTAAGTTTATAAAACGGATGAAGGTTAGAAGAGCTGAGGCTCTTATTACTGAGGGTTCGGCTGAAGAAGCATTACTTAAGGCTGCCTAGTACTGACATCCTTCTTTCTAGTTTTGAAATGAATATTCATTAATCCGACCAATTACAGAATATTATGATTATTAGCCAGGAAACTTTGGCAGATATCACCGGATACTCTCGAACACCGGAAATTGCCGCTTGCTTAACACGTCAGGGAATCAGGTATTTGCAAGGTAAACGTGGAAGGATCTTTACCACTATTGAGGCACTAAACCACGCGATGGGAGCAACTGAATTGCATCGACAGGTAACTACTGCAAATCAAGAAATTGAGTTCTAAACATGCCCAAAAAACGTACTATCAATACTTGGTTACCTAAATACGTTTTCATGGTCAATGGCAGAGTTGTCTATCGTCCCTACATCCCTAAGGGCAAAAGGGATCTGATTGCAACAGACAAGCAAGGTCGGCTGAAACCACCAATCAAATTAGGAGTGCCAACAGACACCGAAGAAAAACTTCTTCGTGCCTACATTGCTGCAAAAGAGTCTCTTGAATTTCAAGCTGACCAGAGCAAAGGTACTCTTCGATGGTTAGCTGACCATTATTTACAATCTTCACGCTTTGCACGACTCAAAAGCAAAAGCCAAAAAGACTACAGGAACAAATTACTCAAAATTCTCGACTTCCCGGTTAGAATTAACAGACAACAGGCAAAAGTTGGTGATATACAGGTTGTGCAGCTCACAAAACCATTGTTGAGAAACCTGCTTGATAAAATGCTTGAAGATTGCCTGAAGCGCGGGATCTCTGGCAAATCATACGTTAATGGACAGTTCAGAATTCTCTCTGCAATGATAACCTATGGTATTCAATACGTAGCTGATCTTGGAGTTGACTTTAACCCATGCATTGGGATTGAACTACACCGCGAGAATACAAGAGAACGTTATGTCACAGACGATGAATTTTATCTGCAAATAGAGTTTGCCAGACAGCATGGAGCCGATTACTTGCCTGTATTCTTTCTACACGCCTACCTTCTCGCTGGAAGATCTATTGAAATTGCCGACCTCAAACTAACATCAATTAGCGAGGAAGGATACACAGTCAAAAGAAGAAAAGGCTCAAAAACAACTCTGATTCTCTGGTCAAAAGCTCTTGAAACAGCACACGCAGAGGCGTTAGAATTACATAACACAAGACCAATCGACTCGATTCATTTAATACCAGGAACCAGCGGTAAAAAACTTACTGAATCAGCTTTAAGATCAGCCATGACCAGGTTGAAACAAAAAATGTTTGCAGCAGGTCTTCAAGATGTATACTGGGATCTGCACGACCTAAAGAGAAAGGGGTTGTCTGATGCAGAAGACGACCGAATAGCAGGTCATAAATCGGAAGCAATGCGGAATCGTTACAAGGTAATTGTAGAGAAATTTAAGCCGCCGAAATGAGGTTTTTTGCCTAAAGTAGGCAAAAAAGGGTTTAACTAATCTTGAACAGAGAAGCTAAACCCTTGATATAATGGAGCCGATATCCGGACTTGAACCGGAGACCTACTGATTACGAATCAGCCGCTCTACCAAGCTGAGCTATATCGGCTCCCATGTAGAATATGAAAATTACCATAGGAATTTTGAGGTTTATTGATGTAGCAATTTTATGGTAAGGTGTCAAGTTTATGAAAAGTTATTTTACCATTCTCCTCATCATTTTTTTCGTGGTCGCTGGATGCCGCACCGAAGAGCAAGCTGAAATGCCTGCGTCTTCCTCTACTACTGATCGTATACAGCCTGTACTTCAGCCAGGGTGCAAAAGTTGCCATCCAGAGGTTGCACTTGATAGCAACCACTCTTTTCCCTGTACCCAGTGCCATAAGGGTGACAATACGGTCGCAGACGAAAGCCAGGCCCATCAAGGGCTGATCGCGCACCCTGCTCATCCTTCTACCATGGCGCAAACCTGCGGTAATTGCCATGCACAAGAGGTGCAGCAAGCTCAAGCAAGCATTCATTTTACGCTGCGCAACAAGATAAATACAATCCGGACTCACCTAGGAGCACAGGACGAGCTTGCAACGCTTACCGCCGTTCCTGTTCCGGAGAATATTTCCACCGTGGTGGAACTCGGTGATGACATGCTTCGCAGACGCTGTCTTCGCTGCCATGTATATTCTTCCGGTGATCCGTATCCTTATGTTTCGCACGGCACGGGCTGCGCTGCCTGCCACCTCTCTTTTAATAACACCACACTCACTTCTCACACATTTACCAAACCTGCGGATCACAATTGCTTGAGTTGCCATTATGGGAACTATGTGGGCAGTGATTACTATGGAAAATTTGAAAACGATTATAACTGGGAATACAGAACACCCTATGCCACCCGTAATCCTTTTTTACGGCCTTATGGCGTGGAGCAACTTAACCTGGCTCCTGACATCCACCAGCAGAAAGGACTGGTCTGCATAGATTGCCACCCAATGAGCGGCCATGGCAGACAGGAACGCGTTCGCTGCACCACCTGCCACGGGTGGCAGCCCGGCTTACCGGTGCCTCCCTCTCTCCATCTTGAGCAACAAGGTGAGGCCCTGATATTAACGGGAACAACTTCTAACAAACAGCACTCTGTGCCAACGCTCCGCAATCCTGTCCATGCACAATACGCAGACAAAGTGGATTGCCAGGTCTGCCATGCACAGTGGAGCTTTAATGACCAGACCACCCACCTGTTCCGTTCCGAATCAGAAGACTATGACATATGGGAACGTTTAACAGTCCAAGGCAGCGAAGAGGTAGAAACCCTGCTTGAGCATAATCTTTACAGTGATGACGAGGAATACCCCCTTGCCATGCGTGATGGTATTACCGGCGAACTACGTTCCGGAATATGGTACAAAGGCTTTACCCAACGCAGGTGGGAACAGATGATTATTGATATAGATATTGACGGCAGAATCAGGGTATTTCGTCCTGTACTCGATCTTCGCCTTTCCATGGTCACAGAAGATGATGAGCTCGTCTTTGACAATGAAAAAGGACCTGGCAAAGGATTGTTGCCCTATACACCCCATACCACAGGCAAGGCTGGTTTATACTACAAAGATCGCTTTCGGCATCTTCTTCCCGACATACCTCCTGACAGCTAAACACAATGAAACGTACCGAATTTTCATATACCTTTTCTTTTGCAGTCTGTCTTTTTCTTGGTGTGCTCACCTTTGGCTGCAGCTCTAAGACACCAACCTATTCCCCGCAAAAGCAAGGGCATAAACAGGAAAACAAAAAAACGTATAGCAAGCCTACCCAGCGACCCTACGTCATAAACGGCATCAGGTATTACCCCATTCCTTCTGCTGAAGGATATAGTGAACAGGGAAAAGCCTCCTGGTATGGAAAGAAGTTCCATGGCCGGAAGACAGCCAACGGTGAGACCTACGACATGTATGCCGAGACCGCCGCCCACAAGACCCTGCCCATGGGAACCATGCTCCTGGTAACCAACCTTGAAAACAATAAGCAAATTGTCGCTCGGGTAAACGACAGAGGCCCTTTTGTCAAAAACAGAATTATCGACCTTACCTATACAGGTGCCGAGTCACTAGGGATGATAAAAAACGGAACGGCAAGGGTAAGAATAGTCGCTCTTAGTGATGAGCAGCCACAACCAGCGCAGCCGCAGCATCAGGATGAGCAAAGCAAAAGAGAGCTGCAGCCTCTTGTTGCCAACAAGTTCGACCAGGGTAATTTTTACGTACAGGTGGGCGCTTTTATAGAGCTGGAAAACGCAAGAAAGCTGGCCAAGAAGTTTGCCCTTAAAGGGCGCAATGTGACCATACAGCAATACCCGGCAGCGGGAATGCAACTCTACCGAGTTATGGTCTTTGCCGGAACTTCACTTGCAAAGGTTAAGGTGTATGAAAAACATTTGGAACAAAACGGATTTCCGGATGCGTTAGTGCTTGCCCGTTAATGAAAACACCTTATACCGTGTTGGCGAAAAGCGAGTATTCATAATTTCGAACCTTTCTCACAAAGGCTCTGACAAGATTATGATCTTTTCTGCCGGGCTCTTTTTCAAGGCCCGAATTAGCATCTATCCCGTAAGGGCAGACACTCTCCAGGGCCTGGGTAATATTATCAACATCAAGACCGCCTGCCAGGAGATAGGGCTTTTGCAGGTACAGCTTGTCAATCATCGACCAGTCAAAAACTTCGCCAGTTCCCCCCACAGCATTTTTGTTATAGGTATCCAGCAGAAAACCTTTTACATGGGGCTTATAGGGTTCAATTCTTTCTGCCGTTAATTGCGGGCCTACTCGAAAAGCCTTGATCACCTCACACGGGGCAGCTATCCTGGTCAACCGTTCGCAATATTTTGGGGACTCAGTTCCATGGAGTTGCACGTAATCAAGACGGCAGTAATCGATAATCTCCTCGACTTCCTTTCTTTTTTTATCAACAAAAACCCCTACTATATCAACAAAAGGGGGAAGCTGTTCTATGATTAATTTTGCCTCTTCCGGATCTATATGCCGCGGGCTGGACTCAAAAAAGATAAAGCCCAAAGCATCAACGCCTGCCTGCACGGCGGTAACAGCATCGTCATACCTGGTGGTACCACATATTTTAATCCTGAATCTTTGCTGATGTATCATAGTGATGCAAGCTCCTTGAGCAGGCTCCCATCTGTTCCACTACGCATAAGACTCTCGCCGATGAGCGCTGCTGTCACGCCATGTTCTTTTAAACGCCGCATATCTTCAACAGTGGTAATTCCGGATTCACTGACCACCGGGATAGAATCCGGAATCAACTCCAGCAGCCGAAAGGTGGTATCAAGATTTACGGAAAAATCATTAAGGTTGCGATTATTAATGCCGATCAATTTACTCTCTGCAGCAAGCGCAGATTCCAGTTCTTTTTCATCATGCACTTCGACCAGTACATCCATATTGAAACCTTCCGCAATCAACCGGTACTCGCGCAGCTGTTCTGTTTCCAGGATCGCTGCAATCAAAAGGATTGCATCGGCTCCGACCATGCGTGCCTCGCTAATCTGCATGGGATCTATGATAAAATCCTTACGCAGCACAGGCAGATCAACCACATTGCGCACCAAAGGAATATAGGCCAGTGCGCCCTGAAAAAAGTCCACGTCGGTTAATACTGATATTGCGTGCGCGCCATTGGCTTGATAGTGGGTAGCAATGGCCATGGGGTCGAAATCAGGCTGGATAACCCCCTTGGAAGGGGAGGCCTTTTTGGCCTCGGCAATAATTGCCACACCGGAGGCATTTTGAAGAGCATCGATAAAACCACGTGGTGGATCAAGATCTTCAGGAGGTGACATCACTCCTTTTCGGTACAACTCTGCTACTTCTTCCTTTTTTCTAGCAACAATTGTGTCAAGTATCATGATTAACGAATAGTATTAATGGTCGCGAAAGGCAACCAGTTGATCGAGTTTTTCAAGGGCAGCGCCTGACAAAATGATATCTCTAGCTCTGTCAACGCCCTGCTGCATATTGTCCACTTGGCCTGCAGCCATAAGCGCTGCTCCAGCGTTGAGCAAAACCATATCGAGCTTTGGCCCGGCAGTGCCTTTGAGGACAGAACGAACCTGCTCTGCAGATTCTTCTGCAGTGCTGCCGCCTCGCACGGCATCCATTTCGGCCCTTTTGAGACCGAATTGTTCAGGGGTTACAGCCATTGTTGCAACACCCCCACCATGCCCGTCGGCAATATATGAAGTCCCGCTGATGGTCAATTCGTCTATATTGCCTTCGCCCCACACTACCAAGGTACGCTGCATCCCCAGTCGAACAAGTACTTCGGCAAGTATCGAGGTCAGTTCTTTGGCAAAAACACCGGTGAGCTGCACATTTGCCCCGGCAGGATTGGTAAGTGGTCCTAAAATATTAAAAATGGTCCGGATACCTATCTCCCGGCGAGGGTTAATGGCATACTTCATTGCGCGATGGAGCATGGGAGCAAAAAGAAACCCGATGCCAACAGAACTCACACATCGGCCAACCGCTTCCGGGCTCATGGACAGATCGACGCCAAGGGCCTCAAGCACATCGGCACTGCCACAGCTTGACGACACCGCTCTGTTTCCATGCTTGGCAACAGGTATGCCTGCCGCAGCAACCACAAAGCTGGTGGTGGTGGAAACATTAAAACTCCCTGAACCGTCTCCGCCGGTTCCCACAATATCCATCAACAGATTGCCGGAGCTGGTATCCACGCCGGTATCAACAAAAGTTGCCTTATCGCGCATAACCTTGACAGCACCGACTATTTCGTCAATGGTTTCGCCTTTCATCCGCAGGGCGGTGATAAAGCTGCCAATCTGGGCCTCAGTTGCTTCTCCGCCCATAATTTCTTCCATAACCATGATCATCTCCTGTTCGGAGAGATCAATTTTATCAACAATTTTGCTGATAGCCTTTTTTATCATAGCTTGACCATTAGTTACTTTGTTGGAATGCGCCTAATCTACCTGAGTAATTGTTCATAGTCTGGACGTAAAAAGGTATGCAGTAGCTGCAACCCCTGCCCTCCAGTCATTATGGATTCGGGATGAAACTGTACCCCTTCGATGGCAAATTCTCTGTGCCGGATGCCCATGAGTTCTCCCTGATCGCTATGGGCGGTAGCCATAAGGCAATCAGGCAGGCTTTGCTCGTCAACAATCAGGGAATGATACCGCATGCCCTGAAAAGGATTTTCCAGCCCGGTAAATACTCCACGATTATCGTGATGCATAGGGCTTGTTTTGCCATGCATCAGCCGCTGGGCACGCACCACCTGTCCGCCAAATGCCTCTCCAATAGACTGGTGCCCAAGACAAACGCCAAGGATGGGTATCCTGCCGCAGAAGGCCTTGATAGCTTCCATGGAGATACCAGCTTGCTTAGGATTTTTAGGGCCGGGTGAGACCAGTAAGCGCTTGGGCTGCAGCGCTTTGATCTCGTCGACACTGATCTTATCGTTACGAAAGACTTTTATTTCCGGAGCCTGCCATGATGCAGATGCATCCGGCGGAGCGGTCGTCAAGGTTTGAACGATATTATAGGTAAAAGAATCGTAGTTATCAATTATAACAATCACGGTTAAAATCCCTTTTCAGCCAGTTCTACTGCCCGACGCAGCCCCATGGACTTGTTAATGGTTTCCTCATGTTCCTTGACCGGGTCGGAATCAGCTACAATACCGGCACCTGCCTGAATCCATAGATTATCATCTCGAAAAACAAAGGTGCGAATGGTTATACAAAAATCCATATTGCCGGAAAAACCGAAATAACCGACAGCGCCCGCATAAGGACCTCTGCGCTCGGTTTCCAGCTCATCAATAATCTCCATTGCCCTTATCTTGGGTGCACCGCTCACCGTCCCGGCAGGAAAACAGGCTTTAAGCACATCAAACTGGTCTTTTCCTTGGGCAAGTTTGCCGTGCACACCGGAAACAATATGCATCACATGACTGTATCGCTCGACAACCAGCAAATCCTTGACCGACACAGACCCATATTCAGCCACTCGTCCGACATCATTACGGCCGAGATCAACCAGCATGAGGTGCTCGGCACACTCTTTGGGATCAGCAAGCAGTTCTTTTTCCAGCGCCAGGTCTTCCTCTTTGGTTGCCCCTCGCTTCCTGGTCCCTGCAATGGGTCGTAATTCTATATCATCATTTTCGAGACGAACAAGAATCTCCGGAGAAGATCCGATGAGCACCATATTGCCGGTTCGTAAATAAAAGAGGTAGGGACTGGGGTTGATATGGCGTAAGGCTCGATAGAGATTAAATGGATTCAGGCTGGACTGCGCATGAAATCGCTGTGACAAAACAACCTGAATAATGTCACCGGCAAGAATATATTCCTTGGCCTGCTCGACCATACCACCGAAAGTGACAGCATCCATGTTGGAGACAAACGTATGTGGCTCAACCGGCTGCTTCTGGTCAACCACATCAACCGGCACAGGATTTTTGATCTTTTTAATAATCTGATCGATTCGCCGACAACCATCCTGATACAACTCTTCTGCTGTTTTCCCGTTCCCCTTCCACAAGTTACACACAATGGTCAGGGTTTGCTGTACAGCATCATGGATAAGCACCATACCAGGTATCTGGAACGAACTGTCTGGGACGTTTGAGGGCGGGTGACAATCCGGGATGTCTTCCACAAATCGAACCATATCATACCCAAGAAAACCTACCGCGCCACCGTAAAACTTTGGAAGTCCTGGAGCATCAACCACGTCAAAAGAACCAATTAACTGCCGCAGTTCGTCAAGTGGGTTCACCCCTTTTTTAACGCTGTTTTTCTCAGCGCTATCCGGATAGATATAGCTCACTGAATCGCGAAGGCTTTCAAAGGTCACCAACGGATCCATGCCGATAAAAGAAAACCGTCCCCACTTTTCCCCTCCTTCCATCGACTCAAAAAGAAAGGCATGTTCATCTTTACCGGCTACTTTGGCAAAAATGGTCAAAGGAGTATCAAGGTCGGCAACAATGGTTTTATATACAGGTACAAGCCCGGCTTGCCCCATCAAGCGAACAAAATCTTTTTGCTCTGGAAAATACATGATACAGGTATCTCGTGATTTCTAAAAAAGGAAACAACAGTTCTTTATTGAGCAGGCAACTACCACCAATTATACAATGTATAACCGACGGTAAAGAACAGTGCATACAACAAAAAAAAGCCATGGAAGCAAACTGCTTCCATGGCTTTAAATCATCTCAAAACTATGCAGAGGGTTTTACAGTTTCCACCTTATCCAAGTGGCTGCATTTTGTTTACTCGTCTAGTAAGACGAGAAACCTTTCTCGATGCATTGTTTTTGTGAATAGTACCTTTGGCCGCTGTTTTCTGGATTACCGGAATGGCAACCTGCAGAGCTTCCTTGGCTTGTTCTTCTGATCCGGCAACAAGAGCTTCCTCTACCTTGCGAATAGCAGTTTTCATTGTAGATTTGTTCATGCGGTTACGCAGACGACGAACTTTTGACTGACGGTCTCTCTTGAGGGCGGACTTATGATTGGCCATGAATTACTCCTAACTCTTTATAGTGTACATCTCAGATGAAATAATTAAATTTAAACCACGCTTTTTAACGAATCACGTGCTCTTTGTCAAGAATAATAGAGGGGATAATACGATTTGTCTCACTCTACCGTATTCTCATCTCCGAGCACCAGTCCCTTGGCTCCTGTGAAATCTGCAGAATCCATGAGTGTCTGATCAAAGCGTGCGCCGGTTAAGTTGGCGTTGGTAAAATCGGCACGGTAGATATCGGCTTCACTAAAATCGGCGTTTTGCAAATCAGCACCGCGAAAATTAGCTCCCTTTAAATTAGCTTCTTCAAAATCAGCCCCTTGTAAATTACACCCTTCAAAGTTGACCCGCTCAAGATCAATCTCTTTAAAATTTTCTCCGGCAAGGTCCATCCCTGACAAATCACAACCAACGCAGCGCTGGTTATCGAACAGTTTTTCAAGGATGAGTTCCTGCCTGGCAACAGCCTGCTCAGGCGTTTCAACAGTGTACATTGGCGATGTAATTGCTTCAGTCTGTTGCTGGGCATTATCTTCAATTTGGGCAATCATAGACGAAACATTCTGATCCGCCTCCACCTCTTCCTCCGGCTTTTGCGCGGTTACGACTTCCTTGACGGGCACAGGTTCATCTTGCGGAAGAGCAGGAGGGGCGATTTCTGTTTTTTGAGCAGATGCTGTCGCGACCTCAGCCAATGATGCTTCCTTGGGTATGCTGCCGTCAAGCTCTCCGGAAGGCTTTACCGGCGGGGCACCCTCTGGCACTGCAACAGCTTGGAGTGTCCCTGCACCGGCTATCGACCCTGTCACGATATCCTCTCCAACTGCAGAGGGCTTATCTACCTGTATATCTCCCTCGCGGACATCTGCTTCCTCAATTTTGTCCGCAAAATCATTGACGGTTTGTGGGAGCGACGCATTATCGGCCTGGTCAGCGACACTCTCTTTTTCTACTTGGGCTACAATTGTCGCCTCTAATGGCTTCACCGCCTGTTTTTCAATCACGTCTCTTTCGGCCACCGGCTCAATGACCGGTAACTCTTTTGCCGATTCCACTTTCTTGCTCTGCTCAGACAGTTCCTGTACAGGCGGAACACTTTCCACTGACTGAATTTCCGACTCTGAAACCACTGCCTCAGCCATAGGTACCATCTTTTTGGATGTGACCTTTGGCGTAACAGACGGTTCGGAACGTTGTATCGGTTGAGAAGAAGGAGTTGACGTGCTGGACGTCACAGTTTGTTCACTAAC
This sequence comes from Desulfogranum marinum, assembly GCF_963675105.2. Lineage (NCBI taxonomy): Bacteria > Pseudomonadati > Thermodesulfobacteriota > Desulfobulbia > Desulfobulbales > Desulfobulbaceae > Desulfogranum > Desulfogranum marinum. Next base: position 1,049,059 of record NZ_CAXXRO010000002.1, read on the forward strand.
CGCTGGATCCTCATTTTGAATAACAGGAGGAGGTGACTCTAAATCCTGCCTTTCTCCGACTGCCACATCATGAGTATAAGGCACCTGTTTAGACTGATCTTCTGTCGGCACATATACCTTTTCCCCTGAGCCTGAAAATGCTTCCTCCTCAACAGGCGGCCGAGTGATAAAGTCGCCGTTGATTTTTGCTGTCTCAAGAAAGGCACCTTCGAGAACAGCGCCAGTCAAATTGGCACCTCGAAGATCGGCATCGGCCAAATCAGCCCCGCCAAGAGATGCGCCCTGCAAATTCGCATTTTTCAAATTTGCACCGGACAGATCCGCGAGAAACAATTTAGCTCCGGCAAGGTTGGCGCCCTCGAGATTTGCTCCGTGCAGGTCCAAACGGATCATTGTTGCACCGGCGAGATCACAGCCTGGACAACTTTTTGTTTTGAGCAATTGTTGAAAATTCGCCTGGGCTTCCGGACGAGGAGAACCAAGGGGCGAGGCAGCACTTGACAGCACTACGCAGCAGCTAACCGCCAAGCAAGAAACAGACGTTAAAAAAAGTTTCATAAAGACGACCCATAAGGATATTTATAAAAAGCGAGTCTCCCCCTGCCCCGGTAATCGGCACAACCTTCAATCACCGCGGAAAAACCGGATACCACGCTAAAACAGTGACCAGCGAGTTCTTCTCTCGCTGTTTTCTTTTATTGCCAACAATATATAATGCAGCTTAGCCCGAATTGCTCATGAACTTTTTGATTTTAAACTCAATTAATTGATATTATTCTATAAAGAGTAACTGTACAATTAACAGTCTGTTTTTCTTTTTAAATCAAAAAGTTCCCCCTTCGGGTCAATAGATTTTTCCGCAGGATCTACGTTACAAACCACTTGCGGTAGTTTACTATCGGAGTCTACGCTTACCTGCTGCGCGGCTTGTGCCTTGCCCTGCGAAAAACTTTATTGATGAGAAATCCTGGTTGAGATCATTGCCACCCAACATTTACCAGCGTGGTATTGTTTTTACACCATTTGCAATACGCAAACAGTTCACCTTTACTCTTTTCAGTTTTAATCCGTCCAGCGTGCAGGGTAATTAAAAAAAGCACACTCACTGGGTATTCAAAACCTGGTAATGGTGGATATACGCTACTCCTATCCGCCCTCACACAGGGGGAGCTTTTACACGTCTATCAACTTGAGCGATGACGCAAAAAGCAGTTGACGCATAACGACCTATGCGGGTATATCGATTGCTGTTTATGCCTCTATACTCCGAGGCTGCAGTTCCTCCTATTCACACCATACACTTATTCAACAATGCGTCTGTCCAATATTTTTTTCCCTGAAGAATCGAGAGGTTTCCCCGGTAAACGCTGGGGTAATGTTATCTTCAGAAGCCTTCATCTCTGTGGCATGGCGGTCTATACAGGGGGGCTTTATTTTGACGTGGCAGCACCACTTTTGACTCCATGGTACATAGCAACCGCAGCAAGTGGACTGTTCATGATGGGCGCTGACATTTACAGTAACGGAAAATGGATTTTTCAAAATCGTGGTTTCCTGATCATAATCAAAATATTGATTCTAGGGATACTGCACCATTCAACTATTAATCCGATATGGCCGGTACTGTGGATTATCTTTGCCTCCGGTCTCATTTCCCATGGCACTGCTACATTTCGGTACTATTCTATTTTTCATAGACGCCAAATATGACGGCATTCCACCCTATGATCACAACGTCATAGAGTTCTTCATGACACTTGGCACACTCGGTCTCCGTTACCCGGAGTCTTCGCTACCCGGAGTCTTCGCTACCTACATACCTGAATTTTGCTTAGCCGTCTTTGAGTTCGCAACGGGCTGCTTCTGCCTGCCTATCAAACACAACTCATCTCCCCGCACCTGTATGCCGCCTGAGGACTGATGAACAAAAAAAAAGCCCACCCTGAAGATAGACTTCAAAGCGGGCTAGCTGCACCGTTAAGGACGGTGAGAGTTTTCATCTACTGCAAATTTTGTACTTTTTTGGACTTTTGTTTATCAATCTTTTTCGGAATAAGGCCGTTTGACATAAAAGCCGTGCACTGTTTCCGCTTTTCAAAAGGGCAATCAGTAATATTCCAGCAGGGTGTATATTGCAGCAATTTTTTCACAGCAGCAATAGACACACCATGCTCGTGGATCATTTCTCTCAGGCATTCTATCCACTTTATGTCATTCATTGTGTAGTAACGCCACTTACCCTTGCGCATCGGAGTTACCAGCCCCTCTTCCTCATATATCCTCAGTGTCCTAGGATGAACAGAAAGCATCTGAGCTGCAACGCCTATGGTGAAGATTGCCTTTTTCTCGTCAATCATCTCATGCCTCTTTTGATGATGCGGCCAGAGCCTTGAAGACTATGACCGCATTCTCTGATATTGCTTAAGAAATCAGTGACTGTCCTGCCCGGAAAATCGCTTACCGAAGAACCGTTCACCCTGGAGAAAAAGCATGCCGGTCAGACCAATACCAGCCATGGCTACAATCCATTCAGGACCGGAAGGAACGTAGTCAATATACAGAGGAGCGTTGCCATCAAATTCTGCAAGCTGCGGTACTATCTGCCCTGCAGTTACCATATTCAAGCGCCCAATAAACATTCCAACAAGGGCCATCAGACCGGATGCAGTCAACGCCATCAGGCTTTTCATTCTGGTTAAACTGAGCAAAAGGATCGGAGCAATCAGCCCAACACCAACTTCAAGCATCCAAAAATTAGTGGACAACGGCCCGGTATACAGGGCATCGGCAGCGGTTCTACCAGCTGAAGATCCACCAACATAAAAGGAGGCCATTTTCCAGAAGGTGGACACACTTACTAAAATCAGCATAAGCAGCAGCACTTTACCGGCAGCCTGTACACCTTCAAAAACACAGTCTTCCATCCGTTTATTCCGGATTGCATAAGCAAAATGTGTAAAGATAATGGCTGCAGCTGAACCTGAGAGGAACGCACAGGCAAGAAAATAAACAGGCAATTGTGCTCCATACCAGAAAGGACGGGCAGCGAGTGTCGCAAACACACCGCCAAGACAGGTATTGGCAGCAACTTCTGCAAGTCCCCCAAGAATTCCTAAGAATAAAGCTAACTTATACTGCTTATTAAGAATGAGCCAGAACTCAAGAAGGATAAACCCCAAAGCCATACCATAAAGAGTACCCATCCACCAAATATTAGAGGTTATATTGGGAGAGATAACATTATAAATCACCATCCGCCAAGGGTTGGCTATTTCCATGCCAATCACAACGAAGGCGCTCACAATGGTAACGAGCGAAATCCAGACCATCCTGTTTGCCAATGGCGCCAGCTTATTACCGCCAAAAACATGGCTGATTGCTGCCAACAGGCAGAGCCCGGTAGAAGTAATTGCAAAAAAGGCATATGTGGATATAAGCAAGCCCCATGGCACTTCGCGACTTACATTATAGACATGTTCGTGACCGACAAAAAATCCATATAGTCCGGTTAGCACGCCAACAAAAAGCAAAAGAGCGAAAGCTCCGGACAAATAATTTACTGACGGACTCGCCACTTCGGGTTCTGCAGTGGCTGCAAAAGGGAAACTGTTTACCATTGTGTACCTCCTCATCTTTTTGTACAATTTTTTTCTATAACCGAGCCGGTTCAACCATTTTCTGCCGATGTTCTTCACTGGCCAGGGACTTCAATCCGATCAAGGCAACTATCGCGGAAAAAGGTCCTAGAGCAAGAAAAAGCAGAAAAGAAAGGCTAAACCAAAACCATTCACCAATTTGGCCCTTATGGGCTTTGAGCCAAGTGATCAAAAAATGACCGCCATCATTATTGATCTCTTTCATCGGGCTTTGCTGGAGAGTATTCATCGTCTTCCTCTTTCTCGTTGTTCGCAGGTGGTTGCGAATCTTTACCCTTACTATCGCAAGGGCTGTGCCAAAACCACACTTCTGCTGCACAGAGGACCAAAAAAAATACTAACTCCTTGTAAAAAGGTAACTATAAAGTCATACAAATGAAAACTTATACACTTTCCAGGCAGTCACAATTTACAGATATATTACTTTCATGGCGCACAATGCGCCCCTTAAGACAATACCCATAGCTCAAAATAAACCCTAGCACCACTCTTAGCTCTAAAACCGACCAATAAGCAGTTAACTATCTAAAAAAATAACAAAAAAAAGAAAGCTATCCATAAAACCACTAACTTGCTCACAGCCGAACCAGTGGTAAACACCGGCACACGACAATCATAAAAAAAGAACGATATTACAAAGTGTTAAAAGCTACTGCGCATCAAAAGAGCGCATTATACGCCCAAAAAACCAATTCTCTCACCAACAACACGTTACCTCACAGCCGTTTTTTTCTTTACAGAGGACAAATAGGTCCTAAGCAAACAACTGAGGGTTACCACGGTAACACTTGACAAAACCACGCCACGTTAAAGCATAACCACCTGATTAATCTGTAACATTTCTAGAAAAAGGGGTAAATTTACAGCAAGGAAGGAACACCAGGGAGGGTGAAAAAAGGGTACCGGAACGGCACCAGCACGTTTAAAGAAGGAAAAAACAGAAGAAATGAAAAATTTCGAAAAGGATCTACCGTTGTTTTTACTATTTACAACTTATAGGATAACGATAGCGGTAAATTAAAATAGATTTTGCACTTACAGAAAAAGCTATACCGGAAGCATTATACTTCCGGTATAGCTTTTTCAAATCCGACATATACGTATAACTGCAGCGCCTTATCAATGCTCCTCGGCAGCTGCTTTTCCTTCGCCGCCATGCATCCGCTCAAAGCCCTGCACCCCGATATGACAGGTGGTACAGAGTGTATCCGAGGCAAAGGCATCGTCCCCATTGTGACAGGCACCGCAATATTTTCCATCGTACAAGGCAGCCATGGTAAACTCCTCAGGCTTTTCTTCAGCGGCGCCGACTCTCATCTCAAAAAGTTCATCATGACAACTTGCGCAGTCAAAGCCCATTTCCGTATGTTCCGTATGGTTGAAAATAACCGCTTTTACCGGTTTAACAAAAACTATTGTTTCCGGTTCTACCATATCGCTTCCATGGCACGAAATACAGTTACCTTCTTCCACAGTGTCAAATGCCGTATCACCATCATGGCATGCGCCACAATACATCCCTTCTTCCATAGAGGGATGATTGTAATCACCACTAGCCTTTGCTGCACCGCGCTTTCTTTCAAAAAGATCAGGATGACAGGTATCGCAAGAAAACTCATATTCTATGACATGGGACTTGTGACTAAACATCCCTCCAACTGGTTCTTTTTTCAAGATCAGTGTGTCGCCGTATGCATGAAGCACCTTATCTTCAGCAGGTTGCTTTTCCGGTTCGGCCGTGGCTTGCGCAGCCCTGTCCAACACAAACCCACCAGCCACTATCGCTACCCCCAGAACTGCTGCCAACTTTAATGCCATCTTCATCGTATCCCTCCTTTTATGGGTTAGGCGTTCATATAAAATACATTCGGCAAAGCACCGGTTTCAGGCCGGAGCACCCAGACAACTGTTCCAGGCTTATGCACCAGGCTATACACTTCGCTGGCGGGATCGCTCAAATCCCCGAATACCCTGACCCCAGCCGGACAGGCTTCCACACAGGCAGTATCTTTCAACCCTTTTGAGAGGCGGGTATCATAACAAAAATTACATTTATCCACAGCCCGTGTTTCCTCGTTAAAATAACGGGCATTGTATGGACAAGCCGCCATACATGTTTTACAGCCAATACATTTCTTTTCATCCATCATGATAATGCCGGTTGTTTTGTCCTTGTAGGTCGCCACAGTGGGGCAAACCCGCACACAGGGCGGACGATTACACTGGTTACAAAGAACCGGTGTAAATATGCGCTCTTGACTGGACGGCCCTGTCTTGCGATAGCGTTCGAGAATAGTGGTCCTGTATCCATAGGAAGGGACATGATTTGTACGCACACAGGCTTCCATACAAAGCTGACAGTCAACACAAAGATTCTGACGCATGACCATACTGTAATGAGGGCTATATGGATATTTAGCGACCGTCTCCTGCCCTCCAATAGCTCCCAGTACTTTTTCCGCCGAGGTTAGCGACAGCACAGTGCCACCCATAAAAAGCCCGGTAACCGCTAAACCGGCACGGAGAAAAGTTCTACGCTCCAATGAAGGCAGCTTCTCCACCCCTTCATTTTCCATTTTTTCAAGTTCATCGACATTCATTACACGCCCCCAATAAAAATATGAGAAAAGACGTTAAGCCACTGTAGGCTAACTCATTTATAATTTGACCCTTTCTTCCAACCTGGCGAGGTATCACGGTGCTCGCTTTCCTCATTACGAGTAAAATTTTACACTCAGAATATTAACTACATGCCTGTGATAAAATTACCCATGTGCCTTTACCTTGACGAAAGAACCGCATTTCAAGATACACTATACTACAATGTGTAACGCTTAAAAAAGTATATTTAAGTCTAAACCTCCGCAAAAAGCAGAGAAATAAAACGGCCAATATACCTAAAAACACGAAAAAGGCAAGAGATCTCATAGCGAACAAGGTGGTAGTCCTACCCTGTAAAAGCTTCAACGCTTTCCGCACCCGGAGATGCAATCCCATTGACCGCAAAAAGAAAGATGAATATTATTGAAGGACTTTGCAGCAGCGCACAATTTGCAAGCAAGCCACTCACAACCACTCAGCACTCCCAGAACGTCGCACGCGAGGCACATAAAAAATATGTCGCAATCACTTGAAAACCTACATTCCCCTTTAGCTGTTTTTATTCTCGACAAACAGCGCCGGGTGATCAGTGCCAACAAGGACGCCGAACAGCTCACCAGCAAAAAAATCGCTGAAATGCAGGGGAAAAACCTCGATGAACTATTTCCACAACACAAAGAGACATCCTCACTGGACAACCTGATACAACAGACAGAAAACGGGCACCCCATTTCAAAACATTCGATACTGCTTGCCGGCACCGAACTTGGCGCACCGGCACAAACGGTTCTTACCTCTATCATACCACTGCACGGTGCAACCAATAAGCCGGGCAACACCCTGCTCACCTTGGACATCACCAATCAGTCCGTTCATCATCAGCTCCTTCTCAACTCGGTCGAAGAAGGCGTGTTAACCGTCAACAAACAACTTGAAATTACGACATTCAACAGCAGCGCAGAAAAGCTCACAGGCTGGAGCCGTGAAGAAGTCATCGGTAAAAAATGTAACCAGGTCTTTCCGCCGGAAATCTGCGGCAACAGCTGCCTGATTCAACGATCAATTACAGAAGAGCGCCCCATAGCAGTACACACGGTTTCCATGCCCAGAAAAGACGGCAAGTCCTTTCCACTTTCACTTAAATCCTCCCCGCTGTTTGACCAAAACGGGTTGGTCATTGGCGGAGTACAGACCTTCCACGACTGCACAGACGAGCTATACAGCGACTTGATCCTGTCTTCGGTTGCCGATGGAGTCTTTACCATCGATAAAAACCGCCTCATCACGTCCTTCAATGCTGCAGCGGAAGGAATTACAGGATGGACCAGAGAAGAGGTAATCGGCAAACCCTGCCATACCATCTTCCACTCCAGTGTTTGCGGTTCAGCCTGCCTGCTACAGAAGGCGATTGACCTCAACAACTCTTTTATAGACCGGTCCATTTTCATCAAAGGCAAAGCAGGTAACTCTATCCCGGTTACCATCAGCTCCTCTCCTCTTCTTGACGATTTTGGTAATATTATAGGTGGAATTGAAACGTTCCGCGACAACACCTCGTCCATAAGGGAAAGCCTCATCCTTGATTCTGTCGCAGACGGGGTCTTTACAGTTGACCGGAACTGGAAAATCACCTCATTTAATAACGCAGCCGAGGAGATCACCGGCTGGGATAAAGAAGATGCCATGGGGAAATCCTGCTCCGACATATTCCACTCATCCATCTGTGGTAAAAACTGTGCCATTGCGGAGAGCCTCTACACAGGCAAGGCCGCCTCTAACCGCTCCATTACCATCCTTAACAAAGCTGGAGAAAAAATCCCGATAAGCATTAGCGCTGCCCCCCTCACTGACCATGAAGGCAACATTATCGGTGGAGTTGAAACATTTCGCGACCTGACCACCATCACTGCCCTGAGAAATCAGCTCAAACAGAAATATACCTTTGACGAAATTATCTCCAAATCCAAGGCGATGCAACGGCTTTTCAACATCATGCCGGACATCGCCCGCAGCCCAAGCACCGTGCTCATCCTGGGGGAAAGCGGGACAGGCAAAGAACTTATAGCCAGAGCCCTGTTCAATGCAAGCTCACGAAGAGAAAAACCTTTTATCGTTGTAAACTGCGGAGCACTGCCGGAAACACTGCTTGAATCAGAACTGTTCGGATATAAAGCCGGGGCCTTCACCGACGCGCGCAAAGATAAGGCGGGAAGATTTGCAGCAGCTGAGGGCGGCACTCTTTTTCTGGACGAAATAGGAGATATTCCAACAAGCGTCCAGGTAAAATTGCTTAGAGTGCTCCAAGAAAAGATATACGAACCCCTTGGTTCTAATACTCCGGTCAAGGCCGACGTACGAATCATCACCGCAACCAATCGCGACTTACAGAGCCTGGTGAGAGAGGGGCTCTTTCGTGACGACCTTTTTTACCGACTCAACGTAGTCAAGATCAATTTACCGCCACTACGCGATCGCAAGGAAGATATCCCCTTACTCATTGATCATTTTATCAGAAAATACAGCGCAGAGCAGGGCAAGGATATAGTTGGCATGTCCAGCGGCGCCTTATCCATCCTTATGCGCTACGATTACCCCGGCAACATCCGAGAGCTTGAAAACATTGTTGAATATTCGTTCATCCTCTGCGAGGGTGGCTATATTCAATCACATCACCTGCCGGAGCCGTTTTCTACCGCGCCGGAGGCACAAACAACAGGGACGGCAAGCAATAGCAACGCACAATCACTGGAGGAAATCGAAAAGCAAGCGATCATTATCGCTTTAGACCGAAACAAATGGCGCAAAATGCGCACTTGTGATGAGCTCAAAATATCCAAGGATACCCTGCGAAGAAAAATAAAAAAATACGGGCTCACCAACCCCGTTGACGACAAGCTCAAAAAGCAGAAAAAAACGCTAGACACTTTTTAGGCAAAACCATATCTCGTCCAAACCATCAAACCAGAGCCTTAACAAGGCCTGATTATATAACACTCAGCCAATTATCACCCCCGAACTATTAGAGGGGGGAGAGATTTAAACTGCTGCCTGCCAAGGCTATAAAAAAATGGCTATACTGTGATCAACCCAGTATAGCCATTTGCCCTTCACATCTTTACTTCCAATACCCTCTACCTTCATTCAATCGTAGATAGCATCACCAACCGCCTTTTGCCTGAGCGGAGTAAGCCGACAAGGCACTATCCATTTGATATTCTCCAGAATAATCGCCTCTCTGCCGGCCCCACAGGTTTTAGCCAATAGACTGGTGCTTTTTTTTTTGGGCTGCTGTCTTTCTTTTTTCGACATCTTTTGCCTTGGCGACCTTGCGAGCTGCGACGTCACCCACTCTATGCGGGATTCTTGGAACAGAACGGTCCACCTTAGCGCCGCAACACTCATGAACATCTGCCGGGCAATCTGCAATTTCCCAGCAAGGCACAAATTCAAGTAATTTTTTAAGCCCTGGAATACTGATTCCCTCTTCATGAATAAACCGGCGAATACAGTTGATCCACTGAATGTCATCAGCCGAGAACATACGCCTATTTCCAACATGGGTAGGCCTGATCAGCCCTTCCTTTTCATAAATACGCAAGGTCCTGGGATGTACATTCAGCAATTTGGCAGCAACCCCGATCGGGTAGACGGCAACATCCGGGCGCACAGCCTGTATTTCAGTTTTTTTTCTTGCCATTATTTCCCTTACCTCCTCTTACTGGCTGTTAAAAGAAAGGTACGCACAGGCACCTTTCTTTTCGGCACTACCTCAGTGATCTTCCGAGAGATGGCCTCGAAACATTCGCTCACCCAGCATAAACAGCACGGCACAGAAGGTGAAACCAGACAGAGTAATAACCCACTCATGCAGTGTTGGAGTGTACGGCAACAGGTGTGGCATATCCACGATATTCATCTCATGAAATCCCGGAACCACTTGGCCCACAATAACCAAATCGTACCGCATGAAAAAGATACCGATAATACTGGATGCCGATCCGATAGCTAACGCTGTGACATTGCGAGCCTTGACCGCTAAGATGATAACAAACGGAATAACCAGCCCCATGGCCACCTCACCGATCCAAAAATTCTTGGCGTACGGTCCGCTGATGAGTGACATAATGGCTTCATACTTTCCTGGCGGATGCCCGGAAATACCAGTTATAAATTTCCAGGTGGTAAAGAACATAATAACCACATAGAGCAAGGCTCCTAGCTTAGCAACTGCAAAAAGAGAATTCTCAAGCTCGCTGCTCATCTTCCAGCCGTTTATTTTATAACCAAGCCAATGGAAAAAAATGACCGTTGCACAACCAGACATCATAGCTGAAGTAATGAAGTAAATCGGCATATAAGGTCCATGCCAGAATTCACGGCCGTTCAAGAGACCAAAAACCGCACCAAGGTTAGAGTGAGCTGCAACACCGGCAACAACGCCTAACAGGCCTAACGTACCAGCTATTTTATGCTTATTGGCCTGCAGTAAGGCAAATTCAGCCAGCATAAAGAAAAGATATGCACCATAAAGGGTACCCATCCACCAGATACTTGAAGTTAAGTTCGGTGAAATAATATTGTAGACAGCCATCCGCCAAGGGTTTTCAATTTCAAAGGCGATGACCAAAAAACCAGAAATAATGGTGGCGATAGCGAGAAAAACAGATCGTTTTGCTATCGGCTGAAAAGCCTTAAAACCAAAGACATGGCCAATGGACGAGACAAGGCAAAGACCTGTAGAAGTAACAACAAAAAATACATAGGCGGCCAATAACAACCCCCACGGCACCTCTCTGGTGACGCCATAGGCGTGTTCATGCCCGATAAACATTGCATGCACACCAAAAGCGACCCCTACCAGCGTAAAGAGACCAAATATGGCAATTGCACCGTTGTAAACACTTGATTCGTTTCCAGCAAGACCGCCTTCTTGAGGCAGTACTGCGGCAATAATTTTTTCCATGCTTATAAACCCTCCAAACTTGTTTGCACGATTAGATTCATTCAAAGCTGGTAGCGATACCTCTACCGCAACAAGCTTACCAGCGGTTACGGCATATCGCTTTCTTCTCTGAGAGACTGCAGGACAGGCTTAACCTTGACATCAAACAGAGTATGGAGAGCTGAACCACCTAACCAGACAACGAGAAAAATAATTGCTTCCATTAACTCCTCCCTAAATAATACACGTAATAGAGCTGGACTTTATTGGCGGATAAATTCCCAACCCAAATCTACTTTTCCCCCTCCTTGAGTTTACGGTCATCGTGGAAAAAATAACTTTCCAGGCAACCTGTTTCTCTGAAAAATCCTATCTGACAATTTCTGTTACTCATATCGTCACGAAAGAAAAGTGTCAAGCGAAAATCATCATTATTGATAAGTTTTATGTAAATAGAAGGAGCAAAATGCGCCTAAAATTTAAACCTCTCAAAAACAGGAAATTACAAATTCGCTTTTTGCACCAGCAAAACATTTTTTATTTACAATATCTTAGGCACAACAGACAACATTTTAGCAGAGCAAACAAAAATTAAAGAAATAGATCAAAATAATCCCTTCCTGAAAATACAAGACTCATTATGATTCCTTATTTTTTCTCCCTTCACTTCAAGCAACCACATAAAGCCTTTTCTGAAATAATAATATATAATATTATCAATTAATTATATTAAAAATGAGATATATTCCTAAAAAAGTTTATTCTGGAACATATTGTGCTTGTTTAATGTACAGCTACTCGAATTTAACCAGATACGAGAAAGCGTGTTCCCTCCTGAGTGGCGGCTCAGGAGGGATTTTTTTTCCCACCCTCCCCTCCTCCTTTACCTTTTTTCCGTTTTGTGTTAGCTCATTTTGCAGCGGTTTTTTCCGCACCCAGGCACTGACAGCTAAAGTAGACTACCAGCTTGTCACAGTATACCAATGTACTTCGGTAATATTATGACCCACATCCGCTTCAGTATGCGCCTGGCAGCTTTTAGCCTCCATCTAATGTTCATAATTTTTGCTATTCGGAGATCTCAGTGCGACATTTTTACAAAAATCTGTCTATATGGCTTGTCATTGCCCTGGCCGCGCTTTTTTTGTTCAACTATTTCAGCAAGCAACCCGACATCTACCACACTGTCCCATACAATGTTTTTCTGCAAAAAGCTGAAAAGGGGTTACTCCCTGAAGTCACCGTTACAGAAGACATAATTACCTGGCAGACCCCTGATGGTAATAAATTTAAAAGCATCGCCCCCCCTGCTAACGATGCAACCAGCAAACTTATTGCAGGCAAGGTAACCATCCACGTTAAGAAAGAAGCAAAACCACACTGGTTTTTCCAAACTTTTCTCAATTGGGTGCCGTTCCTGCTCATCATCCTCATTTGGTTTTTTTATATGCGTAAAGGAGGAGGACAACCAGGCGGAAAAGCCATGGCATTTGGTAAAAGTCGCGCAAAACTTGTTGACCCCGAACAGTCCAAAGTCACCTTGGATGATGTTGCCGGTATCGAAGAAGCAAAAGAAGAGGTGAAGGAAATTGTCGATTTCCTCAAGAATCCGGCAATTTTCACTGATGCTGGAGCACGTATCCCAACAGGAGTACTTCTCTACGGCGAACCAGGTACAGGTAAAACCCTCTTAGCAAAAGCCATTGCAGGTGAAGCCGGAGTCCCATTCTTTTCCATAAGCGGGTCAAATTTTGTTGAAATGTATGTCGGCATCGGCGCTTCAAGGGTTCGTGATCTTTTCACAGAAGGAAAGAAAAAAGCCCCCTGCATTATTTTCATCGACGAGATAGACGCTGTTGGTCGCCATCGCAGTGCCAGTGGAGGCGGAGGCAATGACGAAAGAGAACAAACCCTGAATCAGCTGCTAGTGGAAATGGACGGCTTCGAAGCCAATGATCACGTCATCGTCATTGCTGCCACCAACCGCCAGGACATTCTTGACCCTGCCTTGTTACGGCCGGGCCGATTTGATCGCCAGGTAATGGTTCCGCTTCCCGACGTTGGAGGTCGCGAAAAAATACTGAAAGTACACGCCCAGCGAACCTCTGTGGCAGAAGGTGTGGACTGGAAGGTTGTAGCCAAGGCAACTCCTGGATTTTCAGGGGCGCAGCTAGCCAATATGATCAACGAGGCGGCACTGCTCATGACTCGGCAGCAAGGGCACCAGATCACCATGGATATTCTAGAATCAGCCAAGGATAAAGTGCTGATGGGAGCCGAGCGACGCAGCCTTATAATTACGGACCGCGAAAAAAAAATCACTGCCTACCACGAAGCCGGCCACGCCCTGGTCGCCTGGATGCTTCCAGGCACAGACCCTGTACACAAGGTGACCATTATTCCCCGCGGACGGGCACTTGGCGTGACCATGCAACTCCCCGACGAAGAGCGCAATTCCCAAGACCGTACCTACCTTTTCAATACACTATGTATTCTTTTGGGAGGCCGCGTAGCAGAAGAAATCGTTTTTGATGAAATTACCACTGGTGCCGGAAACGATATTGAACGGGTCTCTGACATTGCTCGTAAAATGGTGTGTGATTGGGGCATGAGTTCAGCTGTCGGCCCTTTAACCTTTAAACCAACCGACCCACTCAATGGCCAACCCGGACAAATTATGAGTGAAAAGACCGCTAATCTTATTGACAGTGAAGTGAACGCCCTTGTTCAAAATGCATATGCAACCAGCAAGAGAATCCTCCTTGAAAACAGATCTCTTCTTGAAGATATTACAAACGCCCTCCTCGAACGTGAAACAATCTCTCACCAGGAAATACAAACACTGGTTGCTCAAAATTCAGGAAATAACGATGAATAAAGTACTGCCCATCTCTTTACTAGCCGCCACCCTTTGTATTCACAACATAGCTGCCGTCAACGCCGCACCTCAGGAGCATGCACTCCTCAACGGCCCGTTTTCAAAGGTAAGTGACGTTACCGCCCAATGTTTGACGTGCCACCCCCAACAAGGTGAAGACATCCTTCGCTCAAGCCATTGGACATGGAAGCGGCAACGAATGATGAATGGCAGCAAAACCCTTTTCAGCAAAAAAAACGGGTTAACCACCTTTACAATTGCTGCCGGAGCCAACCCATCACAATGCCTTACCTGTCACATCAGCACCAACCTACTGGATGAGCGCTTTGACCCTACAGCAGCGGTCAATATTGACTGCTTGGTTTGTCATGACAAAACAGGCACCTACGAACGTGCTGAAGGAGCACCAAAAAAGGACTTAAACCTTGTTTATATAGCCAGGAGTGTAGGTAAACCTTCGTCGGAAAACTGTTTTTCCTGCCACGGAACGGGCACAGAATTGGCTGGGCGGAAAATCCATAACGGAATCGATAAGGACATTCACCTGCAAAATGATGGTGCAGGGCTCACTTGCCAGAATTGCCATCCTTCAGGTGACCGACACGCCTTTACCCGAGAAATCACTTCCGCGCCCGGACTTCGCCAGACCAAAGCCTGCGCAGTCTGCCACACCGACTCTCCACACCATCAGCAACAACTCAACGACCACGCCGAGCTCATTAGCTGCAAGACGTGCCACATTCCGCAATATGCGACAGAAAATCCGGCAATTATAAGCTGGAACTGGCTTGCTCCTCAAACTCCATCCATTCATCAAAATATAGAAACGGACGCTCCTGCTCTGGTCAAAAAATTCGGCATTATTCAGGCGCAGTATATCCAACCGGTCTATTTTTGGGATAACGGCAACGATTCAATCTATACCCGCGGCGCAAAAACAGAAAAGTACGAAACAACCCCTCTGCAAAAACCTTCGGTCCGTACGGCACAGTCTAAAATTGTCCCGTTTTCAGTTTCGCTGGGCACACAAATGATTGATGGTAAATACCGTTACCTTATAGCCCCCACCCTTGCAGATGACGGCACTCTTGGAATGCGCAATAACAGCCTTGATGATGCGGCACAGGAAGGTATGCAGAAGCTCCGCCTGCCATTTAGCGGAGATGCGGATTTTACCTCCACGGTCACCTACCGCCGGCTAAACCATGGAGTAGTGCCGGCTGAGCAGGCACTTGACTGTATGGATTGCCATGGGAAAAAGGGCAGAATACAGTGGCCTGCTCTCGGGTATGCCATGGACCCATGGCTCGACCGTGAAGCTCCAGCCAAAATAAAGGTGCCCCAGGTACAACCAGAAGAGACTGCCCCCATCACCTTACCGCCAATACGGGAAACGATACTCCCTGTGGAACCGCAGGGGTGAGCCTTCTCTCTTAGACTGTCGCCATTTCCAGGGAGGCAAAGGATCTTTATCCTTCCACAGGCCTCGCTTTGCTTTCCTGGCTTTTTTTTCGTCTTTTTCCATCGGGTTGCAGATTTTTTGATCGCGACAATATTGAGGGTAAACCCAGGCCAGTCCGTTTTTGACAAGCTCACGATTAATCAAGCGGCCTTCACTTTTTACTAAGGCAACTATCCGCCCATAGCTATCGATATCTTTTTGCTCTATGGAGACTGTTTTTTTATAGGCCCGAGCTTTGGTAAATCTTTTTGCCTGATCCCCATAGCGCTGTCCATATTCAGGCGAATCAATCCCATAAAGGCGTACTTCGTAAACTTTCCCTCCTTTTTTCACCCGAAGAGAATCGCCGTCAAGCACCTTAAAAACATAACCGTGCCAGCACCACCCACACCGAGGCGAAATTATCGTGATTGTCATTACAATCGCCAACAGAAAAAAATTCCTTTTCGTTGCCATGTTTAAATAACCCCTCTCTCCATGAGCACAAACGATATCATGTCATAACGGTTGAAAAGTTTAATTCCATTATTACAACGCACTTGGACAGCGCAGCTCTTACCTGCGCGGAGTACCTCAGCATGTCTCTGCTTACCTCTTGCCGCTCTCCTTTGTCAATAAAATGACACTTTTTATTGTTGCAGCTTGTCATTCCACTCATTCCTATGGTATTCTTGAAAATGTATAGAATTCCTCTTAACACTAGTAAATGGCTCGACTACAACTTTACATCAAATACAGAGCAGGACCACCGACTATATGGCCGAGCATAACCTAACGAATAATGAGGAAAAAACCCGAGATCTCATTCTCAGCCTCCCGCTGTTTGATGCTTTTAAAATGGATGAGCTCGATATAATTTCGAGGCACATGAACTACACGGAAATACTCCGCGGTGACTACCTCTTTTCCGAAGGAGACAAAGGTGACTATATGTGCTTTGTTGTCAGAGGGTTGCTGGATGTGCTGAAAAAAACATCAAACGGTGATTATCGGGTTATCGCCAGGCTTGGTAAAGGCAATACCATTGGCGAGATGGCTATTATCGACAAATCACCTCGTTCTGCCAGTGTTATAGCCAGACAACCAACAGTTGTCATTATCTTGACAAAAAAAGGTTTTGATATTCTCACCCAAAAGTACCCCGTACTTGGAGTCACCCTGTTGAAAAAAATCATGCGACTGCTGAGCCTTAATATGCGCCGTACAACCAGTAAACTTGCAGACAAAATGCCCCTCTAACAGCCATGGCTAAAAATCATTTTTATGGTATCATCGGGAGAAGCAGCTGCATGCAGGAGCTCTTCAAACTGATAGCCATGTTAGCCGAGGACGACCTGAGTACTGTTCTCATCCAAGGGGAATCAGGAACAGGCAAAGAATTGGTTGCCAAAGCTATCCACAAGCACAGCCCGAGAAAAGATAACAATTTTGTCCCTGTCAATTGCGCTGCCATTCCCGAAGATTTACTCGAAAGTGAGTTATTCGGATACACCAAAGGCGCATTCACGGGTGCGACCGGTACCAAAGTAGGGAGAATAGAATATGCCAATGGAGGGTCGCTCTTTCTCGACGAAATAGGCGATATGAAACCTGTTTTACAGGCAAAGCTTCTTCGAGTTCTCCAAGAAAGGGAGTTTGAACCGGTTGGTGGTTTAAAACCAATTCCTGTTGACGTTCGCGTAATAGCCGCCACCCACCGAAACCTAGAAGAACTGGTCAATGAAGGCAAGTTTCGGGAAGACCTCTATTACCGTCTCAGCGTCATTCCAGTTGCAATCCCGCCACTCAGAGAAAGAAGGGAAGACATACCGGTACTGATTGAACATTTCATCAAAAACTACGCAAAAACCAGAAAAAAAAGCGTACTAGGCTTTGATCTGGCGGCCATGCAGACGTTATCCAACCTGGCCTGGCGGGGAAATGTACGGGAACTGGAAAACCTGGTCCAACATATGACCATCCTTCACAGCGGCAGCAATGTCAGCCACAGTGATCTTCCCGAAAAATACAGAAACGGTAGTAATGATGTAACGCAACAGACGGTGCAGGCACAAAATGGCAATGCAGCGTATTCAGAGACACCAGGACCTGAACAGTTGCCGCTTTTTTCCACTTCCCCACAGATGATGCCCGAAGAGAACTGGCCGGAGGAAGGGATAGACTTTAACGCGCTGGTCAATGACTTTGAGACCCAGCTTATAGTGCAGGCGTTAAAGATGACCGAAGGGAACAAAAAGGAAGCGGCTCGTATCCTCAACCTTAAAAGAACAACCCTGCTTGAAAAAATTAAAAAGAAAGAACTGAAGACAGAGCCCTGAAAGAACTCAGGCGGCGATTTTACTCAGATTCATTTCTACTTTTTCCCTGATATCTTCCGGGGCAGAAGGAGTAATTAAAATATCATCTGCTCCATACTTTACGGCTTTGATCACCAAAGTCCTTGTCCAAGCCGGTCCAGCGGCAATGAGCGGGAGCGGACGACCTGCACTGCTGATCTTAATGGCAACTCCAAACCCCTGTTCACTGATTTCTTTCATAATAAGAAACACCAGCCGCACAGAGCCTGTTAGATTGTCATTCACCGAACTTTTAAAATGAAGCGTTTTGTATGTATAGCCCAACTGCTGCAGGGCTTCGCCTACGTTGGTACTCTCGGCATCGTTATCACTGAAAATTAATATATCAACGGCATCAGCCGTACTGCCACCTTCGGGATGAACACCTGCCTGTTCTAAATTTTGCGGCCCTGCTTTTCCTTGAGTCCGTTCGTGCTCAGCTACCTCGGCAGCAGCACCATCTTGGCCGGCCGGAAAAACATTATCCGTACCATCAGGTGAGGATTCTTTTGCAGCTAACGCCTCCAACTCCAGCACGGACGCAGGAAAGGCAACATGTAGGAGTCCCAGGTCCTGACCTTCAAACTCCATCCCCCCCGAGGCGAGGTAATACATCTGGTTGGGCAGCGTTTCATCACTTTCCGAATCGACCTTAATCGGGATTACGATTTCTGCAGCGGTCTTGACAAAACCGATTTTCTTTTTGTGCTGCTCTTCAAAAACAGCGGTGAAGACCCCGGCAATGATGTTGGTGATTTCTTCGTATGCATCCTGGGCATCTTCTCCCAGCTCTTCGTTTGCGGCAGTCTCCTTGAGTTCGCTTTCCGGAAGCATGATAAGGCTGCCGCCAAGGTATGCAGCAGCAGAAACTTTAGCAAACATAAAGGCTTCCCCCGAGCCTTCACCTCTGACATCCATACGGGCCATCATCTGCTTTCCACCAAGTTGATCCAGTAGATCTTCTTTAGTGAAAAGGTTCTCCTCAGGCTTACCAACAGTAAGCTTATTACCGATAAGTGCGCCTACTTCTTCCCCTATTTTATCGAAACACTCCTTCAGTAATCTACTGATATTTTTCTGTCGTTTAACAGCATCTTTTCTTGCTTTGACAGGATCTGCAGCGATATGCTCTCCTGACGCAGCAGATACTTGCTCCTGAGGGCTGTCGGGGGCACGCCTTTGTTGGGGAGTAGTTTCAGGTGCCTCAGCTCCACTCTCTTTTACAGCAGCAGAAGCATTTTCCTCTATTAACCCAAGCGAAACAGCAGGAAAAACGAGATACAGCTGTCCCATTTTCGTATTATCCATCTCCATGGGAATGGAGCATGAATAATAGTGACCGTCTGGAAAAGGCTGATCTGATGCAATGTCCACCTTAACAGGCTGAATAACCTCCTGTTCTGTTCGGACTACCCTTAGATTCTTAGGATACTGCTCATCAAGAGTTGAAGTAATGGAACCACATATAATATTGGCGATTTCACCGTAAGAATCCTCTAACTCCTCGGTGTAATTTTCATCGGCAATAACACTTTGCAACTCGGCATCGGGCAACATGATAAGTGAACCACCGATTCGGATTGCATCCTTCAGCGAGACAAGGACGGCACCGGTTCCCTCCACGTCACCTTGGAGTTGCATATGGGCAAGTACAGTCTTGCCGGAAGGCTCCTCAAAAAACTCTTCTTTTGTTTTCACATCTGCCTGCACATCGCCAAGCCGGAGATTTTTCCCCAATAATGCTGAGACTTCTTCCTGCATTTTCTCACGGCAGGATATCATTATTTTATCTATGCGTTCTCTGGCTTTCATGAATACGACAGTACCGGTTTTACAACCTTGAGTAAAAAATTACCTGCAACAAACAGGCTGGAGGAAAATTATAAAAATAATGCAACTAAAAAACAAAAGTGTGTGCGCGTCATCATTTACTGGACGACAGGTACAACACGCCGGCTTTTATTTATTTCGACGGATCATTGCTGATAATTTACAAAAAACGAGCAATCATAGGTAAATAAATACGATTGACGAGTCGTCACGACAGCATATAGCGCATTTCAACATAAAAAGTGCCCCCATCCACAGTAAAAGGGATCACCAAGCTCGAACCGCGAGCCGGCCCACCGATACGAAGGGATTTGCCACAGACGGTTGAGGGTACTGCCAACTGGATATCCTTGTTATTGCCGGTAAGGCCGGTTTTGACCCCTCCAGCTATCATATTGGCAATCTCACCAATGGCATCCTTGACATCATCGGTTATTTCATCAAACTCCATACCAAGCATGGCTCCAGTTATACCGGTTGCCACATCAAGGGGACAGTGCACTCCAATTAACCCCCTGATATCTCCACCAAATCCGATACAACTGGCGATATCAGCATCCATGTCAATGTCACTGCCCATGTGTCTTTTTCCAGGCTGCAACTCCATAAAGACCATGGTTTCAAAAATTTCCGTGGTCGACTCGATTATATATTTCTCTAAATCAGGCTCCAATCTCTCCCCTATGGCAAAAGTTAAACGCAATCGTAACTACATACATAGAGTTTGTAACGCTATGATTTCACTTACCTGTGAAGTGTACCTGCTCTCTGGTGCGCTATATTTGAACAGGCACGGTTTGCCCAAAGAGTATAACCATACTAGACACCGTGCTCGCCCGAAGAGGTAAGCAACCATTGATTATTTTTCCAGTTCTGCTTCAACATAAAATACTCCTGCAGGAACTTTAAAAGCAAGGAGTAGCTGTTCTCCCACATCTCTGGAATTGAAAACATATTCTTCACCACCAATGGTAGAAGGAAGTGAAAGTTGAATATCTTTTCCTTTATCAGAAAGTATCGCCTTTAAGTCGCCTCCCAGCATATTGGCAATCTCACCGACTGCATCATGTACATCTTCGTTAACCTCTTCAACTTCAAGCCCGAGGAAGCTGCCTGTAACCGCCATGGCTATATCGTTGGTAAAATGTACAGCCAAAACCCCCTTAAAGGTGCCAGCCAGGCCTATCAGGCCTGTTATTGAATTTTTAAACTGCCCTAGAGGTTCAGCAGGAGGGTCGATGGCTTCAATCTGCATCATTACCATTCCTGTAAAAATTTCGTTTGTCGATTCAACAATTTTATCTGCTACTTCACCGGAAAACAACACCAATAATCCTCCTGTTTATTCAACCAAAGCCAGAGCAGGCTCACTTTTTCCTCTGCAAAAAGCAAAAGCTTGTTGCAACTATTCAGCAGCACTCCAGCTCTCCACGATCTGCCCGCCCAGCATACCGATGTATAGCTAATCGGTCAGCTTGTGAATATTTGGAGCACTACTGATCAGTTACAGTTCGGGGTAGATTGTCAGTTTTTAGATCTTCGCTGAATAGTTACAGCTTGTTTAAACTAGAGGTCCGAGCACTTCCTTTACCTTGTCAGGTGTAAAAGGTTTCTTCAGCGCCCCGGATGCTCCTAAGCTCTTAGCCTCTCCGATAATATCTTCACCTGTTTCAGTGGAAATCATAAACACGGGGATATCTTTTATGGCGTCACGATTGGCTTTTTCTCTTAAAAACTCAATCCCGTTCATGTTAGGCATGTTGATGTCGCTAAGTACAATATCAACACTTTCTTTTTCCAGCATCTCCAGAGCTTCTAACCCGTCGCCGGCCTCGAATATCTCACCGAAGTCAAGTCCGGCTTGACGCAAAGAACGAGAGATAATTTTTCGCATGGTGCTTGAGTCATCTACAAGTAATATATTTTTGGCCATCTTTTGTTTCTCCACAAAAAGTACATAATAATAAATCCAGCCGAGCTTCCTGCAGCTGGGTAAATAAAATCAATTTAAATATCCTCTTATCATATCAAGTCGAAATCAAGGAAATCAAGTTTTCTTCACAACCTCACTGGAAATATTGTTTTTTCCTTCTTTAACCTGCACTTGGCAAAACGTATTTATTTATATATTGTGCCGAAAATCGGCTTATGACGGAACAACATTTCATAATCACATAAAAAAAGTGCCATAAGGTCTGCAGGCCTGCTTTTAATGCTGATGTGGTATGTGCAGGGTAACCCTGGTCCCTTTACCCGGTAAAGAGAGTATATCTACTTTTCCCTGCAATCTTTCCAGTGCTTGCTGGACAATCTCCAGCCCCAACTCTCCCTCGGAACTTCCGCCGGTCTGCTTTTTCGTGCTGAGCTTCTCTTGTATCACAAGTTTTGCTATATCACGATTGCTTACAAGATGCTTCTTTTCAGCCGACAGCAGACCTCTCCGGGCGGCAATTTCAGTAAGCTGACCAATGTCAAACCCACAACCATCATCCTCTACACTCACCCACAATTCATCGGCTTTTTTCAAAAAAAGTAACCTCAGGTTGCCCTTCGCCTTCTTGGCCTGCTCCTCTCTAATGCTTGCAGTTTCCAGCCCGTGCTCAATGCTGTTTGTCAGCAATTCGACCAATGGTTCGTAAAGAGCAGTAATGACATCACCATCCACCTTACCACCTGCACCTTTCACAGAAAAAGAAACTTTCTTGTTGGTCTTGATGGCAAGATCATGCACCACTCTTTTGAGCCTGGGCACTATTATATTTGCAGAAACACGTTGTATCGTACGGCACAACTTCTCCAATTCAACCAGTGGCTCAGATTTTTTCTCTCCACTACGATACTCTATCGCCAATGTGCGCACCAATTCACATATTTTGTTTATGGTGCTCCTTTCAACAGTGAGCTCTGCAGGCAACAAATCTGCCCATTCTCCCCTTACTCTTTTTCTTTGTTCCCCGGCTAGCTGCTCATTGAGCTTAGCCGTTTTTTCACGTTGCTGGTGCTGTACGTCTAGAATGTGATGAATGTCAATTTCGGAAATTTCACCCATTTCGACCAGCACCTCACCCAAGCGAGGAGGAGTTTGAGATTCCATGACTTTCTGTTTTTCCAGTGCTTCATCGATTGTATGAGAAGCAACCAATCCAGCCTGAACCAACAATTCACCTATGGGGCGGCGAATCAACCCCTGCAGAGCGAGCAGATGTTTGTCGGCATTCGGGACAACGGCCTCTCCTGAAACAAAAAAACGATCCGTTGTCTCACGTAGCGTGTCTATGATACGAATAAATACTTGTTCCGGATAAGGTCCCTGGAAAAAATCTCCGTCAACAAAACGAAGCAAAGTTGCCTCCATGGCCCGGCAAATGCTTTCCAAGTCTTCGAGGTCAAACATTGTGTAATTATTTTTCAGAAGACCTATAATTTTGCAGAGGTCAGTTACTCGCTCGGTATCAATGGCTACATAATCCCAGAGAACAAACTCTTGCTCAGCGGTTTCCAGCAGGCCACGCGTTTCTTCCACAAAAGTTTCCAGCAATTCCTGCTGTGGTGATGGGGTGGAACCTGCCGGGGTGAACTTTATCGAATTATGGCCCACACCGGTAGCTTGCATCACAGCAGCGGAAAGTTTTTTTGTTTCGCCGGACAACCGCGCATCGCTCTTATCCTTCCACATTATACCTACACTCTGTTTCAGAAAATTACCCCCCTCGACAAGGAGTCTAGTCAATGATGGTTGAAGGATGAGCCTCTCTGAGCGCACCAGATCGAGCATATACTCATACGTTTGGGCCAGAGAAACGATGTTATTTAAATGAAGAAAACTGCCGGTCCCTTTTATTGAGTGATACAGACGATAGCTGCCATGAATAACCTTTTCTTCAATCTCTCGTCGTTCGGAATCTTCTCCAAATGCCAGCAAAAATGGTTCTACCTCGCTGGCCATTGCATATATTTCCTGTAAAAACTGCTTAAACACACCGTAATCTTCTTCCTGAATTTTCACGCTTTTGACACCTGTTATTCATTTGATTATCCGGCCTCTGGGCTCACGCTTGAACACTCTCAGACCAAAACCCTCATTTGCGGGCGGACTATCTAAAAAACTGTTTCCTCTTGACGTTACCTTAAAAAAAACAAAAGTCAAAAAAATGCCACTCTTTGACTCGCTTCTCTTTGGTTCCCCTTAAAAGAATACATCGATACAGCATGGCGGTAAAAAAAGCCACAGGAGTAAAAGTTAGTGAAGCTAGTCGGTAAAATAAAAAGACTCTTTTTCCTACTAAAAATAATGGAATGTTTATTGCTTGAAACCTTCTAAAATCAACTGACTTATTTTTATGCGATATTTATTCATTCTCTTTTCTATCCTTGTCACATGTCTACCTGCAACCTTCCCTTTGAATGCAGAGGCTTCATCACGGCTGAAAGCAATAAACAGAACTGACGAAACCTCGAGCCTGCAACTCTATCTCCGCTTTACGGAGTTGCCTCAATACGAGGTGAATCAGCGTCAAAAACGGGTTGACCTGCTTCTTAAAAATACAACCCTTGACGTTGACATAGAACTACCTGGTAGCGACGACAGGATCATCAGAATACTCAACCAACAACAAAAGGAAGACACACTCGTTTCTGTCTTTTTCCGGTATCCTCCGCAAAAAATTACTGAGAAAAAACGAGATGATCCGGCCTCGCTCATGCTCGATATCCTGCTTGGCAACCAATTCACTTCCCTGTACCCTGATCTGTCCACCCAATTTAAAGGGCTTACCCTGCTCACTAGAGAAACCATAGATTACACCAACCCCATATACCTCTCTCCCTATGCCGACAAATGGCGTTCTTTTTTCAATGATTACGAAACTCCGTTGACTATTGACCTCCCTACGACCTATACGCTGCCTCCTTTCCCACTCACCAGCATACTCTCCAAAAGCTCATCCCAAACTCAATGGCTGACAACACCGATTCTGGAAAATGCATCAGCAGGTGAATGGCGCCTGGTTAACCAACAGGTCCAAGAGCTGCTTGAAAATGAGACAGACGAAAATCGTCGAGACCTGCTGTTGTTAACCTATGCAGAATCTCTGGTTCGTTCCGATCAATACAAAGAAGCCTACCCGTTGTTGCAAAAAATCCACCTCCGCTACCCCGATTCACAGACCGCTGCTGTTGCTGATTTTCTTTTTGCTTACCTTCGCAACAAACATGAAACAGACTTCCTTGGATATCAAGAGGTAAGCGAAGCCATTAGAGGCATTGGGTCGTCGACTCCCTTTAATGATTTTTTCAGCATTCTGTCGGCAGAAATAGCACTGAAAAACCGTAACATTAATCAAGCCAGGCAAAACTTGACCCGCGATGATATAGGTTTTAGTGAAACTGCAAATGCAATCCGTCTTATGCGCCTGGCAGACACCTATTATCTGGAAGATAAAAAAATAAAATCCTTGGTCGCCTACCTCCAGTTACAAGATTTTCAACCTGTGATTGATCGATACCCTGAATCTTTAGCAATGTTTAGCGACGTTCTCTATACCTTTAAACGATACAAACAGGCAGAAGCATCCTACGAAACCCTTGCTGAAATATTAACCGATCAGCGCCAATACGATCTTGTTTTGTTTCGCATTGCCATGAGCAACATGCATGATGGGGCTCCGCGACGACTGACGGAACAGAAGCTTTCTCAAGTCATGGAAGCGTTTACCCGAACTGAAGGCACTTTCAGGGCCGAGATGAAACAAGCCGACATTGATTATCTCGCCGGCGACCTCACCCCTGAGAAGGCATTGGACATCTATTCCCAGCTGGCGATCGCAGCAAACACTATTGCCCTGCGCGAAGAAGCCACGTTCAAGCAGGCCCTTGTCCATTTACTCAGCGGCGACCCGGAATCAGCACTGCAAAAAGCAAGACTGTTGTTGCGCGAATTTCAATCAGGAGCACTGCGGGTTGAAGCCAGGGCACTTATTATCCAGCAACTACCAGATATGACAGCAAGGCTTGTTCAAGAAAAACGATATGTTGAAGCACTGGTGCTTGCCCAGCAAAACAGAGGACTTTTCACTCGCGGCTGGATCCCCAACACCATGCTCTACAATCTCGCAACCGCCTATAGTAACCTCGGTTTTTTTGATCGGTCAGCCCGTACCTATCAGTATTTGTTTGAAACTACCACCGGGGATGAACAGGAAAAAATATACCTGCCGCTCATCCAATCACTTTTTCAGGATGGGCAATACACTATCATCGAAGATTATGCAGACCGGTTCAGCTTCAGATATCCTGAAAGCTCCCTTGCCCCGGAAATTTTTTATCTCCGCCTTAAAGCTTTACTCATGAATGGTGATATGGATAAAGCTGCATCCCTTCTTAGAGATCCAGACAGGCCGCTCTCAAATGAGATTGATCAACTAGCCCTGAGTATCTACTACGATCTGGAACAATGGGAGAATATTATACAACACTTCGAGACCGTTAGTATTACCCAAGGCAATGGTGATACTACGCAGAAAATCATGATGCTTGCGGAATCTTATTTCCAAACTGATCAGTCGATAAAGGCGGAACCGCTGTTTGAACAGGTAACAGAAAAAGAGACCGGCAACGACCAGGCCTGGTTCCGACTTGCCCAGATTGCACAGGGGAACAACAACATCCAACAAGCACTTAACAGGTTCAAGCAAGTAGCCGAAAAAGGAGTAGACCCTTTGTGGAAAAAGCTTGCCGGTGAAGAAATTGCCATCCTCCAACTGCAACAAACCAAATAAACCCAGGGAGACAATGAATGCCCCTTTTACAACAGCTCGACTCCACCTCGCAAATGCTGCAAAAAGTACTGGATTTACGTGCAAAAAATCAGCAGGTTATCGGCTCTAATATAGCCAATGCAGAAACACCTGGTTACAAGGCAAAATCGCTGGAATTTGAAGACCAACTCAAGAGTGCCATGTCAGGCGCACAGAACGGACCTGTAACTACTCACCCGAATCACATTCCTCTTCAATCCACAAATTTGGCACAAATAGAGGGAACGATGACGACTACAACGGATAATACCGGGATCGGTGATGAAAACAGTGTGAGTGTGGACCAGGAGATGGTGAAACTCTCTGAAAATCAAATCCTTTACGAAACAGCAGTAACTATGCTCAAGAAAAAGTTGTCTCTACTCAAATACACCATTAACGGTGGTGCGTAATTTGCATAACTTTTAACAAACATTACTCCGAGGAAAGACGTATGGATATATTCACCACTTTTGACATCGCAGCTTCCGGGCTTAAAGCACAGCGAACCCGTCTTAATACAATCAGTTCCAATATGGCCAATGCGGAAACTACATCCACGCCTGAGGGAGGTCCGTATAAGAAAAAATCGGTTGTTTTTCAATCAGAACCGGTTTCTTTTAAAAACCAACTCCGCCAATCGCTTAACAACCAGGCTGAGGGCGTAAAAGTGGCCAAAATTATAGAAGATAATGAACCACCACAACAAATATACAACCCTTCGCACCCAGATGCCGATGAAGACGGTTATGTCGGCATGCCCAATGTCAGCATACTCAAGGAAATGGTTGACATGATGTCGGCCACACGCTCCTATGAGGCCAATACCACTGTCATTAAATCTGCTAAACGAATGGCTATGAAAGCCCTTGAGATAGGAGGATAAGCATATGCTGCCCATTCAAAACCTGCCTCCGCTAAGCTTGAATCCGCCCCAGAACAAGGCCTCTGAAATGAGTGAGGCAACCACGTCTTTTCAAGATATGCTCAGCGGCATGGTTTCCAATGTCCATAATCAGGAACAACAGGCAGACAGAGCCATCCAGCAGTTGCATGCAGGAGGAGAAAAAAATCTTCATGAAGCCATGATTTCCATGGAACAGGCTGACATTGCCCTGCGATACATGGTACAGGTGAGAAACAAGGCTCTTGAAGCGTACCAGGAAATATCGAGACTCCAGGTATAAACAACACATTTATTAGATAACGGATCAGCACCTTTCACCAACACTATGTCCAACCTGAGAAAACGTTAAGGAAGTTTTATGGCAGAAGAAAGCACTAGTCCGGCAACCCCTCAAAGTGGATGGCGAGCTCTCGTCTCCACCCTTAAGGGTTGGCCATTATCACGAAAAATTGCTCTGGTAGCTGCAGGGGCAGTGACCTTGGCCCTGTTTGCGATGATAATCATCCAGGCAAGAACAGCGGACTATCAACTGCTTTACGGCAACCTGGACCAACAGGACGCTGCTTCCATGGTGGAATGGCTGAATGCGCAGAACATTCCCTACCAACTCGGTAACAACGGTCGCAATATCCTCATCCCCAGTACCAATGTGCATGAAACCAGGTTGAGCCTTGCCTCAGCCGGCCTCCCTCAAGGTGGAGGCGTTGGATTTGAAATTTTTGACAAACAGTCTTTTGCCCTGACGGATTTCGTCCAAAAGGTTAATTACTCAAGGGCGCTACAAGGGGAACTTGCTCGTACAATTGCCACTCTCGGTCCAGTGGAAACAGCCCGTGTCCATTTGGTGCTCCCGGAAAAACGCCTTTTTAAAAACCAGCAACAACCAGCCACGGCTTCTGTAATTTTGACCCTGGCATCAGGGAGAAGATTAAAGGAATCTCAAGTCGAAGGCGTTACCCACCTTGTTTCCAGTGCTATCGAAGGCCTTGGCCAGGACAACGTAACCGTCATCGACCAAAACGGCAATGTGTTGACCAAAACCAGCGATCGTAATATGGTCGGGAATCTTTCACCGGATATGCTCCAATTTCAACTTCAGGTGGAGCAGCACCTGGAAGAAAGAGCTCAAGCTCTGCTCGACAAGGCCCTTGGAGCCAAAAACGGTATGGTTAGAGTCACAGCAGCACTGGATTTCGCCCATACAGAAAAGACTGAAGAACTCTTTGACCCGGAAGAGCCTGTTATTCGAAGCGAACAGCTTAACGAAGAAAAATCAGGCTCTGAAATTGTTGGCGGCATTCCCGGAGTACAGTCAAACCTGCAAGGCAACACCAACCAGGCTGCAGGGGCAACGCCTCCATCGTCACGTTCTCAAAAAACCACCAACTATGAGATCAGCAAAGTTGTGTCTAAAACCATCAATCCGGTGGGAACGGTAAAAAGGATATCTGTGGCGGTGCTTGTCGCGGACAGGGTTATTCCAGCTACACAAGATCAACCCGAACAATCGGAGCCGCGAACGGAAAAAGAGCTGCTGACCCTGGAAAAAATGATTGCTTCAGCCCTAGGCTTGGATAAGGCAAGAGGTGACAAAATTGAAGTAACATCCATGCCCTTTACCGATCCACCTAAAATTGATGAAGCTGAAGCGATTGCTGCTGCTGATATTTACCAATACATGCCTTTAGTCCGCTATGGGTTGCTGCTCATTGGCGGCCTGCTGGTTTACTTTCTGCTGGTGCGGCCGATAATTAAAACCTTGAAAGGTGAAGTCACCCAGTACAATAAAACCGTAGAAGAGATGGAAGCGGAAACAGTAATAGGTCGGAAAGAAGCTGAACAAAAAGAAAAAGAAGCATTAATAATGCAAGATCCGGTAATGCGTATCCGTAAAAGTATTGATGCCAACCCTGTTTTTAGTGCGCATATTCTTAAAAACTGGATGGAAGGGTCCTGATCCGTTGTTGCAACCTGTTCAAAAGCATTCACCAGACCCTCTTTACATCCCTTTTCTGAAGGTATATTTTTTTGATGTATAATATAACCCCCTCCCTGAGATTGTATGGCAGCAGCTGATAAACAACTTGACGGTGTAGGCAAATCAGCAATTTTACTCATGTGCCTTGGTGAAGAAACTGCCGCCAAACTCATGCGTGAGCTCACCGATGAGGAAATATTTAAAATTTCCAGATACATGGCCACGGTTGAACATATACCGCAAAAGGTAAAACAGCGGGTTT
Organism: Desulfogranum marinum; assembly: GCF_963675105.2. Lineage (NCBI taxonomy): Bacteria > Pseudomonadati > Thermodesulfobacteriota > Desulfobulbia > Desulfobulbales > Desulfobulbaceae > Desulfogranum > Desulfogranum marinum. Next base: position 1,078,705 of record NZ_CAXXRO010000002.1, read on the forward strand.
TGGAAGATTTTGAATTAGCTTTGGAAAGCCAGGCCGGTGTCGTTGTTCGCGGTCAGGAATTTGCAAAAAAAACCATTGCCGGTGCCGGTGACCAGGACAGGGTTTCCAATCTTATGCGCCAGTTTATCTCCGGCACCGAGGGGCGACCGCTTGAAACCATTTCCAAAATGCAACCACCAATGGTCGCGGGACTACTGGAAAGAGAACACCCACAGACCGTTGCGTTGGTGTTGTCAACGCAGACCCCTGAACATTCCAGCGCCATCATTGCCAACCTGCCCGAGGATAAACGGGCGGATGTGATCTACCGGATTGCCACCCTCGACAGCGTTTCACCAAGTGTTATCAACCAGATAGAGGAGGCCCTCAACAAGGAGATCGGAGTTGTGGTCAGCCAACAGGACCAGCGCCAGGTTGGAGGCATCCCCAAAGTTGTGGAAATACTCGACAACCTGACCGACAACATGGATGCCGATATTTTAGACAATCTGGAAGAAGTAGACCCGGAAATGGTGGAAGATATCAGGAAACTGATGTTTACTTTTGAGGATCTCAGTGTACTCGATGGCCGCTCCATGCAAATGATCCTCAGGGAAGTCAACAATGACTCACTGACCCTGGCTCTGAAGACTGCTTCCGATGAAATCAAGGAGAAAATCTTTTCCAACATGTCAGCACGCGCGGCAGATATGATTAAAGACGACCTCGAAGCGCTTGGCCCTGTCCGCCTCTCAGAAGTTGAAGCCATGCAGCAGACTATCGTCAAGATAGCGTTGAAGCTCGAGGAGGAAGGCAAGCTTGTCCTCGGTAGAGGAGGCGGAGATGAGCTCGTCTAAGATTTTCAAGGAGGATCCATCCTTTGTGCCGAAGACCCTTATTCAGGAAGTCATTACCGAGACGGCACCTCGCCCAGGGGATACAAAGCAACCTTTTGAAAACCAAAACAAAACAGACCGGCCAAACATAGAGGAGGAACAGGCAAAGGTGCCGCAACCAGAGGTTGCGCCGAAACCTGAACCGTCCTCACCACCCCCTCCTCAACCTAAGCCTGAGATCGATATCCAGGCGCTCAAGCAGGAAGCCTATGACCAGGGAGTAGCGGATTGTACTGCCGGCCTGCAGCAGGAAGTGGAATTGGCGGTTAGTGCTTTTCACCAGGCTTGTCAAAAAATTGGCATCATGCATCACTCCCTGCTCGAACGATACCGTAGTGATATTATCAATACCGTTATCGGTCTCTCCCAAAAAATAATTGGCCAAGAACTAATAACCAACAGAGATGTTATTGCCAAGACGCTGGAAAACGCATTGCAACAGGCCATTGCCGGCGATGAGTTCATAGTCACCATTCATCCCGATGACCTGAATGCAGTTGAACATACCAAAAATGAACTCAAGACCAAAATCCGTGGCCTGAAAAATATTATCATTCAAACCGATCAAGAGGTGTCCCGGGGCGGATGTCTTGTCGAATCGAAAACCTGTTCTGTAGATGCCACGATTGCAACCCAACTTGAAAGTGCACGGGAATTTCTTGAAGAAAACACCTTATCTCTTGATGAAAATGGTGATATGCCTGACCCGCCGCCGGTTGCGCAAACAGAAGTTCCCTGACCCTGCCCTTCTATTTTCAACACTTGTAGCCGTGTATATGAAGGGTAGCGCCGGCTACCCCTGAAAAGGAGACATTCCAGGCAATGCTTTTTCCAGACAACACCTTGTTTGACAGCTTTTCACCAATCAGAGTGTACGGTAAAGTACAACGCATCGTCGGCCTGGTCGTAGAAGGCTCCTGTCCCCATTCCTCCATCGGCTCTCTTTGCGAAATTTTACCCATGCAGGGAGGGGCACCGGTAGCTGCAGAAATTGTCGGTTACAATAGTGACCAGGCTCAACTGATGGCGCTGGGAGAACTCAGAGGGCTACGTCCCGGATGCCTGATCAGGGTCAAAAAAGAGCAGGCCACGGTCAGGGTCGGGAACGATCTGCTTGGCCGGGTTATTGACGGTATGGAGAATCCGGTTGATGATGGCCCGCCCATGCACCTGTCACACGAACAACCACTGTACGCTCTTCCCCCCGGCCCCATGATGCGTGATACTATTAATCAACCGTTGGATCTTGGTATTCGAGCCATCAATGGTATGCTCACCTGTGGAGTTGGGCAACGAATGGGCATCATGGCTGGTTCAGGTGTGGGAAAAAGTGTCCTCCTCGGCATGATGGCAAAGTATGCCAAGGCCGATGTCAACATCATTGCCCTTATTGGCGAGAGGGGCCGGGAAGTACGTGAATTCATTGAACGCGATCTCGGCAAAGAGGGACTCAGCAGATCTGTGATTATTGCCGTGACCTCTGACCACTCTCCTCTCCTGCGAATGCGAGGAGCCTATCTTGCTACTGCCATTGCCGAATTTTTCTGTAAGCAAGGAAAAGATGTCCTTCTGATGATGGACTCGGTGACCCGTTTTGCCATGGCAATGAGAGAAATCGGCTTATCAATTGGAGAACCTCCCACAACAAAAGGGTATACCCCTTCAGTTTTTGCCACCCTCCCCAAACTGCTTGAGCGAGCAGGAAAATTTAAAGATCAAGGCTCAATAACCGGGCTTTACACTGTACTTGTAGATGGTGACGATCTCACTGAACCGGTAGCAGACGCTGTTCGCTCCATCCTCGACGGCCACATCGTCCTTTCACGCAGCATTGCTGCTAAAAATCATTACCCGGCGATTGACATAATGATGTCCACCAGCCGTGTGATGCGTGACATAGTAAGTCCCAGACACATGGAATTGGCAGGAAAAACAAGAAACGTGATGGCAACGTACCGAGAGTCTGAGGACCTGATAAACATTGGTGCCTATGCAGCAGGCAGTAACCCAAAAATTGACTATGCCATTTCCCGCATTGATGGCATTAATCAATTTCTTACCCAGGGTATTAACGAATCATCTCCTCTGGAAGCATCCATTGCAAGCATGGGATCCCTGGTTAGTGACCGTGAGGGAAAAGAACGACGGCGTCCCGGACGGAGAGGCAAAGAGAGAAGAAAAAAAGTTACGGAGTAATACCCGGCACTTCAAAAATACATCAAAGATGTTATCAACCCTGTTAATAGTTACAAAAGATGCAGCCTTTTAAACTTGATGCCGTTATCAAATTTCGTAAACAGCTTGAGGATACTGCCAGGCAAAATCTTTTTACAGCACTTGAAAAAGAGACCGAAGCGCAGGCTGTTCGCACCCGCCACCAACAAGACCGTGATCACCTGTATCTAAGGCTGCAGCAGGAAAAAGAACAGGGGACCACCGCCCCTCGACTCATCATGCTGGAAAATCGAATAGCTCTTGTCAAGGAACAGGTCTCTGCCGCCGACCAAGGAGTACAAAAAGCCGAAAGAGAAGTAGAGAGTAAAAGAAAAGCCCTTCTCAAGGCAAGTCAAGACAGGAAAGTAATCGAAAAAATGAAAGAAAAACAAAACAATGCCTACCAAGAGCATCTCAATAAAAAAGAACTCGCCATGCTCGATGAACTGGCAGTCCTTTTTCACAAAAAATGAAACCGGGTAAGGAGAACTCAAAGATATGAAGCAGATACAACTCATTATTTTTTATGCGTTCTTTTCTCTCTTCTTTGCCGGCATTGCCACAACCGGCATCGGAGCGGACCAGGATGAACCGTCATCTGTGGATAACGGAAACAACTATAGATCAGTTGAGGAAAGACGACTGCTTGTCGCTTTGGAGGAGGAGCGGATTAACCTCAAGAATGAAAGAGAAGAACTCGCAAAGAAAAAAAATACACTAAAGAGATTGCAGCAAGAGGTCGATAAGAAATTAGAAGAATTGAAGCAACAACGCATCGAACTGGAAAAACTGCTTGCTGAGAAGGATGCTCAGGAGCTGCAAAGAATCCAGGAATTAAGCAAGATGTACGGAAAAATGGGTGCTGAAAAAGCAGCCCGTGTTTTCGGCAGCCTGGAGCAAGACCTTGCTGTTGCGATACTAGCTAAAATGAAGACGAAATCTGCAGCAAAAATCCTCAATAACATGGATCGTGATAAGGCTGCTGCTCTGACGACTGCTTTTTCAACTCTGGAGACACCATAAGAATCATGCAGCCCCTCCTTTCAACCCCAGGCGAATTTCTCGCACCGACGCCATTGGGAAACCAGCCAACGGGTTCGCTCTCTATCGGAGAGGAAAGCTTCTCACAGCACTTGGCCAATGAAACGGCACGAGAGTCAACTGACTCGCTTGAAACTGCTCTTGCAGAGGGAAGAGAAATGGCTGGTAATGTCCCGCTGTTAAATCAGAGAGTGCTGGAGACTGAGGCGCAATTGCTAATGGCCGGGAATAACGTGAATCCAACCAACCAGGTATTGGAACCTCAGCAATCAACGTTACTCAACACTCAGGCTCAATCACTACTACTCGATACTCAGGTTGAGCTACAACCACTCGATGCTCAAATTTTATCTGGAGAAAACAACAAAGCGGCATCGCCTCTTATGGTTTTGCTGGATAAACTTTCGACCCAAAAAAGTGTAACTGGTCCACTTGCAGGTGATGCCCAATCCACTTCACCCATCAGTGCACCCCAAAAAAATGCCAGCCAGCCTGAGGGTGTCAACGCTCAGCCCCAGAAAGCATCGGCTCTCCAACAACAACTGGCAGCACTTTCCGAAATATTGACACCGGCGCAACCTGCTGCAACCAGTGCTAATAACGACACCCCTCAATCCATGTCGCAGGCAGTGATCTATACTGCTTCGGAATTAACACAACCTCGGTCTACACTGTCGCCAATCGCCACCCCTTCTTTGCCGGGTAACGAATCTTCTTCATCAGTGGTGGTGGAACAATGGAGTGCAACCTATAAGCCCATCCAAACGCAACCGACCAACCCTGAGAACACAACCGCAGTATCAGCGACGCCGGTTGGTGAAAATGTTATAAAAACTGAAAACGGGCAGACCATCACTATCTATCAATCCAGTGACAACGAAGAGATGGCCGTAACAAATCCATTGGCCGGCCGCCCATCGACTGTCGACCAAAGTGGTCAACGTCAGGACGCCAACAGTAATTACATTCATTCCAACCTGCCCAGCAATTCGGGGAAGACGGCTCTGGGGGCAGGAGGTGAGCAACAGGCAAAAAGCGGCGGAGAACAACAGCCTGATCCCAAGAATATGTCCACCTCCACCGAACTTACGGCAGAAACTCGTCTCAGCAAAGATACCGCTCCTGTACCGTTTACGCTTGACAGCGTGGTTGCCGCAGCGTCAGCACCGACCTCACCCACAACTTCTCCCGGAACAGGTCTTATGAAACTGCCTTCAGGTGCAACCTTTCAGCAGAGTGTGGTGGTTGACCAGGTCATTAATCACTTTTCCGGTGCCCAAAAGCTTGAGTCAGGCTCTATCCGTCTCCAACTGCATCCACAGGAACTGGGGGAGCTACGAATGGAGATAGAGGTAAAGCAAGATAATGTCAAAGCTCATATAACCGCACAAAACCCTCAGGCTCAAGAAGCACTGGAACGCCACTTGCCGCGACTCCGCGAAACACTGGCACAACAAGGGCTGCACCTCAATAACGTTGAAATTTCCGTAGCAGCCGGCGAACAATACGATGGAAACCATTTCCAACAGAACAATGCCCGACACCAATTGGGCAAAAGTTACCGGCTCGGCAATGTTTCAACCACAGGCATGGCCGCCAGTACAGACGAAGAGCCCAGCCTTGTTAATGAGAGCCAACAGAGCTTAAGCGTTACAGTCTAGACAGAGGAGAACCACCATGGCCGATATCGGATCCATTACTCAACAAAATATATCCTCAGCAACCAGCGGGACGAGTACAACGGAAAAAAACTCTCTTGGACAGGAAGAATTCCTGACACTGTTGGTTGCCCAGTTAGAAAACCAGGATCCGCTAAACCCAACGGATGCGACTGAATTTACCGCCCAATTGGCACAATACAGTCAACTAGAGCAGCTCTTTAACCTGAACACGGCCATGGACGAAATGACCTTGGCCCAAAACAACTCTCAACGCATTTCAGCGCTCTCTCTTATAGGTAAAGAGGTGCTGGTTTCTGGAGATACCTTCAGCTTTGATCAGCAGCCGGTTGAAATAGGGTACAGGATTGATGACACTGTTACCGAGGGAACGCTCCGTATAGAGGATTCCACCGGCGCAACTGTTGCTACCATTGAACTTACCGATCTTGACCAAGGGAATCACACCATCACTTGGGATGGAAAAAATGAAGAAGGCGACTTTTTTTCTTCAGGCACCTACACTATCGATATCCAGGCTACGGGTGCTAACGATTTATCAGCCGCGGCAGTTACGACGCTCATTCGCTCTGAAGTGACCGGCGTAAAAATGGATGGAGGCACCCCTAAACTGGAAACCAGTTCCGGTTACTACGCCATTGATGAAATACACGGTGCCTACGACCAAAGCACACAGCAACCTGAAAATGCCGAACCAACGGATGGCTAGGTAAGCAGTTCAGATGTTCCACCAAGTCAAGAACAACAAACAATCTCTGCAGCAACGGATGGCTCGGGGATAATTGAGGATGTGTCCGCAGTAGTATAAGCATGGAAAGCACATTCAACTGGTAAAAATACAACAATTATCCAACCTATAAGCCACGCAGGAGGATGCAATGGGCATTCAAAGTGCAATGTTCAGCGGAGTAAGTGGTCTCAATACCAACTCCCAAGCCATGACCGTTATCGGTAACAACCTGGCCAACACCAATACTCTCGGATTTAAGGGCTCGCGGACCGTTTTTTCCGATCTTTTATCCAGCAGTGTGTTCGGATCCGGCGGAAGTTCCCAGGTCGGGCGTGGTGTAGGCCTTTCTACCGTCGACAACATATACAGCCAGGGAACTTTTGAAACCACCTCTTCCGATACGGACGTGGCAATCGAAGGAGAAGGTTTTTTTGTGGTCAGCGAGCTTGGCGTCGAAACCCAACTGTATACCAGAGCCGGCGCATTTCGATTTGATGATGAAGGATACCTGGTTAACCCTGAAGGGTATGTTGTTCAAGGCAAGCAATTCCTTGCCGACGGCACTCTCGATGGCGGTGATCCAAGCGATATACAGGTCGCAAGTACCGGTCTTATTGAAGCCAATGCCACCACCGAACTGACCTTTGAGACCAACCTGGATGCCAACGCCGATGAAATAGGAGTAGGTGTTGCCATAAACCCTGACGACAATGCCACCTACAACTACTCCGCATCCAGCACTGTCTATGACTCCCTCGGAGAACAGCACCTTGTCACAGCCTACTGGCAGCTGGAAGAAACGGCTACCAACACGTGGAACATGGCCTATACCGTTGACGGAGCTGACATCACAGCCATTGGTGATCAATTAACCTTTGACGGCAATGGATTATATGATGCCGACTTGGACGGCAACCCTGATGGTGTGGCAGACGACCCGCTGACCGTTGCTATTCCCGTTCCCGCTGATGGCGACTGGGATAACGGTGCAGAAGCAGGCCAGGAAATTGACCTGGTTTTTGATTGCACCCAGTTTGACAGCGACTCTGTGGTAATCGGTCAGAACCAGGACGGCTACGGAGCAGGGGAACTGACCAAGGTGGGAATTGGAAATGATGGAATAGTTATTGCCTCCTATTCTAACGGTGAGCAGGTAAATGTTGCCCAACTGGTCCTGGCTAAATTTCAAAATACAGGAGGACTTGAACTGGCCGGATCAAATCTCCTTTCGGCCACAGACGACGTAGGGACCATTCGTATTGGGTTGGCCGGTGCTGAGCTTGGAAACATCTTTACCAACTCTCTTGAGCAATCCACTGTGGATATGGGTCAGGAATTTGTTAAAATGATTACCACCCAGCGTGGCTTTCAGGCTAATTCAAAAATCATCTCCACTGTTGATGAAATGCTCAGCGAATTGATCAATCTTAAACGATAAAATTCCCTGTCAAATTTCTGGCTCACAACTGCACTGTCACCTCTTGACAGTGCAGTTCCCCTTGCATTTGTAAGCGTTCACAAAGCAACCTCCTTTTGTTCCACCATTTTTATCAACCTTTCCTGTTGGCTTCCTTTTTGCAACTTGTATTTGACCATAGTTTTAGGTACACTTTTCTATACCCATTACAATCCATAGTAACTCTCACGTACCAGGAATCAACACGTGGATATTGCAACCATAATAGGAATCGTAGCTGCATTTGGTTTAATGCTGATGGCCATCCTCCAGGGTGGCGGCGTTGGTATGTTCATCGATGTGGCCTCCATACTTATCGTTTTTGGAGGGACTGCAGGGGTTGCCCTGATTAACTTTCCCTTGGGAGATGTTATCAGCGCCATCGGGGTTGCCAAAAAAACTATTTTAATCAAAGAGGCAAACACCAACGAACTGATTGCCCAGCTCATGGAATTTGCCAACAAAGCCCGTAAGGAAGGCATCCTTTCTCTACAGGGATCCATCGATACCGTTGAAGATCAATTCTTGGTCAAGGCCCTGCAGATGGCTGTTGACGGACAGGAACCAGACGATCTGAAAGCGATGCTCAACACCGAAATTGATTATATCCAGGAGCGGCATAGTGGAGGTGCGGAAATATTCACTTCGCTTGGCACTATTTCCCCTGCCATGGGTATGGTAGGAACATTAATTGGTCTGGTGCAGATGCTGCAGAACATGAGTGATCCATCTTCTATCGGCCCGGCCATGGCAGTAGCTCTTTTGACAACTTTTTACGGCGCAGTTCTGGCAAACATTCTTTTCAATCCCATGGCTGGTAAACTTAAAACCAGATCGAAAACAGAATTACTGCAGAAGACTGTTATTGTCGAAGGGATGGAATCCATCCTTTCCGGGGAGAATCCAAGGGTAATGGAACAAAAACTACACGCTTACATTGCCCCCAAAATGCGTGAATCTGTCTTCCAGTAAAATACGGGACGAATCATGGCAAAAAAACAGGAATGTCCACAAGGTGTTCCAGAGTGGATGGTGACCTTCAGTGACCTCGTTACCCTGCTCCTTACCTTTTTCGTACTTCTGCTCTCCATGGCCAGCATGGATCCGATTAAATTTGTCCAGGCCAAATCATCGATAAAAGATTCCTTTGGCTGGAGAACCACAGCAGCGCCTAAAAAGTTCTCTATCCCTGTCATTCAGTCACCACCTGAATCAAAGTTCACCCCCATTCCCAGAGAAACCAAAATAACCTATTTCAAAAAGATCAAAAATGACCTGGAATTGACAAAACTCATGGACGAGGTAGAAGCAGTACAAAGGGATGACGATTCCATCGTTCTCCGTATCAATGACTCTGTCCTCTTTGACAAGGGAAAAACCAGCCTGAATCCGTCTTCGTATCCGCTGCTGCGAAAAATAGCCGATATCGTTCGTCCCCTCCCCATGACCATGCGCATCGAAGGGCATACCGACAACACGCCAACGTCCCTGGCTGCAACCACCAACTGGGATATATCTGTGGCCAGAGCCGTATCTGTAATGCGTTTTTACAACCGGGGACAAATTTTTTCCATCGACCGAATGGCTGCTGTCGGTTATGGCGCCACAAACCCACTGGTTCCCAATACCACCGATGAAAACAAAAGTAAAAATCGAAGAGTGGAGTTTATTTTAAATAGTAATCGTAAGGTTGATCAGTATAATCGCCCTACCAGTAAAATTCCCTTTTAATCACTGAGGTAAAGGAACGTATCTTATGGCAGAACAGGAAGCCAAAACCACTGAAGAAGAAGGTGGCGGCAAAAAAAAGCTTATCATTATCATTGCAGCAGCCCTTGTTGTTCTCTTGGGGGCGGGAGCAGCGGCCTATTTTCTGTTCCTGAAAAAAGACCCACTGCCCGAAGAGGACGCCAACAAGCAAGTGGAAATGATCCAACCTGAAGTCGATGACGCTGAAATTGGGCCAATGATTAACATTGAGGAATTTATTGTTAACATCATCAGTGAAGACACGGCACATTATGTTAAAGCATCTCTTACCCTTGAGCTGACCAATGAAAAGGTCCTTGAAGAGGCAACCAAAAGAATGCCGCAGATTCGAGATGCCGTTTTGTTGCTCATAGGCAACAAAACCTTTGAAGAATTACAAGACCTGCAGGGAAAAAAACAAGTAAAAGCTGAGCTGAAAAACAGGATTAACACCTTCCTCAAAACGGGAAAGGTAAAGTCCATTTACATGACGGACTTCGTCGTCCAGTAGCATCATGGAACCGATTTTAAGCAAAGAAGAAATTGCTGACCTGCTCGTTGCGATCAAGTCCGGCGACATTACCACCGACTCGGTTGACAGCGCCCCCCATCAGGCTCCGCGTTTTTTGCATGCTAAAGAGGTGGATCTCTGTCAAGTCTATCAACACCGCGCCACATCTGACGGGGAGTCCCGTATTCCCAATTTTGACATCATCATAGACATGTTTGCCAGAAACTTTGGGACCAGCCTGACCAACACCCTGCAACGCTCTTTTATGGTAGAGCGTACTGAAATAACCACCAATACCTTTCAACAAAGCCTGCTTGATCTGAACAATCAAGGCGCAGTCGGCATTTTCAGCACTGATCCCCTAAAATACGGTTGCCTCTTTCATTTTGATATCTCCATGGCCTTTGCCCTGCTTGAGATTATGCTTGGTTCGTCGGTGGACAGCGACTCGATCACTCCCAATAGAACCCTTACTCCCATTGAAATAAGCATTCTCAAGAGCACGATGATGGGAATAACCAAAGATTTAAAAAAGGCCTTCAACCCGATAACAGAGCTCAACCCCAGTCTCACAAAAATTGAAAACAACTTCCGCCTGGTAAACATAGTTGAGGCAGATACCGAAGTTCTGGTTGCCTCATTCAATGTCAGCGTAAGCGGTGAGAGTGCTGGACAAATGCGTTTTATCATCCCCTATCTCACCGTCGAGCCGTTCAGAGAAGCCTTTAAACAAATGGTTACAGTCACGCAGGCGGCTTATGGCTGGACCAATTCCTTTGCCCGTGAAGCTGCAGAGATGAAATGTTCGGTAATCGCCCGGTCAGGCTTACTGGAAATGACCATCCGCAACATTCTACAGTTAAAACCAGGTGATATTCTGGACCTTGGATATGATCCGGACCGTCCGCTCCATATAGTGGTAGAGGACCAGCCAAAATTTTTCGCCATCCCCGGTGAAAGAAACGGTAGGAAGGCCTTTCACATAACGAAAAGATACAATAGCAGCAGACTTGGAGATATGCATGGAAACGACTGAAAACCCCAACCCTCCCGCACCGGACAACACACTTAAACCGGAAGAAACGGCAGAACTGCTGGAGGATCCACAGACCGCGCCACCCGCAGCTAAAAAGAAAAACAGTACCCGCGACCTGGAGTTTCTTTTTGATGTGCCGCTTCAGGTCTCAGTGGAAGTCGGCAGGACCAAAATCCTTCTAAAAGACCTGCTCCAGATGGGAGAAGGCTATGTGGTTGAGTTGGATAAACTGGCCGGTGATCCTTTAGATCTTTATGTCAATTCTCGTCTTATCGCCCGTGGAGAAGCCGTTAAGGTTGGCGACAAGTTCGGTATTAAACTGACCGAGGTTGTCAGCCAAAGTGATCGACTGGAGCAGCTTGGTTAAAAATATGCCGCGCAAGTACGTACTTTTACCTTTCGGCCTGCTCCAGACTCCCGTTATTGCCCATGCTGCTGAAATACATTCCATGGGCTCAATGCTTGGCAAAACACTCTGGGCGCTCTTTATCGTCATCGGATTAATATTGATTTTGTATGCACTGGTTCGGAAAAAAATCGGGTATGGCACCACAGGCTCAAACAACATAAGAGTTATTGAAATCAAGCCGATAGTACCTAAAAACACGCTTGCCTTGATTGAAGTACAGGGGAAAGAACTGCTCATCGGTATCAGCAGTAACGGTATGCATTTACTCGCCGACCTCTCCTCACCTGCAAAGGATCGACAATTTCAAGAAGTACTCAAGGAAAAGCAATGCGGTATAAAGTAATTTTCCTTCTTCCTTGGTTGCTGTTGTTTGCACAAATAGCTGCCGCTGTAAATCTGCCTACATTAAGCATCGGAGTAAACAATGCTGCAACCCCGGAGGAAGTCTCCACCGGGCTGCAGATACTCTTTCTGCTCACTATCCTTTCGGTTGCGCCTGGCATTCTGCTGATGACCACATCGTTTACCCGGATCGTCATTGTGCTTGGTTTTGTTCGCCAGGCAATGGGCACCCAAAATACACCGCCAAACCAGATTATTACCGGCATGGCCATGTTTCTTACGTTTTTCGTGATGGCTCCAGCGATAAACTCCATTAATAACAAAGCACTCCAGCCATACATGGACAAACAGATCACTCAACAGCAGGCAATGACTGAAGCAGTTGACGTTATGCGAGACTTCATGTTTTCCCAGGTTCAGGAGAGTGAGCTGCAGCTATTTATAGAAATTACGCAAGAGGAGCAACCTGAAGAGAAAAAAGATATTTCAACCATGGTGCTCATTCCCGCTTTCATGCTCTCTGAGTTAAAAACTGCTTTTCAGATGGGATTTATGATTTACGTTCCTTTCCTGGTGATTGACATGCTGGTCGCCTCGGTGCTGATGTCCATGGGTATGATGATGCTGCCCCCTATTGTCATCTCCCTGCCTTTTAAATTATTACTTTTTGTCCTGGTTGACGGCTGGCAGCTTGTTGTGGGATCGTTAATGCAAAGCTTTGGTTAAATATTTGTACCTTTTCAGCGAAGAGCTGAAAACCGACAATCTACACCGAACTTTAACTCGTACAAGGAAAAGAGAATGCTGACCCCTGAGACCGTGGTCCATATAGGACGAAAGGCGGTGGAAACAGTTTTACTGACCTCAGCCCCCATGCTGCTGGTTGCAATGGTGGTGGGCCTGGTAATAAGTATTTTTCAGGCAGCGACCCAAATCAACGAGCAGACAATGACCTTTATTCCTAAAATTGTCGCTGTTTTTATAACTCTACTGATATTTGGCCCTTGGATAATGAACCTGCTTATCACTTTTACCACTGGTATTATAGCAGACATTGCCACCGTTGGCAGGTAAGCAGCAGAGCCTTCATGTCGGGGCGAACCGACAAAATTTTCCAACAACCATGTCGCACTCAATTTATGAGAAATCCAGGCTAGATGGCAGACTACTATGGATATTCAGCTTATACCGATCGATCAATTTCAAAATTTTCTCATCTGCCTCGCAAGAGTTATCGCCCTGATTGCTGCCATTCCTGTCTTTGCAGGTTCACAGATCGCCATTCGAATGAAAATCGGCCTTGCTGTTACCACCGCTCTGCTCCTTTTTCCATCAATGGCTTCCCACACACCCCAAAATATCAGTTCAATAACCGAACTCGGCATTCTCTTTATTAATGAAGTCATTCTTGGCGCTCTCATTGGTTTGACCGCACAACTTATTTTCACCGGGGTCAGCTTTGGCGGCACTATCATCGGCTATCAAATGGGGTTTGCCGCGGCCAACATTTTTGATCCACAGACAACCCAGCAACTCTCGTTAATGAGCCAGTTCATCAACATTTTCGCCATCCTTGTATTTCTCGCTCTCAATGGACATCACTTTTTTTTTCAGGCCATCATAGAATCATACATTACCCTGCCTCCAGGTTATCTCGATTTCTCTGGAGAAGTCGTACCGAAGCTGACTCACCTCGGGAGCCAGATGTTTATCCTCGGTGTTAAATTCAGTGCCCCGGTATTGGCCCTGTTGCTCATCTCCAATCTGGTCCTTGGTATCCTTTCCCGTGTCTTTCCCCAGCTCAACGTGTTCATGCTCTCCTTTCCAATGAACATAGGCATCGCCTTCTTTGTCATTGGTTTGACACTTAACACAGCGCTCTTGATACTGCGTCGTGAATTTGACACTCTCGGCTACAATATCATGGAATTTTTCACCCTTTTCAACACTCCCTAGGAGGCATTTTTCATCAGTTCAGTCAACGTCAGATCCAATTTTTTTAGCTATAAATGAGTCTGTTGATTGACTAGAATTTTCGTTCAAGGTCAGGTAAGCGAAGACTCCGAGGCATGCTTAAAAATAACCGCAGGCATATAGTTGATATTCTGAGGATTCTTTTTAATATAACGATGTAAGCGCTAGACTCCGAGAGATTGGGCGAAAAGGCAGTAAATCAGCGGGCTCATAAATAGATCAGCGAAGACGTCGATAGTGCCCTATACCTCTTAGCTAATGAATATCGTTATATATTTTTGCACCCAAGTGACCTTGCTTAACATGTGGCAATTATATTCAATTTAACAATCAAACACAATATGGACTCGAAATTCGGCCTAGTCCAGTTCCTTCCCTCGCTGCTCATTATTTTCCAATAACTGTTCTGCCTCCCGCTTATCAATACAATCAAAGCTCCCCTGCCTTATCAAGTCTATGATCGCTTCATTCAGGTGCATGATTTGCAAGCATTTTACCTCGTAAACACTCAACTATGACTCAATCCATCATTTATAATAATGGCAGAAGATACTCCCAGCGGAGAACGCACAGAAGAACCGTCGGCAAAACGTAGGGAAGATTTCAGAAAAAAAGGCCAAGTCGCACAAAGTAAGGAAGTACAAACCGCCGCTCTTTTTACCATCTTACTGCTTTTCTGGCTTTTCTACGCTCCTCTTTTCTTTAGAGGCATTGAAGACCTGATAATGATGATTTTAAATAAAAGCGGAGAGTATGCCATTACGCCGCCTTCTATTATGCAGTTATCCTATTTTCTCGGCAAACATCTTGGGATGTTACTTGCTCCCCTCTTTGCTGTTGCCCTGCTGGTCGGTTTTTTTTCAACCTATCTCCAGATCGGTTGGTTGCTGACAGCAAAGCCGCTTACACCGGACCTAAGCAAACTCGATCCCATCAAGGGCATGGGTCGTTTTATCTCTAAAAAGTCCCTGGTTGAACTGATCAAATCGTTGAGCAAAGTCTTACTCATTGCCTGGGTGGCCTACAAAACCGTTGAAGGCAAATTTGAAGAAGCACTCCTTCTCGGCGGGATGGACGTCAGCGCAACTCTGGATTATCTTGGTAAAACGTCGTTATTGGTTATTGCTAAAGTAGTTGCCATCATGATTTTTCTTGCTGCTCTTGACTATGGTTTTGTCCGTTGGGAGATGGAAGAAAAGATGAAGATGACCAAGCAGGAACTCAAGGAGGAAATGAAGGAAAGTGATGGTGACCCGCATATCAAGTCAAAAATACGTGCCATCCAGCAACAACTCGCCAGAAGCCGAATGATGGAGGCTGTTCCAGAGGCAGATGTAGTCATTACCAACCCGACTCGGATAGCTGTCGCGATAAAATACAACGCCGAAACAATGGACGCGCCTGAGGTAATAGCCAAAGGTCAGCAACTTGTAGCGGCCAGGATCCGCGAACTAGCCAGAGAACACGATATCCCCCTGGTAGAAAACCCTCCAGTGGCAAGATTATTGCATTCAAAAGTAGACATAGGGCAAGTCATACCGGAAGACCTGTTCAAGACAGTTGCAGAGATCCTTGCTTATGTCTACTCATTAAAAGCCAATAAGAGATAATGGAAACAGTCAATACCCAGTCAATTATCACCCGTTTCAAAATCGAAGATTTACTGAAACGCAGCGACATTCTTGCCTCGCTGGGGTTGGTGGGCATTTTGACCCTGATGATCATTCCTGTTCCACCGATCATGCTGGATCTTTGTCTATCCTTTAACATCACCATTGCAATTCTTATTCTGATAATCAGCCTCTATACCCAAAAAGCTGTAGAATTTTCAATATTTCCATCTGTCCTGCTGGCCACCACTCTCTTTCGCCTGTCTTTAAACGTTGCCTCTACCCGTCTCATTCTGCTCCGCGGACACGAAGGCATGGATGCTGCCGGATCGGTCATTCAATCCTTTGGTCAATTCGTAGTCGGCGGCTCATATGTTGTCGGCCTGGTGATATTCATTATTTTGGTCATCATTAACTTTGTGGTCATCACCAAGGGTGCCGGCCGTATTGCCGAAGTAGCAGCGCGCTTTACTCTTGATGCAATGCCGGGAAAGCAGATGGCCATCGATGCCGATCTCAATGCAGGCCTTATTGATGAACAAACCGCCCGTGATCGACGCGAAGAAATATCCAATGAAGCCAACTTCCATGGTGCCATGGACGGTGCCTCCAAGTTTGTGCGTGGAGATGCCATTGCCGGGATTATCATAACTTTGATAAATATTGGAGCCGGTTTTATTATCGGTATTCTCCAGAAAGGCATGCCCATGGCTGAAGCTGCCCAAAATTACACCATCCTGACCATTGGTGATGGTCTTGTCGGTCAGGTCCCGGCCCTTATTATATCTACGGCAGCAGGCATGCTGGTCACGCGCTCCGCAGGAAAGGACGACTTTGGGGCGGAGATGAAAGCCCAGTTTACCAGATACTCCAAAGCCCTGTGGGTTGTCTCTGCCATATTGCTTGCCTTTGCCCTGATACCTGGAATGCCTTTTTTCCCTTTTCTCGTCATTGCTTCTGGTCTTGCTTATACTGCCTACAAAATAGACAAGGCGGAAAAAGAAGAAATCGCTGCCAAACCACTCATAGAAGAACCTGCACCGGCTGTTCAGCCAGACGAAGACTACGAGCAAATGCTCAACGTAGACCTGATAGAGCTGGAAGTCGGCTACGGCTTGATCCCTTTTGTCGATGCGGCACAGGATGGGGAATTATTGCAACGAATCCAATCCATTCGTAAACAATTTGCCATTACCAGCGGATTTATTGTTCCTCCTGTGCATATTAAAGATAATCTGCAACTCAATCCCAACCAGTACACGATTAGCTTAAAAGGGGTGCAAATAGCCACCGCGGAGATGATGCCGGGCTATTGTATGGCCATGGATCCAGGCATGGTAACCGAAACCATTAAAGGTATCCCCACCCAGGAACCCGCTTTCCAGCTGCCGGCCATCTGGATAACCGACGATAAACGTGAGCAGGCGCAAATAGCAGGTTATACCGTGGTTGACTGCACCACGGTTATGACCACCCATATCAGTGAAATTATAAAACAACACGCCCATGAACTACTCGGTCGTCAGGAAACCCAGAACCTGATAGACAATCTCGCTCGGACTTATCCTAAATTGATTGAAGAATTAGTGCCCAACATCCTTAATCTGGGCAGCATCATGCGCGTCCTGCAAAACCTTCTTCGAGAGAATGTATCCATCCGAGACCTACGCTCGATTCTTGAAACCATGGCTGACTACACACCCATGACCCAGGATACGGATACCTTGACGGAATATGTTCGCCATGCCCTGTCACGTTCGATCTCCGTTGCCTATACACGGGATGACGGCACGATGTCGATCCTTACCATGGATAGAAATGTAGAAGATACTATCCAAACAGCCGTTCAGCACCGCGAGCACGGTTCATACCTTGCCCTGGACCCAGCCATTGCACAGAAAATACTCGACAGCCTCGGTTCACTTATTGCCAACTACCCTGGGGGCCAGCAACCAGCGCTCCTGGTAACCCCGCAAATAAGACCACATGTTCGCCGCCTGACGGAACGTTACTTCCCCAGCTTGGCAGTCCTCTCGCATAATGAAATTACAACAAATATTAACATTCAATCCGTTGGAACGGTAAACATCGATGCAAGTTAAGGTCTTTGAAGCGACAGACATGACAAGTGGATTGAAGCAGGTCAAGGATGCCTTTGGCCCGGACGCGCTCATTCTCTCCACTCGTACCATCAGGCGTGGCGGTAAACTGGGAATAATGGCTAAGCCGTTGCTGGAAATTACAGCTGCCATTGATAATGACTGGCCGGAAAAAGATGCTCAACTGAATAGTTCCTATCCAAAGCACGACAAAATACGACAACACAAAGAACCTTCTCCTCCTGAGGATGATCTCACCTACGAAAACCTGTGGGATACTCCTCGACAAGATCCTGCTCCAGCCCCTGTAGAAGCAGCCCCTGCATCCAGCGAGCTGAAAGATGAAATCGAAAACTTAAAAAATACCATTGCCGGGCTGACCCAGCGGGTAACAACCATCCAGGCGGCAACGGTTCATCAAAAGCCTTATATTGAACCGGAATTTACAAACAACACTCAACCTGACAATGACTTTCTTTATAAAAGATTAACCTGTTGCGGCATCAATCATACAACTGCCATAACGGTTGCTGAACAGGCAAAAGAAATACTGCGTACCAGTGTGACCGGAGAGCCTATTGACCCGGAATCCGCTCTCAAGGCAGCCATGACAAAAATGTTTAACACCGAAAAACTGTTGCAGCAGAAACTGAACAGGCAACTGCGAATCAGTCTGGTTGGTCCCACAGGGGTAGGCAAGACCACAACCATTGCCAAAATGGCTGCCAATTACCTGAACAAGTTCGGCGGCAAGATTGCACTCATCACCATCGACACCTACCGGATTGCGGCTGTGGAGCAGCTCAAAGTGTATGGAGAGATCATGCGACTTCCGGTGGAAGTCATCATTAAACCGCAAGAAGTCGGCCAGGCGTTAAGAAAATACCAGGACTATGATCTCATTTTAATCGACACCGCAGGAAGAAGTCCTAAAAATACACATGACCTTGCCGAAATGGCAAGTTTTCTTGATCCACGGCATGCCATTGAAAACCATCTCCTGCTCTCTGCAGGAACCAGAGACCGTGAACTGGCAGAGACCATAGAAAAGTTCAGCATTCTCCCTCTCAAAACTTTTATCTTCAGCAAAATTGATGAATGTGACCAGCTGGGTGTCATTGCCAACATCCATAGCCAAAACAGTACCCCACTTTCGTTTTTAACCAATGGTCAACGGGTACCGGAAGATATAATCACTCCCAATCCGGCAACAATAGCAAACTTTATCGTGAACGATCACAGGACCCTGCATAATGGCTGATCACCCGATACGCCCATTAGACCAGGCTGATACCCTGCGGGCTATGAATACACAGGAAAATTCCGACACACCTCCCCCCCATCAAACCACAAGAGTATTTGCCGTCACCAGTGGCAAAGGCGGTGTCGGCAAGACGGCAGTGGTTGCCAACACCGCAGTATTGCTGGCGAAAATGGGAAAACGCGTTCTTATACTTGATGCGGATCTAGGGCTGGCCAATATAGATGTTGTCTTTGGCCTTGCACCGGGGCATAACCTCAACCACTTCTTCTCCGGCGAACAGGAGCTCGATGAAATCCTGGTTGAAGGACCCAAGGGGATTAAAATTCTACCTGCCGGTTCAGGAGTGCAACGTTTCACCAGGCTGGATGCTCACGAAAAAATGCGGCTTTTAGAAGCACTGGATGCAATGCACAATGACTTTGATTTTGTGCTCATCGACACCGAAGCCGGCATATCGGAAAATGTCACCTACTTCAATACAGCTGCCCATGAAATCCTGGTGGTCACCACCCCTGAACCAACAGCAATTACCGATGCCTATGCTCTGATGAAACTGCTCTCCACTCAGTATCACGAAAAGCACTTTAACCTGATTGTTAATTTTATAAAAAACGAAGAGGAAGCACTGGATGTGTATCGAAAGCTGACCATGGTCGCCAATCGATATCTTGACATATCCATTGATTATATCGGCTCAATCCCCCGTGACAAAATGATGATTGACGCTATACGTAAACAACAGGTTTTGGTTGAATTGTACCCCGAATCAAAAACCAGCATGGCATTTGAAGCCTTAGCACGTACGATCATGCAGGAACCACAAAGCCTGGAACCCAAAGGTTCAATCCAGTTTTTCTGGAAGCGACTGCTGGACTTTGGCGCCAAATAAAACAACAAATATTTATTTGATATATATGTATCCACCGGTCCCCCCACTTGATAACCGATCCGAAATGATTCGGGACAACCTGCCTCTGATTGAACTGGTTGTACAGCGAATGGTTTCGCAGGTTCCGTCGTTTATGACCAAGGACGACATGACCAGTGCAGCCATGATCGGCCTGACAGATGCAGCCAAAAGATTTGACAGTTCCAAGGGCGTTAAGTTTAAGACCTTTGCCGAATACCGTATGCGTGGGGCCATTTTAGATGAAATGCGAAAGCTTGACTGGTTTTCGCGCACCATGCGGGAGAAACAAAACCAACTTACCCAGACAATGCTCGGTCTTGAACGCCGACTTGGGCGATCCCCCAATGAGGAAGAAATGGCCCAGGCGATGAACATAACGCTGGACGAATACCAATCCATATTGAGCCAGGTCAGCCATTTGGGATGTGTCAGCCTCCACGAAACCCTGGATCACAGTGAGGAAGGCAGAAACTTTCTGGATGCCCTGGAAGATATCGGAGGCCCGACCCCTACCGATATTATTGAACAAGAAGAATTAACCTATCTTTTAGCAGAAATACTAGAGGAACTCTCAGAAAAGGAACGTCTGGTCATAGCACTTTATTATTATGAAGAACTGACCCAAAAGGAAATTGCCGAAGTCATCAGTGTTTCCGAAGGCAGGGTCTCTCAGCTCCATAGCCAGGCACTGCTGAAACTGAGGGTTAAATTGCTTAATTCCGACGTAATGGATTAAGTACTATGGGCGTTTTGAAAAATTTATTTTTTCAGGTCACTCAAGCACTCTACTTCCGGAGGAGCCGGCATGAATAATAGTATAGCTTTAGTTATCTGCAGCACCCTTCTTGGTTTCTGCCTCAGTCTTATCGTTATTGCTCTTTTACAAAAGAAAAAAAATACAGCATCTCCATCCCGTGATAAAAAGCAGATCAAACGCCTCGAAAGAAAGCTCAACCAGGCACTGGCGACCGACAACCGAGTTGCGTCGACTCCCACGTTTAGACAATCGCTGGACAAGGCCTCATTGACCACAGAGTTTCAGGTCCCAAAATTACTCAATCAGGCAAGAATCCACCAACCACCGCCGGAAAAATACACTATCTTTAAAAAACTGATATCCCAGGGACTAAGCAAAGAGGAGATTGCATCTGTTCTTAGCATCTCAACAGTTGAAGCAAGCCAACTGATGAACCTGCATTCTATGACAAAGCCCAACTCTTCCACCTGATCGTTCGTGGTGCTGTTTTTCTTTGCCAGGAAAAGAATTGCTGCCATGTGCGCTTAAGGAAACAGCCCTACATGCCGATATAATTACATGACTATCAATATTCACTAGGTAAAATCATGGTCTCCGGAAAATACAGCGCGCTCAGTGGTGCCCTTGCAAGAGAACAGGCTATGGGCAATATCGCTGCAAACCTTGCTAATGTAAGCACCACCGGCTTTAAGAAAAATCGCATCAGCTTTGAATCGGTGCTCAACGATGCCAAACAAGTCACTGACGCCGGAGGCATAAATTACTCGCGCATTCGAAAAATAGGCACTGATTTTGATCAGGGAGGGGTGCGGGAGACGGGCAGAGAACTTGACCTTGCCATTGCCGGTGAGGGATTTTTCAAAATCAGAAAAGGAGACGATACTTTCTACACCAGGGCTGGTCACTTTATGCTGGACGAAAACGGTATGGTGAAAACCGAAGACGGGTTCAACCTCCTTGCCGGAGGCAACCAGCCTTTGCAGCTTCAGGATGCTGCCGGCAAAATCATCTCCATCGACGACAACGGCAATATAGCGGTTAATGGTGTTGCCACGGACAACCAGGTTCAACTGTATTCCGTCAACGATGAAAACCTGTTGAAACAGGTCGGCAACTCTTTGTTCCAGCTTGAACAGGGGGGAACGGATCAGGGGCTTGAAAATTTTCGCGTGGTGCAGGGTAGCCTTGAAACCTCCAATGTCAACATGATGGAAGAAATGGCACTGATGATAAATACCCAGCGGAAATTTGAAGCAGACCTCAAAATAATGGAAAGTTACTCAACCCTTGGCGACAAGCAGGACGAACTTGGTTCTATAAGCTAACAGGCAAAAACATACTACTTATGCAGATATTACTGCACAAAGAGGCATACTATGCGATCACTCTGGACAGCAACCACCGGCATGTCGGCTCAGAACCTGAACCTGGACGTTATTGCCAACAATCTGGCAAATGTTTCGACAACAGGATTTAAAAAAAGCCGTGCGGATTTCCAGGATCTGCTCTACCAAATCATGAAAGTACCGGGGAGCCCCACTTCAGACGATACAAAATCACCAACAGGTATACAGGTCGGCCTGGGGGTGAAAACAGGTGCAGTAACAAAAGTTTTCACCACAGGCGATCTGATTCAGACCGACAACCAACTCGACGTGGCCATTGAAGGCACAGGCTTTTTCCAGGTCGATCTCCCCAACGGCAACACCGCTTATACCAGGGCAGGTAACTTTAAGCTTGACGGTGACGGCCGGATGACCACCTCTGACGGTTATCCAATCCAACCGGAGATCGTTATCCCGGAAGATGCCAATGAGGTAACCATCTCAGAGACAGGCGTGGTCAGTGCCATTTTGGGGGATGATACCGAATCTACAGAGCTTGGCAATATTGACTTGGCAAATTTTGTCAATGACGCCGGCCTGGTTGCCATTGGCCGTAATCTCTTTCGAGAAACAGACAGTTCCGGCGTTGCAGCCATCGGCACCCCTGGTAGTGATGGTTATGGTCTGCTGCTCCAGGGTTTTGTCGAAAACTCCAACGTCAACCTGGTCGAAGAATTGGCCCATATGATTACAACCCAGAGGGCATTTGAGATCAACTCTAATGTTGTCTCTACCTCCGATGAAATGATGCAAACCGTTAACAACATGTAAGGCGCATATGAAGTATATTCTCGGGTTATCGCATAGCATTTTTCTTTTGTTACTCCTTGTTGCACCGGCGTCGGCGACACTGACAGTTACCTTTACCGAACAGGCAACCGTAACCGGTGACAAGATACTGCTTGGCGATATTGCACACATTTCCTCAACCGACCAAGCAGGACAGGCCTTAGGCCGGCTGGTAATTGCCAACTCCCCGGCCCCTGGACAAAAAAAAACACTGCAGACCCCTTTGGTCATCACCTCGCTCCGCAATAATCCTCAGGCCGCAGACGTTCACTGGACTGGCACACGAGAAGTTGTAGTGCAGCGCCGGACAATAAAAATTACCGCCGATCAACTCTACCAAATCATTGCCCAATTCCTGGCTGACAACAAACAAAGATTGCCCAACGGTGATATACGCTTCACCTCCATGCGTGCTCCTGCTGAATTCTTCCTGCCATACGGAGAGCTCTCGTGGCGTGTCACACCGTCACGTCCCACTATCGTTGACAGTTCAAGCTTTTCCATTTTCTTTAAAGTCGACGGCAAACCAGCCAATAACTGTACGGTACGTGGTCGAATTGAGATCCTTACTGATATTGCCGTGGCCGCAGATACCATACGGAAGGGAACGGTCATCAAAGCCGAGCAAATAATCATGAAACGTAAAAATATTGT
This sequence comes from Desulfogranum marinum, assembly GCF_963675105.2. Taxonomy (NCBI): domain Bacteria; kingdom Pseudomonadati; phylum Thermodesulfobacteriota; class Desulfobulbia; order Desulfobulbales; family Desulfobulbaceae; genus Desulfogranum; species Desulfogranum marinum. Next base: position 1,102,189 of record NZ_CAXXRO010000002.1, read on the forward strand.
TGCCGCAGACCATCCTGTTTACAGACCTGAAGATGTTATCGGCATGCAGGCAGTTAGAACCATCGGCTCCGGTAAAGTGGTCGAACAAGATCATATTACCGCCCCACCTGTGATCGCGAGCGGAGACATGGTAAAAGTTATTGCCGGCAAAGGGCATCTCAGAATCTCCACCAAGGGCGTTGCCAGGTCAGCCGGGATAATCGGTGACACCATTCGGGTAAAAAACATGCGCTCAAACAAGCTTATTTATGCACGGGTCGAAGGCCCGGGAATGGTTTCCGTGGAGTTTTAAGATGAAATATATACACAAGACGAACTATTCATTCCCATTATCCAACCTGTTCCTGCTGTGTGCGGTGTTGGCCCTTTTTCTTTCAGGCTGCAGTAATCCTAATCCTGAAGTAGTTTCCATTCCCGAACCACTGGAAGCACCTGTAGTAAAGGCTCCGCAACCACAATCGCCAGGCACCTTATGGACAGGAGATGAAGGGAATTGGCTTGCTGATATCAGGGCCAGAACCGTAGGTGATATTGTTACAGTGATCATTCAGGAAGAGGCCAGTGCATCCAAAGAAGCAACCACAGAGACTGACCGGGAATCAAGTATGACTGCCGGGATTCCCACTCTGTTTGGCTATGAAAAGGTGTTTGAAGAGAACAACCCTAATTTGAATATGTCTTCTCTTGTGGAAGCCAACCTGAGCAATGAATTTAAGGGGGGTGGAAAAACGACCAGAAGCGAGGATCTGGTTGCAACCCTTACCACCCAGGTGATTGAGGTCTACCCTAACGGAAACATGAAAATCCGCGGCGGCAAATCGGTTACGGTGAACAATGAAAACCAGATTATTTATCTTACAGGTATTGTCAGGTCATTTGATATAACTGCCGCCAACACCATAGATTCCGGCAATATTCTTAATGCGCAAATTGCCTATACCGGTAAAGGTGCTATTTCAGACAAACAGAAACCAGGCTGGCTGATGCGTATTCTGGATAACACCTGGCCTTTCTAGAGAGGCTCTCCCATGCAAAGAAAATATATACTATACACACTTCTTTTTATTCTGCTGCCTGTATGGGTGCAAACCGTTTCAGCAGCACGCATAAAAGATCTCGCAAACATAGAGGGGGTCCGTGAAAATCAACTCATGGGTTACGGGCTGGTCATAGGGCTCAACGGAACCGGAGACGACATCAAAAAATCGGTTTTCACCCGCCAGGCTATGATCAATATGATCAAAAGAATGGGCATGGCCATCACACCGGATGTCTTTAGCCAAATGAAAACCAAAAACGTGGCAGCGGTCATGGTCACCGCCAAACTGCCTCCTTTTGCACGAGCAGGGTCAACGATCGACATCCACGTGGCCTCCATTGGCGATTCCTCGAGCCTTGCAGGCGGCAACCTGCTCATGACACCGCTCAAAGGGCCTGACGGCAAAACCTACGCCGTTGCCCAAGGTCCCCTTGCCGTTGGTGGCATTTCTTTTGGCGGCAAAGCAGCTCAGGTGCAAAAAAACTTTCCAACCGCGGGTCGTATTGCCGGTGGTGCTATTATTGAGCGAACTGTTAATTTTGCCCTGCCCACAGACGGTAATCTTCTGTTTCAGCTTAAAGAAACAGATTTCACCACTGCTACCAGAATGACCGAGGCCATCAACGATCAATTCGGTGACGCCACAGCCCAGTCTCTCGACGGAACATCCATCCAGGTTATACAACCTGACGATTACCCTGGTGGATTGGTTTCTTTTATTTCAGAAATCGAGAACATCAGTATCTCTCCGGATACACCCGCCAGGATTGTGGTCAATGAACGAACCGGCACTATTGTTATGGGGCAGGATGTACGCATATCTACCGTAGCAGTGTCCCATGGCAACCTGAACCTGGTCATTTCCGAATCCATCGAAGTATCCCAACCAAACCCACTGGCTGCCGGTGAAACGGTGGCCGCACCGCAGACGACCATTGAAACCATCGAAGAGGACGGCAACCTGGTGGTCCTGGAGATGGGTGTCAATATCGGTGATATAGCAAAAGCTCTCAATGCTATTGGTGCCACTCCTCGCGATTTAATCGCTATTTTTCAAGCTATCAAAGCGGCAGGCGCCCTTCAAGGTGAACTGGTTGTCCTTTAATCGGAAATACACATATGAATCCCATTGACCCGAAACTCACATTTGCAGCGGCGCAGCATGTACAACAACAGGAAACTGTCAGTTCTACAAATAAAGATGACAAAGCCATTAAAAAAGCAGCTGCCGAGTTTGAGGCCATCATGGTGCAATCCATGTTCAAAGCCATGCGGAAAAGCGTACCCGAAGGAAAGCTGTTTCCAAAATCCAATGCCGAAAAAATCTATGAAGAAATGCTCGACCTGGAAATTGCAACCCAAGTCTCACAAAAACAGAGCCTCGGTCTTGCCAAACAAATTTACGAACAGATGCAAAGTAAACTAAACCAGGAAAATAAATAGCTGCATTCACTCTTTTTTATCTTTTCAACACCATCAAGGATATTCTCCTCACCACCAGCAAATTGCATAGCATACGTATTTATCTGGAATTACAATCCATTATCCTTACTTTATTTTTTTCATCTTTTTTCCCAGAAAATCAGTAAAAAAACTAAAGTTCTCACAATTTCCCACCGAAAAGAAGAGTACAGAAAAGAAAAAATCTGTACTGCGGCCAAGGACGAGTCGCAACAAACTGCAGGGAGGCAGGGAAATGATAGACAGTGTAAGCCACAAACAATTGCACAGTGCGATTCACACTCACCGGAATTACCGCATGGAAGCTAGCTCTACCAAGCAAAGCGACGTAAGCGGCAAGCAGTCCGGCTCGATGGACGCGGTATCCATTGAGAGTGAATCCTTGTCGGCAATCACTTACTCTACCGACATGAGAGTCGATAACGGAGTAGGAGACAAGTTTGGTTTGCTGCAAAACCTGGTAGCCAACCTGCTGAAAGAACAAGGCATTAACACCAAGGTATTGGCCGGCGATATTGAGATTGACATCGCCACCATCACCCCTGAAGCAGCCGAAGAATTGGTTGCGGATGACGGGTATTTTGGTGTAGAAAAAACCTCAGATCGAATTTTCCAGTTCGCAGTTGGAGTTGCCGGCGGAGATCCATCCCGAATCGATGCCATAAAGGAAGGCATTAATAACGGATTTGACCAAGCGCTTGAAGCGTTTGGTGGATGGCTCCCTGACATCTCCTATGAAACTTACGATGCGGTTATGGAAAAGCTCGACAGCTGGGTAGCTGAGTCCAAAACTGTGGTTGAACAATAACATCAGGTGAACGTGATGACAGTGGAATTTTTTGGAGTCAGAGGTATGGCACAAATAGGCGGTGTCAACAAAACCAATCGCACCGGTGAAACGCAAAAAGCCGGCAAAGCTGACAACGCACAAGGCGCATCGTTTTCTTCTGCTCTCAAGGGAGCGAGTGAAGCAACCAGCACCAGTGATGTTTCCAAAAGCGAACGGGCCGCCCGTGTTGAAGAACTCAAAGCTCAGGTAGCAAATGGTACTTACGAGCCTGAACTGGACAAAGTCGCTTCCAGCCTGCTTAAATTCTTAGTTGAGGGACGATAATGACCCGCGAATCGGTTCGAGAGTTGCTCATGCAGTTGCGAGAAACTATCCACAACGAACGAGAACATGCAAAACAGCTTGATATGCAGGCCATGGCCCATGACATGGCACAAAAACAAGCAATTCTGCAAACCTTGCAGGTTGTCGAAAAACTGCATCCGGACGATCAGGCTCTTGCCCGTGAGATCAGCGATGAAAACAGACGCAATGCCTTCCTTTTCCGGGCAACACTGAATTGGATCCAAGAGACCATGGAATTTTTTGGTCGTAAAACAGTCCCTACAACCTACGGCCAGACCGGTGCAACCAACAACACCGCCATGAACGGTCGCCTGCTTTCCGGTAGGATTTAAGCCGCTTCCCCCCTTCTTCCTGTCACTCCTGGGCTAATCGCCCTTCCCTGTTGTAGCTCTTTCTAACTCACCCAGGCTTTTACCGCTGCTCCGCCCTCTTCTTTGCACTCGGTTTGCTCAGAAACCGGGTGTTAAAGTGCACGCAAACTCTTTATGGTATGCCAACCTCACTCACCCGCGATCCGTCCACCTGTCACCCAGCTGAAAAAGAAAGACCATACGCTCTCAGCTAAACTCTTTCTCGGTTTGTGCCGATACTATAAATAGAGGATCATTTTACCACGTCAACGGACTGACTCACACTACTCAATATCCAGGAATACGAACATGGCAGGACTCCTTGACGCTCTGAATGCCGGTAAAACAAGCCTGAGCACCAACCAGAAATCCATCGAGATTGTCGGCAATAACGTTGCCAACGTCAACACCGAAGGCTATTCGCGTCAACGAGCCGAATTGATGCAGATCCCGGCGGTCAATTTCGGTGATTTCTTCATCGGCCAGGGGGTAACCGTATCCGACGTCAGTCGCGACTACAGTTCCTTTATCAGCCGCCAGCTCCAGGAAAGTAATATTGCCTTTGGTGAAGAAACCGGCAGGTCCAACACCCTATCGGAACTGGAACGGATTTTCAATGTATCGGACGACAATCTTGCCTCTGAAATTGACGGCTTTTTTGATGCCTGGCAAGAGCTGACGACCAACCCAAGCGGAGCTGTGGAACGAGACGTGGTGCTCCAGCGGGGACAACTCCTGGGTGATGCCTTTCGTCAGGTCAGTGATGAGCTCAACACCATTACCCAAAACCTCAACACCGAAATTATCGGCGAGGTGGAACAGCTCAATGAAAAGATCTCTGAGATTGCAAAGCTCAACGACAGAATCAGGCAGACAGAAATCGGCGGCCAGCAGGCCAATGCGGCCAGGGACCAGCGGGATCTGCTGGTTCAGGACCTCTCGCAAACCCTTGGCGTGAAGACATACAGTGATAACCTTGGCATGCTCGCAGTGGTTCTACCAGGGGGCACACCTCTGGTCCAGGGCAATACGGCCATGACCATTCAAACGGTTACCACCGGCACCAATGTCGAACTCCAGGTCGAAATAGCCGGAACCACCAAAGATATCAGCCGCGAGGAACTGGGTGGGGAGTTTCGCGGCATATACGAAATGCGGGATGTTTTTGTGGAAGGATTGCACGATGATCTTGATACCCTTGCCATTGACATCACCTCTTCGGTTAACGATATCCATGATGATGGGTACTTCATTAATCCTACGACGGATATCGTCACCACCGGTCAACTCTTTTTCACCGATATCACAGCGCTGCCGTCAGACGTTCGCGCCAGCAGGTCAATTACCACTGCCTTTACAGACAGTCGCTATATTGCTGCTGCCGGCCAGGACACGGCTGCCCCTGGTGACAACGAGAACGCACTCAAAATCGCAGCATTGGAAACAAGCCATAACGTAACAGGCACCGATGACAATTATGATGCCTTCTTCAGCCAAATGGTCTCCACAGTCGGCATTGAAGCCAGCAGAAACGATCTCGCGCTCAAAGGCGCAGAGGATGCCACAGTCCAATTGCAAAACCTGCGGGATGGTTTTTCCGGGGTTTCTCTTGAAGAAGAAATGATTGACCTTATTCAATATCAACGTGGTTTTCAATCGTCGGCCAAGTTTCTTTCCACTGTTGATGAAATGATGAATTCGCTGCTGCAGCTCAAGGGGTAATGATGAAAGCAACCCAAGGCACGACCTATAACATGCTCGGCTCCAGGCTCAATAATGTAGCCCTTGAACTTGAGAATCTAAGAAACATGGGGGCTACCGGGAAAAAACTGAACAAACCTTCCGATGACCCGGCAGCTATTCGACCGGTCCTTAATACCAGAAAACAGATCAGTAATGTAGACCGTTACCTGGAAACCATGGGCAAGACAGGGGATATAATGGAGGCTACCGACGGTCATCTGGAGCATGTGGAAAACATCATGCAACGGGCCAAGGAAATAATGGTCAACGCTGTCAATGGAAGCCTAAGTGACGAAGACCGAACGGTACTGGCTGATGAGCTGGTACAACTTAAGCAAGAAATGCTTGACACTGCCAACGGTAATATTGACGGCAAATACATTTTTAGCGGTTACCGGGAAGACACTAAGCCGTTTACCATCAACACAGCTTACACAGAGGCCGGATATCTCGCAAACGATAGCTCAACCTGGCCAGTGTTATACAATGGCGACGAAAATGTTACCTTTATTGAGATCAGCCCTGGAGAACAACTGCAGGCCAACCTGACAGGCAACAACCTCTTTTTAGGATCAACAAGTTGGGACCCAACCGACAGCACACTCAATAGTACTGATGCCGGGAGATATGACCTCTTCGCAGAAATTACCCAGGCGGAAGAAGCCATTCGCACCAATGACCAGGCCGCCATGCAGACCAGCCTCGAAGATCTGGAAGGTGCTGCCGAGCAAAACCGCAGACTTCGTTCACAACTTGGCAACCGGGCCAGTCGGGTGGAAGCTTCCATGCTCTACCAGGAGAATGTACGTATTGACCTCGCACAGGTGTTATCCCGCTATGAAGATGCAGACGCAATCGAGGTCTTTAACGATATTATTCAGCAGGAAACAGCCTTTCAGGCGGCGCTGAGCATCACTTCACAAGTGTCCAAACTTTCCATCCTCGATTTCATCTAGCACCAATATTCATAACCGTATATCAGCCATGCAGGGTGGATGAGCGCAGCGCATCCACCAATGTGGCAGGTCTCGGAATCCGCGTGGCTACCTACTGGACGGATCGCGGATGAAAATAGGTACCGGTGAACGCTTACGGATCTTTATCACCTTTGGTTCACATCACAGCAACATGTAACTCCCTGCGACATTACTCATCACAGACTCCTTGTGTGTTACCAGACAATTTAACGCAACATTCTTGAGAATATCATTAATACAGGCAGAACAGGCTAAAAACACTTGCTTTTTTAGCCTGGGTATTCGTATTATGTTGAAAAGGGTAAACATGCGTTTGACTGGGACCCATTATCTTCTCCAGTTTTCATACTAGGCAAAACACGTACCCTCCTTCTGTACTGCGTACATTCCTCCGGATCTTATGCCGGATAAACAACAGGTGTTACTATGCTGGTGCTGACCAGAAAAGCCGGTGAAGGTATTGTCATTGGCGATAATATAACCATTAAGATCATTGAAATGAAAAGCGGTGGTGTCCGCATAGGTATAGATGCTCCCCGGGAGACCAAAATATACCGTCAGGAAGTGTATGACCGTATCCGTCAGGAAAATATAGAAGCAGCCAGGTGGGACATGTCTGATCTGGATATCCTTAGTGACGAGCTTGCAAGCAGGAAAGTGAAAAAATGAAAAAAATACAGACTCGATTTGGAGAAATAGAATTTGATCCTGCAAAAGTTATTCATTTTCCAGAAGGACTCATTGGGCTTGATAATCTCAAGGATTTTCTGGTCATCCCCAACGAGAAACAGGGACCGCTGTTTTGGATACAGTCTGTTGATGACCCTGCCTTTGCCTTCCCTGTAACAGACCCAACCAATTTTTTCCTTGATTATGCCATTGCTCCTGATGCCGAGGAAAGGAAAAAATTACAGATCGGAGAAAAAGATGACTGCTTTGTTTTAAGCATTGTTAGTGTGGGAGAGGATAAAAAAATAACCCTTAACCTGTCAGGGCCCATACTCTATTCTCCCGAGACACATCGAGCACTGCAAGTTATTTTGGAAGACACCACCTATAGCACCAAGACCCCGCTTCCTGAGGTAAAAAATAAGGAATAGTTCACCGAAGCGTAGTAGGTAACCACATAATCCAGATCAGTAACCGTTCAATCAGTTTCACTAGTCTGCCAGAGCCGTTGTTTCATTTTTGAAACAACGGCTTTTTTTATTTTTTTCTTGCAATTTTCCTTAAGTTTTTCACTGCAAAGCCGAAGAGTATATTGAGAGACAGTTAAACGCATTGAGAGAGCAGTTACGTTTGTATCGTTAGCCGAAGGATCAGTCAGTGGACGACCGATGGCTAGACAATTTCATGGAGGATAACCATGGCTTTAACGATCAATACGAACGTAGCATCTTTAAATGCTCAACGAAACCTGTCACAATCCCAACTCGACCTGAATACTTCCATGCAGAGGCTCTCTTCAGGTCTTCGCATCAATTCCGCAAAAGACGATGCTGCAGGTCTTGCCATTTCAGACCGCATGACCTCTCAAATCAGAGGTCTTAACCAGGCAGCGCGTAATGCCAACGATGGTATTTCCTTAGCGCAAACCGCTGAAGGTGCCATGCAGGAATCAACCAACCTGCTCCAGCGTATCCGTGAACTTTCCGTACAAGCGGCCAATGCCACCAACTCTGCCTCGGATAGAGAATCGCTGCAGCAGGAAGTCGATCAGCTTATCTCAGAGCTAGACCGTATCGCAAAAACAACCACCTTCAACGGTTTAAAAATCCTAGATGGTTCGTATGTTGGCGAGCAGTTCCAGGTCGGTCCTAATCCTGGTGATGGTATTAAATTTGATATTGACGGCATTGAAGCAGACGAAATCGGCCACATAGCCACAGCCACCAGTGATAGCGGAACCGGGGTCAATGACCAAGTGGCTAACGATATCATCATCACCTTAGGTTCTGATGGTGATGCTAATGCCATCCCAAGCAGTGCTGATTTTGCAATCACCGGGGATAGCTACCGAGGTGGAGATTCTGCATATGCAAAGGCTGAAGCTATAAGTGATGCCTCTATTTTCGGGTTAACAGTAGATGCTGAAACCACTGTTACAGAAACACTTTCAGCAACAAATGTTGCAGCTTCGGCAACATATTCTCTTACTTTAAATGGTGAAGTTGTTTATAGCCAGCCAAATACAACAGCTGCCCCTGTAGCTATAGACTTTGCAGACATGGTTTCTGGTATTAACGGCAGTGCTTCTGAAACAGGAATAACTGCGACGTATGACTCAACAAGTGGACTCCTCACATTGACCGCCGACGACGGTCGAAATATAGAAATTTCCGATGCAGCTCCGTCAGGCGTTATTACCAACGATATAACCAGGGGGGAGATTACCCTATCAGCAACCGAATCCATTGATATTGGTGGTACAGCAGCAAATATTGGGTTTACCACTACAACTTGGGATGTCGATTCTACGCAGGGTATTGACGTTATAGATATAACCACCCTTGAAGGTGCTAACGAAGCAATGCTTAGAGTGGATGCAGCATTAAGCGCTGTAGATGCAAGCCGTGGTAAACTCGGCGCGATCCAAAATCGATTTGAATCCACCATCTCTAACCTCCAGAACGTATCTGAAAACCTGACGGCAGCCCGCTCACGGATTCGTGATGCGGACATTGCGGCCGAAACCTCTGAAATGACCAAAAATAACATCTTGCAGCAGGCAGGAGTGTCTATCCTCACCCAGGCCAACCAGACCCCGCAGCTGGCGTTGCAGTTGCTCCAGGGATAATTTGCCTGTTTTTGTTAAAGTTATTTCTTTTACAGCTCACTCTGGGGAGCTCTCTCTCCAGAGTGTTTTCAATACCAAGGTTTCTACAATGCAAATAGTTTATTTCCGCCATCAGAAATTTAATTCAGCCATCCGTGAACCAAAAAACCTGGATGGGGTGCCCCTTCCTCTTCATCCGCTGGCAACGCTCAGAAAAGAAAAAGATTTTTTAAAGGATGCATCCAACCAGAAAAATGTTCAACGAATTCAAAAGATTGGAAAACAGGAATTCATTATTCTCAGCTCATGGCAATAAAAAAAAAAAAAAGAACTAAAGAAAAAATGGTGCTCACCGATAAGGTAAGTAAGGGAAAAGGATTTTCCTGAAATCTAACTAAACAAGAAAGAAAATATACGAAGACAAACAAACCGGGAGGCGCTAATCAGCGAAGATTAAAGCTCAACAGGAGATAAGCAGTACAAAAACGTAATAACCGGCAAGGATGCCACTTTCAGTAGATTTTTAGCCTACACATATTCATGGAGGAATATCATGGCCATTACAATTAACACAAACGTAGCTTCTCTCAACGCACAACGTAACTTAGGCACAAGCCAAAGTAACCTTAACACGTCCATGGAGCGTCTCTCCTCTGGTCTTCGGATCAACTCCGCCAAGGACGATGCAGCGGGTCTTGCCATTTCTGATCGCATGACCTCCCAAATCCGCGGCCTGGATCAGGCTGCCCGTAACGCCAACGATGGTATCTCTCTTGCGCAGACCGCTGAAGGTGCGATGCAGGAAAGTACCAACATCCTGCAGCGCATGCGTGAGTTGGCGGTTCAGTCTGCCAACGATACCAACACTGCCAGTGATCGTGAATCTCTCCAAGCTGAGGTTAGTCAGCTTATTGACGAACTCGACAGAATCTCCAGCACCACGACCTTTAATAACCAAAAGCTGCTTGATGGTTCTTTTACATCTGCCTCGTTTCAAGTCGGTGCGCAGGCTGGTGAAACCATTGACTTCGGTATCAACAGTGTAAAATCCAACGATATTGGACATATTGCAACTGCCACAAGTGTAGCAGTTAACTCAGATACTGCAGATGATATCACTATTACCATGGGTGATGGTGATGCCCAGTATGTTGACAGCAGTGCAGACTACGCAGTATCTGGTGACACATATCGCGGAGCAAGTTCGGCATATGCAAAAGCTGCTGCTCTGAATGGATCAGGAATCTCAGGTCTGACAGCTAGTGCTACTAATGAGTCAACCCAAGCGTTCAGTGGTACAGATATTATAGACACTGGCGAAACATACACATTAGAAATAAACGGCACAGAGGTCTACTCTTCTGGTGCTGCAATTGCAGATGACACAGATATCGCAATAGCAGATATCGCAACCGCAATCAACTCAAACTCCTCTGATACTGGAGTTACTGCAGAAGTAGATGGAAGCAACCTTGTATTTACTGCAACGGACGGAAGAGATATCCAAATTGAGGAAACAGGAACTGCAGGCGGATTCTCTAGTGATGATATCACCGCAAAAGGAACCATTACGTTAAGTGCTACAGAAAATATCGAGGTTGGAGGAACTTACGCAACAATAGGTTTCACCTCATCAACTAATGAAATTGCAGTAAACACTACCTCTGGCATTAATAATGTTGATATTAGCACTCGTGCTGGAGCAAATACCGCAATGCAGAAAATTGATGCTGCCATTGCAGACATAGATTCCAACCGTGGTGATCTTGGTGCGATCCAAAATCGTTTTGAATCCACCATCGCAAACCTGCAAAACATCTCTGAAAATGTTTCTGCAGCCCGTTCCCGAATCCTGGACGCTGACATCGCAGCGGAAACCTCCAATATGACACAGCAGAACATCCTGCAGCAGGCTGGTGTATCCATCCTTGCCCAGGCAAACCAGGCGCCTCAGTTGGCTCTGAGCCTGCTCGGTTAATTTTAACCTTTTCTGAAGGAGCCCTTTGGGGTTCCTTCAGATTTTGTTATGATAGAAGTACAAGGAGGTACATATCATGATGATCGAAGCAGTCGGTGCAACCACCGTATCCCCACCCCGCGCAAATGAGCCTGTTCAAAAAGTGGAACAGGAACAACAGCAAGTAAAAGAACAACCCCAAGCAGATTCCAGTGATTCCAATATTCAGCAAGAAGAATTAATCAACCAGATCAAATCTCTCACTGAAGATGGCGTATACTCTGTCCGTTTTGAACGGGATGATACGGCCAATGAACTTGTGGTAAAGATTGTTGACCATGAGACCGATGAGATAATTAGACAGATACCTTCAGAAGAGCTTCTTAATCTCAGTAAACATTTACAGGATCTCAGTGGTAACCTGGTTAACACTGTAAGCTAACCACCCCTGTAAGGAGCAACACCATGAGCACTATTCAATTTAGCGGACTGGCATCAGGACTGGACACGGGTTCTATCGTTGAACAGTTGATGGAAATTGAGCGCCAGCCCATTACCAGTATGGAATCTGACAAGACCTGGATGAACAACCGGCTTGCCGCATTCACTGAATTGGATGGCAGACTCAATTTTTTCAAAGAGTATATAGAAGACCTTGGTAATGCTGATACGCTGATGCAGCGTACTGCCCAAACAAGCTCTGATGAGTACCTTTCCACCTCTGCTTCCAGCGAAGCGCTGGCTGGAACAAGCTATGAGATAGAGGTCGTGTCCCTTGCCCGTCCCCAAAAATCCGTTACTGCAGGCGGATATGCGGACAAGGCGAGTTCTACCTTTGGAACAGGTACCCTGAGTGTTACCGTGGATGGCACCAGTCATAGTATTGAAATTACCGAGGAAAACAATTCCCTTGAAGGCATCATGAATGCCATTAACGATGCGGATATCGGCATCTCCGCCGGCATAATCAATGTTGGTGGAGATTCTACCGAGCCGTATCGACTTATGCTCGCAGGTGATGATGTGGGTAAATCCTTTTCCATTGATGATTCCGGGCTGACCGGTGGCACCAATGCCCTTGGTGTGATCGAAGATGAAACCGGTACCACCAACCCACCTGTCACAGCCGCTACCCAGGCCCACATCAGGGTGGACACCATTGATATTTATTCCGACTCCAACACCCTGACAGAAGCAATTCCAGGGGTTACTCTCGACCTTCTCCAGGCTGAGGAGGGTGAGACCACACAGCTTTCCATTGATCTGGATAAAGACGCAATCAAATCAAATATCAGTTCCTTTGTTGAAGGTTACAATACTGTTGTCAGTTTTATTACCGGCCAATCAGTGATAGATGGAGAAGGTGGTGGGTTGCTCTCAGGCGATTCCGGTGTTAACTCCATCAAACGGCATCTCCAATCCATGCTCACCACCAGTGTCGAGAACTCCGGGGTATTCAGTACGCTTTCCCAACTTGGTTTTGAGACCCAGACCGATGGCACATTGGCGTTAAATGACGACACCCTTGATGATGCCATCACTGAAAACCTTGACAGTGTTGTTAGTCTGCTGAATGGTGATGATGGTGAAAATGGCATAGCAAGCATGTTTACCGAATACCTTGAGTCCATGACCAGCTCCACTACAGGGATGCTAGCCGGCCGTAAGGAATCTATCAACTCAAGTATTGACAGGATGGACAGCCGTATAGAAACCATGGAGATGCGTTTGGACAAACGACAGGCCTCCCTTGAATCGAAATTTTCAGCCATGGAACAACTCATGAGTAGCATGAATTCAACCTCGTCCTACTTAACCCAGCAGATGGCAAATATCTCCAACATGATGAACTACGATAATTAAGGAAAGCTATGAACGGCTACACAAATCAATATTTCGCCAATACCGTCAATTCCGCAACACCGGAACAGCTCATGCTCATGCTCTATGATGGAGCCATCCGGTTTCTCAATCTCGCTGTTCAGGCCATTGACAACAAGCAGATAGACAAACGTGCTTACAATATTAATAAAGCCTCGGCAATTATATCGGAATTTGCGGCCACCCTTGACCATTCTCAGGATGCAGGTCTCGCTGAAAATCTTGATGCACTGTACAGTTATATGCTTACCAGGCTTTTGGACGGCAACCTGAAAAATGACACCGAACCGCTTGAAGAGGTAAAAACCATGCTCGCTGACCTGCGTACAACCTGGGCCCAGGCCATAGACCTTAACAAGCAGGACAGTAAAGCAATGAACAACGGGTATGCTGCGGCCGGCACCGATGCATCACCGACAGCACCCCCTAAATCATTTGCAGTGGCAATGTAGGAAGAGACATGATCATTGAACAAGCGTTGGCAACATACCGTACCATCCTGGCCCAGCTGACTGAAATCGAGCAACTGCTCTCCAGCCACGATACGGAGGCAATGTTGGAAAAATACCAGCAGATGATGGACAGTCAGCATCAAGCAAAGGAGCTGGATCAGGAGATTCTGAAGCTCCTGCCGAATGTTAACGACCCAACGCGCAGTACCAAGATCCTCGACCTGCTTGATCTGATGCAGAAAATCCAGACAACGAATCATCGCCTGATGCCACGAATTCAAGGAATAATGGCAGTGTATAAGAGCGAACTGAACAAGCTCAAGCAGGGCAGCAGCATGATGCGCCGTTACCACTCCCACACCAGACAGACCGGAAAGCTGCTCTCCAGTTCAGGATAAGCTGCTGAACTTTCTCCATCGGCTGTCCGTATTACCCCACGTCTTTTCCCCAGACAGCTTTGGATACATAAAAAATTGCTTTGCTTCTCATCCTTCCTGTGGCAGTCTAAACGTAGAACAATAATCATCAATATTTGAGGTTACTATTGCAGCAACTAGAGGATTTTTTTTCACAGGTAGAAGATCACAAAGCAGTTCGAGTCACACTTCCTCTGTCTAACGGTGTGCCGCAGGAGAGAATTCACTGCATCTATGGTGCAGCAACGCCGCCTGCTTTTTTTCTGTTTTTCCAGGAAGGCGTGCTCCCCCCCACCCTGGACGACAGCAAAAGCTGTCTGGTTACCGTTGATCTTGGTGGCCAGGCAAGATCTGTTACAGCAAATATTACGGCAGTCACAGACGAGCAAACCCTTCAGCTCGAAGCGGTACAGGTTATCAGTCACGAACAGGCTCGAAACTACTTTCGAGTTGATGCGCATACGCCAATCATAGCCACGCCGGTAAATCCGCTCAAAAACGTTGCCGAACAGGATAGTTGGCATCTCGAAGGTGAGACGATCGACTTGAGCGGCAGCGGCGTGCTCTGCGTCTTTTCTCAGCCACTGGAGCAAGGGAAAAAAGTACGCATAAACCTGACCCTTCCCACAGGCCTTATGCATACGGTAGAGAGCATAGGCCATGTAGTACGCTGTGAAAAAATTGAAGAGGCAATGTACCATGTCGGGTTTCATTTCGATATACTTGCCAGTGAGGACAGGGATAAAATAATGGCGAGCTGTTTTGAATTACAGCGAAAACACCTGCGTATGAAGGTACAGGTTAAAAATTCCTTGTAGAGGAGAAATTCGGCGTAACAAGCTGCACATTTTACACTTTCTCCATTGAAATAGGCGAAAAACCTGTTACAACTTCGTTACATATAGCTTATTATACGACTCCCTTTCAATATAGCTGAAGAATACTGTGTGACAAAAATAGAAGAAATCATAGAAAAGCTCCAGGACGGCGCAGAAGCCCTTGTGGATCTTTGTTATAAAAATAAAGAAGAGCACCGGCATAATGCCCTTTTTTCCAAGGCCGAATCTCCCTGTTTTGAGCTGTTTTTCCCCCCAAAGTCCTGGAACAGTGAAGAGCTGCTGCTGGGGAAGAATTACCAATTAACAGTCAAACACAAAGGCGCGGCCGTCAACATTATTGCCGAGCTTGACACCGTCATCAATGACAGGCGCTTGGGCTTTATCGCCCGTGAACCCATCAAGCCAGAGGCATTAAGGGAATACTTTCGGGTTTCCATTAATACTCCTATCGAGATAGGCTACCTTCCCAGCCCCAAAGAAGTAAAATTAAAAAAGTGGAATATGGTTGGAACAACAGTCGATCTCAGTGCCTCCGGGGTGCTTGGACTGTTTGCCGAAAAACCCGAATCAAGCAGCAGAATCCAGATCAGCATAACTGATCCTGCCAGCCAAAATAGTATATCCTGCTTCGGCCATGTGGTCCGAACATACCGGATGAGAAAAAATCGCTACCAGGTCGCCCTCCACTTTGAGAGTGTTAGCCAGGATATTCGCGACCGACTTATTGCCTTCTGCCTCCAGGAACAACGTCGCCAGCTCAGGGAAAATATCGAAGTAAAATATTAGCCCGGATTTTTCATCAGTTCAGGCGGCGTCAGGTTCAAAGTTTTTGACAATGAGTTATAGTCTCCTATATTCATTGCCAAAATACTGAAGAAAATGATGCTGGATGGACTGACCTTTGGTGAACATTGTGAAAAAAATACCAAATCTATTTGAATTTACATAACATACAGAAATTATGTGTAATTTGTTAAGTTGACACAATGTTCATGAGAAATTCGGGTTAGAACAACTTTTCACTCAACCCCCAAGAGCAGTCTTGGGCCTGGTTAGATGAGGCACACCATGGATTTTCCGGTTTCTCCCGCCTCAACACTCAATATCCAACAACTGTACCGCCGGCAGGACAGCAGGCAGGGAAACACTCCCCTTCCATTTTCCCAGGGGCAAATGCTGCAAGGGACCATTACCGGTAAAAGTGGCAACAATATCTATCAGCTAGATATAGGAGGAAAACAATTGCAAGCGCAGTCCAGTGCGCTGCTGCAGGTAGGGCAGAAACTGAACCTGCAGGTTGCGGCAGTTTCACCGGGCGTTGAACTCCAGGTTGTGGGCGACACGCTGCCCAGACAAATCGGCGCCTCTTTCCACGCACTGGATGGTCAAAAAACGCTGCTGCAGAACCTTGTACAACTCAACCAGACCGGCAACACGACAAATCTCAGCGAAGCAGCCAAACAAACCCTTTCTTTTTTTTCGCAATCGGCTGTGCAACTGAATCCATCTGCCCAGCAAGCTTCAACGCCGATCAGCAACGCCCTCCTGAATACAGTGATCCAGTCGCTACAGACCAACCCGGCAACTACACCACAGGCATCACGTACCCTGGAAGGGCTGCTGCAAAATGTATTACCAGCTTTACCACAAGAAACAACTGCGGCAAACCAGACCCTCCAGTTACTCGACAAGCTTTCCGGAGCAACGTCGCTCGCTCTGGCTGTATCAGGTAAAGAACAGTCGATTCCCCTGGCTCTGCTTGAACAAACCGTAAGCTCTGCCCTGCAAGCACCTCAACAAACCCAGCAACTTGCCCTGCAGCTTGTTGCTCTTTTCAATACCAATCAATCCCTCCAGCCAAGCAAAGAACTACAAGCCATTGTTTCGCTGGCCCTTTCCCTACCGTCAACTACGCAAACCACAACAACGCCACCCGACGGTGGGCAACTGCAACAAGTGATAGAGCGCATGGGCCTCAATATGGAGCAGCTGTTCGCACAAAATAGAGGCCAGGAAGCCGCTCAAACCTTGAAATTTGCCTTGCTTGAACTTGGGCAGCAACTGACAGGAACAAATACACCTGCAGGCGAGCAGACAGGGCAGCTATTACAAACAATTGAGCTTTACCAAATGCTGCAGCTCCGCATGGCCGGTGAATTTCTTTTCTTTCTCCCCCTGCCGTTGCCTTTTCTGAATCAAGGGTATCTCCTTGTTGATGATCAACCGCAAAATGATGATGAAACCCGCGACGCAACCAAAGAAAACGCCTTACGATACACGCTGCACCTGCAACTCGAAGGGCTGGGAAACGTGCGAATTGAGATGCAACAAACCGAGGACCAGCTCGACCTGCGTTTTTTTGCTGAAGATCGGGACAAAATGGCATTTATGCATGAACATAAGGAGGAGCTCGACAAATGGGTGACAGCAGTCGAGGTAGGGTCAGCCCAATTTTTTTCTGGAGCAGAAGATCCGGCAAAAACCCTGCTCCAAAAAAGTACTGCTGACGGTGCTGGGGTTATTAACACCAAGGCTTGACGTTTTTTTCGACCGCGGGCTGCTCAGTACGTCGGACGTAGGGTGGCTAAGCGCAGCGCATCCACGCTGATTCTGAACGGTAACATCGGTGGATAAGCGCTACGCTCATCCATCCTACTTAATATTTTCGCAAAAAAAATCCATGACAACTTCAGACAAACGTGAAAAAGCCGTAGCCTTGCGCTACGACGAACAGAAAGGTTCAGCTCCTGAGGTGGTGGCGTCAGGGAAAGGTGTTGTCGCGCGCAATATCATAGAATCTGCAGAAAAAGCAGGCATATATATAAAAAAAGATCCAGACCTGGTTGAACTCCTGGCCAAGGTACCCGTTGGCGAAGAGCTCCCGCCTGAATTATATCAAACAGTGGCGGAAGTGCTTGCCTTTGTCTACTCGGTGAATACAAAATTCAAGCAAAAGCTCGAGCCACTTTCCCCTGAAAATAAGGTAAAAAAATAAGGGTGTTACCTCCTCTAAAAAGTGTTTTTCCGGTGCCCATCTCAAAAAAAAAACAGATTCTCGCCCTGCCCCTTTTTACAGCCTTAAAAAGGCCTACCATAAAAATTGGTTCCCACGGGTGAGAAAAAAGAAGAATCAGCAAAAACCGCTTCATATATCTTTTTTTCTAGCGTATACTCGTTGTAATTGTAACACTACTATTTTTCACACTTTATTATAAATAGCTTTGACGTGCACGAGGTAGCAATATGAATTATGGAGTTGTTAGCCAGGAACAGCTTGAAAAAATAGACGCAATCCTGACCGAAAAACTCATCAAGATCGGTGTCGATTGTGTCATTATTATAGATATGGCAGGCAACATCATCACTGCCAAGGATAATGGCACTTCAAAGTATGATGTGTACTCCTTTGCAGCCCTTGCTGCAGGTAACTTTGCAACAGTTGATGCCATGGCGAAGCTGGTAGGTGAGCAGGAATTCTCACTCCTTTTTCATAAGGGCACGGACTGCAATATTCATTTCTCAAAAATTGACGACGAACTCCTTTTAATTACCATGTTCGGTAAAAATATATCCCTTGGTTTTCTGCGCCTCAACGTTGTAGAGACTATTGAACGTATCCAGAAACTCTGGGGTTAATCAAAGGCAGTACTTTAGTCCTGAAAGTATCCATATCATGCATTGCCTCTTACTTATGTTCGTACCAACTGGCTGCAGGAGATAATTTTGAGCTTCATAAACCTCAGAGAAAAAATTGTCCAGGTCAAAATTGTATACTATGGCCCCGGCCGTGGGGGCAAGACAACCAACCTGGAATACATTAATCGAAAATTTTCCAAGCAAATCCAGTCTGAGATGGTCAGCCTAAAGACCCATGGAGATCGTACCCTTTTTTTTGATTTCCTCCCTTTTAATATGGGACAGATTAAAGGGTATGAATTGAAAATTCAGCTTTATACCGTACCAGGGCAGGTAAAATATAATGCCACCCGAAAACTGGTTTTAAAGGGCGTGGATGGGATTGTTTTTGTCGCAGATGCCCAGGAACAGATGCGGGAAAAAAATATTCGTTCCCTTAACCAACTCCATGAAAACCTGCGGGACTATAAAGAATCTATCTTCCGGATACCGCTTGTTCTACAATATAATAAGGTAGACCTGCGAAATCAGGGAATTCCTATTCTACCTATTTCTATATTGGAAAAGGATCTTAACTCAAAACTCAAGGTTCCCTCATTTGAAGGCAGCGCGCTGACTGGCTACAATGTAGCGGAAACACTAAAAAAAATAATATCTTCAACCGTCGTATCAATCCAGAAAAAGTTGCAGTGAGGCAACAGGTAAAAGCAAGTTATTGAAATTGCGCCTCTTTTTTATTCGCCATCAAGGCGGGTTAAGGCGTGCATAACGAGCTATGTAAGCCTTGACACAACGAAGAAAACGGATAAAGAGTCAAGCTGGATGCGTAAGGTATTTTTGCTTGGAGCCTAAACAGGGGATACGTGATACTCAAACATCGGTCAGGTTATGAAAAATTCCCAGGAAAAACACAATAACAGCTTTGATGAATATGAGGATCTGACGCTTTTTGCTGATGAATCCTTTGATACCGGAGATGTGGACCTTTTCGAGTTTTCCAGTGAAGACGACTCGATACTGACCCGCCTGAAATCCATTATCCTTTCCCTTGACTGGGAAATCAACGATGAAATTCTTCAGGAACTCACCGATGAGGTACAGCTGCTCCAGGAACAGTGGCAAGATGATAAAGTTGCCGAAGTTTACTTGCAAGGATTAGACAAGATAGGCCGTTATATTGGTAGCAAAGGCGCTTACGCCCACCCAAATGCTATTAAGCTGCTCCTTACCTTTTATTATAACTTCGAAAAAATCACCTCTTCTGAAAATATTACCCAAGAGGAGATTGCATTACTCTTAAAGGGTGATGTCCGTAAGTTCCGTATTCTGCAGTATCAGGTGAATCAGGGAGACGAAAGCGCACCTGTTGTAACTGCTATGGAAGAACCGGTCCTCCTCCAGGCTGATGCTGAAGAAAAACAGGTCATCAATCATACGGAAAAGGACCACCTGAAACTGCTCAAGGCAAGTATTTTAAGCCTGGACTGGGAAGTAACGGAAGAAAGTCTGCAGCAATTTTCCCTACAATTGGATCACTTTCACCAAGCACTGGCAGACGACAAACCGGCAATGGTACTTGTTCAGGGGTTACGTGCACTGGGTGAATATATCAGTGAATCCGGGGCTGCTGCCCATCCTGAATCGTTTACGCTTCTCCATGCCTTTGCCGAAGGGCTTGAGCAGGTACTTTATGTTGATGCAGACAAACGAGATAAACATCAGTTGCAAGCCTTGCTGGTTGACCGCATAGGCCGCCTCAACGCTCTAAAAGCTCTTATTGTCGAACAGCCGTCGCCCCCATCTGAACAAATTGTTGATGGCCTTGTCGAGGAAATGGCCCCTACCGAACCAGCACCTGAACCTTCGCCAGATGTGTCCCCGGTTCAATCTCTGCAGGAATTTACCGCAGAACAAACAACAGAGGCCGCTGAAGACTATCCAGGGGATATAGAAGCTGAGCTTGATGAGCTTTTTCCTGTGGAACATTCCCCGGCAATGGAAACTTCCGACACAAAGTATCCCGACGAAATTTTATCCCCTGATGCAATTCATCCAATCAGCAATAATGTTGCCGACGAATATATTGAAACTGAACTACGATCCAAACGGGACCTTGCCCCCGCGTTATCTGAATCAGATGAAATATTTGGTTTTAACGAAGACACAGAGCCGCTCGATATTCCAGCGCAAAGCGACCTCAATGATCAACTCGACAAACTCTTTGATAAGGACATCTTCGGCGATGATGCTGAACAAGAAACAGTAACAGCCTCTGATAACGAACCGGTTCCGGCTCTTGCTGATGAAGAACCCCTTGATGTTGCCCTTGCAAATTTTAATTTTTCAACTGATGCCGAAGGAGCTGCTGAACCTGGAGAGAAAGAGGAAGAGCTTGACCTTGACATTGAAAGTGAATTGGACAGTTTTTTCTCCGAAAAAGACAGCGATGCGGATGCTGAGACGGAACCACCACTTCATATTGATGAACCAGAGAGTGGTATAATCCCGGCCCTTGCTGACAGCTCTGATGAACAGGGCTTTTCCATAGATAAATCCATGGAATCATTATCCCAGTCGCCTCTAGGCGATATTGAGGAAAAACTCGATTTCTTTTTTGATGAAGACGACGATGAAGGCTTCTTACCAGCCACCACCGTCGGCGATACAGAGGAAAATTTCGAAGATACACTGGATTTCTTTGAACAAGAAGATAAAGAAAAAGAGCTGCTTGATTCAGCACTAAATGCAGCCACGGCCCCAACAAACCTCGCTGCCCAACAAAACGCTGATCAAGAGAATGAACTCGAAGAACAGCTCGATTTCTTTTTTGATGCAAGTGAAGATGATGAAGAGGAACCTGGCTTGGAACTCACCTCTCCTCTACCTGCCTTCTCTGAAACTCAGCCCGCCGAACAAGAAGAGACAGCCCCTGCTCCGGTTAAAGAAGAAAAAGAAGTATACCTGGCAGCATTGGGGGCAGTTCTTCCAAGTACGGTGCGAGCACCAACAGATGAAGGGATTGCAGAGGCAGCAAAGCTTATAACAGAACTCAAAGATGTTGAACAAGGAACTGAAGAAAAAGTCCTTGTACGACTCATGGGCGGGATTATTGACCAACTGGTACACAGCAGGTTTATCGATCTTGCAGCGACAGAGAAAGTGGTCAATGTTCTTTTTGAACAGCTGAGTCGCCCATCTCTCTCCAGCGAAGATATGACCAACGCCATGGAACAGTATCTGGGGTGGCAGACCGAAGCCGTGGCAGCGATTGCCCAATCTGCACAACCAGGGCTTGTTCTCCCCACGGCTACGCCTACGCCACAACCTGTAAGCGAAAAAGTGACACCCTCTCTTTCCGCTCAATCCGAGCTACGTCTGATTAAAGACATGATCCAGGACGAGTTTAATCAATTGCGGGATGAGCTGAAAAAAGTTCCACCTGCGGGCTGATTTTCCATAAAAATCAATTCGGCCTTTAATACAAAAGGAGATGGCATGTTAGCCGTCTCCTTTTTTTTTGTAGTACTTCCGCCTTATTTTCCTCCGCCCTTGTTATTGTTTTCTCGGATCAAAGGCCTCTCGAAGGGCTTCGCCGATAAAAATCAGCAAAATAAGCGTGCCTACCAGCACCACAAAAGTGGAAAGCGACAACCACCATGCATCAATGTTTGCCTTGCCTTGGGCTAAAAGTTCGCCGAGACTTGGCGTGGAAGGCGGCACTCCAAGTCCTAAAAAGTCCAAACTGGTAAGGGCTAAAATAGCGCCGGACATTCGAAAAGGGAGAAAGGTAATGACCGGTGTCATGCCGTTTGGTAACAGGTGGCGATACATAATGGTTATATTGCCGACCCCCAAAGCTTTGGCAGCCTTTACATATTCCATATTTCGTCCTTTGAGAAACTCTGCCCGCACATAATCAGAAAGCCCCATCCAGCCAAAAAGGGAGAGCAATATGAGAAGCAGAGCAACGCTGGGCTTAAAGATGGAGGCAAAGATAATTAACAGATAGAGCTCAGGCATAGAACCCCATATTTCTATAAAACGCTGAAAGAACAGATCCAGCCTGCCGCCAAAATACCCTTGCATCGCTCCTGCAAAAATACCGAGTAAAGTCCCGATAGTTGTCAATGCCAGCCCAAAGAGCACACTGAGCCTGAAGCCGTAAATCAGCCGTGCCAGTACATCACGCCCCCTGTC
The DNA here is from genome assembly GCF_963675105.2 of Desulfogranum marinum. Lineage (NCBI taxonomy): Bacteria > Pseudomonadati > Thermodesulfobacteriota > Desulfobulbia > Desulfobulbales > Desulfobulbaceae > Desulfogranum > Desulfogranum marinum. Next base: position 1,125,048 of record NZ_CAXXRO010000002.1, read on the forward strand.
GTCGGTACCTAAAAGGTTTTGCTTTGTCGGTGGCGAAGGAACGGGACGGTTAAGCGTAAGATTGATGGAATTATAACTGTGGGGATTAGGTGGAAAAAAAACCTGGTTACCTTTCGCTGTCAATTTTTCAAGTATGTAAGGGTCTTTGTAGTCGGTTTCCGTTTCAAAATCACCTCCGAAAACGGTTTCAGGATAATATTGCCACAAAGGAAAATACCACTGCTCCTCATAATGAACCAGAAGAGGCTTATCATTGCTCAACACCTCGGCAAAGAGACTGGCGACAAAAAGCAGCAAAAACAGAATCAAAGAATAATATCCCCGTTTGTTTTTGCGAAATAATCGCCACCGCCGACTTGCCAGGCTATTTCTTTTCCGTTTGAACGAGTCCATGCTACGACATCCTATCAAAGCTGATACGAGGATCCACCAGCACATAACTCAAATCTGAAAGCAACCTGGAGAGCAGACCAATAATCGTAAAAAAATAAAGGGTCCCCAGTACTACGGGGTAATCCCTGTTTAACACAGATTCGTAGGCCAGCAGTCCCATGCCGTCCAGGGAAAAAATAGTTTCGATCAAGAGGCTCCCGGTAAAAAAAGCAGTAATAAAGGATCCGGGAAAGCCGGTAATTATAGGAATGATGGCATTACGAAAAACATGCTTATACAGTACCTGATTCTCTGAAAGTCCCTTGGCCCAGGCTGTCATCACATATTGTTTCCTGATTTCTTCCAGAAAAGAATTTTTTGTCAACAGTGTCATCACGGCAAGGCTGCCTACAGTCGAGGCGATAATCGGCAGCACCATGTGCCAGAGATAATCAAGAATTTTCGCCATCACAGACAACTCCTGCCAATTATCTGAAACAAGACCACGCAACGGAAAGATACTCCAGAAACTGCCGCCGCCAAATAACACAATCAAGACAATACCAAGCACAAAGCCGGGAATTGCGTAGCCGACAAGAATAACGGAGCTGGTGATTACATCAAAGGATGAACCGTCGCGAACAGCCTTACTGATTCCTAAAGGGATACAGATGGAGTAAACCAGGAAAAAAGACCACAAGCCTAACGACATGGACACAGGTAATTTGGATACAACCAGCTGGACCACACTTTGGTGATGATAATAGGATTGGCCGAAATCAAACACCAGATAATTTTTCATCATTTCCCAAAAACGCTCGACCGGCGGTTTATTAAAACCATACAACTGTTTTAGCTGTTCTACCCTGTCTTGGTCCAGGCCTCGATCTCCCTGGTATAAACCGACACCGGTTTTTACTTCGCCTCCATTGCCCTGCCCTTCAAGTTCGGCCATCATCCGTTCCACCGGACCACCGGGTACAAACTGCGTCACAGTAAAGGTGATCAGCATGACCCCAAACAAGGTGGGAATCATAAGCAACACTCGTTTAAAAATATACCAGCTCATTTTTCCACCACTATGGCTACACCGCCTCGACGAGGATCACCAACACCTGTTTTTCCAGGCACCACCGTATGTACACCTCCAAAATAAACACTCTGTTCTTTCCAGCAATTAACCTTTACCTGTTTGCCGACTGCGTCAATAACATCAGCTGCAAAACCAGGCTCCACCTGGAGTAACTCGCCATCCCAGTATAAACGAGGAGCTTCTACCGCCTGTTGAACTTCGCGCTCATGATCAACGATCTGGGTCAGAACCTGGGTGATGGCTGTCCGGATCCGTTTTGAACCTCCACTGCCCATAACCAACTTGACCGCTCCTTCCGCATCCAACAAAAGCGATGGCGACATCATCGACCCTACCCTTTCACCGGGGGGAGCGGCATGAAACCCATCCGGATGGAGGTCGTCCTCCCCCATCATATTATTGAGCATAATCCCTGTTCCAGGCGCAAAATAGCCAGAGCCCTCTCCGTTGGAGCAGGTCATCGAGGCTACATTACCATCTCTGTCGGCAATACTGACATGGGTTGTTCCACGGGAAAAAAGCCGCACACTGCGGGCAGCCTGTTCGAGCTGCGCTGAGTCCATTAATTGTTCGAGTTTATGCGCCGTTATCCACCCCTGTTCTCTGAGCCGTTCCACTTCCTGCATGATGGCTGTTGTCTGCAAAAGATAGTGACTCGACCCAAAAGGGTACTTCTCCTCTACTTGTTGATGCAGAGCAAGGGAAAGGGCAATCAGTGTGCCCCCAAATGAAGGAGGAGGGCTTGTAAGCAGAGTGTGCTTACCATATCCGACCTGCAGTGGTTTTCGCTCGATCACCTTATAGGCTGCAAGATCTTTCAGGGTCAGCAGTCCTTCCCCTTCCCGCATGTCGCGGACAATTGCTTGGGCAATGTCACCTTCGTAAAAGCTGCGTCCCTGATCTTCTCCGACCTGTTCAAGGAATCCAGCCAGTTCAGCATTTAGCAGGGTGTCACCTTCTGTGAGATACGTGCCCTCCGGTTCGTACAACCTTTTTCCGGTTTCGCTCAGGGTCAAGATCGGATACAGGAGCTGCATAAAAACACTTTGAAAATCATTGAGTACGTGCCCTTTTGCCAAATGCAGTGCAGGCTGCAGGACATCTCGTAAGTCCATATAGCCGAGTCGGTCATGTACATGCAGCAGCCCTTTCAGTATTCCGGGCACAGCCACGGAGCCAAGGCCGATGTTAAAATCCTGATCAGACCCCCCAAAGGCAACGGTTACCGGAAAAAAATGGGGCTCGGGAATTTCGCACAACCCTCTGCCTGGGGTATCAACAAAAAAATCAAAGAAAATTTCCTGTAGCGGCCGGTGCTTCCCGCTGGTTCGAGCTAAAAGAAAACCACCGCCGCCAAGACTGGTCAGGCACGGCTCCACTACGGCCCCAGCAAAACCAGCCGCAACTGCTGCATCAAAGGCATTACCACCACCCTCAAGGACGGTGGCAGCTGCCTTACTCACCAGATGGTGCCCGGTAGCGACAATTGAACGTGAATAGAGACTCATGACCAGTATTCATTATGAAGTTGTTGGAGCATTTCAGGAAAATTCCTGCCTTCTGCAATCAGCTGACGCTGTTTATCGGCACCGTTCATTGTGTGACAAAGTTCTCCTATGGCAGCCACGTATGCCTGGCTGCCGAAACTGACCAGCATTGGCTGGACAACCGTAATGAGTCTGGAAAGAGCATCCACCATGGGCATACTCCCATGCCCTAGCAGGCCAAGCGGATCAACAAAAATACCACCCAGCCCATGCCGTGCTGCCTGCCATTTATTGCGACTGAGCACCTGATGACTGATCGGTTGATGTTCAGCCATATTTCGTGTCAAACCTGCTACCAGTCCCTGTGCCAGGGCAACCAGACCAAGCACGTGGGCAAAACGCAGCGGTAAATCAAAGATACGAATTTCAACAGTGCCTAAAAAAGGGCTCGGACGAACATCCCACCAAAGATCACGAAAATCAGCAATAACATGGTTATCGCGCAACATCTGTACTTCCCGTTCAAACCCTTTCCACGTTTGATGAAAACCGGTCAGTCCCGCCAGGGGCAAGGCTTCAAAAAGTTTTGTTCGGTACGAGCTAAACCCTGTATCCTCGCCTCTAAAAAAAGGAGAGGAACAACTCGGTGCCAGCAGCAGCGGTAAATACGCCTGGATGGTATCACATACCTTGATGGCAGTTTCACCATCAGGCATACCAACATGCACATGCAATCCCTGACATATAAATTGCCGGCCGACATACTGCAGCTCTTTCATGATCCGTGCATACCGTTCACCAAAACTGAGCACCTGATCTTCAGGACAGGCAAAGGGATGCAGACTACTGGAAGAAAGAAGACAGTTATGCGCCTCAGCGACCTTTTGCACAGCGAGAATCGTCGCCTGCAAATCCTCTTTTGCGTCATCCACAGTATCACAGACCACAGTACGAATCTCAACAATCGACTGCAGAAACTCCTGCACGACTCTGGACTGAAGTGCATCTGGTACGTGATCGATAATGGTAGGTGCCACAGGAACAAGGTTAAATGATTCCCGGTCAATAAGCTGGAACTCCAGTTCCACCCCAAGGGTAAAAAAGCGACTTCCAGCAAATTCGATTGGTGTCATTATTTTTTCCCTCGCACGTTTTTCTCAGCTGGTCCTGGAAAACCTATCTATAGGCAATTACCAGACAAATGATCAAGCGCTCTCCGAGCTACCAAAGCAAGCCACTGGGTACCATAGGTTAATACCTTTTCATCAAAATCATAGCGTCCGGAATGTGCAGGGCCCCGAGTATCTCCAGCAACCTGCGCACCAAAACGTACCAAACAACCTGGGACCTGCTGCTGGTAAAAAGCAAAATCTTCCCCGCCAAGACTGGGAGCCTCTTGATTTCCTACCTGTTCTCTGCCCACCAGCTCCACTGCTGCTTTCCTTGCCAGACCTGCTGCCTGTGTATCATTTATTACCGCAGGCATGCCATCAAGAAATTCCAACTCGATTTCTGCATTACTCATATCCTGCACCCCTTGGATAAGTCGCTGCAGTGCAGCTATCAGACAATTACGGGTCTCAGGATGAGCGCTACGGATAGTGCCCTCAAGCACTGCCTCTTCAGCAATGGCATTAAGCACGGTTCCGGCGCGAAGTTTGCCGACAGTAACCACGGCAGCATGCGAGGGATTTATCTGGCGGGAGACAAGCGTTTGCATATTCATAACCAGATTAGCCGCAAGGACTACAGAATCTATCGCTTCATGGGGCCTGGCTGCGTGACCTCCACGCCCATGAATACGGATGATAAACGGATCAGCATAGGAACATATAAGCCCTGCATCCACCGTAAAATGACCGGGAGCAAAATGGGTGTCTATATGACCTCCGAAAATCATATCCACCTGATCAAGCCCCCCTTCTGTTACAACTTGTGCCGCCCCATTACCAGCCTCCTCAGCCGGTTGAAAAAGAAGGATGACCCGACCGGAAAAATCACCTCGATGCAAAAGATGAGCAGCACCAAGCAGCATGGCCACATGACCGTCATGTCCACAGGCATGCATGACACCGGGATTTTCCGAGGCAAAAAGCAACCCGGTTTTTTCCTCAATGGGCAGCGCATCCATATCGGCCCGCAAGGCTATGGTTGCGTTTTTTATACTGCTGCCCTCCTGCTGCCCTTTGATTTCAGCCCGTATGCCGGTGGTAGCCAATTGCCGGTATGGAATATTGAGCGTCTCAAGTTCCCGGCGAATAAGTGCTGATGTACTCTCCTCTTTATAACTGAGTTCAGGAAACCTGTGTATAGTTCTACGCAATTCAATTACGCGGGCTAAGAGCGTTTGAGTGAGTGGCATGCTTACGTTTCCCTGGTGGTATAGCAGTACAAAAACGTCACGATATCTTTATATCACCGACATGGTTATACCCTTGCTCTTCAGATTGCTTGTCCTGACGCTCCCCCAGAGATTGAAGATGTTCCAGCTCCTGTTCTCGTACTTGCTCTGTGGTAATAGCCTGTTGCTGGACGGCTGAAATGGTGCCGACCTCATGCGGCTCTTGTACAGCAGTGGTGTGGGACTTTTGGGCGGCCACTTTAGTGCCGGCTCGTTTCAAGACTGCGAGTACACCGTCTTGCACCATCACCGCACTCACCAGTTCCCACCCCATACTTCCCTGTTCGTTTAGGGTGTTTTCCATTTCTTCATCATCAATATAACGCTCTCCCAAGAGACCGTCTTTGGCAAATTCAAAAACAATGGTACGGTATTGCCACATCATAATAATGTAATCTCCGTTTTCCCGGCCAACAAAAGCCTACAGTCGGCGTTTGCAAAGTTAGCCCGAATTTCTCATGAACTTTTTGATTTCAAACTCAATTAATTGATATTATTGTTTAAAAAGTAATTGTACAATTAACAGTCTGTTTTTCGTTTTCAATCAAAAAGTTCCCCCTTCAGGTCAATAGATTTTCCGCAGGATCTGCGTTACAAGCCACTTGCGGTAGTTTACTACAGCTGCGCGGCTTGTGCCTTGCCCTGCGAAAAACTTTATTGATGAGAAATCCGGGTTAGTGTTCAGGTATGACATTTGCTCCCGGCAGGCAACGTAACATTCCAGCCTACTTTGTAATAATTTTGGCGCCTCCGGGTTAATCGCATGTTTTTTTTACGGACAACAACCTCCCCTGGAGTTAGGTTATAGGCAAGCCAGGCTAAGGAACAAGCTGATCGTCTTTAAAGACACCCTCCGCAACCCGGCCATCTTTAAAAATCAATTTCCCTTTCCCGTTACGCCGTCCGTTTCTAAACCCCCCTTCATACACACTACCATCCGGGGAATGCAGCGTACCATATCCATCGGGGAGATCGTTTTTAAAGGTACCCACATATTCTTTTCCATCCTTATAGTCCAGTTTACCCAACCCCCAAAAAGCGCCCTGCTTAAATTCTCCCTTGTATCTGCTGCCATCGGGAAAGATATATATTCCCTCGCCATCAAACACGTCGTCTGCAAACATTCCCTCATACAGAGAATTGTCCGGATAGGAGAGCCTGCCCTTTCCCTGTTTTTTACCTTTGCTGAATTCTCCCGTATATTTTCGACCATCTGCATAGGTGAGAGTGCCCTGCCCTTCCATCAGTCCTGCGGCAAAGGTTCCTTGGTATTCACTATTATCTGCAAAGGTCAGTTTGGTGGTGCCACTAAACTTGTTCCGTTGCTGCGTATCCGTATACACATATCCGTTGATCAAATAGATTCCCTCGGCTACCTCGCTGTTTTCCGGAACACGAGCCACAATGGTCAAAGAACCATACTGTTCTCCGGCCTCTTCCCCGCGGTCTGCTTTGGTTGTCGCAACAGCCTCTTGCTCATTTTGGGCAACAGAAGATGGTAGTGGCTCTACCGGCGAGCCATTTCGAAACTCCCCTTTAAAAGAGGTGCCGTCAGCTTTTTGCAGAGTGCCTTGCCCATGAAGTGTATTGGCAGCAAAGCTGCCCTTATAACGACTACCGTCAGCGTAAACCAAAACGCCTTCGCCTTCCCGCAGGCCATTTTTAAACATTCCTTCGTACCGGCTGCCATCACTGTACTCCATCATCCCCTGCCCGTCGGGAATGCCTTTAACAAACAAACCGGTATACTCGCGCCCATCAGGCCAGGTCATTGTACCATTCCCTGTCATCTGCCCTTGCAGAAAGGTCCCTGTATAAACAATACCGTCAGGGGTTTTAAGTTGGCCCTGACCATTGTAAAGATCTTTTTGAAATTGCCCTTCATAAACAGTACCATCAGGAAGTGTTAATCGACCGTTACCCTCGCGATAAATATCCTTGTACTCTCCCTCGTAACGAGCTCCGTCAAGGTATCGACGCAGGCCTTTCCCGTCAGGTTTGCCATCTTTAAACCATCCTTCATAGGTGGAGCCATCTTCATAGGTCAATTTGCCCTGACCATGGATAGTATTGTTACGAAAATCACCTGTATACTCTTGCCCGTCAGGATAAAACAAACTGCCCCGACCATGATAACGGCCAAGGCTAAACTCACCCATATATTGCAGACCGTCAGCATAGGTAAGGCTGCCGTTGCCATCAACAACCCCTTCTTTAAACGTTCCGCTAAAGCGTCTCCCGTCAGCGCTGATCAATGTTCCTTTACCGTTAAAACGTCCTTTAGAAAAACCGCCTTCATACACCGAACCATCGGGGAGGACCAATTTTCCCTGTCCCCAGAGAAAACCGTGCTTGAATTCACCCACATATTCACGGCCGTCAGCGCTGATGTAATGTCCTTTGCCATCCTTGCAATCCCCTTCCAGACAAACAGCAAACCCGGAAGTGCCAATGCAGAGCAACAACCATGCGGGCAAAACCAGCAAAAACAATCTCCCCCTCAACAGCATATCAGTTCCCTTCCCTGTAAATTAAGCGTATTTCCTCAGCGATTAAACGAATCCCTTTGTGCACTTCTCCTTCATCCTGCGAATAATTGACCCTTATGCATTCATTAGTATGCTGCCAGCCTGGTTCTAGACCTGGAAAAAAGTAATCTCCGGAAACCACTAAAACCTTACGCTGCTTCAGGCGCTGGTACAATTCACGGCTGGTTATCGGCAGATCAGGGAACCAAAACCAGAGAAACATGGAACCTTCCGGAATATGCACCTTGTACTTGCAACCGGCAAACGCATCCTTGACAACCTCCATCACTTTTTCCATTTTTTGTTTATAAAAAGGTCTGATCACATCTTTGCTGAGCCGTAAGATCTCTCCCGATTCTATCAAGGGTGTGGTCAACATCGCGCCAAAGCTTCCCGGAGCGAGATTAACAACGGAATTAATACTCGACAGTGCATCTACATATTTTTTCCCGGCAATGATAATGCCTGTACGGGCAGCAGGGAGACCGAACTTGGAAAGACTCATGGAAACGATAAGATTTTCAGTCCAAATCGGTTGCACCTCAGTATATATCATACAGGGAAACGGTACCCCATAAGCGGAATCAACTATCAGCGGGATGTCATGTTTTTCGGCCAATTGAGCGAGCCCATTGATCTCATCATCGGTGAGAACGTTACCTGTCGGGTTGGTTGGCCGGGAAACACAGATAGCACCAATTTCTTCGGTAATTGAAATATTATCAAAATCAACCCGATACTTAAAAAGATTTTCACCGACACATTCGATACGTGGACGAACAGAAACAAAAAAATCGTCACTCAGGCCAAGGTCGGCATACCCAATATACTCGGGGGCCATGGGCAGCAGGATTTTTCTTTTTGTCCCGTCTTCACACTCCCCGGCAAACATATTGAACATGAGAAAAAAAGCCGCCTGGCTGCCGTTGGTAAGACAGATATTTGCAGAAGATACATCCCAACCAAACTCTTTGCGTAAAAGAGATGCCAGCGCCTTAAGAAATTCTTTTTTCCCCTGTGGCGGATCATATATCCCAATAAGCTTACGCAGGGCCTGATCGTCATCAATCAGTCTTTGCAGTTGCTTACGCATAACACGTTCAATTTCAGGAATGGAGCCGGGATTTCCTCCTCCCATCATAATCATACCACCTTCGGCCATCGCATTGCCCAAATCATCCATTAATGAAAGGATGCCGGCATCTCCTGAAAATTTTTCTCCAAATTTTGATAATTTCATGTGGTCCTTGTTCTTGTGCAGCTTCGTGGCTGCAACTTAATCCTTTGTAACCCTGTACTATTGTTTTTACCTGAACCTAACCTGTACCCATTTAGTAATGCTCCAAATGTGGACAAACAGGCTCGATAACTTGCGTAATGGTCTGTTTTGCCGCCTGATCGTGCGCAGAGGAAAGGGCAGACTCCGTGGTGTGCTGCTGAATGTTAGGTTTATCTTTTGTAGCTGTTCAGCAGTGCTCCAGATGCGTACAAGCAGACAGGATAACTATAGTAATGCTATGTTTTCCTGCCTGTTTGTACGTAGAGGTAAGCGCAGACTCCGTGGTGTGCTGCTGAACAGTCACTACCTTTTTTGAAAAAGACGACAATGAACTCCCGAATTAGCAAAAACAACCGCTGCAGGCAGTTCACGACTCTTAAATCCATATGCCCGACATCCTCGTGGGTGACGGGGTTCATAAGTCACATAAAAATGTTTACATTTCAAGCAATTTGGTCGTTGTGACCGTGGTTTATCATTCTCCATTCTCTTTCTTGTCCGGCCCATTATCAAATTGTTGCTTTGCAAGCTCAACTGCTTCTTTTTTTGCAAACAGGGTGACAATATCACCTGCTGCAAAACGGCTGTCTCCCTTGGGGATATGTAAGACCCCACCTCTTTCTATGGAAACCACATTCACAGCCTCGGTCAAACCCAGATCTTTCAGACGAACACCGACCGCCTGCTGACCGGCATCCAATCGAACTTCGACAAACACATTTTGTTCCTCTTTTCGTAACAGCATGTTGTCTTCTAAAAGCTGTCCCCGCTGTTTACGTACAATACCAACATCATAAGCTCGAAGAATATCGCTCCTGCTGATCAAACCGATAAGGGTTGTCTCACTACTTCTGCTGACAACCGGCAAACGGGCTAAATCACGCGGGGCCATTTTCTGAATCGCTGTCCAGATAGGCTCATCAGGAAAAACCGTAACCGGGTCCACAATGGCGACATCAACCACTTTCAGATCGCGAATAGGCTCATTGTCGGCACCCAGTACCTTTTCCAAATCCTGGAGGGTAACGATACCCCACAGCAGCCCTTTTTCGTCAACCACCGGAAAACCCAGATAATTGGTTTCCTGAAACATCTGATAAAGCTTTGCAAGAGGGGCGTTTTTTTCAACAACCACCGGTTCCGTATTCATTACCTCACGCACCATTACCCCCTGCATGATATCCAGATCCCGACCTTGATCAAACCGTATACCGCGACGGGTAAGCTTGGTTGTGTACATGGAATCATGAAACAGATACTGTGCCACATTGGAAGCCGTCACAGCCGCAATCATCAAAGGCAGAATAAGGCCATAATCACTGCTCATTTCAAATACTATCAGAATAGCTGTTAACGGCGCATGGGCACAGGCGGCAAACACTGCAGCCATCCCAACCAGAGCATAGGCACCGATCGGCCCTGACAGTTCTGGCAACAGGGTGGAAAACAAAGCGCCCAAGCTCCCTCCCAACATCGCTCCAGTAAAAAGAGACGGCGCAAAAACACCGCCCGAATTACCGGACCCGAGGGTGCATGAGGTAGCTATCGGTTTAAGAAAAACAAGCAGCAAAAAGGGAAGGAAAGCGGCATCTCCGCGTAAGGTTCGTTCAATAAACGCAAAACCCGATCCGTAAACATGCGGTTTATGTTCGGCAAGCTGTTCAGCTGAAAAACCAACAAGCGTTGCAGGTGACGCTCCGGTAAAGGCAATATAACTCATCCCAACCACGCCCAGCAGGACTGCTCCAACGGCAGGTTTCAATGCCAGGGGAAATTTCCAGCCATCAAAAATCTGTTCTGAGTAATCCAGGCAACGAATAAAAAAAATACCAACCAAGGCCGCAGCCAGTCCCAGGAAAAGATAGAGTAAAATTTCAAAAGGTGAAGACATGGAATATGCCGGGACCAGAAAGGCGGGCTGATCACCAAGAAAAACCTGGCTGACGATAGAAGCTGAAACCGCCGCAATAACCACATTGCCGAACATACGAACCTGCAGTTCGCTCATGAGCACTTCAATGGCAAACGCTACCCCTGCTATGGGAGCGTTAAAGGTTGCTGCAATCCCGGCAGCGGCACCACAGGCAACCAAATTTTTGATACGCTCATCCGAGAGATGAAGCAGTTGCCCGGTAACAGAGCCGAACGCCGACCCCACTTGAACAATCGGCCCCTCACGACCTGCAGACCCTCCGGAACCAATACACAGAGCAGAAGCAATGATTTTGGCAATAGCGACTCGAGCTCTTATCCTGCCACCACGGAGGATTAAAGCCTGCATCACCTCAGGCACGCCATGTCCTTTGGCTTCACGGGCAAACCAGGCAATCAAAGGACCGGCAAGTAATGCGCCACTCACAGGAACAAGCAGGTAGCTCCATATTCCGACATACGGCATTACAGCATGGAAAAGAGCATAAAGCATCTTCTGGATAGCGGCAATCAGGTTGATGAACAACACGGCGGCCAGCCCGGTGACACTGCCGACAAGAATGGCCAGCAATATCAGCAGAAGACCTTGCGGGGGAGAAATACGATCAAGAAAAAGACCCAGCGGATTTCTTTTCACGCTCTACCTCGTATTAAGGGGCTGGGTCCTTTTTGGGATAGTCATAAAAGACAAGCTTTCCTTCACCTTTTTTCACGTGCTGCCAGTGTGTAATATGGAAATCAAGCGCAACAACACCACAGGTCGGCACATTGTCTATATGCAATCCACCCAGAAAATTTGCCAGCATGGTGCATTCCGGATTGTGCCCAACCACCATAACGGTTGCAAGAGAGTCGTCCACAGTGCGCAATAACTCAATAATTGAGCTTGGCGAAGCACCGTACAATGAGTCAACAACCTGAATGTGCGTAGTCGAAAAGTGCACTGCTTTCGCCAAATGTCCGGCGGTTTTTGCAGCACGCCGGGCAGGTGAAGTGATAACCGCATCAGGGGATATCCCCCTCCGGTGCAACCGTTTGCCCATCATAGGAGCGTCGCGTTTACCCCGTTTATTGAGCGGTCGGTCTCTATCTTTCAAAGAGAGGTTCTTCCAACTGGACTTGGCATGACGACAGATCAACAGTCTTTTCATAACTTAGCCTAAATTTCGGCAGACTTCCGCCCACAGGGCCTTGTACGCTTGTGAGGCCCTTGAATTGGGTAAGGCTGCAGTTACAGGTTGACGATATATTCCCATGCGCTCGATATCGGCTAAAAAAGGAATAGGCTCCTGAAGGACACCCTTTCTTTTTCGCATGGCACCCATAAGTTCCATATGCATCTTTTTCCGTTTTTCCACCATGGAAAACATCACCAGCGCTTTGGTCCTTTTCTGCCCTATTTTCTCCATAAATTTAAACAGTTGTTTCAGGGACATCAGCGACAGGGTAGTGGGAATGATCGGTACCAGTATTGTATCTGCAGCATAAAAAATATTCTCTGCAAGCAGAGTCAGATTAGGCGGACAGTCAAGGATAATCCGATCATACTCGGCAAGCAATGGACGAAGAACGTTATTTAATCTGACGGTCGATTTCTTCAACTCGTCGAGGGCAATATCGATATTTCGATACGAAAAATCAGCCGGTAGCAGATCAAGTCCGAGGTAATCGGTGCCACGGATATTTTTTTCAATATGCTCGCCGCCCTTGAGCAGTTTTTTGGTATTCAATTTTTTGGGGGACCGTATACGAAAATAATAGGATGCTGATCCCTGTGGGTCCAGATCACAGAGCAATGTTTTTTCCCCTTGAGAGGCTGAGAGATAAGCAAGGTTGACGGATGTTGCTGTTTTTCCGACGCCACCTTTGATATTATAAACCGCTAAAATGCTCATATTGCCTCCTTTTTACAGGTGAAAAGCTTTTCAAAAAGCGCAATGTTGCGAGCACTGCTAAACTTGCCGAAAATAGCAGCAAAATCTCCGCGTGCTTTCACCTGCTCCCGGTGCAGATTGCTCATCAAAGCCCCTAAAGCCGCTCCAAGCTCGAGATTCTTCCGCGATCCAGGTCGAATCCCCTGTAAATGGTTGCGCAACACATCCTGCTGCACGGAAAGATCATTAAAATCACCAAGATAATTTTGTAATTTCTTGAGACGCTTTATGGCTGTAGCAATATCTTGTGCCGGAAAAAGAGAGGCAAAAAATTCGATTGCATAGCGCAATTTCTTTCCCTGGATTCGAAGACGGTGGATTTCTCGGTCGGGTGTTTTGTCGGTTATGGCCAACCCGTCCTTAAGAACTCTTTTATAGCGACGATAAATAATTTTTGTGGCAATATCAATCACCGGCGAGTCGGCAAACTTAGCTGACTGGGTATCTTCATTGTCAAGGTATGCCTGCCATGAGCAAAGGATTTCCTCGACCCGGGGACCCTTCAGCTCCCTGACCAGCGCTCGCTGTTCCTGAGCCCTTAATGCCGCAAGATTCTCAAAAAAGCTGTGCAACCCGTCTTGCAGTGTTTCCGGCAGGCGGGATTTATATTCATCCTCATACAGCAAATAGACATCCAGGTCGCGGGTGGGACCGGTAACCTGCCCGAGATACGCGAAATCCTCTTTATATTTCTCTACTACCGCAGGCGGAAGAACGCCCTTAATCAAGGAAAGCCCTGACCGGGTCCTTCTTACTGCTACTCGAAAATCGTGGAGAAACTCGGAATCCAGGTCTGCCAGAACCCCTGGAATATTGACATGCATTGCCTCAAGCAGCTGCTTATAGATAATGCCTACAGCTGAACGAGCAGTCTGATCAGGATCAAGATGGAGCACCATTTTTGAAGAATAATCACCAGGTGTTCTTCCCAAACAGGTGCACCCCTGCTCCATAGCGATGTAGGCAGGCGGCCTGTTTACAGGCTCAAACTGTTTCAATATGCTGCGTACTGCTTCAAGTTCGTCTATATATCCCCGGACCGGTTCCAGCCTCACCGCCCGCAGTCTATCGTCAGCACCTGTCATCTGGTGCTGCTCCAGAAAAAGACGCACCACCGTTTTCTCATCCTTGTTAACAAGCCGGCACTCCTGCACCGTAACTTCGCCGGAGGCTATTGGTGAGACGCAACGCATTTCCAAAATATCTGTTAACTGCTGTTGCAGCCCACCGACTTGAAACGCCTTGGCAAAGCACGCCTTATTTACCTTGGGTCCGCTCTCCTCCATAATGATTTCACCGGTATGGAGATCGTGCAGCCTCCACGCCGTTCCGACACAGGACAACAGGTAATCGTTTGCAAAAAGCCGCCAGTCAAAGGAATCGCAGTAGGTAATTTTGTGGTGCACTTCCGGTTCGTGAACCAGGCCGAACTTACGCTTCAACCGTTTGAACATGGCTGTCGGTTCCATAGTCTCGGGAAGGTACCAGTTATCAACTACTTGATGTTCCATGACGCTGTACTCCTAGCTTCGATAATCGGCATTAATTTTCACATAATCATATGAAAAATCGCAGGTATACACCTCTGTTGACTCCAGGCCTTCATGGAGGTCGACAGTGACCGTAAATTCTTTGTTTTTCAACACTTCACTCGCTGATTTTTCTGCCTCCGCGCCCAGGGCAAGTCCATTTTCAACCAGCAGCACCTCATCAAAGGCTATGGACACCTTGTTTTGATCAAAAACGCTGTCTGAACGACCCAGTGCTGCGATAATTCTGCCCCAATTAGCATCTTCTCCAAAAAAAGCGGTTTTCACCAGAGCAGAGTTGGCAATGGTCTGGGCAGCACTCATAGCCTCCTCCTGCTCTCTTGCGCCCTCAATTCGAATGGTGACGACCTTAGTTGCACCTTCGCCATCTTTGACAATCTGCAAGGCCAGATCATGGAGCACTCCATGCAGTGCAGTTTCAAACAGCTGTGCAGTCGCTGGACTTTCTTCATCAATCCACGAATTGCCGGCCGCACCGTTGGCCATTACCAGCACCATATCGTTGGTCGAGGTATCACCGTCAACCGTAATCCGATTGAAACTTTTATCCACCCCCTCCCTAACCATGCTATTTAACACCGGAAAGACTATCTGAGCATCGGTAACCACAAAACAGAGCATAGTTGCCATATCAGGCATGATCATGCCCGATCCCTTGGCAACGCCGAGGATGGAAACAGTTTTCCCATCAAGGTCAACAGTGGTAAAGGCTGTCTTGGGATAAGTGTCGGTGGTCATCATGGCCTGTGCCAGATCATCAAAACCGTCAGGTGAGAGTGTATCAACCAACTCTTGTATATTCTTTTCAAAAGGTGCAAAAGGTATAGGCTCGCCAATGACACCTGTACTGGCAAGTTGAATAAGCTCTTCTTTTATGGCAAGTTGCTCGGCTACCAAGGAACTGATCGCCAGTGCGGTTTCCATGCCGGCTTCCCCGGTACAGGCATTAGCATTACCGCTGTTTACCAGTACTGCCTGTACGCTTCCTTGCCGTAAACGATCCATATCGATCAGCACGGGGGCCGCCTTCACCGAATTGGTGGTAAAAACACCGGCAGTAACAGCCGGAGTGTGAGAATAAATAAGCCCCAAATCAAAACGATCCTGATATCGAATGCCTGCCTTTACGGCGGCAGCACTAAATCCTTTAACCTGCATACAAGCCCTGTATAATATTTAGTTTAATAGAAAGAGAATTAGTTGTAATCTAACAGATAACCTACAAAAAAAAAGGATGAACATAATTTATATTGGTCATTTTTGTTCATCTCTACCTATCCCCCCTCAACATGTGCCGTTATTTAGAACGGCCTTCGTAAATAATTATGGATAAAATTTACTGGATACTCACCACATCCATTTTCATTACCGATCTTGCCATTCGCATAGGCCTGTCTTTGCGAGTCATTATGCGCAAAAGAGCTGCCAGTGTATCACTTGCATGGTTGATCATTATCTTGCTGCTGCCCTTTTTCGGAGCCATCATGTATCTTTTGTTCGGAGAGGTAAGACTTGGTGAGAGAAGGGCCTCAAAAATACTTTCTGAACAACCTGTTATAAGTCAATGGACCCAGGCACTTTACAAGCGTGTTTCAGTTGACTGGAAACAAATTAATCCTGAATGCATCCCCATCAACCGGCAAATAGATGCAATGGTCCGTATCCCCACAATGCCGGATAACTGTTTGGAGCTCATCAGCGAACCCACCACTTTTTTACGCAAACTCATCACAGATATCCGCAGGGCAAAATCCAGCTGCTTTCTTCAATTTTACATATGGAACGAAGGTGGTTTGGCTGATAATGTTACCGATGCCTTGATTGAGGCAAAAAAACGAGGTGTAACCTGTCGCGTCCTGGTTGATTCCATCGGCAGCAAACCCTTTTTAAGCAGTGCGCCGGCTGAAAAAATGCGCTCCGTCGGCATAGAGATAGCGGAAGCATTACCTGCAGGACTCATCCGAGCACTTTTTGTTCGCATAGATCTGAGAAATCACCGCAAGGTAGCCATCATTGACGGCACCATAGCCTATACCGGCAGCCAGAACCTGGTTGACCCAAGCTTTTTCAAACAGGACCAAGGGGTGGGTAAATGGATAGATGCCATGGTCCGCATCCGCGGGCCGGTGGTCGAAGTCATGACAGCAGCTTTTACCTATGACTGGATGATGGAAAACCACATTCCTTTAGAGGATTTGTACCCTAGTTCAGACATTCACCCGGTCGATTCATCGGGAAACGCATTGGTACAGCTTGTCCCTTCAGGTCCGAACCTGGAAGAAGGAGCCATCCACAACCTGTTACTCACAACCATTTATGCCGCGCGGAAAAAACTCATCCTTACCACCCCTTATTTTGTCCCGGACAACGCCATCCTGGCAGCCCTCAAATCTGCAGCACAACGGGGGGTGGATGTAACCATTATTGTCCCTGAAAAAAATGATTCTCGACTGGTTCATTATGCCAGCAGGGCTCGATATGAGGTTCTGACCAAAGCCGGGGTAAAAATAATGGGCTTCTCCGGTGGCCTGCTCCACACCAAAACCATTACCATTGACGACGACTTCTGCCTGTTTGGTTCTGTAAATCTTGATATGCGAAGCTTCTGGCTCAACTTTGAGATGACCCTTTTTATTTACAACAAGGAATTCACCGCCAGGGTGAGGGAGCTGCAACAGAGCTATGTGCAAAGTGCGAGAAAAATAGACTGTGAGCTCTTCACCCGACGTCCTTTCCGGGAAAGATTCATGGAAAATGTAGCGCTTCTGGTCGGTCCTCTTCTTTAACCACAATTTCTCATGAACTTTTTGATTATAAACTCAATAAATTGATACCTAAATCCTGCAATTGCCAAGTTTGCCGAAGGTGCGAGGCTGCGTACACGCAGACGTACTGTAGTACTTCAAGTGTGCGCAAACAAGGCAGATTCGGTAAAATCGGACAATCCCGAAGGGTGGCAAGATTTAGGTTTCAATCAAAAAGTTGCCCCTCCGGGTCAACAGATTTTTCTGCAGGATCTACGTTACAAACCACTTGCGGTAGTTTACTACCGGAGTCTACGCTTCCCTGCAGCGCGGCTTGTGCCTTACCCTGTGAAAAACTGTATTGATGAGAAATCTGGGCTACTCAACATCACGGAACGGGAAAATACCCATGAAAATTCTTTTACTCAGCGATATCCACGGGAATTTCCCTGCTCTTGAGGCCATCGCGCAACAACATCCCTTGGACCAATTCGATCTCATCTGCAACAGTGGAGATTCAACGGTCTATTGCCCCTATCCGGATGAAGTACTCAGCTGGCTTCGCAAGTATCACGTTCAATCCATTCGGGGCAACACAGATGACAAGGTTATAAAACTCCTCAAGGGGAAAACTTTTAAAAAACCGCGCAAGCCGGAAAAACGTATCATGTACACCAGCACGGTTGAGGCTCTCAGCCCGAGCAATCGGCAGTATCTTTGCACCCTGAAAAAAAAATACACATGCAAGCATGGTGTACACAGATTGTGTCTTTTTCATGGTAGCCCTGAAGACCACGAAGAATTCCTTTTTCAAACCACCCCGGACAAACGATTTAGAGAACTTGCTGCCGTCACATCCTGTACCATCGTTGTTACAGGGCACTCTCATTCCCCCTATCACAAACATATCGAGGGCGTACATTTTATCAATCCGGGGTCTGCCGGGAGGATGTTTGATGGTAACCCGCAGGCTTGTTATGCAGTCTTGCAGTTACAGCACCGCTCGGTACAGGTTACTCATTTTCGTTGTACCTATGATATAGAAGCGGTTGCCGAACGTATCACCAGCCTCCATCTCCCCTCCATCTACAAAGAAATGTTTCGGACCGGGAAGAAACTCAACTGACAGAATGCCCCACTCCGACCTGTTTATTGATTGACAGCAGAGGCATACGCCTCTTCAATCCGAGCTTCCACATAAGCATATTCCAGCTGGTTATACTCTTCGAGGTCAAAACAGATCGCATCTTCCCCCAGAAGTCCACCTGGTACAAACGCTCCTTTTTCCTCCGGATCCGTAATCATGGCACCGTAAAAACAGACTGATAACCACCGTGGTTCATCTTCAATTACGTCAACCATAACATAGAGAACCGGAGCTTCTTTTCCGGCTGTCATACCGCGAAGGGAATAAGTCACCCCTGGTCGTGGATGGAACTCAACACTGCCCTTTTCTTTGTCCTGCAACTGTTTGTAAAACCGCTCAAACCCCTGCTTATTGTTCTCTTTGGTTTCGACCCAATCTTGAAGAAAGGCTGCAACCTCCTGCTGATACTGCTGCATATCTGCTACCCCGCTGTTTGATAGTTTTTATTTGAGAAAAATTACTAACTCCAGTAGACTCCTCTTGTTTCATCGGTATTCATTCAATACAATATGTTTAATACCAAACAGTTAAATTGCATTATCTTTTCTTATTTTCTTGCAAATTTTCTTCGGAATCTATCGAACAGTAGCCCTGTTCCAACCAATAGCTCAATGTATATTTACCAAGGGTAATACCCTTCATAGCCGGAGTCGGCACAAGGAGAATGACATGGGAGAGAAAAAAAAGGAAAACAATCCATCCTGTCCGATCGATACCAAACTCCTGGAGGGGACTGCCCTTAAGAACAAGCAAGCCAAACAGGATGATAAACGATGTTCGGTATGGATCAAAAAGGCCCATCTGGAATACGAAGCCGAACTCAAGAAGCTGCAAATTGAACTGATGAAGCTGCAGCTGCATATAAAAAAAACAAACATGCGGGTACTAGCCATCTTTGAAGGCCGCGACGCTGCAGGCAAGGGTGGAACCATCAAACGAATAACGGCCTTCCTTAACCCCCGCAACGCAAGGGTGGTCGCCTTAGCTGCTCCCAGTGACAAAGAGGTCAGTCAGTGGTATTTTCAACGATATGTATCAAAGCTGCCGGCTGGCGGAGAGTTGGTTCTGTTTGATCGTTCCTGGTACAACAGGGCTATGGTTGAGCCGGTTATGGGCTTTTGTACCGACGAGCAGCACAAACGCTTTTTAAAGGATGTATCTTTATTTGAAGAACTGCTGGTCAAAGATGGAATATACCTGTTTAAATTCTACTTTTCCGTTTCAAAAAACGAACAGAAAAAAAGATTTGAGGCAAGAAAAACTGATATTCTCAAACAATACAAGCTGTCTCCGGTGGACAACCTTGCCCAAAAGCTCTGGGATAAATACAGCATAAAAAAATTTCAAATGCTCAACGAATCAAACCGGACCCTTGCTCCGTGGACCATCATTAAGTCCGACGTGAAAAAGAAAGCACGTATCAACTGCATGAAACACCTGCTCTCTAATATTGAGTATGAAAAGAGAATAGACTTAAAAGAACTTGAGCCGGATCCAAATATTGTCATATCCGGGATTGATGAGATCAAGCATATGGAACAAAATCTTTTCAACCCCAGCGATCTCAGGGGCTGACTCACACTCCATCAAGTGCTCCGCTTCAGCTCGCCGCGTGAATATTCGTTGCCAAGCTGAAGGTACTTTGAAAAATATCCTGAAAAACAAACAGGGCACAGAGATCCCCCACTGTGCCCTGAAACATATCAACCCGGATTTCTCATGAAAGATGTGTGTTTCGGCGATAACTTTTTTTAGTAAGGAATACTTCTCTTCTCAGTTGGCCGCACCACAGCATTTTTTATATTTTTTGCCTGAACCGCATGGACAGGGCGCGTTACGACCTATTTTCTCTTCCTTGCGTTGTTGTGGCTGTCGATCATCTGCCTGGGGCCTGGTTGCTTTTTTCGCCTCTTCCAGCTCCTTCGCCCGCTGTATCCGCCTTTCCTCTTCCAGCCGTTCAAGTTCATCATCTTGCACAATCTGCACTCGCATCAACGTTGATACGGTCTGGAGCTTCACAGCCTCGATCATGCTCATGAACAGATTAAAGCCCTCGCGCTTATACTCGTTAAGCGGATTTTTCTGACCGTAGCCACGCAAACCAATCCCTTCTTTCAAATGATCCATTTGCAGGAGATGCTCTTTCCATAGAGTATCCACCATCTGCAGCAGCACCATCCGCTCAAGCTGGCGCATCTGCTCAACACCATTTTTTTCTTCCTGCCCGCTGTACCACTCTTTGACAGCATCGTTTAACTTTTCAACAAGCAGTTGCAAATCCAAGTCAACAAGCTCTTCAGGCGCCCACTCTACCTTGTTATTGAAAAGCTGCGCTACCCGTTCGTTAAACTCGTCCCAATTCCAGTCTTCCGAAGGTGTTCGTTCGACTGCAATATGTCCGCATATCTCATCGACCAACTCTGCTATCATATCCTCGACAATGGGCTGGACATTTTCACTTTCCAGCACTTCTCGACGCTGCTTGTATATGATCTCACGCTGCTTGTTCATCACATCATCATACTCAAGCAGGTGTTTACGAATATCAAAGTTGTGCCCTTCCACTTTACGCTGGGCATTTTCGATGGCCTTCGACACCATAGAGTGTTCTATGGGCTCGTCGTCCTCCATGCCGAGTTTGTCCATGATACCGCCAAGACGTCCGGAGCCGAAAATACGCAGCAAATCATCTTCAAGGGAGAGAAAAAAACGTGATGAGCCGGGGTCACCCTGCCTACCGGAGCGACCACGCAGTTGGTTGTCGATACGGCGGCTCTCGTGTCGGCTGGTACCAAGAATATGCAGCCCGCCAAGTTCGCGAACCCCTTCGCCAAGCTTGATATCGGTACCACGACCAGCCATATTGGTGGCAATGGTTACCCGGCCTGCATGCCCGGCTTCTGCAATAATTTCCGCTTCCCGGTCATGCTGTTTGGCATTCAACACATCGTGCGGTATTCCTTCCTTGGTCAACATCTTCGATATTTTCTCTGAAATATCAATGGAGATAGTTCCTACCAGAATGGGTTGACCTTTTTGATTAAGCTCTTTTATCTCATTAACAATATTGCGGTATTTAGCCTGCTGGTTCTTATAAATAAGATCGGGATAATCTTTGCGAATCATGTTCTTGTGGGTTGGAATAACAACCACATCCAAGCCATAGATCTTTTTAAACTCAGGAGCTTCCGTATCAGCGGTCCCTGTCATTCCTGCCAGTTTATCATACATACGGAAGTAATTCTGAAAAGTAACAGAGGCCAGGGTCTGGTTTTCCTTTTCGATCGTCACCTTTTCCTTTGCTTCAAGGGCCTGGTGAAGGCCATCCGAATAGCGGCGGCCTTCCATCGTCCGGCCGGTAAACTCGTCAACAATAACCACCTGACCGTTCTTGACTATGTAATCGACATCGCACTGGAAGACAAAATGGGCTTTCAGAGCCTGATTAATATGGTGTAACTGATTGATATTAGATGGATCGTAAAGATTATCAATGCCAAGCAATTCTTCTGCCAGGGCGACCCCGTCATCGGTAAGCATGATCTGACGAGATTTTTCCTCTTTGGTATAATGCTCTTCTTCTTTAAAATGAGGCATCAACTTGTCGACTTTCACATACATATCAGTGGTCTGCTCAGCCGGCCCGGAAATAATAAGCGGCGTACGAGCCTCATCAATAAGGATAGAATCCACTTCGTCGACAATGGCAAAATGAAAACCACGCTGGCAATAGTCGGCAATATCAAACTTCATATTATCGCGCAGATAATCAAAGCCAAACTCATTGTTGGTACCGTACGTTACGTCGGCATTATACGCTTCCCGGCGCTCGGCATCATCCATTTCATGGATAATACATGCTGTGGTCAGGCCAAGGAAACTGTAAACCTTGTCCATCCACTCCACGTCACGTTTTGCAAGATAATCGTTGACCGTAACCACATGGACCCCCTTCCCGGTGAGGGCATTGAGATACACAGGTGCAGTCGAGGTGAGTGTTTTTCCCTCACCGGTTTTCATCTCGGCAATTCTGCCGCTATGCAGCACTATGCCACCGATAAGCTGTACATCGTAGTGTCGCTCTCCAAGTACCCGCCTGGCAGCTTCTCGCACCACAGCAAAGGCTTCCGGGAGCAACTGGTCAAGGGTTTCTCCTTGTTCGAGGCGTTGACGAAACTCCACGGTCTTGGCTGCGATTTCTTCATCACTAAGAGGTTCAATAGAAGCTTCCAACTCATTGATAGTGTTGATAGTTTTACGAAGCTGTTTAATGATACGATCATTTTTACTGCCAAAAACCTTGGTAAGTGCTTTTCCGAGCATAAAATTCTCCAATTTCGAAGCCCAAGCTCCGAGAGATCAAAAAAATGGTAGAAATTACATTTAATAGAGGTGGGGTGAGCTTATGTGAATCAGTGCATCCTCATCGCAATCCGGAAACGTGGTACAATGGATACAGTCACTCCAAATCTTGTTGGGAAATTCCTGTTTATTCTTGTCTATAAAGCCAGAGCCTTTAAAAAATCAGCCTGATAGGTGAGTACGAAAACCTGTGATATTTCCAGACTCTTTGCCTCGTCAAGACAACACTGAACCAATTCTCTCCCAATACCGCACCCCCTGCTTTTTATCCATCACAGCCAAGGAACGTATCTTCGCCGGATCATCCCAACAAATGTGAAGAGAGCAGATTCCTTATATTTCGCCGGTTTCCTCATACACTATAAAATCTCGAAGGTAGTCATACAGCGCACTGATTGACTGCCGGTGCAGTAAACCCTTCATTGCTTGTAACTATCAGGGACGAGCTACAAACTGTCAACCGACCCCATACTATAGCCATTCAGCAGTGCTCCAAATATTCATAAGCTGACCAATCAGCTACCCATTAGTATGCCGACCGGGCAGATCGTGGAGAGAGGTAAGCGCAGACTCCGTGGCGTGCTGCTGAATGGCAACTATGCTTTACTGATTACCCAGTTGCCTTTTCTTGCTCAATGGATGAATTTCCGGCAAAGCCGGCGACATGTGAGTAGACTGGTGGCCCTTTTTTAAGGCAACAACCGGCTTCGTGCCAACATGTGGTAAAAGAATAGTTTGCCCAGCCCACACGCCCAGCATAAACATCCAAAGAAAGAGGCAAAAGGCAACAATAATTACCCCGAAGAGTCCTGACCAACTCAGTTGAAACTGAAATCTGCGAACAGGTTTTTTCCTTGATCGTGGTTGTTTCTTTGCAGCCATAAATGTAAAAAACTACATACGCTCCGGGGCGCTGAGACCGGCCAGCGTAAGCCCGTTATGCAACACGGTTTTCAGGCACCGGCACAGATACAGCCTGGCCTGACTGCGGTCCACATTATCGGTTAACACTTTATGTTTATTATAAAAGCTATGGAACTGTCCAGCCAATTCCATCAAATAAAAAATAAGTCTGTGCGGTGCAAGGTCCATGGCCGCTCCGGCAACAAGCTGCGGGTAATCAGCCATTGTTTTCAGCAAGCCGTACTCTTCGGCCTCTTGCAGCATACTCAAATCAACGGCCTCACCGGCAGGACATTCTACCCCCAGCTCCCGTGCCTGCCTCTCTATGCTGCATAGACGGGCGTGGGCATACTGTACATAATAAACCGGATTTTCCTGACTCTGCTTTGTAGCCAGGTCTAAATCAAATTCAAGCTGGCTGTCTGCCTTCCGCATCAAAAAGAAAAAACGCAGCGCATCCGTTCCGACTTCATCCACCAGCTCATCAATGGTGACAAAAGTAGCCTTACGGGTCGACATCTTAACTTGTTTGCCACCACGCAGCAAAGTGACAAATTGATAGAGGATCACGGTAATCAGCTCATCGTCGTAACCAAGGGCACGAACACCGGCAAGCACATCAGGAACCGTCGCTATATGATCTGCACCAAACACATTAATCATCCAGTCAAAGCCACGTCTGAACTTTTCCCGGTGGTAGGCGATATCCGGTAGCCTGTAGGTGGGTTCACCACTACTCTTGATAATCACCCTGTCTTGCTCTTGCCCAAATTCACTGGTCTTAAACCATAATGCCTGGTCTTTCTCGTAAACCAGGTCTTTTTCTTTAAAGGTGTTGACAACATCGTCAATCATCCCTTCTTCATAGAGGGTATGTTCATTGTAATAGCTGTCAAAACGGATACCAATTCGTTTAAGTGTAGCATCAATCTCTTTAAAAATGGCATTTTTGGCATGTTCTTTAAACACCTCAACCTCAGCATCTTTAAATGTGTCGCCACCCTTATCAATCATCGCCTGGGCAATATCATAAATGTAGCTCCCCTGGTATCCGTCTTCCGGAAAATTGTTTTCCATGCCCAGACGTTCAAAATATCTTGCCTGGGTTGACTCGCCAAGAACTCGCATCTGTCGTCCGGCATCATTAAAATAATATTCGCGCTGGACGTTAAATCCGGTTGCTTCGAGAAGGCGTGCTACAGAATCACCGATAATGGCATTGCGGCCATGACCTACGGAAAGCGGACCGGTTGGGTTGGCGCTGACAAATTCAACCAGAACTTTTTTTCCTTTTCCATCTTCACATAAGCCAAACCGTTCCCCTTGCTCTTCAATAACAGGTAGAACAGATGTCCAAACATCTTGTTTGAGAAAAATATTAATAAAGCCGGGCCCTGCGATTTCCCAACGATCGACAATACTCGCTTCTTCTGCGGCCAACTCTGCAAACTGGGCTGCAATCTGCCGGGGATTCTGCTTGTCAATCCCAGCGGCAACCATGGCAAAATTAGTAGCAAAATCACCCTGCCCTTCATGCTTTGGCACCTCGACGGTGTATCGATCACGCAGCTTTTCACTCCACAGAGAGAGGCTGAGTCCCTTTTCAAAACAACGGTCAACAACGGCTTTAACTTGTGACTTTATCATCTTAATATATTGAAGAAATAGCTGGTTTTTTTTTGATGTACTGTAACTTGCAAAAGCGCAGACAGGGAATATGCAGGTACAAATGTTAGTGAAAAAAGCTAACCATGCAGCCAACCCGAATTTATCATCACCTCAGGCGGTGGCAGGTTCAAAATTGTTTATAATAAATAGGTACGTTTTCAAAAAATGGTAAAATGCTCCTGAAAAATTCGCACCGATATGCTGCGAAAGTATCTTTACAGTCGGCTAATCAGTCGATAAATACCCGATCGTTCATGTGTCCGAAAAGGCAAAGTACTTCGTAATTTATAGTATCCATCCATCCGGCGATCTCATCGGCTGTTATCTCTTCGCTTCCCTGCGGTCCGAGTAAAACGACTTGGTCGCCAACGTTGACAGGCCCCACGTCTGTAGCATCAATCAAGGTTAAATTCATTGATATTCTACCGATGACGGGTGCCCGGTGTCCATTGATAAGTACCTGAGCAGTATTGGATAATTTTCTTAAATACCCGTCTTCATACCCTACTGGTATAACTGCTACAGTAGTAGGCCTGCCGGTAAAGAAACTGTGCCCATAGCCCACCCCAACACCTTTGTCTACATTTCGCACCTGAATGACGCTGGTGGTGAAACACATGGCAGGCTTAAGCAGGTTTTTCGTAGCTGCCTGTCTGCCGGTTTCTCCATCAGGATAACAACCGTAAAGGGAAATCCCGGGTCGCACCATATCAAACTGTGCTCCGCGCACATAAAACAGGCCTCCCGAATTGGCTATATGATACATACAATGATGCGGAATTTCTTTTTCAATTAGCCTGGCAGTACTGGAAAACGTTTCCAGGACATCATCAGAATTAGACGATTGGCGGTCATCAGCCATGGGAAAGTGGGCAAGAACACCCTTGGTATTCAAGCATGGATACGCATCAATCTCTTTGACTAAAGCAACGATCCCTTCAGGCAAGGTCCCCTGCCTTCCCATTCCCGCGTCCAATTTGACATGGATATCGATTTCTTTACCTGCCCTTCGGGCGTACTTATTGAGCTCTCCAAGCGCCGAGTTATCGACGACAACAGGGGTTAGATTATTTTCAACTGCCGCTTGCGATGTTTGGTTAATAATACCGGCGAGAATAAAAACAGGCACAGTAAAACCTGCTTTACGTAGTTTTATCCCTTCAACGACTTCAGCAACGCCAAGGGCAACTGCGCCCTCTTCTACAAATATACCGGCACATTCAATCATACCGTGTCCATAGGCATCGGCCTTAACCATGGCAAGAATACCGGCATCACCTGCATGATGACGACAGACGGCAAAATTGTGCCTGAGAGCCCCGGCACTAATGGTTATTTTATTCAGCGATTCCATTACAGCATACCTATTCGAAACCATGCAAACCAGCCCTGACGGCTGGAGAACAAAAGAGCCCATCCGATGGCACAATATCCGGCGCCCAATATGGTTCCAGGGGTAAAAAATGTTCGCAACAACACCCCGCAAGACATCATCAACCCTACAAGCAGCCACGTCTTCCATGAAAACACGGCACCGAGGCAGGTATTATCCTGAAAAGTGTCAATCCGACTGATGGTCTTTGCAGCAACCTTATCGAGAATCAAAAACGATTTAAGCGAACCGACAAAAAAAGCCAGCAACAGGAAAAAAATACGATTGTTCGGGTCTATCCACCCATAGCCACGATAAATAAGCATCCCCCCAATAGTTGTCCACAAAAAAGGGGCGGCAAAGAGATGAACCGATCGATGAACGCCAGGCTTAAACAAAGGTCTCTCTAGGATATTGTCCGAGAATAGCAATTTTTTCTCAGATCGAGGCATTTTATAAAAATAAGCGCAGCCATATAAACAATATTGAGAGCATTATTTTTAGAAAATAACGCTGACATGGGGAAAAAGGACATTTTCGGGCAGTCTCCTAGACGCAGTAAAGGGACTTGCAGTTAACTCACTGTAAGTCCCTCTAAAAACAGGATAAGCCCATCCCGTCAGGGATGGGCTTATCATAAAGCAAACTATCGAAAAAGTAACTTACACTTCGGTTACAGTGATAGCATCTTCAGGGCAAACTTCAACACAGGTTTCGCAACCCAGGCATTCATCAGCTTCTACAGGCTCAGCTTTACCGTCTACCATCTCAAACACCTGAGCCGGACAAGCTGCTACACACTCTTCATCACCAGAACATTTATCTTTGTCGACTACTATTTCCCACATGATAAAAACCTCCAAAAAAAATTAAGATACTACGTCACATCACATTGATACTTTCAACCTTGCTGGAGCAAGATTTAAAACTTAAAAAAAGTGCTTCCCCTCTACCTGACCGGCAATACTTTGTCAAGATTAAACATATCAGGTATTATACTCTTTTTAATTATCACAAAAAGCAAGCTCGCATCGATAAGTCCACGATGGCGGCTATTCTTATGTTCAACTCTTCTTTTTCTTATTGCTCAACCAGCTATTAGTGAATAGAATAACTCACAATTACCCATCCAAACAGGAACACCAATTACAATGGCCAAAAGAATTAACAAACAAAACGACCTGTTGCAGGCTAACAAAGGCGAACAGGCAATGATTGAAGCAATACTTGAAGGTAGCCCGGAAGGAATAGGTGTTGCAGTCATCCGCCTTGATTGCGGTTGCATAAAAATGGCTGCAGTCAATCCTGCCGGCGATCCAGCCAGCAAAGTAATTATGTATAGAGATAATGCCGAATCAATTTGCGAACAGTGCAAAGCAGATAACGGTGACTTCATGCGAGTAAAAAAACAATTCATCAGTTGGCAGAATCCGGAACCGGATACTCATACGAAACAGATGATCATCAACAAAGTGCTCGGCAGTGAGTCTTAATTTTATTACCGCCTTTCCTTCACAGACCGCCGGCAAACGACAAGACCCCATTCAAAAACACAGTTCAGGATGTACAACAACTATTTCCTTTAAACAATAAAATCGCCGGGGCAAGCTCTACGACTCCACACCGTGTAATTGCATCATGATCCGTGGTGCGTGGAATATGATTTCCAAACAATATGCAGCAAAACCAATCAAATCATCAGGAGAATTACAATGGCAGACAAAATTTTTCGCGTTAACATGACCGACTTGAGCACTTCTATTGAAGATGTGCCTGCAGACTGGGCGGGACATGGCGGCAGGGGCCTGACCTCCACCATCGTTGCAGCCGAAGTCGAGCCTACCTGTCATCCACTGGGAAAAAACAACAAACTGGTCTTTGCCCCTGGGCTGCTTTCCGGAACAACTGCAGCCAACTCCGGTCGACTTTCCTGTGGTGCTAAAAGTCCGCTCACCGGTACCATCAAAGAAGCCAATGCCGGTGGAACTTCTGCTCAGATGCTGGCACGACTCGGCGTTAAAGCGATTATTATTGAAGGCATGCCTGAAGGTGACACCTGGTACAACCTGCACCTCAGTGAAGACAGCATCACCATCAATGAAGAAACCGAGCTGATCGGCAAAGGTAACTTTGCAGTGGCCGAGGCCGTGGAAAACCGGTTTACCAAAAAAACAGGCGTCATTACCATCGGCCCTGCCGGTGAGATGAAATTGGCTGCAGCCAATATCTCTGTAAAAGATCCCGATTCCAAAATGCGTTCCAATGGCCGTGGCGGCTTGGGCGCAGTTATGGGCTCTAAAAAAATTAAGTTCATTTCCGTTGCCGAAACAACCCGTAAAGTCGAAATTGCCGAGCCGGAGGCTTTCAAGACAGCTAACCGCGCCTTTGCCAAAGCTTTGATCGACAATCCTATCAGCCAGGCTCTGGGACAGTACGGTACCAACGTACTGGTCAACATTATTAACGAAGCAGGTGCACTGCCGACCAAAAACTTTACAACCGGCCAATTTGAAGGGCACGAAAAGATCTCCGGTGAGACCATGCACGACACCATTGTCGCGCGTGGCGGCAAGCCTTCCCATAACTGTCACCCAGGTTGCGTAATTAAATGCTCCCAGGTGTTCAATGGTCCTGACAAGCAATATCGCACCTCTGGTTTTGAATACGAGTCCATCTGGGCTTTGGGTGCAGACTGCTGCGTGGATGATCTGGATTACGTTGCCGAAGCAGACAACCTGATGGACGACATCGGTGTGGATTCCATTGAGATTCCGGTGGCCTTTGGTGTGGCCATGGAAGCCGGCGTGCTTGAGTTTGGTGATGGAGCAGGTATCTGCCGTATGCTCAAGGAAGACGTTGCCAAGGGCACCCCGCTCGGCAGAATCATTGGTAATGGCGCAGGTTCTGTGGGCAGAGCGTTTGGCGTTACCCGGGTACCAGTGGTCAAAAATCAGGCAATTCCCGCCTATGACCCACGTGCCATCAAAGGTATCGGCATCACCTATGCGACTTCAACCCAGGGTGCCGACCATACCATGGGCTACACCATTGCAACCAATATCCTTGGTGTCGGTGGGTCGGTTGATCCATTGACCCATGAGGGCCAGGTAGAGCTTTCCCGTAATCTGCAGATTGCGACCGCTGCCATCGACTCCACCGGCATGTGCCTGTTCATCGCCTTTGCCGCTCTTGACGATGCTACCTGTCTGCCGTCTTTGATTGATATGCTCAATGCTCGTTTTGGTATTGCCTTGACCGCAGATGACGTTGTGAGCCTTGGTCAGTATATCCTGAAAACAGAAAGAGCCTTTAACCAGGCAGCCGGATTTACCAACCTGGATGATCGCCTGCCTGAATTTTTTGCTGAAGAACCCATTGCTCCGCACAACGTGGTCTGGGATATGTCTGGAGAGGAAATCGATACTTTCTGGAATTTCTAATAAAGCTGTAAGTAGAAAAGTATTATTACCTAAATCTTGCATGTCAAACATGACAAAAACGCTTTTAGTTATGTTTTTCCAGACTGTTATCGGTTTTATCAACAAGAAATCAGTTCACTTTTAATGTGAGTTAGGTTTAAGAGCATTTTTTTCATGCTTGCCACCCTTCGGGATTGCCGATTTTACCGAATCTGCTTTGTTTGCGCACACTTGAAGTACTACAGTACGTCTGCGTGTACGCAGCCTCGCACCTTCGGCAAACTTGGCAATTGCAGGATTTAGGTATTATACTTTTCTACCGTTTTTTGTTGAACATTGAGGCCTGACTCCCTAGAGCCGGGCCTCATACAACTTTTTATTGACACCTATGAAAATTACAGTAAAACTTTTTGCGTATTTTCGTGACAATCGCTTCATAAAGCAGGAGCAAGATCTCCCGCCCGGAACGACTGTCCGCGACATTATCAATTCTTTGGAAATTGATATTGAAGAAATAGGGGTAACCATGATTAATTCTCGCCATTGTCAGTTCGATCAGGAAATACAGGCGGGTGATCAAGTTGCTATTTTTCCTGCTATTGGCGGAGGATGATCAACACTTTTTCCTGTTGCGTCTGTACAGCTGCTCATAGCTCTCACTTCAACCAGACAGGCTTCCCGCATGAAACACATCCTCTTACTGTTTTCTTGTCTCCTTTCTTTCTTCATCAGCCAACCCTCTCAAGCAGCCCAGGAAATAAAGCTTGGAGTTGTCACTAAACCCGGATCGGCACAAAACATCGTTGCCGGCAAATTCAAGGAAATCCTGGAAAAAGTTTCCGACGGAAAATATACGGTTAAAGTCTACCACTCCAAATCTCTCGGTAACGAGACCGAAATACTTCAACAGATCCAGATGGGCACAGTACAAATGGGTGTTATTACAGTTGGCCCGTTTGACACTTTTGCTCCCCTAGTCCGTGTCATCAACTATCCCTTCCTTTTTAAGGACAATCAACAGGCAGATCTCATTCTTGACGGCCCATTGGGCGACGAAATACTCAGTGATCTTGAAAAAGTCGGCTTCAAAGGATTAGCATTTTCCGAAAATGGTTTCAGGAATCTAACCAACAACAAACGGCCCGTAAAAACAGCCGCCGATGTCAAAGGACTCAAAATAAGGGTTATGGCTTCCCCTCTGCACAAATCCATATGGCAGGCCCTTGGTGCCAACCCAACCCCTATGCCTTGGCCGATTTACTCAGAGCTCGAGCAGGGAGTTATTGACGGACAGGAAAACCCTCTTTGGGTTATGGAGGTGTACAAGTTTTACGAAGTACAGAAATACATGACCATGTCACGCCACGTATATTCCGCCCACATTGATGTGGCCTCGCTCATGTGGTGGCAGACCCTTACCCCTGAAGACCGCAAGATGATCACACAGGCAATGGTTGAAGCCTCCCGTTTCCAACGAAAAGATAATCGCGACAAAGACGGAGCCCGTTTAGCCCTGCTCAAGGAAAAAGGAATGGTTATCGAAGAACAACCTGACATCGCAAGCTTCCGTGATAAGGTCGCAACCTTGAAAAACATGGACATCTATCAAGAACCTAAAGTTCAGGCGTTGCTGCTGAAGATGCTGGAAGCCACCAAGTAATTTTCAGTTTACCCGGCCAACACCTTCTTTTAAAAATTACGGGGGCAGATCGCAAGGTCTGCCCTCTTTACTTATCGGCCTTGCTGTGATTCGATCCATGCAAACCTGCTGTCGGCGACTGAACGCTTGCATCGAGTACCTTCTCTTTACCATTGGTTTTTCCATGGCCCTGCTTGTTGCTGCTCAGGTTTTTTACCGCTATGTTTTAAACAATTCGCTTTTCTGGTCTGAGGAACTGGCAAGGTACATGCTTGTCTGGATCAGTTTTCTCGGCGCAACGACAGCCTACTACAAGGGCCTTCATCCCGGTGTGGACTTTATCGTCTCTCGCCTTTCAGCAACTCAGCGAAGGTGGACAGCAATAGTTGTGCACCTGGTTTCCATTTCTCTTTTCACGACGATCACTGTTGCAGGCTTTCAATTTGCTTATTTTGTCCGCCACCAGATTTCACCGGCTTTAGGAATTGAAAAATGGGTAATCCTGGCTGTTATTCCGATCAGTGGGATTATTCTCATCGGATACGCACTGACGGCACTCGCCTGCACGGCAAGGGGAGACTGGTCATGACCAGCGAAATACTGCTTATCTCCCTTCTCGCACTTTTTGCGCTCAATGTTCCCATAGCCATCAGTATCGGTGCTGCCTCAGTACTGGCCATCGTCATTCAAGGCG
Source organism: Desulfogranum marinum (assembly GCF_963675105.2). Classification (NCBI taxonomy): domain Bacteria; kingdom Pseudomonadati; phylum Thermodesulfobacteriota; class Desulfobulbia; order Desulfobulbales; family Desulfobulbaceae; genus Desulfogranum; species Desulfogranum marinum. Next base: position 1,157,572 of record NZ_CAXXRO010000002.1, read on the forward strand.
ATTTTCCGATCATGATGATTGCCCAGCGCCTTTTTTCCGGAACTGATTCATTCCACCTCATGGCCGTTCCACTTTTCATGTTTGCCGGTGTTTTGATGGATGCGGGAGGGATAAGCAAACGCATTATTGACTTTGCCAATGCATTGGTAGGTTGGCTGCCGGGTGGACTTGCAGCTGTCACCATCGTTTCAGCCATGTTTTTTGCCGGCATTTCAGGATCTGCTGCCGCCGACGCCGCGGCAGTGGGCGCTATCCTTATTCCGGCAATGAAAAAGTCAGGTTATTCTTCAGACTTTGCCGCTGCAGTACAGGCTTCAGGAGGATCTATCGGGGTCATCATTCCTCCTTCCATCCCTATGATTATCTTCGGTTTTCTTACCGGCGCCTCCATTGGACAACTTTTTGCCGCTGGCATTCTCCCCGGCCTGCTCATCGGGATTTCACTGATAGCAGTTTCTACTCTCATCTCGCTTCGTTATCGATATTCGGCGACCACCCCTTTTTCAGCAAAACATGTTTGGCATACGTTTAAACAGTCACTCTTAGCTCTTGGAGCCCCGATCATTATCCTCGGCGGCATCCTCAGCGGCGTTTTCACTGCAACGGAATCGGCTGCCATGGCTGTTATTTATGCCCTGCTCGTTGGAATGGTTATCTATAGGCAACTGACCATAAAAAGTCTTTTTCCCCTTTTTCGCGATGCTGCTGTTACCTCCTCCATAGTCATGTTTATTATTGCTATGGCTTCTATTTTCAGCTGGATCGCTGCCATTGAAAATATCCCGGAACAACTGGCTCAATCCTTACTCAGCATGACCAGCAACCCGACCATACTCTTGCTGCTGATCAATCTTATTCTTCTCATTGCCGGTACTTTTGTTGAAACAACCGCAGCCCTGATCCTCCTGGTCCCCACTATCATCTCGATGCTGCCTATGCTCGGCATTGACATTGTCCAGCTCGGCGTGATAGTCGTCACCAACTTGGCTATCGGCATGCTGACTCCACCCATGGGTATTTGCCTGATTGTTTCCGCATCCATTTCCGGTGATTCCATAGGAGCAGTAAGCAGGCGTATTATCCCGTTTCTGCTTATCCTCCTGATCGACCTTCTCCTGATAACCTTTTACCCCCCCCTAACCATGTGGCTGGCTGGATTTATAGGAAACTAGTTTTTAAGGGGACCAAAAACAATACTTTTTCCAGTAATATCAGGGGCAATGCTACAATTTTTCCTCGGAGAAAAAGAAGACTCCGATACTCCGTATCTGCCCGTAGTAAAATTCTCGCATGCTTCGGATTGGTCGATACTTCCCCGGTCTTGATTGTAAAATCTCATTACTCAAGACACCCCCAAAATTCACTTTCTGCCGAAAACCGACGATTATCTTGGAAAATACGTTATCCGCCTCTCTTTATTTCCAGCCTTTTGTTACTTTAGGGTTGCAGAAAACAAACAAACCATGCGATATTAAACATTGCACATCTTGCACAAATAGCCACACCCCCCAAAAAACAACTGTTTAAGGTCTTAACCTAGTTATAAAGCATGGTTTATGAAGTTAAAGTCAATGAACTAGCCGAAGAATTCGGTGTTCATCGCAATACGATCAGAAACTGGATCAACTCAGGATCTCTCCCCGCCCAGAAAGCACCTGGGCGCCGATATGTCATCCAGCAGGAAGACTACCTTAAGCTGTGCGAAAAATTCGGCCGCAAGCCAAAAGTCGACCTCCCCAAACGACGAATAGAAAACGAATTTCAAAAAGATCAAACCAAAGAGTCAACGACCCCGCCCATCCATCTCAACCTGAAAACTTCGGAATTGAAAGATGCCGTTGATTTTGCCGGCATCTGCACCACATGCGGCAGCTGCGCCAGCGCCTGCCCTCTCTCTGGAGTAGACGGCCTTGACCCTCGAAAAATAGTGCGCATGGCAGCGCTCGGCATAGGCAAGGAACTGATAGACATCGAATGGCCCTGGAAATGTACTCTCTGCGGCAGGTGCGAAGAATCCTGCCCGATGAACATTAAGATAGTGACACTCATGCGCACTCTCCGTGCACACAGGCAACGTCACAAAGTCCCCCACCCTCTCCAAAAAGGAGTTACAACCTGCCTGGAAAAAGGAAACAATCTGGGTATCCCAAAAGATGATTTTCTGGAGCTTGTCAATGATCTGGGAGTAGAACTTGCTGAAACCAGTTGCCCTGGTTTTGCCCCCCCCATCGATGTCCGGGGTGCACGGCTGCTAGTAACGATCAACTCTAAAGAACCATTTGCCCAGCCCGACGATATGACGTGGTGGTGGCGTATATTTTATGCTGCTGACGAATCGTGGACCATCTCCTCTGAAAACTGGGAGGGCGTCAATTGGGGACTCTATACCGGCGATGACAATGCGATGAAAACAATTGTTGAACGTATCGTCGACAATATGGAACGGCTTAACTGTCAGGCCCTGCTCCTTCCTGAGTGTGGTCATGCCTATTATGCGACCCGATATGGTTTGGAAAAATGGTTCCCGGAATCACTACAAAAATTCAAAATTTATTCTGTTTTTGACCTATTACTTGAATATATTACAGAAAACAAAATAACTCTTGACCATGCGGTACATAACCAGCTGACAACACTCCATGACTCCTGCAACTACGGCAGAAAATCACTCAAGGCCTTTGGTCACGGCTATTTCGATGAGGGACGTACAATCGTCAAAAAATGTTGCCGGAACTTTATCGAACTTATCCCCAACAAGCTGGACAACTACTGCTGTGGTGCCGGAGGAGGAGCCTGGGCAACCCCCTATGCCGCCGAACGTACCTATTTCGGCAGAGAAAAGGCTCGACAAATTCAGCAGGCAGAGGCAGAGATTGTTGTTGTCTCTTGTCACAGCTGTAAAGACCAACTTGAAAAAACCCTTGCCCGAGAATTTAACCTGAACATTGAAGTCAAGTATATCTGGGAGCTGGTGTCGCAGGCACTGGTTCTCCCTGAAAGTACATGAAACGATCAGCTGCAAGGCTTCAACAATCAGCGTCATGTTATGCGACAGGTTAAATCGGTTTTAAGGTCATACACAAGGTATAATAGTTATGTCAGCGACTGAAAATACAGGTGCAGTTATGGTTGTTGGCGGCGGTGTCTCCGGAATGCAGGCAGCCCTCGACCTAGCCGAATCAGGCTATTTTGTTTACCTCATAGAACAAACCGGTGCTATCGGTGGCACCATGCCTCAACTCGACAAGACTTTTCCCACCAATGATTGCTCCATGTGCATCATTGCGCCTAAACTCGTTGAATGCGGTCGCCACCCAGACATTCAAATCATGACCCTGAGCAAGGTTCTGGATGTTGAAGGGGTAGCCGGAGACTTTACGGTGAGGGTAAAAGAATACCCGCGCTATATTGACCAACAAAAATGCATCGCTTGCGGTCTGTGTACAGATGTATGTCCGATAAAAGTTGACGATCCCTTCAACGAGGGGATGACCATCCGCAAGGCCATCTATATCAAATACCCCCAGGCTGTCCCCCTAAAATACCAAATAGACCAGCAGGCCTGCATTCAACTCAATGGCCCAGGTCGATGCGGGGCCTGCGCACAGGTCTGTCCAGCCGATGCTGTGAATTTCGACGACCGTGAAAAAAAACACTCCCTGCATGTCGGTGCCATTATACTTGCTCCTGGTTTTCAGGCTTTTGATCCAAACAAAAACCATATACTGGGGTTTGGTCACTATCCCAATGTAGTCACCTCGCTTCAACTTGAACGAATACTGGCATCCACCGGCCCTACCGGCGGCGTCCTGACCCGGCCGTCAGATAATAAACCGGTAAAAAAAGTGGCATTTTTACAATGTGTGGGCAGCCGCGACAAAAACCGCTGTAACAACGAGTACTGCTCCTCTGTATGCTGCATGAGTGCTATCAAAGAGGCAGTGATTATCAAGGAACAACTGCCGGATACGGAAATAACAATTTACCACAGCGATGTCCGTACCCACGGTAAAGATTTTGACCGCTTTTTTATCCAGGCAAAAAATGAACACAACATTCATTTCATACGGGCGAAAGTCAACGCCGTACAGCCAAAAGACAAAAAGGGAACCTTACGTATCCATTATGCCAACGAGGAAGGACGGCAAGTTAACCGATCAGTTGATCTTGTAGTTCTTTCCATAGGAATGGAAACACCCGATTCGGCCATCAGGCTTGCAGAAAAAATGGGCGTGCATATCACCCCGGACAGGTTTGCCTCCATATCTTCCTTTATGCCTGTTGCATCATCTAAAAAGGGTATTTTTGCCTGCGGTGCGTTTAACGGCCCCAGGGACATCCCTCAATCAGTAATAGGTGGGTCTGCAGCCGCTGCATGTGCTTCAATGATGCTGACCACCGCCCGGCACTCACTTACGCACCGCCCCACGTCGGCAGTGGAAACAAAAAAAGACCAGAACAAACCACGTACAGGGGTATTCATATGTCACTGTGGTTCCAACATTGCCGACGTGATTGACGTAAATCGAGTTGCAGAATATGCCAAATCGTTACCTGGTGTAATATATGTTGACCAGAATCTTTTTGCCTGTGCCCAGGATAACCAGCAATACATTGCTCAACAAATCAGGGAAAAAGAACTCAACAGGATCGTTATCGCCGCCTGCAGCCCACAAACCCATGAGCAACTGTTCCGGAAAACGCTGCGCTCCGCAGGCATAAACGAGTACCTGGTCGAAATGGCCAACATCCGAAATCAGGACTCCTGGGTCCATCGACATGAACCGGAAAAGGCAACTGACAAGGCATTAGACCTGGTCAGAATGGCAGTTGCCAAAGTCGCTCTGCAAAAACCATTGTACCCCGTCAGCATACCGGTTGTCCCCGAAGCACTGATAATAGGAGGCGGTGTTTCCGGAATGACGGCTGCCCTTAACCTTGCAAACCAAGGTTTTCCAGTTCATCTCATCGAAAAATCAAACCTGCTGGGTGGAAACGCACTTCATCTCTTTCAGACGTGGAACGGCGAGCAGGTTCCCCGTTACCTGAAAAAGCTGCAGGAACAAATCTATGATCAGGATAAAATTACCGTTCATCTCAAATCCACGGTAACGGATTCATCAGGTCAGGCCGGCCACTTTAAGACCAGTATCAAAACCGCTACGGGCCGTAAAAAAATCATCGAACACGGAGCCGTCATTTTAACCACGGGAGGCAAACGTTACATTCCCAACGAATTCGGATACGGCAAAATACCAAACGTGGTTGCCTCCATCGAATTCGACAAACTCCACATGCACAATGAAATGCGGGTTGCCCATGGCAAATCCTTTGTATTCATCCAGTGTGTCGGTTCCCGTAACAAGTTGCGCCCCTACTGCTCAAAATCCTGCTGCACTCACTCCATCCAAAGCGCCATCAAGCTTAAGCAGGAAATGCCTTCCAGGCGGATATATATCCTTTACAGGGAGATCAGAACCTATGGCCAGCGGGAAAGAATATACAACCAGGCAAGGGAGATGGGGATCATCTTTATCAACTATGATCTCCAAGGCCCACCGGTCATTTCCGAGGGTGAAAACGGCCTTATAGTGACCACCCGTGACCATATTCTTCACAGGCCGATGGAGATAGAAACCGACATGGTCGTACTCGCCTCGGCAACACTTGCCAACCCTGAAAGCAAGGATCTTGCCCAGTTGTTTAAACTTCCCCTAAACAGCGATGGTTTCTTTCAAGAGGCACACGCCAAACTCCGACCGGTTGAATTTAACACCAATGGTGTTTTTGTAGCGGGCCTTGCCCATTACCCAAAGCCATTGGAAGAATCCATATCACAAGCCCTGGCTGCCGCCTCTAAGGCTACTGCGCTCCTTGCGCAAGAGAGCGTGGAACTGGATGCTATCGTCGCCCATGTTGACCCGGCCCACTGCGACGGATGTGCCATCTGCATTGATGCTTGCCCTTACCATGCCATACGACTTGTCGACCACGCAGAGCCAGACGGCACTGCCGGTAAAATTATCGAAATAGATCCATCCCTTTGCAAAGGGTGCGGCATTTGCCAGGGTGCTTGTCCCAAACGGGGGGTATACATCACCGGTTACACCTATGATCAGCTTTTAGCTCAAGTTGACGCAGCCCTGGCACCCATTGAACAAAATCCTGCTGAAATCCTAAAAAACGAGCAAGAACATGGATAGTGACGTTAAAATCATTGCTTTCTGCTGCAACTGGTGCTCCTATGCTGCAGCTGATCTGGCAGGGATATCCCGTATCCAATATCCATGTTCTGTGCGCATTATCCGAGTGATGTGTTCAGGCATGGTGCATCCGGACATGATTCTTCACGCCCTTAATCAAGGGGCAGACGGAGTCATGCTTATCGGCTGCCACCTCGGGGAATGTCATTACCAGGATGGTAATTACAAAGCTCTTGCCCGCATGGAAATTTTAGAAGAAATACTCGCCGATCTCGGATACCAAAAAGAACAACTGCAAACAACATGGCTCTCAGCCAATGAACCCAATATGCTTGTTGATGCGGTGTACGACATGAATGAACGATTACTTGAACTTAAGGGCACCGTGGGAAAATAGATATTTCGTTCAAAATCAGGCAAGCCTGACTACATTGTTCCTCATCCAAGAGCCCATTAAACAAGACCAAATAAGCGCAAGACTCTGGGAGACGTGGCAAAAAAAGCAATGTATCAAGGTGGATCTAAATCAACAGAGAAAGAATGCCGCCGCCCGGTGAAAGAAGACCGGAAAGCAGAGTGCACAATGCTGGAGAACCATAATGGCTGAAAGAAAAAGAAAAAAAAAGGCCCGCAAACCAATTAGAGCGGAATGCCCAGGCTGTGCTTGCGGCTATGTGGGGCACATGACTGCCGACGAGCTGAAAGAAAGAGCAGCCCATGATGATGTGGACCTGGCATGCCCGGCATGCGGCCTCATCCATTTAAGCCGGGAAGAGATAGAAGAGTTGGAGCAGCAACGGGTGGTTGACTCACCACGTTATCAGGAAATCATAAATGAAGCTGAGGCCGCCCGATAACCGCCGCTGCTTGTTTTTCCCTGCACCGGTTTTGATCCTGCTTCCCAACATTACAAAATAACCAGATCTGAAAGAATGGCTCATGCAGACAGCTGATAAAAGCACCCAAACCCTTGCCATTCACATCAACGGTATTGTTCAAGGTGTAGGATTTCGCCCTTTTGTCTACAAACTGGCCACCTCACTAAAGCTGGCGGGCACTGTTTCCAACGCTGGAGATGGTGTGCATATCATAGCAACGGGGAGCACCTCCAGCCTACTTGATTTCACCCAAAGAGTGCAGCTGGAAGCACCTCCCATGGCTGACATCAGCTCGATTGCGACCGAGGAGCTAACAGCACCCTGTGACCACAATCAATTTATCATTATTGACAGCCGGCACCAGAGTGCGGCCACGGTCCCGATAACCCCGGACATTGCCATCTGCAGTGACTGTCTCCAGGAAATAAGCGATCCTGAAAATCGCCGCTGGGGTTATCCTTTTACAAACTGTACCAACTGTGGTCCACGCTTTACCATTATTGAAAAAATCCCTTATGATCGCCCATACACTTCCATGCGCCATTTTCCCATGTGCGCCCAATGCGAGCAAGAGTACAATGATCCTCTTGACCGCCGCTTCCACGCGCAACCTAATGCCTGCCCGACCTGCGGGCCGCAACTCAGCTGGCACGACCGAAACGGCCTGGAGATAACGACTGAAGACTGCATCGGCTCTGCCGCACAGTCCCTTGCAGAGGGCAGGATTGTTGCCATAAAAGGATTAGGTGGCTTTCACCTGGCTGCCGACGCAACATCAAATGAAGCTGTAGTCCTTTTGCGTTTAAGAAAAAAGAGGCCTGCAAAACCTTTTGCCATAATGGTTAGGAATCAGGAAAAAGCACGGCTTTTCTGCTCCATATCAGACAAGGAAAGCAACCTGCTCACTTCTCCTCAGCACCCAATCGTGCTTCTAGACAAAAAAAGCAATCATCACCTTGCTGACAACCTCGCCGACGGTCTAGGCATGCTGGGGGTTATGCTTGCCTACACGCCACTCCATGCATTACTCCTTGACCACCCCGCAGCACCCGATGCATTGGTAATGACAAGCGGTAATGCCACAGATGAACCGATTTGTACCCAAAACCAGGAAGCCCTCCACCGACTGCAGAACTTTGCTGATTACTTCCTGCTCCATAACCGAAATATTGTCACCAGGGTCGATGACTCTATAGCCAGAGTAATAGGAGGCAAGGCGCGCCTTTTACGTCGTGGACGTGGCTACACCCCGGTACCTGTTGCGGTTGCACAAACATCCGACATGCTTGCCTGTGGTGCGGAAATGAAAAATACCTTCTGCATCATTCGCAACAATGAAGCCTACCTCAGTCAACACATAGGGGAGCTTTCCCATCTTGAATGTTTTGATTTTTACACGGAAAGCATCAGCCATCTACAGACCATCCTCGAATGCACCCCCCAGAAAGTTGCCTGCGATCTCCATCCTGATTACCCCAGCACTCGCTATGCTAATCGACTCCAAGTGAACTGCACCCCTGTCCAGCACCACCACGCCCATACCGGCGCTGTAATGGCAGAACATGGAATTGAGCAGCCGGTATTGAGTGTAATCCTTGACGGCACCGGATTTGGTGATGATAGTACCATTTTCGGAGGAGAGATCTACATCGCAGACAGAAAAGGATACCAACGAAAAGGACGTCTTTCCCATCTGCCGTTACCTGGTGGAGATAAAGCCGCCCAGGAGCCTTGGCGGATGGCACTTGCCCTGCTGTTTCAGCATTTCGGCCGACAGGGGCTCAACCAGCAGACCTTGCCCCACTGGCTGCAAACAGTGAGTACATATAAACGCGAAACCATCGGCCAAATGCTTGAAAAAGGCATCAACAGCCCCCTCACTTCGAGCTGCGGGCGACTCTTTGATGCTGTTGCGGCATTGACAGGCACCTGCCTGGAAGCAACCTACGAGGGCGAGGCGGCGATGCTGCTTGAACAACAGGCACAATTATTTGCTACCGAGCAGAGAGCGCAAAACAGGGAGCCGGGCACCGGCTACAGCCCGGTCCCGGCAAACGCTCAAGACATGGTGATACTTGACAGCCTTCCGCTGGCACAATGGATACTGGATGATCTCAACCAGAAAGTTTCTCCGCAAGAAATAGCTTATCGCTTCCACTGGTGGCTTATCGACGGCATCGGTATGCTGGTTGAAAAAGTTCGCAAAAAGTATAAAATAAATACAATCGTCCTTTGCGGAGGCTCCATGCAAAATAAAATATTGCTTGAAGGGCTCGACACGACCTTGCGTGAAAAAGAATTTACGGTCTACAGCGGTGAAAAGATTCCTGTCAACGACGGCGGCATAGCCCTTGGCCAGGCATACATTGCCGGTGCCCCTTGAGCAGAAAAGCTTGCGAAACCGGCATTGCCGCTCTCTGCCCGAATTGCTCATGAGAAACCCGGGCTAGACAGTCCAACGCAGACGGAACGATTAAAAACCATGAGGAAGGAGTAAAAACAATGTGCCTAGCTATACCGATGCAAGTCGTAGAACTCAAAGGGAAAGAGGATGATTTTCTCGATCCCCTTGTGGCCCTGGTGAATGCAGATGGCATTCAAAAAGAGATCCGCCTGGAAATGGCTGATCGCCCACCAAAGATAGGTGAATATGTGATCATCCATGCCGGATTCGCTATCCATACCCTCACCGAACAAGAGGCACAGGTCAATCTCGACCTGATGCGCCAGATGGCAGAAGGCCTTGAGAGAGAAGGACGACTTCCCGGACCAGCCTCATGAAATGCGCTGACGAGTTCAGAAGCCGGGATATAACAGGGCCACTGCTTGCAGAACTCAACAACTGCCTGTCCAGGCCAGTAAGAATTATGGAGGTGTGCGGCACTCACACCATGTCGATTTTCAGGCACGGCATTCGCTCTCTGCTGCCCGAAGGGATCACCTTGCTTTCCGGTCCGGGATGTCCGGTCTGTGTCACCCCGGCAAGCCATATTGACGCCTTTATTCGGGCTGCAGAGCTACCGGATGTGATAGTTGCCACTTTTGGCGACCTTATAAGGGTCCCGGGAAGTAAAAATTCTCTTGCTGCTGCGCGTGCAGAAGGCGCCAGAGTCGAGATAGTGTATTCTCCCATGGATGCCCTAGAACTGGCTCGCAAAGAAAACAACAAAAAAATAGTTTTTCCGGCGATCGGGTTTGAAACCACAGTTCCAACCATAGCGGCGACAATCCTGGCGGCAGAACAACAGCAAATAGATAACTTTTTTATTATCAGTGCCGGCAAAACCATGCCTCAGCCCTTGGAACTGCTCATGTCGGATCCGGAACTGGAAGTTGATGGACTCCTTTGTCCCGGCCACGTCAGCGCGATCATCGGCGCCAATGCATACCTGCCGCTTGCAGAAAAATATAGCTTAAGCTGCGCAGTAGCCGGTTTTGAACCGGCCGACATACTCGCCGGGCTCCTCAGTATCATCAAGCAAATAGAGAATGGCCAACCGCAGGTTGATAACTGTTACACCCGCGTTGTATCCGATCAGGGAAACATCAAAGCCCAGGGACTCATCAACAGGGTTTTTACCCCTGAGGACAGCGAGTGGCGCGGCCTGGGTCTTATTCCGGGAAGTGGCTTGAAATTACAAGAAGAATTTGCCGGATTCGATGCACTCAAGGAACTCGCCATCCCCATTGAAGCGACAGAAGATCCTAAAGGCTGCAAATGTGGAGATATCCTGAAGGGACTGATATTGCCGCCCGACTGCCCTCTCTATGGGAAACGTTGCACTCCTCTTCATCCTGTTGGTCCCTGCATGGTCTCCAACGAAGGAACCTGTGCAGCTTATCATCGATACAGTGAAAAAAGGTAACCCGAGCAAAACGAAATCTATGCGAACAAAAACAACAGTAAGCCTTGACCACGGAAGCGGAGGCCTTGCCAGCCAGAACCTGATCAGCAACCTGTTCCTGAAGTACCTTACAAGCCCGGCCCTGCATGAACTTGAGGACTGTGCTGTTCTTGATGAGCATCATGGCAAGATCGCCATGACCACAGACAGCTATGTAGTTGACCCGCTTTTTTTCCCTGGGGGCAACATTGGCGAGCTGGCAATCAACGGCACCATAAACGACCTGGCAATGCGCGGGGCGCGTCCTGTAGCACTGAGCCTGGGCTTGATCATTGAAGAAGGTTTTTCCATGGAAAGCCTGGAGCAGATCATCCAATCTGTTGCCGAAGCTTCCAATGCTGCAAATGTAGCCGTCGTGACCGGAGACACAAAAGTGGTTCCTAAAGGCAAAGCTGATGGAATATTCATTAACACCAGCGGTGTGGGAATCGTCTCCCATCGCTGCAATATTTCAGGCACCCAGGCCAAATGGGGGGATACCGTTATCATTTCCGGATCCATTGCCGATCATGGTATTACTATAATGAGCAGCCAGGCCGGGATAGCAATCGGCGGCGATATTAAAAGTGATACCCAATCGCTCCACGATCTAGTTGCAGCAATCCTTGAAGAGGCACCATGCGCGACCCACGTGATGCGCGACCCGACGAGGGGCGGGGTTGCCACAACCCTGTGCGAGATAGCGTCTGCATCAAAAGTGGAAATCACTCTTGAGCAAGATCAGCTCCCGATCAAGGCATCGGTCAACGCGGCATGTGAGCTCATCGGCCTAGATCCTCTCTATCTGGCCAATGAAGGGAAATGCCTGGTCATTTGCGATTCTGCTCAAGCAGAGAAAATACTGCAGACTATGCGCCAATTCCCACAAGGCAGAGAAGCTGCGATCATAGGGTCTGTTACCGGCAAAGCTGAACAAGGTAGAGTAACCCTGACCACCACCATAGGCGGCAAACGACTGCTTGAACCCCTTACCGGCGAGCCACTTCCACGAATATGCTGATTTTAGCTTTTAACAGACACCAATCACCACACCATGCATGAACTTTCTCTTGCCCAAAATCTGCTTGACCAGCTGCTGCAGCTGTCGAAGCAGCATGATGCGAAAATCGTAACCAAGGCAACAGTCATCATCGGTCCCTTTTCAGGCATTGTGGTAGAATCCTTTGCCTTTGGCTTTAATGCCATAAAACAGGATCACCCACCTACGGCTACTGCAGATCTCATACTGGAGACACCTGCACCTGAATATATTTGTCTTGACTGCAATACCATTAACACCGGCGATGCAGGAACGACCAATGAACACCCAAAAGCAGTTTACGAAACCATCAACGACAAGCTCTGCTCTGCATGCGGATCATCCCGTCTTTCGCCCAGTGGAGGCACCGAGCTTATATTAAAACAACTTGAAATGGAGTAATTACGATGTGCGATGTATGCGGCTGCCAACTACATGACCACCATCATTCCGACAGTAAAATTGTTGAAGTCAACCAAAGCCTGTTGGAAGCAAACCAAAAGCAGGCAGCATCCAATAAAACCCACATTGAAAAAATGGGCGCCATAGCTATCAACCTTATTTCCAGCCCCGGGTCAGGGAAAACGACCCTGCTGGAACGTACCATTGATGAGCTGGGTGACAGTGTGAAAATAGGTGTAATCGAGGGTGACATTGAAACAGAGCGCGATGCTGACAGAATTCGGGCTAAAGGTGTCCCTGCCGTTCAGTTAACCACCGGTGGTGCCTGTCATCTGGACGCCCCCATGGTACACGGCGGCCTCCACGTTCTGGAACATTTTGGCAAAGGAAAGGGATTTGACATTATTTTTATTGAAAATGTGGGTAACCTGGTCTGCCCGGCCACCTTTGACCTGGGCGAACACCACCGAGCCATTCTTCTCTCTGTCCCCGAAGGATCAGACAAGCCGGTTAAATACCCGACTACGTTTAAAGGAGCAGACCTCTTTATGATCACCAAGACCGACCTGCTTCAACATTTTGATTTTGACGTTGAGGAGGCGAAAAGCGAAGCCTTAAAAATTCAGCCGGACCTGGACATACTTTGTTTTTCTTCGACAACCGGCGAAGGTTTTGACCAATGGATTACTTACCTGAAAAACCTGCTTTCTGCATAGCAGTATCCTCGCTTCAACAGATGGTCGCAGAGAATCTCCCCGATCCTCGACCATCTGTTTATCTTGTCAAGACCATTCCCAGCATCAATGCCATCTCAACATCCCTTCCCCCTTCATAGCTCTGCCAACAGAGTTCCCAGCCAAGTGTCGTACATAGGGCGCTCACATTAACCCCTAATCCGGAAACCGAAGACCTTGCCCTGTCTGGAAACCGACAAGGCTGATCGGCCTGCAACACCCTGCATGCTTGGTCATCAGGACAAAACAGTTCCTTGCACGACCCTGCGGCTATCCCCTGTGCCTGAGAAAAACCAAAGGAAACTGCAGCTAACTCTGTTGCAGCTGCAATCTCATGAATATCTTTCGCCACCTCCACTCGACCGTTGCCTGCAAGCATATCAGCAGCCACATCCCTGGTAAAAACCAATACCCATTCATATCTATTAAGGACTGAGCGAAAACTACTCGGCGACATAACATGCGGCGGGCATCCAGGTGCACGGCCATAACTTGGACAACGGGGGGACGATTGACACATGGAAGCAAATCGTTCCTCCACAACCACTTTGGACGAAGGCAGCCAGAGGGCCCTGCTTGCCCCACGTTCAATCGAAAAATCCAACAGTTTCTGTCTTTGGTTTACCGCTTGAAGCACCTTCACCTTCACCCCACATTACCAATAAATACTGGTACCTAGCAGACAACCCCAGGCATTCTACTCAGACCTGCACCGTCTGCTCATCACACAAAAAGAACAAAAGAGGCAAATTTAACTATGCAAACTGTGCATAGTATGCTAAATAAATAATCAACAGACGCACACATCGATATTCTTCCTGTAACTCCCATTTACAATCGATAGCGTATGAAATTCGGCTTAGTTACCAGAGCAGGACGATACCTTTTGGATTACAGCTGTTGTATACCTGTGACGCTCTTTCCAGAAATATCACTCAAAACTCCTTACACCCCTTTTCCTGCTCTGGTAGTTAACCGATTTTTATCCGACCTGCTTCCTTGCGCTTCAAGCTCGACCTCATAATCCCTCTAAATTACGCCAATCTTACCTGACAAGAAAACATTCAGCCAATATTAATACTAATGTCCCTTGAGCACCTTGTCATTTCCCGAAAAAATTCGTAATTCATATCGATGCTGTTAAAAGGAATCAGATATACAATGAACTAAATGCTCACCCAAGGCCAGTCCAGGCGGTGCCATCTTCTTTAGTGTTTTGGTAGCAAAAATAGATAACGCAGACCTTGCCGACATTGGTCATGGGTCGCGTGTGCTATGGATGCCGCACCATTCCCAGGTTTAGATCCATAAATTGCCACATGCCGTCAGCTTGATATCGAACATGATTACTATATTTCCAGATACTGTGGGCGGATTCATAGAGCTGTGCGGTACCCTGCCCTATATAAAAAATAAAGCGCTGAGACCCAACAGCATCAGCCGGCGCCTGATACACCGACTCGTTCTGTAAGAACATCGTGGATTTGGATAACGGGACAACGTTCTCCACGCGCCCCTGCTTAAAAAAGGGCTGATAGAACAAAGACTTCCAATCATCCGTAAGTTTCGAGTATTCATACTTCCACTTGCTGACTGCAGCGTTGGACTCATTCTTTACGCGAAAATCTGCTATTTCGGTTGAAATGCTGTTCGACTCAGAGTACGAGGCGGATAGTTCAGCCGTCATCTCAGGGGTCTTCGCGACCTTGCCTCCCACTTTACCGCCGATACTCCACCCGGTTGTCTTGGTGTAGGTAGAAGTATTGTTGGGCGTCTCTGGTGATATCGCTCTTCGGGTCCAGCCATTGGGTAGAGTGATCGAATTGATATCCCAGGTATATGACCCTCCGGGATAAAGCATCACCAAGCCATGTGCTGTGAAATAGGCTCTGTTTTGAATCCGGTCGGCTGCCATTTTGGTCACACCAACTGCCGTGCCACGAGACGTAATCTTAATTATTTTTGACCTTACCGGCTCCACAACCGCTGCCAACTCGATATCGAAAGCACCGAAAATTGTATTGGTACCCTTAGGGTTACTCGCCGGGTGCCACGTTTTTTGGGCAAAAATAACCGTGCCGCTAGCCTGTGATGCATTGATATTGCTCACTTGAACGTGCTCCTCACGCGCTAAGCTGGTACGGAAATTGAGCCCATCAATTGCCTTGGCAACCATCTGAGATTCTGAAAGCCGCTCCTCCACAATTTCTTCACGATCCTCCCGCTGATCTGCCTCCGGTTCCTCCGGCTCCGGTCGCTGCCCGCTTGCCATTGCGAGAGCTTGACTCGGCGACACACCGGTATCGATCATATCCGGCTCAGGCTCAGGCATTGGCCCGTCCTGTTCGCCAAAAACGATAATGTCCTGCGCGCGCCCCGCATCCCTGGCTTTTAAAACGGCTGTCACCCCATCGACACCGAACAAAGCAAACTCAGCCATTGTCTCGCTCTTCGTATTCCTGAACACAACAGAGGCCTGATTATTGATTCCAGTGCCAATGACCTCCCTATATTCCTTCGATATTTCCTCACTGAGATCTGCAACAATTACCGACTCCTCTCCGGCGTGTTTTGGTGTCACTTCCGACGCAATTGTGAGATCCATTTTTTTGGCAAGTTCTCGAGCGAAGTTATCGTCTTTTCCCAAATTAATTATCATGTTCAATCTCCTCTCATTTTACAACTATTCAACGAAGATCTGAAAGCTGTCTATCTATCCGGAACTGTAACTGTCCAACAGTGCTCCAAATGTTCGAAAGCTGAACGATTTAGCAGATAAGCCCCGACTTCGACACATCGGTATGCTGCACGGGCCGATCGTGAAAAGTTGGGGTGCGGCTGAACAGTTAGGTCATATTTACCAGCAGAAACCAACCATGACAGTCCCTTTCCCTGTATACTGTATGTTCAATTTCCATGAAGACAACGCCCTTCTATCTCCATTCGAACTGACAATATCTATAAAGAGCGCCTTGCGGAAAAGATTCTTTCCCCTAACTCGGATTTCTCATCAATAAAGTTTTTCGCAGGGCAAGGCACAGGCCGCGCAGCAGGTAAGCGCAGACTCCGATAGTAAACTACCGCAAGTGGTTTGTAACGCAGACCCTGCGGAAAAATCTATTGATCCGAAGGGGGTACTTTTTGATTGAAAACGAAAAACATACTGTTAATTGGGCAATTAATTTTTAAGAAATAATATCAATCAGTTGAGTTTAAAGTCAAAAAATTCATGAGAAATTCGGGCAAAACGGTGCGCAAACACTGCGGCCGAGTTTTACAAAAATCACCGAATGCTCACAATAGGAGGTATACAAGCAACAGAAACAGCTGAAGGTCGGAGAAATAATCTAGAAAATAAAGAACCAAGTGCATATGCATCTACATTGAGGTTGCATATTAATCGGAAACCATCAATGTGCCAGGCTGCCCGGGGCGACGTTTGTACTGTCCAGCAACAAGGGCGGTCCGTTGGTTATCATTCAAGAGTACCGTGAAAAAAAGGATAGCTTAAAAAGGGACTTTTTTTCAAGGGCAGGTAAAGCATGACGCAGAGGCGTGGCGGAAATTGTACCACAGCATATACTTGATATCGGAGTCCGGCCTACCGCCGAGCATAGTTTTTTAGGATGTAACGAAAATGTAAATGGATGAGCAATTTTTCAGAATAGCCTTTAAAAATACCCAATGCCTTGTGCGGCCTTCCTGTGTCACAACCATTCCACTGCATCCGGTTTTAATTTAAGGGTTACCGCATCACCTATGGCCAGCCGTAATTGCGCGTATTCATCAACCGGCAAAAGTACGGTAACCATCACCCCGGCATTCACAATCAAGCGTACTTTCTCCCCTTCCGCCATCATCAGATTGATAGTGCCGAAAAGCACACCTCGCCTTTGTTGGACCTGTTGCCCTCCCTGAACGAGTTTAATCTTGTCAGGATTTAAATAAACCCTATAGTCACGCCCCTCTGCCTCTGGAACAAAACCAGGCAAACTAAAAGGAATTTTTTGCTGCAACAGACAAATCTTTTGCCCTTTCCCTTTACTTTCCAAGGAACAGGAAAAAATATTTTCATAGCTCGTATCAACCAGTTCTCCTTTTTCAAGGACAACTGTTTCATCGGCAAGCCCTGCTGCCTGCAGGCGATCATGGGAGGTAAAGAGAATAGTGCATCGTGTCTCCAGGTTGACCCTGGTCAGCAGGGCGCGAATAACTGCCTGATTTTCGACATCAACGTTTGCTGTCGGTTCATCGCACAACATCACCTCCGGAGAGAGAGCCAGCGCCCTGGCAAGCGCCAACCTTTGTGTTTCTCCACCAGATAGCTCGGCAGCAGATGCACCCCTGTAGGCAGCCAGATCGACCATATCAAGGGCTTCATCAATTACCGCCTGCCGACGCTCTTTTGTCATCCCTCGAATTTTGAGACCAAACTCAATATTCTTAAACACCGTAGTCGTGAACATTATCGGGTACTGGTCAACCATCACCACCCGCCTGCGCAGCTTATGCAGTTCCGTCCGTCCAAAAAAAACAGACTGACCAGCAAACACAACCTGGCCTGAAGCTGGAGCTTCAAGAAAGGAGAGGATGTTAAACAGGGTTGTTTTTCCAGCACCATTGGCGCCGAGCAGACCATATATTTTCCCGGATTCAATCTCCAGTTTCTTGATATTTAAGACGGTCTTGCCATTATACTGCTGCGTTACCTGCTGAAGCTCATACTGTATCAAAGACGACCTCTTCCCTGAACAAAATTAAACAAGACATTCATGATAAGACTTATACTCATCAGCACCAAACCAAGAGCGACGGCCAGAGTAAAAGACCCTTTATCATACTCCAGGGCCATTGCAGTGGTCATGGTTCGCGTAAATCCCTTTATGTTCCCACCCAACATCATGGAAATCCCTATCTCGGAGACAACCCTTCCAAAAGCCGAAATAACAGCTGCGCAGATACCGAACTGTGCTTCCCGCAAAATAACAAGTACGGTTTGCAGGGAATTGGCGCCCAAGGTTTTGGCAGTCTTGGAATACCGCTCATCAATGCGGCTGACAGCAGCAATGGTTAAGGCAGCGATTAACGGAGTAATGAGAAAAACCTGACCGACTATGATGGCGTTCTGGGTATACAGTAAATCAAATACACCAAACACACCTCGCCTGGATATAAAAGCATAAACAAACAACCCAATAACAACGGTGGGCATGGCGAGCATGGTGTTAAGCAAGGTAATAACCATTCTTTTGCCTTTAATATTGCCATAGGCAATAAAAAATCCCAATGGTATGCCGCCCACTGCCGCCACAAGGGTTGAGATGCAACTCACCCGAAGCGAGACCCTTACCACCTGAAAGAGCTCAGGATCCAGGGTTACCACCAGGCTGATTGCGGAAAGGAAACTATCTATAAAAAAAGACATAAGAGGTTAAATTGTATACTCTCAATAGAGGAAGACTGTGCTGTAAAAACTTCAATCTACGGTGTTCCATACTTTTTCGCAGCACCGAACACGCACAAGCCTGTACACCTGAAAAAACTCTGTTACGTACCTCTTTTTGAGGCAGTCATTGTAGGAGCTCGTGATGGCATAGTGATACTTCCACCAAAGATACAAACACAAAACGCGCACCCTTTTCCAGGATGCGCGCTTTCAATAGTCTATGGCGAGTACGGTCAGCACCGCTCCCCTGTTACTTACAGTGCGTCCGGGTAAAAGAGCTGCTTATCCAGCAAACGATAACTGCCGATTACATTCTGTCCTTTTTCCGAGGTAATCCACTGGGCAAATTCTTTTGCCAATTCATACTTAACATGGGGATGCTTTTTCGGATTTACCGGGATAACCCCATAAGGGTTTGCCAGCAACGGATCGCCTTCACACTGTACGTCGAGATCAATGGGTACTTCGCGGCCGAATTTATATTTGATATAGGTACCGCGGTCGGCAAGCGTATAAGCCTGCTTTTCATCAGCAATGGTCAAGGTCTTGCCCATTCCCTGGCCAACAGAAAAATACCATTCACCCGATCCGGCAGGATGGGCAGAGGTAACTTCAACTTTTTTCCCTTTTTTCACAATCTCCGCAGTCACTGTTTCCATAGGTAAACCTGTCGCCTGCCACAGAGCCTGCTCCTTGGTATGGGTTCCTGAATCATCACCACGGGAGATAAACGGCGCACCGGCCTCGGCAACTTTTTTCAACGCTGCTGCAGCGTCTTTGGTACCATGTATCTTTGCCTGATCGCTCTGAGGACCAAGAATGACAAAATCATTATGCATGACTGCGTATCGCTTGGTACCGTATCCTTCAGCAACAAATTGTTCCTCGCGTCCTTTTGCATGAACAAATATCACGTCTACGTTGCCGTCTTTTCCATCTCTGATGGCAGCACCGGTTCCCTTGGCAATAACCTTAACTTTGATACCGGTATCTTTTTCCAAAACCGGCAGCAGGACATCAAGCAAGCCTGAGGCCTGGGTACTGGTAGTGGTAGACATTTTCAGTACCTTTTCCTCGGCCACCGCCATTTGGCTGATCAAGAGGCCTGACAACATTGCCGCAATAATCCCTGTTATTTTTTTCATTCTTTCTCCTATTTTTAATTATATACCAATGAACAAATGAGCATTATCACCCATCAACTTGAAATACCATTTTTCCAGATAGATTTATATCGTAGCCCACCTTTTGCGTGACCGCTTTTTGAAATTCATCCTGCTCCAAAAGTCCGAGGAAGTGCTGGATGGGTTTTTCAAAAAAAAGATGACGGGAAATTAAAAAATCAAATCGTTCCCAGCGCAGCGGCAAAAAACCGAGATCCAGTGCACCGGCGACAGCTTCTATCCCAGGGCCGACGTCTGCACGCCCTGCTAAAATTTCCAAACCTACATCGAGGTGCTTGGCAACTTCGTAATCGTAGCCGGAAATTTTTTCCCCGGCCATATTCCTCTTTTTCAATTCGTTATCAAGAAGAAGACGCGTTCCAGTCCCAAGAGGACGATTAACAAGACGCACACCTTTTCGGCCCAAATCTGCGACTTCATGAATACCCAGCGGATTGTCCTTTTTAAAAAGCAACCCCTGTTGCCGTTTACAAAAATTAACAACCACCGGCATTGCCTTTAACTCTTCAAAAGCAAATTGAAAATTGTAATCACTATCGTCATCCTGCACCAGATGGCTGGAAGCAATATGACACAGCCCCTGGCGCAAGGCATGGATCCCCCCCATACTGCCGACATTTGCAAATACGGCCAAACACCCTTTCATTGAGGCGTTAAACATGGCAATAACCTGGTCCAGCAATAAA
This sequence comes from Desulfogranum marinum, assembly GCF_963675105.2. Lineage (NCBI taxonomy): Bacteria > Pseudomonadati > Thermodesulfobacteriota > Desulfobulbia > Desulfobulbales > Desulfobulbaceae > Desulfogranum > Desulfogranum marinum. The sequence goes on from NZ_CAXXRO010000002.1 coordinate 1,178,028, forward strand.
TCATTACTACCAGCAAGGATTATGACTCCTTTGCCTGCAGGCAGCTGTCCAGCCTGCTTGGGAAAATTGGTGGTATTATTGTCCACCCACTGCTCAACCAAATGTTGAGGAAAGAGCCATTTTCCAGTCACTTTAGTCGCAGGTAGTTCCTTGTCTGCCACCAAAGTATAAATCATTTTTTCATTAACATTGAGAAATGCCGCCACTTCTCTGGTTGTCATCAACTTACTCATTGTTTCTCCCAGCCTGTTTCGATATAATTGCTGTCATATATTGGTCATTCCATTGCCCACAAGTCAATACCAAAAAGCAACAACTAACTTTTTTTCTTTAAAAACAACCATAAATGACCATAAGCAACACTCTTCTGCACAGGTAACAGCTCTCGCAACTCTCTCATCGCGAAAAACGCTATGCCCACCATTTGCTTGACACCCTTACATATTACTTTTAGTTTGGTTAAATTGAGTAATATGTGGAGGATATAAAATTATAACCAGAGAAAGACATGGCGAGCATTTTTCCGAAAACACTTTCAAGAAACAGTGAAGCTCTCACGGCAGCACAACAGCAAATACTCACAAGCAGCCATATCGCTGTTATCGGATGCGGCGGACTTGGCGGCTATGTTATAGAAGAACTTGCCCGTATCGGCATTGGCTGGCTGACCATTTACGACCCCGACACATTCAGTCCCAGCAACTGCAACCGCCAGATTAACGCTCTTAACTCCACGCAAGGCAAAAACAAAGCAGAAGTGGCTGCGCAACGTATTCTGGATATGGGCACAGGGTGTATACCAAAAGCGATTCCTTTTGACTATAGAGATCACTTACCGAAAAAGAAACACGACATAGGTGTGGTTATCGATTGTTTGGACAGCATAGAAACCCGATTTCATCTCTCAGATCTCTGCAACACGCTTGCCATTCCCCTCGTCCATGGAGCCGTGACAAGCTGGTACGGACAACTCGGAGTCCAGCTTCCCGGGTTCAACCTTGCAGCAGCCATCTTCCCTGCTAAAACAAACCAATCTGCTGAGCAAAGTCCCCCCTCTGTCCTCTCCTTTACAGTAGCAACCATCGCCAGTCTTCAGGCATGCGAAGCTGTCAAACTGTTACTTGGCATCCCTTCACCACTGCACAACAACTGGGCCCAGATTGATCTCAAACACAACACTTTTGACTATATGCCGGCTACTCACCCCTAAACCGAAATCCTCCTGAACAGCTGGTTGCCTTACTCACCTGCCTACCGTTTCATTATGTGATGCGCCCTCAGGTGGAATTGCATATTTTTTCCCTGTTCGCTAACGGTCAGCTGATTCGCATCATTTTCTTCAGTATTTTGGCAATGAATAGAAACATCTACCATAGATTGCTAAAAACTTTGCTCCTGATTCCCTCTGAACTGATGAGCAATCCCGGCTAATCGGATTCATTGGAAATGGTTGCAAAAAACGATTCCTCTCAGTAAAAAAGAAGAACTGTTTATGGCTTATCCCTTTTAATGCAAAAACGACGTTCAAAAGATGTAACCACATACCCCATCATATTTGTAACCGGCATAACGCGACCACTAAGACCCTGCAACAATCTGCAGGTAAAATGTAAACAGCGCCCTGGCAGTTTTCACGGCTCAAGCCCGTTTTTCCTCAAAAAACAACAGCAATCAATATACTTATGAAAGGTTTTTTCAAGCTTATCAGCTCCAGTGAATTCACCGGGCTTTTTGAACAATTTCTTCCCATTGCAACAGAAAAAGTAACGCTCGCAGATGGTCACCAACGTGTCCTGGGCACTGACATCCTGGCTGGAGACAACCTGCCACCCTTTTCCAGGTCCACCATGGATGGATATGCGGTAAGAGCCAAGGATACCTTTGGCTGCTCTGAGTCAGAGCCGGCACTGCTGAATGTGATAGGCGAAATAGCCATGGGCAGTTCCGGCAGACAATACACCCTTCGCCCCGGCCAGGCTCTTCGTATCTGGACGGGCGGTGAGCTACCCCAAAAAGGTGATGGTGTGGTTATGGTGGAATATACCCACCAGCTTGACGAGCAAACCGTAGAAATTTTTCGTCCGGTAGCTCCGGGACAAAATACCATTCGCGCCGGGGAAGATTATCAGGAAGGAGCCGCTGTTCTGCAACAGGGAAGAAAACTTCGTCCAGCAGACCTTGGTGTTCTTGCCGGGCTTGGAATTACATCGATTCCGGTGTACCGCCAACCACGGGTGGCCATCATATCAACCGGTGACGAGCTTGTACAACCTAACCGGCAGCCTGGTCCGGGACAGATACGCGATATCAATTCAACCACCCTGGCTGCACTTGTTACAGAGGCGGGTGGTATACCTCTCCCTCTTGGTATCATCGGCGACGACCTCAACACCATGAAAGAAGCCTGCATAAAAGCACTTGAAGAGGCGGATGTGCTCCTCCTTTCCGGTGGCAGTTCCGTGGGCCGAAGAGATTTCACCTTACAGGTCCTAGAACAAATACCGCAGACCAGGGTACTGGCTCACGGAGTATCCATTCGGCCGGGAAAGCCCACTATTCTTGCCAGTCTGGGGAACCAAGCCTTGTTTGGCCTACCAGGCCATGTGGCCTCAGCAATGGTTGTTTTCTACCTGTTTGTCCGTCCTCTGCTGCATAAGTTCCAAGGACGGCCCTGTACAATGGGGCTCCAGGCAATCCGGGCAATCACGGGCCAGCAAATTCCATCAACCATTGGCCGAGAAGAGTACGTTAGGGTGCAATTAACTCCCCAACCCGAGGATGCACCTCCCCTTGCCACGCCTATTTATGGTAAATCCGGCCTGCTTAAACCCTTGGTACAGGCTGATGGCCTGTTGACCATTGGCCGTGATGTTGAAGGGTTAGACAAAGGAGTAGAGGCAACGATACTGCTTTTTCCTTAATTGGCGATACGGCATTAGGGTGTCTTGAATAATTAGAAAATTCGTTCAAATTCGAGGCGCATCTAAAATTTTACCACAGGCATATACCCATATTCCGAGGATAAAATTTTGGATGGAACAAAGAAGTTGGACGAATTAGCAATTATTCAAGATAGCCATTAATGCACCAACTGAAGAGCACCTGCATCCCTTTCACCAACAATCAAAAACGCAGGCTACCTCTTCCCAAGAAACACTATCACAACAGCCGGAGCTGTCATGAAACGAAATATTTACCTGAATATGCAATCCAGAAAAAACGCACAGAACATTTTCTGGTCTCACTTTACCAGCTTAACAACACATACGGAAACCATTCCTGTCAAAGATAGCTGCGGTCGCATAACAGCTGCTCCGATCATTGCCAGGCTATCAGCCCCCTCTTTTCATTCTGCCGCCATGGACGGTATCGCAGTGGTTGCTGCCGACACCTTTATCGCTGCCGATGACAACCCGGTTTCTCTTGATATAGCCGGCGGACAGGCAGCCTTGATCAATACAGGGCACCCTCTGCCACCTGATAAAAACGCAGTGATCATGGTGGAAAACATCCTTCTGGACAGCGACAACACCACAGCAGTCATCCGAGAACCTGTATTTCCCTGGCAACACGTACGTAAAGTAGGGGAAGATATTGTTGCCACGGAGCTGCTTTTCCCCACCGGCCACCAAATTCAACCTGCCGACATAGCAGCCATGATCACCGCCGGCTGCACCACTGTAGAAGTACGCAGAAAGCCGGTGATTACGATTATCCCAACAGGTTCGGAACTTATCCCACTCACAGATTCAGTCCAGACCCCTCCACCAGGTAAAACCATTGAATCTAACTCGGCGGTACTCGCCGGCCTTGCGGAAAAGGCCGGAGCTACCGTCCGGGTCACTGACATTGTAGCCGATGACTACGAAACCTTAAAAAACCACATTCAAAGCCTTCTGGAAACAGATACCGACATGCTGGTGGTCAATGCCGGTTCATCAGCGGGCAGCGCCGACTATACCGCCCAAATCATAGATGATCTTGGAGAAATACTGGTTCACGGCGTAACCATTATGCCCGGCAAACCGACCATCCTGGCCACAGTCACCAACAAGCCGGTTGTTGGGATTCCCGGTTACCCGGTTTCGGCCATCATTGCCTTTGAGCAATTTGTGATGCCACTGCTTGCACAGATGCAGGGAATAACGCTGCCGGAACCGGTTTGCGTTCCCGCCATCCTTGCCAAGGATATTCCCTCGCAAAGCGGCATCGAAGAGTTCAGGCGCATGATAACAGGGAAAATTGGGGACAGTTACGTGGCCGTTCCCCTGAAAAAAGGGTCCGGCGCCATAACCACTCTCACTCGGGCCAATGCCATGCTCCACATCGATGCAGCCTCAGAGGGTGAATCCCGCGGCAGTCTGGCTGAGCTTGAGCTGCTCCAACCCAAACAAGCAATCGAGCGGACCATACTCAGCACAGGTAGCCATGATTTAAGCCTTGATCTACTCAGAGATTCGCTCCAACAACACAATCCAGCCTATTACCTGGCCTCCACCCATGTAGGGTCGCTGGGCGGCATCATGGCAATGCAGAAATCCATGACCCATATCGCAGGATCACATCTACTCGATCCGGAAAGCGGAACGTATAATACTGCCTTTATTAACAAATATCTCGCAGATCGTAAAATCTCACTCTTCACCCTGGCTCATCGACAACAGGGATTTATCATCAAAAAAGGCAATCCTAAAGCTATCCAGACCATTTCGGACCTAGTTCGTGATGATGTTACCTTTATCAACCGGCAGGCGGGTTCCGGCACCAGAGTCCTGTTGGATTACGAACTCGACAAAAACGACATCGATTCCGACGATATCCAGGGGTACGACCATGATGAATATACGCACATGGCGGTGGCTGTAGCCGTTCTTTCAGGAAAAGCAGATATGGGACTGGGAATAATGAGTGCTGCCAAAGCCCTGGAACTCGACTTTATTCCAGTGACTGAGGAACGATATGATCTGCTCATTGATGAGGCCTATTTGGAGTTACCGATGATTCAAACCTTGCTTGCCATCATCAATTCCGAACCCTTTCAACAAACACTGGAATCCATGGGCGGATATTCGACCAGGGAAACCGGCCAATTGGTACAGATTTAAACAATGTTGACGGGTGCGGCAAGGCGATAAAATTGCTTGATCAAAAGAGGGAATACAATAAAAAAGAAAAGGGGTATAACACACCTTTTCTTTACGATAAAAGAGAGTGTTCCCCGTTTGCGGATGTTTCCGTTGTGCCTTTGCCGGCCTCATGCCCTGGTGAGCAGACATCTCCACCGGCCCTACGCTGCTAGAGACAGCCGGCTGCCGCGACAGTGAGTTTACCGGTCGGTGGAGGATTAAAAATCAACTTTTCAAAAATGACAAAGTGTTCGTGCGAAATACGGGCTGACAATTATGCAAGACAGCCGTAAGAAGCAGCAACAATCTTAAAGTTGCTTCTCCCTGCATGGTCGGGGTAATCAGCTAGACTGTACCTTCTTGACCATATAGTTATTAACGGCATCCTGAACCGTCTTTATTGCCAGATAGGCGCAATGCTCTTCCTGCTCAGGAAATTGACCGATCTTGTTGAGTACATCCTCACCGGTCAAGTCAAAAATTTCTTCCACGGTCTTACCGATAGCGATTTCCGCGGCAAAGGAACCGCAGACATTACTTGATCCGCAACCATCTGTGGCATACGAGGCGTCGGTGACACGATCTTCTTCAATTTTCAAAAACATTTCCATCGTATCCCCACAGCTTCCGGTAATACGCCCTTGAACATCGGCATCTTCCATTCTTCCGTGAAAACGTGGGTTACGCCAGCGATCAAATCCAACTACACCATACGCATCTTTGGCATCCTCAAACACTTGTTCCTGGATTGAATCAACCATAGCGTTAAACTGTTCGTCATTCATGTACTACACATTCCTCTTCAATCACGACGGTACAATAAACTACGGTACCCATTGTTACCGTTACTCGAGTCCAACAGGCATTGCTTACCAATGGCCATCGGCATTGGGACTATCCGTGTAGGTCACATCGCCGCTTTTCATTTTCTCAACAGCCTGGGCAACGGTACCAGAAATATCGCTGACAACCTTAACCCCTGCCGCACTAATGGTCTGAAAGGCTTTAGGGCCGCAATAGCCGGTAAGCAGCACTTCCGCTCCCTTATCGCTCACCATGCTTGCAGCCTGAATCCCAGCACCCTTAAAAGCATTAATATTGACGGTGTTATCTACTGCTTCAAAAGCCATTGAATCAGTATCAACAATCATAATATAACGTGCTCTGCCGAATCGAGGATCCACTTCGCTGTCCAAAGTATCACCTTTTGCAGTTATTGCTATCTTCATTTTATTATCTCCAAAAAAAAATGACCCGTCCGGTAAAATGTCAGTACATTCAGAAAAGAAACAAGCGTTTCGAGGTAGGAGAAACCCTGAAATTAATACAAAAGCATTTTATTTACCGGACGGGTCAAAGCAAATTATTGACCACCACCACCGCAAACATCGTTGTCGGTAATCTTGGGAAGCTTGCCCGCTAAGAAATCGTCAACTACGGGTTTGATCTCCGCTCGAACAGCATCATGATACACTTCAATTCCAACCTGACGAAATCCTGCCAATGGACGCATGCCTATACCACCTACAACAAGAGCATTAACGTTATTATCTGCCAGCAGGTTAACCGGGACCATACATCCGCCTTGAACATGCTCCTTATTAGGAAGAGTTGAGACTTCTTTTATTTCCCCGTTTTCGACATCAACAAAGGTAAAGACATCGCAATGGCCAAAGTGACCGGCACGGGTGCCATCTAAACCGCCATCACCATTCGAGGGAATTGCTACTCTCATCATCACCATTTTTTTTCCTTTTACTTTTTTTATTATTATTGAATTGTTGCCTTTAAGTCCACCACACCCATATTGTTGAGCACCGGTGCATTCACTATTTTCTCCCAAATACCCCTTACAGCCTGCAGGGTCGGAGAATCTTCTTCATATTCAAAAATGTTAACGCCCTTGACCATTGATTTTACAAAAATCGTATCAAACGGTACCCTACCAAGTACCTTCATATTCAGCTTGGCCGCTTCCTGCTCAATTGACGCAGTTAGCTCTTGATTTAAATCAAATTTATTTACCAAAACCATACCTGGTATCTGAAAATGTTTAGCCAGCTCAGCCACCCGCAACATATCATGAATACCGGAAACAGTAGGTTCAACGACAATAACCAAAGCAGTAGCCCCACTTATTGAAGCAATAACAGGGCATCCGATACCTGGAGGGCCATCAGTGATCAAAAGGTCGTGTCCTTTTTGTTCTGCGAGCTCTCTGGCCTCCTTACGGATCAGACTGACAAGTTTGCCTGAATTTTCTTCAGCAATGCCAAGCCGTGCATGCACCATAGGCCCAAAACGTGAATCTGAAATGAACCATTCCCCGCATTTCTGGGGCGGAAAGTCGATAGCACCTTCAGGACACATATCAACACACACACCACACCCTTCACAACTGATTGGATTAACGGTAAAACTCTCGTCAATGGCGTCAAAGCGGCAGACTTCGCGACAGGTGCCGCACTCGATGCAAGAGTCGGTAACAATCTCCGCAATTCCGCCACCCATAAAATCTGTTGTCGTTTTTACCTCTGGTTGGGCAAGCAAGTGAAGATCGGCCGCATCCACATCGGCGTCACATATCACATTATTTTGCGCCAGAGAGGCAAAGGCAGCAGTAAGACTCGTTTTACCAGTTCCACCCTTTCCACTTAAAATCACAAGTTCACGCATCAAACTTCTCTTAGTTATGATTCAACAATTTGCTCTATATCGTAAAAAAGCTTCTGAAATTTATCCGTCCACTCAGGCATTGCTTCAACAATAGTCTTTCCGCGGGAATATGTTTCCGCTATTTTACGATCAAAAGGGATCTCCAACAAAACAGGTATATTCTGTTCCTGAGCGTAGTCGTACACGTCTCGTGTACCAAGATCAGACCGATTAATAACCAAACCACTCGGTATCCCCAGCAGCTTGACAGCTTCAACCGCCAATTTCAAGTCATGCAGTCCAAAAGGAGTCGGTTCGGTCACCATAAGGACAAAGTCAACTCCATTAATGGCCGCTATTACGGGACATGAGGTGCCGGGAGGCGCATCAATGATAGTGAGATCTTCAGGGTTAACACTCTTTCTCACTTCTTTGATCAATGGCGGTGACATTGCCTCTCCGATACGCATTTTGCCATGGGTAAAGGTAATATGATCGGTTTTGCCATATTCTATTGTTCCAAGCTCGCGACCAATTTCCGTGATCGCCCCTTCCGGGCAAACCAACATGCATCCTCCGCAACTATGACACAGTTCTGAAAACACCAGCACCTTTTCACCAACCACTGTGATGGCATTAAACCTACAGATATCCATACACTTACGACATTGGTTGCAAAGTTCCAGGTTTACTTTCGGTACCGGGGTGTCCACCAATTCACTTTTTTCTATTTCAGGATTCAGGAAAAGGTGAGCATTGGGTTCCTCGACGTCACAATCAAGAAAATTCACATCACGGTCAATCGCCAAAGCCATGTTGGTAGAAACCGTTGTTTTTCCTGTCCCGCCTTTTCCGCTGGCTACACTAATTATCATGGTCATTCTCTCTTACAGCTATAGCAGACTTGCCACTTTCTTTAACTTTTCGACAAACAGCTCCGCATCACTTTTGCCAGGTTGTACTGCTAACTGCACCAGCACCCCCTGGCCTTCGGTCGCCTCATGGTAATCACGAGGTGGGAGCGCACTTGAAAGAGCAGTGTTTACAAAAGGATTCACCTTGACCAAGGCCTCGACAAACTCGATACCACTCATATCAGCCAATTGTTCGCCCACCGCAACCGCATCAACCTTTGCGTCCTTAATCATCTGCAAAGCAGAAGAGGTATCATGGTTTTCCACTAACTCAATATCAGCATGCTGCTCCAATATGTCCTTAAACGATTGTAAGTCCGTATCTTCTGTATATACCAACAATATCCTCACGCCTAATAACTCCTTAGCAAACTATGTATATTTAAAACCTATTAGTGTCTTTCCCAAAATGAGGTCTTCGGTTGAAAGCAGGGTCACGACCGTCTTTAAGCCATACGAAAATTTTTTCAGCATAACGCCGCTATCGACCTGAAATAATTTTTTTGGGGGACGCTAATTAATTTCTAAAACAACGTCCTCTTCCCTGTCCGCGACCTCTGCCGCAATTGCCTCGTCGCTCCAAACTTTGCCCAGTATTTCTCCTCGAGCTCACATCTGTTTTCCCAGAGCTTGCATCTATCCACCGGGCAACACTCAATACCAGAGAAGACAAGGCGCTAAGTATACGGCCGGAAGACGGCACCGGGGGCCGAAAATTCGGCTCAACATTCCCGATCCGGCCAGGCAAGGGTGATGTTGTTTGTCTAGTCTGTACTTCAACATCAGATTTTGTGACCAAGGCACCTTTGTTCTCAGCCATGGTATTGTTCCTCTCCTCAACGATTATTTAAAGATGCTGTCCGGATGCGTTACTTTAATTTCTCTGCCATGTCGTATTTTTCCACGACAACAAATATCTCGACCGCAGCCAGGCATCTTCAACTCTCTCCAAACCGGATTTTCCAGCACCAGCATGGCAAGTACTTCGGCTATATTGCCGGCTATAAAAGGGATAAGTTCCAAACCGGCGGCTTCCAATAACTTAGCCGGTCCCTCAGAAACAGCTCCGCAAATGAGCAGCATGACCCCTTGATCGTTTAGTATATGGATCAGTTGGGATATCAATGTTGGGTCAAACCGGTGGTAGCGGGTAGCTATGACCTGGGCATCGACTATGTCTACAATCAACAGCGTATTAGCTGCATCAAAGACAGGTGAAACCCGGTCTTCCCATACCGTGATGGCAACTCTAGATCGTGGGGCTTGTGTTTCCATGGCTTTAACAAAGCAAGCATTATGCCAATACTTTTTTTCGCTTAACAAAACAGGCCCATGCCATATGGGAACAGCCTTAACCGGCCTCCATTAAAAACATATAACCATTTGATATCTTGAACAATAACCAAAAAACTGATACACAGAAAAAATATATTATTTATCATATAAAAAATTATACGCAGAAAATCAGCACAGTTGAGCGGAGAACAAGCTACCCTACAGATGCAACCATACACCCCCATGCGACCCTACACCGTCGCATGTTTGCAAACATACAATTGCGGGTAACCAACAGAAAAAACACCTTTCAAAAAAGCCTTTTGCTCTGTTCATCATTAATTCTGCAACAGGTCATCATCAACTTTTACAGGTTATTTAAAGAGATAGTGATTAAATAAGTAGAATACCCTGAAGGATTGTTTCTTCTTGTGAGGGTGATTGATAGAGTAAAAAAGTAACGAATGGCCGAAGAGGTGACCATGATTTATGATATAAGAAAACCAGCGTTTGAAAAAGATAAGAAAAAAGTCGAAACGGAATTAAGGGATTATTACATTCATAAAAACCGGCAAGAGCAAGCCTGGAACATTACGAATGCTGTAGCAAGTAATCTTAAACAAAAAAAATTTTCCCATGCTGAAGCACAAAAAATAACAGAATTTCTTGCTGCAAAATTTGGCATCAGGCTTCCAGCCATTGCACATGCACAGTTGTTTCACCTGACTCCGCCACCCAAAAGCAGCAAAAAGGTACTCCTGCGATTAGCGAAGAAAAATAACGAGTTCTTTCATCAGCTGTTTTTGCAGTTACAAAATGCTGTTCAGGATAATCTGCTTGATTACCACCAGGCACGTTCGCTGGTCTGCGATACCGTCACCCATTACCCAACAATAAAAAAGCATCTCCCTCGGTAACACGTCAAACAGACGATACCGATCCCGATATGACGTCCCCAAGAGCAAGGGACCTGTTTTGCAGATCCCGTTTCTTGTTCAGCTTTTGCGCGCATATCGTCCATCAACCTGGGGCAGTTCAAGGCCAAGCTTTTTCACTTTACGGAACAAAGTACTCTTGTGCATCCCCAGTTCTTTGGCCGCAGCGGTTCGATTATAATTGTTTCGCTTGAGTGCAGCCTCGATCAACTCAAGTTCTGTTGTAGCAACAGCCGACTGCATGGAAGACGCATCTGCATCTGTTTGGGACGTAGGATTTTTTCCCTGTAATAAATAAGCAGGCAGGTGCTCCCGCTCAACCGCCCCTTGGGAACAAAGAATCAGGGCATGTTCGATTATATTCTCCAACTCTCTAATATTTCCTGGAAAATCGTGATACATGAGCAATTCAAGGGCCTGCTCACTCAATCCGGAAACAGCCTTGCTTCGCAGACGGTTCATCTTGTCTACAAAGCACTGCGCAAGAAGTGGGATATCCTCCTTTCGCTTTCGTAATGGCGGCAGAGCGATCCGGACAATATTGACCCGGTAAAAAAGATCCTGACGAAAAGCGCCGGTTTTCACCAGTTCTGTAAGGTCCCGGTTGGTTGCAGCCAAAATACGAACATCAGCAGGCTGCTTTTTCACACTGCCAAGTGGCTGAAAGGCCTTTTCTTCCAGCACCCGCAATAGTTTGACTTGAAAGGCCGGGCTTGTCTCTCCTAATTCGTCTAAAAGAATTGTTCCCCCTGCTGCAGCGGAAAAAATACCCTCTTTATCTTTAACGGCATGGGTAAATGCCCCTGCCTTATAGCCAAACAATTCCGATTCAAGCAGGGTATCCGGCAGTGCTCCGCAATTGATCGCCAAATATGGTTTCTCTCGCCTGAGCGAGTACTCATGCAGTGCCCTGGCCATCATTTCCTTACCGGTTCCGGTTTCGCCCTCGATTAAAACCGTACTATCACTTTCGGCAATCAATGGTAGCGTTGCAAAGATCTTTTTCATCAATGCACTGGAACTGACCATATCACCCAGTTTAAAATTGCCGCTCAACTCTTTACGGAGCTCTTCAACCAAGGTGTTGTCTCGAAAAGTTTCCACACCACCAAGGGTCTTACCCTGCTCGTCTCTCAAAAGAGCTGTGGAAACACCGATAGGGATCCGTTTTTTCTCACTGTTAATAATATAGGTAGAGGTACTGACAAAAGCTTTTCCCTCTTTCATGGTCCGCTTAAGCGCGCAATCGCCCTCACACATATTGGAACGAAATACCTCCCAGCAATAGCGCCCAATTGCCTCTTCACGGGATATACCGGTTATTTCTTCGGCGGCCCGGTTAAAGGACATAATTCGCCATTCATGATTCACAGTAAAAACGCCATCAGAAATACTCTCCAAAATCGTTTCTGTGACATTTCCCGACACATTGTTCTCTTTTTTCATGTAAATAACCGTTTCACACGCATGGGCTGCAACGTTTACTTCACGAACAATCCAAGGCTTCTTTTTTCCTTCAGGAATTATTTATCAGTAACTAACGAAAACCAAAAAGGATAATTTAAACACGAAATAAATTTTTACAAACAAACGCTCCTTACCTGGGAAAAAGAGTGGTCCAGCCTGTGCATTTTGTGTGTGAGCAGCGCTTATTTACTATATGCTAACGGCGATTGTGTCGAAATCAATAATTTAAATGACCTGGGAAAATGCTTTTCCCCAATGGACAACCAGGCAAACCCGGCAGGCAGAAAACAGGTAAAAATGTCATACAGGGCAACGGCATCACCGTGGCGGGAACCTACCGCACGGCCTAGCAATGTCAAAGTGATTGAAGGTGGTGTACCGGCCTGACCATATCCTCCTAAAAGATAAAAGGACAGTACCTATCCCGCTGCCTTTCCTGGAGGCACATTCATGGGCTAAGGTTCGGCCGTTTTACAGTCTTTCTTTTTCTTTCTATTTGTCTTATTTTGGAGGATCAGGCTAATCGGTTCTTCTCGGTATAGCCCCCTGATTGTTCAATCAAAATAACAGAGGCAACAGCAACCATGGTCGCAACATTTACTCCACCACGCCCTCTGCAAAACCCGCACGTACAAACCATACTGGCTAGCCTTGCCCCAAGAAAAGTTGCAGCCACCATCCGCGCCTCCAAACTGCGCAAGGACAGTAAAGAATATATCCTCAACTGCGGCAACGGGATTCGGCTCCTTGGAGCAATCAGCCGGAACAAAAAAAACAGCAAAGGGCTGGTTACCCTCATCCATGGATGGGAGGGCAGCATAGATTCCGCTTATCTCCTTTCAGCAGCCGGTGTCCTCTATGAGCAGGGTTTTAATGTTTTCCGGCTCAACCTCAGGGATCACGGTAAAAGTCATCATCTCAACAAGGCACTGTTCAACTCCACCAGACTGGATGAAGTTGTTCAGGCAGTGGCTGAAATTCAGCGCTTATTCCCTCATGACCACCACTTCCTGACCGGTTTTTCACTGGGCGGCAACTTTGCATTGCGCGTCGGTCTCCGCGCAGCATCGGCAGCACTGCACCTGACAAAAATAGCCACAGTCAGTCCCCTGATCGACCCCGTTGCAGCGACCATCAACCTGGAAGAAAAACATCCTGTATACCACCGATACTTTGTGCGCAAATGGAAGCAATCTCTCCGTATAAAAATACAACTTTACCCGGATATCGACGACCAGCAAACCCTGCTCCGCTTGCACTCCCTTACCCAGATGCACGATTACTTTGTTCCCAGACACACAGACCACCCGACAACCCATGCCTATCTTTCGGCCTACAAACTCAGTAGGCAGCAGTTGGCATCACTTGAGATACCAACCCACATTATCTGTTCCACTGATGACCCAATAACGGCAATGCCTGGCGGCGATCTCTCTACCCTTTCACCAATCGTGGACATTGAGCAGGTAAATTTTGGCGGGCATTGCGGCTTTCTTCAGGACTTCCGCCTTACCAGCTGGGCTGATCAGCGCCTGGTAGAGATTTTCCAGGCAGCAACTATATAACGGTTACGATCATTTTCACTTTCAAATGAGGAACAATCGGAGCCCAGCATTGCCAACTCATGTCGGCCAACTATCAAAAGGCTGCTTTTCAAATTGCATAGAGCCGTCACTGCCTTTATAGATATTGATCCAGGCATTCCAATTTTCAGTATCCATTTCAGGATAATCAAGCCGAAAGTGGCTGCAGCGACTCTCTGTGCGCATCAATGATGCTTTGAGCTTCATTTCTGCACTTATAATCATGTTGGCAGTTTCAAAAGCCAGCCGTAATTCATGCAAATCCGCAGCGCGCAGCATTGGCAGGTGATGTTCTCTCAACTCTTCAACATATGCCAGTGCAGCCTTAAGAAGCCTTTCTTTTTTGATGTATATGATGAAATTGGGAATCATAATACCTTGCAGGGTCTGCGTTACCCAGGCAGGGCTATACCCAGACTCTCTTTTTAAAGGGGCAAGGATTTCTTCACGGACTTCATCCATTTTTGCTTTTGAAATTGCAGGCATTTCTACGCCCCGGCAATACTCGGAAGCGGCCTGCCCGGCAACAGCGCCCTGTACAGCAGAACCGGCCAACGAAGAGCCAATCTGGGTATAGATCGCCCCAGCCATGTAAGAGCCTAATGCATCACCGGCAGCATATAACCCTGGAATGTTTGATTCACACTTATCATTAATGGGTACCAGACCCTCCGACTTATGAATGGCCATACCTGCCGACGAACCTCCCACAGGTTCCTCTCCCATACCTGGAGGGGGTGCTCCTCCTTCCCTTTCGGGCGGTCTACCACCTCGGGGCCCCTTTTCACCCTGGGGAGGTCCATTTCGTCGTTTAAATTCTTCAGGAACATACGGTCCGCCCGCTACCACTTCGCGCCCTCCCGCCCCCGGAGGACCCATTTTTACTGCATTTCCTGTTGCATAGACTTTGTAGTTTAAATCCACCCCTAGATCATGGTGCACTTCAACCCCTGTTATACCTGGTTTTCGCTCAAACATGCCATGCCACCCGTCAAAGCAGGCTGCCGCATTTTTCGCTCGCCCTGGATGCCCGTCGTTCCACTCCTTGCCGGTCACTTTCGCGCCAATATTATAGGCCATAACCGTACCATCGTGGGTGAGGTCGCAAATGGGAAAGCCATTTGGCTTGAAACCACCGGCCCCGGTGCACAAAATTACGCTTTTGGCTTTAAAAATTAATATTTTTTCTTCATCCTGACTGAACCCGGCCGCACCTGCAACGCTGCCATTTTCTTTGATGAGATGAGTTATGACAATTCTCTCTTTGAGAGCAATGTTTCTCTCTTTAATCGGTTTGGTAAAACTCTTGTTGTACAGAGGTGATTCAAAAAATCCCCATTCCCGCAGCTCGTTGATACGGGCAAGCGAATGCTCTGCCATTTGCCGGGTATATACCTGATTATTGGTGCCCAGTGCTGAGCGCGTGACCGTAGCTACAAATTCATCCAGCGTCATTTTTTCAGAACTGGAATCAAATGCAAATATTCCCTTTGCAAAAGGAGTTTGCCCCGATGCCCCCAAACGTCCCTTGGAAACAAGCATAACCTTAGATCCTGCATCATGCGCCTTGACAGCTGCAAATAACCCGGCCATTCCGCCACCGATAACCAGCACATCCGCCTCATTTTCCGCATATGTCATTTTATCAACATCAATTGCAGGAATATTGGGGCTGCACTCCCCTTGCTCCGGAGACAAGCCCATAGCTGCCATTGCGGCAAGCCCTGCGGTCCCACCCGCAAGTGCCATAAATTTTCGACGGGACATGTCCGGTTTAGGCTGAGAACTTTTCATTTATGCCTCGCTGGTTTTCTTTTTTTTCAACATGTACGTTTTCAAAAGGAACAAAACCCCGCCACCTGTCAGCATGCTGATAAACAGAGACATGACAAGGGTAGAATGACGACCAAGGTTAATAACATGCCACGCAGCAATTATGGCAAACACCATTGCAAGCATGCCGTGAACAACCCGCCAGGTCTTGTATTGCATGGGCAGTCTTTTACGGACAAGAGACATCACTGCCAATGCAAGCATTAACGACCACGCGATGAGTCCAAGTACCACTCCCCGGTGCAGGGTAGTGATGATGGTGACAAAAGCATCGACAGGGGCAACGCCTGACTCAAAAAGTCTTGGTAGTACCAGTAAAAACGGATGGATCAATAAAATCATGACCACTATATAGCCGATGATTTTATGATATTTTATTATTTTGCTCATCGTAAGCTGTGCAACCGCAGATTTATTGGCTCGTGTCCAAAAAAACTGTCCCACCATCTGAAAAAAAGCCAGAATAGTGACGACGGACAGCGATTCTTTCAATAGCGAACGCTCAGGAAAAGTACTCATTGCCCAAATAAACAAAGGTAGTCCTGTAAAAATGATAACTGATTGCCATACGTTCTTTTTCTCTGTATTTGCTATCAACTTTACCCCCAGGAAACAACAACCGGAATGGATTTTTCCGGAGAAATAGTTATGGCATCAACCGGGCAATACATCCTGCAAAGATGGCATATCTGGCAGTCAGCCGGATATTTAATGAAAGCCTTCTTTGTTTTCACGTCCTGACGGAGAACATCAGTCGGACAGGTTTGGACGCAAATGCCACAGCCAATACACCCTTTTATATGTTCAATACTCATTTACAGGTCTCATGTATTTTTCGATGATACTGTCACCAAACCAATTGGCCCAAATTTCTCTTGAGCATCTTGCTCATTTTCTAAAACATGCAATTTCAAATACATACAATCAGAATCAACGAGATACAAAATGCTCAAGAGGAATTTTAATGGAAGCCGGCATCAATCTTTTTTGGGATGTCTTGGAAAAATCAGCTATTACGTTCAAGGTCAGGCAAGCCATGACCACCGAGGCATGCGAACCAATTACCACAGGCATATAACTGATATTCCGAGGATAATTTTTTTAAGCATAACAAGGTATTGCCAAGACTCAGGAAGACTGAACGTAATAGCTATTTTTCAAAGTGGCCTTTAATCTCGCGGAGGCCTTCCGCCTTCCATACCTTCAGGAACAGCCACTATCTGACCTTCTATCTCCTGACAGGTGGCCTCTATTGTTTCTCCCCGTCGTCCTGAAAATTGAACCGTATCGCCAACAGCTTTATCTTTACATGCTGCGATAGCTTCAGGCGGGGGACCCTGTTGCCGCCTATTATCATTACCTGCTGTGCACCCTGTTGCAGGAATAACAGCAAGGAACATGAACAGTATCACCAGACTTTTTACTTTTTGTGTCATCATTTTTTGTCTCCTTTCCGGTTAACCAACCGAATGTTTTTGTTATTTTGTTGCTTGAGAAGATACAGCTGCATTATGCAAGAAATTTGTAGGAAATAAGGAAATTGAATAAAAATGGGGGGAGAGTTGGATTTATTATAATCCAGCCCGTTTTTCTCATCAGAATTCGGGCTAATAGCGGCAGCGACCAAATCCTGTGGGTTAGGCTTGGTAAACGCAACCACCTTCGTTTTGTCGAGATACCTGTTTACAAAGGAATTTATCTACCGTCTCAAGTGTATTGGGGCTGGGTCCATAAATGCGTATTTCACGCACGATGTTCATCTCTAACAGCTATTACGATACTGTTTTATGGGTATCCAATCCTGTATGCTTTATGTTATTCTCTTTCATGACCTGCCTCCTTGGTTATGGCTCAGGGGTGACTGTATATACGTTCATTTCAACCCACGTTGACAAGGGTTAAGGGTCTCTTCTTCACTCCATCCAACTCACAAACATTATGTCTAGACCCTGATGAACCTGACCCGCGAGCAATTACGTATAGTAGAACATAGCGGCGGGCATGCCCGTGTTAGTGCTGTAGCAGGTTCAGGTAAAACCACGACAATGGTAGCAAGGATTGGTCATCTACTGGAGTCTGGCGCTGTGGCCGAAAACATCCTGATCCTTATGTTTAACCGTTCTGCGCGTGATGCCTTTCAAGAGGCAATGGAAAAACACCTTGCTCATCTGAATAAACCTCTCCCTGAAGTTCGCACCTTCCATTCCTTTGGCCTACGATTGGTAAACAGTTTCTGCAAAAGGGGCGCCTTGCCCCAATACCGACTTGTAACCGAAGAGTACATCCAGGAACGAATTGCCAAAAAAGTAGCAAATGAAGCCTACCGTGATGCAGGAGAAGAAGACGGTTTTCTCATGGGAGAAGACATTGAAGAGTTTCTCAATTTCATTGACCAGGTAAAATCTACAGTTCGAGGACCTGAAAAGATCTTTCGCGAGCTGGATTTTCCTTCCCGGCTTCATTTTTTCCCTGAAGCATTTAGACGATTTGAGGAAGCCAGAAAAAAAGAGCAAATCCGCTTCTTCTCCGATCTAATATATGAACCGTTGCTGGCAATGCTTGATAGCGATGACCTCGCGAGGTGGGTGGCCAACAGGGTCGAGCACATTATTATTGATGAGTACCAGGATATAAATGAATGTCAGCAGCAACTCATTAAGACCGTAGCAGGCACGCGTGCCAAAGTTATGGTCGTAGGTGATGTCGATCAGTGTATTTATGAGTGGAGAGGGGCCCAGCCGGAATATATAACCAAACGGTTTGCAATCGACTTTAAAAATCCTACGAATTACCAGCTCTCTTATACCTTTCGCTATGGTCACCAGGTCTCGCTTGCTGCAAATCACTTGATCGTACACAATAGGAAGCGGGATAAAAAAATATGCGTTTCCCACCAATCAACCAGCCATACCGAACTTTCCTGCATTGAAGAAGAAAGTGGAAAAGGAGTGTTGCAGGAGATTGTTGCCTGGAAGGAGAATGGTAGATCCCTCGCCGAAGCAACGGTTCTGGTTCGCCTGTTTGCACAGACGGTTCCGGTGGAGCTTGCTCTGCTGGAGGCAGGTATTGCCTATCGCCTTGAGGGCGGTGCTGATGTATTTGCCTGTAAGGAAATTACTGCCTTAATGGGGTACCTCAAACTCGGGTGTGGATCCCTTGCTGACGATTCTTCTGAAGATCGCCACAAGCAATTGGAAGCGATGTTTTCCCAGCCCCATCTTGGGGTCCGCAGAGAAGAAATTACGACGCTTGCGACTACCATTAGCCTGGATCTTGGCAAGGGTGAAGGAATACTCAAACAATGGTGTGACGGCGAGGTTCCACCATTTATAAAAAAGCGTTTTACTGAGGCTGCTGAAACCTGGAAATGGCTCCAGCTCCGCAGTCACTCAGGGCCGGCAGGACCTTTTCTTAAAAAGCTTGTGCAAAAACTCAAACTGTATGAGTTTTATCATTCTTTTTCCGCCCGCGCTGCAACTGCCGAAAACAGAGTCAAAACCTGCAAAGCCTTTATCAACTTTGCCACCATTCATAATCTGACAATGGTGGGTTTGATTGAGAAGATAAATGCGTTGCAGCAAGAAACAAATGGTCAACATGAAGAGAGCCTGTTGCTTACTTCCATCCACAGAGCAAAAGGGCTGGAGTGGCCTCTCGTTATTCTGCCAGGGCTTGAAAATGGGAGTTTTCCATTGTACAGGGAGCTGGAACAGGAGGGGGACCTTGAGGACGAGCGGCGGCTGTTTTATGTGGCTCTAACCCGGGGAATTGAAAAGGTCGCATGTATTCATCCACCTGACGCGAAACTGAAACGAAACATCGCTCAGTATCATAGTAAGCTACCTACAGGAAGTCTTCGGGCCAGCAGGTTCTTGTATGAGGCAAATATAGGTCTTTCAAGCGCCCTTGGCAGGTCATTGTCTGAAAAGTCTAGCGATAAGGACCTTGCAGCTGATGAAGTGCTTATAGCTGAGCGTTACCTTCAGGCTCTTGGAGTGAAAAGGAAGCTAATTCAGAAGAAGGCAACAACCAGTTCCACCACAAAACAGTCCACATTTCTCACGATAACAGACGTCTGTGAAGGTCTGATGGTCTTCCATCCCACCTTTGGTGCAGGGACTGTCACTGCGATTACGGACAAGAAGCAGGGTCGTCTCACCGTGCTCTTTGACGACCATGGGGAAAAGGTGTTACTTGCGGCTTACGCGAAGCTAGAAGCTTTAGCGGTCTAACCTCCTGTGCCCACATTGTCATCGTGGCGATTTAGAAATTCTTCATGGCTATTTCAATTGCTACACCCCGGAAAAGGAGCCCCTAGGGTACGGAGAAAAAAGCTTGCAGAAGGGAGGATACAGGGGCCTCCTATCCGTAACGGCCTAAACATGACTTATGTCAAGACCGTTACGTGCCACAAAAGTCAAAAACCACTTGCCCCTTTTTTAAGTGAGTCAAGCAAAGACGCGCCCCCTTTTCATTCCCACTCAACCCACCTCACTCTCCCTCACCCTTTTGAGGGGGAATAATCCCCACTTTTGCGGGATAGCTCTAGCTCTTGTTTCAGTTTAGAAATAAACATTGTGCAATTCCCAACCATTAATCAATCACATGGAGGAATACCGGCTATGAGTAGAATGTTACTGGCGCCTAACCGTTATGTTCAAGGAGCAGGAGCGATAAGTGAGATCGGCGAGCATGTAATAAGCATGGGTTCCAAAGCACTGATTACCGGTGGGAAAACTGCTTTAGAAACATGTGGAGAACAACTTAAAGAGAGTTTGACTGAAAAAGGACTTGCCTTTTATCAAGAAACATTTGCGGGAGAATGCTCGAATAAGGAAATACAACGACTTGTTTCCATAGCCACAACAAACGAATGTAAAGTGGTGATTGCTGTTGGTGGAGGCAAGGTAATTGATACAGGCAAGGCTGTTGCCCATGAGATGAGTGTTCCCGTTGTCGTTGTTCCAACAATTGCGGCAACAGATGCACCTTGCTCTGCTCTTTCAGTTATTTACACTGATGATGGGGTATTCGAACGGTATCTTGTCTTGCCCAAGAACCCTGATTGTGTACTTGTCGACACATTGATAGTGGCACAAGCACCTGAATCATTCTTGGTTTCCGGAATGGGTGACGCTTTAGCCACTTATTGGGAAGCAGACACCTGTGCTAAAAGTTGTGCGCCAAATGCTTTGACAGGGGCAACGCCGCCTACTTTATCTGCACAGGCGCTGGCAAGGCTTTGTTATGATACTTTACTTGAACACGGACATGCAGCCAAACTTGCAGTTAAGCGAAATGTTGTTACGTCGAGTGTTGAAGCAGTAGTAGAAGCAAATACGCTTCTTTCCGGAATTGGCTTTGAGAGTGGTGGGTTAGCTGGAGCCCATTCAATCCATAATGGTTTTACTGTACTGGAAGCATCCCATGGGAAACTTCACGGCGAAAAAGTTGCTTTTGGTACCTTAACCCAGTTGGTACTTGAAGGGAGACCGCAAGAACAGATCAATGAAGTGATGTCATTTTGTGTCAGTATTGGACTGCCTGTATCTCTTAAAGAGTTAGGGTTAAGCAATCCGAGCAAGGCTGACATTAAAGCGGTTGCTGAAGCCACAACAGCTGAAGGGGAAACGATACATTCAACATGGTTCCCTGTAACAGCGGCCGCTGTTGAGGCAGCCATATGGACAGCGGATGCCTTAGGGGAAGACTTCCTAAATAAGTCGTAATTTCTCTCGACAGGCGGATGGAAAACTACCTAAAAGGGCAATCGTTAAACAAGAGCGTCTCTTGAATAATTAGATTTATTGTTCAAGGTTGAGCGAAAAGGCAACTATCACCCCATTTTCGCCGGCAACTGGTCCAGCAAGCAGGTGGATAAGCGCTGCACTTATCCACCCTTTCACTGCTGTGGCATCACTACATTATTACGTTCATACCGTTGGCGGTTTAATAGGATATTTAACCTGCCTCGACCATTACGAATTCTTCTTTGAAACACACCTCATCATATTGCCCAACGCGGTCACAATCGACAGACCGTTTTTGTTGGGAGCAAAAACTGCAACTCTTGTCGGGACCATCTCATCCATTTCACAAAAAAATTGGTGCAGGATTTACGCTTATTTCCTGATGACCAATCATCTGCACCTTGTTATTTACCTTACAGGTAATCTTGAGTCGCCGTCTAAACGCATGAAACAGGTCGCCGGATAACCTGGAATAAGCCGCAGAAGCGGTAGGCGAATCACTTTGAACGGTCATATGCCTGCCTTTTGGAAGGCTGTTTTGAAACCGGAAGGTTGGATCGACCAATAATGACTTGTATTGTATATCAATAATTCGCTTGCTATATGTATGAGCCAGTTGATTTACTGTCTTTTCGCCCAATCTCTTGGTTATGCTAAAAAAACAATCCTCGGAGGTAAGCGAAGACTCCGATATCAACTATATGCCTGTGGTTATCTTTTAAGCATGCCTCGGAGTCTTTGCTTACCTGACCTTGAACGAAAGCCCTAGTAAATCAACAGACTCATGTGTAAGTCAGACACTGCTGAGTGTGAAAAAAATATAAACGGCCTTGCAGGCCTGAATTCAATAAAAAAGGGTTTCATGAGTGCTTTTACCGCTTTACCATTAACCAAGCCAATGATCGAAAACCTGGAGACCATGGGATACCAACAGATGACTCCGGTCCAGGCAGAGAGTTTGCCCCATGTGCTGAAAGGTGAGGACCTGCTGGCACAGGCCAAAACAGGAAGCGGGAAGACCGCAGCTTTTGGCATCGGCTTGCTGCATAATTTGAATGTGAAGCGCTTCAGGGTGCAGGCCCTGGTTATGTGTCCCACCCGCGAACTGGCAGAGCAGGTGGCCGTTGAGCTGAGGCGCATAGCCCGGTTTAAACACAATATCAAGATTGTAACTATCTGCGGTGGAGTTCCTTTCCTGCCCCAGCAAATTTCCCTGGAGCATCAGGCACATATTGTAGTGGGGACTCCCGGACGCATTGAACAGCATTTAAAACGCGGAACAATGAACCTTGATAATGTCACCACCCTTGTCCTGGATGAGGCCGACCGAATGCTGGATATCGGCTTTGCCGACAGTATTGAAGTCATCATGGGGTATGTTCCAAAGCATCGCCAGACCCTTCTTTTTTCCGCTACATTTCCAAAGCCGATCCTTGAACTGAGCACGCGTTTTCAGAAAAACGCGCACCGGGTGGTGGTGGATGCCGAGCACGAAGAAAACGTTATCCGGCAATATTTCTACGAAGCCGAGTTGGACAGTAAGCCCGCTGTCGCAGCTCAGGTTTTAGAGGCGTATAAGCCGGCATCAGCACTGATTTTCTGCAACACCAAACTGCAGTGCAAGTCTCTTTCTACATTCCTTAATGAAAAAGGTTTTTCATCTCTAGCCATTCACGGTGACCTTGAGCAGAAGGACAGAACCCAAACATTGGTGCGCTTTTCCAACGGCAGCACTCCCATTCTGGTTGCCACGGACGTGGCAGCCAGGGGCCTTGATATCTCAGGGCTCAGTGCGGTAATCAACTTTGACCTCCCCTTTGAGCCGGAGGTATATATCCACCGCATTGGCCGGACAGGCAGGGCCGGGAAAGAGGGAATGGCTTTTTCCCTTATGGAGCCCACGGAGCGCTTCAGGCTGGAAGAGATAAACACCCTGATGGGCACTGCTTTTGAGGTGACTGATATCGAAACGCTTGAACCATCAACCGAAGAGAGCGCTACCCCTCCCATGGTAACCTTCTCCATAAATGGTGGACGTAAGACCAAGCTTCGGCCGGGAGATATCCTCGGTGCCCTGACCAAGGATGCGGGAATCCCTGGAAGTTGCGTGGGCAAGATTAATTGCTTTGCGCTTTATTCCTACGTTGCCATCGAGCGCACCATGGCCGATAAAGCCGAGAAAGCGCTCTCCAAAAACAAGATCAAAGGGCGGCATTTTATTGTCCGCAGACATGATTAACGGAGATTAATCCTCCCTAAAAAAGGAAGGTGGTCAATCGTCCATTTCAAAAAATGGTAATCGTTCACCGCACCTCATTTTTGTACACGATCGGTCCACCCTACATACTTTGAATCCGGCACAGCCTGAACTGATGGGAAATCGGAGCTAAATATGTATTGTAATTTTTCAGGTTCTTATCCCCACTCCTTTTTTCAAAAAATAGATATTGGCTGAAAAAAGTGCCACCGAAAAAAAAACCAGCATGGACAAGCCTATGAAAATGCTGATATCGGAGATGCCCAAAAAGCCGTAGCGAAACCCGTTGATCATGTAGACTATGGGGTTGGCTTTGGATACCCCTTGCCAGAAACCGGGAAGCAGGCTCAACGAGTAGAAGACACCGCCCAGGTACGTAAGTGGAGTGATAACAAAGGTGGGGATGATGGAGACATCGTCGAATTTCCTGGCAAATACGCCGTTGATAATTCCTGCCAGCGAAAACACGAAGCTGGTCAACAAAGCGAAAAGCACAGTGTAGAAAAGGCTGTGAATGGGCAGCCTGACAAAAAGAAGACTGACTAAGGAAACCAGAAAACCTACACTTAGTCCCCGCACCATTCCGCCGGATGCGTAGCCGAGTATGATCACCCAGTTGGGGGTTGGGCTTACCAGGAGTTCCTCGATGTTGCGTTGAAATTTGGCACTGAAAAACGAGGAAACAGTGTTGGTGTAGGAGTTGGTGATAATCGACATCATAATCAGCCCCGGAGCGATAAATGCCATGTAGCTGTACCCTTCAATCTCTCGCAACTGGGAACCGATGAAACTACCGAAAATAATAAAATAAAGGCTTAATGTGATAACCGGAGGTACCAGTGTCTGTATCCAGATACGAAAAATCCGGATGATTTCTTTTCTGGCGATTGCGCCTAATGATATCAAATTTTCCTTCATTTGTTTACCAGCTCCATAAACAGCTCTTCCAGCCTGTTGGACTTATTGCGCATGGATTCGACCACGATGCTGCATGAGGAGAGATGATCGAAAATTGCATTCATAGACTGCTCTTTTGTCTTGGTTACTTCCAGGGTTGTCTCGTCAACCGGGGTAAAGTTTGTCCCCGCAAGCAGAGGAATCTCCCTACCAGCCAATGGGCTGACTTCAAACACAAACGTCTCATGGTCCAATTTCCTGAGCAGCGTTTTCTTGTCTGTATTTTCGATTATCCAGCCTTCGCTGATGATGGCAATAGTATTACAAAGTTGTTCCGCCTCTTCCAGGTAATGGGTGGTGAGGATGATGGTTTTGCCCTTGCTGTTGAGATCCAGCAGGAAGTCCCACATGCCGCGCCGCAGCTCGACATCCACCCCGGCCGTTGGCTCATCAAGGATCAACAGTTCCGGTTCATGGATAAGTCCCCTTGCAATCATGAGCCTTCGTTTCATGCCTCCGGAAAGTTCCCTGGCAGGGCTGTCACGTTTCTGCCAAAGCCCCAGTTGCCTGAGATAGCGCTCTGAATTGGCTAGAGCTGCATCCCGTGGGATACCGTAATAGCCTGCCTGCTGGGTGACGATATCCTGTACTTTTTCAAAAATGGAAAAATTGTATTCCTGTGGAACAACACCGATAAGTTTCTTGGCCCGGGGGAAATCCTGGTCTATGTCGACCCCGAAAATCTCCACCTTGCCGTCACTCTTTGTAACAAGGGACGTTATGATGCCGATGGTGGTGGTCTTCCCTGCTCCATTTGGACCAAGCAGACCGAAAAAATCGCCTTTGGGAACCTCCAGGTCAACCCCTTTTAGCGCTTGAAATCCACTTGCATAGGTCTTTTGGAGATTCGTGATAGAAAGGGCATTCATCAGGAGTGTATTACCTCGTCATTTCAATAAAATAATCAACAATTTGCCGGGGCAGATCTGTTTCGTCCAGTTTGGATATCTGCATGATTCCAGTGGGACAGGTAATATTAATCTCGGTCAAGTATTCTCCTATAAAGTCGAGGCCGGAAAAATGGATGCCCTGTTCGACCATCCATGGCCCAACGTCGTCAACAATTTTTTGCTCGCGGGGCGTGAGCCGTGTTTTCAGGGCATCGCTACTGGCAAAATTAGCATGATAGCCGCTCCTTGGCTTTCTCATTGCCGCCCCCAACACTCGATCGCCGAGCATGATCACACGTTTGTCTCCCTCATACACCCGCTCGAGAAATTGCTGCACCATAATTGGAGAGCGCCCACCATCGGTGAAATCCTCGATTGGTTCATCCTCCCCCGGCTCTATCCGGCGAACCGACTTCCCCTGGAAGCTATCCAGGGACTTGATCACACAGCTTCCGTGTTGATCGATAAATTTCTTTATCAATTTCGGGCTTGCACTGACCAAGGTAGGAGGCATATGGGAGGAAAACGGCAGAGCAATCAGCTTCTCATTAAAATTACGCAGGGCTTCCGGACTGTTTATCACCGGAGTATCGGAGAGGGAGAGCAGCTGGGTGGCATAATGAAAGGCAAGATCATAGGGCGGCTCCTTTCTCATAAAAATAAGGTCATATTCGTCCAACCCCCTGCAGTGCTCGGTCCCGTCTTCGGCCGTCCCAATCACCAATGGTTGACCGGAAAAGTGAAGCAAGTCCATGGTGGCTGTTTCGACCTCAATTCCCTGGAGCCGTGCCTGCCTGATAAGGGCAAGCGAGGTATCTGTTGCTTCGAAAAGTCCCTCTATCGGATCGAGTATGACGAGCCATTGCATAGTGTATATCCTTTTATGCTGCATTTGAATGATCGTTGTCTGCACAGGAAAACAACAGTGGTAAGAACGGGTGATCTCTTTGTCAAAAAATTACAACGATATCTATCGCCCTTTTCACGGAGGAGCATTGTTCACCAGACGTTACTGTTCAGCGAAAATCATAAAATTACCCGTTTCAAAAAACTGTATTTTTTAAGCGATTATCATTAGGTAAAACTTTCATATTTCTGATCCCAATATGGCGGGTTACCATAACATTCGCCAAAATAGTCGATAAAAACTCGTACTTTTGGAGCCAGCAAGCGCGAGCTTGGATAAACAGCCCAAATGGCGGCCTCGGTCACCAGCGGATAATTTTTCAAAACCTGCACCAGATCCCCCCTTTTGAGATGCTGATAGACGCTCCATGTAGCGTTCATCGCTAGCCCCAACCCATCTACACAAGCATCCCGGACTGCTTCTCCATGATCGGTGCGAAAGCGTCCCTTTGTTTTGATACTCACCTGGCCCTCCGGGGTATCAAATACCCAGCTTTCAAGGCCCACTAAATGAATACATTGATGATTACGCAAATCTTGCGGTGAAAGGGGCTCACCAAACTCTGCCAGGTAATCCGGGGATGCGCAAATAATCCTCTTGTCAGGTGCCAGTTTGCGGGCAATCAGGGTTGAACTTTTCAAATCGGCATTGCGAATGGCAATATCAAATCCACCTTCAACCAAATCAACTATTGTATCTGTCAACCGCAAGTCTATAGAGAGGTCTGGGTAGCGCGTTAAAAAACCCTTTAATGCGGGCATAAGATGCATTCGGCCAAAAGACGAAGGAGCTGTAACCCTTAAGGTTCCTTTTGGCAAAACGTCTCCGGCACCGACAGAGGCTCGAGCGGCTTCAATACTTGCCAGCACCTCTTCTGCGTGCGGGAGAAAGGCCACCCCCTCTTCGGTCAATGACACTTTTCTGGTGGTTCGGTGGAGCAGGCGTACACCAAGCTCTTCTTCCAGTTTGCTTATATGCGCACTTGCTACTGCTGGCGACAACCCTAACTCGCGCCCGGCGGAGCTGATATTGCTGGTTATGGCTAACCGGACAAAGAGTTTGAGGTGTTCAATATTCATCATTAATTATCAACAAAATCTATAAACTGATTCTCTAATTTAACTAATTATCATTTTATAAAATGGCAATTATAGTCCCTTCATGCAATCAAAAAGAACCATTTGCTCATCAAAAAAATGAGCAAGGATTGGAAGATGGAATACCAAGACTACCGCACATCAAGCAATCAACACTGAGCATTAGCTTCGATTATCAACAAATTCTAAAAACTAATTCGCTTATTGGCTCTATTATCAACAAACAAAAGCATTGTTATACTTTATGGAAATAAGCAAATGCATGCCTACATGCAACAAAGCCAGGAGACAAGAGTATGAAAAAAACAATTCTTATTACAGGGGCCACCGACGGAATCGGGTTGGAAACAGCCAGGATGTTAGTTGCTTTAGGCCACACAGTCTTATTGCATGGCCGCAACCCAGAGAAACTCGCCAACGTAGAAACTATGCTCTCGACGCTGCCCGATGGTGGAGTTGTTGAAAGCTACGTAGCTGATTTATCCGACATGACAGGCGTAGAAACAATGGCAAAAGCTGTGACAGAAAAGCACAAAAAACTTGATGTGCTCATCAATAATGCCGGTGTTTATAGCACGTCCACCCCGCTAACCAAGGACGGGCTTGACGTCCGCTTTGTGGTGAATACGATTGCACCCTACCTGCTGACCAAAAAGCTTTTACCACTGCTTGATGCATCCGGACGAGTCATCAATCTGTCTTCTGCTGCCCAGTTCCCGGTCGATCCAGCAGCCCTGGCCGGCAAGGCGGAGCTGTCCGACGGTGCGGCCTATGCTGAAAGCAAACTGGCACTGACGATGTGGTCTCGGCATATGGCGCTTTCGCTCAAAAATGCCGGCCCTTCCATTATTGCGGTCAATCCCAAATCAATGCTGGGCACCAAGATGGTGAAACAGGCCTACGGCGTGGCCGGCGGCGACCTGCGCATTGGTGCGGAAATACTCACCCGCGCGACCTTGTCCGATGAATTCGAAGGTGTTTCCGGACAGTATTTTGATAACGATATTGGACAATTTGCCTCGCCGCACCCCGATGCACTCAATCCTCAAAAATGTGAAGAAATTGTTGGTGTTATTGAGGAGATATTAACGCAAAGTGCGCGATAATACACAAAGGACAGAGATATGCAATACCAAGGAAAAATATACCGTCCATGGCCTGAGGCCAACAGTTTACTGATTCAGACGACCTTGGGCTGTACCCATAACAAATGTACGTTCTGCGACATGTTCAGGGAAAAAAGATTTCGCATCAGAGATATCGAGGACATTTTCAAGGATATCGATGAAGCCGGGAGCACGATGCACCGGGTCGAATCAATCTTTCTTATCGATGGAAACGTACTGGCCTTAAAAACCCCGTTTCTCGTAAAGATTCTTGAAAAAATCACTGCAACCTTTCCGGAATGCGCAAAAATTTCCCTGTATGCCGGGTTAAATGACCTGAGACGTAAATCGGTTGAAGAACTCAGAGAACTCAAACAGGCAGGTCTAACCATGGCCTATACCGGTTTAGAGTCCGGCGACGGCGTAACCCTTGAGCGGATCAAAAAAGGGTTAAGCCCGCAACAAGCCGAACAAGGAATGGCAAAGGCTAAGGCCGCTGGGATCGAGGTACTTCTTTCCATTATTTTCGGAATAGGTGGAAAAGAACGTTCGCAAGAACATATTCAAGCAACCACACGGCTCCTCAACGTTATGCAGCCGGAAGAACTAGCTCCCATGGCCTTGGCAATCCAGCCTGGTACAGAATTGGAGAAGGAGGTTGAAGACGGAAAATTCGTCCTCCCTACCCCGTTGCAAATCCTTGAAGAAGAACAATACCTTCTGCAAAACATGACAGGCTTTGCTACCTTTTATTGGGGCGATCACGGCAACAATATTGTTCCGATGAAAGGGCCACTACCGGAGTTGCAGGAGGTGTTTCTAAACAGAGTTAATCAGGCAATTGCTACCCATCCGGTATGCAAGGAGGAAACGCTCAAAACATTTGCATGGTAACAAGAATGCATCTCTCAGCACGTAGAAAATATTCCGACACGTGCATTTCTTGTGAGGAATATGCAATCCTTCGTCCACTACAGGGTAGATAAGCGTAGCGCATCTACCCTGGACGGTTGCTGAACCGCTAAGCAGCTGCAAAACAATGCTTACGATTACAAATAATTAAACAACATCAACCCTATCTAACAATAAAAATAGGAGTTAATCATGACTGCAACCAAGACAAACATCAGCAGATACCCTGTTCCAACCATTGACGATATGCCCGAGGACATAAAGGAAGCGTGCCTTGGGTTTAAAGAAAAATTAGGTTTTATCCCAAATGTTTTAGTTGCCCTGGCCCACCGCCCGGATGAATTCCGTGCTTTCCTGGCCTACAACAACGCCCTGATGAATAAAGAAAGCGGATTGACCCCAGCCGATAAGGAAATGATCATTATAGCGCACTCCAACCACAATGGTTGCTCATACTGTGTTCAATCCCATGGTGCAGCCCTCAGGCTTGCGACGGAAAACCCAACCATTGCCGACCAAGTAGCGGTGAACTACCATGAAGCGGATATCACACCCCGCCAGAAAGCAATGATTGATTTTGCAATGAAGGTGACAACAGATTCACGTTCTATCAATGAAAGCGACTTTGCAACCCTGCGCACCCACGGGTTATCCGATGAAGATATCTGGGATATTGCGGGTATCACCGCTTTCTTCAACCTTTCCAACCGGATGATGAACTTTGCTGCGATTCGACCTGATGACGAATTCTACATGCTGGGACGTCACTGATCTTTGAAGTAAAGCGCGGCCTGACAAGCAAATCGCGGTAAACGAGATGATGAGGCTGTTTACGCCTCATCATCAAAACAATGATTTTTTTGAGACCGCTACGATTGTATAGAATGATCGATAATCACGATATTATTAAAGCCCCCTCTTGCTCTAGCCCAAAATGTATATCCATATAGAGTAGATACCTGATCACATCAAAGGTGGTCTTTTTCCCATCAACTTCCCTTGGGGAACGCCCCTATTTCTCTACAGGAATGCATCATAACTGTTCAATTTGCCACCAGATGCTTTCTAAAATTACATTTTTTACTTTTTCCGCTTTGTATATAATTTTTGTATTGACCTTGACCTTTACAAGCCTCGCAATATAAAATTACGTATGAAAAAAAATAACAACGATATAGACGATTCCGACTCGGGCGACTACGAATGCGAGATTATTCGTGACGAGGTAACGCGCATCTTCAAGGAAAACCCTCATGATTATATCTCTGAGCTCGAAAAACTGGGCTTTGAATATTGTGATGACGAAATAGACCATGAAGAACTTGAAGAGTCCTTGGCAACACCGCAAAATACAAACCAAGAATACCTGGTCAGTTATTTTGATGGAAAGATAGCTCTCTCTGATAAATCCATTGCCATCTTTCTTGAAGAACGAAACAGCGCCACAGCCAATTTCCCCTTACTGCGCAAGTATTTCAAATCTGCAAATCCTTATCTTCTCTCCCTGATTATAGATGGATTGGAGCGTGACCATCTTTCAGAAGAGCTATTATCCGACCTGGCCTTTTTTCATGGTTTTCACAACCAATTAAGCTTACTCATCAAATACTATTCCCACGCCTGTGAGCAACAGGAAGACCTTGATGCTTTTTCAAAGCTGGCCATGGATTTCTACGATGCCGTACTACCTGATGGGTTCAATGCATATTATGCACTCCGTGATCTATTTCATAGCGGCACGGACAAGCGAAAAGTTGTCGATTTTTTGATCGAGGTGGCAGAGCAGGCGGAAAACGATGCGAAGAGAGATGTATATTTTTGATAGCGTATTGGTACCCTCCGACCCCGAATATTTGCATTCCATATAACCTGTTTCCTCCAGCCTTCTCCTTTCCGAATTGTGTCCTACTATTTCTTTTCCTGAAAATAATGAAAACAACTCAAGGTAATACCTCTTTCAATACCTCTGCATTGTTTGTACAACCCTTGATTATTGTGGGTGACTCGAATAAAAAAGCGTCGACCATCGTCATGTTTGCTCATCGCTAGGCAGCTAATCGGATCACGGTAGATTTTTTCTCGCTAAACATGCATAACCGTATGTTCAAATAACAAAATGTTTTATCAAAGTTTTTCAAAAGAGATTTTTCTATGAAACTCAATGACCCCTTCGGTCGTATGGAAAGCAGGCATCAGCTTGGTTACGAATCAATGCGCGATGCAATGCAGAAAAGTGGCATCACTACACCTAAAGAGGCTTGGGAAGTTATCAGGCAGTCAAAAAAACGTGCACTCCAATACATATGCATTGGAGTTGCCGCGCTCCTTTTAGTGACCGTAGTGCTGCCAAAAGCTTTACCGGTAACCGTAAGTCTTGCGCTTTTTATGACCGTTTGGATTGCCAGTTCTACCATCAACGGCCAACGATATATCCAGCGTTATATTGATGAAGATTTAAAAAGTGAGAGCAAGGGACAGCAAGACGATAATTAGCAGGATTGACAACCCGAAAAGGGTTGCAATGCGTTGGTAGCAGTAAAAGCGCTGCTTACAAGCGCGGACCAAGCTAAATACTTCCAAACATTTACACTGGGAGAACAATGATGAGCTCATGTGAAACCTGTAAGTTCCGAGCAATATACGACCGTAAACCAAACTCCTTTTTGGGAAGGGTTTGGCACTGGCATATCGGCTTTTGTCCTGGGTGGAAAAAATATTTCAAAGATCTTTCCGAGGAGGAAAAGCAGGAGCTGTTAAAGCGATACAATTTGAAAGAGCGCTAAACCAATACGCCTGATTTTTCCTCTGTTCAGGCGTCAGTTTCCAGTTGCATGTGACCTCGCTTTGCCGGCTTGCAACCAATGTTGCATAACTCTATCAACCGCTTGACGATATACGTAATATGAAAAACAGATGCACCTGGTGTGGAAATGATCCTTTATACATGGCGTACCATGACAATGAATGGGGCGTCCCTGTTCACGATGACCGACTTCTGTTCGAATTCCTGGTTTTAGAAGGAGCGCAAGCCGGACTTAGCTGGCTGACAATCCTGAGAAAAAGAGAGAATTACCGAAAGGCGTTTCACGGCTTTGATTATAATCGTATCGCCCACTACGCAGACAAAGATGTAAATCGCCTCCTTGCCGATGCCGGTATCGTCCGTAATCGCCTGAAGATCGGCTCAGCCATCAAAAACGCGCAAGGCGTTCTTGACATCCAGGAACAGTACGGATCGCTGGATGCTTACCTCTGGCGCTATGTGGATGGGGTTCCCAAACAAAATGCATGGAAATCCATGGCAGATATTCCAGCAAACACAAAACTATCCGATGCGATGAGCAAAGATTTAAAGAAGAGAGGCTTCAACTTTGTCGGTTCGACCATCTGCTATGCATTCATGCAAGCGGTCGGCATGGTAAACGACCACACAACGGACTGCTTTCGCTATAAACAAGTCATGCAGCTTACCCAACCAGATACATCTGAAACGCAGTAGCCGGAATCGCAGTGAGCAACCTCTGGACTCTGGAAAATATCCTATGCCTGTATCTAAAATAAAACCTTTCTCGAGTATATTCATGGTTAACTCTCTGGGTGGGGGGAAGTTACTGCCATGTCACATTATGAGATTCCTCCTGACATTTTCGAAAATCCAGAAGTGCCCCTTCCCCCCCACGCTCTGATGTAACATCAAAATGTCACGAACCTTGCTTCTCCGAAAAGACTTTCTTCCACCATTTAAGCACATTCCACCCAGACAGGTACTGTCTGTCCGGCTTGTATATGGACCCGTTGCGTGCAGGTCTGGCTGTTTGCCAGCTTGATTTCCAGCGCGTATTCGCCTTCCGGTATGCCGTTGACCGCGAACTGTCCGTGGGATGAGTAAATCGGTACCAGCTCACCATGGCCGATTATAGAGACCGTAGCACCATTTTTAGTCGCCTCCTCTGATACCGATCCCGTCAAAGATGAAATGACCCCGGTTAAAGATCCAGTAGGTTTGTCTTTTGCACCCTCCGGACGGAGCTTTACCACCACCGCACGGACCCAGAGCAATACAGTTTCGGAGGCGAAGCCAGCGGCAAAGGCCAGCCCCACGGTTGCGGCCGTAGTAGAGGGGGCAATTACATAGTAGGCAACCGTTGCAATGAAAGGAGCCGAAATGAACTGGATAATCTGAAAGACCAGGTATTCGCGCAGTTGTGCTGGTGTGAGCAGAGGAGCGCTTTGTGTGCCTACGTACCCCCGAGTAGATTGTTTTTGATACTCAGGTATACGACGAGTCAAACTCACGCCACCGCCGATCAATGACAAGATGATCAAGTAAAAGGGGATCACCAATCCCCCTTGGACCAAATATCCGCTGTCACCTCGAGCATGGCGATCTCGAATATAAAGCAGCCATTCCAGTTCGCTCTGTGCCTCTTCGATCGCGGTCGTATTTTCAGCTACGGACTGCTCCAATTGTACAATTTCGGTCTCTTTGTCGCGCATCGTTTTCAGCGTAGCCAGTGCACTGCTGAGTTCTTTTTCCAGCGCGGCAATCTCATTGGTACTTGCAGGGGCTTGGTTGTGCTCAGTCGGCGCAGTATTTTTCTTCAGCTGTGCAAGCTCCTGCTCGGTTTGCTCTATCTCCTTTTTCTGTTTAGCGAGTGCTGCTTGTGTTTTCTTTTTGCTATCTTGCAGCTGCTTGTAGGTTATTGCACCCAAAACTTGCTGACGCGCTTTTTCATTGTTTATAACTATCTGCTCTAGTTTTTGTTTCTTTTGAACAAATTGATTTACAAACTCGATTGATTCCGACTCGATCGGAAAAGGTGTGACATAGCCTCCGACCTGCACAATCCAACTCAAACGTGGAATAGCGGCAGTTTTCGAATCTTGGTCTTCGTCGCCATAACAACGCAAAGTCGCATCACGGTAATTGTTATCTGCAACGCAACCCCTGAAAACACTGATCGGACTATCTGTCCGCGCATAATGCTGCTTATCCCAGCCGGGGTCTCCTGGATCTTTTCTTAGATCGATAGAAAACGGGACAACAGCCGCGGCTAAGGCAAGGATCATGAAGCTGTAGGAAAGGGTCATCCAGTAGCGCCTAGCCCGAACATTTTCTTGGTTCAGCCAAGGATCGGCGATACTACTGTCAGCAGAGGTACCTTTCTCGACACCTGGTAGCGGCTTGGTGAATTGCCAGACGATCAAAATAAGCAGGAAGAGGAATAAAGAACCAAACAGCAAAGGCAGCAATCGAGGCAGTAACTCGATCTTTGGCCATAAATTGAATGCGTCAACTATCCACCATAGACCACAGAACACTGCCACAAAAACAACAACGGTGAGTACAATTCTGGTGCTTGGTGCCTCCCATCTCGTTTTTAGCCAAGAAATACCTTTGTTATTAGTCATTATGGCGCCCTCTTGTCTAACAGGTTGGTAAACAGTTTCTCCTTATCTGACCAAACTCAGAAATACACTCAGCATACATTTGGTTAACGTGTCAGTAAGTTCTTTCGTTAACCTTCATTTTTACCAAAACAAAGAAAACCTTGCGTTTTGATTTCGTAGCCATTCACCGCTCCCACCATTGCCTTCGGCAAGCCATCCAGTACGTAAAGTTGATAAGCGCAGCGCGTCCACGCGGAACACGATGCCTTGTATTAGTGGATGGAATATCGCTTATCCACCTTGTCAGATGTAGCGCCGTTAAACGGTTACTTGAGTTCAGTACCCCCTCTTCTTGAAACAACATATGCCATACTTACATTTTCGGCTGTTATTTGCCTGCTTCTCTTCAATTTATGACTAACAATTACATTCAAACGGTTGCTATTATTCTAAAATCAAGCAAACGCTATACCGTTAACGCTGTAAAGCCCTTTAATGTTACGTGTTCGCGGAATCACCGGCCGAGGCAAAAAACTCTTTCTAGAAAAAACATGTATTTTTGGTCTATATGAACCAAAACTGGTGGTGCATATCCACCAGGAACCAAGCCAGCCCCTGTTCGCCTCCAACGACCTCTGCACATTTCAGCAATAGAAGAATTTCTCGATAAACCAATTAAAGAAATGAGTTTGGGCTTCCGCAAGCCTTTCTCTCTTTCGCAACTTTCAGTTTATCTCACCGCGTTACTTAAAAATCCTCAGGTCTTTAACAAAATACTATTTGCTCACAACAATTCTTAACAATATCAATTACCTTTTGTATTTATATCACTTTGTATTTCTTAGTGACTAGTGGTACATTTCACATTTTTGGTTTATACACAAAACCAACTGCATAAAACTGAACGTGGCCGACATCTTGTACGATTATCAGAAAGTTGCCATTTAGTGGAAAGATATTGACTTTGATTGAGATAATTTTTGTTAAGCATTTTTTTTGAAGTATCTTTGGCTGCAGCTGTACAGTGGATAATGTCAAATTGGAGCAGGCTGGGTAATTGGTGCAGGGATTTGTAACATGAATATTATCCTGTTAACTTTATATCCAGGAAGGTTGTCATGATATAGAGCAGGAAACAGGATAACTTGATAGCTGAACATCATAGGAAACAATTATGAAAAATGTAGGACTGGTTATATCTATTACCCTATTTAGTGTATTCATGTTTAGTGGAAGTCCGTGTCAGGCAGAACAGAAAAGCCACTCCTCTTCTGTTGAAGAGCACAATAAATCGGTTGTGCAACGATATTTTCAGGATGTCCTTGACGGAAAACAGTTTGATATTATGAACGAATTGTTTACTACAGATATTATGATGCACAGACCTGAAGGCGTACTATCCAATCTTAGTAAAATTCAACCGTTGTTTCAATCAGCGCTCTCACCCCATACCTTCAAGACAACAATCCATGACATTTTTGCATCCGGCGATCGCGTTTTTGTGAGATTAAGCCACCAGATGACTCATTCTTCTGTTAAAGCTCTCTTGCGCAGCAGAATTGGTAAATTTGATGTCCGCGGAAAAACAATACATTGGGATGCAATGGTAATTTTTCGCCTTGAAAACGGGAAAATTGCTGAAGAATGGGTATCTCGTGATGAGCTTGGAATGCTTATGCAAGTTGGTAAGCTCCAACTTAAAACTTCTCGCTGGTAGAATGATGGACATTCTTAAATTCGATTCCGGATTCTAAAAATGCGCTAACAAACTAATTTACGCGGACGGAAAATAGCTCCGCAAATCTTCGAATAGCTCGGCGGGTCGCAAAAGTCTCGTCGCCGCCGGTTATCCAAACCGTTCGACAATTGCAGCGACAAAGCAATTTTTATAAACTCAACTTTCGGGGTTGGAAGCGCATGACAGAAAATATATAGCAACCACCTGAAAATAGGATAAAAAATAGAAAAGCCCTTCGCTTTCTGGTATATTGAAATCTGCGAAAAAACCAACAATACCAGGAAGAAAGAGCTTTTATGGAAACTACCAGTTATTTCGAAGCACAACAAGAGGCAAAAACAGCTGCAATCTCGAATTGCATCGTTCTTTGACACCTTCACGATCGGCACTTTGCTCAATACCAGCGGAATACGCAAACTCAAAGGCACGACACCGTTAGTAATTTTTCAAGCGATCTTCATGCTTCCTTTCCAAGGAGCAAACTTTTATCGAGGGATCGTGCTCAATGATAATGTTGGTTTTGGCAAAGACGCTGCCTATGAGCTGTTGGCATCACCCAAGTACAATTGGCGAGCCTTCATGCTCAAATTAAGTGCATTGGTTTGTCGATATTACGATGCATTGACTAATGATGACCGGGTAAAAGTTCTGATTGCTGATGACAGCGTCTACGATCGCGGCCGTTCCAAAAAGGTGGAACTCCTGGCAAGAATTTTTGACCATAACAGCAGGCGCTACCTTAATGGGTTTAAACTCTTGCAGTTAGGCTGGTCGGATGGAGCGAGCTTTGTCCCGTTGGATTTCGCCCTTCGCTCCTCAGTGGCAAAAAAGAACCGGCTTCAAGAATCCACCAAAGAGCTAGACAAAAGATGCTGTGGCTCCAAGCGCCGGAAGGAAGCTACGACAAAAACACCAGCGCTGCTGGAAGAAATGGTCAAGCGTGTTCTGGCTAGAGGAGTACGAGCTGATTACCTCCTGCTGGACAGCTGGTTCTGCTTTTCCGGCTTGATTGCCAGACTGAGCAAAGACATACCGGTAATCTGCATGGCTAAGGATCTCAAAAGCGTTCTTTATTGTCACAAAAATGTCCATGTCCGGCTGAGTGAACTATACAAGCGTTTGCGTAAAAAACCGGGACTGGCAAAAGTCCTTGCCAGCACTGTAGTAGAAATGAAAGGGGGAACAGCGGTTAAGGTCGTTTTTGTTCGTCATCGCAATACAAGGAAATGGCTGGCCTTGCTCAGCACTGACCTCGAGCTTACCGATGAGGAAATAGTCAGGATATACGGAAAACGCTGGGACATAGAAGTGTTTTTTAAAATGGCGAAGCAGCACCTGAACCTTGAGCGTGAGGTCCAACTCCGTGACTACGATGGCCTCATTGGACATACAACCATTGTCATGACTCGATATATTTTCCTGGCTTTTGAACAGAGGCATTATGACGACCCGCGGACGCTAGGCAGCCTGTTCCATGCCTGTTGTGATGAGGTGGCCGATATCAGCCTGCTGGAATCGATGAAGCGCCTGTTGGCCCTGGTCATGGATGCAATACGATCTACAGGAGAATTCTCGGAGCAAATAATTTCATCAATGATCGATGTAATCATGGGGACGGCTGTTGATATCCTGAATTCACACCAGGCGTGCACCGCTGTTTTAAATGGTAAAACAGCAAAATGAGGCAACCCCGAAAGTTGAGTTTATAAAGATACAACCTGTCACGACTTGATAAAATAGTCCATAAGCCATTTTTGAAATTAAAAAATGAACAATTTTACAAAAGCAGACTCAGCATCCCTATATGGCTCTGTTCATTTGGGACATCAAACGTACCTTGCTCAAGGAGCAATCCTACGATCAGTGGCTGAAGGGATCGCTATTGGCCATAACAGTGCTGTATTGGAAAATTGTGTCCTTGTGGGACACCCTGAATTGAAAACAGCGGTGGGCCGCAAAGTCGTTTTTGGACACCGAACCCTTATCATTGGCGCTACGGTTGGCGATTTGTGTGAAATTGGCAATGGTTGTGTTTTGATGCCAGGTTCCACCCTTGGAAGTTGTTGTATCTTGGGCGAGGGAACTCTTATTCCAGAGGGCATGGTCGTTCCTGAGCATTCAGTGGTGGTGGGGCGACCCGGGCGAATCATTCGGTCGTTAACAGAGGAGGACCAGGCCATGATCTCGCGAATGCGAGGAGGCGATATTTCCTTGTCCGAGAGAGCGGACCAAATTGTTCAGTTGGTATTAACGGAAGGAAAACCTATGGGAAAAGTATATTCGTATAAAAACAAATCACCTCAAATCGCAGACACAACATTCCTTTTTGATTCTTCAGAGATCACCGGCGATGTGATTATTGGAGAACATTGCGTTATTGGAGCAGGGGTGAAAATCATTGGGGATTCTCATGGTCCCGTTCGAATAGGCAATCACGTTCAAATTTTAGAAAATACCGTTCTACATCTTTTACCTGATAATCAATTGATTCTTGAGGACCATGTCATTATTGGTCCCGGTTGTATGATTCATGGTTGTGAAATTGGAGAGTGCACGGTGGTAGAACCTGGAAGCATCGTTTGTGATTCCAGCAAGGTTGGTAAACATTCCATTGTTAAGGCAGGAACCCTTGTGAAACAGCGAGCCACCTTTCCGGATTATTCTATTTTAGAGGGATTCCCCGCAAAACAGAATGACACTTTAACCCGCTCGCCGGAAAAGCCAAAATGGACGTTCAACTTTAATGATTTGCGGACTTTGCAATAGGACACAGTCGAACGAGCAAAAAGGGGACAGGTATATTTTCTTATAAGCTCAACCTTGCTTTCGACTAGTATTTAAGTTCCTGGCATCGCGGCAGTAACAGGGCTTACATACAGGGAATTTGCACCCCATAAGTTCACGCCCATGCCGGGCGTACACAAAAAACTGGACCCGACATAGTAAACATCACAACCAAGCTACACTTGCTTGCGCTGCCCACGGCGCGGGTCAGCACCGCGATTAGACGAAAAAAATCACAACATATTAAATGTAATGGCATTAAAATTGTGGGTAATTGTAGGATTTATAATTACATTAAACCTTTGAGGTTTATCCACTACTTATCTAAATGGAGGTGAAGGGCAAATAACAAAAAGAAAAAAAGGGTCCCCCATTAAAAGGCCCTCGCCATTGCCAGAATTCAAGAGGAAAGCACCATCTCAAACTCATGAAAAAAGCCTATTTGCTCAGCATTTCGATCATTGCTGTCGGCCTCTTTTTCGGCTACCGCTACCTGACCAGGGAAAAGCCGATCAATGTTACGGCACAGACGGTGGACAGCGGTGTGGTGGAGGCTACGGTAGCCAATACGCGAGCCGGTTCGATCAAGGCCCGCAATCGAGCCAATTTGACTCCTGCGACAGGCGGCCAGATTGCCACCCTCAACGTGCGTAAGTCGGATGTGGTCAAGGCAGGGCAGGTATTGCTCACCCTGTGGAACAAGGATCTGCAGGCGCAATTGCAATTGGCCAAAAGCGAGGTGCTGGTGGCTGAGGCCACGGTTCGAGAAACTTGTCTGATGGCCGATCTTGCCCAAAGGCAGGCCAAACGGCAAAAGGAATTACGCGGGACCCGCGCCACCTCTGAAGCCAGGTATGATGAGGCAGTTGCCGCAGCCCAGGCCCGGAAAGCAGGTTGCGAGGCAGCCAAGGCCCGGCGAGCAGTCAGTGTGGCCCAGGTGGAGGCAGCCGACGCCATGGTGGAGCGGACTATTCTCACCGCCCCCTTTGACGGCATTGTTGCCGAAGTCAACGGGGAGATCGGCGAATATCTCACCCCTTCCCCGCCGGGAATCGCCACCCTGCCGGCGGTGGACCTAATCAATATGCAATCGCTCTATGTCACGGCACCCATTGACGAGATCGATGCCGCCCAGGTACGGACAGGCATGGAAGTTCGAGTCAGTCTCGACGCCTTTCCCAAACAGACCTTTCCGGGCCGCGTGCACAGTATTGCCCCGTATGTGCTCGAAGTGGCCAAACAGGCACGCACTGTGGAGATCGAGGCTGATTTTACCGAATATTCCGCACCGGAAAATCTGCTGGCCGGCTACAGTGCCGATGTGGAGATTATCATCGATACCCGCGCGGATGTCCTCCGCATCCCCAGCGAGGCGGTACTGGAAGAGAGCTATGTCTATCGTGTCCAGCCGGAAAAGAACCGCATCGAGCGCCGAAAAATTACCACCGGCCTGAGCAACTGGAAGTTTACTGAAGTCACTTCGGGCCTTTCCAGGGGCGATCGGGTGGTGACCACCATTGACCGCAAGGGACTGGCCGACGGGGTGCTGGTCCAGATGGAACAGCAGGCAGCCACGCCATGATCGAACTGCGTGAAGTCAGCCGTATTTTCAACGTGGGGGGGCAGGAGGTGCGGGCCATGGACCGGATATCTCTGACCATAGAACCGGGCGAATACCTGTCGATCATGGGGCCTTCCGGCTCCGGCAAGTCGACCCTGCTTAATATCCTGGGCCTGCTCGATACCCCCAACAGCGGTACCTATCTCCTGGAAGGGATAAATGTCACCAGCCTCAGCGACAATCAACTGGCGGCCACCCGCAGTCGCAAAATCGGTTTTATTTTTCAGTTTTTTCATCTCATTCCCCGCCTCACTGCCCAGCAAAACATTGAGCTGCCCCTGCTCCTGGCCGGAGTACCGAGCAAGGAACGGCAGGCGTGCAGCACCCGTCTGATCGAGGCCTTCGGGCTGGCTGCCAGGAGCAATCATCGCCCGGACGAACTCTCCGGAGGGCAGCGCCAGCGGGTGGCGATTGCCAGAGCAGTGATCAACGAGCCTGCGGTGCTGCTGGCCGACGAACCCACCGGGAACCTGGACCGCCATTCCGGGGCTGAAATCGTCGAATTAATGGAAGGGCTGAACAGCAAGGGCCTCACCTTGGTGGTGGTGACCCATGATCCGGAAATCGGCAGGCGGGCCAGGCGCCAGGTTCGGGTGGTGGACGGCCAAATCGCAGCCGATAGCCTCCGTGGAGCCAGCCATGCGGCCCCTTGACACCATTGGCTTTGCCATGCATAGCCTCGGCAGCAATCGGGTCCGTACCCTGCTGATGCTGCTGGCCATGAGTATCGGCGTGGCCTCGGTGGTCTTGCTAACCGGCATCGGCAACGGTGCCCGTCTGTACATTGTTGATCAGTTTGCCTCACTGGGCACCAATCTGGTAATCGTTATTCCAGGACGCACGGAAACTGCTTCCAATACCCCGGCCACCCTGGTGGGCGAAACCCCGCGCGATCTTACCCTGGGCGACGCCAGAGCGCTTATGCGGGGTGATACCGTCCGCCGATTGACCCCGGTCAATATCGGCGAATTGAGCATCGCCTGGCGGGGCAAAGAACGACAGGTGCCGCTGATTGGTTCCACGTCGCAAATCCTTGAGATTCATCATCTCACCATGGAGCGGGGTGTTTTTCTTCCTGATGAGGATATGGAAATAGCCCGGCCTGTCTGCGTAATCGGTGCCAAGGTCTATCGGGAACTGTTCGGCACGCAGAACGCGCTGGGGGAAATGGTACGGCTCGGCGGGTTCCGCTGCCGGGTTATCGGCATCCTCGGCTCGGAGGGACGCTCCCTGGGGCTGGATACCGAAGAACTGGTGATAGTGCCGGTGGCCTTTGCCCAGATGCTGCTCAACACCGAGGGCCTGTTCCGTATCCTGATTGAGGCCAAGGATCTGGATGTCCTGGATCGCCTGAAGAAGCACATCAGTTCCACCATTGCCAAACGGCATTATGGCGAGGAGGATGTGACCATCATTACCCAGGATTCGGTGCTGGCCACGTTTGACAAAATCTTCCGAGTG
Source organism: Desulfogranum marinum (assembly GCF_963675105.2). Classification (NCBI taxonomy): domain Bacteria; kingdom Pseudomonadati; phylum Thermodesulfobacteriota; class Desulfobulbia; order Desulfobulbales; family Desulfobulbaceae; genus Desulfogranum; species Desulfogranum marinum. The sequence goes on from NZ_CAXXRO010000002.1 coordinate 1,220,687, forward strand.
CTCACCCTGACTGTGGCCGGCATTGCCGGGATCAGCCTGGTGGTGGCCGGAATTCTGATCATGAACGTCATGCTGATGGCGGTCGCCCAGCGGACTGCGGAAATCGGACTGTGCAAGGCCCTGGGTGCCAGTCAATTGCAGATCATGCTGCTAGTGGTGACCGAGGCCCTGCTGCTCTCCACCATCGGCGGTTTGATCGGGATGACGCTCGGTTTCGCCGGTTCCTGGCTGGTTGTTCAGTTCTACCCGACCCTGCAGACTACCCCGCCGCCCTGGGCCATTGCCGCCGCCCTGGGTACGGCCCTGGGCACCGGGTTTATTTTTTCCCTGCTGCCCGCCCGTCGGGCCGCCCGCCTTGATCCCATCCAGGCGCTGGCTAAACACTGAGGCGAGCCTATGGATCTCTGGGATCAGGTACATTTCGTCACCACTTCCATCCGGGCCAAACGGCTGCACTCGTTCCTTACCGGTCTGGGTATTGCCGTGGGCATTGCCGCGGTCATCCTGCTCACCTCTATGGGCGAGGGGCTGCAGCGGTTTGTTCTGACCGAATTCACCCAGTTTGGCACCAATCTGATCGCCATCAATCCAGGCAAGGTCACCACCATGGGCACGTCCCTCGGGGTAATTGGTTCCGAACGATTGCTCACCCTGGATGACTGCGATGCCTTGGCGCAGATCCCCCGGGTCGAGGCAGCGGTGCCCTTAGTCCAGGGCAATGCCGAGGTCAAGGCCAATGGCCGCACCCGGCGGATCACTATTTACGGAGTTGGGCCGGATATGGATCGCGCCTTTCGCATGCAGGTGAAAAGCGGTCGCTTTCTGCCGCCGGACGATGCCCGCAGTGCCCGGCCCTATGTGGTGCTTGGCTATAAGACCCGGCAGGAACTGTTTCCCGGTCGGAATCCACTGGGCCAGCGTATCCAGATCGGCAACCAGCCCGGGCGGGTCATCGGGGTGATGGAATCCAAAGGGCAGATCCTCGGCTTTGATATGGATGACACCGTGTACATTCCAGCGGTACGGGCATTGGATCTGTTCAATCGCGACGGCTTGATGGAGATCGATGTCCTCTACCAGGAAGGCGCGGACGCCGATGAAATGGCGGCGGCTATCAAGCGGGTGCTGCTGCAGCGCCATGGCCAGGAGGATTTCACCATCACCACCCAGCAGCAGATGCTTGATGTGCTCGGTTCGGTGCTGGGCATGCTCACCGTGGCGGTGGGAGCGTTGGGCGGCATTTCTCTGCTGGTGGGCAGTGTGGGCATTTTCACGGTAATGACCATTGCCGTGCGCGAACGGACTGGTGAAATCGGCTTGCTCCGCGCCCTGGGGGCGACGCGCGCGCAGATCCTGCTGATCTTTCTCCTGGAAGGAACCCTGCTCGCGGCCCTCGGCGGGGCGGCCGGCCTGGCTGCGGGGCTTGCCTGTGCCTTGCTCATCCACACCTTTGTGCCGCTGCTGCCGGTGCATACCCCGTGGAGCTTTGTCTTTTTGGCCGAGCTACTGGCCATGGGCATCGGCGTTGTTGCCGGCATCATCCCCGCCCGGCAGGCCGCCGGGCTTGACCCTCTGGAAGCATTACGCTCTGAATAACTGGATAACGGCTAGCACATTCAGCTCTTAAATTACAGTACGGTGATTAGCATTGGCACGAGAACATAAACCTTAAAAATCAAGTGGGCTCTTTACGTCCTTCTTTGGCCTACTTTTCACCGCATGGGTATAGATCATGTTTGTCCGCACAGCTGAAGAAGGAAGAAGGAGGTCGGACCAAAGTAATCATTTGTTTTGGCGTTATAAAATTCATCAAGACACCCATCTTTCATCCTTAAAATTTTCTTTTTTACCCCCAAAAAAAACCTTCTAAAAAATTATTCTTTTACTGCAAAACAACTAAAAACAGATTCCTTTTATGCCAGGAATGCACAGACACTACCTTCCCGGACTCGCCCGGCACATCACTCACAGGTGTCATAAGCAAGAATTTCTGCTCCGTTTTGAAAAAAGACAGGAAACGATGGCGTCACTGGCTTTTTGAAGCAAAAAAAACGATACGGCTTGTGAATACTCAACTATATCATGCGTGTTTCCAGCAAGAACATAACTACTGTGTGGAGGCATAATTACAAACTGATATTAAAAAAAGAAAGAGCCTTTGGAGTGAATCAATTGCTGTCCGAAGCGAGAACTTTGTAAAAAAGATACACCAGAAAGTTGGCTTACGAGCGAAAGGGCGCTCGATTGTCTCAGAAAAAGAAGGAATTGTTCTGAAGGAGGCTTCAGCTCCTTACAATAGCCTTTTTAGGGATAAAAAGAGTACTGTAAGGCCAGACAATAGCTATTTCATTGATTTAAACATCAGTAATTCAGCACGATAGCCTGGTCCGACCCGGTTAAAACTGTTCACCTTGGCGCGATACCTGACAGTTCGTATTGATTGGGCCAATTCGTTGTCAGAGAAGTTGAGGGGTGGATAAATCCCCCGAAGAATTACCGGCACTTCGCAGATCAACGTTATTTAACCAATATTCAAGCAGGTTACTCGGACAAAGTGATGCTGTTGAGAAACCCCAATTATCTTGATGTGGTGCAGTGGATGTGGCGACACATATTGGTAAGCTATGGCATGACAATATATCGAAACAAGCTGGGTAAGGTCGGAAAAAAAAGGGTTAATGAGGAAGGCATGCCCAAGTCTTTTGGATATTTTGCCTGAAACACTTGTCAGGAGATTATTAGTGACTACCCCAAGCAGATTATCATGTTGCTACAGACTAATGTCTCTATGAAAAAATGCCTGACCTGTACCTAAAAGATAAAAATGACGTGCAAAAGAACCCTGGATTGGTGACCTCTGCACATTGGTTGAATAGAACAATATGTTCAGGCCTACAGATTTTAAGCGTCGCAGAAATGACCGGGTTATGGAGCTACAGGGAAACCGAAACCCGTTTATTGATAATCCTGGGTGGGTGAATCTGATTTGGCAAGAAAAATGTGATTAATGGAATTTTACTGACAGCACTGACGGTGGTGACGTAAGACGCAGGGTGTTGATAGCAATGGCACCAGTGTCAGCAAATTGCCAATTCAGATTTATGCACCGGGCTATCATTGATGACTTCGATGAAAACATCTTAGATGAAAATGGTGCTCTTAACTGCACCCTTCTTGTGGATACTGAGAATAAGGGAAGCAACAATCAAGGCAGGGATTGTTTGGGGTTGGTGCTGGTGGTTGTGACCCCCACTTCCTTAATCTGGTTTCTGTAACTCAATCCGTCCCCTCTCATCTATGCTGAAGGGCAGCCAGGCAGCCAGACCATCTGCACTGACCGTTTCTCAACTATTGCCTTGAAACTCTAGCCACCCAGCAGTACGACATAAACGCTTGAACTCACATAACATTTTTCCAGATACTACATTGTGATCAAGGGGCAATTCGATCGTTGCTTAGTTCTGCACAAAACCATCCAATGATTGCAATCCCTCCAGGTGACTCTGTCACAGCACAAGAGACTGATGCTAAGTGTGGAGTTAAGACTTAGTGGAAATATGTTGACTTCCGAGACATTGATGAATGTCAAATCAAATAAGGGGATGATAGCAACATTCTATATAGAATCACTAGGATGCTTATTAACCAGTCCCCAACAGCATCCCCTCGGTAATTTTGATTTATGAAGGCATGCTGAAATACGGAGCTAGCGGGAAAGAAGTTGATAACTTGAGTAAGTGCATATGTACTGGTTCAGCGTGAATTGGAATTTTCAACCGTCTGAGTTAGTTTACTCATACGGAGGAATATTTCATGACCAAGAAACGAAAACAATACACCCCAGAAGAAAAAGTATTTATTTTAAAGCAGCATCTGGTGGACAACGTGCCGATATCAGATGTATGTGATCAACATCACCTTTCTCCAGCGGTATTTTACCGCTGGCAGAAACAGTTTTTTGAAAACGGTTCAGCGGCTTTTGTCACTAAACGAAAATCCAAAGAAAGCAGTCAAGAGCGCCGTATACGCGAGCTCGAGGAGAAGCTTGCGAACAAAAACGAAGTGGTCTCTGAACTCATGGAAGCCCATCTAAAATTAAAAAAAAATCTTGGGGAAATTTAAAAGGCAAGTGGGTTCCTCATGACATTCGAGACAATTGTGTTGATTTTGTCAAATATTGGGCTATGAAAACAGAATTATCATTCAAACTGTTTATAGCGTGGCTTGGCATATCAGCCAGTAAATTTTATAGCTGGAAAGAACGCTACGGCAAGAGTAATGAGCACAACGGCCAGGTCCCTCGCGATTTTTGGCTTGAAGAGTGGGAAAAGGCTGCTATCGTCGACTTTCATGATAAAAATCCACTTGAAGGATACCGGCGACTAACCTTTATGATGCTTGATAATGACATCGTTGCAGTTAGCCCCAGTTCTGTCTACCGGGTTCTGTCCTCAGCAGGGCTCCTTCAGCGCTGGGGCGCCAAGCCGAGCAAGAAAGGGACTGGATTTGTGCAGCCTCTCAAGCCACATGAGCATTGGCATATTGACATATCTCATATCAATATTTGCGGAACTTTTTATTATCTTTGCAGTATCTTGGATGGTTGTAGCCGTTATATTGTCCATTGGGAGATCCGGGAGACCATGACAGAGGCTGAAGTTGAAATAATTATCCAACGAGGGCGTGAACGTTTTCCTGATGTTGCTCCACGAATCATCTCAGACAATGGGCCCCAATTCATTGCCAAAGACTTCAAGGAGTTTATTCGTATCGCAGGAATGAAACATGTTCGGACCTCTCCCTACTACCCTCAAAGCAACGGTAAGATAGAGAGATGGCACAAATCATTGAAGACAGAATGTATCCGCCCAGGAGTTCTGTTATCTCTTGAAGATGCTCGAAAGGTAATTGCCGGTTTTGTTCGCCATTACAACACAGTTCGACTACACAGCGCCATCGGTTATATTACGCCGGAGGCTATGCTTGAGGGGCGGGATAAACAAATTTTAAAAGATCGAGATAGCAAGCTGGAAAACGCAAGAGCGGCTAGAAAAGCCAAGAGACGGCGACGACTAAGTTGTACCCCCGTAGCAAACGAGATTAATTTGGCAAGGCCAAGCCCTACGGGTGCTCGCAAGCTCGCAGCCTTGCCAAATTAATCTCGTTTGCTGGACCTGAAGGTGGCGATGACGGAGAGGCGTCTCCGACGGGGCTCCAACAAAAAGGCTTTTATTAGCTGGCAACAATCCGGCTATTACCAACTAACTCAACAGGCTTAAAATTCCAGTTCCAGCTGAAGCAAAACACATAGGGCTAAAGTAACTCCAAATATTCTAGCTTTTGAAAGGTAAAGTTTTGACCAAAAGGAAAAAGGCAGCGAACGCCGGTATAGATGCTTTGCTAGGTTTCGAGTTTCAACGTAATTGTGCGTTGTACTTGCTACTTAATGACTACGACCGTTTCAAAGGAAGAGAGTTTTTCCTGTGCATTGAACACCATGACGACTTCCTTTTCTGCTACAGAACAAATTGCCGCAGTAACATCCTGAAAATCGGCTAAAGCGCACACTTTAAACAGAAAGCACTACTCTATGAGCACGGCATTGTTGAAATACCGTGCTTTTTTCTTGCCTTTAAACGTGTACGTATTAGTATCCATACGCGCACTTAAAAGGGAGGATCATGCATGGCTAAGCCAATAACAGGAAAAAATCATGTCGGTGAACGGCGTGAAAAGCGACCGAATGGCGATATTTACGTCTATGAACGGATTACAGCCTACGATGAAAAGACCAGAAAGACCTACACGGTCAGTCAGAAGCTCAAAGGAAAAATCAAGGCAGGGACCCAAGATATTGTTCCGACTCGTCCTAAAAAACGTAAAGGCGACAGAGACGTTGTCGATGCAACACGTCGGCACACAGGCCTCACGGACATCCTGGAATGGGTTGGTAGGGTTTCCGGCATCGATGATGATGTGTGTTCTTCATTCAGCGAGGGTGATGCGGAGAAGATGCTTTCTATCGCACGCTACTGGATCGGTTCCGGCGGTAATACGCTCCCGCGCCTTGAAAGTTGGCAGGTGATGCACCCTCTTCCATACAGCGAAGCAATCACTGAAGACGTGTATGGTAAGCTGTTTAAGGATGTTGGGCGCAATGAAGAAGGTGTTCAGAGTTATTTTTCAGCTCGGGCTGCACGTCTGGGAGAGTCTCCTGTGTTGGCGTTCGACTCAACCACCATCTCGACCTACTCTGAAAATCAGTCGGAGGCGCGGCGAGGGTTCAATAAAGATGGCGACGGACTCAATACGATCAAGCTTTTGACCCTATATTCAGTAAAAGCTCGCGAACCGATGGCCTTCTCCAAACAACCCGGTAATATCCCGGATGTCATTTCCATTGAAAATACCCTGACACAGCTCAAGTGCCTCAACCTGGAGAAACCTCTGATTGTCACTGATAACGGCTACTACAGCCAGAAAAATATGATGGAATTCGCCTTGCGCAATGTGAAATTCCTTACCCTGGTGGATCCGAATATTGTCTGGGTCCGAGAGACAGTTGACGAACTTCGTGCAGCAATTGCCGGTATGTCCAGCACTTGCCCATTTGATCCGTCAATCTGCGGGGCAACATCGCTAAGAATGCACCAATTTGACCGTATACGAGAACGTTCACGCAACGGCAAGGCCGCCGGTGAAAAAGAAACGATCACACGCCGTCTGTATGTCCATGTTTATTACTCTCCCGACAACGAAGCCAAGAAGGAACTTGCCTTCCGGAAGGATCTGCTTGAACTGAAAACGCAAGTAGAAGAAGGGAAAACCGAATTCACGGAGTCAGCGCAAAAGAAAATCGACAAGTATTTAACCTGTTCCAGAAAGGGACGAGGGGGGCGGCTGAAGATAGGATTCAATGACGAAGCCATTGCCGAGGCAAAGAAATACTTCGGCTACTTTGCTCTTGTCAGCAACCAAACGATGGACACATTTGCCGCACTGGAGAACTATCGGATGAGAGAAAAAATCGAAGAACTCTTTGCCGTGCAAAAAGGCAGGCTCGATGGTGCGCGACCTCGTACATGGTACCCGGACAATCTGCGTGGAAGACAGTTTACACAATTTATCTCGTTGGGCTATCATTGCTTCCTGACGAAAAAAATAAAAGAAGTGCAAGCCAGACTCAGAAAGAAAGACACCGGAAAAACTAAATCACTTCTCAAACTCGAAAAAAAACTGGAAAACTGGCTTGCACAACGCTCTCTTGCCCAGATCCTGGACTGGCTCGACTGCATTGAAACCACAAAGGTTCGGACGGTCATGGCTGAATATCGATGGTCCACCGAATCAGTGGCCAGAGACAAGCTGTTCTTGGAGTATTTGGGAGTAGATATATAGTGTACGCTTTAGCCGACTTTCAGGGTAACATAGAAGAAATCCATTCTTATCAGGCCAAAAAACTCTCAGGAAGTGTCTGGACTATAAATGAACGATTTTCTGAAGTGATAGCTAAGATGCTGGAAGTTGGAAATGACCTTATAAACGACCCAGCGCCTAAATGCCAAAGCTACAATCATGATCTAACGTTTGTATCTAACACTGACATCAAACTGAACTACAAGCCTAGCTCAGGTGAAAAGAAAGATGGGAAAAAGGAAATCACCTACCTACTTAACGAACAAAACTGTAAGTGTACTTACGATTGCATTCCTGACGACATCAAAGACAAAATCAACAAAAAAGTAGATAGTTTCTGTAACAAGGCAAAGGTTACTTACCACAAGCATGAACTCGATAACCTGCATATTCAATGGGTGGATTTCCCACGTAGAAAGAATGAACAGAAAGATGCTCTGGTTGGGCTCATGTTCAGGAAGTTTCCACATGTTTCAGACCCTATAGCAGCTGTTGAGCTTCTTCTTAGCTTGTTCAGAGAAGTCGAAGCTGTATATAACCAAGGCAAGATTATTACCTTACTTGACAGCACCAAAAGGGTAGAAGGCGACGAAATCAAGAAAGCGATTGATGTCATTGAGACCGAGCAAAAGACATTCAAACTATGGAGAGAATACTCTACGGAGTTATCACGCAAATTTCGAGTTCCTATAGGTGTCCAAAATAACCATAGAAACTACATCAGGAATACGTTTGAGCTATTGAAAGACATGAAGAATAACGAACATCAAATAATCAAAAGCTTCGTTAGGGAAAATGACTACTCTATGGTCCATTACAGTTATGACGAAATGTTTTATGCATACGTTTCTGATATTAAAAGCTCAACTTTCGGGGTTGGAAGCGCATGACAGAAAATATATAGCAACCACCTGAAAATAGCATAAAAAAAAGAAAAGCTCTTCGCTTTCTGGTATATTGGGATCTGCGAAAAAACCAACAATACCAGGAAGAAAGAGCTTTTATGGAAACTACCAGTTATTTCGAAGCACAACAAGAGGCAAAACAGCTGCAATCTCGAATTGCATCGTTCTTTGACACCTTCACGATCGGCACTTTGCTCAATACCAGCGGAATACGCAAACTCAAAGGCACGACACCGTTAGTAATTTTTCAAGCGATCTTCATGCTTCCTTTCCAAGGAGCAAACTTTTATCGAGGGATCGTGCTCAATGATAATGTTGCTTTTGGCAAAGACGCTGCCTATGAGCTGTTGGCATCGCCCAAGTACAATTGGCGAGCCTTCATGCTCAAATTAAGTGCATTGGTTTGTCGATATTACGATGCATTGACTAATGATGACCGGGTAAAAGTTCTGATTGCTGATGACAGCGTCTACGATCGCGGCCGTTCCAAAAAGGTGGAACTCCTGGCAAGAATTTTTGACCATAACAGCAGGCGCTACCTTAATGGGTTTAAACTCTTGCAGTTAGGCTGGTCGGATGGAGCGAGCTTTGTCCCGTTGGATTTCGCCCTTCGCTCCTCAGTGGCAAAAAAGAACCGGCTTCAAGAATCCACCAAAGAGCTGGACAAAAGATGCTGTGGCTCCAAGCGCCGGAAGGAAGCTACGACAAAAACACCAGCGGTGCTGGAAGAAATGGTCAAGCGTGTTCTGGCTAGAGGAGTACGAGCTGATTACCTCCTGCTGGACAGCTGGTTCTGCTTTTCCGGCTTGATTGCCAGACTGAGCAAAGACATACCGGTAATCTGCATGGCTAAGGATCTCAAAAGCGTTCTTTATTGTCACAAAAATGTCCATGTCCGGCTGAGTGAACTATACAAGCGTTTGCGTAAAAAACCGGGACTGGCAAAAGTCCTTGCCAGCACTGTAGTAGAAATGAAAGGGGGAACGGCGGTTAAGGTCGTTTTTGTTCGTCATCGCAATACAAGGAAATGGCTGGCCTTGCTCAGCACTGACCTCGAGCTTGCCGATGAGGAAATAGTCAGGATATACGGAAAACGCTGGGACATAGAAGTGTTTTTTAAAATGGCGAAGCAGCACCTGAACCTTGAGCGTGAGGTCCAACTCCGTGACTACGATGGCCTCATCGGACATACAACCATTGTCATGACTCGTTATATTTTCCTGGCTTTTGAACAGAGGCATTATGACGACCCGCGGACGCTAGGCAGCCTGTTCCATGCCTGTTGTGATGAGGTGGCCGACATCAGCCTGCTGGAATCGATGAAGCGCCTGTTGGCCCTGGTCCTGGATGCAATACGATCTACAGGAGAATTCTCGGAGCAAATAATTTCATCAATGATTGATGTAATCATGGGGACGGCTGTTGATATCCTGAATTCACACCAGGCGTGCACCTCTGTTTTAAACGGTAAAACAGTAAAATGAGGCAACCCCGAAAGTTGAGTTAAAAGTAAATACAGTATGAACCTAAGCAATATCGATATTTTCTTCTCTACTTTATGTGCATTTGTAGAGTACCGGGGCGAGGTTGTGCAATGAGTGCAACTATTAAAGTCAACAGATTATTTGTCAGCTCAGAATCGCATAACCTCTGTTTCTGCAATGAATTCTCTCCTGGTGCAAACATTATTAGCGGGCGCAACACATCCGGAAAAAGCTCTCTAATTCAGAGCCTATTATATACTTTTGGTGTTAATGACGTTAGTGGAAATTTGGATGAAATCCTCGGTTACCAGCCAACCTTCAGAGTCGATTTCACTAAAACTGTTAATGAAATTGAAGAAGAATATACAATTATCAGAGAGCCAAAATCCATCTATGTCAAAGAGCCAAACGGCCGAGTAGTTCCATTCCATGGAATCAATGCTGACAGCAGTGTCGAACACGTTAAGCTTAAGGACTATTTACGAAATTTAGTTGGTTTTACCCTGTATCTAGAGCAAAAAGGCGAACTAAAATCAGCGCCACTCGAAAGCATGTTCTTGCCGTATTATATTTCTCAGTCTGTAGGCTGGATATATTTACGTGAGTCGTTTTCAAGTCTTCAATATTACAAAGGATTTAAGGACGACTACTTAGACTATTACCTTGGTATTAGTAACAACTTCGATCGTGTAGAGCATAGAAAGCTGACTCAGAAAAGAGATCGGCTAGCAGCTGATATCAGCAATCTCAAGCGATATAGCAAGAAGGCTGAGTTCCAGTTTTCAAACTTGGTTGACGAGGCATTTGGTGAGCAGGCTGAAGAATACATTAAAGACTACGTCCAAAAGTCGAACTCATTAGAGGAAGCAAGAAACAAATACATACAGCTTTGCAATGAACTTTCTCTATTGCAGAATCACCATAAAATCCTGAAAAGAACTAAGACAAATATCAAGAAACAGAGCTACAACGATGTTGATCGCTGTCCAGCGTGCACGCAGGTGCTGTCATACTCATTAGAAGGTTTGTATAGCCATTATCAAAAGTACAATGATACAGTTACACTTGAATCACACATTACCGACAAATTAACTGATAAAAAATCAAAAATACACTCGTTTAACAAAAAAATGACAACTATCAGAAAAGAAATTTCTGATAATTACGGTGTTCTTTTAGACAAAAAATTGGACGGTGTCACGTTTGAACAATGGGTCGCTAACAAGGCGAATGTTACATTATACAAGCAAGTGCAAGCAGATCTTGAAACGTCACAAGGAGAACTAGCAGATATTAAAACGTCTCTTGGATCTATGGTTACAGAACAAGAAACAATTGCCGCAAGATGCAGGAAAGAAAAAGCATTTAAGAAGATATTCTCATATTATACATCGCAGTTAGCACTTAAGCCGTTGGCTGACTCTAGATATTTGGATTTGTACAAAATTCATTCTTTTCCACGGCAAGGTGTTGAACTTCACAAGACTGTCATGGCCTATCATTTTGCGTTGAACGCTTTGATTGCGAAGTCGAAAACAGCACACAGGCTACCATTCTTGCTAGACGCGATTCTCAAAGAAGACATCGACGAGACTAATTTAAAGACTATTTTGACATTTGTTGGCAACAACCTTCCAGACGATACACAGACGTTTGTGTCTATCTCTGAACATATTAATGATGATTCTGGTTCTGAAGATGAAGAAGACGTCAAACCTATCGAAAAAGTAAAGGTTAAAGACGTGAAAGAGACTTACTTCCCGTTAGGATCAAAGCTGTTTTACATTGGTGATGGACAGATTGAGCGAGGCTTTCTGTCTCAATCGCTAGAGGATTATCAAGAACTTCATACAGATACCGTTGATATAACGGCCATCTAAATGATGGCAAGTGGACAAATACCATTAAAATTAGAATCATAACAATAAAGTGCAGCGCAACTGCAAGCCCTTGGCGTTACAAAGTCCAGATTTCTCCTATAGATCATGACTAACAAAATTATTCCTGGAAAAAGATAATTCCAGACAATCTCAGCGATGTTCATGAATAATCTTGGACTGTGAATTTCTGATTTCCAAAAGTCCAGATATCTCCCATCAGTCATGACTTAGTGGAAATATGTTGCTTTTAGAAAAACCGACAAGATGAGTCACGCAAAAATTTGACCCCTTTGCCATTACATCCGGAAAAACCCAAGATTGATTATTTGACAGTTGTCCCAGGCGTATTAACCTTCCATTATGCAGTGTTTGTATCTGTTCCGTTGCAAATCCGAAACATTTATAGAATTAGGAGGTTAATTATGGGCAATCAATTGATACTAAAAGCAATATTATTAATTCCAGCATTATTATTGGTTTCCTGCATGCCTAAACAGGCTGCAATCACGGTTGACTTTAAAAGTGTTTCACCTGGTACCAGCGTTGAAAAACAAGGCAAAAGATTGCCCCTCGTTGATAATGGTATACAACTAGGACAGCAGCTGCCAGAAACGGCACTTGTGGACGCAGTTTCCATGCAATCCATAAACCTTCGGGAATACAAGGGAGAGGTACTATTGCTTAGCATCGTCCCCTCAATAGATACCAAGGTTTGCGAGACACAGACCCACTACCTGGGAGAAGAAGGTGACACTCTACCGCCAACGGTTAAACGCATCACCATCAGTCGTGATACACCATTTGCCCAATCGCGCTTTGCAGAAGAAGCAAAACTTACAGATATTCAGTACCTTTCGGATTACAAAGAAGGCTCCTTTGGCCGCTCAGTTGGCCTGTTGCTCGACGGCCCCCGTTTACTTGCCAGATCAGTGATTATTGTCGATAAACAAGGAATAGTCCGGTATATCCAGGTAGTACCTGACATCACACATCTGCCCGACATGGAAAAGGCATTTTCCAAGGCGGTGGAACTTGCCAAGGAATCATGATTAATCCTGATTTGTTGTCTGGCACTCGTTGTCTAAATGGGTGCCGGATCAAATCTTTCGTCATCAACTGATTATGAGATGTTTACATATTTCCTGAACACTCACCGCTTGATAAGGATGGCGTGATTGCTTGCAGTCTCCCGTTGGCCGCTTACCTCTTCTGACGGTCACGATTTCCCGCATAGATAAGTTACCGGAATCTTCGCTTCCTGCTAAAAAATAGCGCCTGTTCAAACAGGCAAGCGAAGACTCCGTGAGGCACCTGTAAGCAGTTTCAGGTTTTAGGTTTAATAAATCAAAGAGTTATCATCCCCGTGAGTTGTTACTCATTGCTAAAATCAAGATTGAGGTCATCCAAGTTTACACATGAAGTCAGATTATTACTGAAGAGAGCACAGAAACGACCCTTTCTATAGCAAAAGCATATATACCAGAATTACGCTCTATCTGATTTAACACACACTGAGTAAGGGCTTTGGCTCCTTCTCGGTGTTTACTAATCAACGAGCTGTTCGGGTTTGATCCCCATGACGAACGCGACGTGTTTTAAATCATCGCTCAATGGATTGTCACCCTTCTCCATTTTAGAAAGGGTTAAAGGGCTGATATGCGACCGAGCTGCTAAATCTTGCCACCCTAATCCAAGATAACGGCACCAAGCCATTAGCAGGTTCCAGTCATTTTCAATCTTAAACCCCATAACTGGATAAGGGATATGCACACCGTTCTTTTTAGTCATGCACCGCTCCTTTAAAACAAATTTTAATTTCAAACTCAATTATTTGATATTATTGTTTAAAAAGTAATTGCACAATTAACAGTCTGTTTTTCGTTTTCAATCAAAAAGTTCCCCCTTCGGGTTAGGTGTGAATTATTGAAATTACCATACAATGAAATGAAAAAAAGAGCGCGATAAAAGGAATATAGATTAGGGGCAATTGGGTCGGATTTTTGCTTGACTCTTGACGGATATGTCTTTTCACTTTTTTTGGGTCAGGCCACTACGCATGGAATATATAAATGCCACCTGACACGCAATCCAAATCAAGCAAAAACTTGCCCTTGTCTTTCCCAATTACGGACGCCTCTAATACTTTTTCCAAGTGCATAAGCAAAGAGAATCCACGTTATGAAAATCCATGTGAACGATAACGACCTCGGGGTCATCAGAACACGGTTTGAACAGTATGTTGCCACCTTCAAGGAGGCGGAAGCTTCACATCAGGCTAATATTTCACTCAAAAGAGAGCATAGTCTTCGAGTATGCGACAATATCCTTCTCATCGGCAGAGCACTCGGTCTTGAGGACGGCGAACTCCGCTTGGCAGAAATAATCGCGCTGCTGCACGACATCGGTCGTTTTGAGCAGTATGCCCAATACCGTACCTTTATGGACAGTAAATCGGTCAATCATGCTGAACTCGGGATCCACATAATTGAAAAAATAGAAATACTGGCAGGGATGGAAACGGACCTCAAAGAGATGATCATACGCCCGATTCTCTATCATAATCGTGCTGCACTGCCTGCAAAAGAAACACAAACCTGTCTGTTTTTTTCCCAGTTGATCCGTGATGCCGACAAGCTGGACATCTGGAATGTAACAACCAATTATTATCTGCAAAGCCATGGAAAAAAGAATACAGTCATTGAACTTGGGCTGGACAACCGAGAGGATCTCAGCCCTGCGGTTATCAACGACCTGCTTCACCACCGTATTGTGGACATCAAAAATCTTAACACGTTAAATGATTTTAAGTTGCTTCAGGTCAGTTGGGTCTTTGATCTCAATTTTGTGCCAACCGTTGAAGAGACAATGAAAAGAGGCTATCTCCAAAAAATGCGCTCTGTATTGCCCGATTCCGAAGAGATCGAAGAAATTTTCGCAATGGCAACCGACCATATGCATAAAAGAATAGGAAAGGAGCAAAAGGGGCAAGCCTTTGCTTGACTCCTCTCATCTATACTGTTTCTCTGGAAATTGATTTCTCTAAAGACAAAAAAACTAGAACAGACCGGGATTGGTAAACATAGGCTTTGGAGCATTCACATTAATTTTAGTGGGAACATTCAGTAGAAAAAAAATCAGAAGCAACCAATTCAACCGGAACGGTACAGCGCCCGACGTAGAAAGCTGCGCCTGTTCCTCGTGACGACCCATTTCAAACGTTCAATGGTCAAAAAATGTCTAGCGCCGACAAACAATTCAAGAATAGTTTTTCAGGTAAAGGTGTATTCCCACCAAAATATGCTTTTACCCTGCTCATTCCATTTAGAAATATATTTCTCTCTCCCAAACAACTCATACAACGACTGGACATAAACAAAGACCATAACATGCTGGAAATAGGCCCAGGTCCAGGATATTTCAGCACCCATATAGCAAAGAAGTTAGAAAACGGCAAACTCGTCTTGCTCGATATTCAACAAGAGATGCTAGATTTTGCGAAGAAGCGGCTAGAGAAGAGAAACATTGGAAACGTTGAATACAGATTAACCGATGGGGTTAATCTTGATCTTGAAAGTGATTTTTTTGACAGAGTGATCCTAGTGACAGTTATCGGAGAGATTGACAATAAAAGTAATTACTTAAAAGAAATCCACAGAAGTTTGAAGCAAGAGGGGATCTTGTCTATTTCAGAATTGATGGGTGATCCTGACAAGCTGAGTATAGATGAGCTTACATCGCTTGTCACCTCATGCGGTTTCAAAACAAACCAAGTTTTCGGCACCAAACGAAACTACACAATAAATTTCAAAAAAGAGAAGAAAAACAAGATGTAAGTAAAGAGCGGTTTATAGCTCTGCCAATGTCAACGTCGCACACGAAGCACCACTATTGGATATGGATCCCCCACCCTGCAGCAACCATACTCTGGTAGGTTACGGCACGCCGGGAGAGACTCTCTTCTGCGTGTCTGATCAGGTCTTGAAAAGAACTCCATGCTTCCCAAGACCTGCGATGAAAGGCTGTGCCGAAGAGGCTTCTCCAGAAATACGGATGTTTCAGCCTTCTTTTCGTCCATCCGGATGACCTGTGCCTTTGACAGCGCCCGGCTCTCCCGTGACAAAACCGTTCTTCATGTAGCTCACCACGTCATCGGTTGAAACCACCTTGGCGACAGTGCTGCCGGCAACCTTGAGTGCAATCTCTTGATTTGCGGTGGCCGTTGCAACGGCATCACCTGCCAGCACGACATCATACCCACGCGAGTTGCCTGCGTAGGCCGTGCTAAGAATACATTCATCTGTCCAGAGACCGACCAATACAATAGTATCGATATCGGCTGCCTTGAGTTTTTCATCCAGATAGGAGTTGCCGTTCTCATCAAAAGTCCAGAACATGTCCAGATGTTTTCCATGGTAGAACCAACCGTCGGCAACCTCCTCCTCTGTCGGGCCAATTTCTGAGAGGGGTTTCATGCCTGGTGCACCGTTAAAAACATACACCGCGTTCTCCGGATCTTCGGGACGCAGCCCTTTTGGACCATACCAACGATCCATGGCGTTGCTGATGCCATCGTCAAAGGTACGGGTCCAGGCACTCCACATTATGCGAATGCCATCACTTTTTGTCTGAGCCACTCGAAACGTATCCACAAGTTTGGTGAGATTCGGCAAAATACCTCCTGCATATGGTCGGTACTCTTCCTGACAGTCATCGAGCAGCAGGGCAATTCTGCGAGGCCGGTCCTCCAGGTTCCAGGAAGCCCAGAAACTGAGCGGCTGTTTGTTTGGACCACCTGGAGTGTTGCTGTAGTTGTCCATCGGTTGCAGCGCCTGGTCCATGTCTCGATGCTTGCAGGGCATCTGGAGAGCTTCTTCAAGTGTCCGAATCTTGCTGTCACTGTTGTTTCTCATCAAGTCCCTCTCGAATAGTGTTTGAATCCATAGGCAACCGTCGCATCGACCGCCGACCAGCGTGACCCCCTACCTTTTTATCGTTTTCTCAGCCCTTTACGCTATCTAATGCCGGTTCCACTGTCAAGAAATTTAATTAAGAGGATCGCCCCAGTCCCGAATACGATCACAATCGTGGACTCCTTTTTCCTGTTCGTGAATCCTGTGATTTATTATATCAACACCCTTCCCCCTTTTCGGGAGGATGACGATCCGGCTCAATGCAAAAGTCATCACCCGACATCGGGTAGACATAGCCCGATAAGTAACCGATCAGGCTAGACAAATAGAATGATATCTCCTAGTATGCCGGGGTGCATAAATACCGGCTGGATTTCCGGCCATTTTTTATAACGACAAAGAGGAACAAATGAAATCAATTAGAGGGGTTATCGTACCCATTGCATTAACATTACTATTAAGTTCTTGTGCCGGCCTTGACACCAACCAGAAACAGGGTACAGCAATTGGTGCAGGTGTAGGGGCCGGTGTAGGAGCAATTCTTGGTCAAGCCATAGGCCATAATACTGATTCGACTTTGATCGGCGCTGGAATAGGTGCGGCACTTGGTGGATTAGCGGGTAACCAGGTAGGTCTTTATATGGACAATCAGGAACGCGAACTCCGCAATATTATGGCCAACTCAGAAGCAGCAAGTATCAGGCGCAGTCAAGATGTGCTGGTCGCCACTTTTAAGGGAGAGACTTTTTTTGAACATGATTCCAGTGCGTTGCTGCCCGGTGGCTACAACGAGATAGCCAGGATGGCGTCTGTTCTCAACAGGTATCCACAGACGCAGATCGAGGTTGGAGGACATACCGATTCAACGGGATCAGAGCAATATAACCAGCAGCTTTCCTTACGCAGGGCGCACTCCGTTGAGAATGCTCTGATTCAGCAGGGAGTCGCCTACAATAGGATAAGGGCGGTAGGCTATGGCGAAACTCGCCCCATCTCCTCCAGCCATGCCATGAACAGAAGGGTGGAGGTGGTTATTATTCCGGTAACTCAGTAAGCTGTGTTGTCCCGCTAAATAAAACACAACTGCAACCAGATCAGCAATAATGAAAAGGTATTATCCATTTCACCTTTTCATTATTTACCCTCTTTTTGTTACTGCTTTGCAAAGCCTGTATACGGTGCATTGGCGAATCCCTTGACCAAAGTATTGTGAGCTAGCTACTGACGACATAAAACAAGAAGACAGCTACTTTACTGTTCCGGGACAACACGTAACCACCCTGCCCTGCGAGAGGAATAAAGACACTATGACACTATTGAGCGGGTTACCACTTCAGCCGTCTCAAAATTATCGCTGGATAATTGTATTTGCCGGCACATTAGGTCTTCTAGGCGCCCTCGGCCTTGGCAGATTTGCCCTGGGAGTCATGCTCCCTGCAATGGGGAGAGGGTTGGAGTTGTCATACGGGCAGATGGGGTTGCTTTCGGCGGCCAATTTCTGCGGCTACCTTGTGGCTGTGCTCGGATGTGGTTTCCTAAACGCAATGCTCGGCGCGAGAAGGCTTATCTTTTATGGGCTAACGCTTATAGGTTGTTCAATGATACTGATCAGCCTGGCGTCTTCACTGTATCAGGTGATTATCCTCTACACGCTCACCGGAATAGGTTCAGCGCTGGCAAACGTCCCAATCATGGGCCTGATCGCGGTCTGGTTTGAACCAGCCATGCGGGGAAGAGCTGCCGGACTTTGCGTGATGGGCAATGGCTTTGGGATACTCATCTCCGGTGAGGCTGTGCCGACTATGAATCAGCTTGGATCGGGTTGGGAATTAAGCTGGCTGGTGTTTGGCGGGGTTGTGTTATTTGTCGCCTGCATCTGTCTGATGCTGGTACGTAATCGGCCAACTCATCGAAAAGGCTCTCCTTTGGCCACAGGAACAAAGACTGCTGAAAACGGTAGAAAACCTGGGGCTCTGTACCTTTCAGGCATACTCTATTTTCTCTTTGGATTGACCTATGTAATATACGTAACATTCATCGTAACCTCCCTTATCCAGGATAGAGGTTTCACCGAGCAGGCTGCCGGAAATCTTTGGGCATGGGGAGGCTTTTTGTGCGTACTGTCCGGCCCTCTCTTCGGGTATATTTCAGATCGTATCGGTCGGCGAAATAGCCTTATAATTGTGTACTCCCTGCAGGCAATAGCCTATCTGTTAGCGGCATGGACGGGCTCTGCTGTCTCTGCTTATCTTTCCATCTTCTGTTTTTCTTTAGTAGCCTTCAGCATACCCTCTATTATAGCTGCCTTGGTGGGTGATTTGGCAGGACCGGAAAAGGCAGCAACGTGGTTTGGATTTGTCACCTTTGTATTTGGAATCGGACAAATAGCAGGCCCAGCCAGTGCCGGTATTATCGCAGAGTATACGGGAAGTTTTTCCTTCAGTTTCCTGTTGGCAGCAGGTGGAGTGACACTTGCGGCACTGCTGAGCATGCAGTTACCTTCAAAGAAGGTTCAAGTTGGTGACATATAACAGGAGATCAAGGTAACTATTGAGCAAGACCTCCACTGACCACGGTCAACCCGCACTGCATAAGCCAAAAAGGCAACCTAAGAATAATGTCCTTTTTTAGTTAGCGCCTTTCCACAAATGGCCTTTTCACCTAATTTCGGCGTTGTGCTCAAAATTTTATCCTCGGAATATTAGTTATATGCCTGTGGTAAAATTTACCGCACGCCTTGAACTTAAGCGAAAATCCTCATTTCTGGACAGACACTAGTTAGCATCTCACACTCCCTTTTATCAACAAAATTGCGTCTACGACAGCACCTAACCACTTAGCACAAATAGCTAAAAACGAACATCAAGGAATTGGCTGACCATGGGGGTCATGGTCAAGGTGCCCCAATTTTTCATCGAGATAGTCCACAGTGTTAGTATCACTTATATGCTCGAGATGATGGGCTGTTGGGTGCAGTTGTTCTTCAGGTGTGCCTATCGTATCCAAATAGGCCTCCCAGAGGCGATGAGCCCGCAATACCTTGTTGGCCTCCTTCTCACCATCTGCAGTTAAATCGTAGCCACCTGCAGTGCTTGTAATCAATCCATCCTGGATCATGCGCAGAAGTGCTTTTTTGATGCCTTTGCCGCCGCTCTCCACATATTGTCGGATTACTTCCATGGGGGTTGTTTTGCCATGCCTTAATATGGTTGTCAGGATATCTTCAATAACCTGCTGAGGTACAAGGTTGCGCATTCTTCGCCAACGGGCGAGCAAACCATATTTTGGTGCTACTGCTAATACAACAAGAAACTGCAGGGTACAAAACAGCATTATGGCGCCGCCACCTGCCGAATCGAGCCAAACACATAAATAGAGTCCTCCGACCACGCTTGTAACCCCAAACAACGCGGCCAGCCACATCATACGATCAAGGCGATCACTTAACAGATAAGCTGTTGCAGCCGGGGTGATCAACAGCCCTACTACCAAAATAACTCCGACCATACTGACAGCACTGACAACAACCAGTGATACACAGGTAGTGAGGACATAATCAATCAGCAGGACAGGCAAGCCTATGGATGCGGCCATAACCGGATCAAAGGTTGCCAACTGGAAATGCCTGAAGAACAAAATAAGCAGCGTCAAAACGAACGCCGCAACAAAAGCACTCACCCAAAGGTCACTATCGGCAACCCCCAAAACGTCGCCCATGATAAAATGCATCAGGTCAATATGTATGTAATGGCGGAAGATGGAAACAGCGACAACACCAAGGGCAAAAATCCCGGTATACATGATCCCAATGGCGGTATCTTCTTTTACCCTTGATATCCTGGACACAAAACTGATAAGGGCCACGGTTGCAATAGCCGCAATAAGCGAACCAAGAAGCATCCCCGGCGCATGTGCTTCTGCACCAAATAAGAGTTTCATAACCAAATAGCCACCAGCAACACCGGCGATCATGGCATGGGACAAAGCATCACCAAGAAATGCCATCCGTTTCAGCACCACCAGGCATCCGACAACACCGGCAACTACCGCAACAATCGATCCACCTATCAGCGCTTTCTGAAAATACGTTTCTGCAAGGGGTGCAATGAAAAGATCATACATCAGGCTTCTCCCTTCTTGATAATATCGCTGAAAATGCGCAGCCGCCCTTCATAGACCTTGCTCAAGAGGTCTTCGTTTAAAACCACCGATGGAGTACCATAAGCATACATTCGCTGCTTGATGAGAATAAGTTTATCAAAGTACTCCGCAGCCGTCGAAAGGTCATGATGGACAACAACCAGCGTCTTGCCTGAATTTTTAGCACGTTCGAGCACGTCAAGAATAGCCCTTTCCGTTGCCGCATCAACACCTGCAAAGGGCTCATCAAGGAGAAGGATATCACTTCCCTGGGCAAGCGCACGAGCCATGAAAACTCTCTGCTGCTGCCCCCCTGATAACTCGCCGATTTGCCTTTCGGCAAAATCCTGCATTCGCACCATCTCAAGCGCATTAAATGCCGCTTCATAATCAGCAGCTTTGGGCGAGGTGTACCAGGGAATTTTCTGGTAACGTCCCATCAGGGCAACTTCTTTTACCGTAATCGGAAAATCCCAATCCACGGCTCCCCGCTGGGGTACATAAGCGACTTCACCTTTGGCTTTTTGGGCGCTCTTGCCGTTTATAAGAACCGTTCCAAGATCCGGCTTGACAAAACCGAGAACAGCCTTGATAAATGTGGATTTACCAGCACCATTGGGGCCAATGACGCCAATCAACTGATCACTTTCAATCTTAACACTCACATCCAGCAAAGCCGGCTTGGCCTGATAACTGACGGTCAGATGTTCAACCTCTATTACTGTGGGGCGGTTAGTGGTCATAGCTGCCCTCTTTGTCTGCAGAATGGTTAAAGCTGATAGTTCCGGACACCAGTGCTCCCTGATCGGCCCATACGGTCTGATCTACCACAAGGGTACTGTCTTCATACAACTTAACGCGTACGCCGTGCTCCAATGTGTGTTCAGATAAAGGCGGACTGGCACTAACATAGATCTCATTGTGCCCGGATAATACTCCACTCACATCTTCATAGCGAAGAGTCTGCCCTCGTAATACTTCCTGCGTGTGTGTGTCTATGTCCATTCCATTGAGCTTTACGGTCAGCGGCGGTACACTGCTATCTGAAGTCGTTAATGCGAAAGGATCCTTTTCTGTGGAAAATGTCGGGGTAACTTCAATCACAAACCGCCCTTCCACCGACAGATCCATCGGTGTCGCTGCTGTGATCTGTTGGCGCCTGGTATCCCGGTCTGCAATATAGCCCCAGAGTCCGCCAACAATAACAACCCAAATAGTAACTACCAGTAGAAATCTCATGACCCCTCTATTTCAGTGCGTTAACCATCAACAGTACGTTTTCTCTCATCATGCCGATGTAGGTCTCGCCGGCTGATCCTTCTGGCCCCATTGAATCGGAATACAGTTCGCCACCAATCTTCACCCCTGTCTCTTTAGCTATTTCGCGTATTTGTTTGGGGTTGATGGTGGTTTCTACAAAAAGGGCAGGAGCACCAGACTCTTTTATTGATTGAACAACCTTCCGCCTCCGTTCAGGGGTCATGCCACCACCTACTTCCGCACCCGTAGACCAGCCAACCGGTGCAATGGAAAGGAAATTATTATTGGCATTCAGCTTGAATTCAGTGCAAAAATAATTGAACGCATCATGGGTAGTTACAAGAATGCGACGCTGGGTGGGAATTCTATTTATCTGTTGGCGCACCCACGAGTCCAACACACGAAGCTGTTGCAAAAAGAGAGTGGCACGCGCCTCGTAATTCTGTTTGCCGTCAGGATCCAATTGGCTGAATCCTTTGACAATGTTATTGACGTAAACGGCTACGTTTTTGGGAGAAAACCACGCATGTGGATCTGCTACCGTTTCCCCTTCACTTGAAATTGCCAGCGGTTTTATACCATCGGTAGTGGTAATGATTGGTTTCCCTGCATCAGTGGCAAGGGTTGACATCCAGTTTTTACCTTCGAGATGTAACCCGTTTTCCAGACAAATATCGGATTCGAGCACCATCTGGACATCATCTGGAGTCGGTTGGTATGTATGCGGATCAGCACCGGGAGCCAGTACACATTTGACGATGAGGCGATCGCCTGCAACTTGCCTTGCAAAATCAGCAATCTGTGTTGTTGAAGCAACAACTATTGGTTTACTTGCGATTGCAACTGCAAATGAGGAGCAGAAAAGACTTACAAAAAACACCAATCCGTAAATGATTCCTTTCATAATTATTCTCTCCCAACGATTTAATATTTTTCCTTTTTTGTAAGGGAACACAGGAAGCAGTATTGGTCAAATCAAAATTTATTATCTTACTTTTCAAGTATCTAAAAAACATACTCTGCAATTTAAAATAATTGCTGTTCAACAGCACAACCGGGGTTCCTGCCTCTATTTGAAAAGCTTTCCCTGATCCAAGTAGGCCACACCGGCAGAATCATACCCTCTATATTCCAGGCGATTAAGCCCCTCTACGATCACCGATAAAACTCTTTTAGGGCCACAATAGCCGACAATGCCACACATAATATATTTGTTGTTTGAGATTGATAAATATCTGATGATTTACAACGTTGCGAAAAATACCCTTTAGCCCGGATTTCTCATCAATAAAGTTTTTCGCAGGGCAAGGCACAAGCCGCGCAGCTGTAGTAAACTACCGCAAGTGGTTTGTAACGTAGATCCTGTGGAAAAATCTATTGACCCGAAGGGGGAACTTTTTGATTGAAAACGAAAAACAGACTGTTAATTGTGCAAATACTCTTTAAGTAATAATATCAAATAATTGAGTTTGTAATCAAAAAGTTCATGAGAAATTCGGGTAATTACCCACTGGTTTGATAACGCTTTGATGTATTATACCTAAAACCAGTAACTGCTTACAGTTACCTCACGGAGTCTTCGCTTCCTATTTAGACAGAGGCGATTTTTTGCAGGAAGTGAAGACTCCGATAGCCAACTATGCGGGAAATCGTAACCGTCCGAAGATGCCAGCTCTTCTATGAATAATCAACGCTGACAGAGTTATTTTACCAGTTTTGCTACCAGCTCATCATAGAAGCTTGCGTCCATAAACTTATCGATGCTCAGATGCTGAGCATTTGGCAACATAGACCGAGTACGATCCGTCAATTCATTTTGGGTAATAACGATGTCGGCATCTTTCAGATCATTAATAGCTGCGTTACTCACCTCAATATCTAAGCCGGCATCATTAATTTTGCCACGTAGTACCGTTGCCCCCATGGCTGAAGAGCCCATGCCTGCATCGCAATCCACAACAATTGATCGAACATTTTCCGACTTTGCTGACGCGAGAGGGGCAGCCTGTCCTTTTGCCTCAGACTTACTTGCCGCAACAGCCGCTGTGGCCGCATCGAGATCATCACTTTCTGAAGCGTCGGTGCGAATAAATACAGCTCCAATGATAAACGAAGTGAGAGCGGATACCGCAATGGAACTTAAGGTTAAGACAATCCCCATTCCTTTGGTGGACATCAGGGTCAACGCAAACACGGAGCCGGGAGATGGAGAACCAACCAGGGCATAACCACGCCACTTAAAGACATTACAAACGACTGGGCCCCTACTTTCAAAGTATTACCTTCACAACATTACCGGACATAAACAGACCTCCTCGTTACGTGGTTAGCGACTTCTCCACAATCAGCCCCAGGCGACAAATTAACCAGTCTCGGGGAATGGGAACAATTCCGCTCAGGAAGTCGTCAAATCTTTGAACTACCCCTTTCATTTGATCCTCTCTTCAGCAAAACTTTACTTTGTAGAACAACCGAAACCAAATGTAAACGATTACAAAAACAAGCGTCAACATTTTTTTGTGAAATTTTTCACCTTTAGTCTGCAATTATTTTTTTTACATACATACAGACTTTTATGCTACTTTTACTCAAAAATTAAGAAATGATCATCGTGTAAAAAAACCTAGGTATAAACGTAAACGTTTTCATACAACAAGAAACCTCAAGCAGCTATGGCTACTCTAACAACAAACTTTATTCGTCTTTATCCATGCATATGCACTTTCATTTGCAGCCAATCTGTATTTTTCTGTTAACGATTATTTCACGTTGGTTAATGCATAAAAACAAAATTCGCCCAAACATCTACCGCCCATATATCCATACAAATACAATTGGTTACAGCACACACTTAAGATCAAAGAGTAAAAATTATTTGACGTCAACAATGTAAACGTTTACATTTAATTTGTCGGCCTGATTATGCTCCACCAAAGATCAAAGAGGTTTCAATGGTTAAAATTAAAGATGTTGCTGAGGCAGCCGGTGTCTCAACAGCAACAGTATCAAGGGTTCTTTCCAACAAACCCCACGTTAGGGAAGAAGTCAAAAAACGTGTAATGGCGGTTGTAAAGAAACTGAATTATCAGCCAAACAGGGTAGCCCAAAGCCTGCGCTCTAACACGTCGCGAATCATTGCCCTGATTGTAGCCGATATAGAGAATCCTTTTTTTCAAAGGGTAAGCAGGGCCGTTGACGATGCAGCCCAGGAACTGGGATATAACGTAATACTCTGCAACACAGACGAAGATCCGATTAAGGAAAAGAAGTGCCTTGACCTCCTCCGCGTTGAAAATGTTGCCGGCATTATTCTCTCACCGACCAGAAAAGGGATCGATAATTTTACAGAAACGTATTCCCTTGAGAAACCGATAGTTATGATTGACCGGCATGTTAGCAATTTTGATGTAGATAATGTCCTTATTGATAATGTCTCATCAGCTTATGCCATTGTCAGCCATTTAATTGAGCATGGCTATAAACGTATAGCCGGAGTTTTTGGGGCGGAAAGCACGACTGGACAGGAGCGGCGGCAAGGTTTTTTAAAAGCTCTCAAGGATAACGATATCAAGCCGTCACAAGATCTGATCAAGTATAGTACGCCACGAGAAAATGATGGTTTCAACACAGCTTTGTCTCTTTTGCAACGAAACGATCGGCCCGATGCAATTTTTACGAGCAATAGCCTTCTTGCATCTGGTACTATTCGCGCGATTCGTGAAAGTAAACTCTCTATTCCAAACGATATAGCCATTGCCAGTTTTGACGATACAAGCTGGGCGCAACTCATTGACCCGGCACTCACCGTCATTGAGCAGCCGACATATGAAATTGGACGCACCGCTGCAGAACTTCTTATCAAAAGAATAAATGACCCTTCAAGGTCGAACAGAGAAGTGGTTCTCAAGACGAAGCTTGTCATCCGTCAATCCTGTGGCTGTTCCAACTAACTGCATATTTCCAGACACTGGATCTGATCCATGATTCGTCATCTTGTGCAGTATGTAGCAGTAAAAGGTAAGCCTAGACTCCGATAGCCTACTATGATTCACTACCAAAAACTTTGAACCTGCCACCGCCTGAACTGGTGAGCAATCCAGGCTAAAGAGTTAGCACGATAAAAGACAGTTGCCGTGATTATCATAAGCATGATTACCGATAACCTGACTCATGCTGCTAAAGTGCCCCAACAAGCCTTTGTCCGACAAACACCTAAATAAAAAAATCATATTCGCTATGCATAAGAAAAAAATCTTAGGAAATGAATTAATTAAGGAGGTAATTACGATTCGTTTTCACACACTTAATAAAATGCTTAAGCAGTATGAGGAAGGGCAAATGCCAGGAGTTAACGAGGAAGGTGCAACAGGTAAGTATGATAATAAAGGGGCAATTTTCATCCCTGGAGGTTTGATCTATCAGGATGTCGACGAACAATTTATCAGATACGAAAGCTATGGCAAGATTTCAGCAAAAGACTTCAGGTCTGCAATCAGAGATGCCATGCAGAATGATAATGCTACGCTACTTTACCATGATGGCATCGCTTCAGCGATAAATCTAGATGGAGGATTTTTTTCTAAAGCGGCAAGAAGAATTTTTACATACAAGAAAGCCGCATTTCGACGCACAAAAAGAATCAGCAGTGTTTCCACTCTAGAAATAAATTCCAACGATATTATTAAAAGCCATTGCCCTACCTTTATGAACCAGCCATATGGAGCCCGCACAAGAATCAGCACCTGCGCCTCTGTTGGCCTGATTGATCCACCAATGTATTACGCCTACAACAAAACCGAGCTTAATTTTTCAGAGAAACAAGCACATCGTTTTGCGCAAGATCTTGGTAAAATAAGGGAAAAAGTCTTGTCGTCTGAAGGTCTCGTCCTGTTTCCGCCGTACATCATCGTATGCCACGATACTCGTTATAAAAAGAACAACTTTACAGGACTGACAAGAATACTTGGCCTGGGGAGGTATGGAGAGTTTGCGACCTTCACTTTTGAATCTCTTAACAAGGATCTTAAAAATGAAGTGCACAGGAGAAATATCACCGTCCAACCTGAGGAAGCATTCGGGAGTATCGATCAGACACCTGTTCTCGGTATACTTCGTGTATATGAACAGACGAATCCCGGCAAGCGGTCTCTCAAGTATCGGCTCTATATAATTTCCCCTGCTGATGTCGGCATACCACATTTTTCAATTATTGAACCTGATTCCTGATTCTCATCATCGAAATAACCTTTCAGTCGGCTTGTCGAGCCTGGAAAATTAAGAATATTCCAGCAGCAAAGCAGACTACAGCTTGATATAACCAATGGTAATCTTCAAGTTTGAGGGTTGTACCATACTATCTCGCATTTTGCCGAACATAGGAGCTTTCTGTATTTTATACAAAAGGGGTGTTGTACAATTCTGTATAAATACTTGTGTGCCTTCCTGGTAGATTATAGGGAGATGAAAATACCGGCTCAAATTTTTAAACAACCGGGTTTCGTTTTTTAACTTTTTACGAGCCCATCAAATATATGCCTGTGGTTATTTTTTCACACAGGTGAGCTCCTGTTTAACAGCCAAACCAATACGTTCAAGCGTATATGGTTTCTTCACGTATTGACCAGCTCCCAGTTCTTGTGCTTTTTTGACTCTCCTCGTTTCAGAAAAACCACTGGCTATAATAGTTTTTTGCGCAGGGATAATCTGGCGGATGCGCTTATACGTTTCGAGGCCATCAATCCCGTGGTCCATGATCATATCCAACAATACCAGGTCAAAGGCCTTTTTCTGTAGATATTCAAGCGCCTCTTCACCACTGGCTACCGCCTCAACATTATAACCAAGAGTGGTAAGCATATCTCCGACAATTACCCGCTGATTCCTATCATCATCAACAAGCAAAATCGTCTCGCCGGTTCCGAGATATTCCTCAAGTTTTATTTCCTTGCATTGTGTGTCGAGAGGCTTTCGTGTAACGGGAAAGAAAAGTTTAAACGTAGTTCCTTTTCCTATCTCGCTCTCAATGTTTATATATCCGGAATGATCTTGAACGGTTCCCCAGACAACTGACATGCCCAAGCCAGTGCCGCTACGTCCCATTACTTTCTTGGTGTAAAACGGTTCAAAAATATGCTGAAGGTCTTCCGCTTCAATTCCTGATCCGCTGTCAGCAACTGTAAGAATCACGAAATCGCCGGCATTTATCTCGTCATACCCTTTGATCGGCTTATCAACATATCGATTTTCAGTTGTAATCATAATTATACCATGATCCTTTATTGATTCTGCTGCGTTATTTACTAGGTTCATGATGGTCTTTTTCAAATGAATTACTGAACCTCGAATGTTCAGCAGATCCGGTTCAAGATGAGTTGATATGACCAGATTGGGGTTAAGTCGGGAAATGACCTGATATTCAGGTGATTTCATATAATCTCTGATGATATTATTTAGATTTAAAATTTTAGTGTGGGCGACTCCTCTTCGTGCCATAGTGAGGAGATCCTGTACTATCGCATCGGCCCTGTTACCAGATTCCTGTATTAATTTTAGAGGCTTATAAAGGGGGGATTCAGCACTTGTCTTCTGGAGTAATAAGTCTGGATAGCTAACTATACCGGAAAGTACGTTATTCAGATCGTGTGCCACTCCACCGGCAAGAAGTCCTAGTGCTTCCATCTTCTGGGACCGAGCCAACCGTTCCTGCAGATATTTTTTGTCCTTTGCAGCAATTTTCTGAGACGTGATATCGAGGGCTGTAAAAGTCACACCTCCGGAATAGTCTTCTTGGTCTATGGGAGAGGAACTCAAGAGAATATTAATAATTTCTCCGCTCTTCTTTTTCCATAAGGTTTCGATGGTCCCAGTCCCGCTCTCATCAACCTGTTTATATTTTTCTTTTCCTACTCTCTCATATTCTTCCAGCGAAGGATAAATCAGAATGGAGCTCTTCCCCAACAGTTCCTTCTCGGTGTAACCGACCATCAAACACAATTTTTTATTTACCTGGGTAAATACCCGATCAACAACAACTCCAATACCGGTAGGCGCGGCTCGAAAAACAGCACTCATAGTCGCTTCTCGTTGTTTGAGTAGCTCTTGAGTCTTGGTCCTAAAAATTATTTCTTTGCCAAACTCTGCATTTTTTGCTTTTAATTCAGCTGTTCTCTCTGATACTTGAGATTCCAGTGAGGCATACATCTCTTTGAGTTTGTCTCTCAATACGTTGAACCCCATAGCGATCTCACTAATTTCATCTTTTCCTCTCACAACGAGTGGCTCAAGTAAATTGGGATCGGTTTTATTTGCCTCATTTTTTAAATGATTTGCGATGTGGGTCAATCGCGTAGTCAGGATATTTTTGATGATCAGCATGATCGAAAACAGGAAGAGAGCCAGGGCCAACCCGGCCACGGATGTCTTGATCTTGAATTCATCCATGAACATTTCACTTATACGATTGGCGGGTATTGCTATCGTGTCAAGACCGACGACATCACCTAATGTTCGATGAAACCCAGCAACATTCCCATATTTATCTAAAATTGCTTTCGGAGCATTTTGCGGCTCTCCATGACAATTGAGACAAGCCTCCCGCATTCGGCGCGCACTGAAAAGTGCAAAGTATGGTTTCCCGTCAATATTGATATTACCTTGCCATTTCTGCATGTCTGGGTTGCGGTTAAACTTTTTGATCAAATCGAGCTCTTCAGGCCCCGCCAAATTGACTGGATTACGGGGATTATCCGATGAAAATTTGATAATAAACTCCGGGAACGCTTTACGCACATCCTCAAATATCGCACGAGAGACATAGGAAGTAGACATCGCTTCAGGGATAAATTCTTCTTCACCAACAAGCTTATACATCATTGGCCGGATATTCGAGGCGACATAGTTTCTGATTGAAAGGTTGAACTGTAAAGCCATCCTAGCCTCCTGTTCTACAACTTCATTCACCCTCACTTGAGTCAGGGTATATGTTTCATAGAGCAGGAAACAGGAATACATGACCCCAACAAAGCCTATTGACAACAGAAGTTTAGTAGCAATATTCATCATTTCTCCCTCATGTGTTTATTGCGTGCTGCCTGTCCAGGATTTCTATATTCAAACAAGTCAAATACTAAGCAACGATACACTTACTACATAGTAGTATATGGTATACTTCGGCAAAAAATAAACAAAATATACCGATGGAAAATGATTACTATTGCCTGCTCAAACACAGAACATTTTTCTCGCCAACTGTACACGCTAAGTGCTCAACAGACACTTTATCCCACTCTCCCCCCTAGCACTGGAAATAGAGATGTTGTATAAGTAAATTTCACCGTGCAGCGGACAAGATTTCCATCCTTTTGGGGTATCAGCCAAGAAAGCTTTGCGAGTTCTAGCTACCCCTTGCAGGTAAATAATAAAAAATGGATTATTGCATGATGCGTTTATCTTAGTGTGACAAACCCCAGATAAATATGGCTGAAGTGTAGTTGTAATCACTACCTATTACGGGAGGCTCCATATGTCCAGTCAACAAACTACGCTTGAAACCCTAGAGCGGCTCAGAGAAGAGTCTGTAACCGCCGGCGGGCCCAAGCTGAAAGAGAAACAACATCAAAAAGGTAAATTAACGGCCAGAGAACGGCTGAATCTTCTCTTAGACAATAATTCATTTGAAGAATTTGATGTGCTCAAGGTTGGGCGTGGCGGCAACCTTGGTGACAGCACCACCTATTTGGGAGACGGTGTTATCACCGGGCACGGTACCATCGACGGCCGCGAAGTTTTTGTTTTCAGCCAGGATTTCACCATCATTGGTGGTTCGCTGGGCGAGGCGCATGCACAAAAAATATGTAAAGTAATGGACCTGGCTGTCAAGGTTGGTGCGCCGATCATCGGCTTGAATGACTCTGGTGGCGCGCGAATTCAAGAGGGGGTGGATGCCCTGGCCGCATATGGTGAAATTTTCCACCGCAATGTTCGTGCAAGCGGAGTTGTTCCTCAGATATCCTGCATTATGGGGCCCTGTGCCGGGGGTGCAGTATACAGTCCTTCAATCACAGATTTTGTATTTATGGTCGAGGACTCTTCCTATATGTTCGTTACCGGTCCAAGTGTGGTGAAAACCGTAACGCACCAGGATATTTCTTCAGAAGATCTCGGCGGAGCCAGTGTCCACTCAACAAAAAGCGGGGTAGCTCATTTTACCGTTGCCAATGATGTTCTTTGCCTCAGGGAAATACGTCGGCTGATCAGTTACCTGCCTTCCAACAACAAACAGCGTTCACCAATTCTCGACCTAAGCGATTCCCCTACACGAACCGACCCCGCACTGGATTACTTGATCCCCTCCAATTCGGCGGAAAGTTACGACATGCACGTCCTGATTAATTCCATCCTTGATGGTGCGGAATTCATGGAGGTGCACGGTAATTTTGCCCGCAACATTATCTGCGGTCTTGGCCGTCTGGGCGGACAAACAGTCGGTCTTGTCGCCAATCAGCCTGCTGTTCTGGCCGGCGTACTTGACAACGATGCCTCTTTTAAGGCCGGACGTTTTGTCCGATTTTGCGACGCTTTCAACATACCACTTATTTCTTTGGTTGATGTCCCCGGCTTTATGCCGGGACCGGATCAGGAGCACGGTGGTATTATCAGGCATGGAGCCAAGCTGCTCTATGCTTTCACCGAAGCAACAGTCCCCCGAATATCTGTTATCGTCCGTAAGGCATATGGCGGTGCCTATCTGGTGATGAACTCCAAACATATCCACTGTGATGTCAACTTTGCATGGCCGACAGCAGAAATCGCCGTCATGGGACCAAAGGGAGCAGCAGAGGTTATCTACAGAAAGGAAATCGCAGCTGCCGAAGATCCGGACAAGGTGATAAACGAGAGGATGGAAGAGTATCGTGACACTTTTGCCAATCCATTCCTGGCAGCCCAGCGCGGTTATATCGATGATGTCATATTCCCGCGTGATACCAGGTCCCACCTCATCCGTACCCTGCAGATGCTCGACAGCAAACGTAGTGAGAAGGCTGATCGTAAACACGGCAACATTCCACTGTGAGGCAAACTATGTTTCAGAAAATACTTATCGCCAATCGAGGTGAAATTGCAATCCGTATTATCCGCACCTGTAACCGATTGGGCATCAGCACAGTTGCTGTTTATTCTGACGCAGATCATCGTAGTCTGCATAAACAGTTGGCAGATGAAGCCGTTCATATCGGAGAGTCTGCATCCCAGAAATCCTATCTTGTGATTGATAAAATCATCGAAGCAGCAAAAGCCACCGGTTGCGAGGCGATCCATCCCGGATATGGTTTTTTGTCGGAAAACAGTGCCTTTGCTCAAGCCGTAACCGAGGCTGGAATCACCTTTATAGGCCCCAGTCCGGAGGCAGTTGATGTGATGGGTGACAAAATCACCTCTAAAGATCTTGCCAAAAAAGCCGGAGTGCCGGTCATCCCAGGTCACATAGATGCCGTCAAGGATGATGAGGAAGCATTACGACTGGCCGAAGACATCGGCTATCCAATCCTTTTAAAACCGGCGGCAGGGGGTGGAGGGAAAGGGATGCGCATCGTCCACAGCCCGGAAGAAATGTCGACGGCACTTGCAGCAAGTAGGCAGGAGACCAAGAAAGCCTTTAACGATACCCGTATTTTTGTCGAACGGTATATCGAAAATCCACGGCATATAGAAATCCAAATCCTGGCCGATGAGCATGGTAATATAATACATCTTGGTGAGCGGGAATGTTCAATCCAACGCCGTTACCAAAAGGTGATTGAGGAAGCGCCCTCATCCGTTGTTTCACCTGAACTGCGTGCCGAGATGGGAAAAGCCGCCTGTGACCTCGCAACAAAAGCCGGCTACGTCAACGCCGGCACGGTCGAATTCGTTATGGGGCCGGATAAATCATTTTACTTTCTGGAGATGAATACCAGGCTCCAGGTTGAGCATCCGGTGACCGAGCTGGTGACCGGAATGGACCTGATTGAATGGCAGCTGCGCATTGCCTGCGGAGAGAAGCTGCCGCTCACCCAAGACCAAGTAAGAATAAACGGCTGGGCCATTGAAGCCCGCATCTGCGCCGAGGAACCGAGCCGTGATTTTATGCCGTCAACCGGCATGATCACCCGGTACTTTGCACCGCAGGGAGAAAACCTCCGTGTGGACAGTGGGGTAAACATTGGCAGCAGAATCGAGATGTTTTATGATTCCATGCTGGCCAAGGTGATCAGTTACGGCAAAACCAGAGAGGATGCCCGACTCAATCTGATTGAGGCATTGAACGGTTACCACATTGAAGGTGTCTCAACCAATATCGACTTTGCTACCAGTCTCCTTTGTCTGCAGGAATTTGCCGAAGGCGAGTTAAGTACCAATTTTATTGACCAGCATTTTTCAGGCGGCATCTGCAAACGTTCTCCATCGACTCAGCATCTACGACTTTGCGCTTTGGCCGCGACCCTTATTTATCACGTACGCACGGTTGCCGTCAGGGAATCGCTACGCCCTATGGTTTCGGAAATAGGCGGCAAGCATCATCCAGGAGTTAAACATGCCTATATGGTACGAACTGACGATGCTTCCTACGATGTCGTTCTTGAGGGGCCGATCATCAGCGGTCAGTCCATGACCATCAAGGTTGATGGGTTTGACCACAAAGTCATAATACCTGTTTTTGAGTTTTTCCGTAGGCGCCTGAAATTAATTATAAATAATCAACCTTATCGCTTCCGCCTAGTGGTCGACGATCAGTTCATGCATGTTTCGTTTAACGGTATATCCAAAATTTTTGAGGTATATTCACCACAAGAATGGGAAATGATGCAGTACATGCCGCGAAAAGAACAACGTAAGCAAAAAGATCTCCTCTTATGCCCTATGCCTGGTCTCGTTGTTGATGTAAAGGCCGCTCAAGGGGAGCAGGTGTACAGGGGACAAGACCTCGTCATCCTTGAATCCATGAAAATGGAAAGTGGTGTTGCCTCCCCCATTGACGGCGTGATAGCAGAAATTCTGGTCGAAAAAGGACAAACCGTCGAAGCGGAGGAAGTTTTGATACGATTTGAGAAGTGACTGGCCTGCTGTATCTTGCTGAGCTTGAGTAAAGAGTAAACACTCTTAAAATACCACGTCTTTGCAATATATGGGCACCTGCTCAATACGAGCAGGTGCCCTCCTTAGCGCACCCCATAAAACTTCTTTGGGAAAAAGGGGACAGAACTATTTATTGGGTGTATGTGCGATTCTTTTCCAATCTTCTTAGTTGAACTCCCAGGAAGCTGGTGCCTAAAAGGCAATTCTTTTCCGCCTTTCTATTTTTGCAAAAAAGCGCCTCCCAATATAGTTCATCAAGATTTCAACACGTATTCCTGATTACTCGATTGCCGGTCAATCCGATCCTCCGTCACCACCTCCGTCACCACCTCCGTCACCACCCGAATCACCTTCTCCATCAGCAGTTGTGTTATCACTTACTTCCTTATCCACAGCCTCCGCCGGCTCTGCCACTGAATCAACTTCAACCTTTTCTTTATAGTTTCCCTCTCGTGTAATGTGGTCAGATTTCATACTGCCTGAGGGGGAACCGGTACATCCGTAAAAATTCAGCGTGGTGCAAATGATAAGCATCGAGAATAAAATGAAGCTGGTAAATTGTTTCATAGAATCACCTCGTCCTAGTTGATAGTTACAATTAATATCAGTGATTTGAACTAGATTTCCTGAATGAAACCCAAGACAAACCGGCTGCTATTCGCGGATGAGCAAATGCTTAAATCATCATTGACTCCTTATGGTGTCCCCGCAGATTTATCAGGCATGCTGGCCACCGCACCATGCACATAGAGCGCACGCAGTTTATCCCAAAAATCACCCCCGAGCAGGAACAAGCTGATCAATAATGAGAGATCACCTCCAATGGCCAGCAAAACGTTGCCGGCGATTTGTTTTGGGATAAATATACCAAGGTAAGGCGCCAGAAATGTAAACAGCAATGGAACCGTAAACATAACCAGGCCGATCTTATACCGTGAAGCGCTCACAGTCTCTGGCGGGGCGTATGACTTCAACAAACCAAAGACGCGCTGCTTGATATAGGCAAAACCTTCTTTTCCCGCTAAGGCCGCGGCGGCCACGAGCATAACTTCGGCTGCAATCAGCAGCATTCCCGAGATCTTGGCAACAGCTCCGGTCGATACCCCGAAAAGCATCAAAAGAGGCATTAATAGTGGCCACGCAATACTGGCTATGAACATGGCGAACCCGGCTTTGATGCGCCATCCAGGCTTCACCTCCATTTTCGATGACATCTCATCACGAGTATTTGGCTCCAAGGCTCTACCTCCTCTCGTGTTGGCTTTATAACCAGCACACATGTGACCCAGCCTTTGGCCTCACATTATGCCAGCCTTGTAAACATGGCTAGCTATGGTTTCACCAGAAGCTTGATCAACGATTTATCGGTTTTCAGACGCTTATATCAGGCCTTGCAGGTTCATGCACAAACAAGCCTCTGATTTTATCCCAGAACTCTCCGCCCAAGACGAAGAAGCTCGTCACTAACAGCAGATCACCGCACACGCTCAAAACAATCCGGTACTCCTGAATCCCAGAGAAAATCTCGTTGAGGTACGGGTAGGCCCAAGCAAAAACGATTGGCACGAAAAACATGACCAGGCCTATTCGATAACGCACTTTGCCAACCTTGGCGGGCGGGGCGAAGCGCTTTATGCGACTGAACAGCAGCTGCTTGAGCTGAGCAAACCCTTCCTTGCCGAGCACTGCGACCGCCAGGACGGTGAAAAGATCCGGCAGGCCGAATACGCAGATCACTGAAAGCACATTTTTCCAGTCTGAGGTGAGCGACGAACTGCGCACCAGCGGTATCAGTAAAAAGGTCAGACGACCGCAGGCGAAAAGCAATATCCCGAAGACAAACCTCTTCTGGGAGTGAGCAGCAGGAGATATCTGATTCGCGGTCTTTGTCCCCATGAAGCCACCTCCCTGGCTGGAGGAGGGTAAATACCTCCTCCACCTCCTCCAGGATAAATTACTCCGGCGTGTATCAGATCGGGCTGGTAAACGATACGTATTGTACCGGAGCTTACCCCTTTATACAACGATCAGTTGCCAACTCCAGCACCTGCCTTCATTGCGTTAAGCGCATCGTCAACATTGAATTTTGCCGGTTTCTGTCGCGGCGGAAACTCCTTGAAGGTGGCGATATATTCACCTACAAAGGTCTGTACCGGAACCAGAGCAAAGATTCGGCGAATCCACCAGGTGTAGTAGTTGTTGGAGTCGGTGTCCTGATTTACAGCGTTTGCTGGAGCCATAATCCGATTTATCTGTTTTTCTCAATATCAGGTAAAATCCAACTGCGATCCATGAAAGCTTTTTTGGGCGAATAAAGACGAAAATATGGAAACCACGCCTTACCTGGTACAGTTGGAATCCAGTTCTTCTGCTTGCCCTTGGGCGCATCCGGCCCCATATAAATATCTACTGAGCCGTCTGCATTCTTGATCAGGTCCATGCGGGATGATCGGTCGGCGATCTTCTGCTCGTTCTGCAGAAGGCACCGGGTAGCAACATCATAGAGGGTGATGGACCAGAAAGTTTCCGCCGGGGCATCGGGTGGAACGTGCAGGACATAATTCCTACCGCCATCGAGCCAGTCACCGTCCTTGTCTTTGTTGGAGGCCATATAAACCTGTCCCTTACCGGTGCGTTGGCCGTGCATGGCTGCATTGTTAGTCACCGCTTCGTAGAACCAGGCGGCACGCTCGTCGAGCTGGTCATAGTTCTCGGCTTTCTGGTCGGGGAAGGCCACCGTGGCGAAATACCAATGGGATCCTTTAACGTACTTTCCGGTCTTCAAGCGCTTGGCAAAGTTGTTTGCCTTGGCCATGCTCTCTCCCACGAGCGCTGCGTCGGTAAGAATTTTCTGTTGGCGTTCGGTTGGCTGGAATGGCTTGCCTTTTTCGATGCCGAGTTCTTTTAACATGGCCATGAAGAAACGATCACGCTCGAATACAGGCTCGCGGTTGACGACATCCGCCAGTCGTTCCCAATATGCCATGCCACGTGGATGTGCTGCCAGCCAGTGTTTTCCGCCAGGGGTAATGTAGCCGCGCGGACGCGGATTTTTGCGCTCGGCCCAAGGGTAAATCTCGATCTTCTTCAGTTGTTTGATTCTTTCATCGCGGTCGGTCGACATCAGGCGGATCCCAAGCAGCAAGCTGTTGGTTGGCGACTTTGTAATCTTGTATCCTTCAGCCTCCTCACCTTCAGGCACTTCCTGGCCGGGGCCAACAAACATGTATTTGCCCGGCTCGGTTAGGGTGGTCATGGCGATCTGCCACATGTCGTGGGCGGCGCCGCGAACCTCACCCTCGGGCATCACTGCTACCCAAGGTCCGTCTGCCAGGTCGATAAAAGGCAATACGTAGGGAGTTGTCGAGTTGTAAGTCAAGCCGCCCGCACGATCATCATAGGACTCGATGAAAACGATCTGGCCGTTCTCAGCTCCGAGTGTCGCCATGTGCTCATGCTGCCACTGCGACATTGAGACCACCGGAATGGCCCAGAGATAAGCCTGACAAGCGCGTTGGAAATCCATCTCGTCGAAGATCTTCTCCACCGTGGCATCAGTGGGGTAACCATTGGCGAAATCATACGTGAATTCTAGTTCCCCGATTCGTGTTTGTATTTTTTCAGCTTGAGCGCAGTGTGCTCCGGAAAGGAAGAATACTGTGGCGGCAATCGCCATAGAATAATTTCTCATTTTCATACTAGTTCTCCCTTAGTTTATTTTTTCAAAGTCACCTGGTTTCCAAGTCTGGTCAAAAAATGGTTTGCTTGGGCTATAGAGACGAAGCAA
Source organism: Desulfogranum marinum (assembly GCF_963675105.2). Classification (NCBI taxonomy): domain Bacteria; kingdom Pseudomonadati; phylum Thermodesulfobacteriota; class Desulfobulbia; order Desulfobulbales; family Desulfobulbaceae; genus Desulfogranum; species Desulfogranum marinum. The sequence goes on from NZ_CAXXRO010000002.1 coordinate 1,258,583, forward strand.
GGTAAACCATCCTTTACCTGGTACTGTTTTTAAATAATTTGCCTCTGGAGCGCCATTTGGAAGTTCTGGGCCGAAATAAAGGTCAACCGATCCGTCATCATTATATTTCAATTTATCTAATGATCCGATAGATGGGAATGGCTGGCCGTTTTTTAAGCCGGAAGCGTTATATCCATCATAAAGCGTTACCGACCAGAAGTTTTCCGCAGGGACGTTGGGTGGAAGGTGTAATTTATAAGAGGAACCGCCAGAGAGGTGGTTGCCATCGGAATCACGGTAGGCGAAGGGATACTTGGAGCCTTTGCCGACCATGTTCATGACCATGGCCGGACTGATGGAATAGCCGATCTTGAACATGCCCATGCGTGCATCGATGTCGATGTAAGTTTCCTGTTTGAACTCGACATCGAGGACGTTGAGGACGTTGTGCCACTGGCGGTCATCGTAGTAGAGGGTGTTCGGAAGTTTATCCCCATGGCGTAATGCCTGGGCCATCTTCATCCCAACATCCGCACCAGCCGCCAAAATCTCTTTCATGTGTGCATCTGGTTCGAATGGTTTTCCTTTAATAATGCCAAGAGATGCCATCATGCCACGCATCGACCAATCCTCGGGGCCGACGTACTCGTTGTTCACAAAATCAGCGAGGCCCTCGAAATAGCTGTAGTCCTGGGGGTAGAGCATGTTGGCCGCCCTACCCGTGCCGTTCGGGAACACCATTTCCGGTGGGTTGTCCTTTTTGCTGAGCGGATAGATTTTGGTCTGCTCCATCAGAGCAACTCCCTCCTTGGTACCTCCGTCCTCATCGCGAAAAGCGCGCCAGAATACGAAGACGTTGTATGTCGAGGACTTGAAAGTGAAGTAGCCTTCTGGGGACTCGCCCTTGAAGTCCGGAGGCAGGATGAGGTATTTGCCACCTTCGCCCTTGTCCGGGCCGACAAACCCAACATCGGTGAGCGGGCGATGCCAGAAGTCATCGAGGATACCCTGGAGTTTTGGCGGCACTTCGATGACGGTGGGACCGTCTTTTTTTAGATCAAGGTAACCCATTCCGTAGATCACATCGGAGTTCGGGGTGCTGACAATGGTTTCGGCGCTAAGGCGATCCTTCCAGATCGGAAAAATATTGGAGCCCTCGCCGAACTCGGCTTCCGAGCCCTTCTTCATTGCCCACAGGGCGGTGGCCGGCAGGGACCAGATGACGACCTGGCAGGCGCGTTGGAATAGGACTTCGTCGTAAAGGCGGTCGGCGGATTCTTTGGTTGGGTAATTTTCAGGAAACGGCAGTGAACGTAGTTCTTCCCAGTGTTTTTGCTGAGATAAAACGGCCGTGCTCCACCCGACAGTTAAATACAGACCCACCAATATACTTGCTATGAATTTCATAAATGCACCTTTACCTTGGAAATAGAAATTGCAGTGTCCAGGAGAAAGACCAGTCCGGAGCACCATCTGGTTTCTCAACATTGTAATAGGCTTCCAGCTTGGTATTCATTTTCTGGCTGCCGATTGCAAACATTTTACCGAAACCGCCTCCCAGCGGCACAGTCCATCGATTTCCGGAGTCCGCCTCCCAGTTAGCGGTGATGATCATATCGCTGATCAAATACCAACCCCCTTCCAGGTTATAGTTAATGAAAGGCTCAAGAAGCAGCTGGCTGACGCTGTTGCGGTCGGAGTCCCCTGCAAAGGACCAGAGTTGTCTGCCAAGGAGTCCTAATGTCCAGGGCTTCGGCTGCACGAGTACAACTGCGGTAGGGCCGAGGCTCCATTTACCGCTGCCCAGTTGATCGTTTGTGGCAGTGTCCATCATGAGTGAAGGCCCAAGACCCCAGATGATTTTTTCAGGCTCAGCAGGAGATAGAAAAACAGAATAATTGATATCGCCGAGGCCAGTGGCGCCGTCTCCTGGAATTGGGTTTGGAATTTCCGGTGTCCCAGTCACTGCGCCAGGGGTATCAATGAGAGGCGCGATGACGCGGTGAATTAAATTCCATTCCCCGATTGTCTGTGGCAAGACAGGCTGAATATTGAGAAAACTTGCCTCACCATTGTCGGCGCCGTAATCAAAACTGAATTTGAAAGGTAAACTGTACATAGCGCCAACCGGATTCTGTGTCTTGGCCGCTAGATCATCGCCTCCTGACTTTTTCTCCTGAGCCTGAGCAGAAGCAATCGCAGCGAAAAGTATCAAGCTGAGGATTAATAAAAGTCTTTGTTTCCTATTCATCTATATATCCTCCTTGAAAAGTTTATGACTTAGGATGTAGGCGAAAGTCATTGTCACACGCTAATACCAGGCAAATTTCATTTTCCAGTTTTTTTACGATATTCGACTAATCTCTGGCTATGATTGTTTGAATTGTGTCGAGGATGGTACTATCCTCAATAGGTTTTTGTAAGATAGTTACTGCCCCCAAAGCCATTGCTTGAGGGTCATTTTTAGGAATGGTGAATTTGCTACCCCTAATTACCATGAATACAAGAGAATAATGCCAGCCTCATAAACCTTCTTCATGATCGTTGGAAACAGTGACAATAGCCTTATGGATAAAAAGTGATTGTAGTTTTTCCCAAAAATTGCCGCCAAGAAGGAATAGGCCCACTAACAATAAAAAATCTCCAGCAATCGCATTAATTATTCGATATTCCCCGAAACCAGGCCAATAATATTCGATGTAAGGAGAAAGAAAGGAATAAAACAACGGGACTGTGAACATGATCAAGCCAATCCTGTACCGCGTAACGCTGACGACCCGTGAGGGAGTATACAATTTAAAAAAGCTAAACACTTTTAGCTTGATATAGGCAAAACCATCTTTCCCTGCAATTGCGGCAGCTGTTATCATCATTACTTCGGCCACCACAAACATGAACCCTGTAACCGCAGCGACTGATTTATTGGAAAATCCAATAAATGGTAAAACAGGTATAAGGACAGGCCAAGTAATACTGAGTATGAAAACGGTAAATCCTATTTTTATTCTCCACCCAGCTCCTGCTGAAGAGTCTTTAACAGATTCGATTTTCATAAAGCCTTACCTTCGTTTTTAAATTAATGGTATAAAAACATAGAAAAAAAGCTCTTTGAAACAAGATAGCAACACTTTACCAAGTCTAATCAGCACACCTTTAACTATTAATTCAAAAGAACACACAGATTAATGTTTAGTACTATCGAAAGTGTCTACATTTTATAGGTCACTTTTATGTATTCATAAAGGGCGAGAAATATATATAGTAGTGGATAGGTTACAAGAACAATATAATCAACTTTGGATGCTATGTCTTTACGCCCTCTAGCTTCTAGACGTTTCTGGCAAACAGTTATCAAAACAACGCAAGCTGCACAGCAAAAGCTGTTGACAATCACTCGATCAAGCAAGGTCAGATAACCAAGGCGTGGAAGATCATTCGATATCGTAAAATTAAAGGCCACAAACACTAGAAGATTACCGCTGGCTACTTCAAGTTGACGTCCGTAATCTTTCAGAAAAAAAATAACCCATGATACGGATATAATCAGAAGCAAGGGAAACATGATTCTATAAATATAAAAGTTCAAATGGCGCTTTACTTCCATCACCATAGTAAACCTTGATTTTTTAAAACCTTTTGTGAAAGGGACGGATTCTACTTTTTGTTCATAAAAAATGACAGACCACTCTTCCTCCCCAAGCGCATCACCTAGGGCATTATCAGATCGTTCAATACCCTCAAACATAAAAATTTCAGTTGGGTGGGAGAGATCGATGCGAATGTTGAAGCGTTGACGATCAAAAGGGTAAGCCCTAAAATCAAAACCAGGTGCCTGAAGGGTCACGGTGAACCTTTCACTGTATGTTACTCGGCCCGATGGTTCCAAAAGAACCATCTCCCCTTGTGACCAACGTTTTCCCTGTTGGTTAAAAAAAGTGAAAGAGGGGAGCAAAATGTCATTTTTTGAAGCATATGCCTTGAGGTCACTTAGTTCCATTTTTTTGACGGCGCATTTACAACTGTCAGGGCTAAAGGCCAGATTCGGATCGGTCCACATAAGAGCCAGTGAACCGACGACAGTGAACTTTTCACTCCGTTGATCGACATCTGCTATTTGGTCAACAGCTAAACCGATCTTGACATTTTGACTCTCCTCAAGGACCGGCAGACCTTTAGCTCTTGCTCCCCCTTCATTTACCTCAGGAGCATTAATTCCCACAGAGACTTGGTAGTCTGCCGCTTCCGGCATGGTATCAATTACAGAGCCGTCAATATACAAACGCATACCTTGCCTTTCCTCTCGACACTGATAACTCAAGGTGATAACATCGTTTTCTTTGTCATGATTGCCGAAAACCAGTGGTTTCGTGCCAAAATCACTTATGAAAACACGTGGCAAAGGCGCGGCGTCCTTGGTTTCAAGTCGGACATAAATCATGTCTCCTGATTTCAACTTTCTGAATTGACGAAAGGAGATTAGCCTATCTTTAGTTAACTGTAGATTGAGCTGCTGTACGTCAACCGAGCCTTCAGCATATCGGTTGTCGAGAACAGCGATTTCTAGACCGGAAGGCTCCCCTTCCCCCTCTGCAACTTCCGGAGCATTTACCCCAAGGAGTAATCTAAAAGATCCAAAGGTGAACCCGGGGCTTAAGCCAATGTAGGAATGGTTGCTGATCATGCTCCCGGCAAATATGTAATAGGTACCATCGCTGGGCACATGGAACTCCAACACAGCAGTATAGCCACTGCCACTGTCATCGTCCCATTTCAAGAAAATATTATTCGCAATTTGTGAAAAGGAATCGTTTAAATTTTGTTCAGAATGAATGATAAGTTGTAGTATTTCTTCTGAATCAATGTCTACTTCTTTATCATACTTCAAAACTCCTAAAAAGGGATCCAAATTACCGCTTTTCCGTTCCATATAAGCAAAAACAGTATCTCCTTTCTTAAGGTCACTGAGTACATAAAGCGAATGGGTATTTTCTTGTAAAAACCCTTCTATTTCTTGGATTATTTTTTGGGTTCCAGCGGAAGCTTTAAGGGGGATTGATTCTATAATAATTATAAGGAAAAAGACAAGAATGGTAGAAACGTCAAAAGAACAGTACATATTGTGATTCTTCATTGGACCCCTCCCCTAGAATCCTTTTGTACTTCTCTATACGTATATGTCTTGATTTTATCATAGATCGAAAGCAAATAAAAGGGATGTTAAGCCTGTTGAGGCAAACATTATCCCCTCTGGTAGATATTAGTATTGGCAATATTTACCGGAAAAAGGGGACAGAACTATTTATTGCCCTATTCCAGGAAATCCGGAGGTATTTTACTCCTTTTCAAACAAAACATTTTGCGGATAATCCGCAGATGTTCACGTTAATACAGCCAACTCAAATATCTTTTTTCTGCTCTAATTTCAAAATTTTACATTATTCCTGTTGCTCTTAAGAGAGAAGGAGCCTTGGGTGTGGTCGCCGATCCGATATGTCAAAATCGGGGATGGACTTTGGTTATCTCAAGTTTGTGGCAGGTGTGTTGCAATTTGCCAGGGGGCAGTACAAATCTATCTTAACCTGCCGTTTGTCTACAACCGCTCTAACATTCTACTGATAAGAAATTTCGTACAGAAAAAGAAAAGCGCCTTTTCAGACTGGAAGGGCGACCAACTGCCCTCGTATCCCTTCTAACGTAGCCTGCAGAGCTTAGCTGGCAAACCTTTGGGTCTTTTCAGAAGTCAGATTGAAAAGGCGGTTACTGTCAGATCGGTTAAGTACAAAACATTTGTTGCCTCTCCCATATTCCCGGTACCTATCCTATTAAAGATGTCGCCAAGAGGGTAGTTAGTCTAAATCGATCTTTTCAAAGGTGTTGGCCACCTGTAAATTGTTCTTGTTCTTACAGAACTCTTGACCACGCAGCAATAGATCCTGCTCGAAATTATTGTATCCTGTGTTGCCCGTCACATGGCTGGGGCAATCGACGACAAAGCCCACATGGTTGCCCACAGCCACATTGTTGCTGACAGTGCTGCCAGGTTGCGCCAGGATTCCCCACCCGTACGGCTCTGAGTTGTTTTGATTAACAGTATTGCCGGTGATAAGGCCTGACGAGACGATCCCTACGCTAAAACCAATGACCGTATTGCCGGTCACTATGCCGCCCATTGTTGTAATACCAGCTCCCTCGTTGCCATAATCTACGACGATCATATTCTCGACCCGTGAAACCCCGTATAGGGCCAATCTGCCATGCGCTATCCCGTTGCGCACGGCGACATAATACATATTGTCACCGGTAGTGATAGCAACGGGAGCGTCGATCGTGAAGCCGTTGAGGTCGATGGTCACATTGAGAATCGTCCCACCTAGATTCAAGCAGGTATCGGAGGCGGTGAGGTTGTCGGTAAGAATGTAAGAACCAGAACTTGTGATATTCTGGCAGGTCTTAATCTCCGTCGGTTGGGCAGAGGCCGCCGTTGCGAAACCTAAGACGAACATGGAAACCATAACCACTCGTGATACAACAGAAAATGTCAAAACAAAAAACTTGCGATGTTTCATTTTTTTACCTCCTTCCTGCTATCATTTATTAAAACAAAAAAGCCGAACCACCTTGTTAAAGGCAGCTCGGCTAGCTTATAGAAGACCCGTGGCTTTCCGTCCCTGTCTTACAACAGGTTTGGCTTTGTCAAACAAGTTGACCTAATTATTTAGTATATTTTATGTAAGCTTTGATAGTGAATCAAGGTAACAGCGTGGTACCTCATGCGATTAATTAGCCAAATCACTGAAAAGAGATTGCAGCGCAACGCTATTTGCAGTGAAAATGATCAGTTAGCTGGAGATGTTCTTTGGCAAGATTAGCACCGGAAGGAGAGCGGAAACTTGAGGTTCTTAACTGTGAAGGTGAGATTTTGCCGGTATGCTCGATGGGTCCAATCCTAGTTCAAACCCAAACGGTGACTGCAAAGGAATAATGTAACATTTTTAAATTAAGAAGAAATCAAGATATTTGGATCGGCAATGTTAACCTCCGGAGTGAGGGGCGCGCCGAAATCCTTGTTCGGTAAGGCACAACCGATGTTCGCGTCCCTCTCCACCCGCTGGTTATGTGCCTCTTTCATTAAGAGAAAATGTCTGTGACGTCTAATGTAATGTCCTTGGGTCGTGTATAGAGTAGCGAACGCTTTATCTCGCCTCCGAAAGTCGACCCGTTAATCTGTAAACACTGCGGCGGTGAGATGAAAATTATCAGCTTCATCTACGAGCAGGCGGTCATCAATAAAATTCTGGTTCATCTGCATCTGTATTCGGAGCCAAAACAACAACGAGCGCCTCCGGTGCCGGAGCCGGGAAAAATTATAAGTGATTATGAGTCATATGATGATGGCTGGCTAGGCTATGAGGAGCCCTCTGAAGATGTCAATTCGTTATGAAACCTGCGGTGGGGAGGTTTGCGCTGAAAACGGCAAAAAGGAGGAGCATAGGCCAAATTCGCCGATCTACTGCGATACTGTAGGGCAATTGGCGGGAATGTGAATGAAAATGTTGCGAACCTGACTTTGATCAGTTAGTATTTTCTTGTAAAGACATGAGTAGTGGGCCTGGAAGGCCCATTTTTTAGGGAAGCCTGAAAAAGCGAATTCTTATCACCTATCACCCAAGACGGGGCATCGAGGCTGTCGCCCCATGTATCGCATAGCTTCAGGATATCATCATGGCGACGACCACGACGGGCAAGCCACCGCGGCAACTAAGCCTGGCCACGCAGGTCTTCATCGGTCTCGGCCTCGGCGTCCTGGTCGGGGTCTTTTTCGGTGAGGAGGCAGCATTTCTGAAGATCGGCGGCGACGTCTTCATCGCGCTCTTGCAGATCACGGTCATTCCCTACGTCGTCGTGGCTTTGATCACCTCACTCGGCCGGCTGACTCTCGATCACGCAAAGGCGCTCGGACTTCGGGCGGGCGGCGTTCTCCTGGTGCTCTGGGCAATCGGGATCTCGGTGGTCCTGGCGAGCCCTCTCGCCTTTCCCGACTGGCCGTCGGGTGCGTTCTTCAGCGCCAGCCAGATCGAACAGCTGCAGCCCGTCGACTTCCTACAATTGTACATACCGGCCAACATCTTCGCATCGCTGTCGAACGCGGTGGTTCCAGCCATCGTCGTCTTCAGCATCCTCTTCGGCGTGGCACTGATCAACGTCGCCACCAAGGCGCGCATCCTCGACCTGCTGACGACAGCGAGCGACGCGCTCCTGGCCATCAACGGCTTCATCGGTCGGCTCGCCCCCTACGGTGTCTTCGCGATCACCGCCAGTGCCGCTGGCACGATCGACGTTGGCGATCTCGGCCGCCTGCAGGTCTATATCGCGGTCTATGTCGTGATCGCGCTGATCATGAGCTTCTGGCTCCTTCCCGGCCTCATCGCAGCTACGACACCTTTGCGCTATGGCGACATCATGCGCACCTTCCGCGGCCCGTTGGTCACCGCCTTTGCCACGGGCAACCTGCTGATCGTGCTGCCGATCCTCGCCGCCGACGGCAAGGGGATCCTCGCACGCCTCGATGACGCGACGACGGATCCCAAGGCTAGGCGAATCGAACGCTCGTCGATCGATATCCTGATCCCCGCGGCCTATCCGTTCCCGAACCTGGGCGGCATCCTGGCCTTGATGTTCGTGCTTTTCGGCGGGTGGTATGTCGGCTCGGCGGTCGAACTCGCGGCCTATCCGACCCTCGTCGTTGTCGGGCTCGCCAGCCTCTTCGGTGGCACCGTTCTGGCGTTGCCGTTCCTCTTCGACCTGCTGAGCTTGCCGGCGGACCTGTTCCAGGTGTTCATCACGGTCGACGTCATCGGCAGCCGCTTCGGCACGCTGCTGGCAGCGATGCACATCATCGCGATCGCCTTGATCGGCACCTATGCTTTGCAGGGCGCGATCACGCTGCGTTTCTTTCCCCTGCTGCGATTTACCCTGGTGTCGGCTATTCTGATCGGTGGGTCGCTGGCTGGTATCCGAGCGGTCTACACTTACGTCTACGTCGCTCCCTATCGCACGGCCGATCTGCTCGAGAGCCTGCAACTGACGGAACCGCCGCAGCCGCACACCGTCTATCGCGAGTCACCGAGCGATGGCGACGCGGCCAGCGGCGCAAGCGAAAACCTGGAAGGGATCCTCGAGCGTGGCACGCTCAAGGTCTGCTACGCCCACGACGACTATCCGTCCGCCTTCCTGAACGCCAAAGGCGAACTGGTCGGTTTCGACGTCGCAATGGCCCACCGGCTCGCCAGAAGCATGAATCTGGCGATCGAGTTCGTGCCGATCGACTCGATCGCCGATATCGAAAGGCGCGTGTCCACAGGATACTGCGACGTCGCGATGTCACTTGTGCCGATCTCGCCGGACCTCACCAGGGCAGTCTCCCTGACGGAAAGCGTGCTCGAGATCGCGCTCGCGATGATTGTTTCGGACCATCGCCGGAACGAATTTGCAACATGGGCCGAGATCGCGAAAATCGACGGGCTTCACGTTGCCATATCCGACAGCTTTGTCGGCCGAAATTGGCTCGCCAGGGAGTTGCCGAACGCCACGGCCACCGTCTTTAGAAGCAAGGCCGACCTCGATTCGATGCTGGCCGCAGGCGCTCCGGGAGTAGACGCTGTTCTCTCCGCCGGGGAGGAGGGCGCGGCCTGGACGATCCGTTACCCCAGATTCAACCTCGTGGCGCCGACGCCGGTCAGGCTCTTGCCGTACGGCTATGCCGTCGATCGCCGCAACCATGAACTACTGCTCTACCTCGATACCTGGCTCGTCAACGCCAAGATCGACGGCACAATCGATCAGCTCTATCGCTACTGGATGCTGGGCGAGGTCAAGGAGAGCCAACCGCCGCGCTGGTCGGTGATCCGCAATGTGCTCGGTTGGATCGATTGACGCAGCAGCGACGCGACCGGGTGTCCGCCGCCTAATAGAACAAACCAGATGAGCCAGATCCTCCCTCTATAATCATACTCATTATTTACGCCTAGCAGATTCAAGTGGACTTCAACAAGGCAGTGAAACTGATTTTCCTCTCAATTGATCATAACGTTGTCGGTAAATCTGTACATAGGCAGGCCTTGCCTTTAGTGCACATACAACAATTGAAGTTATTCCTGAATAATGTAGTCGCAGCAACCTAGCCTTGGCCTTAACATTGCCAAATCGAAGGTAAATATTTTTTACTTACCCTTTAACTTAGGGTTTTTCCTGTCCATTACTCAGCCAGGCAGGTAGGTCTTCAACTCTATACCTTCACCAAAATATAGTTCCATTTCCTGGGCCCTTGGTCGGTTCGCCGTTATGCTTCTAACACAAAAGCATGTGGTGAGGCGCTCTGGCTGGCAATATTGCCGTATAAACGAGAAAAAGAAAACAGAGGGTGGTGCCCCTCAATCATTTGAAAAAGAGCAGGAATATAGAGGCTGCAGGAGCAGTTTAATGTTCTGCAGAAATTGCTGGTAAGGTTAAATCATACCACTAATGGCCTTTATACTGCGGTTTTCGGCACTAAAATCCGGTTTAATTTACCTTCATAAGGAGTTATTTACGAAATGGACAGTTTGTATACGTAACAACCCTGTTTTTTCCTGTTGATTTAGATGGTTACCTACAGCTAATTTTTCTCATTATATCCTTGTAAGTCAAGATTTATCTCCGAACTGAGCGGAGTCAGAGGCCGCTTGTGAGAATGGGCCCTCAAATCGCTCGTCGGAGCAGGTGGTCTCTGGTGGAGCGGTTTAACACCTCATATTCCATGAGGTCAGCGATCCTTTTACTTCCATGATTCTCGTCATAGCCTGGTAATAGTCCATACGAGCCTTCTGGTTTGATAGGCGGGCATAGCGCATAGTCGTCTTAATTTTACTATGACCAAGCAGATACTGAATCGTAACAATGTCGGCACCGGCGTTGAGCAAATCTGTGGCCATCGTATGCCGAAGCTGATGGCAACTAACATGAACACCGCTTTTTACTGAGTAGTGCTCAGCTCTCTTTTGAATGCCTCTCACCGATAATGGTTTACCTTTGTAGAGGCCTTTTTCAACCAGAAAGATCCGAGGCTCTTCCGTCTCAGGCCGCAGCTGTAAATACGCAGCTAACGCTTCTGCCGCATCGTCATAAAGGTAAACAAGTCGATCCATGGCACCTTTACCACACCGCACCATGATCTGGTTGCGACGGTGGTCAATAACCCCGATGGTCAGATTGGCCACCTCCTCAACTCTCAGGCCGCAGCGCAGCATTAACAAGAATATGGCCAAATCACGCTGTTTGCTGATCACACCGAAAAACGCAGCGACCTCGCTGTCCTGAAGGAATCTTGGAAGCGGTTTGGGCAGACGCAGGGATAAACCACTGATGACCGGGTTGTCAATTTCCCGTTGTTCCTCTTCCTGGAGATAACGGTAGAAGCTGCGAATGGCAATCAGGTGACCGTTAATCGTCTGAGGACCGAGCCTTCTGTCCAGCAGGATGTCGATGAACTGCTTGATATGGATCGACTCTGCCAATTCAACCGTAACCGGTAGCCAGCCAAGAAAGTGCTGCAGTCTATTCAGATAGTTTTTTCTTGTGTGGTTGGAGTAGTTTCTTCTCTTCAAATACCTTTTGTAATGCAGTACTGACTCGGTAAGGTTCATCAGATTCTCCTCTCCGTTGGATAACTGCCATGGCTCGGTAATAGTCTTCTTCTTTTCGCTGATCTGAGAGTCGTGCATAGCGCAGAGTCATCTCGATATCCTGATGACCCAGGATTTGCTGCAGGACTTCGACGTGCATACCGGCATTAATCATGTCTGTGGCGAAGGTGTGTCTGAGGCTGTGAGGGCTGTACCCCTTATCTAATAGGTCTGCTCGCTTAAGCGTCTTTCTCATCGCATTCCATGCGGAAGCATAGGTCAGCGGTTTGTCCGACCTGCCGTAAAACAGATAGCGCCGGGTTTTGTCGCGGGTCCGCAGCCACTGCTTCAGCGCCTGTTCGGCATCAGCACTGTAATAGACTTCTCTTCCTTCATAGTTCTTCGATCCTACGTACAAAAGAATCTTCTGATCATGGAGGAGGATATCAGCTACCTTTACCTCCAGCAGCTCTCCGATTCGCATACCGGTTCGCAGTAGGAGCATGATCAGAGCTCGATCTCTTACACTTGCAATTGCATCAAGAATACGATTGATATCTTCTTTGGGCATTGCCTTGGGGAGTGCGTCTGGTTCCTGCATGCGAATTTTAGGGTTCATGATTTCTGGGGGTACGATCTCCTGATCTACGAGGTAGTTGATGAAGGCGTAGACCACCCTCAAATGGGAAATTATTGATACGGTCTTTAGCCCCCTATCTTGCTCTCCTTCTACAAAAGCACCGATGTCACCCCTCGTCAATGCCAATATAGAACTACTTTCTTTGTTGAGGAAATGCATGAAAGCCAGAATGACGCCGCCTGCATGGTCAATGGTACGATGCGAAAGGTTCTTGATATATTTGCCGTGCAAGTATGCTGTGACTAATTGGTTGCCTGGCAGGCCACTTGCGGTTATGCGTGTAGTCCAGCGGTCCAATATCTTGCGTTTATAAGGGACGGTCTCGGATGCGGGTTCCGGAAAAATGGAGCGAGAGGGGGCGGTTGGATGGTAATCAGGAGTTAGTACGTCTTGGCGTATACCTGTTGTTTCGGTCATCGAGTCCTCCTTTTTCTTTGTTGAAAAAACAGGATGTTAATGACCGCATTATAACACTTTATGCGGTTTTCACTTTGTTACGTATAAACAGTAAGAAGGTCAAGTTAGACTGTAGGTAAAAAGAGAATATGTTCGAGATGGTAATGTTAACCAACCGGATTTTCCTCCATAGCCTCTTTTGATTTCTGCAAAATTGCAAAAAATCCCACTACAAAAAAAACTTCAGCGAATACTTTTAAGGAGTCTTCTATAAAAGCAACCCATATACTAAGAATGGAGGCATGTTCTTGCTCAAAAATAAGAGGAAGGATGTCATTTCTATTTATGAGCATGTCGAGCGGAATCATGACAAAAAAAGAACAAATCCAATAACAAAAAAGACAAAGGTTTCCCTGTAGGCTTTCAATTCATCGCGGAAAACAAAAAGCACTCCTATACCCGCCAATCCGTAGAGACCTACAAGGAAATCGTCGATTCGATCAGTAAGGGCAGTCTCTTCCATATTGAAGACGTCATGAATAAAGTAGTCAATATTTTCATGAACCAAAAAAAGTTCATCGACAGCTAGAAAAAGAAAACCAAGTGCAATAATTAGCCAGACAAAAGAAGAGTCTCTCCAGAGAGAGGACCTTCTCTGTATTCGCTGGGTACGGAATATATTATACGACAACCAGCCTATCACCAATAATTGGAAAACCGATAGTTTGGTAATGAATCCATCTTCAGTGAAAGAATCTACGCCGATATAAATGTAGATTATAACGCCCGCACTCACCGCTAACAAATTCAATGATAGAACTAAAAAAAAAACTACCCGAGAAGTCATACTTCTTACTCCAGAGCAACCATTAAATTGACGTTTAACCGGCTAACTTCAGGTATAGAAACACTAAAACAAGAGAACTATAGATGATGATTCCATGCTATCGAATAATTCTATATTGTAGAAGTTAATTCAAATAAAATACAATATAGCTTCTATGAAGTAAGGTTAACCAATGACAGGTATCCCCATGCTTGATGTTTTTCCTCTGCATTGCTGATCTTGGATGCACAAGAAACACCTCTCGCTGGTGGATACAACAGGGCTATGGACCGTCGCCTTGGAAATGCTAAGTTTAAGATTTTACTTAGATTTTCCCCTCTTTTTTAAGCCTTTCGTAGGTCTTTGGGTGTTGCTCTTTCAAACATTCCGGACAGATACTATGAGTGAATTCAGCTTCAGAATTTTGTCTTATATAATCCTCTATTCGGTTCCAATACCCCCTATCATCTCGAATTTTTTTGCAATGACCACAAACAGGTAGCATACCTGAAAGCAGCTTCACTTTATCTAAGTTTTCTTGGAGCTCTTCAATAAGTCTATTTCGTTCAAATTCTAATCTTTTACGTTCGGTTATATCTGTCAAAAATATGGTGAGCCCGATAACTATTCCATTATCGTCGTAGATAGGGTTATAATTATTCTCGTAGAATCTACGATTGAGATCAACATCCCCGTATTCTTCTTCAATGACAAATGATTCCCCTTTTAATGTGCGGTCAAAGTTATTTTTTGCTTTTTCCCTATCATTATCTGATTTTATATAGTCAAGCATGTTACTATTAAGTTCAATTGTAACACCCCATATTTTCTTCATGGTTTGACAATGATTCATGTTGAAAACTAAGTACTTGTAGTTACAATCTAAAGCAAAGATTACGATCTCTTTAGGGCTTTCGACAACAGACTTTAATACAGCATAAGAGTCCTCTAGCGAGTGTAGTAAGTCTTCTCTTGACAATAGCGATATCTGTTTCTTCACAAGTTATAAATTATCTCCTAAGATCCGTATCTATCTGTCCGTTTCTTGCTTGTCTCTATAAAAAAATATATGGCAGGAAGGATGTCGAAGTCAAGCTCGCTATGCGAAAAGGTGTAGTGGCAACCCTAATCAGTAAAATAAACCGTCATTTAAGGTTATTCCTGTTTATCCACAGTCCAAAATAATTCCTGGACATCGCTATGTTTGTCTTGAATTATCTTTTCCCGGCAATAACTTTGATAGTCATAATCTATAGAAGAAATCTTCACTTTATTAAATAGTTCTGTCCTCTTTTTTGCTGAAATCATGCCCATAAATCCGGGCGAGTCCATATTCCTTGCATATTTGCAGTGTAGAATCGGATTAGCTACATCATTTAACTGCTACAGCATGACAAAAACACCATGCGAAGCAAACACTTTTCAACAACCAAAATCCGTCCCGGTCCGCGTGAAACTCAAGATACGACATAAACTTTTTTCTACTCTTCTGTTAACAAGTCTAGTGGTTGCAGCGGTCCTCTTTCTCTTCCTCCAATGGAATTTTGATCGAGGCTTTATCAATTACGTCAATAAACAGGAAATAAAAGAACTCGACCTTTTGGCTGAACTGCTCAGTAAAGAATATGGTTCGCATGGTAATTGGCTTTTTATGGTCGACAACTATGAACTGTGGATTCAGCTGCACTCTATAATAACCGGAGAATCACTCCCTTTTCCTCTTTCTCAACAGAGGCGAGGAAAACAGCTCGGCAGTCCACCTAGCCACAACGGCCCCAAACCTCATCATCGGGAAGTTGAACATCCGCCGCCAAAAGGTGGTTCTTTTTTAGGACCACGAATACTTCTTGTAAACGTTGAGAAAGAAAAAATTATTGGAGAACCGATTCAAGATAGTAAAAATATCACCTTTCGCCCCATCGTCTACAAAACGGAGACAGTCGGTTATCTAGGAGTTGTACCAGTAGAGGAACTTTCAGAAGCCGGCGACCTACTTTTTGTAGAACAACAAACAGTATCATTTGCTGTGGTAACCGCGGTGATGGTCATATTTTCTTTTCTGGTCTCTTTTCTTGTTACCAGTCACCTTATACGACCGATTAACGAACTCATTGAAGGCACCAGAAAACTCATTGGCGGCTGGTTTTCAACGCGCATCCCTGTAACCACAAGAGATGAGCTGGGAACCTTGTCTAAACATTTTAACAACCTCGCTAACACTCTGGAAGAAAATGAAAAAGCCAGGCAGCTATGGGTGGCGGATATTTCTCACGAACTCCGTACCCCGCTGGCGATTCTCCTGGGTGAAGTTGAAGCTATGCAGGATGGTATTCAAAAAACAGATGCGCAGAGCCTGGCTGGACTACATGGTGAGATTCTGCACATGGGAAGACTGGTAAATGACCTGTATGAGCTTTCCATGACAGATATCGGCGCATTGAATTATAAAAAAATCAATGTTGATATCTGTCAAACCCTGATGGAAACGGTAGATCTTTTTGAACAACGGTACCTGAAAAAAGGTTTGCAACTGAGCGTGGTCCCACAAAACCTCCCACCTGTCACACTGCTGGCCGATCCTGACCGCATGCAGCAGCTCTTTACAAATGTACTCGAAAATAGCCTGCGTTACACATCTTCACCCGGAGAAGTCGAAATACGTGTATCAATGACAGCTGAAACGATCTCTTTCCAGATTATGGACAGTGAACCGGGTATCTCGCCGGTACAACTTCCCCGTATATTTGATAGATTATTTCGTGCAGATGCGTCCCGTAATCGCAAGTCAGGTGGCGCTGGTCTTGGAATGTCTATTTGTAAAAATATTATTGAAGCTCACCAGGGGTATATTGATGCTGCGGATTCACCCCTCGGCGGCCTGCAGATTACTATCAGATTACCTCGAGCCACGTGAATGGAACATATTATGAAACAGATGGTCCTTGTTGTTGAAGATGAGCCTAGACTTGCGGAAATTCATCGAAAATATTTAGAGCAGGCAGGGTATGAAACACACGTCCTGGATGATGGAAATGCAGTTACGCCATGGGTAAAAGAAAACATGCCGTCCCTTATCCTGCTCGATTTGATGCTGCCGGGATGCGATGGCCTGGATATCTGCAAAAAAATCCGTCAGTTTTCCAACCTCCCTATCATCATGGTTACCGCGCGTGTTGAAGAAATCGACAGGCTCCTTGGCCTCGAGTTGGGAGCTGATGATTATATCTGTAAACCCTTTAGCCCGCGGGAAGTTGTGGCCCGGGTCAAGGCTGTATTGCGTCGCAATTTTCCGCCTAAGAAAAATGAAGAAATGTTAGTCATTGACCAAGAGTGCTATGCGGCAAGTCTTTTTGGGAAAAAACTTGATTTAACGGCGGTGGAGTTCCGTTTGCTGAATATTCTTGCTGCCAGACCTGGGCAAATTTTCTCCCGTGACCAGTTGATGGAACGTATTTACCCAGATCAACGTATTGTGTATGACCGGACGATTGACAGTCACATAAAAAATCTACGGAGAAAAATAGCAGCAATTGATCCGGATTTGGAAATTATTCAGTCTGTGTATGGAGTTGGGTATAAGTATGAGCTGCACATCCCTGATTAATATCAGCAGGTGGACGCAGAATCCGGCTTTAAACATATTAAAGATATGTGTCACTTCAAAGTAATACAAACGGGGCTCCGGCATCTATTTGAAAAGTACCTGTAACTCCTCACAGGTACCCCACGGAGTCTCCCGTTTGTCGCTTACCTCTTCGGACAGTTACCACTTCAAGGCATAGAGAGGCAACCGGAGTCTTTGCTTACCTGATCTCAAACGAACTCACTAATAATTCAAGTTCCCCTGCAAAAAGATACTCGCTTGCCGCAACCGATTCTTTAAACACTCATATACTTTTAACAAAGCTGCAACCGTTCATTAAAAGGCTGGTGGCATACTTTAGGAAAAGAGTTTGGAGCGAAAAGGCATCTAGCCCCTGATCCAGACAATGTTTTTCATCAAGGAACCTTTTATGCGTTACGCCCTTTCTTTTTCGCCGTCTGTCTCCAATCACGCCCTGATGAAGCAAACACAAAGACTTCGGGTAAAGAGATGACAGTGGGATGAACAGGAGGAATGCGTATTTTATCTCCATGTTGCAGCGTCCCTGCTAAATAACATGCAGTCGGAAGGGCAACAGAGATTTCGACAAACACCTGCCCAACCACCACCTCCATGTCAGCCGGGGTTCCGCCCATATCAGCAACCGGGATTCTCTCGCCATAGCCCAAGGCAGGAAAAGTCACTGTTCACGCCACCCACTTAAGCGCAATCTTGAGCTGAAGTTTCTAAGATACCCTAAAGTAGCAAAAAGGCGGACCACACAACTACTGTCGGCACGAGAGCTCCTTTCAGCAACCCCAATGGGGAAACGCCGTTTTTGAAGTGGCGTTTTAAAAGAGACTGCCCAGCCGGGTTGGGAGCATTGGCAATGACCGTAAGGCCACCTCCTGCAACGGCACCCGCTACCACGGCGTATTTTAAGCTATCTGTGAAGTTAGGGACAAGGGTACTGAGAAAGGTGATCGCTGCATTGTCGTTAAATGCAGTGAGAATGGTTGCACCAAGCATCAGGGGAACCTCAGGCAAACTGCCCAGCACCGGTTCAATCCACCACCCCTGCACTCCACCGTGGATGACCAGCCCACCAAGAAAAAAACCGACCAGCAGTGGTGGTTTGAGGTCTATCCGGTTTTGATAAGGAGCGGTTACTTGAGCAAATCCAAGGAAAAAGAGCAACCCAGGGATAAAGAGTTCGGGGTAATGGGCATTGAAAATAGTCCATGCCATGAAGAAAATGTGTGCCAGAGTCACCCACCCTGGTACTTTATCCTCCCTATTATCCCATTCAGGATCGATGTAGGGAGCCCGTTGCGACTCGGCAAGGATACCAGGAAAATTTTCCCGTAATTTGGACAACTTGACCTCTTCAAGGCGTTTCTCAAATGCCTTATGAGCGAGGTCTTGGTCAACACCGGTTTTCGCTACTTTGTCGAGATAAAGGGGCTCCAGCTCTTTCCTTACGCGGGAGACAACTTCAGCAACTTGTTGCTCAAGTTTTTCATCAAACTGCATCTCATGTCTAACCTTGGGACCGATTGTGTCGATATATGTCTCCATTTCGTTTCGACACAGGTATTTTTTACGAATTTCATCCTTAAGACGACGCATCTCAAACGTTTCAGCCAATTCACCAAGGGTGCGACGGTAGACAACATAATAAACACCGTTGGCAACAAGAATGCCCAATATCGCCTTCCAACCAAACTGCGTGAGCATATGGACGGTACCCCAATCCCATGGATTGGCAACCATCAGCACCGGGGGGGCTGCAAAGTGCGTCAGTGTTCCGCCCACGGAAATGTTGACAAAGAGCAGTCCCAAAGTCGCATATTTAAACCCTTCAGGAGGCTCCAGTTCATAAAACTTACTGCTCAGGAGCAGGGCTGAAATGGTCATAGCTGCGGGCTCGGTGATAAGGGAACCCAGCAACGGCCCTATTGTCAAAATAGTAAACCACCACCCAACAAGCGACCCGCCCATGAGCCCGGCAATCCTTTCCATTACCAATTCCGAGATTTTCAGGATTGGCCGTGTGGCGGCTAAGGCCATGATAACGACGACAAACAGGGGTTCAGTAAAGTTCACCCTATCGGTTAAGTAATACTTGAGGGTTGACCAATCAAAAAACAACACGATGGTCACGCCTAATGCAACAGCCCATATACCGAATACAGCTTCAACCTCGCCTAAAAAATGGTAGACTTCGGCTTTATGTGAAACCGAATTTTTTGGTACCTCCCCCCGAACTTTCAACTTTTCATGGTTTCGTTGCAGGCGATGGGAAATAGACAAGAATTTTGAAGTTAAAAAGGTATGGACAATGGCCAGCACAAAAATGAGGGTGGCGAAAATATTAAAGGGTTTTACTTTTATACGATGCACTAATTGAGCGGTAATACTGCCCATATCAGCATCATTATAGTTTTGCAAAAGCATGGGAAATTCAACCGAACCAGCCCCTTCCGGAGCTGCCGATAAAGCCGGATCAATTATAACAAACACAAGGGCTATACAAAAAAAGCTCACCAGAATGGCCCGTATGAATTTCATGGACAATACCTCACGTTTGTATTGTAAGAATAAATGGTAACTAAGAGTATAACACCGCATACAACTGACTCTATGAGACAGATTATACATACACTCTAGGGTGTCTTGAATAATAAGATTTTTCAAGACACCCTTAAATCAACGACCTCATACCTGCCTATTTTGTTTTCGTCTGGGAGAAGTTATTCTTTTTCAGTCACGCTGATGCCAATTGCTTCAGTGAGTGTTATCTGTACAGTATCCCCGACCTCGACTTTAGCCAACCGTTCTGGGCTGCGAGCTTTAAAGGTTTTAGTCCTCCCCTCTGCACCTTTAAGGGTTACCAGTTGTTGTTGTAAATCAATTGCATCAACGACAGTGACCAGTGTAATTTCTTCGATGACAACACCAGCAGGTTTCTGCCCAGGTTCTGCAGAAGCTTCCGTCCCTATAGCCGTGAGACCTGGGACAGCAGAGCCTTTGGGAAAAACTTGAATTGATACAGCTTCTATATATTCAACTGTTACAATATCGCCTTTTTCCACCTGCGGTAGATTTTTAACAGCCTCATCCACCTCTAATTCAATGTAATTTCCCTCTGGCCCTTTTAGCGTAACCATTCGGCTCTGGTGATCAATTTTTTCCACAGTCGCTTCAACTACTGTAACGACAGCATCTACGATTCCCGGTTTTGTAGAATCTGTATTTTCCTGCCCTGATGCGAAAAGGGTAGAAGAGGTAAAAACCAAAACCAGTAAACAACTCAACAATAGCTTAGACTTCATGTGTTTTCTCCTTTTGATTGTAGTGGCCCAGCCAAATGGAAACCGACAAGGCGGGCAATAAACACTGCGACAAACATTTGCCCCACGACCGCTTCCATAACAGCCAGGGTTCTGGCCATATCGCCAACCGGTGTTATCTCGCCGTAGCCCAAGGTGGCAAGAGTCACAAAACTAAAATAGCTAAGTTCAGCCTTCATGTTTGCAAGAGAGAGACCTGCAGCACTGACTGAAAAAGAACCAGGAGCAAACAACTCTGTGAGTGCGTAGAGTTCACTCCACAGAAAACCAAGAAAGAAATAAATACAGACACCACCATAGATTGTGTCTGGCCGTGGTTTTCGCTGGTGCAGGATATATGTAAAAATGGCGTAGGAATTAAAAAGCATGAACAGTGCCGTTCCAACCGAAATCACATAAAGAAGAAACTCTTGCGGCCAATATATATAGCACCAACGGGCTGTAAGGGTGGGGAAAAAAAATAACAGCCCAACCCAGAGTATCTTACGGTTATGAAAAAGGCTCCAAATACCGGCAAAAAAAACCACTGAATTACCAACATCAACAATGAGTGTGTCATGGCGGAATTCAGCAAACGGCGCCACCAGCATAAGTCCGACCAAACAAAGGAGCAGTGTCAGAAAACTCCCAGTCTGTTCTGTTGAGTTCATTTTAATCCTTATCATCGTTTTTCTCCTGCGGGCATTCCCTGCAACTCACACACATGATCAGCAAGACCTGCCCCTGCTTCGCCAAAAATGTTAAACACATGATCCACGCCTGCATCTTTGAGCTGTTCGACCTCATCTTCATAGTGTGCGGCTGCGGCTACTACAATCTCATGGGGTACACTTTGTAGTCTTTTAGCAGCTTTCAGGTTGGCCACATGGGACATGGTCAGCAACACAAGCTGCATCTGCTCAGGCCTTGAAATCCCCCGCTGCCAAAAATCATAATCTCCGGCATCACCAAAGACTACCCGACGTCCAGCTGTGCGGTGCTTGGCGGCCCGTTGTTCATCAAAATCCAGGCCGACAACCCGCTTCCCATATTGCTCTTCCAGATGTTGGTAGGCCCCTAACCCTACCCTCCCCATACCTAAAACGGCGATGGTCGCGCAACCAATATCGATGACCTCTTCTCCAGCCATTCTTTTCGCGGTTTCAAATTTCTTTAAAAAACCATTCCAACGCTCGTACATTGCTGGAGCCATGGTGCCAACCGGGGATGCGACAATCATGGAGATGGAAACAGCCACTGCTATAATCACCAGCCACTCACTCCCCAACCACCCCTGGCTTACCCCTAACGCACCAACGATCAACCCGAACTCGCTGTAATTGGCTAGATTTAACGATGTAATCAGAGATGTTCTTGCCCGAAGGCGATACCTGGTCAGTAACAGGTAAAACAAAATAACCTTCAGAGGAACAAACAGGACAAGCAAACCGGCGACCTTCAGCATCTGTATGTTGGGCAGATCCGCCATCCCGATCGTAAGAAAAAAACCAACCAAAAATAGATCTTTAAAGCCAAACATAGCCTTGGCAAGTTCATCGGTTTTTGGATGACCGGCAAATATCATCCCCAAAATGAGCGCACCCAGATCCGGTTTCAAACCCACATATTCAAAAACAGATGCTCCGGCAATGGGTAAAATACAGGCAAGCAGGACCAGGAGTTCTCCATGGCCGCTTTTATCAAGGATGATGCCCAAAGGCTTTTTAAGAAAGAAAAGCGCAACCAGCCCCAGAGCGAGTGGTGAAGGGACTTTGCCGCTGGAGAAGGTAATGAAAATGACGGCAAAAAAATCCTGCATGATCAAAATACCGATTGCCAACCGCCCGTGATTGGATGCCATTTCCGCTTTTTCTTCGAGCATTTTCACCGCAAAAACAGTGCTTGAAAAACTGAGCGCAAAGGCAAAAAGGAGCGAGGTACTCAGGGTGAGCTGACTAAAATAGGAATACCCGGCAAGGCTCAAAGCGTAAACAACTGCCCCAAACACCACCACCGTAATGCCCATATGCAGGGAAGCAGTTCCCCACACTTGCGGCTGGAGCAATTTTTTGATCTGCACCTTTAAGCCGATACTGAACAGAAGAAGAATAATACCGATATCCGAAAGCTGATAGAGCAACTCACTGGCGGTATATCCCAAGGCATTAAGAACAAACCCACCGGCTAAAAAACCAACAAGCGGCGGCAAACCAATTTGTTTGACAAAAAAACCAAGAACAAAGGCAGTAACAATAAATGCGGTATCCATATTCCCTCTTACATGGTATCCTGATACTGCCTGGCCGCAAGTTACACAAAGGGCGGCAGCTCTCTTTTAACTATCCATTCTGATGGTTACACTTTCATGACCCTGATGTTTCTTCAGATTAAAAAATATAGATAAACCAGGCAAGCAGAACGGCAACAATAGCTGTCAGTACAAAAAGTGGTGTTCCAACCCGTACAAAATCTTTGATACTGTACCCTCCTGGTTCGCAAACAACCATATTAACCGGTGACCCAAGCGGCGACACAAAGGCAGAGGAACAGGCTATGGCCACAGTCATAGCGCAGGCCTGAGGTGAAACGCCAAGCTGCAGGCCCATTTCTACCGCAATAGGCGCTATCAATACTGCAGTCGGAGTATTAGATAGAAACAACCCTGTGCAGGCGGTAACAACAAAAAGAAGCGAAAGTAATAGCAAGGGGCCGACATTGCCGAAAATAAGGAGCAACAGGTCGGTAGCCGCACCAGACACCCCCGTTTTTTGCAGCGCAAGAGCAAGAGGCAGTATTCCGGCAATAAGAACAACTGTCTGCCAATCAATTATCTTATATAAGGATTCAAGACGGATACACCGAGTCAAAACAAGAGCCACCCCGGTCAGCATGACTGCGGTCACGGTCGGCACTACATTCAGCACCAGCAGAGAGATCATCACCCCCAGGATGGCGAGCACCAGCGGCGCCTTTTTCCTTGCTGGAATAACCTCATGGTAATCAACCGGAAGGGTCAATAGCAGGTAGTCGTCGCGCTTTTCTCGCAAACGGAGGATATCAGTCCAAGCACCGCACACCAGCAACACATCACCATATTGCAGGGGCAGGTTAGCAATATCGGTTGTGATAGCCTCCATCTTTCTCCGTATGCCAAGGACCTGGCACTTGAATCTGGATTGGAATCCTATTTCTCTGAGTGTTTTCGCGATTAAACTGGAATCTGGAGTCAGCATCACCTCGGCAGCACCTATCACCTGGAAAAACTCTTTGCGCCTGAAAGGGTCGAAAGGGCGAAGCATCCTTTTTACACCTAACTCTTTGAGCAACTTATCAAGATGTTCTTCCTCTCCCAGGACCACCAAAATATCATTGTGATAAAAGACAGTCTCGGGCCTTGCTGCAACAAATTCCGGCCTACCATTTACAGTCTTTTCAATGGCAACCAGGTTGACACAATACTTTTCCCGTAGCTGAATCCTGGCTACGGCCCTATCGATAAGGGGCGAACCGGCTTGCACCTCCAGCAAGTAGACTTGCTGCCCCAAGTGATAGTGTTGATCAAGATCATTAATGGAACGCCCCTGTTTTCCAACAGGCATGGTCGCCTTTTTGGAAAGCATGCTTCGCCCGAATATTCCCATGAAGCATATGGCAAGAATCAGCACCAATACGCCAAAAGGGGTAAAACTAAAAAAGGGCAAAACTTCAAGGCCGTGTTCCTTGAGCACATTATTGACGACAATGTTCGGGGACGTGGCGACAAGGGTCATCATGCCGCTGATTAAGGAAGCGGCAGCTAGCGGCATCAGCAAACGTTTTCGATTGAGGCCGGCTTTCTCAGCCACTGCAATGGTCACAGGAATAAAAATAGCCACCGTGGCAGTGGAACTCATGAAAGATCCAACCAAACCGGCAAAGGCCATGAGCAAAATCATCAGCCGCAGTTCGCTCTTGCCGCCGTATTGAATTACCCACTCACCAAGACGCTGGGCAATACCGGTGTGCACAACCGCCTCGCTAACGATGAACATGGAGGCAACAATAAGAACAACAGGATTAGAAAATCCAGAAAGGGCCTCAGGAATGGTCAATACGCCGCTTATCATCAACCCGACCACAACAAGCAGCCCCACCAGGTCCGCCCGAAAGAGCTGTGTTACCAACAGAAACACTGTACCTGTCAAAAGTGTCAAAGAAAGAAACATTTCCTGTCCAATCATGGTTGCCCTTTTGTTATAATCTTCTTTTCCCTTGCCTTGTTCCTGAAACCTCTTTGAATAGATAAAAAATGTAATAGAATCTCCACTCTACTAATTTTTCAGTAATTTTCCATAGCGTTTATTTAAGAGACCCGTTACCGGGATACATTTCTCTTCCTCAAAGCTTCATGAACTGCTTGCCCACTCTCTTGCCAATCAACGAGAGACAGCAGAACCTGTTACCTGTCCTTGGTTGCAAAAGTCGCCATCACTGACTAAAAGATGACGAGTTCAAAAAAAGTCTACCCAAAATAACCGGTTCATCTAACCATAATAGTATTATGCCACATACCCTTGCCTTTTCATTAGCTCAAAACCTGGTGCGCATTAACACGGTTAATCCACCTGGTAACGAAACCGATGCAGTGCGAGTCCTCGCCCCCTTGCTTAAGGAGGCAGGCTTTTCCATCAAGGAGTACCAATACGGTCCTAACCGAAGTTCATTGGTAGCCCACCGAGGAAGATTAGACCAGCCTGCTGTAATTTTATCAGGTCATCTTGATACCGTCCCCTTTGGTGCACAACCCTGGAAAAGACCTCCCCTGTCAGGAGAAGTTCACGATAACAAACTCTATGGCAGAGGCTCTGCAGATATGAAAGGCGGCGTTGCTGTTCTTGTTGCAGCTGCCATCCACTTTGCCGCAAAGGTTACCGATATCCCCATCACACTTATCCTCTCTGCCAATGAGGAAATTGGGTGCGGTGGTGTTTCCAGGCTCATTCAGGAACAGGTTCTGCCCCAGGCTCGCTGTGTCTTAGTAGCGGAACCCACAGGCAACGTGCCGTGTCTTGGTCACAAAGGTGTTCTCTGGGTAAAAGCGACCTTTCATGGCACCACTGCCCACGCAGCATTTCCCCATCTTGGGGACAATGCTCTGCTTAAAGCAGCCCAGGCAGTGGTTACACTGAACAATGGTATTGTGAGTGGATACTCTCACCCGGCAATGGGAGAGCCGACACTTGTTACCAGCAAGCTTGCAAGCGGCGACAATTATAACTCAGTCCCGGATCGTGCAGAACTCGGCATAGATAGTCGTTCCACTATCGCGTTGCCTAACGATGCTATCCTCTCAAAAATTAAGACATTGCTCGCCCATCTTGATGCGGAGATTGAGACTATCTTTAATCTTCCTCCGTTATGGACAGATCCTGAACTCGATATTGTCAAATCGGTGATTGACTGCTGCGACCTTATCCGCGGCTGTCGACATGAATCCCAAATTGCCCCCTTCTATACAGATGGAGGTTTGCTTGGCCCCGGTCTTGGCGGGGTGCCGGTTATTATTTTAGGCCCCGGAGAATCGGGCATGGCTCACCAGGTGAATGAGCATGTAGCTATTGCAGATTTACGGGAAGGGCTTGATATATATCTTGAGATTTTATCTCGATTGTGTTGTTAAAATAGGTCCTTTAATTTTGGCTCAAAAGATGTGCCTGTACCCTTTAGGAGTAGTGCACACCATAGGGTACTTTGAAAAGTTTCAACATGGAGGAATGTATGAAAAGAATTACTTGCGCCCTGTTTTGTTTTTTCCTGGCAACAGCTGCGTATGCGGAAACGGTAAAGATTGGCGCTGTCCAACCACTTTCCGGAAAAATTTCAGTGTATGGAGAAGGTTTTCAACGAGCCATCAATCTGGCTGTGGAGGAAGTGAATGCAGCAGGTGGAATTAAAGGGAAAAACCTGGAAGTTGTTTATGAAGACAACCTCTCAACAGCTCAAGGCACGGTGTCTGCTCTGCAGAAATTAATTTCCATTGAAAAGCTTCCCGTTATCATCGGACCGGCTGCCAGCTCAAACTTCCTGGCAGCATGCCCCATTGCCCAACGCGAAAAAACCATCTTTATCGGCTCCGAATCCGCCGCTTCCGACATCAGCCAATGCGGCTCGTATGTGTTTAGAGTTTTTCCCTCTGATATGCTCCAGGGAATCGGGGTAGCGGAGCTTGCAGAAGAGCTTGGCTATAAGGAAGTAGCACTCACCTATATCAACAACGACTGGGGCGTAGGGCTAGCCGAGGTTTTCAAACAGAAATTCAATGGCAAAATTATAGAAGAATTTGCCCACGACGAAGGCAAGGCTGATTACCGTTCCGAACTTATGCGGCTTAAGCGTAAAAAACCGGTCGCAGTTGTCAACCTTACCTATATCAAGGAAGGTGGCACCCTGCTCAAGCAGGCGTACGAGATGAAGTTTACCCCTAAGTGGTTGATGGGATCCGCAGCAAAATCACCCAAGCTGGTAGAGCTCGCAGGAAAAACAGCGGAAGGCATCATCGGTACCTACCCTACTTTTTCCAAGGAAGGCGACCGCTACGAACATTACAAAACCGCCTTTGCCGCCAAATATCCCGAGAAAAAACTCCCTATCTTCGGCGAATACAATTACGACATGGTCCACCTGCTGGCCAAAGCACTCAACAATGCCGAGGCTATCAATGCAGACGCTGTTCGCGCTGCACTCATGGAGTCCTCTAAAGGTTTTGTTGGCATAACCGGTGATAAAACCTTTGATGAAAATGGGGATGTGGGAGCAACCTATGGTCGCTGGACCGTAAAGGACGGCAAAATAGTAGAATATTGATCCATCACGCAAGACAGGCGAATATTAACTCCATATTCGCCTGTCCCCCTCGCGGCACCCCACAGTCCTTCCTCAAGAGGTAAAAACAACATACTGTGTATTACTTACAGTTACTTATAAACGGCATTGTCGCAGGAGGCGTTTATGCCCTTTTTGCGGTAGGCCTGACGATGATCTATTCCATCTTCAGATTCATCAATTTTGCCCATGGTGAGTTAATTGCATGGGGCGCGTATGGAGTACTGCTGTTTGCCTCCACTCCCTTTCATCTGCCCCTATGGGGAGCTGTTGTCCCTGCTCTGTTGCTGGTTATTGTGCTTGCTCAACTTCAGAATAAGTTGGTCTTCGGCCCGCTCAAAAACTCTCAGCCGGTTACTCTGCTCATTGCCTCCATAGGTTTATCGTTTTTATTGCGGGGTGCGCTGCAGCTCTATTTCGGTTCAGACCTACGCTCCTACACAACCGTCTTTTACGAAAGCATTGAGCTTGGCGGCATATTTATAACCTATGTGCAGATAGCCATGGTGTTGCTGTCGCTCCTGTTTTTCTTACTCCTCTATCTGCTCCTTACCAAAACCCTGATCGGTAAATCCATGCGTGCCGTCTCTGACAGTATTGAACTTGCTGGCATTTATGGTATTTCCACCAAAAAGGTAAGTATCTTTGTCTGGACTATTTCTGCAGTCTTTGCCGCTTCCGGGGGTTTCCTTTTAGCCCTGGACACCAACCTGGATCCAATGATGGGACTTGCGTTCATGATTAAAGCCTTTGCAGCAGTCCTGCTTGGCGGGGTTGGTAATGTGTGGGGAGCACTTTTAGGCGGGCTTTGCATCGGTATCATAGAAAATATGGGCACCGCATTTATTTCTCCTGGATATAAAGACCTAAGTGCCTTTGTCCTCATCATCCTGGTTCTGCTCTTCCGGCCCCAGGGGATACTTGGGTCTGCAACAGGAGGAATGCGCTGATGGAATACGGGCTGCACATCCTGATCCTCTGTCTTATTTATATTCTCTTTTCATCTTCCCTTAACCTGGAGCTCGGCTACGCAGGGCTCTACAATTTCGGCCATGTCGGCTTCTTTGCCATTGGTGCCTATAGCTCAGCCCTGGTCACGGTTGCCGGTTACCCTATTTGGGGAGGTCTGCTGTTAAGTATGGTGGTTGCCGCTGTGGTAGGCCTGTTGTTTGCATGGCCTGTGCTGCGGCTCACCGGCGATTATTTTGGGATAGCTTCGTTGGCCTTTGCGGAAATGATCCGCCTGCTCCTGCTCAATGAACGTTGGCTGACCCGCGGCCCCATGGGTATTCCCGGCATTCCAAGA
The DNA here is from genome assembly GCF_963675105.2 of Desulfogranum marinum. Lineage (NCBI taxonomy): Bacteria > Pseudomonadati > Thermodesulfobacteriota > Desulfobulbia > Desulfobulbales > Desulfobulbaceae > Desulfogranum > Desulfogranum marinum. The sequence continues at coordinate 1,287,166 of NZ_CAXXRO010000002.1, forward strand.
ATAGAAATCCTGGGACTCTCTGCCAATATGGCGGCTCTTATCGTTATTTTTCTGCTCACCACCCTTTCCCTGCTCTGTTTCAAAATAATTCTTTCTTCTCCATTTGGCAGGACACTCAAACTTATCAGGGAAGATGAGTACGTGGCCCGTGCATTTGGCAAAAACGTGGTCTCCTTTAAAATCAGGACCATTGCTGTCGGCTCCGCTTTTGGCGGCCTTGCCGGAGGGCTTTGGGCCCATTACATCGGCTACATCAGTCCCAATGATTTCAGCCTGCAACTGACGGTACTCGTTATTTTATGCGTTGTTCTCGGCGGCAGAGGGACTCTGTTCGGCCCGATACTTGGTTCCCTATTGGTGATTACCGTTGGGGAAGGACTGCGTTTTCTTCCTCTACCCGCTTCCATGACAGCCGGTGTCGCCCATATCCAAAGCATGCTCTTTGGCTTGGTACTGGTACTGCTCATGCTCCGCAGACCTCAGGGAATAGTAGCTGAATCACATTTACTGCAGGAAACCTGATGCTGGAATTGCATTCTATATCTAAACAGTTTGGCGGCAACCAGGTGTTGCATAATGTAACCATTGACCTGGATGACAATACGCCGATAACCGGACTGATCGGCCCCAATGGCTCCGGCAAATCCACCCTTTTCAGCGTGGTGATGGGTTTTTATCAGCAAGACAAAGGAACGGTACACTTTAACGGCAAACAGCTTGATACACTGTCCCCGGACAAACGCTGTCACCAAGGGCTCTCCTGTACCTTTCAGGACAGTCGGATGCTTACCTTCATGACCGTGCTCGATAACCTGACAGCTATCCCCACCCCCCAAGCCGGTGAATCTCTGATAAAAACTTTTTTTTCTCCACGCCAGGTTCAGCGCGAAGAGAAGGCCATCAAGGAAAAAGCCTACGAAATCCTGGACCTGCTCCATCTTAGCCGACTTGCAAAAGAGCCTGCAGGCAGTCTCAGCTACGGGCAAAGAAAACTGCTGGAAATAGGGAGGGTTATGATGACCGATCCTAAACTGGTCCTGCTGGATGAACCCACCGCCGGGATTAACCCGACCCTTATCCAATCTCTGGTAGAAATATTACAGACATTAACACAAAAAGGGATGCGCTTTTTTTTGGTGGAACATAATATTCCGCTGGTGAGTCAGCTATGTGACCGGGTTCTGGTCCTGGATGCAGGCGAACTCATCTTTAATGGCACTGCTGAAGCGGCACGAAGAGACAGACAGGTCATACAGGCATATCTTGGGAGCGATGGCTATGTTGACGCTTGATTCCATTACTGCCGGATACGGCGAGCTTACCGTCCTCACGGACCTGAGCGTTACCCTGGAAAAAGGCGAAACCGTGTGCCTTATCGGCCCCAACGGTGCCGGTAAATCAACGGTTTTGCGAGTAGTTGCCGGTCAGCTGCGCCCTACCAAAGGCAAGGTCCTTTTTAACGGCCACGACGTTTCCGGAAAAAATTGTTTTGAAAAAATAAAAATGGGTATTCTTTTTGTGCCCCAAGGTCGCAATGTTTTTCCCAGCCTTTCCCTCAAAGAAAACCTGAACCTGAGCCAGATTTTTATCTCCGAGGACCTCTTTCAAAAGCGTATGGAAACGGTCCTTGCAACCTTTCCATGGATGAAAGACAAACTTGGTGATCCGGCAGGATCGCTCTCCGGTGGCTTGCGGCAGATGCTTGCCCTTTCAAGAATTCTGCTTCTATCTCCCCAGTTGGTATTGCTCGACGAACCGTCTCTTGGCCTCTCTCCTCTGATCGTGGATGAGGTCTTCGCTCTTATCTCCAGCCTCAATCAACAGGGTATTTCTTTTCTACTGGTGGAACAAAATGCCAGCAAAGGACTTTCCATTGCCCATCGAGGCTACGTATTGGAATCGGGAAAAAATCGCCTGACCGGAACTGGTCGGCACTTACTCAAAGACCCTGAGGTTCAAAGACTCTACCTTGGTGGGTAAATGGGCTGCCGCTTTACTTGCTTCAGCAATGCTGGAAGTGTTGCCGTGTATGACAGACGACACAATTACCCACTGATACATCAAGACAGGTACTGCCAACACAGTTAGACCATGTTTCCTTTGTAGACCTGCTGTCTGCCCCAAGTTTAACATCAGCCCCACTACATTGCATACACCATGTCATATCAGCAGCATGTTTAAATTTTTTGATATTTTTCCAAATAGTTACCAATCAAACTGACCTGAAAATAAGCTTAAAGGACAATATCTATCCAGTTTATTTCAAGTGATTATTTTCATTCAGGGTCTGGTGGTTTTAATTTTTAATTTTCCCTTTCCACCCCATCTCACAACCCATTAAAAAAAAATTGGCAACCATGGCTTATTGGTTGTTCATTTTGAACCACTTGCTTGATATGCACCACCAATTGTGGTGCATATGCACCACAATTTCTTTTTCTCATCGTCCCTTTAACGCTGTAGGTTCTCTGTGAGATTTGAACACGTTCCTTTGGCTACATCCACCACCAAAATGGCGCAATATTTGCTTTGATTTGAAACAAAGATGCAGCACTTGATAACGCACTCCAGCATCTGCTGTTCGGCAGGCTTTTTCATATAATACCAGCAAGCCAACCGTTTGAAAGCTGAGTGAGAGTTGTTCAAAGATGGAGTTAAGCTAATCAATATCATTTTTCATCCTTCATCCGAGGAAGTTACAATATAAAAAAAACTCTGGAGGCGATGGCGGAGATGCTCAAGAAGGGCGCGAAAGTTATCAGCAAAAAAGGAGTAAATTACCTCCTGGGCAACGACGGCAAGCCCCAGGTATTTAAACCCTGGCTCGGTGATTCTTTTTCGTTTCTCTATGATTGTATTATGAGGAAGTCCATATTTCCCAAAAAATTTGGCGGCAACATGGGTAAACACCTCGACATTCTGTGCAGGGAGCTGAAGGATGTCCATGGAAAACGGGTACTTGAATTGGCAACAGGAAGCGGTAGCGCCGTTAATTTTCTCCATACCGGCAACAGTTACACTGGCACGGATATCAGTCCGGGGCTGCTTACAAAGGCTGTCAATCGGTTCCGATCTGTTGGCTTTGATCAAGCTGAATTCTATGTAACTGATGCCGAATGCCTCCCCTTTGAAGATGCATCATTTGATGTATGTATCTGTATATTATCTTTAAATTTCTTTGATGACCTTAACAAGGTGCTCAAGGAAGTCAAAAGGGTCATAACCACCTACTCTGTTTTTATCTGTGCTGTGCCTGTGCCTGAAAGAAATACGCTTGGGAGCACCATTAGAGGGAAGATACACTCAGAAGAAGAATTGATGAAAATATTTAGTGAGAATGGGTTCACATTTGAGCGTATTCCCTGCGAGAATGGATCGTTACTTTATTTTCGAGCACATAAAGTATAGGTGGCAACCTTTACGGAACCCTGCACAAAGTCTTCATATACATGGAGAGTGCGAAAGTATCAAAAAGGCGGTGAGGAAATGACGAAAAGCTAAGTCAAGGTAAAACTTACGCATAACGCCGCCATCGAATCTTAAAGACCATCTGCGGAAGGGCACGAGGTAACAAAGCTGAATGCAACATGGGCAAGACCTCTTTGCCGGCAATCATGCCGCAATGAGTATAGCTCACTTTTTAATTTAAAAGAGGAGATATATAATGGCAACTGAAGTCAAGAAATACCACACTTTGGTTTATGGGAGCCCTTCTGGTTATCAAACAAATCGAGCACAAATTGCGCTGTACGGTAAAGGTGGCAAAACCATAGCCTACATCAGGTTTAATGATCCAGGTATGCATTTTGAAAATGATAGCGAAAGTGGGGGACAGATAAAAATGCACCTCCCGTCTACTATGTTCCAGAGTGTATTGGATGTGTTACGCAATGAAAAGCCTGTGTATATTTACTTTGCCCAGGGCCGTGGTTTTTTATCAACTTCCAAGGAACCGGTAGGTGAGGGTGAAGACTAGCCTTCGGCCATTGCTGCACCGGAAGTTAACAGCTCCCTGGTTTGGAATTTTGCTTTTTGCTTCCGGTGAGACACGCCCCATTCTTTGCTTGGCGGGAAACGTCGTTTGTCATTTGCTTGACTACGATAACTGACAGTCATAAAAACGTGGATCTGGACAACAGTCGCTTAATTTCTTGCTGGAATAATATATACTCTTCGTCACCCACCTTCTCTGCCGTAGCCCCAGCTCATACCGACTCTACTTTCAAAAAAATCACTTCCGGTAGCCTATTTACAATAGGCCTGAACAGAATATCGTATTACGCAATACAATATTGCTCAATATAATATTGACCAATATTGTTATACCTGGTATGATTTTGCACAATACAATATTAGTCAATATTATATTCTGCAAAATAGTACTCTATTCTATTCATAAATTATTCTTCCAATTTTAAAACTTCAAAAGACGAGTAACGTATCGTTATGCCTGAAATATCTGTCAAGAATCTCTATAAAATATTTGGTGATTCACCCGAGAGGGCTCTGAAACTCCTTGAAAAAGGGCAAAGCAAAGAAGACATCTATGAAACAACAGGAATGACTGTTGGCGTTCAGGATGCAAGCTTCGAGGTCGAAAAAGGGGAAATCTTTGTTGTGATGGGTTTATCCGGATCAGGCAAATCAACCCTGGTTCGGACTTTAAACAGATTAATCGAACCTACTGCCGGAGAAGTTATCATCGATGGCCAAGATATCCTGAAAATGGGAAAAACAGAACTTGTAAAGTTCAGAAGAAGCAAAACAAGTATGGTTTTCCAGTCATTTGCACTTATGCCTCACTTAAGTGTACTCCAAAATGTCGCGTTTGGGCTTGAGCTCGATGGGATCGAAAAAGCTGTACGCACCGAAAGAGCTATTGATGCCCTCAAACAGGTTGGGCTTGATGGCTGGGAAAATGCGCTCCCTTCCGAGTTGAGTGGTGGGATGCAGCAGCGCGTTGGTCTAGCCCGTGGGCTTGCTGTTGACCCAGACATTCTCCTCATGGACGAGGCTTTTTCTGCATTAGATCCACTCATCCGTACTGAAATGCAGGATGAATTACTCAAACTCCAGGACAGACAGGAAAGAACCATTGTTTTTATCTCGCACGATCTTGATGAGGCTCTTCGCATCGGTGATCGGATTGCAATCATGGAAGGAGGAAGAGTTGTTCAGGTCGGGTCCCCGGAAGAAATCCTGCAAAATCCAGCAGATGATTATGTTCGAGCCTTTTTCAGAGGAGTTGATCCCACAGGGGTTATTTCAGCAGGGGATATCGTACGCCATAATCAGCCAACCGTTATATGGCATACTCCCCAGGGCAGCCCTCGGGCAACGCTTGAGCTGTTAAATAACCGGGATAGAGAATACGCGTATGTTCTCGACTCGGAACACCGCTTTTTCGGAGTTGTTTCCACAGATTCCCTTCGCACTCTCCTTGAATCACCTCCCCATGATGCGAAAAAGAAAATAGAGGATGCCTTTATTAAAGAAGCGCTGGTTGTAAAAGAGACCGAAGTTCTTCAAGATATTCTGCCTCAGGTGGCATCCCACAAATGGCCTATACCCGTGATTGACGAAAACTCTGTTTTTAAGGGCGTGGTATCGAAGAACAGGTTCCTGAAAACGCTTTATCGGTCAGATAATAACAGCAACTTGTAACCCGAATTCTCAATGAGCATCGTTTTGTTTTGTCCAATTGCAATCATTTTATGCATGTTGTGTAAGGTGATATGAAATGACAATTTTACGCAATGTTCACTTATGGGCCATCAGTCCGGCGTTATATTTCTCAGTTTTAGCGGCAATGAAAAGAGACGACTCTCGGAGTCTACGCTTACTCGGAGTCTACGCTTACCTATGCATATATCCGACGACATTGATTCTGACGCTGTCTGACCAAATGAGAATTCAAGACTAACCCCACTATTTATTAAATTTTCTGGAGATCATGATGTTTGATTTTGAAGAAAAGCTTATTCCGCTCGATGATTGGATTTCCTCTTTCATTGATTGGTTGGTTGAAGGCTATCGATGGTTTTTCCAAGGTATTAAATGGCCTGTGGAAGTAACTCTCTCATGGCTTGAAAATGGGCTTCTAGCTATTCCGCCACTCCTTATCATAGCTGTAATGGCCTTCATAGCCTGGAGAACGTCTGGAATCCGGCTGTCCATTTTTACGGTGGCAGCTCTCGTCTTCATTGGGCTGCTCGGCTTTTGGGAAGATACCATGATAACACTGGCAATGGTATTTTCCTCGGTTGTCTTTTGTACCATTGTAGGAATTCCGCTAGGGATATACTCGGGGAAAAATGACAAATTTGAATCTTTCATGCGTCCCATACTGGATGGAATGCAGACAACACCGGCATTTGTGTATCTTGTCCCCATTGTCATGCTTTTTTCCATAGGCAATGTTGCAGGTGTTCTAGCCACCATTGTTTTTGCCCTTCCCCCCATTGTTCGCCTAACGGCTCTGGGTATCCGACAGGTTCACCCGGAACTTGTTGAGGCAGCACTGGCTTTCGGTGCAACCAGCAACCAGGTACTCTTTAAGGTGCAAATTCCACTGGCATTGCCTACCATTATGGCCGGATTAAACCAAACCATAATGATGGCGCTTTCCATGGTGGTCATCGCAGCTTTAATTGGTGCCGGTGGTCTTGGCGCGCCCGTGGTCCTAGGGTTAAACACCCTTGATATAGGTCTGGCTACCATTGGTGGCCTTTCCATTGTACTTATTGCCATAGTTTTAGATCGAATAACCCAGTCTCTGGGATCAAAATCAAACTGAAAAAGGAGAAGAAAACATGCTCAAAAAATTATTGCTGGCTACTATAGTAGCATCAATGACGCTGGTAGGTTCAGCCTATGCTGAAAGCGCACAACCAGGCAAAGGGACAAAACTCCAACCCGCCAGAGCAACATGGAATACCGGCTTTTTTCAAGAAGCATTGGTGCGTAAGGGTCTGGAAGAACTGGGCTACAAAGTGAATAAACCCAAGGACTTGGCAAACCCTATATTTTACAAATCGGTTTCTCTTGGTGATATTGATTACTGGACAAACGGTTGGTTTCCCATGCATGACGCCCAACTGCCAAAAAATTTCTATGATAAGGCTGAAAAAGTCGGCTATGTCGTCAAAGCAGGCGGGCTGCAAGGATACCTTGTATCCAAAAAACATGTGGACGAATTTGGGATAAAATCACTTGATGATTTTAAACGTGATGAGGTAAAAAAAGCATTCGATAAAAATAATGATGGAAAGGCTGATCTTACAGCATGCCCCCCTGGTTGGGCATGCGAACAGGTAATCGCCCATCATATGAATGTCTATGATCTTGAAGATCATATCAATCCCGTTAAAGCTGCATATGAGGCAGGTATGGCTGCCACCCTTGCTGAATATAAAAACGGAGAACCTGCTTTTTTCTACACATGGGCGCCCAACTGGACAATCTTCAAACTCCAGCCAGGCAAAGACGTAATGTGGATCAATGTTCCTAAAATCATGCCTAAAGAAGATCAGATGGCGGCCAAAGACCGGATGGTGGTGAGTGGCATCGAAGGAGGAGTTTCTGATCCAGTCAAGCTCGGTTTTGTTGTTTCAGATATACAGATTGTTGCCAATAAAAAGTTTTTGGCCAAGAACCCTGCGGCCAAGAAATTTTTTGAACTTTTCACCTTGCCGCTCAGTGATATTAGCGAACAAAATACGCTGATGAACGAAGGCGAAAAAAGCCAGAAAGATATTAACCGTCATGCGGATGAATGGATTGCTAAAAATCAGGAAAAATGGAATGGCTGGCTTGATGCGGCAAGAGCTGCCGCAAAATAAATAGACTCTAGGCAAGTAGTATAAGAATCCAAGGAGCCTGTTGAATAATATTTTTATCCTCAAAGCAAAGCATCTACAGCTATCCAAGTGCAGCCTAAAACTGATTTCACAGTTGACGCTTACCGGCGAGCATTGGATTTCTACCAACAACGATGAGGAAAAAGGTTATTCCCGACAGGCTCCGAGGGGTGTTTTTCAATACCCTTGATTCTTTTTTAGATGTCGTCGCCCTAATAAAAAGGTATAAAGCTTAGATTGCAGTTTTGGGTAACAGGCATAATGTATTTAACCTGAATAGGGTCAATGGACAAACGTATAGAACAAGAAAAAACTATAACTCAGCAACTCAGAAAAATCTTCAAAGCCATTCAAGCTCACTCTAAAAGTATTGAAAAATCATGTGGATTAAGCAGTGTGAGACTTTGGATGCTGTTTGAAATTAGCTCGACAGAAGGTATAAAGGTTTCAGAACTTGCCTCAATACTATCTATCCATCGATCTACTTGTTCCAACATGCTGGATAAACTGGAAGACAATAACCTCATTTACCGCAAACGGAGCAAAACCGATCAACGTATAGTTCACCTCTACATCACTGAAGAAGGTAAATCCATACTTGCCAAGGCTCCTTCCCATCCCGAAGGAAAATTGAGCGCCAGTTTAAATAAATTATCCCAACAGCAACTCACCGAACTTGAACAGAGCTTTAGTGTCTTGTTAGAAGCTATGCACTATGATGACGAGCAAGCCGGTCTCATGCCAATTCAGCCGACCTGATTACTTTCTTCTCTAATAATCGTTTTTTACCTGCCGGCTAGTTGGCTATCTTAAACACTTCGCTCTTTCTTCAAGCGTAGGTAAACCCCATCTCCGGGGTTATGTATATCCACCCGCCGACATAGTATAAAAAAAGTCATCCTGGTATTATATGATTATCGATAGAGAGAACGTCGCTGTCCGCACCATCCTTTCATGTACAAATTTTGATGATCTCAACGTGCTGGAAATCGGATGCGGTGACGGCAGAATCACCATTGGATTGCATAAAAAATGCAAAAAGCTCGTCGCCATCGATCCCTGTAAAGAATCAATCACCACCGCCCGAAAAAAGTTTCCGGAAATAGACTTTCGACAGGGAACCGGCGAAGCGCTTGATTGTGGAAACGAAAAATTTGATATTGTCTTATTCAGTCTCTCTCTTCACCACCAAAATAGTTGTAAAGCATTACTGGAGGCGGAAAGAGTGCTAGCGCACGATGGTTACGTTTTGGCATTGGAGCCATCGATAGACAGCCATATTTCAGTTATATGCAATATATTCAGGGACGAATCAAATGAGCTGATGGAAGCCATGGAGGCCATCCATACCAGTAACTTTGATCTGCTATCGATCCAGCAAATCGATACGGAGTGGATTTTTGAGGATGTACAGGAATTATACGCTTGGTTACACGATTTTTATCCGCAGAAACATCATCCTTCCACGATAAAACAAGTTGACGCACTTCTCGGTGAAAAGACGTTGGCGAAACCGCTCATCATCTCTGATACTCTTCTCCTGTCTGAACTCTCCCCCCGCCTGTAGCAGCATCTCTCGCATACCTTGATCTTGAACTACAGCGTATATACGTCAAGCTTCCCTTCGATATATATTACCAAATGATTGAATAGCACTGTGGCTACACGACTGCAAAAAAGAGTTTTTTGCTATTTCATGTAATTTCAGCTATATAAAATAAAGATTGGATGTAATTACTCACAGGCACCCCACGGAGTCTCCCGTTGGTCGCTTACCTGCGAAAAATAGCGCCTGTCCAAATAGGTAAACGAAAACTCCATAAGGTTCCTCTAAGCAGTTACAGGTTTTAGGTGTAATAAATCAAGGAGTTGTCAACCCGTTGAGTAGTTACGCTTGCTGAACAATTACAAAAAAAATATCAATATGAAATTTTTTCAAAAATCAACAGAAGAATGTCGAGAACATGGCTATCATAATTAAATCAAAAAAACAAATAGATGGAATAAAAATTAGTTCTAAACTGGCAGCCGCCACTCTGGATTATATTTCGAAATATGTTGAGGCAGGCGTATCCACTGAATTTCTTGATGACCTCATCCATGATTTCATATCTGAAAATGGCGGTATACCTGCACCATTGGGTTACCGCGGCTTTCCTAAATCATCCTGTATTTCACTCAATAATGTCATTTGCCACGGAATCCCTTCTAAAGAAACCATTTTAAAAGATGGGGACATTCTCAATATAGATGTGACTACTATAGTGGACGGATATTATGGAGATACCAGCCGTATGTTCACCATAGGTGAGGTGTCTGCACAAGCGAAAAAACTTATCCAGGTGACCAAAGAGTGCCTTGATTTAGGTATTGAACAAGTACAGCCTAAAAAACGATTTGGGAACATAGGCTTTGTTATCGGCAAACATGCTAAAGCCAATGGGTTCAGCGTGGTGTATCAATTTTGTGGCCATGGCGTTGGCTTACAATTTCATGAAGATCCCCAGGTCAACCATATTTCACCTAAAAAAAGTGGGGCGAGAATGAAACCTGGTATGATTTTTACCATTGAGCCCATGATTAATGTTGGCAAAGCAGAGGCCGCTATAGACAAGAAAGACGGATGGACCGCCAGAACAGTTGACAACCAGCTTTCAGCTCAGTTTGAGCACACCGTTTTAGTGACCAATTCAGGCGTTGAAGTCTTAACTGAGAGCGGTGTTGTATAAGATTACCTTGAGAAATGGTTTTTCTTCCAATCTCTCTAAATCTACAGCTTATCTGGTATACCTGTGTTTTAACTTAGCCATCTTTTTAAGATTGGTGGATTTTATACGAGTTCACCAATCTTGGTCAAAAATCTAATTATTCAAGATATCCTGTAGTAAATGTGAGAAGCAGGAAAACTACAGTTGCCCCTGCATGCAAAATGCTCCATAATATGATATCCTGACATTTCTTGCATCTGGTGCTGAAAAACACTGGGTATGCAGATGCTTAATACAGCTATCCCCAGACAGCCTGTCCTGGTAATATTGCAGTAAGTTGTTAGCACCGCCATCTTTTTTACCCTGTCGTATGGTGTTGCAGCGTCTCCGTGAAATAACCGATATTTCGGGACAACACACATGAAGATTCAATACTGATTCAAGGGTGTCTTATGAAATCACTACTTTTCGTCGCATTCCTCGTCTTTCTTCCTGGGCCTCTATGTTTGGCCAGCAATCAGTCAACTCCAACTACCAACAAGGAATATTCCACCTGGGTGCAAGACATGAAAGCACAGCCCAGGGGACCTTTTAAAAAAGTGATGTGGTTTTGCAATGACGGCAGTGTACTGCCGCCCAAGCCTTATGCCTGCAGAGAGCACGGCGGTGGGCGGCAGCATGGAGCGTATACAGAACGCACCAGTATTATGAGAGATAATGGCTATTACATAGCCAACATACTGGCCGCCCTTGATATTGAAAAAGTACTGCAGGAACCTGATTTTATTGATCAGTATAACCAAATTCTGATAGAAAAATTTCTGATCCAGATTGACGACGGATGGATCATGAGAAAAGCTCAATTCTATCGTGGTGCCATCCAGGAAGAAAATGAGAGAGACGGGGCCAGAAAGCTGTTAACCAAACTCAGTACTCAAAAGGGCTGGCTCACCTCTCGTTTTTTAAGTCTTTACAGTGGAGTACGATTACTGGCCCACGGAAAAGACACCGCTTCTGCACAAAATATTCGGCAGCTTTCAGCATCACTAGCGGAAAAAGATAAAGGTTTTCTACCACTCCGCGTAAAAATTCATGGATCTCCCGATGCTGGTGATGCTGCATTGGTGAGGAAATATGCAAAAACTGTCACAGATAATGCCCAATACCTGCTGCTGGCAGATGAAATCGATCAGGTATATACAGCTCCTGATCTTTCTGATGCTTTAGCTGCTCAGGCAAAAATATATTCCAAAGCACCCTGGCTCCAAAAATGGATGCGTGAGACAGCGCAAACTTTGGAAAAAGACAACAGCCCGGAAAATCAATACCGTACAACCGGAAAAGCATTAGCCGATATACGCGATTTCCTGCCTGAGGTGAAAAGCCCAAGTGCACGGATACAGTTGTTGGACTTAAGTCTACAGGTTGAAGCCGCCCATTTTGCCAGCAGTACACAACTACGAAAAAATATTGGTCAGATGCACCGCAAGCAACGCATCAGCCTGCTGCAGGCATCTGCTTTGGCGGCTTATGGTACAGGCGTTATCAACAATAGAAGCTATCAGCAAGCTGCTGCTTCCATTGCCAAATTGGACAAAAGCGAGCTGAATCTCACAGATTACAGTGAAGAATTACGCTACCTGGCAAGGGTACCGGGATGGGGCACCCAGGCGATGCGTTTTCAATTTTACACTTCAATGCAAAAACTTGGGCAAATAGAACCACTTGTCCACCTCTTTATCCAGGATCAGTTACGGGGCAGCCCGTTATTGTTTTTCTCTCAGGTCCTTAACGGGCTGACCATTGATGTCAATCAATTATCAGGAGTCAAACACAGCCTTTTCGGTAAAAAAATCGGCGTTGGATTTCATGCACTTAACCCGGGGCTGGTACGAGGTACGCTTTATACCGATGTGTCGGGTGAAAACATTGCATCTATCCAACCGGACGGCATTTACGTGCTCCCTGAGACGGTTTCCGATCTTCCACCATTATCAGGCATTATTACTGCCGGCGAAGGAAACCCACTTTCCCATGTGCAGCTGCTGGCTCGCAATCTGGGAATCCCCAATGTGACGGTGAATGAAGATATTATTCCTGAATTAAAAAAACATAACGGTCAGGTTATTATCATGGCGGTATCGCCTTCAGGTTTGGTGGAAATCAGTGCTGATAATGAAAAATGGCGAGCCTTTTTTGGCGAGGCAGTAAAAAACAAGGAAAATGTTGTTATCCGGCCTGATCTGGAGAAACTGGACACAACATTTAACAAATGCATCGATTTAACCCAGCTGCGCGCCACAGACTCAGGACGAATCGTCGGGCCTAAGGCAGCTAAGCTTGGTGAGCTCAAATATATTTACCCTGATAAGGTAGCCAATGGCGTTGCTATACCTTTTGGCGTTTTCCACCAATCGGTGCTGACCAAACCATATAAAGGAAGCTCCAAGACACTTTTTGAGTGGATGACCGAACAATATGCCTTTCTCCATTCACTGCAATCCGATCCGGTCAATCACCGCCAAAAGACAGAAGCTTTTCGTGCGGAATTATATGATATTATTCTCCACTCTCAACTCGATCCAGCCTTTATTGATGCATTGCGCAACTCTCTGGAACAGACATTTGGCAGCACAGAGATAGGTGTGTTTGTGCGCTCCGATACCAATGTGGAAGACTTACCCAATTTTACGGGGGCCGGCCTCAACCTGACCCTGCCAAATGTTATCGGTTTTGACAATTTACTTGCTGCAGTCAAACAAGTGTGGGCATCTCCTTTTACAAAGCGAGCCTTTGCATGGCGCCAATCACATATGGAACAGCCCCAATACGTTTACCCTTCTATCCTGCTGCTGCGTTCAGTGGCCAGTGATCAGTCCGGCGTTATGGTGACGGCAGACATCGATACCGGTAATCAGGATATTTTATCGGTGGCGGTGAACGAAGGCGTTGGCGGTGCTGTTGACGGGCAATCAGCGGAATCTTTACGCATCAACAGAAAGGATGCTTCTGTTCGTGTGTTGGCGACAGCTACAGCTCCGACAAGGCGACAACCATCTCCAGCAGGCGGGTTAGTAGAACTCCCGGTGAGTGGATCTGATACGCTTCTTCAGCCAGAAGAGATTCAACAACTCATAGAGTTTGCCAATGAGTTACCGAAAAAGTTCCCGTCCATCGTCGACGATGCCGGCAGCCCAGCACCAGCTGATGTTGAATTTGGCTTTGTTCAGGGTCAATTGAACTTGTTCCAGATTCGCCCCTTTTTAGATAATGATGCGGTACAGGGAACCACCTACTTGATGAATATGGACAAAGCTCTGCAGAGTAGCTCTTCCATACGTGTAAACATGAATGGAGTTCCAAAACAATGAAACAATACAAGAAGATGCACATTGTTACCGCCCTGATCTTCCTGCTCGCCTTGTCCTCAACAATGGCTCATGCGTATCCATTGGATGGATACGCTGACACCGGCATACGACGAACAGAAGGTGCACGTCTGGCAAACCAGGGGATCATTGCAGATGTCAAACAACCACCAGGCGCTTTGTTGACAACCAAACAGGTAGATCTTCGCCTGCTGGAGCATGGAAACTTTCAAATTCCGTCTCCAGACCCAGGACTCTCAGCACAAATTACATCACTGCTGGGCAAGCATACCAACGAATACAGTGTTGCTTTACTTGATTTAACCGACATCGCGAGCCCCCGCTATGCAGTGCACCGCGGTGATCATAAACAAAATGTTGGCAGTGTCGGTAAAATATTGGTGGCTTTGGGCTTTTTTCAGGCGTTGGCAGATACCTGGCCCGACGACACCGCGCAACGCATCGGGGTTTTAAAAAATACGCTAGTGACAGCCGACAAATTCAGCCAATCTGATCATCATACCATCCGCATTTTTGATATAGAAAATAAAAAATTAACCAGAAAAACCATGCAAATAGGTGATCAGGGATCACAATGGGAATTTCTGGACTGGATGCTGTCTGTCAGTTCGAATGCGGCTGCGGCAATGAACCAGCGTCAGGGGATGCTGCTCACCCATTATGGTAAGGATTTTCAACCAAGTGAAAAAGAGATACGGCGTTTTTTTAAGGAGACACCTGCCAAAGAAAAGACAGCTCTTTACCAAAAAACATTCTGGGACCCGGTTACCCGCAATGGTTTGGATCTTGAACAGATGCGCCAAGGTAGCTTTTTTACTCGAGAAGGGAAACGGCTGGTCAACGGTGGCGGTAACAGTTATGCAACCGCAAACCAATTGCTGGAACTCCTGATTAAAATGGAACAAGGCCAACTGGTCGATGAATTTTCCTCACGACAACTAAAACGACTGCTATATATGACGGAACGTCGTATTCGCTACGCCTCGGCTCCGGCGCTGGCTAACTCAGCTGTCTATTTTAAATCTGGCTCGTTATACAAATGCAAGAAAGAGGAAGGGTTTAAGTGCGGCGCGTATAAGGGAAATGTCCGCAACTATATGAACTCTGTTGCCATTGTCGAAAGCCCCCCGGAAGAAGGCAGTCTCTATTATATGGTGATTGTTATTTCTAATGTATTGCGGCAAAACTCGGCAGTCGAGCATCAGACACTGGCAACCCGTATCCATCGCCTGATGCAGAAAGAACATTCGGTAACAACACAATAAACCAGACGACTGAAATTATTTTTTCATCAAATGAATAAAAAACCAACAACACAACGCAGTCGCGTAGAAAAGTTTTTACAACTTTTTACTCAAATACAGCCCGGAGAGGGAACAACGGCAATCATGATGTTTGCCAATGTCTTTCTTATTCTCTGCGCCTATTATTTCATAAAACCACTGCGGGAAGGCTGGATTGCGGTATCTGACATTTCCGGATTAACCAAGATGGAGGTCAAAGCCTATTCCAGCTTTTTCCAGGCAATGCTGCTGCTTTTCATCGTTGGCTGGTATGGCAGGTTATCTGAAAAATGGACTCGTTCAGCCCTGGTAACCCGAACCACCCTTTTTTGCATTGCTAATATGGTGTTTTTTTGGGCTGTCCAGCCTGGTTTGTTTTTTGAAGTACTTCCCTTTTCAGGCATTCTTTTTTACCTCTGGGTAGGCATGTTTGGTGTATTTGTCGTAGCACAGTTCTGGACCTTTTGTGCCGACATCTATAACGATGAAGCAGGTAAGCGTCTGTTACCAGTGATTGCCATAGGTGCAACATCTGGGGCAGCATTTGGTTCTGAAATCGTTAATGTCCTTGTGGGCAGCGGGATTGTTCCTTCTGAGTCCCTACTCCTCGTCGGAACGGTACCGCTCTTTGCTTCAATTGTTCTGACGCGTCTTGTTGATGCCAGACAGCGCAACCAGGCAGGTGTACATGTGGACATGGCCTGCAGTGCACAAAAACAGAAGGGGCATGATACCCAAAAAACCTCTGATGACGCCTCACAAAAGAAGCAACAAGGGCTCGGCTTCCTTTTAAATGGTGCAAAACTCGTTTTAAAAAGTCGTTTCCTGTTGGCGATTGCACTGTTGACCCTATTAAACAACTGGGTCAATACCAATGGCGAGAACCTGTTATTTCAGGTCGTTCAGAATGCGCTGACAGAGCAGGCTGTACACCAAAAAATTAATGACCCTCAATCTATACTGGAATTTACACGCAACGGCACCACAGCCTTTTACGGTAATTTTTTCTTTTGGGTCAATATAGTTGCACTTCTGTTGCAAGCGTTTCTCGCTTCCCGTCTTCTGAAATATGGAGGTTTTGGGACAATCATACTGATTCTGCCAGTGATTGCGATGATATCATATACGGTTATGGCACTTGTACCCATACTCATAATCGTAAAAATAATGAAAATTGCCGAAAACTCAACAGACTATTCGTTAAACAATACCGCTCGCCACGTGCTTTGGCTGCCAATGGATTCTGCCAGTACATTTCATGCTAAGCCGGCAATTGATACGTTATATGTCCGCATTGGAGACGGTCTTGCGGCCTTAACCGTCTTACTTGGGGTACAGGTCTTTGCCTTGTCTACTGTACAGTTTTTCGTCTTTAATATTTGTCTTGTTTGCCTGTGGCTGTTTTGTGCGGTGATACTCATTCGGGAGCGATGTAAGCTTGTAGAAAATGTTGAATAGCGACAACATCTTTACTGCTCACCTGTAATCATTGTATGCAAAGGCAAACCTAACTTTTCCAGCCATTTTCCACCTTGCGTGGAATCTGACAGCCCGACAATAATATACTTGGAGTTTTTACACTGAACCAGTGCACTGTCGGCATGACAATTTTTCCAAGAGCCTGACTTACGATACATCTCTATTTCAGGCACGTTTTTCAACCCTTTGACAAACTTGTGATTAATTCCCGGTTTACTGAGTATTTCCTTCATCTTTTCTGTATATTCTGCTGTTAACAGCTGCTGTGTTTCCAGCAAGTAATAAAATCGAGCCGCCTGAATAGCGGTGGCTCCATGGGAAAAATTATACAAGGGATCTCGACGATAGGCTCCGCTTTTTCCATACGGTTTTCCAACCCACAAGCCGCCATTATGCTGCGGATCATAAAGGGCAAAATCGGGATCCTGTAGGATCTGCAAAATCCGCTCTCCGCCGACAATTGATAACACGTAACTCGCCGCAGTGTTGCTGGAATAGCGAATCATATCGGTCATCTGTTTATAGAGTTCATCGCTTTCTTCCAGTTTCCCCGCCTCAATCTCGACAAAGGCCCCTAGTAAGATTGCAATTTTAGGCAAGCTGGCGGCATAATACATTTGATTGCCGTTAAGCTGTGCCAAGCGTGGGGTTTGTAGTGCACTTATCTCAACAACGACTAATGCAAGATGTTTATTTGTAACCTGGCTCCATAAGCCCTGCTGCTTAACAACTTTTTCCAATTTTTGCTGGAGAACAGCATCACTTGCTTCCCAAAGCGTTGGAAAAGCAGGTTGCTGGACATTGCTGAAATCTGCAGCAAAACTTGGCAGGCAAGACACGATACACACGAAAAAAAGTGATAAAAAGAAATGCATACGGGTTTTCAATAAAAAAAGAAGTAATTCATGGATAATTTGCAGCCAAAGTTTGCATCGTTATGTTCAGTGCAGGTTGCGTATATCGCCCTAGGTTGACATAAAAATAAGGACTTACATGATCAACATGTCCCAAAATAATAGTAACAATTAAGTAAAAATTACAAATAATCTCGCCTTACCCTTGATTTGTATCCCTATGATGCCATTAGCTGTAGCCTTGGTATCGTTTTCAACCAACGGTTGCATCTCTACAAGCTTTATTCACAAGGCCGCAAATTAGGTAACCAAAATATTTTCTGCATCGCTGATAAATAATTGACCTGTATAAAAGAATTATCCTCATTACCCTGCTATTTATCAATGCCGTTGGTTCGGAAGGCATAATAAAAATCCTCAACAAAAAAACATGGGCATAAATAATGGGAATGTACACAATAGTGGTCCCGCGACCAATCACCTCAAAATGGCAGATACTCTGGTCATGGATTGGGGCATTTATCGGAATCGCCTTAGTATCGCTGCTCACTCGCTTTGCACTTGAGGGAACAAGTTTAACCTTGATAATTGGATCGTTCGGAGCCTCCGCAGTTTTGATATACGGAGCAGAGGACAGTCCCCTTGCTCAACCAAGAAACCTCATGGGTGGTCATATACTATCTGCTATTGTGGGGGTTACCGCATTCCAAATCCTTCCGGACCAACTATGGTTGGCTGCCCCTTTGGCTGTTGCGACAGCGATAGCTGTAATGCAGTTTACCGGTACTGTACATCCTCCTGGCGGGGCGACTGCCCTTATTGCAGTTATTGGAGGAGAGAATATTCATCAACTTGGATATATATACGCTCTTTTCCCCGTTGCTACCGGTGCTTTTCTCATGCTGCTCATTGCGCTGGTGGTAAACAAAGTAGCGCCGGGTAGAACCTATCCAAAAAAATAAAGGGTCATTATGCTCTTCGTTCGCTTGCTTCCGGTTTTTTTGAGTTCGGTTCTCATTGCTGCCCACTTTCAAAGATCAGGCGCTGCAATCATTGCTGTTTTTTGTCTTCTCACGACCAGCCTGCTTTTTATTACAAGACCATGGAGCCCACGAATTATGCAGGTACTGCTAGTGTTGTATTCATTGGAATGGTTAAGAACCATGGTTAACCTGGTTCAGTTACGCCAGGAATATGGTATGCCTTGGGTACGCTTGGCTATTATAATCGGTGGAGTCGCCCTGTTTACGGCATTATCTGCACTTGTTTTCCGCCATCCTGGCTTGCAGAAAAAGTACCACCAAGTGAAATAAAGCTGTGAACGCCTGGCAATAACAAAGCAGGTATCGCTCTTTTCAGGATTTCTGGCATGCATAGCCAGTAAACTCCAAAAAATTGTTATCTATACAAAAAAATACTCACCCAGAAGGATAGTTACTGACGCTCTGTTTCATTTCAAAAGGATAATTTTTGCAGCCTCTTCTCTCAGCGCACTAATGTCCATCGGCTTGGCAAGATATTGGATATTCCTTTTATCGAAAAAGGATTGCCTCTCAGAAGAAAGATACCCTGTCATGAAGAGAAATCTATTGCTGGACGACGGATATTTTTCTACCGCTTCATGGTAGAAACGCAGCCCATCCATTTTAGGCATGTCGATATCTGAGACTATTAATTTATAAAATTTTTTCTCCATCATGTTGAGCGCCTCTTGCCCATCATGAGCAATATCAATGTTCCCTGATCGGTTAAGCAGTGATTTAATAAGTCCGGTAATCATCTTTTCATCGTCGACTATTAAAATATTTTCAGTCCATACAGGGGGTAATTCTTTTATTTTCTGCAGTGCTTGCGTTCGTCCTTGCACTGTCTCTAAATAGTGTTCAATTTCCTTGATATGGGTTTGTATTCTTGCGGCTGGATATTTGAATTCACACGTTCTATCTTTTAAAAAATTGACGACGTAAAGAAATATATCATTCCATTCTGAAAGCTCAACCTCGACTATTTTCTCGATGAGTTCTGCTTTGGAAAGAGTTCCTTCCGTACTGCCTGAACTGATTTCTAAAAAATATTTTGTGATTTTTTGATTTGTTTTATCATCAACGCAAATCACGGGTAAAATGTCAGGCTCTGCTGACAGATATTCTGCCGCACTTCCCATAACGTGATAATGCCAAGCTTCCTCTTCGGCCGTATGCTCTAAAAATTTTTTAAATTTTTCGTCGTTTGCATAAATCAATGCGGCTTGCGAATATACATTGTTTGCTAAATGCTCAATTTCACGGAGCCATTTAATAATCTCTTTCATTATTTTCTCAAATGAGTAAAGAAGATTTTGCAGACTTTGTTTTCTGACTATCTTGCATCATTGTGTTTTCATCCACTTTCTCGGAGCCTGACGCTTGCCTCATTATGTGAAAATATTCTCAGAGGTATGGGAAAGCTCCGAGAGTAGCGACATGGTTGCGACATTTTTTTCTGCATGCCTCCACTATAGGCAAAAAACCTGATTATTTAGGATCCACATTTTTTCCATTTCCCGGCAAGACGTATTGTTTAATATCTTATAAACAGGTATCAACAACTCAATCTACGAAACGGTTGACATACGATCCGAAACCAGGAGAGAACTATTTTGCACAACTCCAATCCTGCCGGTTACACCATTGAAGGAACAGGCAGCCTGCTCGAGTGTCTGTTTCTCGACGTGTAATTTTGCACAAATATCACCAGGCAAACTGGTCACTAAAGCTATGTTGATTCGGTTTGTTTTTTCCATCATGGATAGAGCGGTACCACCGTTGCCGGTATAATTATCTGCTAATGCCTTAAACGCATTATCCCATCCGCCCATCTCAAAATACGGCAAAAAGGTTGTTGACCCAATCCCGTCTCGACACTCTGCAAACATGACCAGTTTCCCTCCATCTCGGACCAGATTGGCAGCATTATGGAGAGATTTATGTGTCTGAATCATATTAATATCCTTAGGAAAACCGCCTGCTGAGGCAAAAAGCAGATCAAATGGCTTTTCAACTTCAATCTTATAACAATCGTCCAGCATCCTGCAGACAACAAGGAAATCGTCGTAGTTTTTCCCGAAATGGTAGCTAGCCGGTTTACCTTTGCTGTCTAAAACAGCATGGATGGATCGGTAGTTGGGAAGCATCTCGTGAATTTCTTGAAGATCCTCTGCCAAAGGATTACCATCAAGGTTTCCAGGCCAGCATCCTTGAGCGAGTCGTGCGTTTTCTTTATCCAGAAAAAGTCCATGGTTCGTATAAATAGCCTTTTTTTCTCCCAATCCTGGAAAAAGCAACTTCCTCCCACCTCCATACCCTGCAAAATAGTGATGGGAGACCGCCCCGAGAGTAAGAATAAATTCGGACTCAACAACATCCCGCCGAACCTTTACTTGCGTCCCCTGGCGCGTTGCTCCCAACATAACAAATGCATCCTGTTGGGTGCAGTCATGAGGAATGAACCGGTACTTTTGATACACTTCTCCGTATGCCGCAAGGCACTCGTCTTCTGACTGTGGTAAATGAGTCCCATAGGCGATATAAAAAGTAACCTGATCATCATTTATGGATTTTTTTTTCAAGGTTTCCATAACCCAGGGGAGAACCTGCGGATATCCGCACAACCTGGTTTTATCCGCTACGATGATTGCTACGGGGCCCCTGATAGCCTGGTTGCCGATGAGTTGATCCAGACCACTGACAAATTTTTCTTTGCCCACTGATGCCGGCGGCTCGGTTCCATAAAGCGGTTGCGCCCGACCAGGAAGCTTTATGGCTACCTCCTTATTGCCATACTTAAAGACAACTGTTTTCACTGCGCTCCTCTTACAGACTGAATTTTTCAGCAGCCTTGGTTAACAAATAGTCGCCGATTGGAAGGGCCGATGTAGCAGCCGGTGAAGGGGCATTGCAGACATGCAGCGATCGATCTGTCTCTGCAAAAAGAAAATCATGCACCAAGCTGCCATCTTCCATGACCGCCTGTGCTCGGATACCTGCAGGATAGGGCAGTAGATCTTTCGCCCTTATCCGGGGACAGTATTTTTGCACCCGTTTGAGGTAACCCGGTTTATACAACGAGTCGATCGTCTCCTCAATTCCGGCATGCAAATTATGGCCTAGCACTTTCCAGAACCCCTTATATTGTACCATCTGTGCTATATCCTTAATGCTCGCATTGAAACGACCATACCCTTCCCTTTTCCAACCCAATACTGCATTGGGACCTACAATCAGCGAGCCATTAACCATTGGTGCAAGATGGACCCCAAGAAAAGGAAGATCTGGATCAGGGATAGGATAGATAAGGTGTTTTACTAGAGATCTTAGACGAGATGGTAGCTGGTAGTATTCTCCCCTGAACGGAACAATCTGAAACGTAAGAGCAATAGCCATCATCCTCGCCAGTCGATCAGCCATCAGGCCACCACAAACAACCACATTTACAGCATGGATACGATTGCCTGCTGTTTGCACCCGAACCTCCTGTTCCACCTCCTGGATTTTAACCACTTCGGCACCAAAAAGCGTCTTACCGCCGAGATCTCTAAATAACCTGTTCATCTGCCTGGTGATTTCGGGATAATCGGTAATCGCGGTCGCTTTAACTAACAGAGCTCCTTTGCCTGTAATATTTGGCTCACGCCGTCTGAGTTCTGGTGCAGATATGGTTTGGACAGTGATGCCATTCTCATAGCATCTTTTACGCAGCGCCTCCATCCTTGCCATTTCCAGATCAGAGGTCGCCACCAGAAGCTTGCCGCATTGCACATAGGGCAAATTGTGCTGTAAACAGAACGTTTTTGTCAGTTCAGCACCCTTTTTGCACAATTCAGCTTTAAGGCTGCCAGGCTTATAATAAACGCCTGCATGTACAACTCCTGAATTATGACCGGTCTGATGACCGGCACAATGTTGCTCTTTGTCGAGCAGCAAGATGTTGAGCTTTGGATACTTTTTTTTTAGTTGAAGCGCAGTGGAGGCACCGACAATGCCATTGCCAATAACCAGCAAATCGGCTGATATATGTTCCATAGGGCTTCACTCGTTGGCTGGGATTACTTTCTGCTACGAAAAATAGTGTCTGTTATTTATCCTGAAACTTAAACAATAACCAATAGAACGAGATGCACAAGACGAGTCGAATCCTTTCCGTGAAGATGACGGCAAAGAGGAGAAACTGCGGGAATACTAAAAGACGAATCGATCTATAAATTAACGCCGCCCTTCAATACTCAGATAATTAAGAGTGGTATGAACCGTAAAAAGGGGAAACAACAGCGCCATAAAAAAGATATTGATCAATGGAATGATACTGACAACCGCAGGTAGCAAGCCAAGGCGAAAAGCCTGATTCCGGTGTTTTTTGATCCAACCTATTTTCTGCCCCAGTTTCCAGCGATAGCGCGACGATGGGAAATCAATAAACATCAGGGCGGAATAAAAAACATACAAAAGGAAGGCACTTGCCTGGCCTATGACAGGAAGAAAATTTAGCAGCAGAGCAACAATGGTTACCACAATACCGACCATTGCAATCTTTACGCCCTCAATCAGATCAATGCACATCCCGATAAGTGTCATGGATGCCTCTCCTTCCCTGGCCTGACCGGTAAAACGATTTCCGGCAAGAAAACTCAAAAAAACATAGCCAGGCGTGGTCAGGCAGTAGGCCAACAGAAAGGCTAAATAAAAGGCTATCACACGGGAAACGATTAAAAAAAGCCACCGCAATGCGCTCCACCCCCACACCAGCGGCCAACTCCAGAAATGATCGGGCTCAGGCGGGTGAGCAAAAAAATCACCGGTCAGCGAATCAATGAAGGCGAGACTTTCGTAAGTGCCCAGCCAGGTGAGCAACCCTGTAGCCACTACCAGCATCATGCTGACACTCAGTACCTTGGGATAGCGGAAAATAAAACGGAGAGAATAGCCAAGGGATACCCATGGCGTGGCGTATGAGCGGGATTGAGATGTACGGCCCTGCATAATATATCAAAAAAATCGTACTTATAAGATCTGTTTGAGAAACAACTTGGTACGTTCGGATTCAGGATTAATAAAAAAGTGCTCGGGCGAACCTTTTTCCATTATTCTCCCCGCATCCATAAACAGCACCTCGTCGGCTACTTCTCTGGCAAAACCCATTTCATGGGTGACAACCGCCATGGTCATGCCTTCCTTGGCCAGAGTTTTCATTACATCCAACACTTCACCTATCATTTCCGGGTCCAGGGCAGATGTGGGTTCGTCAAAAAGCAGAACCTTAGGTTCCATGGCCAGGGAACGGGCAATGGCTACCCGCTGCTGTTGCCCCCCTGAAAGTTGCGCAGGATACACACCAGCCTTGTCACGGATACCGACCTTGTTGAGCAGCGACATCCCGATGGACACAGCTTCTTTTTTCGATCGCTTACGCACAACCTGCTGAGCAATAGTCAGATTTTCAATCACCGTTTTGTGGGGAAACAGGTTAAAAGACTGAAACACCATTCCTACTTCTTCACGGACTTTATTAATATCTGTTTTCGGCGATAGGATATCAACCCCATCAATAAAAATATGTCCGGAATCGGGGTATTCCAATCGGTTCAGACAGCGAAGAAAAGTTGATTTACCAGACCCTGACGGTCCAATAACAACAACGACCTGCCCTTGCTCAATGGTATGGGTAACATCGTACAGCGCCTGTATCTCTTCAGGGGCGTAAAAAGTTTTAAATATATTTTTGACTTCTATCATTGTAAATTTCTACCCTCGGGAGAGTGGTTATTGTACGGATTTACGCTCCAGATACTGAACAAACATGGAAAAGGCAAATGTCAGCACCAGATAAAGAATTGCACATAAAAACCACAGTTCAAAGGGCTGCAAACTACTGGTTACGGCTTCCCTGGTAGCCTTGGTCAGATCGCGAATGGCAATAACCCCCAGCAATGAGGAATCCTTAATCATGCTGATAAACTGCCCGGCAAGAGGCGGCAGAATTCTTCGAAATGCCTGTGGCAATATAATGTGACGCATGGCCCGATACTTGGACATTCCCAGTGAGCGGGCGGCCTCCACCTGGCCGGGATGAATAGATTGGATACCAGCCCGCACAATCTCTGCCACATAGGCCCCGGCAAAAATGGCAAGGGAGGCCACCCCGAACCACAGCGGTGAAATCTGACCAAGGCCTATATTTGCCAACATTGAATTTATCAGAGTACCCAGTACAAAATACCAGATAAAAATTTGAACCAGCAACGGTGAGCCACGGATCAGTTCAATATAGGTAATTGCCGACATCCGCAATGCAGGATTCTGAGAAATCCGTGCAAGCCCGGTAAGCAGGCCCAGGATTACTCCAAAAACAATGGCAATAGAACTAACCTTTAAGGTTACCCACAGCCCGACGAGTAATAGGCCTGCCTGCCACTTGGTTTCCCGACCCAGCACGTCACCCATAAAGACAGTATCGTTTTCATTGACGACAATACCGCCGGCAGGGACAGTGTATGATTCAGTGAACTCATCTTCTCCGGACACTTCGATCTGGGCAGTCTCACCATTGAGCGTTATACTACTAACAACCCCTTCAATTTCGGTCCGAATATCAATCTGTTCTTCGTAGTAAAAATATTTTGGAATCCTGTTCCATCGCCAGACATAATCAACCTGCAGGGTAGCAGCATAGAGCCCGGCAAGGCTACCAATGACTATAACGACAAAAACGCTGTACCAAAACAGATTATACTTCCGGGTTTGCTGAGCACGTGCTGATGAGTCAAACATGAAAGATACCGCAGGAAAAAAGGAAACCGGGAAAGAGAATCTCTCCCGGTAAAAAAAAAGACTTACTGCATATTTTTACGCCATTCAGTGCTTTCAAACCATTTATGATACAGCTTCTGGTAACGGCCGTCATTTTTGATCTGATGCATGAAATTATTCAGGTAGTTGATAAAATCGGGGTCACCCTTACGAATACCCCAGGCAAGCGGTTCAAAAGTAAACGGCTCTTTAATCAGGAACAGTTTGTCGCCCCCCTGTTCTGCGGTAAAGATAGAAGTAAAGGGCAAATCATAAATCATGGCATCTGCTTTACCGTTCAGGACTTCGAGCGCGGCATCGGTTTCAGTCTCAAACGATTTGTAGTTAGCCTTGGGCAGATACCGTTTTGCTGCCATCTCGCCGGTGGTTCCCAGCTTGGAAACAATCGTAAATGCCGGATCGTTCAAGTCACGGTAACTCTTCACCTTACCCTGATGCTTGCTGTTGATCATAGGAGTCTGGCCGATAACAATGAAGGGTTCCACAAAATTAATCTTCAGATTACGTTCCTGGGTTACAGTCATACCTGCAGTGATAATGTCGATTTTATCAGTCAGCAAGGCTGGAATAATACCGTCAAAAGCCATATTGACAGGCACATACTTCACGCCCATTGACTTGGCAAGCTCACGGGCAAGATCAATTTCAAATCCAATAAATTTTCCGTTTTTATCGGTCATTTCAAATGGCATGTAACCCGAGTCAATCCCACATCGCAGTTCCCCGCGCTTTAAAATGGATTCAATGGTAGATTTGCCGGCAAGGTCTATATCAGCAGCTGTCGCATTCATCACCATTGCAACAACACCGAGTAAAGCCAGTGCGACAAGCCTCATTCCCTGTTTCATCATTTTCTCCTTTGCAGATACATTTAATTTTCAGGCTCTTACAGCTCTTTTATCCTTCAGCCGTACTTCCCTTCGGTCAAAATTTCTTTTAGCACCATTTCAATTCGACAATACTGACAGACAGGCATCGTCTCTTTAGGGAAATAGACTATCTGAGTTTGACGACATTTCGGGCACACAACTTCAACGGCTTTTTGCCGCTCTTCTTTTGCTTTTCTTGTCATTCACGATCTCCACGTCGAAAAGAAAGGCCTGTTATAGTCGCAACACACAATCCAGGCAAGAAATTCCTATCACAAAATGGACTCTGTTTCATTCACTCTTTTCAAAACGAAACGTAACTTTTCAGCCAATAACAAAAAACCTCGCCTTCCCTTCGAGTTGTAACGCTTCAACGGTGCTCCAGATGCGCACAAACAGGCTGGATAACTTTAATAGCAAGGCTTATGTTTTCCTGCTTGTTCGTGCGCAGAGGTAAGAACAGATTTCGTAGGTTACTGTTAAATAGCTACAAAGCAGCCATACAAATGGGATGAAGGAGACTTCCCTACAGCATGTATCTTTTTCCCGCCGAACCGGCGGAAAGAAGCTCATCAGCCTTGATAGGTGCAGCTGACAAGGTCAGAAAGAGTGTACCTGATCTGCCCGGCTGTGAGTTCTCCGAGGATGGTGTCCAATTGTTGTTTGTCTGCAAACGAGATCCACGTTGTCTCTTGTTCTTGCTGCACAAGAATCCCTTTATCCTGCAGGGCGTCCACCGCTTTTGAGAGTTCACTTACAACAAGACCCAACACAGAAAAATCATTCATATAAAAATGAGGGAACGAGATCACCTTGTTAAAATCAGAGCCTTTTTCAACAATACGAAGCATACCCATTTTTTTTCCCTGGAGAATATTCTCCGTTAAAAGTTACCGTGAAAAAATGCCAACCCAGAACCGATTGCCCTAAACAGATACGGGTATAAATATGAATCTGGAGGACAGTATTCCATCCTTTGGCAATAGCAATTTGCTGGAACGACAAAGCAACAAAAGTACCATCACACTGACTGGCAGCATTTTTTTATATTTGCTCGACCAACCAATAAGTACATGGTAACAATTACAATTATGATAAAATCACAACAGCAATTAAGCACTTAAAACTCATTTTAATATACACACAAAAAAAAATCTTGCTTGCTTCTGCCTGCTTAAAACAAGAATTTTTCTCAAAACCGTAGGCCCGATGAGCAATATAATTCAATAAGAATTGCAAGCCGGCTCCATAAGAGGAAAAGAATGCACCCATTCCATACTAAAAAACGTCTAAGCATTAAAGCAATCATGGGGTTACTGGTTGTACTCTCCCTGACGGTCTTTTCCCTCTTTGCTTTCTTTTATCAACGACATGTGATTGCTTACCAAATCGACCAGTTAAAAAACCATGCCACGGTTGTCAGCACATCGCTGTGGTCCTATGAATCGCAGGCCCCAAAAGCATATCTAATGCTGGCTGTCAAAGCAAACAGGTACGAGCACGCAACCATATTTGACGAACAGGACCAGGTGTTTTTACACATTGACGGAGAACCCTATACACAAATCGAAAACTTATTTTTAGCCCTTGGTCTCCTCCGTACTTACCAACTGAAAGAACCCATCACCTTTAACGGTACCACCATTGGCCACATTAATGTCAAGTTGGTGTGCAGATCAATTTACCCGTTTTTATATATTCTCTTCTGTTTACTGCTCTTTTTAACGGCCATCTGGTTGTTTCTCACCGTGCTTGATGCAAAAGCAATGCTTGAACAACGGGTTCTAGCACGAACTGCCAAATTGGAACAAGAAGTACACGAACGAAAAAAAGCCGAAGAAAAACTCCGCCTTCAGGCACAGCACCTCTCCATGCACGTGCAGCATACCCCGCTTGCAGTTATTGAGTGGAACCTCGATTTTCAAATCGTTGAATGGAATAAAGCCGCAGAGGTAATCTTTGGTTTTTCACGCGATGAGGCAATGGGCAAAACGCCTTTTGAGTTGCTCGTTCCTGAAGAAGAAAAGGAACAACTATCTATTTTATGGAAAAAAATAAGCAACCAGAAAGGTAGTATACGGCAGATAAATACCAATCTGACCAAAGACAAAAAAATTAAAACCTGCGAATGGTTCAACACCCCGCTTTTAAACAGTCAAGGCGATTTCGTCGGCGTTGCCTCCCTGGCTCTGGATATAACAGACCGAATAAAAGCAGAACAAACAAACAAGATGCTCCGGGAACAACTGCTTCAGTCACAAAAGATGGAAGCCATAGGCAATCTTGCAGGGGGCATTTCCCATGATTTCAACAATCTGCTCCAGGGAATATCAGGTTATACCCAGCTCATGCTCACTACCTGCGATCCAACCAGCAAAAATTATTCACACCTCCAAGGTATTCTCCAAGCCTGTGAACGGGCAGCTGATCTGATCAGGCAACTTCTGACCTTAAGCAGAAAAGTAGAAAGTGCCCTGGGTCCGCTTAATCTCAATGAGCAAGTCACGCAGGTCCGAACCATTCTTGACCATACCATCCCCAAGATGATTGATATCAAGATAGACCTTGCTCCGACCCTGCATACGATTAACGCTGATCCGATCCAGATTGAACAAATCATCCTCAATATGGCTATTAATGCCCATCAAGCCATGCCGGATGGAGGTACACTTTCCATTTCCACGGCAAACACTTGTCTGGATGCTGCTTTTTGCGCAAAGCACCTTCAAGCAACCCAGGGGCCAAATGTAATGCTGAAAATTGCCGACAACGGCCCTGGTATGGATCAAGCTATCCTGGAGAGAATTTTTGAGCCTTTTTTTACAACCAAAGAAGTTGGACAGGGCACAGGCCTCGGGTTGTCGACAGTTTATGGCATTATACAATCACATGGAGCATATATTCAGTGCGTTAGCAGCCCCGGCAAAGGGACCGAGTTCACCATTTATTTTCCAGCCATTGTCCGCCAACATGAGCGCCCGAAACAGCCACAAAAAGAAGATGTTGATTTGGGTGGAGATGAAACCGTCTTGATCGTTGATGATGAGGCCATTGTTCGAGAAATAGCGGCTGAGATACTCACCACCCATGGATACGCAACTCTTCTTGCCGAGAGCGGGGAAGAGGCCATCCGCATTTATGCTGCCAATAAAAACACAATCGATATTGTAATCATGGATTTAAACATGCCTGGCATGGGAGGATTCAATTCCATCCGTAAGCTAAAGGCATTAGACCCGAATGTGTGTATTCTGGTGGCTAGCGGTTACATCCCGACTGAAAGCGTCAAGCGGGCAACCGAGCTTGGTGCGGATGGTTTTATCTCTAAGCCGTTTCAAATGATAAATCTGCTGAAAAAAACACGCAAAACTCTAGCGATTGCCAAGCAAACCACAACATAAGAGCAGAGTATTTCTCTAACGTGTCCGACTGGATTTAAGGTTGACCTCTCCCCCCCTTTCCTCTATCATCAGCGACCATTATATCCTATGTAACTTCAGCACCCGTCCACCTGCGCAGTATCAGGATGGAAGCTATAACATTTTATCGCTATCCAGCCTCCTTGTGCGCATCAGGAACTTTGCGGGACAGTTACAGGTTCAGGTGACAGTAAGGGTATTTGTTATTCGCTCAACCGTTACCATTCCGTTTACATTTTCACCTAAAATTAAGGAGTCGCTATGCTTAAGAAATCAGGGTTGTTTCTTCTTTTTGTTGCCATGAGCATGATTATCCCCAGTACGATTCTGGCGGCGAACGGCTACAAAAAAGAATACAAGATGAGTGTTGTTGTCGGCCCAAAACTTCCTTGGGGTGCCGGTGCTACAAAGTTTGCCGATCTGGTTCGCGAACGTACTGATGGCCGAATTAATATCAAAGTGTACACTTCTTCCTCGCTCATGGCCGGTAAACAGACCAATGAATTCCTGATTCACCGTCAGGGTGTGGCGGAATTTTGCTTTGCGTCCACCATCAACTGGTCTACCACCATAAAACCACTCAACCTTTTCAACCTCCCTTTCTTCTTTCCTGACTACAAAGCACTGGATGCCGTCACAGGCGGAGAGGTGGGTGCCGAAATTGCAAATCTCCTCCACGATAAAGGGGTTACGCTGCTTGCCTGGGGCGAAAACGGTTTTCGTGAATTAACCAACTCCAAGGGCCCTGTCAGCAAGCCGGAAGATCTGCATGGGATGAAGGTACGTGTAGTCGGTACACCGATCTTTATCGATACAATGAAAGCGCTCGGTGCCAACCCGGTCAACATGAACTGGGGTGATGCCCAGGTAGCGTTTCAACAAGGCGTTGTCGATGGTCAGGAGAATCCGGTGGTAGCCA
Organism: Desulfogranum marinum; assembly: GCF_963675105.2. Taxonomy (NCBI): domain Bacteria; kingdom Pseudomonadati; phylum Thermodesulfobacteriota; class Desulfobulbia; order Desulfobulbales; family Desulfobulbaceae; genus Desulfogranum; species Desulfogranum marinum. Next base: position 1,317,786 of record NZ_CAXXRO010000002.1, read on the forward strand.
TCGAGATCCCGGTAAAAATCTGGCAATTCCATAAATACGCAACCATCTGGCGCTACGTTATTGACCCACTGATGTTTACCGTTAACAACAAGGTGTTGGCAAGTTTCACCCCGGAAGACCAGGAAATTATCCGCCAAGCTGCCATTGAAGCAGGGGCCGAGCAACGGGCCATCGTTCGCAAGGGGCTGATCGCCCCCGATTTGAGCGCTCTTGAAACACTACGCAGCAATGGCATGGAAGTTGTCGTACTTAACCAGCAGGAACGTATGGCCTTTCGTGAAAAAACCAAACCAGTATACGACAAGTGGGTCAGCAAGATAGGAAAAGACCTGGTTGCTACAGCTGAAAAGGCGATTGAGGCTTCGCAAAAATAAATGATGCATACACGTTTACGCTGGATAGCCGAGCACCTGGAAGAGGTGCTCGGTGCTTCGTTACTGGCCGGAATGGCATGTTTGGCCTTTGCCAACGTTGTGACCCGCTACATTTTTGAATACCCCCTGGCTTTTACCGAGGAGCTGGAAATTAACGCCCTGGTATGGTTAACCCTCTTCGGCACGTCCAGTGCTTTTCGGAGACGGCGTCATCTACGTATGCTTTTTTTCCAGGAAAAACTCCCACGTTCCGTCAGACGCCGGCTTAATTTTGTGATCGGTTTAGCAGGAGCCAGCCTGTTTGCTTTCCTAGGCTATCTTGGTTACAAACAACTACTTGATGAGCGGTTGCTTGAAATCACCTCTGAATCGCTTGGCCTTCCTCAATGGTGGTATACAGCATGTATTCCCATCGGTTGCAGCTTGATAGTTTACCGGATAGTGGTGGCGGCTGTTGCAGATTTTCGGGAGCAAAAATAATGGGTATCCTGCTCTTTGTCGGATTTTTTGCGTTATTGCTTGCCGGTGCGCCCATAGCTATTTCCATTGCCATGCCGACCTTTCTGGTCATTTGGGCAGCAGATCTCGGCACCCCGGTTATTGCCCCCAATTTTTTTGCAGGCATTGCCAAATTTCCCCTGCTGGCCATACCCCTTTTTATACTTGCCGGCTTTATCCTTGAGCGTTGCGGTATTTCCCAGCGTATCATCCATTTCGCCAATTTGCTGGTAGGGAGAAGAAAAGGTGGATTGGCCATTGTGGCCATTGCCGTGTGCGTGTTCTTTGGCGGTGTTTCCGGTTCCGGCCCGGCTGATTCAGCAGCCATAGGGGCTATTCTTATCCCGGCCATGTATGCCCAGGGGTATAGCCGTGGTTACAGTGCGGCACTCATCGCAGCTGCAGGCTCAACAGCCATTATCGTTCCCCCTTCCATCGCCCTGATCATCTACGGCGCTATCACCAATACCTCGGTGCCCGCCCTCTTTGCTGCCGGGGCTGTTCCCGGTTTCCTCGCCGGTCTTTCGTTGCTGATTCCAGCTGTATGGGTAGCACGAAAAAAGGGATATGGTGCGGTAAAAGAGACAAGGGAAGAAAAACCAAGTTTACTCAAAGCCTTTCGAGAGGCGTTTTGGGGATTGCTGGCACCGATTATTATTCTCGGCGGCCTGTACGGAGGTATTTTTACCCCCACTGAGGCGGCTGTGGTCGCCGTATTTTACAGCTTACTGCTAGGATTTGTTATTTATCGCACCCTGACGCTTCAATCTGCCTACACCATTCTGGTTGAGGCATCTGAAGCCTCTGCCATTGTTATGCTTATTGTCGCTTTTGCCGGTCTTTTTTCCTGGGCCGGCTCTACTGTAGGTATCCTGGATACCTTTGCCGGAATGCTGATGGGCATCAGTGAGAATGAATGGGTGGTCCTGATCCTGATTAATCTCCTGATCTTTATCGGCGGCATGCTGATCGATGCCATCTCGATTTTCTACATTTTCCTCCCCATCTTCATGCCGATTATTGCCCACTTTGGATGGGATCCCGTCTGGTTTGGGGTGGTCATGACGCTGAATCTTGCCATTGGCCAGTTTACACCGCCGGTTGCGGTCAACCTTTACGTTACAACCCAACTGGCTAACATCCGAATAGAGAATACTTTCAAGGCTGTGATTCCCATGGTACTGGCAATGATCCTTGCCCTGGTGGCAGTGGTCCTCTTTCCAGATCTGTCCCTGTTCATTCCCAGGTTCTTTGACTTGATGTAAATATCTTGCTGATGATTTTGTGGAAAATAGGGCTTTCCGCCCTGATGGTATTGGGTATTACCTGGATTGCCGAGCGCCTGTCGCCTCGATTTGCTGGAGTCTTGCTCGGCTTTCCCCTGGGAATGGGATTATCTCTGTTTTTCATCGGACTGGAGCAAGGGACCTTGTTTGCGTCCCAGAGCGCTCTCTGGTCTATCCAGGGAGTCGTTGCCGCCGTGGTATTTTGCCTGGTGTACAGTAATACCGCTGCAATGAGTGCGACTCTCTCCCGTCTGCTTAATATTACCCTGTCAATCCTGACCAGTCTCTCCGCCTATTTTGCAACCGCCTTTATGATAATGCAGGGAATACCATCCGAAATGTGGCTACGACACCTGCTGGTATTACTGACGCTGGCTGTAACAGCTGTTTTATTTCGCTTTTCTGCTTCCGGGGTTAAAAAAAGGAAAATACAATTAACTCCTTTGATTCTCTGTTACCGAGCCTTTGCCGCTGCCGCTATTATCCTGCTTGTAACCGGCACAGCTGCAATAGTTGGCCCCGGGTGGTCAGGCTTGTTTTCCGCTTTTCCGACCACCATTCTCCCCACTGCGGTCATCCTGCACATCCGCTATGGTCCCACAGTGATGGGCCCTCTTTTTCGTGAACTGCCGCAAGGCATGCTGGCCCTGATTCTTTTTGCATGCTGCATTCACTTGCTTTATCCACTCACCGGGGTGTACACAGGAATTTTCTTGTCGTATCTGGCCTCTGCCTGCTACTTGTTACTCTACGAAACATTTCTCCGGCAACGGCTGAACCAAATCCTGGCTAAAATAACGACGGTTCCTTATTCACCACTAATTAAGAAGTAGTGCTGCAAGTTTTTTCTTCTCTTTTGCGTGTTTTTTTGCCAAGCCCTTCATTGCCCTTGCCACATCAGCCTGACCCTGTAATCTTTCAGCAGCCTTTTGATAATAGCATACGGAACGTTCCGCCAACGCCTCCGCCTTTGCTGCAAGTTGGGCTAGCGCCGGAGCGGATCCATCTTCAACCTTCACCTGATATGCATCCCGCTCAAACCCTTCTATTGCCGCCAGTACCATCTCCGATACATTTTCCCGCCTCACTCGCTGTACTTCAGCAACTCTTTTTTTGGCGCTCTTTGCCAGAGCTTCAAACAAAGCACGGTGTTGGTCACAGTCAGGATTACCAGATGCCTGGGATAAAAATTTCAAATGCTGTTTTTCTATTTCCTCAGCAAAGCCGAGGATACTGCCAAAATTAACAAGGGGCATAGCTACCTCTTAACGACTTAATAATGTGTTATTATATTTTGCCTTTTTCTTACAAAAAAGGGGACTGATCTTCTTCTATCGCTAGATGAAACAAGGGGGAGGTTCATGTTCACCAATAGACATGAACAAAATCAGTCCCCTTAACACTCACAAGAGAAATGGAACATTCTTCCCTGTTAGAAATACCTTTCAATCACGACCTTGGTATCGGTAAAAAATTGAAAAATCTCCCTTCCATGCCCTTTGATATCACCAAACATGGAATTGCCTGAGCCACCAAAAGGGAAAAAGCTCATTGGAGCAGCAATGCCGATATTGACCCCTATCATGCCCGGGGCTGCCTTATACCGCATTTCACGAACTGCTTTTGCATTCTGGGTGTAGATACAGGCAGCATTGGCAAAGTTACGGGTATTGACCAATTGTATGACATCATCCAAGGTCTCGGAGCGAATGATGCTCACCACCGGACCAAAGATTTCCTCCCTGGCAATGGTCATGTCCGGGGTCACATTATCAAAGATAGTAGGCCCTACAAAAAACCCGTCAGGATACCCAGCCACACTAAAATTCCGACCGTCAAGAATCAGGTCGGCACCCTCAGCTACTCCCTTTTCTATGTATGCTACAACCCGCTCTTGATGCGCCTTGCTCACTACCGGTCCCATGGCTACGCTTTCATCCAACCCATCACCGACCTTCATTGCCTTGGTAGCGGCGACAAACTTATCGACAAAAGCATCAGCCCCCTCGCCCACAGGAGAGAGAATGGAACCAGACAGGCAACGTTGCCCGGCACAGCCGAAAAAGGAAGTAATCAGCGAAGGCATGCCTGCTTGAACGTCGGCATCAGGCATGACTGCTACAATATTTTTCGCGCCACCCAATGACTGGACTCTTTTCCCGGTAGCGCCACATCGTTCATAGATATATTTGGCGGTGGGGGTGGAACCAACAAAAGAAACCCCCTCAATATCCTCATGCTCAAGAATGGCGTTGACCACATCCCTGGACCCATTCACCATGTTGACCACACCCTCTGGAAATCCGACATCATCGATCACCTCAAAGATGCGATTCTGGGTCATGGGCACCTGCTCTGATGGTTTCAGCACAAAGGTATTGCCCGTCACCAATGCATAGGGAAGAAACCACCAGGGTACCATGGCCGGAAAATTATAAGGGGCTATACAGGCAAAAACGCCCATTGGCTGCCGATAAAGGGAGGAATCAACTCCCTGGGCAATGTCTTCCAGGCAGTAACCGGTCATCATGGTGGTAACTCCCGTTGCATGCTCAATATTTTCAATCATGCGCCGAACTTCACCCCTGGATTCATCAATAGCCTTTCCTTGCTCTATGGTGAGGACACGGGCTATTTCTTCAAACTCTTCTTCAAAGGCATCCTTCAAACGAAAAAGATACCTGGCACGAGCCAGGGGTGGCGTCTCTCTCCATTCTGGAAAAGCATCAACCGCTGCTTGTACAGCCATATTCACGTCTTGAGCGTTTCCATAAGGGACTGAGGCAATTTGTTCTCCCAGAGCCGGATTGGAAACAGTACCAAAAACATCGGTGGTTGAATCCACCCAGTCGCCATTAATATAATTCTGCATTACCCTGATACTCATTGTCACTTCTCCTTACTCCTGACTATGGCCTTGTAAACGGCCTGAATAAACTCGCCCAACACTACTGGTTTGTTTTTTTATTTAAACCGCTGTTGCAAGATACTCTGCAAAGGTCTTTTCAATGGCCTTTTTCACGGCAGCCACAATCTCGTCAATCTCCTCCTCAATCACTGTCAGGCAAGGAACAAAATAGAGGGTTGTATTCAACCCGGGGAGACTTGAGTTGGTACGACCGACAATCACCTTTTCCGCCAGAATATTGGCCATCAGCTGCCCCATCTGCGCTTCGCTTACCGGATTTTTATCCTTCTTATCCAGCACCAATTCAAGACCGCTGAAAAGGCCAATACCTCTTACATCACCGACAACAGGCAAGTTGGTTAATGCCTGAAGTTTTTCCAACAGCAGGACTCCCATTTTCCGGCTGTTTTCGACAAGACATTCATCTTCAATAATTCTGGTGCTCTCCAATGCGGCAGCCATAGGCGCGGTACAGCCACCATAGGTGCTAATATCACGGAAAAAGTTTGTCTGTTCTTCCGGGTTGTTGGGATCATTGAGAAACATGTCGTATATTTCCTGCTTCACCACAGTGGCTGAGAGTGCCTCATAGGAACTTGCCAGCCCCTTGGCCATGGTCACGATATCAGGATCCACATCAAAATGGTCATGGCCCCAAAACTTACCGGTCCTGCCGAAACCGCATACCACCTCATCCATGATGAGCCACACGCCATATTTTTTGCAGATATCCTGGACAATGGGAAAGTACTCTTTGACCGGCATAATAATACCACCGCCGGCGGTGATTGGTTCAACCACGAAACCGCCTACAGAATCAGCACCCTCTTTCAAGATCACCTCTTCCACCGCCCGTGCACAATCGATATTGCACTCAGGATAGGTTTTGTCAAAAGGGCATCGATAACACAAACAATGCGGAACCTCGGCAAATCCCTCAACAAACGGACCAAACCCTTTTTTACGCTCAAACTGCCCGCCTGCACTCATAGTTGCCACAGTTGTTCCGTGATAGTCGCGATCCCGATACAGGATTTTGTATTTGCCTTTGCGCGACGAAATAATATTAGAGGCCAGGCGTACCATTTTAAACGCCTTTTCATTGGCCTCGGATCCGGAATTGGAAAAATAGACCTTGTCCAGCCTGGGGAGGAGTTCAAGAAGTTTAGCAGCAAACCTGATGGAGGGGATATTACCGTAAGCACCTGCAAAGTAAGGCATTACCTTCAACTGCTCATACACTGCCCTGGCAATGGATTCGCGTCCGTAGCCGACCATGACGCTCCACACCCCGCCGGAGGTGGCATCTAAAAATTCATTGCCCCGGATATCTTTAATCTTTAACCCATCCCCTTCCACCACAATCATCTGCTCCCCGTTTTCAAAGCAGGTGTGAGATTTGAGATGGTGCCACAGACTGTTTTTATCGTGGGAAACCATCTCTTCAACATCATAGTCGTTTACATCTATTGGTGATGTCATGGCTTTTTCCTTATTGCTAAACGTTAACCTACCGGTTCGATGACAGTATTATTTCTCAGATTACCGGCCGGAGGGCATTTTGTACCAACCAGGAATTCTTCGATAAACCTTAACAGTAAAGCTGAAAAACAATGTTATTCGTATTTCCATGTACTCTAAAAGACGAAACGCCCAATGTCAAGCACGCTAATTACGTTATTCGAATTTTGAGCATAAAAAAGAACTACAATCCCTTAAAAAAATATATCTATTTGCTGCTTTGCATTGCCACAACCCAATTTATCCGTTAGAAATAGTATTCCAGTCCCATCTTCCAAATCGGCCGGCAGCTTTTTTCCGTTGCAGCGTATAAAGCCAAACACCCCTCCTTAAGAAGGAGAAAGACAAGAGGATCCATGAAAAAAGCAGATAAACCGCTTGATCGCACTGACTGTGAAATTATCAGCCTACTCCAGCAAGATGGTCGGATTTCTAATATCGATATCGCGAAAAAAACCAATATATCAGAAGGAACTGTCAGGAGTCGGCTCAGCAGGCTGATCAAAAACGAGATCATCCAGATAGTAGCAGTGAGCAATCCCATTAAATTAGGATTTACAATTGTGGGCCATCTGAGAATACATACGGAACCAGCCTTTACCGACGAGATAGCACGTCACCTGAAAACCATTGACAGGCTCTGGTTTATTGTAGCCACCACCGGCGGCAACACCGGCATTGATGCTGAATTTATCGCTAAGGACCTTGAGGAATTCAATGAAGCCATCCTCGATAAGATCAATCGGATTAAAGGCGTAATCAAGGTCGAAACCACCCTGACCCTTGAGTTTTTGAAAAGGAAATACGACTGGGGGACAGCAAACAGCGAAGGCTAAGAAAGAAAAACAGACTACGGTTTCTTTTGCCCAATTTTATATTTCCGTATATATACACCCTCCAGTTGACAGACCACCTTTAAAAATTCGTTATTCTGCCGACCTTTTTCCCGGCACCCACAAAGATCTCCGAAAAAATCTGCATGGAATGCCATGTACTCTTTCAGCTTGATTTCATCCGGTCAGGAGGACCGCCATGTCTCAACCCAAAACTGTTTCCCTGTTCATCCAGTGCCTTGTTGACTCCATGTTCCCGGAAGTGGGCGAGGCCATGGTCAACCTCTTCGATCGCCTGTGCATACCGATTACTTACCCGGCAGATCAAACATGCTGTGGACAGCCTGCATTTAACAGTGGTTATCGTAAACAAGCTGCTGAAGCAGCAGCCCACTTCCTGAATGTGTTTGCCGATGCTGAAGTTATTGTCTGCCCGTCAGGCTCTTGTGTGCACATGGTCCGCCATCACTATCCTCTGCTTTTTGAGGACGACCCGGCCATGCTTCAACGTGCGCAGCAGACAGCTGCGAAAACCTTTGAACTCTCAGAATACCTGGTGGATATTTTAGGCATCACAGACACGGGCTCCACCTACGCGGGTACAGTGACGTATCATGATTCCTGCCACCTTTCCAGGGAGCTTGGCATCAAAGAACAACCCCGACAACTCCTGCGAAATATCAGCGGTCTGCATTTTGTAGAAATGAACGATTCCGAAAAATGCTGCGGGTTTGGGGGCACCTTTTCCGTGAACTATCCTGAGATATCGACAGCCATGGTGGACGACAAGCTGGATGCAATCCTTGCAAGCGGTGCCGATACGGTCACCGGCTGTGATATCAGTTGTCTGATGAATATCAAGGGACGGGCATCAAGACGGGGAGAAAAGCTGCAGGTACTGCATATTGCGCAACTGCTTGAACCCGTTCATGGAGGATCCCATGAGTAAGCAATCTGAACGGGCATCGTACACCGACCTTGCCCACCAGGGGCTCAAGAATGCCCCTCTGCAAAAGGGCCTGCGAGGCATTCAGCAACGATATGGCCAAGGAGCCTTGCACATATGGGACTCTTTTGCAGATCCCAGCCTACGAAAAAGAGTTAAAACAAAAAGAGAATCCACCCTCGCTCACCTCGATATTGTTTTGGAAGAACTGACAAAAAACATCGAACAACGGGGCGGCAATGTCTTTTTTGCCCCTACGGCCCAGGATGCGGTGAACTATGTGCTTGATCTCGCTTCAAAAAAAGAGGTACAGCGGGTTGTCAAAGGAAAATCGATGACTTCGGCAGAGATCGGAATGGATGAGGCCTTGGAACAGGCGGGAATCAAGGTGGTCGAAACAGATCTGGGAGAATATATTGTTCAACTCAACCAGGATACAGCCTCCCATATTATCGCTCCCTGTATCCATCTTGACCGAAAGCAGATCGGCCGTCTTTTTCACGAAAAACTGGACATTCCCTACACCGATGATCCACCAACCCTGACCCAGGAGGCCAGAAAAGCCCTGCGCAAAGAGCTCCTTTCTGCAGACATGGGCATAACCGGCTGCAACATTGCCTGCGCAGAAACCGGGCACATATCGCTGGTCTCCAACGAAGGAAACATCCGCATGGCGACAACCATGCCCAAAATCCATGTAGCGTTGATGGGAATGGAACGGGTGGCAGCCACTTTGGACGAACATGCATCCCTGTTACAACTCCTGACCCGGGGGGCTGCCCTGCAGAAGTTATCGACCTATGTCAGTTTCCAGGGAGGTCCGAGCGAAAAAGGTTCCCCTGACGGGCCGGAGGAATTTCACCTGGTGATTATCGACAACGGCCGCTCCAAGATTCTTGCTGACTCAGACTTCAAAGAGGTGTTGTCCTGCATTCGTTGCGGGGCCTGCCTCAACATCTGTCCCGTCTACGGACGCATTGGCGGCCATGCCTACAACTCACCGTACAGCGGGCCCATAGGAGCAGTCATCACCCCACTGCTCCACGGAATAAACAACCATGCAGATCTGTGCAAGGGAGAGACCTTGTGCGGTGCCTGCAAAGAAGTGTGTCCTGTGGAGAATGATCTCCCCCGGATGCTCTCTGTCCTTCGCCATAAGCTGGCTTACGGTGATCCACAATGGAATGTTACCCCGCATAACAAAAGCGAGCATCGTTTTTTCCGCCTCTGGAGCAGGTTGGTCCGAACGCCAAAACTATATCACCTCCTGATCAGGCTGAGCGGAGTACTACAGCGCCCCTTTCTAAGCAGAGACAACATGGTCTCCAAGCTACCAGGCAAATTCCATGGTTGGACCACCACAAGGGACCTGCCTCCGATTGCCGAATCTTCTTTCAGGCAAAAATGGCTACAAAACAAGATAGCTTCCAAGAACGTTGTCCGTAAGGGGCAAAAGGATTAGCATGAACAACCACGAAATGTTTTTCAACAAACTACATTCCATCTGCAGCCAAAATCAAGGACAAAGAACAGCGGCAACTTTTGCTGAACTGGCTGAGGCACACAAACAAATTGCCTGCCCGGTGACCGACAGCAGCGAGCCTATACAGCAAGACGTGGTTGCTCTTTTCCAGCACAACGCGATTCCACTCAACCTACATGTGCACCGCTGCTCCGATTGGCAGGACGCGGCTGCAACCATCGCAGCCATTGCCCAACAAGCCAGCCTGGAGTTCACCACACAAAAGGAAATTATCGCCCACGACCACCCGGATCTTCGACAGTTGGACCTGGGACCACTGCTTGCCAAACAGCGGATTCCATTCCATCTGACTAGCGGGAACGGGGCCGAGATACAAAAAAATACTCGCAACAGTTTCATCGGCATCACTATAGCTGATTGGGGGGTGGCAGAGTCAGCTACCCTGATTCAACTCACGACTGAGGGGCGCCCAAGATCCACCTCCCTGGTTCCCTCCATCCACATTGGCGTGTTACCGATAAACAGACTGCTCGCAACCCTGGAGCAGGCCTATGCCATGCTCATGAATATACCCTTGCCGGACTCTTTTGTATTTATCTCGGGTCCGTCCAAGACCGCAGACATCGAGGCCCACATGGTACACGGTGCCCACGGCCCCAAGGAAATGCATACCATCCTGGTTGATACGGAGGGAAAAGCAGTGTAATATATGGTCTTAACCTCAAAGGAGTCGCTGCTATGAGCTTTCCCCTTCGAATGGTTTTACACATTTTCCTGCTTTACACTTTTCTTTCCTGTACGATATGGAGTACGTCTTCACGTGCTGCCGACTCCTCCTCCCAGGCTCTTACCATTCTTGAACATGCCATAGACCACTGGCGAGGCACCAGCTCCATTGCCACCTTTTCCCTTACCATCCATCGCCCCGACTTTGAACGTACAATGCGCATGAAAGGCTGGACAAAGGGGCGACAGAACGGCCTTTTTTTTGTCCTGGAACCTCCCAAAGACGCCGGCAACGGCACCCTTAAAAAGGGTCGGGAAATGTGGACCTACAATCCCAAAATCAACAGGGTCATCAAATTGCCGCCCTCGATGATGAGTCAATCCTGGATGGGATCGGATTTCTCCAACAATGATCTTGCCAAATCCGACAGTGTGCTCGACGAATACACCCACCGCATTATTAGCGAGGAAATCATCAACGGCCTTACCCATTATACCATAGAGGCCACTGCCAAAGAGGAAGCGCCTGTGGTGTGGGGCAAGCAGGAATTACTGGTACGCGAAGACGATATCCTACTCCGTCAATCGTTCTATGACGAAGATATGGTCTTGGTGAAGGAGATGATCGGCAGCGATATTATCTCACTCGACGACCGACTTTTTCCACGACGCTGGGAGATACGCCGGGCAGACAAGGCAGATCATTACACCCGGCTCGAATACCGTGATATTGTTTTTGATGTGGACATCAGCGACACCACCTTCTCCCTGATGAGCCTTAAACAAAAAGGACGCTAAAGATGGGTGACATGATCCTGGCCTGGCGCAATGTGTGGCGCAACCCGAGAAGGTCGCTGCTGACCATTCTTGCCATCGTCTTTGCCGCCGTCCTCCTCGTCTTCATGCTCTCGTTTCAGTTCGGCTCCTACGAGGATATGATCAATGCAACCGTGCGACAAAGCACGGGCCACCTGCAAGTGCAGTCACCTGGCTATCATGATCGCCAGGAAATGCACCTTGTGGTTGCCGACGCTCAACACCTTGTCGCTGAGATAGAGCCCATTAACGGGGTAAACAACGTAGCCCTCCGTTCTGAGGCCTTTGCCCTGATGTCTGGGGAAAAGCGAAGCAGGGGAACAACCATTTTCGGCATCCAGCCGGAAAAAGAGAAAAAGGTCACCACCCTGCCCAGGCAAATCAAACAAGGACGATACCTTCAAAAGGGTGATCATGGCGTTGCCTTGATCGGCTCTCTGCTTGCCAAACGGCTCCAACTGACCATCGGCGACGAATGCACCATGCTTGGTCAAGGTAAGGACGGCTCCATTGCCGCAGCCCTGTTTACCATCATCGGCATCTACACAACCGGTGTTGATGCCGTTGACCGGGCAACAGTTCACATCACCTTTGCTGACTTTAACCACATCTTTTTCATGGAAAAAGCTGCACACCGGGTCATCATCACCGCCGAGCACCTTGCAGACATTACTCCCATTACCCAGGCCCTGCAAAGCAACCCAGCTTTCCGTTCGCTCACCATCCTCACCTGGGACAAGCTGGCACCAGGCCTCAGGCAATCCATGGAGCTTGATTTAATCAGCGGCATTATCATGTATATCATCTTGGTGGTGGTGGTTGCCTTTAGCGTGCTGAACACTTTTTTCATGGCTTTTTTTGAACGAACCAGAGAGTTCGGCGTTCTTCTTTCCATTGGTGCCAGGCCGGCTCGTCTGGTACGAATGATCCTGACGGAATCAATGCTCCTGACCTTCACCGGTATTGCGCTCGGCACGTTGATCGGTATAGGTCTCACCGTGTATTTCAGCCACCAGGGTATCAGCTTTGGAGATGGTGGTGAACTCCTGGCCCAATATGGATTTGAAGATCGTTTTTACCCCCGGCTTTCATGGATATCCGCCTGCCTTGGCCCTGCCCTCCTGCTGATCATCACATTTTTCACAGCGCTTATTCCGGCACTGAAAGTACCTGGCCTGAAACCGGTGGATGCGCTCAGGTCCTGTTAGATACAATGTTTAGAGGAGATATATGTACATAATCCTGGCCTGGAGAAATCTCTGGAGAAACCGACGCAGGACCTTAATCATCCTCACTGCGGTGATCATCGGCATCAGCAGCATGATCGTCATGGCAGCCTTTTCCAGAGGCACTGTCCAGGGCATGGTTTCTAATTCCATCAATAACCTGGTAGGGCATATAAAAATTGAGCATCAGCAACACCCTGCTGACCCGGCGATAGAACATCGTATTATTACCCCGGAAAAGCTACTCCGTCAGATTACAGCAATGCTGCCGTCGGGATCAAGAGTTGTGCAACGCATTCGCGCCGACGCCATGCTCAGCACCAGCAGAGAACATGTTGGCCTGGTGCTGGTGGGGATTGATCCTGATTTGGAACAGGGCGTTTCATTCATCGGCAGACCGCCGGCGCAGGGCACGCTGTTTGGCAACCAAAACCAAGGCGGTATTATCGTCGGCCGCAGCTTGCTCAAAAAAATAAACGGTAAACTGGGGCAAAAGGTGGTGATCACCTGCCAGGGGGCTGACGGCACCAATATTGCCAAAGCTTTTCGCATACAAGGCGTTTTTGCCGCCGAGCTTGAAAGTACCGAACGAGCCTTTGCCTTTGTGCAGCTCCATACCATGCAACAAATGCTTGGTGTAGGCAACGACATTACTGAAATAGCTATCCAGTTGCCTGACAATAACGGTAACCCGCCTGTTGACCTGGCAGCCACCACAGCTTTTCTCCAGGCAAATGTGAGCGACAAACAGCTCCTTGCCAGGAACTGGCGACAAATGCTTCCCGCAATCAGCAGCTACCTTGAAATGTTTGATGGCTTTATGCTGATTTGGTATCTTATCGTGTTCCTGGCTATGGCCTTTGGCCTGGTAAACACCATGCTCATGGCAGTTTACGAGCGGATGCGGGAGTTTGGCCTGCTACAGGCCCTTGGCATGCGACCGGGATGCATCATCAAGATGGTTATGAGCGAGCTGTTGCTGCTGCTCACCATTGGTTGCAGCATTTCCAGTGTAGCGGCCTTCATAACCGTACACTTTTTTTTCTCTTCCGGTATTGATCTCGCAATTTTCGCAGAAGGAGCAGAATTCTGGGGTATCAGCAGAATAATTTACCCATTGCTGACGTCTTGGGACATTATTGCCGCCAACAGTGTGGTGTTGTTGCTGGGCATGTTCACCGGCCTGTATCCAGCACTTCGGGCTACAAAATTTTCACCGGTACAAACCATGCGGCACGTATGAGCCTGTTGTTTTACTGCCTTTTCGCCCAATCTCTCGGAGTCTATCGCTTACCTCGTTATGATGAAAAAATAATCCTCGGAATATCAAATATATGCCTGTGGTTATTTTTTCATCATGCCTCGACCTTGAACGAAAATTCTAGTAAATCAACAGACTCATTTATAAGCACGCTTCCGGAACATTCACCACAGGAATCATTTAATGGCGATTGTAACAGTCAACAATGTCAGTAGGATTTACCATCAGGGAAAAACCGAATTCAAAGCCCTTGATGATGTTTCCCTGACCATTAACAAAGGAGAGTTTACAGCCCTTGCCGGCCCTTCAGGGAGCGGAAAAACCACCCTGCTCAACCTTATAGGCGGCATAGATACAGCTGACAAGGGAACCATCCTTCTCGACGGACAAGATCTCAGCAGTTTGAAAAAAGGCGAGCTTGCCGACCTGCGTCTCCAGGACATTGGTTTTGTCTTTCAGTCCTTTAACCTGATACCGGTATTAACCGCCGCTGAAAACGTTGAATACATCCTCCGCTTGCAAAAAATCCCCTCATCCATACGCAGACAAAAAGTAAAAGCCATTCTCGCAGATGTAGGGCTTGCCGACAAGGCCGACCAGCGTCCCAGCGAGCTTTCCGGTGGACAGCAGCAGCGGATTGCGGTAGCCAGAGCAGTGGTTGCCTCCCCTGCCATCGTTCTGGCAGATGAGCCGACCGCCAACCTGGATTCGGTAACCGGGCAAAAACTGCTTGACCTGATGCAGCAAATGAACACCGACAAGCAGGTAACCTTTGTTTTTGCAACCCATGACAAGATGGTCATGGACTATGCGCGCAGGGTTATCACCCTGAAAGATGGCCGCATTGCAGATGACATCCGCAAGTAATTTGCTGCTGCCGGCAATCGGCCTGGTATTGCTGCCCCTGACTGCATTGCCTTTCAACGCCTGGGCGGAGCTTACCTGGCAAGGACAATTACGAGCTCAAGGAGTTGCCTCTTTGCGGGATGGAGAGGACGCTCTTTCCCAAAACGAGGACCAACACTCCTTTATTGATGGAGCTCTGGACGGCAGGCTCAATCTGCAGTACCAGGCAACGCCCTCTTTCTTTATGGAATGTAGTTATGAGGCCGCCATAGGGGGCGGGCAGACCAGACGTGCTCTCCAGGCACTGGACGCACCTTCTGGTTCGCCCTTTTCCACGGCCTCATCTTATCCCGACGACAGTCGTCAGCTGTTTTCTTTAACCGGTCTTCTCAAAGAAGACAGCGATGTTATTGCCTACCACCGACTGGACCGCTTGTTTGCAGTGCTACAAACAGATATTGGCAGTTTTTCATTGGGCAGGCAAGCACTTACCTGGGGAAACGGCATGCTGTTTAATCCTGCTGACCTGGTCAACCCTTTTGCTCCGTCCGACATTATCCGTGACTATAAAGTCGGCAGTGATATGGCTCTTTATCAGGTAACCACGAACCGCATAAACGACGTCCAGCTTGCCGTTGTTCCCCGGCGGGACGAAGAGACCGGAGAAGTTGAGACCAGTACGTCTACGGCTGGGGTAAAACTCAAGTTTACTGCTTTAGAAAACGATATAGACCTGTATCTCATGCGCAATTATGAGGATACTGTTTATGGCCTGGGAATAAATCGCTTCCTGGGCAGTGCCCTGTTCCGTTCGGATATTATCGTGACCGATGCAGGCGACCAGGCAGGCACCTATCTATCGGCGGTAGCCAACCTGGATTATTCGTGGACCTGGGCCTCAAAAAACTGGTACGGTCTGCTGGAAATCTATTACAATGGCCTGGGCCATGATACCCCACAGGAAGCATTCCAGGATCCAGCGACCCTGGAGCGTCTTGCTCGTGGCGATCTTTTTGCCACTGGTCGTTGGTACATCGACGGCATGCTCCAATATGAGGTACACCCTCTGATACACCTTTATGCCTCAGCAATAGTCAACCTGGATGACACCTCTTTTCTGCTGCAGCCCAGAGTTGACTGGAGCATTACCTCGTCCCTGCAACTGCTTGGCGGGTGCAACATCCCAGTTGGGAGTGCAAACAGTGAATATGGCTCCATTACCCTTGACGATTCTCAAATTACCACAAGCCGTCCGACCCAACTCTACCTGATCCTTACCTGGTATTTCTAAGCAATGGTCGTTACAGTAGCAGACAGTCTTTTTCGTTCCTTTTGATAGACCCTTCACAACGAGTGAGCACTATGACAATGATACCTCTGGTAGGCTTCATCGGCTGGCATAATTCAGGAAAAACAACTTTGGCAAGCAAGGTGGTTAAACACCTCACCACTCGTGGACTTGCGGTTGGTGTTATAAAATCGACCAAAGACATTGGGATCGCCTCCGACACTCCCGGCACGGATACCCATACGTATGCAATGGCAGGAGCTGCCGGTGTTGCCTTGGCTGCTCCGGATCAACTGGTAGTACGTACGGCAAAACCTGATCTTAATCTCCATGTCCTGGCTGGAATCTATTTCAGCTCAATGGATATTGTGATCGTCGAAGGCTTCAAACACACCTCTCCTGTACCCAAAATTGAGGTGCACCGACAAGGGAATGATTTCCTCTATTCCCAGGTGGACAATGTCATCGCCCTGGTCGGTGATGCCCAGGTGCAAGGCATCCTTCACTTTGATGCTGACCAGAGTGAAGAATTGGCAACCATGATTGAAGAAAGATTCTGCAAGCAAAACCCAAAAATCACCAACCAATGTAGAGTAACACTTGCCGGCAAAGAAGTTGAATTACCGCCGGCCCTGGAACAGGCCATCCTCCAGTCTCTGTTTGGCTGGGCTCAGGCAAACGACCTAATGTGGCAAGAGGAAAAAACTCATATCAATATAGAAGTTTCCTGATCTAAAAAAGTGAAAAAGCCAATGCCGCCAAAAGACAGACAGGCATTATCTACTATTAATAGGGCTTTCCAACTCGTTAAAATTACGATCTAGGTTTATGCTTTTTCTTCATCCGACTATAGCGAAACCAGAATCCAGCCACAGCAAGGCCGACGCCCACCGCAATAACGCCATATTTAACGATATTGACATCAATGGCCCGACTGGCAACTACTATCAGCAGAACACCGAGGATGATCAGCAGCCAGTCGGTGATGATATGAAAAATATTATTTACGGTCTCTATTAAAGAAGCCAATGTTTGCTCTCCACTTTTATGGAGTTTACTTGGTGGTAGATATTCAACGAATCTCACCTTAACCTTGATCTGTAACTGTTGAGTAAAGCTCTAGCCCGAATT
Organism: Desulfogranum marinum; assembly: GCF_963675105.2. NCBI lineage: Bacteria > Pseudomonadati > Thermodesulfobacteriota > Desulfobulbia > Desulfobulbales > Desulfobulbaceae > Desulfogranum > Desulfogranum marinum. Next base: position 1,334,929 of record NZ_CAXXRO010000002.1, read on the forward strand.
TCTCATGAACTTTTTGATTTAACACTCAACCAATTGATATTATTAACTAAAATACAACCTGCACTATTAACAGTGTGTTTTTTGTTTTAAATCAAAAAGTTCCCCCTTTGGGTCAATAGATTTTTCCGCAGGATCTACGTTACAAGCCACTTGCGGTAGTTTACTATCGGAGTCTTCGCTTACCTGCTGCGCGGCTTGTGCCTTGCCCTGCGAAAAACTTTATTGATGAGAAATCCAGGCTGATGCGTACAACTCTGCTGGATAACTATACTCATGCTACGTTTTCCGGTCTGATCGTGCGCAGGGGTAACGCGAACTCCGTGGGTGCAGCTAAACCTTAATTGTTTTTATTATCAGACCTGTTTAAGGCGCTAAGCAGTGCTTTAATGGACGAAATAATAATATCAGTGTCCACTCCCGCGCCCCACCAGCTCTCATTATCCTGATCATATATTTCTATATAGGTGACCGCCTTGGAGGAACTGCCTCGGGTAAGCGCGTGCTCGTGATAAGCATGCAGCGTAAAATCAAGCCCCAGGGTATCGCGCAACCCTTGACAAAAGCCATCAAGCGGTCCGTTACCAACCGCTTCGATCCATTTTTCTTCCCCATGAACCTCCAGCATGGCCTCTACTTCGGCAGTTGAGGATTCTTCATCATTATCTAAATGCCGCTTCAACACATTAAAAGCCTTTAAGGCATAACCGGTACTATTAAAGAGATATTCTTTTTCAAAGGCATGAAAAATCATGTCCGGACTTAACTCATCCCCCTGCGCATCAGCAATTTCCTGGACAACACGACCAAAGCCTGGATGCATTTCTTTGGGCAGCTTAAAGCCAAAGTCCTTATCCATCACATACGCCACCCCACCCTTGCCGGACTGGGAGTTAATACGGATAATCGATTCATAGGTCCGTCCGACATCTTGAGGGTCAATGGGCAGATAAGGAACTTCCCAAAAGCTCTGCGGATCATGGATAATCGCATCCATGCCTTTGTTGATTGCGTCCTGATGGGACCCGGAAAAAGCAGTGTATACCAATTCACCTGCATAGGGGTGCCGCGCATGGACACTCATTTTGGTGCAACGCTCATACACGTTAATGACCTTGTTGATATTGGACAAATCAAGTTCAGGGTCCACGCCCTGGGTGAACATATTCAAAGCCAGGGTAACCAAATCCACATTACCGGTCCGTTCGCCATTACCAAACAAGGTCCCCTCCACCCTGTCCGCCCCTGCCATAAGAGCGAGTTCGGTGGCTGCTACAGCGGTCCCTCTATCATTGTGCCCATGCAGACTTATTAATGCGCAATCTCTGCTGGGAAGGTTACGGCAGAACCACTCTATCTGGTCTGCGTAAATATTGGGGGTCGACATCTCAACAGTGGCAGGCAGATTAAGGATGACTGGATTTTCCGGTGTCGGTTCCCACACATCCATGATCGCCTGACATATCTCAAGGGCAAAATCAAGCTCGGTTCCAGTAAAACTTTCTGGAGAATACTCATAGCGAACCTTTACATCGCTGTCTTTTGCCAGCTCATGAATCAGTTTGGCACCGGCCACACCAAGCGCAACTATTTCCTTGCGCTCCATTTTAAACACCACATCGCGCTGCAATGTTGAGGTGGAATTGTAGAGATGGATTATTGCGTCTTTAGCTCCCTCAAAAGAGGCAAAGGTTTTCTTAATCAGCTGTTCCTTGGACTGGGTAAGTGTCTGGATAACCACCCCTTCAGGAATCCGATTTCCATCGATAAGCATCCGCATGAAATCAAACTCTATCTGGGAGGCTGCCGGAAATCCGACTTCGATCTCCTTAAACCCTATATTGGTCAGTAACTGGAATAGCTCTAACTTTTCTTCGAGATTCATTGGCTGGACAAGAGCCTGATTGCCATCTCTCAAGTCAACACTGCACCATGCAGGTGCAGCATCAATCACTTTTGACGGCCAGGTACGATCAGGTAAATCGATTCTCGTATAGGGTCTATATTTTTGAGTCTTTATCGGGTCCATTTCCATCTCCACATAAGCAGAAGTCAAAAAAACAAAAAAAAAAGCCACGGTTTATACAAACCGTGGCTTTAAAGGGTCAGTCCTAATAGTATCTCAGAAAACAACGCCCTCATCTACCACGGGTGTGGGTAGCAGTTCATCTAGGAGTAGAAGTAGAGCGAGTTTGTTAGGCATAGCAGTCATGATGTATTTTATAATTTTACACATACTAAAGCCACCCAGCAGATTGTCAAGCAAGAAATACGGATATTCCAAAATGTTCCGCTTATGCAGCACCATTAAAAGTGTCGACAATTTCCATCAGCACTCATTCATCACGAATCAGTTGTCCGCGCTTTCCCCAAAGAAATAAAGCCCATAGCAGCTCTGTCCTACCTTGCAGGCGTAGTGATTTCCCTGCAAAAGGCTCCAACAAACTCGCTCTTTCACCTGCAAATATCTGCAAAAAAACCACGGGTTAAATCCTTGAGATCGTCAGGCTTAAGCTCCAGCTCCAGGCCTCGGCGACCGGCACTGACAAAAATAGTCGCATGTTTTTGTGCCGAAGAATCTATGATAGTGGCAAGTTTCTTTTTTTGTCCAAGAGGACTTACACCTCCTAAAACATACCCTGTCGACTTTTCCACGTCTACGGGATCGGCCATACCTGCTTTTTTGGCTCCCGCAGCCTTTGCAATACTCTTCATATGCAATGATGAAGCTACCGGGACCACTCCTACAATCAAATCTTTGGGGCCGATTCGGACGACAAGTGTCTTGAATATCCGTTGTTCGGCTACTTCCATTTTCTCGGCTGCTTCAGCGCCATAAGAATCGCTTTTGGGGTCGTGGGAATATTCATGCACTTTATAAAAAATCTTAGCTTTCTTGGCAGTATTGATTCCTGGAGTCATTATTTTTTCTATACTCGATTGATGGCCACCCTTAAAAAAGCAAATGAAATCGACGGTTATTTCATGACCGACGCCTCAACCTGGGTCGCGGACATGAAAGAGCTGGGGATCCTTAGAATACTTTTAAAGGCGATCCGGTTTTGATTAATACCTATCATGGATTGTGTCAGCCACAAGGTGCCACGGCGGGACAGCTTGCCGCCTCAAAATTTATCGATTTTGTCGGCTCAGAGAAAGGGCAGCAAATCATAGAAAATTATGGTAAGCAGAGGCTGAACAACCCATGTACAATAATACAGAGCACGCAAAACAATACGACCATTGATTGATCGTTATATTAATTTTCGCTACCTTCTGCAGGGTAGCGAAAACTAAAAGCTGCCAATTAGTTATCAGCCTGTTCCGCTGTTTCCGTCTATTTTCGGCATCCTCACATCCATTTATCAATGTCCTTTACCTTTTCCATCAACGAACACCCTACAGGAAAAAACCAGTGAGCAATTTATCACAATCTTGGATCTGGAACCTTTTTTTAATTACTGCTGGTTCAACGATTTACGCAATCGGTATCAAGGCAATAGCCATTCATCACAATTTCATTACCGGTGGCATTTTCGGGGCTGCCCTTCTGCTAAATTATACCGTAGAGGGATTTTCACCTTCCATATGGTTCTTCCTCCTGAATGTGCCGCTTTTTATCATAAGCTACTTTTTTGTGGGAAAGCGCTTTTTTGCCTACAGCCTGTACGGAATGATCATCACCTCTCTAGCCGCTCAGTTTATCACGCTCAATTTTCACATCCATGAACAGATCTACGCAGCCATTGCCAGCGGCCTCATCTGTGGGCTGGGGACAGGTATCATTTTCCGTTCTCTAGGGTCAGCCGGCGGGCTCGATATCGTTGCCGTAATGCTGTACACCAGGTTCAATATTGGGGTTGGTAGAGTATACCTTTTCTTTAATGCGATCCTTTTTGGATTAGCTGCCTCGCTTTACAGTCCTGACATGGTTATCGCCTCAATTATCCTGGTTTTTATTAACTCCACTACCCTTGACCAGGTCATGACACTTTTTAGCCAACGAAAAATAGTCTATGTAATCAGTGACCACAGCAAACGTATAGCAAAAGCTCTACAGGATCAGCTGTCCCAGGGAGCAACTTTTATACGGGGAAAAGGAGCATACAGCGGACAGGACAAGCTGATTCTCATGGCAATAACCAACAATATTCAGCTCAAAAAAATGGAAAATATCGTTTTTGAAACAGACAACAACGCACTGTTTATTGTGGAAAATAGTTTTAATGTTATTGGTTCAGGCTTTGGCAAACGGAAATTATATTAACACCTAAATCCTGCAATTGCCAAGTTTGCCGAAGGTGCGAGGCTGCGTACACGCAGACGTACTGTAGTACTTCAAGTGTGCGCAAACAAAGCAGATTCGGTAAAATCGGCAATCCCGAAGGGTGGCAAGCATGAGAAAAATGCTCTTAAATGTAACTCACATAAAAAGTGAACTGATTTCTTGTTGATAAACCCCACAACAGCCTGGAAAAACATAACTAAAAGCATTTTTGTCATGTTTGACATGCAAGATTTAGGTAACAAGCGATATTCATCTGCAGACAATGGTTCTCCCTTTTCGAGGGGGAACATTTTGCCTTAGTTGGCATACTGTTGTTGCAATATTTTTTTCCCCACCTCTTTGTTCATAATATCTCTAACGATCAACTTGTAGGCGACATAGTACTTATAAATATTTGAGACATACTGAACAGTCTCCCGCCCAATTCTCCGGGCTGCAACCAGTTCCACATTATTAAACCAGATATTGGGATCGAGGCCGTTCTGCAACGCTTCTTTGCGCAGCCTGGCAACGCGTGCCGGGCCGGCATTATAAGAAGCAAAGGAAAAAAGATATTTATTTAACGTATCCACTTCCTGCCCGGAATAGTATCGATCAGCCATAAAACGTAAATATTTTGTCCCGGCATGAACATTAGGTTCCAGCTTGTCAATACCCTGAATATTCACATTCGAGTCAGCTGCCGTACTTGGCAAAACCTGCATAATTCCCACCGCACCGGCCTTACTTCTTTTGCCCTGATCAAGGCCCGACTCCTGGTAGGCAAGCGCCCCGAGCATCAGCCAATCAAAAGCGTACTGATCGCCATATTTCTGAAACAACTTGACAACGTCATTGAACTTCTTGATTTCTTTTTTGGAAACATTATTACGCGCATATTTAGTACTTTTAAGATATCGCTTCATCAGTATGTTGAAGTGCAGCGTGCCCTGACGGTGAGTCTTAACAAAACTATTCAGTTGTTTTTTCAACAAAGGACTTTTTTTACGAATTGCCCAGGCAACATTACCGCCGCTGTGGATAACGATGTTGTCATGCACCTTAATATGGGGAAATACCTGTTTCCACAGGTCAGCTTTATGCAGATCAACAACCACCATAGGAATGAGGCCGGCGTTCACCATCTCCAGCAGGTCCTCATCCTCCAGATACTCATCAGCCGGCATTATGTTTATCGGCTTTTTCCCAGTTGCAGCCAACGTTTCATTGACATGAAGGAGACTTTCATGGTAGCTGCTTGATTTTCTAACAAAAATCTGTTTTCCAGCCAGGTCAAACAAAGACTTAAAAGATGGAGCATTACCAGGGGTGATGACAACTTCTCTGACATCCCGATAAAAAGGATCACCAAAATCAACGATTTTTAACCGTTCAGGAGTGATGGTCAAATTGCCCACCGCAATATCACCATATCCTTCAGCCAGATCTGGAATTAAGCGATCACGAGGGGTTGGTATGATAACGGCTTTTATTTTAACATGACCTTTTTGCTGCTGCTGATTGATATACTTTTCAAAAAACTTGACACTCTCATAAGCCAGTCCCATTTGTTTGCCCTTTTCAAGAAAATAAAAGGTTTTACTAAAAGGTACCAGGAACCTGATCATATGATCTTTTTCCATTACATCAAAATCACCGACTTTCTTACTTTTGTGGTACAGCACACCATCACTTTCTGGCAATGGTGCCCCAAGAGCTGCTTGAAAAGCGGCTCCTGGTAAAAAAATGCATGCCGCTATCAACAAGTAAACGTACAACCGAACTTCCCCAAACATCAACTTTTCCCCATCTTAACCTTATATTCGCCCCGCATACCACTTGCACCAGACATAATGCTCGCCCAAGGTCAGTCCGGTCGGGACCATCCTCCTATGAACCTGCCACCGCCTGTACTGATGAGAAATTCCGACTAAAAGCCATAGAGCCCTGGAAAAATAACCAACGAAGCCAGCACCCCAATTTGAATAATAATAAAAGGCATAACTCCTTTATAAATATCAACGGTGCGCACACCTGGTGGGCATACCCCCTTTAAATAAAATAAAGAAAACCCAAAAGGCGGGGTTAAAAAAGATGTCTGTAAATTCATCGCGATCAGAATCGCAAACCACATCGGATTGATACCTATGGCTTCAGAAATCGGCAGCAGGATGGGAACAACGATGTAGGAGATCTCGATGAAATCGATAAAAAAGCCAAGAGCCATAATTGCCAGCATGGACAGGATCAAAAAACCCCACTTTTCACCGGGAAGATTCATCATAAATTCTTCAACCAGAAGATCCGCACCAGTGTAAACAAACACCATGGAAAAAGCTGTGGCGCCAATTAAAATAGCAAAAACCATAGCCGTGATCTTGACCGTCTCCCTGCAGGAATCTATAACAATTTTCCAACTGAGTTTTTTATATGCCGCAGCCAAAAGCATAGCGCCGATAGCTCCTACAGAAGCAGATTCAGTGGGAGTGGCGATACCAGCAAAAATGGACCCGAGTACCATAACTATCAGTGCAAGTGGAGGGACTATGGCCAAAACCGCCCGCCAAACCATGCCTTTCTTCTCGTCTTCCGGAACCACAATCCGCGGAGCAGCGTCCTTATTTATCATAGAAATGACGAGGATATAGAGAACATAACAGCCAACAAGTGCCAACCCGGGAAATAAGGCTGCCTTAAACAAATCACCCACCGGCAGTTGAAAAACGTCGCCTAAAATAATGAGCACAATGGAAGGAGGTATGATCTGTCCTAGCGTTCCGGCTGCGCAAATAGTTCCGGTGGAGAGCTTTTTGCTGTACCCGTATTTCAGCATGACCGGCAGCGAGATAACGCCCATCGCAACAACTGAGGCCCCAACCACTCCAGTGGAGGCAGCAAGCAAGGTGCCCACCAAAACGGTACTGATTGCCAGGCCACCCCGGACCTTGCCGAACAAAATCCCCATGGATTCCAGCAGCCGCTCTGCCAACTGAGACTTCTGAAGAATAATTCCCATCAGAATAAACAGTGGAATTGCCATCAAAATGGTATTGGTCATGATGGAATAGGTCCTGAACGGCATCATTGAAAACATACTGAAAAATTCTTCCATAACACTCATGAAGCTAGGGTTTGGAAGCAATTCCACAATTGCCGCAATAAGACCAAAAAACATGGCTACAGAACCGAAAGTAAAGGCTACGGGGTAGCCAACAACCAGTAATGCCAGAGCTGCAAAAAACATTATTATCCCAGTCATTTGCTACTCCTGTATTTTTCAACATTCTGAAGGATATAACCGACGGCTGCAAAAAGCAGAAAACCGAACGCCACGGGAATCATACATTTAACAATCCATCTTAATGGCAAGCCACCTGGGTCTTCAGATATCTCACCCGAGTTATATGCGTCCAGAACAAAATCAATGGAGCCGAAAAGGATTAATAATGCCAAAGGAAGAAGGAGAAAAATTGTCCCTAACACATTAATGACAGCCTTTTTCCGCTTGCTCAATCGGTCATATAAAAAATCAACCCGGACATGCCCCTCCTCTTTCAAGGCAACGCCGACTCCAAATAAGATGATGACGGCAAACAAATGCCACTCCATCTCCTGCATCCCAACAGAACTTGCGTGAAACAAATAGCGCATCATGACATCATAGGACACATTCAGTACCATCAGCAAAAGCAAAATGGCCAAACACCTTCCCACAAAATCAACGACTCGACTGATTAACAGCTCAACTTTATTTAACATGGCAGACTGATAAAATTTTGTGTGCATACAAAACTGCCCTGTCACAAAACACATGACAGGGCAGCGAGATAATCCAGCAGTTTATCTGGCGTTACTCAGCTAGGGCTTTGCTGGTTTCTATATAGTTGAATTCAGAAATGATACTCCAGGCCCTAGCTTTTTCCATGTACTCACGCTGTGAGTCGAGTACTTTTTTAAACATTGCATCATTTTCAGCATAGCTGTCATACAAGCCGTCGGCAGCTGTCTTCATTGCCTTAAGTACAGGCTTTGGAAAAGTCTTGACCATAATGTTGGGATATTCTGTCTTCATCTGTGACCAGGCATCCACACTGCCCGCAAAGTTTTCGATATACATATCTGCAGTTACAGCTTTGATTGCAGTATCAAGCATTGCCTTGAACTCTGGAGTCAACTCTTCATAAGCCTTTTTATTAATCAAGAACTGCATCTCCGAGGCAGGCTCATGCCAGCCAGTATAGTAGTAAGGTGCAATTTTATGAAAACCCATTTTAATGTCCATTGCAGGTCCCACCCACTCCAGCGCATCAATGGTGCCGCGGTCAAGAGAAGTATACAGTTCTCCCGGAGGAATATTGGTAACGTTCACGCCCAGTTTTGCAAATACTTCGCCGGCAAGCCCAGGAATCCGCATTTTCAATCCCTTCAAATCGTCCAATGAATTGATTTCTTTTCTGAACCAGCCGCCCATCTGCACACCGGTATTTCCACCGGGTAAACTCAGGACATTGTACTTTTCATAGGCTTCCTGCATCAGCTCCATACCACCGCCGTAGTAAAACCAGGCATACTGTTCAGAAGCGGTCATACCAAAGGGAACAGAGGTGAAGAAAACCATGGCCATATCTTTACCCTTCCAATAATAGGAAGCGCTGTGCCCCATATCATACTGCCCGCCCTTAACCATATCGAGAATACCAAGGGCTGCCTTATGTTTTTCTGCGCCCTCTACTCGGATGGTAAATTGCCCGCCACTCATCTCATCCAGCAGTTTAGCCAGTTTCAGTGGTGGAGAAGCAAGGGGCGTCAAGGTGGAAGACCAGGTCATTGCCAGTTTCCATTTTACAGCTTTTTCTGGAACTGCTGCTTTCTCTTCGACTGATCCAGTCTTAGCGGGTTCCTCCTGATTTTTGCAGCTTGTACCTAGCACTGCAATAGCCATCGCAGCAGTAAGGGATAAAATTATCGTACCAACTCTTTTCATTCTTTCCTCCTCAAGATAGATTTATATTCCTCTCTGGAAGGATACTTGAGTATCCTATTAACCCCTATAGTCAATCATTCTCCTTGCATATTTCAAAAATATGCAGCTGCGTTTCATGGCTTAGCAAAATGCTACAAAAATAAGGTGTTATTCTCATGTTCAAGTAAAAAACTTCTCTGCCAGATCCACTTCTTTCTTGGAACCGATAATCAAGGGTACCCGCTGGTGCAGGTTGGTGGGTTCAATATCGAGAATACGCCTTCCATCGTCGGTAATAGCCCTGCCTCCTGCCTGCTCTACCACCATGGCAAGTGGTGCTGCTTCATACAAAAGGCGGAGTTTGCCTTCAGATTTTTCAGGACTTTTCTTATCCCGCGGATACAGGAAAATACCCCCTTTTACCAGGTTTCGATGAAAATCAGCCACCAGTGAACCGATATACCTCAGGCTGTAAGGGCCCATCCCATCTTCCTCTTTTTTGAGCTGAGCAATAAAATCGCGGGTGGAATCGAGCCAGTAGGTGCTGTACGCCTCATTAACACTGTAATAAGGACAGACATCGGGAATGGTAATATAAGGATGAGAAAGAAAAAATTCGCCGACACTCGGGTCTAAGGTAAAGCCATGAACACCTGATCCGGTTGTATAGACCATAACCGTTGAAGAACCATAGATTATGTAACCGGCCGCAACCTGTTTGCTCCCTTTCTGCAGAAGGTCTGCCTCGGTGCCCATGCCTTTTTCAGAAAGACGACGGTGGATGGAAAAAATAGTACCGATACTGACATTGACATCAATATTAGATGAGCCGTCAAGGGGATCAAAGGCAATGGTGTATTCACCTTCATAGCCATCCAAAACCGGTATGACCTCGTCATCCTCTTCCGAGGCCATTACACAGACATACCCACACTGCTCCATGCGCCTTTTTATGGTTTGATTGGCAAATACATCCAGTTTTTGAACAGTTTCCCCCTGAATATTGGTTTTTCCGGACTGCCCGAGAATGTCGGCAAGGCCGGCCATGTTCACCTCTGCACTGATAATTTTGCCGGCAACCACCAGATCATTGAGTAAACCGGTTAATTCACCCGTTGCATCAGGATGGAGCAGCTGGTCATCCATAATCTGCCTGGAAACCGTTATTCCTTTTCTTTTTTCAAGCATGCGCTCTCCTTTAAAAACGAACTTCCTTTTTACATCGATTACGATTTTTTTGTTTCACGTTCCGGCAGAGGATTCCAGTTCCGCAACAGGTTCACCAAGGTACGAGTACCAATGCCGGAAGGCCCTTTGGGCACATATGACTTTTCAGTGTATTCCCACGCAGTACCAGCTATATCCAGGTGAGCCCATGGTACATCTCCTACAAATTCCTGCAGATAGCAGGCAGCTGTTATGGTCCCGGCACTCTTGCCTCCGGTATTTTTGATATCAGCAACTGTGGAATCAATCTGCTTTCTGTATTCCGGACCAATGGGTAATCGCCATAAAAGCTCACCAGACCGCTCTCCTGCTTCAAGCAACCGCTCTGCCAGGGTATCATTATTGGCGACGAGACCGGTTCGATGATGCCCGAGTCCGATAATAACCGCACCTGTCAAGGTAGCAACATCGATAACAGCCTCCGGCGCATACGTTTCTATGCCATAGGCAAGGGCATCGGCTAAGATCAGTCGTCCCTCGGCATCCGTATTAATAATCTCAGATGTCTTGCCACCAAAGTGGGTTATAATATCGCCGGGTTTCAGTGCAGCACCACCTGCCATGTTATCTGTGGTCGGCACCAATCCAATCACATTGACTCCTGCAGGTGCTTCTTCAGCAATGGCCTGCATTGCAGTTATCACGGCTGCCCCACCGCACATATCGTACTTCATGTCTTCCATGCCGGCAGCAGGCTTCAGACTTACCCCGCCGGAATCAAAAGTCAGCCCTTTACCGACCAGCATTACCGTCGGATCTTTCTTGTCCGTCTTATATTCAAGCACAACCAGCTTGGGCGGCTGTTCAGAGCCCTGATTAACCCCTAAAATCCCTCCCATGCCAAGCTTTTTCATAGTTGCCTTTTCGATGACCTTGTACTTGAGACGAAACTTTTTAGAAATTTTCTTGGCATACTCAGCAAATTCTGCAGGGGTCCATCCATTCCCCGGCTGATTGGCCATATCCCGAGCAGCACACGCTGCTTCAGCCAAAATCCGACCTCGATTCATCCCTCTGCGGACAGCCGTTGACGATAATCCGCCATCACTGAGGAAAAAAGTTGTCACCGGCTTTACTTTTTCAATAGCCTCTTCATCGGTCTTGTATTCTGTAAACCGATAGTTGCCGAGCAGCAGCCCTTCGGTAATGCTTTCCGCTATTTCAGCTGCAGAAAGTACAAATTCTTTGGGTAAAACCACCAGCACATCTACTGCTTTCACCTTACTGCCCTGTGTTGCGATGATGCCACCGGCAATACGGAGTTGTTCCAAACGGGCAGCCATGTTATCATCTTGTTGGCCAAGCCCGACCAACAGCACCCGGCCTGCTTTCAGTTCTTCCTGTTCACCAATTAATCCAGGATAAAACAAAAACGTTTCTTCTTTTTTTCCCTTAAAATCACCTTGCTCCTTTATCTGATAGAGAGCCCTGTTTACCAATGAAGCCGTTTCCCCCGGCAACCGTTCCACTCCTTCTTCTACCAGGTAAACCAAGAGGTCTCCTGCAAAATCCTCAGGGGTCTTGCTTGTCAGTTTTATCATCTTCGCCTCAAGATATATCTCTCTTTCACAACACTATCCAGTCAATTGAGCGGTAGATATAAGCCACCCCTACGGGATCTGGATCCAATTATTTTCAAAAAAAATTGCAAGAAAAATCAGCCTGGCCCACTTACCCTCTCTTTTAAAACACATCGAGGCAACCTTGTTTAATGGCACACAATGCTCTATGCAAACTGCACCTTATGGAGTTACACGATTACACACGATTCATCCAAAATATGAGCAAAAGGGACACAACTTCAATTCTTACACCAAAGTTCACTGAACCTCAATTGGCAAAACTGTTATTTTCCGCTAAGATAGCAAAAAATTATATCCTTACAAGGAGGCTCCATTGCTAACTATTTTTATAGTTTCTGTTTGCTGTGCCATCATTATTTCCGCATTATGCAGTATTTTTGAAGCGGTGCTCTACTCGCTGTCTATACCCCATGTCGAACTGATGGCTGAAAAACACCCTCATCAAGCAAGAGGCATGAACCAGTTAAAGGAAAATATAGAGAAACCTATAACCGCTATCCTTACCCTCAACACCATTGCCAACACAATCGGCGCATCTGTGGCAGGGGCTGCTGCTGTCGCCCTTTTCGGCCAGCACTCTCTAGTCTGGTTCTCCATCAGCTTTACCCTGGCCATACTTATTTTTTCCGAAATTCTGCCCAAGACCATCGGTGTGGTATACACCAGACAGTTGGCACCATTTATTGTACGACCACTCCAATGGATGATTACCCTGCTCCTGCCAATTATATGGCTCTGCAGAACCGTGACCAGACTAGTCCCCAACAGCCCTAATTCAAACCAAATATCGGCAGAAGAACTGAAAACCATTGCCAGCCTGAGCAGGAAATCCGGCGAGATCGAAGCCGATCAGGAGGCAATCATCGGCAATATCCTTCAGCTTGGTAAAAAATCAGTACGAAAGGTTATGACCCCCAGAACAGTCACCTACTCTGTCGACCAATCAACGACAATACGCGAGGCCGCGCAAGATGAGGAAAAATGGCGCATGCACAGCAGAGTTCCGTTGTTTAAGGACGGGGACCAGGATGATGTAGTTGGCCAAGTGCTCAGCCAGGAGGTATTAATGGCTGCAGCCCTTGACCAGGACGACCTCCAGCTCTCACGTATTATGCGACCAGTCCACTTTGTCCCGGAAACGGCCCCTTTAGACCGAGTCTTTATTGAGTTCTTTGAAAACCACCAGCACCTGATGGTCGTGGTCGACGAATACGGCAGCGTAACAGGCGTGATCAGCCTGGAAGATATTATCGAAGAAATACTGGGCCGTGAAATTGTTGATGAATCGGATAAAAATCAGAATATGCGAGAGTTTGCACGGTTGAAAAAGAAAAAACTCGCTGCCGAGGAAAATCAGGCCACGCCTATTACCCCGGCAAAAGAGAAAGAGCAGGAAGCCGAATAACCTTTACAGCTCCCCTGACAAACAAATGTAAGTAAAGTGGCGACAGTGTTAAAAGAGTGGTACATATGTGCGCTGTTAAATTAATCAGCACTCACTTGTAGCTGACCACTTCATTATGTCTACAAAAGGAACACGCCGTCTCTCACGGGTAACGCACAAAATAATTTTTTCATGAAAACACAATTATTTTTCCACTGTTACAAAAAACATCATCGCTCTCTGCTTTTTGCTGTCGGCCTTTCTCTTTTTGCATCCACAACCGCCGCTGCCGAAATGCTGTACGTACAGCCATCCTCAGAAATACCTATGCGACGGGGCCAGGGAACAGACTACAAAATCGTTTCCATCGTCACCGACGGCACTGCGGTTGAATATATTTCGGAAAAAGACGGCTGGGCCCAGGTAAAGCTGAAAAATGGTAAACAGGGCTGGATCCTCAAACGTTACCTGAGCCCTACACCGCCGCTCACCGAACAGGTTTCCCAGCTCTCAACAGAAAAAAACACATTAACAGCCCAGGTTAGTTCTCTTCAGAGCCGGCTGAATGAACTGACCGATGCGCAAGGGCAGACAGCAGTCGAACTCAGCACCTGTATTGCAGAACGTACGGATATTAGAGACAGGTACCAAAGCTTAGAAAGGGAGACTCTGGATGTGGTTCAGACCAAAGAGGCTCTGCTGCAGGCAAGAAAAGATATCGAACAGCTGAAACAGGAAAATGCAGATGTGAAGATCGCCAATTCCGTGCTCAAAAAAAATGAATCAATAAAGTGGTTTATGGCTGGTTCCGGGGTACTCCTGGTGGGATGGCTGCTGGGTCGTATTTCAAGAAAATCACGCAGGAAAAAGCCTAGCCTTCTTTCGTAGTACCAAAGCCCACCCCCTCCCGGTTAACCTGCCAAACAAGGCGGTGGGCTTTTTTTTTTACTCTGTTGCTTCCAAGGTGACAGCCACTTCAATCCTACCTTCATCCCGCAGCAGACTTAAGGCGACGGAATCTCCCACTTTATACCGTTCCAGCTCGTCACGAAGCGAATCATAATCAGCAACCGAGCGGCCGTTTACCGCCTGGATAACATCGCCGAGAATCAGCCCACCCCGAACTTGCTTTGTCCCTTGTAATCCTGCCTTTTCAGCGTTCGAACCAGGCATGACTCGCAGCACAAGCACGCCCTCCAAGCCCAATTCACTGGTCAAGCGCTTGTTGGCAAGGGTAACGCCAAGACCAGGTTTAATAACCTTCCCATGGCGAATAACCTGGGGCACGACTCGGTTTACCTCTCCTACGGGCACGGCAAAGCCAATGCCTGAGCTAGCCCCAGAAGGGCTGTAAATAGCTGTGTTCACACCAATAAGTCGTCCGGCACTATCTAAAAGCGGCCCCCCGGAGTTTCCCGGATTAATGGCAGCATCGGTCTGAATAACATCATGAATGGTTCTTCCTGTAACAGCCTTTATTTCCCGACCGAGCGCACTGACCACCCCTGTGGTCAAGGTCTGGTCCAATCCAAACGGATTGCCTATGGCAAAAACCTTTTGCCCAACCTGCAGATCTGAAGAGTCACCAATGGAAAGAGGATGTAACTTAGATGCCGGAGCAGAAATCTGAAGAACCGCCAGGTCACGGTCAGGAGCGGCACCCACCAGCACAGCCTTCCAACTGGTATGATCGGCAAGGGTTACTTCAATCCGACCGGCATCGGAAATAACATGATAATTGGTAACGATACGCCCCTGTTTATCCCACACAAACCCGGACCCTGTGCCCTGGGGAATTTCGTACACATTGAGGCTGAAAAGATTCCTCCGAACGGCAATACTGGTGATGTACACCACCGAAGGTGCTGCGCTCCTGAAAATTTCTATGGTGTTTTTTTCATCCATTGCCAGATCACCGCGCGCTTCAACAGCTCGAGGTACGGCCTTTGGATCCAGTAAGGAGGGTTGAAGAGTCTGAAAAGCCAGCCACAAAATAACGCCGATAATAACCAAAACCCAAAGCGTGCTTTTATTGCCCCCCGGCTTCTGCGAGAAAAATGTTCGTTTCATAGTATGTAGTTAGCGAAAAATAAATAAGCTCGCCTTAACCTCGGTCTGTAACTGTTCAGCAGCTATAAATTAAGTAACATTTTAGCAACCATGAAGTAGAGGCCAATGCCTAAAACATCCACTGCTGTTGTAATAAAAGGACCTGTGGCAACGGCAGCATCAATATTTAGCCGTTTCAACATCAGAGGGACTATAGCGCCGACAGTGGCAGACATTGCCATAACTGCAAAAACAGAGACACCAACGACAATCCCAAGTTCCATCGGATTTGCATAACTAAAATAAGCAATCACACCTAAAAGAAGCCCGAAAACGAAGCCCAATGCGATACCCACCAGGGATTCTTTAATCACTATCTGAAAAAAATGGTGCATATTTACCCTGCCGGTTGCCAACCCCCTGACAATAATAGTGCTGGACTGGGTCGCGATATTCCCCCCCATGCCGGCAATAATTGGAATAAAGGCAGCCAAAGCCAATACCTTCATAAGAGCATCTTCAAAAGAATTAATAATGTACATGGCCCCAACACCGCCCATCCAGGAGGCTAACAGCCAAGGCGCACGAATAAGGATCTTTTGATGCAGAGGTTTGAGGAGAATTTCCTGATCCCTACCGGCACCCGCCATCTGCATAAAATCCTCGTTGGCCTCTTCGCGCAGAACGTCGATAACATCATCTACAGTTACAATACCAACCATGTTGAATGCTCCGTCAACAACTGGAACAGCGAGCATATTATATTGAGAAACAATATGCGCTACTTTTTCCTGATCGGTATCCGTGGTTACGGTGACCACATTTGGATTCATGATGTTTTTCAGTTTCCTGTGCATAGGATGGAGAAGGAGCTCACGAAGGGATAATACGCCTCCCAGCTGACCATCGCCGTGGGTAATATAGAGATAAAAAACCATCTCTTTTTCCTCACTGCGCTTCTGCACCTTGGTAATGGCCTCCTCTACGGTCAGATCCTCGTCCAGATACATAAAATCAGGCGACATGATGCCACCAGCTGTATCCGGATCATACTTGAGCAGCTCTTCGACCTCGTCCCTGTCTTTCACCTCCATGTGGGTGCGGATCTCTATAGCCACTTCATTAGGCAGGGCTTCAAGGAGATCAGCGGCATCATCCGATGCCATTTCCGTGACCACATTGGCCATAAACTTTGCAGATAACCCCTCAACCAAATCGAGCATGATAGACTCGTCAAGCTCACTAAGGAAGTGTGCTACCTGTTCGGTCTGGGCCAGGATTTCAAATATGTCTTTTTGTTCTGTAAAATTAAGGGAGCGAAAAACCCAGGCAAGATCTGCCGGGTGTGTCTTGACAATAAGCCTTCGAATATTTTCAATTGCTCCCCGACGATATAAACGTCGTAAGGTATCTCGTAGCACCTTCCCTTCGAGCCCGACCATTTCTCTTTTTGGGTTTTTTTCCATTAACAGCACCTCATGACCAAAGAGGAAATAATTTCACGGTCCTTTATGCAACGGACCAATTCGGTTTGGCGAAGTAATCAGCAATTGATGAAAACAGCGCAAATTTCACAAATAATATGCCGCATTCGAAAGTGGCGGCGGCGAGTTGCCAAGCTAGTAATGCAAGGCACCAAAGAAATGTATTCTAATGACCGATAAAGATAAAAGTCAATCTATAAAAGGCAGGATTATGAAGAGAAAGGGTAATCAGCCAATCCGGTTTTCACCCAGACTCATTCTATCAGGGAAATAGTCCACTACGCTGGCCGATAAAGCACAGAAAAAAACCAGCGGCCATAGCTATCCCTCCAATAACACGCAACTGGGCGGGCTTCATTTCTACAAGTTGTCTTAACCAACGCTGCATTCCTTCCGGGGAAACAACATATGGCAACCCTTCCAAAACAAAAACAAGGCCTATCAATGTAATCAATAATTTCATACCGACTCCTTACCAGAAAGAAACAAGGGTTGCAATCACCACAAACATATTGACAATACTCGGCAAAAAAAAGTATCGTAAAGTGTTACTCAACAAGGAAGCAAACCTGTTTCCCGGTAATGGATCAATGCATCAACAACCCATTACCTCATGCATGATGACGTAATAAAAACAAACAGATATAAAAAACGTTTTTAGAATGTCATTGAAAAATTATTTTGCCTGGATACTCCAGAAAACCGCCCTCAATTATACTCCTATGACACAACCTACCTCCAAATATGCCGAAGCTGGTGTAGACATCGACAAAGGCAATCTTTTTGTTTCCCGCATAAAAGACATCGTCAAAGACACCCATCGTCGCGGTGTCCTCAGTGACATTGGTGGCTTTTCCGGATTGTTTGCCATCGGCAACGAAGATATTAAAGACCCGGTGCTTATAGCGTCTACCGACGGTGTGGGAACCAAACTTAATATTGCCAAGTTATGCAACAAGCACGACACAATCGGCATCGACCTGGTAGCGATGTGTGTCAATGATGTAATCGTCAGCGGAGCCAGACCGCTCTTCTTTCTTGATTATTTTTCGGCAAGCACATTGGATCTCGACGTGGCGACCGAGGTAGTAAAAGGTATAGCTGAAGGCTGCAAAATAGCAAACTGCTCGCTTATCGGTGGTGAGACAGCGGAAATGCCGGGACTTTACCAACCAGGAGATTATGACCTGGCCGGCTTTGTGGTGGGCATCGGTGATCGCAACAGCATCATCGACGGCAGCGATGTGAGCGTCGGCGACAAAATTATCGGCCTGGCCTCATCCGGGATCCATTCAAACGGCTACTCTTTGGTAAGAAAGGTTATGTTTGAGGAACTGGGACTGGATGTAAAGGACACGATCGAAGAACTTGGATGCACGGTCGGTGAAGAGCTGCTCCGCCCTACCCGTATATATGTGGACAGCCTCACCAACCTCCTGCGTCGTTATCCGATAAACGGGCTGATCCATAACACCGGCGGTGGTTTCATAGACAATATCCCAAGAATACTTCCAACCGGATGCAATGCGCACATCACAGAAGGCACCTGGCCGGTGTTGCCCATCTTTGACTTTCTGCAAAGCAAAGGCAACATTCATCTTGACGAAATGTACCGAACCTTCAACATGGGCATAGGCATGCTGGCCATTGTTGCGAGTGAACATGTAGACGATGTTCTTCACCAGTTAACAGCGCTGGGAGAGCAACCGTACCTTATAGGCGATGTCGTTGCAGCCAAAGAGGGAGAGGGAAAACAGGTTATTATTGAGCCTGCAGGCAAATAACCTCGACAAAAAAAGCCGATCAAAACAAAGGGGCAGAGAGATGCGAACATCTCTCTGCCCCTTTGTTTCTTTCACAGCTCACTGCAGAATTTCTAATTATACACCACATAAAATGTGGTTTTAAAATGCCTTCAATCAGGTTTGAGCGCAATCTGCGGTCCCACCTTTCAACTTGTAAATTCCATGCGCCAAGGCCGGCAATACGGCTTCCAGATTCTCACCTGCAGCTTTCCTGCTTCCGGGTAAATTAATGATCAGGCTTTTCTTTCTGATACCGGCAATCCCCCGAGACCAAACCCCTTGAATCGTTTTTTCAAGACTGGCAGCACGCATTGCCTCACTGATTCCAGGTACTTCCATATCCAGGATAGCACGGGTGGCTTCAGGGGTTTGATCAGAGGGTGACACTCCGGTGCCACCCGTTGTCACGATCAAATCAAGCTGCTTGGCATCAACCCACTCAATCAGTGTTTTTTCTATCTGTAAACGCTGATCAGGTAAAACCAGGTACTCTGCTACTACAAAACCGGCACCACTCAGCATCTCTTTGAGCAGTTCGCCGCTGGTATCAACGCGTTCACCACGTGAACCTTTGTCACTGAGTGTCAGGATACCGCAGTTATACACCTCATGGGTTGATTGATGACTCACTGTTACTCTTCAGCCTTTTTATGCTCTTCGATAATCTTTTCCGCAATACTTGCCGGAACCTCTTCATAATGGGAGAACTTGACCGTAAACGTTCCCTGTCCACCAGTCATGGAAGTCAAATCCAGGGCATACAATAAAATCTCTGCCTGTGGTACATGGGCATTAATGATTTCATACTTATCAGTCGAGTCCATTCCCAAAACCTTACCGCGGCGACTATTCAAATCACCCATCACATCGCCGACAAAGTCCTTTTGTACATGGACCTCCATCTCCATAATCGGCTCAAGCAGAACCGGCTTCGCATCCATAACACCCTTTTTAAAGGCAAGCGAACCGGCAATCTTAAATGCCATTTCCGAAGAATCGACGTTGTGAAAGGAACCATCGATCAAATTGACTTTCAAGTCAACAAAAGGATAGCCGGCAATAACACCTTTTTCCATGGCTTCCAGAATACCTTTTTCCACAGCCGGACGATATGTTTGCGGGATAACACCACCAACAATGGAGTCGACAAATTCAAATTGCTCACCACGCGCAAGCGGTGATAACTCGACAGTACAATCACCAAACTGTCCGCGACCACCGGACTGCTTTTTGTGCTTACCCTGAACCGTGGTGCTGCCTTTAATGGTTTCACGATACGGGACCTTGGGTGCCCGCAGCTCCATTTCCACGCCATATTTACGTTTGAGCTTTTCACCAACCATTTCAAGATGACTCTGGCCGACCCCGGAAATAAGCACCTCGTGCGTCTCCGGCTGCCTGGTCAGTTTAAGGGTCAGGTCTTCATCAAGCAATTTAGTAATGGAGGCAAACAGCTTTTCCTCATCTCCCTTCTTGGCACTTACGGCATAAGAGATAACAGTCGGTAAAGGCTCAATACTCTCAAAGATAACCTTATCAGATTCGGCACACAGTGTGTCGCCGGTGGTGGTCTCTTTTAATTTAGCGACCGCGATAATCATCCCGGGAATCGCCTTATCTACAGGCTTTTGCTCCTTCCCTTGCAACACAAACAACTGCCCAAAACGTTCAGATGTTTCTTTGTTGGCATTATAAAAGCTGTCATTGTCCAGCGTACCTGAAAAGACACGAAAAATAGTCAAACGACCGGCAAAGGGATCTGCCATGGTCTTAAAAACCAGAGCGGAAAACGGTGCGTCGGCAGTTCTTTCCCTCTCTACCACATCATCGTTATCAGGATTAATACCTTCAACAGCCGGTCGCTGATCCGGAGATGGCAGCAGGTCAACGATGGCATCAAGAATTACGCTGGTTCCTTTATTAAGTAAAGAAGCGCAGGCACAAACAGGAGCAACTTTGGCAGTCCTGACAGCTTCGGCAAGCCCTGACTTCATCGCTTCATCGGTCAACTCGCCTTCTTCAAGAAACATTTCCAGCAGGTCGTCATCAGTTTCAGCCACATATTCCTGAAGGTTTTCGCGAAGCTCTGCAACCTCATCAGCCATGTCTGCGGGTACGTCTTCAGTTTTTACCCCGCCCTTGTCATCAAACATCAAGGCCTTGTTGGCTACAATGTCCACAACTCCCTTAAAATCATCTTCCGCACCAATGGGCAGATAAAGAACAACCGGGTTCAGCTTAAAGGCAGCACGGATATCGTCAACGGTTTTAGAAAAATCGGCACGCTCCCTATCCATCTTGGTAACGCAGATAAGACAAGGTAGATTTTTGTCCTGCACCAAATCAACAAATTTTTCTGTCTGAGGACGG
The DNA here is from genome assembly GCF_963675105.2 of Desulfogranum marinum. NCBI lineage: Bacteria > Pseudomonadati > Thermodesulfobacteriota > Desulfobulbia > Desulfobulbales > Desulfobulbaceae > Desulfogranum > Desulfogranum marinum. The sequence goes on from NZ_CAXXRO010000002.1 coordinate 1,356,058, forward strand.
ACACTCAGCACGGCACCAACGCTGAGAATTGCGCTGTCTGCCACCTGAACCGCAGACCGGGTTTCATTGAAGAAGTTATCATCACCCGGCGTATCAGCAAGAAACACATCGTTTTTTTGCCACTGCAGATGATTAAAAGCAGTGCTCATACTTACCTGGCGCTTGATTTCTTCCGGCTCAAAGTCCATTGAGGCTGTACCGTCATCCACCTTTCCCAACCGATTCACCGAACCCGCAGTAAACAATAAAGCTTCAGCAAGTGTAGATTTACCGCTGTTGCCATGTCCGAGAATAACTGTGTTCCTGATCTGTTGAACGTCTTGCATGGATACCTCCGGTGAAACGGGTACAATAATTAATTGTTGTGAGATTACCTTTCCCACCCGCATTTTGGGAAAAACCTTTCTCTTTCCAGGTAGGAATGGTAACCATCTACTCCTGAAAAAACAGATTCTTATATATTCAGATTACTCCGGCAAAGTCAAGCGATAACCTCCTGATACCCTGATACCTTAATAGATGTATGACCTCTCAAAAACCTGACCAGCCAAGCCATACCACAAGTAAAATTGCTCGCTCCGCTGGGGCGGTAAGTGGCGCAGTCATGTGTAGCCGTGTCCTTGGGCTGATCCGCGAACAACTTTTTGCAGGTCTTTTCGGGGCTGGTTATGCCTATGACGCCTTTGTGGTTGCCTTTCGAATTCCCAACCTGCTCAGAGATCTTTTTGGCGAAGGTGCCCTTTCCGCGGCCTTTGTTACCGTGTTTTCCGATTACGACACCAACAAGGGGGAAAAAGCAACGTGGGAACTGGCTTCAACCGTTCTGATCTTCTTTGCCATACTGCTCAGCACGTTAACCCTGTTTGGTATATACTACGCAGATACCATCGTCCACCTGCTGGCACCGGACTTTGATACAGTCACCGGCAAAACAGCCCTGACAACCAAGCTGACCAAAATCATGTTTCCCTTTCTGCTCTTTGTTTCCCTTGCAGCAGTGGTGATGGGCATGCTCAACACCAAGGGAAAATTTTTCGTGCCGGCCATGGCATCCAGCTTTTTCAACCTCGGCTCCATTGTCGGCGGGGTATCGCTCGCTCTAATCTTTCCACATTTCAACCAACCTGCGATTGCCGGCATGGCCTGGGGCACGCTCATCGGCGGGGCGATGCAGCTCTGTATGCAACTCCCCACCCTGATGCGAACAGGTTTCAAATTTACCCCACGGCTCAACCTCAAAGATCCCGGGCTCAAACGTATTCTGTTACTCATGCTCCCTGCAACCATTGGTCTTTCCGCTACCCAGCTCAATATCTTTATTAACACCAACTTTGCCGCCAGCTGTGCCGAAGGTTCGGTTTCCTGGTTAAATTACGCCTTTCGCCTGGTCCAACTGCCCATTGGTATTTTTGGTGTGGCCCTGTCCATTGCCGCTATGCCGGTGATGGCAAAACAGGCTGCGGAAAAAAACATGGCAGGACTTAAGCAGTCTTTTATCTCTTCCCTGATTCTGGTGTTCAGCCTGACCATACCAGCCACAGCCGGGTTAATCCTGCTGGCAGAACCCATTATCAGCCTTATTTTTGAACATGGCATATTTACCTCCTTTGACACAATCAGGACCGCAGAAGCGCTTCAGTTCTATGCCTTGGGTCTTTTTGCCTACTCCGCCATAAAGATTATGGTCCCGGTCTTTTACGCTATTAACAACACCAGGTATCCTGTTATAGGCAGCTTTATCGGTGTGGGTGCCAACCTGATTATCATCAGCCTGCTGATCGACCACCTCCAGCACCGTGGCATTGCGCTTTCCACCTCATGCGCCATGGCCTGCAATTTCTTTTTTTTAGGGGTAATACTGCTGAAAAAACTGGAGGGACTGCCGCTGGCTTACCTGGGCAAAGGGCTGCTCAAAATTCTCACAGCAACCCTGGTGATGGGAGGTGCGGTGTGGTTCCTGCAACTGCAAATACAAACCTGGCTGCAGGGTCCGATTCCCCTGCAGGCGCTGGGCGTTTTTCTGCTGGTTGGTTGCGGAGGAGGTGTCTATGCGATTAGCCTGCAACTGCTCAATTTACCCGAGTTCACCCTGCTGACCAGCAAGGTGCGTCAAAGATTTTGTAAGTCGTAAAGCAGCTGTAACTGAGCAAGCAATGCTACTGTTGCGGTATCAACATGTAAAATCCGATTGCCCATGGTGAAGGGGATAAACCCCTGGTCGGCAAACATATCCAGCTCAAAATCGTTCCACCCACCTTCCGGCCCCACTGCCAGTAAAAGGGGTTTACGCTCTTTACCCGGCACATCCAGACCTGCAAGCGGGGTCTCCACACGAGGATGGGCAATGATGCCGGTTCCTTCGACCTGCGGCAGTACCTCCTGGGCAAACGGCTTGAACTGTTTATGAATACTCACCTCGGGAAGCCAGGTATCCATCCCCTGCTCCATTCCCTCCACAAGCAGCTCCCGTATCTTTTCCGCTGCCAGCACCGGACTTTGAAAGAAGGACTTTTCAACCCGTCTCGACCTTATCAGATAAAACCTCCGTACGCCGAGTACGGTCGCCTGTTTAAGGATACGCTGCAGCATTATCGGCCTGGGCAGAGCAAGGATAAGTTCTACATGAAGGTCACAGACCGGCTTTTGCTCAAGCGTTACCTCCAGAGTCACCGTGTTTGCCCCCAGCGTAATAACCAGCCCGCTGCCGACCGGCCCGTTGACCATTCCCACCCGCACTGTGTGGCCCGGTTCTACCCGCAGCACTTTCAGCAAATGCCTGGCTCGGCGGCCGGACAAAATAAGGCGACGGCCCAGGAGCTCGTCGTCTTCAAAAATGAGTAAGTTCATGGATGATGAATATGAGTAAAACTTAGGACAGCTTAAGGCTGTCAGCCTCAAAATTCAGGGTTGCAAAGTAATCGGCAGCGGTTTCTTCCCGGCGAATAAGGGCAACAGAATTATCTGCTTTCAACAAAACCTCTTTGGGGCGGAGCTTTCCATTGTAGTTAAAACCCATGGCCTGACCGTGGGCTCCGGTATCATGAATGATCAACACGTCATTATTATCAATCGCCGGCAGAGTGCGCTGGATGGCGAACTTATCGTTATTTTCACATAAGGAACCGACCACATCCACCACTTCCGCAGCCTTACCATCTTCTTTACCCAGCACCTCAATATGGTGATACGCACCATACATAGCAGGTCGCATCAAGGCGGTCATACAGGCATCGACCCCGATATACGTCCGATAAATTTCCTTCCGGTTAATAGCCTTTACCACCAGCGCACCATGAGGCCCGGTCATAAACCTGCCGCTTTCCATATACAGAGCGGGCGCATACCCATTCTGTTGTTTAAACCGCTGAAAAAGAGAAGTTATCCCCCGCCCCATGGCTTCAAGGTCCAACGGTGCAGCATCCGGTGTATAAGGGATCCCCAGGCCACCGCCTATGTTAATAAAGTCAATGGTTATACCCAGTGCCTGGTGCAGTTCGTCAATCAACTCAAGCAGCATCTCCGCCGTTTGCACCATATACCCATGATACAATTCATTGGAGGCCAACATGGTATGAATACCGAATTTTTTCGCACCCCGATCTCGAGCCTTGCGGTACGCATCCACAATCTGGTCGTGGCTTACACCATACTTGGATTCCACAGGATTACCGATGATGTCGTTGCCTGAGCGGCGTGCACCGGGATTATAACGAAAACAAATTAATTCCGGCATTTCCTCCAGCTTATCAATCAAGGTTATATCATCAAGATTAAGGATACACCCACCGTCAGCTGCGGCCAGCTTAAACTCTTCCTTGCTGGTATTGTTGGAGGTAAACATGATGTCACTGCCTTTGGCGCCCAGCTCTCGGCTCATCATCAGTTCGGTAGCGGAGCTGCAGTCAAAGCCAAAGCCCATATCTTGCATAATGCCTAAAATTGCCGGATTAGGCAGCGCTTTCACCGCATAATATTCGCGAAATTCATCAATACCGGCAAAGGCATCCTTGAGCCGGGCACCGGTTTCACGAATCCCCTTCTCATCGTACACATGAAAAGGAGTGCCGAAGTGGTCGATTATGGCAGGTAAATTGGGGTAAAGTCGTGTTTTATAGTCAGACGAAAGGGGCATAATCTCATTCCTTTATATGTACAGTATCTAAAAGAGGTAACTTAGCGGTTTCTTTATACGTATGGAGAACGGTTGCGGTTCGGGTTGCAGTCACACCATTCACCTGGGTAATCTTTTCCCGAAGGATACTACCAAGCTCTTCGGTGTCAGCAACACGCAGCTTCAACAGGTAACTGTCATCGCCTGCAACGTAGTGCACTTCCTGGACTTCCGGTATTGCTGCAAATGCTTCCCCGGCACAGGTATTATCGGCAGAAACCTGCACCTGAACAAAGGCAACCTGGCGTCGATTAAACCGATCAGGATTAAGACGCACTTCGTAGCCATCAATAATCCCTTGCCGCTCCATTTTCCGAATTCGCTCAAGAACAGCAGACGGTGCCATTTCCATCTGCCTGGCAACTTCCACATTGGGTATTCTTGCTTTTTCCTGTAATATCTTTAATATTTTCAGGCTGGTTTCATCAATCATCGTGTTTACACCGGCTTGCTCAACCACAGAGCACACAACATTTATAATAATCATTCCTCATTGAAAACAAAATACTCTCCTTTTCGTCGATGTCAACTCAATTATTCACCAAAAATAAAAAAACAAAGAAAATAATTCTGCGTAAAACAAAAATAAAAGAACACACACATTCTATTTCATTATATGCCCCAGCATATCAAGTGGACTGACGTACGCTCACATCAGGAGGTATTATTATGAATATATTAAATGCAACAGAAGCTAGATCAAAGCTCTATCGGTTAATTGACGAAACGGCAGAAACACATGAACCTATTGTTATTACAGGTAAAAAAAATGCAGTCTTGATTTCAGAAGAAGATTGGAATGCTATTACTGAAACCATGCATCTGCTTTCCGTTCCTGGAATGAGAGAGTCTATCAAAAATGGCTTAAAAGAAAAACTCTCAGACTGCTCAAAGGAGCTTGATTGGTGAGTTGGGAACTGTTTTTCACAAAACAAGCTCAAAAAGACGCAAAAAAAATCTCTTCAGCTGGTTTAAAAAATAAGGCCCAGAAGTTACTAGATATCATAAGAGGGAATCCCTATCAAAACTCCCCACCCTATGAAACATTAGTTGGTGATTTGTCAGGTGCATATTCACGAAGAATAAACATACAACATAGATTAGCTTATCAGCCTTATGACGCTAAAAAAATAGTTAAAATTATTCGGCTGTGGACACATTATGAATAAATATCCCCATAGAGGGGGTAGTTCTGAGTTCACCCCTTTAAGGCGGTCTGTTTCTTTGCGAAAAATGTAATGAGGTAATTTCGGATCTCAATGGCTGGCCTGCGTGTTCCCCTGTCAACGCATCGCCGCTTCCTCGTGGATAGCCGACGCATGACTCGGGGACATGATGGAGCAGCTTCTCCTTTTATGTAAGAGACTTTCACCCTCTACTTTATGCCGGTTTATCCAGCGCTTTAGACTTGCCCCCAGCTAACACTCAAGCCCTCCTCCAGCTACTCGTTGCCCCCCGGGAACGCCGAGCTCCAGCTCGACATTATGCTGGAAGAAGGCAGGATCAAGGCCTGCATCCCAGCATTTAGCCTGGAGTGAAAAAATTGGAAAAGTACCTCAAACAGCTACATGCCGCATGCCTCCGCGGGTGGTGGGATTGGGACAGGGGTGCTTGATTGCCTGCATTTTCATTCCATTTCTGCTGTTCTGTGCCGAGCTGGAGCTCGGCGTTCCCGGGGACAGAACCGGTCTGCTGGATTAACGGGGTCTTAGGTCGATGGAATCAGCTTTTGTAGGTCGGCAGGTTTCCTGTTTTTTTCATTGGCCTGACTGCAGAACGGAAGGCATGACACTAAGAGGTGGTGTAATAGGTGAAGGACTGGCAGTTACGGCATCTACCGTACCATCTGTCCTCGAGTAGATTTTTCAAAAGAGTAAAACAGTAGAAGGCAAGCAACTCTCCCGATAAATAAGGGGAAGGCAAAGATTTCCCCCGGGAACGCCGAGCTCCAGCTCGGCATTATGCTGGAAGAAGGCAGGATCAAGGCCCGCATTCCAGCATTTAGCCTGGAGTGAAAAATTGGAGAAGTACCCCAAACAGCTACATGCGACATGCCTCCGGGGGTGGAGCGATGGGACAAGGGTACTTGATTGCCTGCATTTTCATTCCATTTCTGCTGTCTTGTGCCGAGCTGGAGCTCGGCGTTCCCGGGGACAGAACCGGTCTGCTGGATTAACGGGGTCTTAGGTCGATGGAATCAGCTTTTGTAGGTCGGCAGGTTTCCTGGGATTTTTTTTCATTGGCCTGACAGCAGAACGGAAGGCCTGGCAGTTACGGCATCTGCCACACTATCTGGCCTCGAGTAAATTTTTCAAAAGAGTAAAACACTAGAAGGTAAGCAACTCTCCCGATAAATAAGGAGAAGGCAAAGATTTCCCCCGGGAACGCCGAGCTCCAGCTCGGCATTATGCTGGAAGAAGGCAGGATCAAGGCCCGCATTCCAGCATTTAGCCTGGAGTGAAAAAATTGGAAAAGTACCCCAAACAGCTACATGCGGCATGCCTCCGGGGGTGGTGGGATGGGACATGAGTACTTGATTGCCTGCATTTTCATTCTATTTCTGCTGTTCTGTGCCGAGCTGGAGCTCGGCGTTCCCGGGGGCAGAACCTGGCTGCTAAGTCGGTGGGGTCAGGTTTTGTAGGTCGGCATTTTGCTTAAGATATTTTTTTTCATTGGTCAAACAGGGGACCTCAAAGAGCGGGCAAAGAGCGGGGTCGGACCAAAGCAATTACCTGTTTTAGCCTTATAATATATATCAAACCACTCCTTTTTTATCCTTAAAGTTTCTTTTTTCACCCCAAAAACAACATTCTAAGGAATTATTCTTTTTCCGCAAAGCAGCTAAAACAAATTCTTTTTATGCCAAGAGCGCCCAGACACTACAGCCCCGGACTGGTCCGGCACATCACCCACAGGTGCCATAAGCAAGAATTTCTTCTCCGTTTTGAAAAAAACAGGAAGGCTCTGCTGGATTTTTTTCCATAGGCAATCATGCGCCTTTCCAGCAAGAATATAGCGACTGGGTGGATTCAGAGTTACAAACTGATGTGAAAAAAAAGAAAGAGCCTTTGGAATGAATCAATTGTGGTCGGAAGCGAGGACTTTGTAGAAAAGATACACCAGCAACTTGGCGTACGAGCCAGAGGGCGCTCGATTGCCTCAAAGAAGGAAGGATTTTTTTTAAAGGGGCTTCAGCCCCTTACAATTTCCTAGCCCGAATTTCTCATGAACATTGTGTCAACCTGTCAAATTGCATACAATTCTTATATGTTATAGAAGCTAAGATGAAGTTGAAAGTTTTTCACAATGTTCACCAAAGGTCAGTCCATCCAGCACCATTTTCTTCAGTATTTTGGCAATGAATATAGGCGACTATCGGAGTCTACGCTTACCTATTCATTACCAAAAACTTTGAACTTGGCGCTGCCTGAACTGATGAGAAATCCGGGCTAGTTGGGGATCAAAAGAGTACTGCAGGGTGCAGGCAACAACTATTGTATTCATTTAAACACCAGTAATTCAGAATAATAGCTTGGTCTGCCCCTGTTATTTGGTTTTATCTCTTACAACCTGTACAAATGGGAGAGGTGTTTACGTAGACAATACAACTGGTGCCTCGTAGCACCCCGCCCATATATACTTGGCAAACAGATTTCATTAATCCATTTGCTTAGTTATGCTACCAAAGAGGGGTCAATTCCACTCTTCTGTTTTTTGCACGACCTTCAGCGGTGGTGTTACTGGCGATAGGTTTTGTTTCGCCGAAGCCTTTACTCTTTAATCGCATCGGTTCAATTTTATAGGTGCTGACAAGGGCTTTCTTTATAGCATCAGCTCTTCTTTCTGAGAGTTTTTGGTTGTACTCTTCAGTACCTATAGAATCTGTATGGCCTTCAATTTGAAGGTTCATTTTCGGGTTATCATTTACTATCCTGGCGACATGATCCAACAGTGGCATAAATTCCGGTTTGAGTTCTGCTTTATCAAAATCAAACAGGTAGGTCTGCTCAAGTACCCAACAACCTCTTTCATCTACCTCAACACCCTTAGGCGTCCCTGGACATACATCAATTTCATCACAAACTGTATCCCCATCAGAGTCGATGCAGTCTACTTCAACAACAACTACAGGAGTTACAGGAAGGGTATAGGCTGACAGGATCTGATTCCATTTCGAGCCGCTATAAGCCATAGCGGATTTACCAAACACAATCTTACCATTGAGTACTTGGCAATAATTTTTTGTTCCTTCAATTGTCGCCGCCCCTTCAGGAGTAAGTTCCAGGCCATAGGCTGTCAGAATTTTATGGTATTTCATCGGCGAGTAGGCCATGGCCGTGGTGTTAAAACTCACTGTTCCATCCTTTACCTTAGCATAGGTTGAAGGTACCGCAGCTGCATTCTCCGCGGTCAATTCAAGACCATAAGATTCCAAGACGGCATTGAAGACCGAAGACGGATAAGCCCTGCAGTCTGACGCAAATTTCACTTTACCATTGCTGACCGTAGCATAACTTGATGGAATATCGGTTACGTCAGCAGGAAGCTCAATAGCAAATGCGGCAACACTCGTTGCCACTGCAAACACGACACTGATAACTATACTTCGTTTTTTCATTGCGGGTTCCTCCAGTTAATTTGACCAGGTTAGACAAAATATCTCATGATTCATGATATCTTTATGGATTACAAAATATCAAAGTAGATAATATTAAGCATGTTTCATGCCACGGCCTACTATATCCTTAATCTAATTACACTTCAATAGTTTACAGATGTTGAACATTGTTTACTCCAGGGGAAAAAGGGGGACGGTGGTGCATTTGGCGCAAGTATGGTGGTGCTTTTCAACCAGGAACCAATACCTATCACTGTATAGTGATCAAATCAGGAAGGGGATAGGACCAAGGTGATTGATCAGGCAATAGTTATTCTATTGATTTAAACACCAGTAACTCAGGACGATAGTTTAGCCCAACCCGGTTACGAGCCGCTTATGCGTTATTTGACTGCGCGAACGGCGCAAATACTAGTAAAAAGTAATGAGCATCACCGTTAAAACCAACAAGAATATGACCGTCATTCCCGTTCCGGTTTTAACATAATCCATGGTTTGGTAACCACCAGGCCTCATAACTAAAGCATTTACCTGATGCGTGGGTAACACAAATGTATTAGATGCCGCTATTGCTACTACCATAGCGGCTAATCGTGGATCACACCCTACTTCAACGGCCATAGACATTGAAAGTGGAACAAGAAGAACGGTCGCACCAACATTGGAAACCACCAAAGTAAAAAAAGATGTAAGAATGCCAATAATCAACAAAAATATAGACTCAGGAACAGAGCCAACCAACACCATTATTGATGTTGCCATCCATTCAGCAGCTCCCGTTTTTTGAAATGCCAAGCCCAGGGGAATAAGCCCGCCGAGTAAAAATACCGTCATCCAGTCTATAGATTTGTATGCCTCGTCAATGGTAATTACTTTGGTTAAAATCATGCCTAAAGCACCTGCAAGGAGACAAACAGATAAAGATACATCTATCTGAAAACCTAATGATGCCGAAAGAGGTTTCAACCATAATATCATTGCAATAGTAAAAACGAGCCACCCAAAAGCAACTTTTGCTTTTTCCTCTCTAACCACTTCCCCTTTAATTTCATTTGTAAAAGCAAAACAATCTTTCTGAGCCAGCTCAAGAAATTTTTCCCATCGTCCAAACATAAGTAACGCATCGCCAGGTTTTATTATTTCCTTCGTGATTTGACTGAATTGACAGATCCCATCTCGACAAAGAACAACCGGAACAATACCATTCCTCTTTCTAAACCGGCGCTCCCTCATATTTGTACCTACTAATTGTGACCGCGGGGTGACGATGCCCTCTACCATTCCTGCGTTATTCGGCGAAAAATCTTCTGCAAAAATATCGAGCTCACCTTTAAATACCCACCCCAGATCCTTTGCACATTGACGAGCATGCATTTCATTTCCGACGATCGCCAGTGTTTCATCAGAGTGAATCAATTCATATCGAGTGGGAGCATAATTTTTCAATTTCTTTTCTGGAGAATAAACACCGGCAATGGTGACATGATATTTATCCCGCACATGCAATTCTTCCAATGTAAAGGAGCCGAAATCATCAGGTATTACGACTTCAAAGACTCCAGCTATTTCCTGATAAGTATCTGCTAATGAAGAAGGCATAATTTTGTTCTCATCCCCAGCCTCGTCTTTTGAGGGGATGATAAAACGGCCAAAAACAACGAAATAGAGGATTGCGGCAATAACAAGAGCAATCCCAATAGGTGTTTGAGTAAAAAGTCCGAGCGGCTCAATATTCTTATCAAATGTGTGCAACTCATTGGCCTGATGAATTAAGTCGTTTAAAAGTATGGTTGGACTTGCGCCGACCAATGTTATCGTCCCACCGATTATGGCACAATATGCCATGGGCATTAAAATTTTAGAGGCTGAAATTCCGGTTTGACGAGCGATCCTGCGGACAGCAGGTAGAAAAAGTGCGGCAGCACCTATATTTTGCATAAAGCTGGAGATAAAGGCGACTGTAGTAGAAATAAGTATCACTATTTTTTTTTCGGATTTTCCTGCTCGGCGTAAAATTTGACGAGCAAGTATATTCATGCAACCGGTTTTATCTAACCCTGAACCTATGATAACGACAGCTATGATTGCAACAACAGCATTACTGGATAAACCACTGATGGCTTCCTGAGGAGTAACAAGATTTAAAAAAGGTAAAAGTACCATCATAATAATGCCAACAACATCAACCCTGACCCACTCAAATACAAAAAGTAAAATAACCAGGATCAACACTGCAAAAACAAGCCCCATCTCCAATGTGAATTCACCAGTATTAATCTGATGGGGACTTGATCCAAAAGCGCAACTGAATACTCCTGAAAGAAGGACAATAATCCATGCGAATGTGAAACAATTCATTGCATTATGCATGCGGAATCCTCTGTTGATCAATTTGATAACACTCTAGTTAGGAATTATTTTTAATATTTTTTTGTACCACTATTTTCATCACAGATCGATGCAGTTCTACCGAACATTACAATCAAAATTAATTATTATTTTTTAAAAGCTTGTTTATAGGGCCTTTATTACAATCAAAGATTGAAAACAAAATGCTTGGGTTGACTCGGTTTGTGTGTTCCTTTAAAATAATCATAACTGGGGTAATTTAAAATTTATCAAGGAGCGAGACATGTCCATAATCACAATATCGAGAGGATCGTTTAGCAGAGGTAAGGAAGTCGCAGAGAAATTAGCAGCAAAATTAGGTTACGAATGCGTTTCTCGTGAAATTCTCCTCGAAGCTTCTGAAGAATTTGACATACCTGAAATGAGACTAACCAAAGCATTGCATGATTCTCCTTCGATATTTAATAAATTCAACCAAGGAAAACTTCGATACATGACGTATTATAAATATGCTTTATTGAAGCATATTCAAAATGACAACGTCGTGTACCATGGGTTAGCAGGTCATTATTTCTTAAAAGATATACCTCATGTCTTTAAGGTTCGAATACTGGCCAACATTGAAGATCGCGTAAAAGAAGTTATAAACAGAGACGGCATTTCTGAAAACCAAGCTATTGATACTATCAAAAAAGATGACGTTGAAAGAAGAAAATGGGGAATGCAACTATACGGCATAGACACCTGGGACAGCAGACTCTACGATATGGTCATCAACATTCATAAACTTCAGGTTGATGATGCTGTCAATATACTTTACCAGGCTGCAAACAAACCAGTATTTCAAACCACTGAAGAATCGAAAAGAAAAGTTAATGAAATCACTTTAGAAGCAAAAATTTACTCCATCATGATAGATTACTCATTGGTGGTTGAAGTGAGAGTAAGGAACAAGGAAGCTTTTCTATCAAACGTGGGAGACGTTTTAAAAAATGATGAAGTCATACGATCAAGAATTGAAAATATAGTTAATCAGATAGAAGGAATAGACAAGGTTACTTTTCTTGATAAGACTTCAACAGATCAAGGCCATGTCAACCCCTTTTACAATATTGAAAGCTAGCAATGGACGCATGTGATTCTGTAAAAAATTTTGTCAGACGGGTAGCTTTATGAGAGAGTCAATCAAAAATGGCTTAAAACAAAAACTCTTATACTGCTCAAAGGAGCTTGATCGGTGAGATTCAACCGCCCGCAAATGTAGTATGAGGTGCTCATCCCGGCGCTTTCGAGTTGACCCCAGCTAACACTCGAGCCGTCATCCAGGTACTCGTTGCCCCCGGGTACGCCGAGCTCCAGCTCGGCATTATGCTGGAAGAAGGCAAGATAAAGGCCTGCATTCAAGCATTTAGCCTGGAGTGAAAAAATTAAAAAGTACCCCAAACTGCTACATGCGGCATGCCTCCGTGGGGTGAATGGGCTGGACATGGTTGCTTGAATTCCTGCCTTCTCATTGCATTTCTTCTGTTTTCTGTTCTATGCCGAGCTAGTGCTCGGCCGTTCCCGGGGACAGAACCGGGCTGCTGGGTCGGCGGGGTCATAGGTCGATAGGGTCAGGTCTTGTAGGTCGGCATTTTTCCTGGGGTAAATTTTTACATGGACCTGACAGCAAAACGTAAGGCGTGCCTCTGGGAGATGGTGTAATGGGGGGGGGGGCTGGGAGTTACGGCAAGCATTGCACCATAATTGTAAAAAGCATTTAGCTGCCCAGGGAAGAAGTCTATTAAGGGAAAATTTCACGTAAAATTCTGTGATTGATGACAAAATAAAAAAATAAGGATCGATTGCAACGGGGTAACGATCCCCGCTACAATTGTTCTCCCGGGTTGCGCCCCTTTTCCGAAACCCTACAAACACCAATGTCAAGACTAGAGCGGCAAGGTCACCTCAAACACCGTATTTCCCGGCTTGGACTCAACCGCAATCTCGCCGTTATGCGCCTGGACGATGCCATAGGAGACAGGTAAGCCCAGCCCCACCCCTTCTACTGCAGATTTAGTGGTAAAAAACGGTTCAAAAATATGATCCATTGCCTCTAGTTTTATTCCCGCCCCATTGTCCTTAATTGAGATCACCGCTTTTTCCGGGTACAAGGCAGTGAGTATGGTGAGTACGCCACCGTTTTCCTTCATCGCATCGATTGCATTGAGGATGAGGTTGATAAAGACCTGTCGGAGCTGATCTTCCACCGCATTGATCATGATCTCCTGCTTATCGTAAAGTTGAACAAGTCGTACTTTATTTAAAGAGAGTAAACGTCGGTGGAAAACGAACAGGCTATCCAGAAGGTGATGGAGATTAAATGTTGTTCTGCTTCCAGAGGTGGGACGATTAAACCGTTGGAGATCGCGTATAAGCCCTCTCATGCGATCACACTCCTTTTCTGCCATAGACAGCAGCTCGGTATCTTCTTCTTTAAGATACGAACGCTTAAGAATATCTCGCATGGCAAAGCGCATGCCTAGGAGTGGGTTGCCAAACTCGTGGGCAACGGAAGATGCCAGCTTTCCTATGGCGTCCATTTTCTGAGCATGATGCAGTTGCTGCTCAAGCTCTACCTGTTGGGTAATGTCGCGGGCAAAATGCAGCGTAGCCGCTATTTTGTCCCAGGTTATCCGTACTGAGTTAAGGTGAATCCACAGCTCTTCCTGATTGTTGTTGAGGATCTTGAAGGTGTGGGTTTCCGGTGATACATTTTCCAATGTCCTTTGATAGTGCGCAAGAACGTCCTCGCGATATTCGGGATGGAGCAAGTCGGCAATGGGCAGAAACGCAAGTTCATGCATGGTGTACCCCGTCATCTCGAGTGTTCTCGGATTTGCAAAGGTAATCCGGCCTTCTTGGATAATGAAAATACCATCATGGGCGTTAGAAAAAAGGAGCCGATATTTATTTTCACTCTCGCGCAGAGCTTTTTCAGCCTGTCGCCGAATATCTTCCTGCTGCTGGAGAGCCGCGGCCATTTTATTGTACCCTTCCACCAGGAGATTTTGATGTCCGGCATCCTGCCGGTTGACTATTCGATAACTGAAATCTCCCTTCATGATTTTATCGAAAGCCGTTTTGATCCTTCGGTTAACCGCATCCAGCAGAGAAGCTCGCGGCACTGTTACCAGAAAAGTCCAGTTTATGTCGGGGACAGTGCCGTAATAGGCAAGGAGTTCCTCTCCGTCTCTCCCCTTTAAGCGCAACTCTCCCTGCTTGCCACGGATCAAGCCGGCTGATTGTAAAATGGCTAAATCTCCTCCCAGACTATTTAGTTTATGCTGAAACAGGCTCCCTTTTTCCTTGTCGATTCCAGCCTCAATAGAGGGGTGAACAATAATATTTTCATACTGGTCAAAAATACAATTTTCCTGGCCTGCTACATACGATTCATCAATATAGTCCTGATAAAGGGTGTTCATGGGCAGGTCAATGGACCAGGCACCGATAAACCGCTCTTCATGATAAACCGGTATGGATACCGAAAGAATAACCCCTTCTCCTGCATAGTCTATGCTGGGCAGTGTCCATCGAATTGCCCGCTCGGGATTGGCCTGGGGGGTGACCGAGGCAAAGGTATGATAGGTCAACCAGTTAAAATCGGGAGTGATGGCTGTTACCTGGTCGATATAAGGGAATTGAATTGAAGTGTTGGTGACATCCTGATAGTAGATCCAGGCGCTGCCGGGTAAACGGGAATGGATCTCTTGGACAAAGGTTCCTATATCGCGCAGGCAATACATTCGGGAACGAGCATCTTCCAGGTCTTTGATTGCCGGATCCCATGAATGGCTGATAGCGTCTTTAGGTGCCACTCCCTTTCGGAATTGTTGAAGCAAAGGCAAACTCAGCCAAAAGCCGTCAGTATCGACACCAAAGCCTTCCTGCTCCAGCCAAGTGTCAATGTCCTGCTGTGTATGGTGCTGTTGGGCCAGCAGAATAAGGGTCAGCCGTCTGAGCTCATAGAGCGCATCGTAGTGACGGGTGATATTATTTTGCAGCAGCGTAACTGTCCGGCTAACCTGCAGCCGAATTAATTCGGTTTCGCCTATTGTTTTTTTCAAACCATGCCTGCCAGTGCTCTTGTTTCTGGTTATCATCAACATTTCCCCCATTCGTCTCCCTCACTCGGAAAAACCGGGAAAAAATCAACCGGTCCCATGTACCGGCTGTGGATAAACACACCGTGAGGATTCGGCCTCAACAGGTCGTGTGTCCGGGCTGCCTGCTTATCGTTTGGCATTCATGGATTCTGTAAATACCCTATTCTCAGCAAGGAAGCCAGCTTCGTTGCAGGCCTTTGTGCATATTTTTTTCCCAATCACACTGGGTGTGGTTTGCTCTCAGCAAACGGAGAGACTTTTTCAGCAACCAGACCAATGTTTACAATGATAGCAAGCTCACAGGGAACGTTCTTTTTTCCTACCATGGGCAAGGAAAACAGGCACATACATCCATGCTCCGGGAATTGAAGGTAGGTTTCGGAGCGCATCAATCACCTGCTGGTCTTCAGCTTTCCACAAATGCATACGCTTCAGGGTCTGCTCTTTAAAGCTGAAAGCAGCGTCTACAAGTGCATTCATGGGAATTTCTCTTGATGTTATAGGCACCACTTCTGTGTTGATGGCGGTGAGGCCTTCACCAAGCATCAAGTCGCCGAGTTTTCTACCGATGAATCTGTCGCCGCCCATTCCAGCCTGTGCCTCGGCGGTTCTCTGCTGAAACCCATAGAGGCCCGGAGGTTCAGGGTGAATAATGACCCCCCTATCATCAACATCGAGAATAAAAATCAATCCTCCTGGTCGGGTAACCCTGTCCAGCTCTGCCAGTACCTCCGATGGGTTGGGCAGATGTTGAAAAACAAAACGGGCATTACAATAATCGACTCGATCATCTTCCAGCGGTATCTCTTCTCCTCTTCCTTTTACAAAAGTACACCTTTCCGACACCCCAGCCTCCAGCGCCGCCTGCGTTGCCGTATTTCGCAGCATATCATCCGGCTCGACCCCTATAAGCCGACTGTTGGGGAACATTTTTGCCAACATAACAGAAGTCAGTCCAGGCCCAGATCCCAGATCAAGAAAAGTACTGTTATCGACACATCCTATTTTGTTAAGCCAATACCTTTCAATTTCTTCCCCCATCCAGGCCTGCTTTTGCAGCCGTTCCAATTCTCTTTCCGGATCATCCAGTGTGGTGATTGCATATGAATCGTTGAATTCTTCTTCCCCGTGTGTGCCATTGCCGATGAGTTGTTCATTTCTTTTATAGTAACGACTTGAAGCACGTTGATACGATTTTATATAGTGCAGATGCATCATCTGCAACCGGGAAACTAGTAGAAGATTAAGATTCATACTTAACCGGCTTGCGAAAGAGGCGTCTTGTTTACCCATCACCTCAAACAGGTTGGAGGGCAATATCAAAACCTCTGAGTCTTCCAGGGCAACGAGAGAGGCGCTGCGAGTCCCTCCGATGAGCGCTTCTGCCTCACCGCACAATTCTCCGGGTCCCAGCACTGCAACAAAATGGGGATCAGCGTCTTTATCAAAGGTAATCCCAAGTTGGCCGGAAAGAAGCAGCCCCATGCTCTGTTCGTTTTCGCCTCTATTGAAAAGTCGCTCGCCTCGCTTGATACGAATATTAGGGTATCGTCGCATGTGCTGCATAAGGCGCTGCATTTCTTCCGGGGAAAACCCTTTGAAAAAACTGGTTGTCGGTGACGACCTGAAACTATGAGCTATCCCTGCCCAAAGGGCCTTTTTCTGCAAAGGCGTGACAAGAGGGTCTTCCCATTCCGGGAAAACTTTTTTCAATAATAGAGCGGTTTTTCCACCATCATCCTCCCTGGCAGAGGCAAAACGGCGCAAAGGGCTTCTTACTTTTTTTAGATAGGCTTTATCCTGGGAGATTAAAAGCATCGGGAGACGTAGCCCAGCATCTGCATAAAGTCGCTTGGGAGCCACATAAGGACGATACCCTAATTGATAATAAAGATGCACCAATGACAGTTCCGATAAACAGATATCAATGCTGTACCCAAGCGCGATGCTGCGTTTATAGAGAAAATTAACCAACAGTGACACGACTGTTGTCCCGCGATAGCCTGGATCAATCATCAGGCCACTGGTATAACTCACTGACGCTTGGTCAAGCGTTTGCAGAAGCGGTTCAAGCTTAAGGCAATCACGCAGTTGCCGGGGGAATACGGATTCTGCTGCGGAGTTATTGCGGATAGCTCCCGCAATACCTCCCGTCTCTGTATCTTTTGCAACAATCAGGTAGGCATTTGTATCAAGTTCATCACTGTATATTTTTTGCTGGTGATCTATCCCAGGCAGTTGTTTGTTCAGTTCTTCTGCATAAATCGTATATCGAAAACCGAAAAGCTGCTGACGCTCGGCTTCGGTTGTAACTTCCTGAATGGCGATGGTCATATGCTCACTGTGGTTTGAGTGGAAAAGCTGTTCGGGTGTCCAAAAGCTCTCTTGTAACTTGAGATAATTCTAGCAGGATCAAAGGGTTCACAACAAGTGCTTTTATCGGTGCTGCTTCAGCGGCCTTCTTGAATATAGACACCAATTCCTCTTTTGCCTATATCTCTGCGGGTAGCGGGAGACGTGATGAGTCCTGTTGTCTCTTCTGTTACAAACCGTTGGAAAAACTTATGCAAACGCCATTGACTCTATTTTTGGCCTTTTCTTTCTGGTCTCATGGCTGTAGTTTACAGCTGGACTGTTTGCTGTAATATTGTCATTCATTTAACCATCTATTCATCTGAAATCATAAAAAAAAGCCGCGCAGCTGCTACAACACGTAGTTACCTGATAACATCAACATTAACCATATAAAAAGGACTGGAGATGCATGCTCACTACTTGCAACATGTATCTTTTGAAGGTCTCGGCAGTATCGAAACTTGGCTCCGAGATGCTGGATATGAAATAACAAACACTCGTTTCTACGAAGCTGGGGTGCTTCCCAGTATTGCTGATATTGACCTGCTCGTTATTATGGGCGGCCCCATGAGCGTGAACGATGAGATACAGTATCCCTGGATGGACAAAGAAAAAAAATTCATAAAAGAAGTCATCCAGTCAGGGAAACCCACTCTAGGTATTTGCCTGGGCGCGCAACTCATTGCCGCTTCAATGGGTGGGGATGTTTTTCCAAATTCGGTGAAAGAAATTGGATGGTTTCCAGTGCAAGCCACTAAAACGGACAGCACTACTTTTTTTCAGTTTCCGAAAGAAATACCAGTATTCCATTGGCACGGGGAAACATTTAACCTGCCGGAGGGGGCAGTTTCAATCGCAGAAAGCAAAGGTTGTAAAAACCAAGCCTTTCAGATTGGAGACAGTGTTATTGGGCTTCAATTCCACTTGGAGACAACACCTGGTTCAGCGCAGGCCATTGTCAAACACTGCAGAGATGAACTCGTGGACGGTGCCTACATCCAACGCGAGGAAGAAATTTTAGCGACACCTCAAGAGCAATATAAGGCCATCAACAAATTAATGGGAAAAATCCTGGAATATTTACATACAAGGAAAGGCTAAAGCGCATATTGCGGGTGTACAGAACAATCACATCATTCAGGTAGAAATATAGCCCAGCCAAAGGAAAGACACCACAAAGCTTTCTACTCAAAGGCGTTACCCTACCAGATGGACAAAAGGTGATCATGTTATGAAAAGGGGGACTTGATGCGCAAAATAGATCGTGATGCAAAAATTTTGATTCTCGGAGCAGGCGCAGGGGGACTTTCGACTGCGCACTACTTACGACAGTACGGGTACAAGAACGTTACGATCTTTGAAAAACTAGGCCGTGTAGGCGGATTGTGTCGGTCCATTACCGAAGACAACCAGTCTTTTGACCTGGGTGCCGCAGTAGTTTCGCCTGACTACGGCGAAGTACTCAAAATGGCTCGTCAGTACAGGATTCGCCTGGAAAAAGCTATTGGTGCGGCAGCATTTTCTATGGATAACGGAAAAAACGAAACTCCTTACCATCGGTTGTACGACTATCTGGCAGGCGGCTCCTCATTGATCCGACACTTACGCTACCTGCTGCTCTGCCTGAATTATCTGAAAAAACGTTTTTTTCTTCGCGATGTGTTTCGACATCCCGGGTGGGCAGGCATCACAGCGCACCCGGATTTATGCGTTACGTTTTCTGCTTGGTTAAAAAATAACCATTTAGAAGAATTGAGCCGTCTCTTCGAAATACCCATTACCACATTCGGCTACGGTAACCTCGACGAAATCCCCGCACCCTATGCGCTACGCTACATGAGCACCAGGACGCTTGTGGCTATTTTGCTCAGTAGTGTAAAATTCTCTCGATTCCTCCCGGGCGTGCTGTTGGTGCGGCGATTTACATATGGCTTTCAAAGATTTTGGGAGCAAGTGGCCTGGGACTTAAATGTGCGGCTGAATGTCGAGGTCAAGACAATCAAACGAAATGAGGACGGAATCACTGTCACTTACACCCATCCTATACAAATGCTTGGCGACCAGGTGAGCCATGCCATAGACAAGGCCCAGTTTGACCATCTGATTATCTCTTGTCCGCTCTTAAAAAAAGAGATGGAAAAAATGATGGATCTTACCGAAGAGGAAGCCTGGCTGCAGTCGAGGACACAATTTATCCCGTACGCCGTCGCATCCTTTGAAATTGCCGACATGGTTTTACAGGAGCGAGTTGCCTTTCACCTTCCTCTTCCTCCCTTGGGGGAGCCCATGATCATTTCCCAACCGCACCCGGACAACGAACTAATGGCCTTTTACGCACGGCTGTCCTCTTCCAACCCGACAGAGGCTGATGAACATAGGCTGCGTGAACATGTTGAGCGCTACGTAAAGGCATTTGGCGGAAAAATTAAAACCGATGATGATTGGCACTCTTACGATGCATGGCTCTACTTCAAACACGTCTCTGTGGATGAGTTCCGTGCGGGCTATTACGACAGGTGGGAAAAAATCCAGGGAGAAAACCGGACCTTTTACGTGGGAGGGCTGTTTGATTTTGATTATGTGGAAGGCATAGTTTGTTACAGTCGTGCCCTTGTCGAACAACATTTTATAAAAGAAATATGACGCCACATTTATCACTCTTCTCTATCCAGCTTACCGTACAGGTTGGGATGGCCTGTGCTCCATGGCATAAACGAGGACCGGAGCGTGTTGAAATGAAAGGACAAACAACCCGTAATCCCCTGGAGTAGCCAGAAGACAGCGAATCTAAAAAAATGGCAAAATGCTCATGAGCAATTCGCCATAAAGACCCAATAACAGTATTCAAAAACAATTAGCAAGTAACCTCTTTCTTGAGTTCCTTCCCTGAAAGAGATTTCCAGGTTTTGGCACACATCTTTTAACGAGGATGTTGCCGTTCTTTTTCCACGACTATTGAGAGCCTCAACATGAAGATATGGGTAGATGCAGACGCTTGCCCTGCAGTGATCAAAGACATTTTATATAAAGCTGCAGAACGAACAGGCACAATGCTGACACTGGTTGCCAACCAATTTCTACGAACACCGCCATCACCCTACATATGCTTTGTCCGCGTCTCTGCTGGTTTAGATGTTGCAGACAATGAGATAGTGAAAAAAATGAGCGCCGGTGACCTGGTCATCACCGCCGACATACCCTTGGCGGCAAATGTGGTGGACAAAGGGGGCTATGCACTGAACCCCCGTGGGGAGATGTATACCGCGGAAAATATAAGAGATCGTCTGAGTATGCGTGATTTTATGGATACTCTTCGCACAAACGGTATAGAAACAGGCGGCCCGGCAACACTCAACAAGCGGGACCGGCAAAATTTTGCCAACCGCCTTGATGCTTTTTTAAACCAACATGCCGGAAATAAAAATCGAATGTGACGGGAAAAAACACGTTCTCATGACCAATGAACTTTAACCCACAAAGAAGAGAAGATTCGGGGTGGGCAGCAATTACAGCCCACCTCCGTCCTCTCCCTTTACAAAGCTACACTATTGAACCAGAATGGGAAACTATCAAGTACCCCCAACTTCTGTTCATTCTTTCCCTTCGTTTTCAGCTAGTTGTTGTTCTTGTTCTATATCCATCTCCAGCGAAATAGCAGCACCAGCCTGTGCAATCTTTTTGGCCTCTTCCGATGCCAGATCAATATTTTTTGCTTCCTCTGGAAAGTCCACGATAACTTTACGGTGAGCGTAATAAATACCCTTTACATTTAATGCCTCAGTAATACGCCGATACGCTTCTCGTCTAATAAGAAACTGTTTGCCCGGCTTGGCCGTAAATTTGACTTTAATAACCATAACAGAATTGGCTATTTCATTGACCCCCTGAGACTTTATAGGCAGGATAAAATCATCGCAAAATTCCGGTTCACTAAGCATAGCCTGCCCGACTTTCTTGATGATTTTACGAACTTTGTCAACATCGGTATCATAAGGGAACTCCAAGGGAAACTTGACAACTATACCGCCACGCATAAAGTTGGTTATAGTTCCCAGGTCACTATGCGGTACGACCTGGAGCATTCCAAGATGGTGCCGCAACAGAACATTTCTGAGTGATATTGCCTCTACCGATCCTTTAATGGAACCGGCCTGGATATATTCTCCAACTCGAAAGGCATCATCTAAAAGAAAAAAGAAACCGGAAAGAACATCGGAAACAAGTTTTTGGGCACCAAAACCGACTGCAAGCCCCACCACTCCGGCTCCGGCAAGTAATGGTCCAATATTCACCCCAAAAGATGAAACGACCACCAGGACAACCATTACAATCAATACGCTGGCAATCACTTTCCGTAGCATGGGCAAAAGAGTATGACTTCGGCCAGTTGGAACTGCACCACCGAATTCGTCGTCAGAATCTTCAGCACTTGCGTCATTTTTGGGAGTAGCATCTTCTATCTTTTTCTCGATATACGATGAGGCATACTGCCAGAAAAGCAAAGCAAGGGTAAGCACGACCAGCGATTCGAATATGGCCCTTATCGCATGTTGAGCAAAGGGTAATGGGTAGCCCCAAAGATTGAGCAGCCACGCTACGAGTACACAAAAAACAAATGCCTTAAAAAATAAGTATGCCTTGTCGACAACTTCTCGTTTTTTCTCCTCCGAAGTTTTGGCTTGCTGCTCCTGTTCAGCACCCACAGGTGATTGCTGTTCCCAAATTGCAGGTTCACTGGCTGCAAAAAGATCCAGTGAGTCTACAACCGAACATATCACTACCTTGCCGATACTGATGACTCCCAGATAGATTGGCAGAATTAATACGCTGCCGATAAGAGCGCCATCATGCAAAGCTGTGCCTGTAAGCTCCTGCGCTACCCAGATACCCCAGCATACCAACAGGTAAAACAGGAAAGGAAAGAGCCAGTAATCTGCCAGCTGCATTTTTAAGGTTTCCTGTTCCGCCCCCTCTTTAAGCACAAGTGCAACCTGTTTTTGCATGCTGAACAATTGATAACCGATCGAACACATCATCAACGTTCCAAAACCAATAAATAGCCATGATACGGTTTGCTCCTGAACGCCCAATTCCATAAAATAACGGATAAACAATACGCCGATAAAGACAATCGAAAACGTTGATCCCACTATTTTTACAATGGGCGTGACCAGCTCTGTAGGAATTGATATCAGACGGTTACCTGCATCATCGGCCGAAAATGCAGCCCTGGTGCAAAAGACGACAAATCTTGTTATCAAAAACGTGCCCAGCAGCAGCTGGAACAGCATTTTATTGTGAACTGATATCCACCCCACTGTCAGCACAAAAAAGACTGTTGATACAATCCCAACGATAAACAGTTCCACACACTTTGGTATCAGATGTAATAAGGATACAGTGATTTTTGCCCACAATTGATCGTTGGGAATGTTTACCGCCTGCAGCCGCATAATATATTTTTGAAATGCTCTGTTTGCCCATAACATTGCAAGATATCCAATGGCAATAGAGACCATGGACAAGAGACACATACGTGCCACTCCCCACAAACCTTTTTCGCCGCCGGACTCATTGAGGACTGTCGTAATATCTCCAGGCACCCTAGATACAAATGACACAACGGTAACCCTTTTTCCAGCCTCATCTTCACTTTGGGGCAGGGAGTCAAGCATACGGAGCCAACCACTTAAAAAATCACTTTTTTGATATACTTGCCCATTAGCTTCACGGTGCCTGCTATCGCCAACAGTGGTGGTCACTACGAGTTGCTGACCATCAGCAAAGTTCGGACCTTCCCCAGCTAAAATACTGGAAATATTAAATAAAAATAAAAACAGCACGACAACAAAGAACTTGCGATATAACAGTTTACGCATAACTATTTCCATTGGCATTTGTGGTTAATGAGTTGAGGCAATGTACCCAGAGGACATCTGCTCTAAAACGATATATATATCTTTCGATTTTCTTTAGAGAAGTAAATGCACGGTATGCACAGAGTCTCCATCCGAACTGGATAATTCATACCGGGTGGAACTTAAATTATGCTGTTTCAAAATTTATTTGTCAAATTCATTTGTTGCATACATTCTTTGCGGTTTTGTTATGATTTCGACGGGGAACTGATTAAGCAGCTAAAGCCGTTGGCTCAACATAATAAAAGTATGCAAAAGCATATCACTATCTGCATATATCTTCATTTCTCAGGACTATTGCCGCGCAACAAAATAACGTACTGTCACCCACCTGAAATTATGAGCAAAAAAGAAAAAGCATTTCGTTATCTCATGCAAAAAGCAAAGGGTACCTTGAAAAATTAGCATTTTCGATGAAGAACAAGGGATGGGGAAAATGTTAACACAGGCATACACTTAATATCGGATTCTTCGCTTATCTCAGAAGATACAATGTTGGATGGAACAAAGAAGTTGGACGAATCAGCAACTGTTCAAGAGACCCTTAATCAGTAGCAGGCAAAGCACTGTTTTGTTCAAATGCACTGTCTGCCGGCGTCATTGCTCCATAGGTCGCAAGCCATTTTGCGGTAAGTTGCGACAAATGCTTCTGCTCATCATTTTTCAGGCCTTCGGGGTCAAACCGTAACCGCTGGTGCAGATGAAACATCTGGGTGAGGGCAACAATATCAATATGATGTTGCTGCTCAATTTTTTCGGCCCAGGATAAAAAAGACTCATTTTGCTTGCGCGGTATCCCGTACTCTGACACCTTTTCCATGACCCTATAAAATGGCGAGTCCACTACCGTCACCTTTTGCCTCTCCACCTGTGCTTCAACCCGTCTGGTCTGCGCATTCATTCGTCGATAGATCCGAAAAATGAGGATAAGTGTCAGTATGACAACAACTACAGTCAGAACTATTGTATAATTCTGCTCTGTTCCTATGCGGAAATGATCGTATTTTAATTTGAAATACGAAAAAAGATCCTGCAACTTCTCGAACCTGGCTCCATTTTCTTTTTCCAGAGCTAACCAATTGGCCGGGGTAGTATCCACCACCACCCATCGGCCATGGACAAAGGCTTCCGCCCAGGCATGACTGTGCCGATCCCGCACCACATATTTATTTTCCAAGGTGCTTTTCTCTGACACCACATATCCTGTCACATACCTGCTGGGAACCCCTGCCTGCCGCAACATGAGTGCTGTAGCAGTCGCAAAAAGCTCGCAATACCCCGAACGATCAGAGAGCAGGAAACGCTCAAGCGCAGAAGCATACTGTCCAGGGGCAACGGAACGTAAGGAGTAAGTGAAACCGTCTCCAAAAAATTGTCGTACCTGCTGTATCTTCTCCTCAACTGTAAGATGATCAAGTTGCAAGCCGTCTACGATTGGAGCAAGGTAACGTTTTTCATCCTGCTGCACAGCAAGATTTCTGTACGAGGGTATGTCAACAGGTGGAAATACATCAGGACTAAAAAAAATAGTATAGCGTATTAACGGAGCCCCATCGACAATCCTCACAATCCCATCCTTTTTTTGAGAGAGTTCATAAAGAGTGGTCCCTGTTACCCGGTAACTGCCATAGGGTTGAGGTAACAATCCCTGCTCTTTGGGAAGATAATATTCTATGGTTGCCTGCTTGTCGGGCTTGTGCGGTTGCGGTTGCAAATCCCAGCCTAAGTCGCGGAGCAAGAGGTATTCGAACTGTTTCTTACTGTGCCAGGTATCTTTATGATACGTCGCATAACTTGCCTGCCGTAACAGTCCCGGCGAGATCCCATTGTTCGTGACCCGCAATATAATTTTACCCGAGAATTTTAATTGCCCAATATTGCCATAGGAGAGGTGGGATTGAAATGGATCGGTATACTTCCCCGCATAATATGCGCGCATCAGATGCCTGGTTTTCTCCCGTACGTACTGATGCGCGGTCTCGGCAACCTTGAACCCAAAAAAGCCACCAAGCAAAACAACAATAAAAGCCAAAGAAAAAACAAATCTGGAAAATCGGCGCCCCCGATTAACAAAAAGCAACCAAAAGAGTAATCCCGAGGCAAAGGGGAAAAAGAGAAGAGAGCGGCTATTGGCCATGGCTGCGGCAACAAGGCATACTCCCAAATAATATATTTTAAAATCCAAGGGCTCATGGGCATAAGCTTGCTTACGCCGAAATCCAAAACGAGTGCCGATAACAATCTCGCTCTGCCCTGTATAAATTTGTGCAAGAAGCAGCGGCAGCAGAACAGCTGGCTGCCAGACGATCACTGTCTTTAAAAAATATACTTTATCCACATTAATCAGAACAATTGCCGCAGCAGCCAGAAAAATGATGGATGTCAGATCGGAAACCCGTATAAAATCATCCTGTTCCAACTTCCATCTTCTTCCCATAAAATGCTCTGCGCCAATAATCGCTGCCAGCAGCACACCAATAAGAACATGTTTACTTTCCAGCCCCCAAAAAAGGACTGCAGCAGCGAGCAGTAACGTAGGAGTACTCATTGTAAGTCAACAATTTTTATTGCCGCATCAACAGGAAAAATCTTTGCTTCATGCAGCATGTGGCGGTGCAGTTTTTTCCGGGTAAGTTGTTCATCGGCTGTAACAACAATGACCTTGCAGCTTTTTTTTTCTTGAGCCAACAGGCGTACCAAATCTAACCGTTGCTCATCAACATCGAGGAGAATGAGAATCACCCCGCTCAACAGAGGGAGATTCGCCATGAGCGTTTTTGTCATGGTCTGAAAAGAAAATGCGCTACAGGCATCAGCGCATGCCAGCGCTTCGAGGAGACTATATTGATCAGTATTACCTCTTCCGCAAGACAACGAGACCACACCTGACTGACCAGCTAAAAACATATCAACAAGGTTAGTCGTGATATCCTGATCAATGATTATCGATGCTGCAACGGAAAGAACATCCTCAAAAACGGCACCCCCAGGCTGAGTCGTATAGGTATCGACCACCACCCCGTATCTGGAAAAATATTCATCTTCAAACTGCCTGATAATGGTTTCCCCCGTTCTAGCGGTCGCTTTCCAATCAATATGCTTGACCGGGTCACCCGAAAAATATTCACGTAAAGAGACAAATTCCCCTATATCGCCACTCCCTGCTGCGGCTGTCAGCCCCCCCTGATGGTATTTTCTTGATTTTGGTGGTTGTCCGGATACCACAGGATAGCGCTGGGGCAGGGCAAGCATTTTACTAGGAGCACTCACAAAAAAACTTTTTTTAAAAAGACCAAAAGGATCCAGAGAAAAGAGCACGTAACCGGTTAAAGAAAGGTAGCCTCTTCTCAATGGCACCAATGAAATCTCTACAGCTTTCTTTTCACCTGGAAGTAAGTCAGGCAGTTGGTGGGACTCCAGTTTGACACCAACTATCTTTCTCAACAGATCCCGCCACTGGTAATAACCCAATTTGCTGTCTACGACATTTCGCTTGCTCCCTTCTTCTTTGAGACAAACAAGATATTCCTGATAGGTCGGCAGACCGCTTCCTCCCTGTTCTCGAAAAAAAACACCAGCTACTGCCTGGGGGCAGTTATTTTCCGCCTCCAGCACGTAGGCAATTTTTTCTCCAGTGGTACAGGTTTTGGGCAGTATTCTCCGTACTCTCACCTTGGGGGTGGAAAAAAAAGACATGAAAAAGGCAACAATCATCACCCCAAAGCAAATCGTGGCCAGTTGATACATCATGGTCTGTCTGGTGTTCAACCCAAACACCATCACCAACACGGTGAACAGGACTAACAATCTGCCCAAGGGTGTGGTCCTGGCATGCAATCGTTGCTTCAGTCCGGCAACGACCCTGTAAAGGGTATAGAACCTGTACCTCATCGGGGTTGAGGAATCTGCTCAAGAATGGAATGAATAATTCCCCGGGCAGTCAATCCGGAAAACCTCGCCTGGGAAGTTAGTTGCAGTCGGTGTGCAAGCACATATGGCGCTGCTTCCACAATGTCATCTGGAATGACGTATTCTCTGCCGCCAAACAGGGCCAGAGCCTGAGATATTCTCATTAAAGCAAGCGATGCTCTGACACTGGCACCAAGCAAAACACTTTCAGCCTTTCTCGTCCCGCTGACCACATCTACAATATAGTACTGCAGCTCTTCTGAAATTCGGATGTGGGCAAGTGATCTGGTGACCTCTCGGACCTGCTTTTCCGAACTTACCGGAAGTACCGAGTTCAGAGGATGGTCGACAAGTTGGTCACCGAGCACTGTTACTTCTGCATCTCTATCAAGGTAACCAGGAGAGAGTTCGATCATGAACCTATCCATCTGGGACTCGGGAAGAGGATAGGTTCCGTGAAACTCCACCGGATTCTGGGTAGCAATGACAAAAAACGGTACAGGCAAAGCGTAAACCTTTCCCTCAACCGTCACTTGCCGCTCTGCCATAGCCTCAAGCAGGGCAGACTGAGTCCGTGGGCTTGCCCGATTAATCTCGTCAGCAAGCAATATATTTGTAAAAACTGGGCCTTGAATATATTCGAAACGCCCACTATTTTGTCTGTAAATAGAGACACCTAGAATGTCTGACGGCAGCATATCAGGAGTGAACTGGAGCCTGCCAAAGGCCATATCAATAGATTGAGCCAGACTTTTAGCAATAGTTGTTTTTCCCGTGCCAGGCACATCCTCCAGCAAAACATGTCCACCGGCAAAAAAAGCTGCCAACAGCAATCGTACAGTTTCGCTTTTGCCCCTGATGATAGTTTGGATCTTCTCTGAAACTTGGGTATACACGTCAAAAGCCTGGGAAAAATCCGCAGGCAATGTTTTTGTTTTCATTTCCATCGTATTTTCAACCATGGTTAATTTTCGTTATTAATTGGGGGTACTTTGAAAAATTATATTTTTCAAAATATTCTTCAAAGACATTGCCGTACTCCTAAAAAAAAGAAGCTGTCTTTTTATCCTTTCAAAAAGCCTGTGCCCATATTATGGGTAAGAGAAAAGATTGTCTCCCTGGGTAGTTTTTATACTTTAACAGTACCCTAATAACGGGTAACAACTACAAGAAATTTCCGGAGGTAACATGAAAAAAATATTCCTTGTTCTTCTGCTCTTCTTTTCCATGACCGTTTCAGCCCAAGCAGTTGATGGCACAGTGAATGTAGCAAGTAGTTTCTCAGTACAGGCAACAGCAGATCGACTGGAAATTATAATGCAAAAAAAAGGGCTGACGGTATTCAATCGGATAAAGCACTCCGAAGGCGCTAAACTCGCCGGCATTGATTTACGGAAGACGGAGCTCCTTATTTTCGGTAATCCGGTTGTCGGGGCACCCTTGATGAAATGTCAGCAGACTGTGGCTATAGACTTGCCACAAAAAATGCTGGTCTGGGAAGATAAAGATGGCAAGGTATGGATTACTTACAACAGTCCCCAATACCTGCGTGACCGCCACACTATTTCAGGATGCGACAAGATTATAGCAAAACTGGAAAAAGTCCTGGCATCGATTAGCCTGTCAGCCTCAACCGAATAAGTCCAGCGAGGTAAGATCCTCAACCGCACAAACAATTCTGCAGACTCGCTACATCTCTAATCACCACCACCCAAGGATTTGCAATTGCTTCAATATTGCACCATACTGCTCTATAACCTGATTGTGACACTTGGCTGTCTATTGCTTCTACCACTGCTCTTGGTAGGTGTTCTCTCAAAACAAAAATATAGAACACGAATCGCTAAACGTCTGGGTTGGGGACTCCCCATTATCCATCAACAACATCCCTACAAACAAACCATCTGGATACATGCCCTGTCCGTAGGTGAGACCACCTCAGCCCTGCCCCTGGTGAAAGGACTGCGCGCTGAATACCCCGATGCATTGATCGTCTTTTCAACGACCACTCGTTCAGGGCAGACTCTTGCCGATACTATTATCAAACCACACGCAGATGCTGTCATTGCAGCACCGCTGGATTTCCTGCTAACGATTAACCTCTTTATCCGGTCTATACAGCCCGATATCTTTATATTGACAGAAACAGATTTCTGGCCGAATTGGCTTTTCCTGCTCAACCGACAATCCATCCCAACAGTGCTTGTCAACGGGCGAATTTCACAGGAGTCGTTTATAAGGTACCGTCGATTTGCCTGGTTCTTCAAGCCCCTTTTTTCCGGCTTCACCGTACTCAGCATGCAGACTGCGAACGATTGTCAGAATTTGCAAAAACTGGGAATAACTTCGTCAAAAATTCATACGTTGGGAAACCTGAAGCTCGATACCCTTCTCCTGAAAGAGTCTCTACCAGATACTGATGTTTCCCAGCTTAAGCAGTATTATGGTTTACTCCCCGATGCACCGGTGCTGATATGCGGCTCGACCCATGATGGTGAAGAAACAATTCTCTTTAATGTATTTGCCAGGCTCAAAAACACTTTCCCCGAACTGCAGCTTATAGTTGCTCCCAGGGACATAGGCCGAAGCGGCGAACTCCTCGAACTGGCGCACAGCTACAATTTCCGCTGCGCCCAAAAAACCTCTTTAGCCCTCGACGCACCCTACGACCTCCTCATACTTGACACTCTTGGCGAATTGGCCGCTGCCTATCAGCTGGCAGATGCAGCCTTTATCGGCGGCAGCCTTGTTGCCCTGGGAGGGCATAACCCCTTAGAGGCAGCCGTGTTCGCAATCCCTGTCTTTTTTGGTATCCATATGGAGGACTTTTCAGAAATCGCAGCGGAACTGGTTCATTGTGGAGGCGGGATACAAGTTCCCGGAGAGAAAGAGTTACTGGAATCCTTAACTCATGTTTTTGCCGACGCTTTGTACCGGGAAGAAAAAGGAAAACAGGCCAGGCAGTGGGTCCGCGCCAATCAAGGAGTGGTGAGGCGTCATTTGGACTTACTTCTAGACTTACTTCCCCCCAAACTGGGGAAGTGAAGTAAAAAAAGGAGATCATTATTTGGTAGTCGCTTTCAACCGAAAACTTTCCGATACTCTGCTCCCATGGGTTGCTATCGGGTATGTAACCGGTTCTGCTCTCACTCTTGCCCTTCCCTCCTCTAAACTGTCACTGTTTATCTTTCCGTTTTTTCTTGCCTTCCCGCTATGGGGACTCATTTTTTCAAGGCGATTGCATACTTCTTATGGACCGATTGCCTGTATAGCGCTTTTCTTCCTGCTTGGTGTTACACTGACCAACAATGCGCTTCAAGGACCTCAACTAGACAATCATATCGCCAATCTCATTACTAAGAGCCGGGAGGCAACAGTAGTCGGCACCATTAGCACCATGGTTGAGTATAATGGGGAAAAGAGTAGATTCACCGTGATAGCGGAAGAGATACTGCTCCACTCTTTGCACAAACAGTCCAAAAAGTTTCAACCCACATGTGGTAAACTGCAACTGGCAATCAGGCATGATCTGACAGGTACCTTTCAACCAGGTATGAAAATAATGGCTATTGCCACCCTTTCCCCCCCTCGAAATTTCCAGACACCGGGAGCATTTAACTACGAACTTTATCTCGCAGAAAAAGCAATTTACACAACGGGATGGATCAAATCATCGGCAAGCATACTCGGACTTGTCGGCAGCAACTCCTCTTTATGGGAAAAAGTTCGTTTTGCACCGCAACGCGTGCGGCAGCAAATTGCTATTTTTCTCTACACCCATTTAGACAAGACAATCTGCGGTTTGTATCAAGCCCTGCTCATTGGTTACCGCGGCAATATCCCCTTGCAGATTATTGAACAATTTAAAAACGCAGGCACGATGCACCTGCTTGCAATTTCAGGCCTCCATTTAGGTCTATTAGGCGGCATAACAGCACTGCTGCTGACCTTTTTAGGCAAACGTTCGCAATGGCTGCTCCTGCATACCCATGTCCCGACCATGGCTGTATGCCTGACACTACCACTTCTTTTCACTTACTGCTTAATCGCCGGAGCAAATGCTCCGGTTCTACGAGCCTTCCTTATGGCAGCACTAGCTCTTTATGCCCTGCTCATAAGAAGAAGAAAAAATCTGATGCACTTGATTGCTGCGGTAGCCTTGTTGATGCTTATCTACAAACCACTTGCCCTGGCAACAGCCTCGTTTCAACTTTCCTTTGCTGCTATTATTGCCATTGCCGCCATCCTCCCTAAATTGCCGCTCTCTTCTTCTGATGAAAAGCAGACCGAAAAAGGGAGCAAATTTTCATTTGGCAAACTCATTCTCTCTTTACTGATTGTCTCCTGTGCTGCAACCATTGGCACTCTCCCAATAATGCTTTTCCACTTTAATCAAACATCTCTTGTCGGCCCGGTGATGAACCTGCTTCTGGAACCGCTCCTTTGCCTCTGGGCGCTTCCTGCAGGATTAGTTGCGCTTCTCTTTATGCAGCCGGCTCCTGAGTTAGCACTCTTGATATTGAAAATCGGCCAGGCAGGTCTATGGCTGGCAGTAAAAAGTACCGCTGCAATCGCCGCTTTCCCATTTTCATCGGTATGGACCATCACCCCTACATATTATGAAATTGCTCTCTATTATGTAGTCATTGCCTTATGCCTACAGGGCAACTTTCAGCAGAAATACGCTCTGAAGGCTGTTGGTATCGCAAGCATGTCGTCTCTACTCATGCTCTCTTTCACCTCCTCTTTCTGGCATCCACGCCACAGCAAGGAGACCAGAATCCATTATTTGGACATTGGCCAGGGGAATGCCACCCTGTTACAGCTACCTGATGGGAAAAACATCCTCATTGACGGCGGGGGTGCCCACTCTACACGTTTTAATATCGGCAGAAGCGTAATTGCTCCTTTTCTTCGCAAACAAAGAATCCGGCACCTTGAAAGCATCCTCATTTCCCACCCGGATTCCGACCATTTTAACGGCATCCCCTTTTTACTGCGCCAGTTTTCACCCGATACGCTGTACATCAACGGGCAGGAAGAAAAAGATGACAAGCCCTACCAAAGGCTTCTCTCCATAGCGCAACAGCAAGACGTTGCCCTTATAAAGGGAACAGCCGGCACTATCATTTCCACCGGCAGACAATACACATTATCATGCCTTGGAATGAGAGGACTGCTGGATGAGCATAAACAGTGGTCTTCCAATGAACAGAGTCTGGTATTCCTTTTACGGCACGGTTCTCGAACTTTTCTCTTTCCCGGCGACATCCCTGCAACAGCAGAAGATATTTTACTTACCCGTCATCAGACTCTCGCAACCGATGTGCTTCTGGCATCTCACCACGGCAGTATTACTTCAAGCAGTGCTACTTTCATCGAGAAAACTCGTCCACAGTTAATTCTCGTTTCCTCAGGAAGCAGCAAAAAAGGTCTACACCCTCACAGCAAGCATATCAGACAATGGAAAAAACAAAAAATACCCGTTCTCATAACCGCTGCAGACGGCACTATTACCTGCAACACCAATGGAAAATCATTACAGGCCAGCACCTTTTCAGGGAAAAAAATAGTTTTCCAATAAATTTTTCCGCAGAATCTACCCTACAAACCACGTGCGGTAATTTACCACCGGAGTCTTCGCTACCCGGAGTCTTCGCTACCTACTGCGCGGCTTGTGCCTTGCCCTGCGAAACACTTTATTGAAGAGAAATCCGGGTTGATTAATTGCTTGAAATTTATCGCTGCATGCAATATTTTCTCCCTCCACATCATTCGACCATCAACATTGGAGTATGAAAAAATGGTATGTTTGGGTAAACGATGTCCTTGCTGTGGTGGAAAAAAAATGATGAGCAGGGGGCAGAACTCATGGATGGAGCGCACCTCTTTTGCTTCGCCACTGGTGTGCACTGAATGTGGGCAACGGCTCACTTCCTATGGACTGTGCACCATATCCGCCGAACAACGCAGACACAACAGGTTCCTGCTTCCAGCTTCTTTTTTATTGCGCATACCCGGCGACAAACCCCAGTTTGCTCGCATAAAAAACATCAGTCAAGGAGGCATCAGCTTTGATAATCTCAGTTGCTGCCTGCCGGCTCACAAAACTTTGCGAGTTGACATTTTTAACTGTAATACCGGCACGGGGATAGAGCAGCTACCTGTAGAAATTGTATCGACCCCTGAAAAAATCCAGAACGAAACACCCGTTGCTGCAATTCAAGCAACCAAAGGTGCCCGATTTCTTAATCTTACCCAGGCACAGAAAAAATTACTTGCCGACTGTATCCAAACAAATGGGAAGTTGGAAGAGATCCAACCCCCCGAAGAGCTTATATCTCAGTAAAATCAACCGGTGCCTTTCTTAAAAATTTTACAAATTTCTGCTTTTCGGAACAGTTGATGTAAGCATCTTCTGCACTGACTTTTTTCTTTTGT
Organism: Desulfogranum marinum; assembly: GCF_963675105.2. NCBI lineage: Bacteria > Pseudomonadati > Thermodesulfobacteriota > Desulfobulbia > Desulfobulbales > Desulfobulbaceae > Desulfogranum > Desulfogranum marinum. Next base: position 1,389,967 of record NZ_CAXXRO010000002.1, read on the forward strand.
AAAAGCTCAAGAATGGCATCATCAAGGGTCTGCATACCGTATTTTTTCCCTGTCTGCATTACGCTGGGAATTTGATAGGTCTTCGCTTCCCGTATAAGGTTACGTACCGCCGGTGTACAGATTAAAACTTCCAAGGCGGCAACCCGTCCTTTTATATCCACTCGTTTAAACAACGTTTGAGACACCACCGCTTTTAAGGCATCAGCCAGGGTTGATCGAACCTGTCCCTGTTGGTTGGCCGGAAAGACTTCAACCACACGGTCAACTGTTTTCATAGCATTCATGGTGTGCAGGGTTCCAAAAACCAGGTGCCCGGTCATTGATGCTTCCATGGCCAAGGTAATGGTTTCCAGGTCGCGTAGCTCGCCCACAAGAATAATATCAGGGTCCTCACGAAGCGCTCCCCTTAGTGCAGCTGTAAATGATTTAGTATGGGTACCCACTTCGCGGTGATTAATGACACACTGCTGGGATTTATGGACGAACTCGATGGGGTCTTCAATGGTAAGAATATGGTCTTTTCTTGTTTTGTTACACTCATCGAGTATGGCGGCAAGGGTGGTCGACTTACCTGATCCTGTAGGGCCGGTGACAAGCACCAGGCCTTTGGGTAAAGTTGCAAGTTTTGAAATAACCTTTGGCAATCCCAGTTGGTCACAGGTCATAATTTCGCTTGGAATCTCACGAAAAACAGCGCCAATACCATACTTCTGCTGGAAAAAATTACACCTGTACCTGGCGAGACCCGGTATTTCGTAGCCGAAATCCATGTCCCCGGTCTCTTCAAATATCTTAATTTTATCTTCCGGACAAATCTCATACAACATCTGTTTAAGGGTTTCATTATCCAAAACCTTAAACTTAACCCGCTCCATATCACCACGGATCCGCAATACCGGCTGCTGACCAGCCATTACATGTAAATCCGAAGCACCCTCATCGTTCATAAGTTTAAAAAATGCGTCAATCTGAGCCATATATTACTCCTTTCACCGGCATGCAGGTAGTATATCAACTAAAAAACCAATGTTTTACGGACATATCGTACCACATCATCTACGTTATCCATAATTTCAAACAGTAATAAATCATCATTTTCGATCTTTCCACTCCCCTGCACCTGATCATGCAGCCACTCGACGAGACCGCCCCAAAAACTGGAACCAAAGAGGATGATCGGAAAAGGTTTTATTTTTCGTGTCTGTATCAGTGTCAAAGACTCAAACAACTCATCCAATGAACCAAAGCCACCGGGCATACAGATAAAAGCCATCGAATATTTCATAAACATGACTTTACGGACAAAAAAATAGCGGAAATCCAGCGGCAGATTAACGTAAGGATTACACTCCTGCTCATGGGGTAAATCAATATTCAAGCCAACGGAGAGTCCCCCCACATCTATGGCCCCCCGATTGGCAGCCTCCATAATACCAGGCCCCCCTCCTGTTATAACGCCATAACCAAGAGTAGCTAATTTGGCAGCCAGCTGTCTGGCCTGTTGATAATAAGGGTCGTCCTCTGTAGAGCGCGCTGATCCATAGATAGTAACTGCAGGTTGTTGCAATCCTGACAGGGTATCGAACCCCTCCACAAACTCCGACAGGATGCGAAACATTCTCCACGAATCGCCCCGTTCCATATTATCGAGACAATATTGATTTTCCCTTTTAACCTGATGCTTTTTCACTGATTGTCCCCTACAAGGTGTTTGCCGAGATTTCTTTGAGCCGCCGTTCAATTTCCGCCTGCTGCCGTACAGTAACGCTTCCATTTTTCAACAGTTGTATAAGGCGTCGTTCAGCACGGACGCATAGCCCTTGCTTCATATCCAATCTTGCCACCAGGATACCGCACTCAGCATGATTGCGTCGCCGCCGCAGACAAAGGTTTGCCGCCTCTCTGGCTTCTTTCCATTTTGCTGTGTGAAAATAAACAAAGGCTAAGCGATATAAATTATCAGGATTTGCCGGGTCAAGATTCACCGCCTGTTTGCAAAGTCGCAGCCCGATATCATCACCCTGTTTTTCAACTACATACAACGCACCGAGTAAACTCAGGCTAACACTGTCTTGTGGATATATCCGAAGTGCTCGCTGGCAGGCGGCGATAGCTTTTGTATAATCACCTTTTGTAAAATAATTTTTACCAAGCAAACGATAAAGGAGGAATTCCTTTTCACAACCAGACCTGGAAGACCATTGGAGCAGCACATCAATTGCCTGCTCCGTACAGCCAAACTCGGTATACAACCTCCCCAATGGCAAAAAGAGTTCTCCCCCAACAACTTCGCCCTCAGGTATAACTTGCCGTGCCTTTTCCAGAGTAGCCATGGCATCTCTTTTTGCTCCTACAGCCTGTTGGGCAAGACCTAAATTGACAAGGGCCATATGATTATCTTCATGTTTCAGAAGGACAGCCTTAAAACAATCAACAGCACGACTATATTGATTAAATTCAACCAGAGTAACGCCTAAACTGTTAAGCAGATTGATATCCCCCGGGAGCAATTGAAGCCCATAACGATATTCCTTGCCTGCAGTTTGAAAATCACCATCATCAAAATAATAATCCCCGCTTATATTCAATGTTAAGTGATCAAAAGCCACCGCTGATCCCGGCTCTAAAAAGGAGCTGTGCATAAGCGCCTTGGCACAATTCACAAGGGTTTGCGTTTTTGAATAACCCAGTGTCGGCCACTCGGCGATCCCTACTCCTTTTACCGGTAAAACATGTGCCCCCTTCTTGCAGCTGTTAAGCTGTTCTGTAATTACCGGCAAAGAAAAATCGTCATTATACGGAAGGAATACATATGTTCGCCCCTGCTCGCTACCAATACATTCACCCTTCCCTTGCAGGATTTCCAGCACATCCTGCTCCCTTATCATGTTAGTAGCGGCTGCGTCCCAGGCAAAAACTGCTACTGCAAATCGCGAATATCCGCGCCATCGCCGCTGTATTTTTTTTAACAGTGGGTTTGATGGCAATGAAAAAGGATGATCAACAAGCGACCCGGCATCGCACACTCCGAACGGACCACGTTTTTCAGCAACAAGCAGTCCTTCCCATGCCTTTTCCACGATATTCTGCTGAATGTTCCCTGAAGCAATTCCCACTTGCACCTTGCGCATACCGTCCCGCTTGAGATGCTTTTGCAACACTTTGCACGCCTGGGCAGCTTTTTCCGCAGCAGTATCAAAAAAAAGTACGCCAAACACTTGGAGTCCGCAGGAAAAAAGATACCCAGGTACTACAGCTTGTAATAAATCCGCCACCTGCTGATAGCGAATCATGTTGACGGAAGCAGCCCTACTCGACATTCCTGTATGAATAAACAAAAAAGAAGACAGGGCATCATGCTGCAACTCTTTCAACAACCACAAAGCACGTTTGTTATACATCCCGGTTTCGGGATCAATATAGATTTTACGCACATTTTTAAGTTGCTTCAAAAGTATCACTTGTAATTCACAAAGCCACTGCTCCGACATTTTTGCCAGTAATGCAGGATCAGCATCACTGATGACCACACTTATACGTTCAGTTGACTCAAGTGTGAGCGGTACTATAAGCACACCGTGCATTCTTGTTGGAACCGCGACATCTTCCAATTCCGCGACCTGCTTAGGTGCCAGAGAAAGAGTATCTCCAACACAAGGTAGTTGCTCATTTTTCTGAAAGGTAGCAAAGGTAACAGATGCGGGAATAGGCAGTGTCGCTTCCACGGAATGAGCAAAGGGTACCTGCAGTATAAAAAAATCGGTTATTGCCAGAGCATCATCATCATAGAGTAAGGGAAATAACATTATATGTTCCCCGAAACAGATTTCATTTTTTCAATTGCAGCAACCATTGCATCAACTATGAGCACTACTTCATCCTCAGCCACCGTACGCATATCCAACAACAATCTCTCATGTTCAACTCTGCCGATGATCGGTATAGGTTGCCCACGCAGTAATTTCTCCAGTTTACCGACAGAAAACGACTCTGATTGAATAGCCACCGCAATACTCTCAACCCCCTGCTCAGGCATAGCTCCACCACCAACTCGCGATGTGGTCGCTACAATATCCAGCTGAAAAAGGCCCTTACATTTTGCTTTTAGGTTATTCACGCAGGCTTCCGCTCTAACTTGCACCTGATCCGTAGATTCGGCAATCATCGACAACGTTGGAATCTGCTGAATGGCTTTCTCTTCATCTAAATAATATCTCAAAATGGATTCAAGGCCACTGAGAGTAAATTTATCTATCCGTAATGCACGGTTAAGCGGATTCTTTTTGATCTGTTCTATATATTTTTTACAGCCAACAATAATTCCTGCTTGAGGTCCTCCTAAAAGCTTATCACCACTAAACGTTACGACATCAACCCCTGAGGAAACAGCCTCTTGGACCGTAGGCTCTTTTTCCAAACCAAAACGACTTAAATCAATCAATGAACCTGACCCAAGATCCTCTACAACCGGGATATCAAACTCATGACCGAGAGCAACTAGCGCGTCATTTGACACTTCACTCGTAAAACCGATTATTCGATAATTACTGCAATGTACCTTAAGCAGGACACCTGTATCTTGGCTAAGAGCATTTTGATAATCTGCTAAATGAGTTCTATTGGTTGCCCCCACTTCAACCAGAGTCGCACCACTTCTTGCCATAACATCAGGAATTCTGAAAGATCCCCCTATTTCTACAAGTTGGCCTCTGGAAACAATTGCCTCCTTCCCTTTTGCTAGTGTTTCTAAAACAATGAGGACTGCCGCGGCATTATTATTGACAACCAGTGCTGCTTCAGCACCGGTGAGTTCACAAAGAATATCTTCAATGTGAGAATAACGACTGCCTCGTTTTCCAGTGGCAAGGTCGAACTCAAGGTTACTATACCGCGAACCGGCAACGAAAAGAGATTCCATGGTCGCTTCAGGGAGCAGGGATCGGCCTAAATTAGTATGGATGATCACCCCTGTTGCATTAACAACTTTCCTGAAATGATACTGATGCCCGTCACAGACATACTGTGTAAGCCGAGGAAGAATACCGTCTTCATCAAGAGTAAGCGGACCTGGATCATTATCTGCCTGAATACTTTTTCTGATTTGGGCTAAAAATTGACGTACTAATTTTTTCATGCGATCCCGAGGGATACCTTGGACCTCAGGGATAGTGGCGAGTATGTTGAGACAATCATTAACATTTGGGATAAGAGGTAACAAATGACTTTTAGTAGACATAAAAGAGTATTATGAGCAAAAATTATTAATTAGCACCGAAGAAAACGACACGTCACAACCGGCATGTTACGTCAAAACCTCTGTTCAAGGCAAATGGATTATAAGAAGCCTCTTCATTCCTCTACATTTAACAAGGCATATTTTGAATAAACAAGAAAAGGAAAATTAGTTATTGACGCCCCGGCGAAGATCGAGTAGCTTCCCGCCCCGTGCCTGACAAAACATGTGGGCAAAGCTTGAAGTGGATTGTTAGTTATTTAATGATTCCAAACCCTTGGCGATTAAAAACAGATTTTAACCAGCTAAAAAAAAAGAGGTTGACTTCAAGGGCGCGGTAAGGTAGTTTGCCGCTCCGTTGCGTGACGAACGTGTTCGCCACGCAACATACTGAGGATCGTTGCCAATATCAACGATCACTCCTTTTGTGTTGCCGAAAGTTAGCTTCACCAACGGCCAAAAAAATCTTGACGGTAGAGCGCAGTTGCAGTAAGGTGTTCCACCACGTTGTTTGACCAACGTCAGTGAGCAACATGCTCTTGATAATATTAATAGGTCAGGCAGCACATACGGTTATAACTTCTGTTATACCGAGGCCATGTACAATGGCTTTGATCTTTGACAACTGAACAGTAAACAAGCGGGCCAATTGATTTTGGTTTTTTTGAAGTAAGTAAGTCCAATCGTAAGTGATTGTGGCTAGGATATAAACTGGAGAGTTTGATTCTGGCTCAGAACGAACGCTGGCGGCGTGCTTAACACATGCAAGTCGAACGCGAACGGTTTCTTCGGAGACCTAGTAGAGTGGCGCACGGGTGAGTAACGCGTAGATAACCTGTCCTTATGTCTGGGATACCCCACCGAAAGGTGGACTAATACCGGATGTTCTTGTTTTTCATAAGCGTAATAAGAAAAGGTGGCCTCTGATTTAAGCTACTGCATGAGGAGGGGTCTGCGTACCATTAGCTAGTTGGTGGGGTAAGAGCCTACCAAGGCATCGATGGTTAGCGGGTCTGAGAGGATGATCCGTCACACTGGCACTGAAACACGGGCCAGACTCCTACGGGAGGCAGCAGTGAGGAATATTGCGCAATGGGGGCAACCCTGACGCAGCGACGCCGCGTGAGTGAGGAAGGCTTTCGGGTCGTAAAGCTCTGTCAAAAGGGAAGAAATGCATATGAGTTAATACCTTGTATGTTTGACGGTACCTTTAAAGGAAGCACCGGCTAACTCCGTGCCAGCAGCCGCGGTAATACGGAGGGTGCAAGCGTTGTTCGGAATTACTGGGCGTAAAGGGCACGCAGGCGGCCTGATAAGTCAGATGTGAAAGCCCACGGCTTAACCGTGGAAGTGCATTTGAAACTATTAGGCTTGAGTATCAGAGGGGAAAGTGGAATTCCTGGTGTAGAGGTGAAATTCGTAGATATCAGGAGGAATACCAGTGGCGAAGGCGACTTTCTGGCTGAATACTGACGCTGAGGTGCGAAAGCGTGGGGAGCAAACAGGATTAGATACCCTGGTAGTCCACGCCGTAAACGATGTCAACTAGGTGTAGGGGGTGTTGATCCCCTCTGTGCCGCAGCTAACGCATTAAGTTGACCGCCTGGGGAGTACGGTCGCAAGATTAAAACTCAAAGAAATTGACGGGGGCCCGCACAAGCGGTGGAGTATGTGGTTTAATTCGATGCAACGCGAAGAACCTTACCTGGTCTTGACATCCCAAGAATCTTCTAGAAATAGAAGAGTGCTTTTCGGAGAACTTGGTGACAGGTGCTGCATGGCTGTCGTCAGCTCGTGTCGTGAGATGTTGGGTTAAGTCCCGCAACGAGCGCAACCCTTGCCTTTAGTTGCTAGCAGTTCGGCTGAGCACTCTAAAGGGACTGCCGGTGTCAAACCGGAGGAAGGTGGGGATGACGTCAAGTCCTCATGGCCTTTATGACCAGGGCTACACACGTACTACAATGGCCGGTACAAAGGGCAGCGACAGGGCGACCTGAAGCGAATCCCGTAAAGCCGGTCTCAGTCCGGATTGGAGTCTGCAACTCGACTCCATGAAGTCGGAATCGCTAGTAATCGTGGATCAGCATGCCACGGTGAATACGTTCCCGGGCCTTGTACACACCGCCCGTCACACCACGGGAGTCGGTTGTACCAGAAGCAGTTGACCAAACCTTCGGGATGGAGGCTGCCAAGGTATGGCTGGTAACTGGGGTGAAGTCGTAACAAGGTAGCCCTAGGGGAACCTGGGGCTGGATCACCTCCTTTATAAGGATATGCAGCTTAGACTGCAAAGGGATCAACCCCGCTTGTTTTACTGTTCAGTTTTGAGAGATCAAGGTCATGGGCCTATAGCTCAGCTTGGTTAGAGCGCACGCCTGATAAGCGTGAGGTCGGTGGTTCAAGTCCACCTAGGCCCACCAGGTTGAGTTGATCCAGGTTTTACTCCCCTTTCTGGAGTTAGCGGAGAGCGTATTTAAACGCTTCTACGTGCTTCAGGTTTGTTTGTTGTTCTCAGATCGCTATAGGTATGCTATGCGGGCTGAGAACAACAAATAAAGATGGGGCATGTAGTAGTGTTTAAAACGGGGGTGTAGCTCAGCTGGGAGAGCGCCTGCCTTGCACGCAGGAGGTCATCGGTTCGAACCCGTTCACCTCCACCATTTTAAAAGCATAAGGTTAGCCTATGATTATTTTTTTGTAATCATGTGCTAACTTTAAACTTTTAGATAAGTTTACAGATCTTTGACAATTGAATAGCAGGGTATCTAAATCGTAGACCCTTTTTTGTATGTTCACCGAGGGCCGTCAGGTCAGTGTGAGAAGTAAATACAGGAGAGGGAGTACTACAAAAATAGCGTTTAGAGTTATAACTTAGTTTACAAAAGACTTATGGTTAAGCTACTAAGGGCTGACGGCGGATGCCTTGGCACTAGGAGGCGATGAAGGACGTGGAAAGCTGCGATAAGCTTCGGTGAGCTGCTAACAGGCTTTGACCCGGAGATTTCCGAATGGGGCAACCCGGTAGAGTTCAAACTCTATCATTTATTACTGAATACATAGGTAATAAAAGCGAACGAGGGGAAGTGAAACATCTCAGTACCCTTAGGAATAGAAATCAAACGAGATTCCGTCAGTAGCGGCGAGCGAACGCGGATTAGCCCAAACCTATGAGCTTGCTTGTAGGGGTTGTGGGGCCCCGATGTGGGATTGATGAGAGATAGCGGAATGGTATGGAAAGGCCGACCATAGACGGTGATAGTCCGGTACGCGAAATCTTGATTCACCCTAGGGTGTCCCCGAGTACCACGAGACACGTGAAACCTTGTGGGAATCTGGGAGGACCATCTTCCAAGGCTAAATACTCCCTAGTGACCGATAGTGAACCAGTACCGTGAGGGAAAGGTGAAAAGAACCCCGGGAGGGGAGTGAAATAGAAACTGAAACCGTCAGCTTACAAGCAGTTGGAGCTCAAATTTATTTGGGTGACAGCGTGCCTTTTGCATAATGAGTCAACGAGTTATCCTATGCAGCGAGGTTAAGCCGTTAGGTGTAGCCGCAGCGAAAGCGAGTCTTAAGAGGGCGTCGAGTTGCATGGGGTAGACCCGAAGCCGGGTGATCTATCCATGTCCAGGGTGAAGGTCGAGTAACATCGACTGGAGGCCCGAACCATTGTAGGTTGAAAACTGCTTGGATGAGGTGTGGATAGGAGTGAAAGGCTAATCAAACTCGGTGATAGCTGGTTTTCTCCGAAATATATTTAGGTATAGCCTCGCGAAATGACTGACGGAGGTAGAGCACTGCTTGGACTAGGGGTCCCACCGGATTACCAACTCCATGCAAACTCCGAATGCCGTCAAGTTCCATCGCGGGAGTCAGTCTGCGGGAGATAAGTTCCGTGGTCGAGAGGGAAACAACCCAGATCGTCAGCTAAGGTCCCTAAACCATGCTAAGTGGAAAAGGAGGTGAAATTGCTCAGACAACCAGGAGGTTGGCTTAGAAGCAGCAATCCTTTAAAGAAAGCGTAACAGCTCACTGGTCTAGTGAATTCGCGCCGAAAATGTAACGGGGCTCAAGCATGGTACCGAAGCTACGAATCGAAATATTTATGTTTTGATGGTAGGAGAACATTGTGTAGGTCTGAGAAGGTGCATCGTGAGGTGTGCTGGAGATATCACAAGAGCTTATGTTGACACGAGTAGCGATAAAAAGGGTGAGAAACCCTTTCGCCGAAAGTCTAAGGTTTCCTGTAGTCAAGTTAATCTGCTCAGGGTTAGTCGGCCCCTAAGGCGAGGCTGAAAAGCGTAGTCGATGGGAAACAGGTTAATATTCCTGTACCGCTGATGTGGAGATTGTATAAGGGGGGACGGAGAAGGATATGCCATCCAGGCGTTGGTTGTCCTGGTTTAAGCGTGTAGGTGGAGGTTCCAGGTAAATCCGGAATCTTGTTAACACTGAGGCGTTATGACGAAGCCCAAATGGGCTACAAAGTGGTTGATTCCATGCTTCCAGGAAAAGCCTCGTATACATTCACATTGGTGACCGTACCGCAAACCGACACAGGTAGACAGGTAGAATATACCAAGGCGCTTGAGAGAACTCTGGTTAAGGAACTCGGCAAAATAGCACCGTAACTTCGGGAGAAGGTGTGCCCTCAAGGTGATTTTTTTTACAATAATGAGCCTACGGGGGTTGCAGTGAAATGGGGGGAGCGACTGTTTACTAAAAACACAGGACTCTGCGAAGTCGTAAGACGAAGTATAGGGTCTGACGCCTGCCCGGTGCCGGAAGGTTAAGGGGACGTGTTAGCGCAAGCGAAGCATTGAACCGAAGCCCCGGTAAACGGCGGCCGTAACTATAACGGTCCTAAGGTAGCGAAATTCCTTGTCGGGTAAGTTCCGACCTGCACGAATGGCGTAACGATTTCCCCACTGTCTCAACCAGAGACTCAGCGAAACTGTAGTACCGGTGAAGATGCCGGTTACCCGCAACAAGACAGAAAGACCCCGTGAACCTTTACTATAGCTTGGCATTGTGTTTAGGGATAATATGTGTAGGATAGGTGGGAGACTTTGAAGCATGCACGCTAGTGTGTGTGGAGTCGTCCTTGAAATACCACCCTTGTTATCTTTGAACTCTAACCGCGGTCCCTTATCGGGATCCGGGACAGTGTCTGGTGGGTAGTTTGACTGGGGCGGTCGCCTCCCAAAGAGTAACGGAGGCGCGCGATGGTTCCCTCAGGCTGATTGGAAACCAGCCATAGAGTGTAAAGGCATAAGGGAGCTTGACTGCGAGAGAGACATCTCGAGCAGGTACGAAAGTAGGTCTTAGTGATCCGGCGATTCCGCATGGAAGGGTCGTCGCTCA